>NZ_JBHSTP010000001.1:0-875246 GCF_042660285.1 Luethyella okanaganae
CGCCCCCCGCCCCCGCCCACGCCATGAGTGTGTCCGTTTCCGACGAGGCGTACCGGTATGGCGGGCACACTCGTCGGAAACGGACGTTCTCGAGTCGACCGGCTTGCGGGCAGGCCTGACGGAGATTGGCTCGTCCGTATGTCGAGCAACCGGGGGTGTCAGCTCGCTTGGGTGAGAACGTGTCCGATGATGCGTGCCGCATCGGGGAATGTGCCGGGATTGATGCCGGAGTAGTTGAGTCGGATGAACGACCCGGCTGATTCTGCGGGGAACCATTCGGTGCCGGAGGCGACCATGACACCGTTGGTTTCGCAGTCGCGGACGAAGCGGGGGAGTTCGATGGTGTCAGGGAGTCGGTACCAGAGGTTCAGTCCGCCTGGTGGGATGCCGGTGAGGTGTGCGGTGGGAGCGTGATCGTTCATGCTGTCGATGAGTAGGTCGCGGCGGGCGCGGAGTTGTTGACGGAGCCCGCGGAGGTGGGTGTGCCAGCCGGGTTGGGTGACGATGTCCAGTGCGGCTGCCTGCAGGATGCCGCTGACGTACATCGACGCGGCTCCACGGTCGGCGATGATGCGTTCGCGTGCTGGGCCGCGGGCGATGATTGCGGCGATCCGGATCGCCGGGGACACGCTCTTGGTGAGGGAGCGGATGTAGACGACGTGTCCGCGATCATCGAGCGCGGCGACCGGGCTTGGATCGGTGGTGATGCCGAAGTCGTGTGCCCAATCGTCCTCGACGAGGAACGCACCATGGGCGTGGACGACGTCGAGGAGGTTCTGCGCTCCGGCGC
This sequence comes from Luethyella okanaganae, assembly GCF_042660285.1. Lineage (NCBI taxonomy): Bacteria > Bacillati > Actinomycetota > Actinomycetes > Micrococcales > Microbacteriaceae > Luethyella > Luethyella okanaganae. The sequence goes on from NZ_JBHSTP010000001.1 coordinate 791, forward strand.
GGCTCCACTGTGCGCCGGTGGGATTGGCGTAGTTCGGTTGGGCGTAGAACGCTCGCGCACCGGTCTCTTCGAACGCGCGAGCGAGTTCGTCAGGGTCCGGTCCTGTAGGGCCGGATGGTACGGGGATGACTTTCACGCCGGCCTGAGCGGCGGCGAGGATCGCTCCCCAGTAGCTCGGGGACTCCATCAAGAGCGGTTGCCCCGCGCCGACGAGGGCGCGGAAGACAGAGCTGAGTCCGCTCTGGCTCCCGGGAAGCACGATCACGTCACCCACGGTGGGTGGGGTGACGCCGACCGGCACGGTGGCCGCGAGTTCTGCCGCAAACCAGGCCTGGAGGTCGGGAAGCCCGGTCACTGGGGATCGGGTCACCGCCGCGCTACTGCGAGCAGCGCGGCTGAGTGCGGTGCGGATGAGGCGTTCGGGCAGCAGCTCTTGGTTGGGGTAGCCGGCGTGCAGGGCGATCGTGTTCGGCGGTGTCGGCCGCATCGTCGCCGACCCTGTCGGGATGTGGGATTGTGGCGATCCCAGAGCAGCGGTCTGCCACCCGTAGTCCAGTGGCTGCGCTGTCCGGACGGCACGCACGAAGGTACCAACGCCGGGTCTGCTCTCGATGAGTCCCTGAGTGGTGAGGGTGCGCAGCGCCCTCTGAACGGTCACCGGACTTGCTGCATGTCTTGCGACCAGTTCCCGGGTCGACGGGAGCTTCGCGCCGGGGGGCGCGGTCGCGATCCACGTTCGGAGTTCCTCGACGATCCGGAAACTGCTATCGTTGTTCATGACAGATAAGAGTAGCGCTACTGCCTCGGGTCGAACAGTGATATCCACGTCCCGTGCCGGACTGGCCTGGGGATTGCTTGGTGTCGTGGCGTTCTCGTTCACGGTGCCGTTCACTCGCGTGGCGGTCGGAGGTCTCTCTCCGCTGTTCATCGGCTCGGGACGGGCGGTCATCGCCGCTCTGCTCGCTGTTGTAGCGCTGTCGGTGACCCGTCAGCGGCTCCCGCGTGGGGTGCAGTGGGTCTGTCTCGCCGTGGTAGCGGGCGGGATCGTGGTTGGCTTCCCGCTGCTGACCTCGTTCGCTCTGATGACTGCTCCTGCAAGCCACGGTGCCGTTGTGATCGCACTGCTTCCTGCTGCGACTGCGGTGATGGCGGTGATCCGGGGGCATGAGCGTCCGCCGGTGGCGTTCTGGGTCATGGCGATCATCGGTGCGGTCGCCGCAATCGTGTTCGCGTCGTTGCAGGGTGGTGGGTTCGGTCACCTCACGCTGTCGGACCTGTTGTTGTTCGGGGCCGTCGTCGCTGCGGCGATCGGCTACGCAGAGGGCGGTCTGCTCGCGCGTGAGCTCGGGTCGTGGCAGACGGTGTCCTGGGCGCTCGTGGTCGCCGCACCATTGATGATCGTGCTGACAGCTGTCGCCTGGGTGCAACAGCCGCCTGCCGGTACGCCGGTCGAGTGGGCGATGTTCGGATATCTGGCTGTGGTGAGCATGTTCCTGGGGTTCTTCGCCTGGTATCGAGGGCTCGCGATCGGCCCGATGGCGCAGGTGAGCCAGGTGCAGCTCGTGCAACCCGTGCTCAGCATCCTCTGGGCGGCGCTGCTGCTGCACGAAGAGCTGACCTGGCCGACAATCCTCGGAGGCATCGTGGTCATCCTCTGCGCGGGCATCGCCGTGCGCACCCGATTGAACCGCATCGCCCCAGACTGAACCTCACACCGACGAAAGGACTCCCATGCCCACGAACCTCCTCACCGGCTTGAGCGCCTTCCCACTGACCCCGCTGATCGAGGGACGACTCGACTAAGCCGCGTATGCGGGGCATCCCGGCTGAAGAGGCGCGCGTTGGGCTACCGTGGAGGACCTCGATGCCGCTCGCGTGGGCCTCGCGGCCGACGGAGCGCGCGGACTATCCGGGTTCTGCGCGTCAGAGGCGTCAGAGGCGTCAGCCGCGGCGCGGGTTGTCGAGGATCGTGTCGGCGTTGTCGGCGATCCAGCCCATGAGCGGCAGGAGGTGGGCCGTGAGCTCCTGGCCCCGGTCGGTGAGGCTGTAGTCGACACGAGGGGGGATCACGGGCTGTGCCTCGCGGCGCACGAAGCCGTCCTCTTCGAGCGTCTTCAGAGTCTGGGCGAGCATCTTCTCGCTGATGCCCTCGATCGCGCGCCGCAGCTCGCCCCAACGGTGTGACTGCTGCGACAACGCGATCAAGATGAGCACGCCCCACTTGCTCGTGACGTGGTCGAGCACAGTGCGCGTTGGGCAGGCTGCGGGAGACATCCCGTTCGTGAAGCCGGGGAGATCCCCGTGTTCGGCAATTCTTACCATGGGGTTTGTACCTTACTTCAAAGTGGGTACCGTTGTCTGGGAAGCAATCGTCGAGGCGTCCGGTTGGCAGATGGTGCAGCCATCAATGCCACGAAAGGAAGTGCCATGTCACTCGTCGTCACCGGAGCCACCGGCTCGCTCGGTCGTCACGTCATCGAAACCCTCCTCGCGAAGGGTACCCCAGCCGACACGATCGTCGCCGCCGGACGCAACCCAGAGCGGCTCGCCGAACTCGCCGCGCGCGGCGTGAAGACCGCACAGATCGACTACGCCCGTCCCGAGACCCTCGAGGGCGTCTTCGACGGCGCCGACGCCGTGCTCCTCGTCTCCGGTAGCGAGGTCGGCCAGCGGGTTCAGCAGCACGCCAACGCGATCGCGGCCGCGGTGTCCGCCGGTGTCGGGCGCATCGTCTACACGAGTGCACCGCGTGCGGATGTCTCGGAGCTCGTGCTCGCCCCCGAGCACAAGGCCACCGAGCAGCTCATCCGCGAATCGGGCATCCCGGCCACGATTCTGCGCAACGGTTGGTACACCGAGAACTATGTGCAGGCCTTGCAGCAGGCGCGCGAGACGGGCGTCGTCGTGGCGAGCGTCGGCGACGGGCGCGTCGCGAGCGCGAGCCGTTCCGACTACGCCGAGGCGGCCGCGATCGTGCTCGCCGACGAGAGCCACGTCGGCAAGGTCTACGAGCTCAGCGGCGACGTCGCCTGGAACTACGACGAGCTCGCTTCAACGATCGGTGACATCGTCGGCCGTGAGGTGGTCTTCCGTTCCGTCACCCCCGAGGAGCACGCGGCGATTCTGGCGGAAGCCGGGCTCGACGAGGGCACCATCGGCTTCGTTGTCGCGCTCGATGCGAACACTCGCGATGGCCTGCTTGCCGAGACGAGCGGCGACCTCGCCAGACTGCTCGGGCGTCCGACCACCCCGCTGCGCGAGGGCCTGCTCGCCGCGATCTGATCGTGCGGGGTGCCGGGCGCCGGGCGCGAGGTGCGAGATGCGGCGGTCGCATGACTGGGGATCCGCTCTGCGTCTGTGACCCGGGCACCTGCTTTGCGTCTGTGACCCGGGCACCTGCTTTGCGTCTGTGACCCGGGCACCTGCTTTGCGTCTGTGACCCAGGCACCCCCTCGTCCGCGTGATGTTCCGACCTTCCTCGCGATCCCTGCTCGCGTCGAGGTGCGCGATCGAACACGAGTTCTGTGCCGCCTGAGGATGCGGCTGACGGGCTAGCGTGGAACCATGACCGCACAGCTGCTGAGCCTCGCCCGCGACATCGCCATCCAGGCCGGTGAGCTCGCCGCCCGTCGCAAAGCCGAAGGTGTCGAGGTCGCCGCGACGAAGTCCAGCGACGTCGACATCGTGACTCACGCCGACCGGGAGGCCGAGGCGCTCATCCGAGGCCTGCTTGCCAACGCCCGTCCGCACGATGGATTTCTCGGAGAGGAGTCGGATGCCTCCGAAGGCACGAGCGGTTTCACCTGGGTGGTCGACCCGATCGACGGCACGGTCAACTTCCTCTATGGCATCCCGGCCTGGTCGGTGAGCATTGCGGTGGTCGAGGGCGATCCGGATCCGTCGACGTGGCGGGCGCTCGCAGGCGTCGTGGTCAATCCGAGCTCCGGCGAGGTCTTCACCGCCTCGGTCGGTGAGGGAGCGTGGCTGCGCAACAGTAGGCTCGTGGTCAATCACGACGTCGACCTGGCGCACGCCCTCGTCGGAACGGGTTTCTCATACAACTCCGAGTCGCGTGCGGCTCAGGCCGAGGTGATGCGGGGGCTGTTGCCGCGTGTGCGCGACATCCGACGGATCGGTTCGGCGGCTCTCGATCTGTGCGCCGTCGCTGCCGGGCGGCTCGACGCTCACTTCGAGAAGCACCTCAACCCGTGGGATCACGCCGCCGGTGCGCTCATCGCCCGCGAGGCCGGTGCGCGCGTCGGCGGGTTCGCGGGAGCGGCAGAGGGCCGGGCGCTCACGATCGCCGCGGAGCCGACCCTTTTCGTGCAACTCGAGCGCGCCCTCGCCGAGTCTGGTGTTGACGGATGAACGAGACCGGCCGTACGGCTACAGAGGCGGATGCCGCTGCGCCGGGGCCGAGCCTAGAGACCGAGCGTCTCGTGCTGCGCCGCTGGTCGCACGCCGACCTGGAACCCTTCTCGGCTCTCAACGCCGATCCACGGGTCATGGAGCACTTTCCCTCGCCGCTCACTCCTGAGGAGTCGGCCGCTTTCGTCGGTCGCATCGAGGATGCATTCCGGCGGCGTGGCTTCGGGCTCTGGGCGGTAGAGCGACGTGATACGGGTGTGTTCATCGGATTCGTCGGCCTCACCGTGCCGGGTTTCGAAGCCCACTTCAGCTCGGTGCAGGCGCCGGCGGTCGAGGTGGGGTGGCGCCTCGCGGCGGACGAGTGGGGGCAGGGATTCGCGACGGAGGCGGCATCCGCGGTGCTCGGTTTCGCGTTCGAAGTGCTGGGTCTGGCCGAGGTCGTCTCGATGACCGCGGTGGGCAACGAACGGTCGATGCGGGTCATGGAACGGCTGGGCATGCGGCATGATCCGGCGGACGACTTCGAGCACCCGAATGTGCCTGTGGGGAGTCCTCTCGCGCGCCATGTTCTCTATCGGCTCGACCGTGACGGGTGGTCGAACCGAGCGCGGTGACGCCCCCTGATCGGGGGTGGGATCGGGGTCTCACCTGGCCCTTTTCGCCGAAATTGGGTATCCTTTATGGATTCGTTACTTTGGCATAGGCCCGAGTGATCATCTCCCGCCCGTCGTCGCCCCCCACGCGGAAAGATCCTACGTTTTGCCCCATACCCCCCTTATGCCCGGTGCCCCCGTGCCCGGCAGCGGAGGCCTCGCGCCGACGGCGCGTCCGCTGACTCGTCGGGAGTTGCGTGAACGCGAGCGGGCTCAGGAAGCTTCGGCGCAGAAGTTCGGGGCTGTTCTTCGGGCGGAGCCCGTGGCAGACACTCTGCCAGTCGTGGCCGAGACGCAAGCGGTCGGCGAGACGCCGGCTCGCCCCGCAGCACCCGAGGCGGAGGGTGTCGCTGCCTCGCATATCGACCTTCTCAGCGCTTTCGACGCCCTGATCTCGACGGAGCCGACGGGGCCGGATGCGGCGCGCGGCGGCTCTGCGGCGGCGCCAGCCGTCCGACCGCTCGTCGGTGCGGCGTCTCGAGCTGAATCGCGCGCGAGCGTGGTGTCTGTGGCCGCGGAAACCGTGGCTGCGCCCTCGGAGTCGACCCTGTCCCCGGTCACGCCGCCCGTGATCGGGTCCTCCGATGATGAGACACGGCCGAGTCGCCGCTCCAGCCGTCGTGCGGCGGAGACCGTGTCCGTCGCGTCCGCCCTGGACTCCCGCGCAGGCAGCGCGCAGGCCCATCACGGTGCCGGGGCGTCCCACGACGCGATGGGGGCTTCGCGTCCGGTCACCCCTCCGGCCTCCCGTGCGCCCCACCGGGGTGGTTTCTCGCGACGCGTCGCCGCGAAGGGCATGGCCGCCCTCGCCATGTCGTTCGTCGCTCTCATGGCCGTCGCCACCTCGATTCCCGCCAACGCCCTGTTGTCGACCACCGATGTGCAGGTCGCGGCGCGCGCCGCGCAGGCACCGAAGCGCACCGAGCCCGGTCAGTCCATCCAGGCGGCGAGCGGGTCTGACAGCATCACGGTCCAACGCGATGGCTATGAGTCGGCGACGATAGCCGAGGCCGCGGCCGCGAGTGGTATCCGTCTCGAGGCGACGTTCACCAACAACCCGAATGGAACCATCCAGTGGCCGTTCGCGGTGGGTGTGCACATCGGTGACCGTTTCGGCTATCGTGACTGCGCCGGCTGCTCGAGCAACCACGGTGGCCAAGACTTCAACCCCGGCGAGGGTGCGCCGATCCAGTCGATCGCCGACGGTATCGTCCGCGTCGCGGAGGACGGCGAGGGCAGTCTCGGCGTCAACATGATGATCGACCACATGATCGACGGAAAGCTCGTCACGAGCGTCTACGCGCACATGCAGCACGGCTCGATGAGGTTCAAGGTCGGCGACCAGGTCAAGGTCGGCCAGGTCGTCGGCAATACCGGTAACACCGGAATGTCGACCGGGCCGCACCTGCACTTCGAGATCCGGCTCGGCGGTGTCGCCGGAACCAAGGTCGACCCGCTCGAATGGCTCTACGCCAACACGAACTAGGCTGCCCGCAAGAGATTTCGAGCTCGTGATGCAGGGCTATGTCGTGCTGCGGATCAGTTACCGCATGCTCATGAACGACCGGGCGAAGGTCGAGGCCGGGATACTCGAACTCGTGCGGAGGGACGAGTATCTCTGGAGTTCCAATCCGGGGTGGCGCCATGGTCGTGCGGCCCAAAACGCAGGATGATCCAAAACGCAGGATGAGGGGTGCGCTGAGGCGCTGGCAAGCTCAGCGCGCCCCTCATCCTGCGTTTGCGTCGGCGTGCTTACGTTGCTCAGCTAGAACCGACCGGGCGGATGGGGGTCTGTCGGTCGCGGCACCATTGGGGCCGCCCAGCCTGGTTCAACCTTGAGGCCCAGCCGGGTTTGGCGGTGAGGCCCAGCCTGGTCCAACACTGAGACCCACCCCGGGTCGGCGCTGGAGGCTGCCCAGCCGGGTCGGCGCTCAGGCCGGTCGGCGGGGTCGGCGCTCAGACCGGTCGGCCGGGTCGGCGCTCAGGCGGCGGGGTCGGCGCGAGGCCGTGCCGTCCAACCCAGCGCCGCCGCCAAGAACTCAGGCGAGCAGCCAGGCCGTCGTGTCGTGCGGGAGGGCGCGTCCTTGCAACTTCTCGCTCGTGAGCACGACGGTACCCTCCGGAAGCTCCACGGGAGCAGCACCGACGTTCGCCACGATCGTCACGGCCCCGTTGCGGAACGCCACGACGTCGTCGCCGAAGTCGGACAGCCACTCGAGGGTGCCGGTGCCGAGGGCGTGCTCGTGGCGTAAGGCGAGGGCGAGCGTGTAGAGCTCCAGGGTCGAGCCGGAGACGCCTTGCTGCGCGTCCCGGGCCAGCCGGGCCCACTCGGCCGGTTGCGGCAGCCAGCTGTTGGATGTCGGGCCGAACCCGTAGGAGGGTGCCGAGGACTCCCACGGGATCGGCACACGGCATCCGTCGCGTCCGTAGCGCTCTCCGTTCGTGCGGAACCAGGTGGGGTCCTCGCGAGCGGAATCCGGAAGGTCGATCACCTCGGGCAGGCCGAGCTCTTCGCCCTGATAGAGGTAGGCGCTGCCGGGCAGTGAGAGCATGAGAGCCGTCGCTGCTCGTGCCCGGCGCAGACCGACGATGGGGTCAGGCAGGCCGACGGTTTTGGGACCGATGCCGTGACCCTGCAGATTGTCTGCGGCCAGGGCGAGACGGGATGCGTGGCGCACGACGTCGTGGTTGGAGAGCACCCAGGTGCTCGGGGCGCCGACCGCGGCGAAGCTGTCGAGCGAGGCGTCGATGACGGCCCGCAGCCTCGGCCCCGACCAGGGCGTCTCGAGGTAGGCGAAGTTGAAGGCCTGGTGCATCTCATCGGGACGCACCCACAGGGCGACGCGCGAGAGCGGGTCGACCCAGGCTTCCGCCGCGAGGACGCGCTCGCCCGGGTACTCGTCGAGCAGTGTGCGCCAGTCGCGGTAGATCTCATGCACGCCGGCCTGCGCCCAGTAGGGCGGCGACGGCACGGCATCCGCGTCGATGACGGGTTCGAGTGGACTCGCCCCGCCGCCCATGCTGCCGGCGTCGGCAGGCGGGGTGTAGTCGGGGAGCCCGGCGGCCTTGACGAGACCATGCGCGACGTCGACCCGGAATCCGTCGACGCCGCGATCGAGCCAGAAGCGCAGCACGTCGCGGAACTGCTCGCGCACCCACGGATTCTCCCAGTCGAAGTCGGGCTGTGAGCTGTCGAAGATGTGCAGGTACCACTGACCGGGTGTTCCGTCGGGATCGTTCACCCGCGTCCAGGCAGCGCCGCCGAAGACGGACTCCCAGTTGTTCGGGGGCAGTTCGCCGTGCTCGCCCTTGCCGTCGCGGAACAGGTATCTGGCGCGTTCCTCGCTGCCCTCGGGTGCTGCGAGCGCCTCCTGGAACCAGGGATGGTCGCTCGAGGAGTGGTTGGGAACGAGGTCGACGATCACGCGGATGCCGAGCTCGTGGGCCGCGCGCTGCATCTCGTCGAAGTCCGCGAGGGCGCCGAAGCGCGGATCGACATCGCAATAGTCGGCGACATCGTATCCGGCGTCACGCTGCGGGGAGGTGTAGAACGGCGACAGCCAGATGGCGTCGACACCGAGCGATCGAAGGGCGGGGAGTCTGCTCGTGATTCCGGCGAGGTCGCCCATGCCGTCGCCATTCGCATCGGCGAAGGAGCGCGGGTAGATCTGGTAGATCACGGCGGAACGCCACCACTCGGTTGTCATGACGGCCACGATAGTGCATAGCCGCGAATTTGAAAGCGTTTGCATGGAACGTCCGTGGGGGCGTTTGTTCACGGGCAGCGCGAGGGCGAGGAGGTGCGTGGGAGCAGGCACGGATGAACGGCGGCTGCGGGTGGTGGCAGCAGGCATGATCTCGGGCGACACGCTGCGCGGACCGGGCGTAGCGAATGTCGGCGGCGTGCGCGGGGGGTCCGAATCTTTTGATATCCTTTACCGGTTGCCAATTTCGTGGCGGGTGAATCCTCGCGGCGGCTTCGCCCCGATAGCTCAGTGGTAGAGCACTTCCATGGTAAGGAAGGGGTCGTCAGTTCAATCCTGACTCGGGGCTCTGGCTTCGTGCGTCGCTTCGGTAGCGCATGCGGTCGCGGCGGGGTAGCTCAGGTGGTTAGAGCACACGGCTCATAATCGTGGTGTCGCGGGTTCAAGTCCCGCCCCCGCTACAAACCATATAAATACAGGCAATGGCGACCCTTGATAGGGTCGCCGTTTGTTGTTTCAGGCGCCGCGTGCCCACATTTTGCCCACACTCTCGGCGACTTCGGCTTACGGTTCGCGGTGAGGTCGCCGACCGAGAGCGCGGTGAGCCAGTTCTGCACGTCGGAGTGCTCGACGGTGCCGACTCGGCGACTTCCCCAGACGGGCTCGATGTGCACCTTCCATGGGGTCGATGTAGCTGCCGCTCGCCTTGTCGACTTCCACTGTGGCGAGGAAGAGGTTCGCGTCGCGCTTGGTAGTGAAGCCGCGCTTGTCGGTCTGACTGCCGTCAGGCTTTCGGTAGCGAACACGATAAGCGCTTGCTCGCCGCAGTCTCATAGGACTTGATCGAGCTCATGCTGCGCTACTTCGCTTGGCCAGCGTCAAAGCGTTTGGATGCGGCATGCATGATCTCGAACGGGTTGGCCTCGATAGCCTGGGCGATCTTATCGATGTCGTTGGTGTTGAAGGGGAGATCGCCGCGCATGCGTGAGTAGTAGTAGTTCTGCGACATGCCAGAGAGTTTGAAAAGCTTCGCGTGGGTCATGCCTGAATGCTTTCGCGCGTTGTCGATTTCCTCTACGACTGCCATCGAGAACCTACTTGACTTACCTGCTGATTTTCGAGCCACCGGTACAGGCTACCTATTTCGGGACTCCTTGTAAAGAGACTCCCTAAATAGGTTGACCGGTATTTCAGTTCCGAGCATGTTGCCGCGATTTGCCCTGTTTCGGTCGCAGCGCCGTTGGGCTTGGCGGCGATGGAGCGGGAATTGCCCGGGTGCTCGCGACACTCGTTGTTCAGGTCTGACGACGCTTGGCGACCGGGGCGCTCAGTTCTCCGAACGACCGCCTGGGCGACCGACGAGACTCCCGAATGGCCCAAGTTAGTGGAGCGAGCCGGGCGCCGTTCTCGCCGCTCGACGCAAAAGCCTAGGCAGAACGGGTGACAACACGGAGGATGGGAGTAGTAGTCCGTTTCTAAGGGGGAAGAGGACTTCTCGGGGGGAAGAGGACCTGTGTATTACGGCAAGGGCAACTACGAAGCATTCGCTCGTCCGCGCAGACCCGAGGGGGTCGAAGACAAGTCGGCGTATCTTGTCGGTGGTGGCCTCGCCTCCTTGGCGGCTGCTGCGTTCTTGATCCGGGACGGGCAGATGTCGGGCGACCGGATCACCGTGCTCGAGGCGTCAGCGATCGGCGGCGGCGCCCTCGACGGCGCCGGCGATGCCGAGACGGGTTGGCTGATCCGAGGCGGCCGTGAGATGGAGGATCACTTTGAGTGCCTCTGGGATCTGTACCGCAGCATCCCATCGCTCGAGGTCGACGGGTCGGTGCTCGACGAGTTCTACTGGCTGAACAAGGACGATCCGAACTTCTCACTGCAACGGGCCACGATCAACCGGGGTCTGGATGCCGAGACCGGCATGGACTTCACCCTCGGCAAGCGGGCTACGAAAGACATCGTCGACCTCGTGCTCGAACTACCGGAGCAGCTATACGACAAGCGCATCGATGAGGTGATGAGCCAGGACTTCTTCGACTCGAACTTCTGGTTGTACTGGCGCACGATGTTCGCGTTCGAGGAGTGGCACAGCGCCCTCGAGATGAAACTCTATGTGCAGCGGTTCATCCATCACATCGGCGGCTTGCCCGACTTCAGCGCGTTGAAGTTCACGAGATACAACCAGTACGAGTCGCTCGTGCTGCCGCTGATCACCTGGCTGCGGGAGCAGGGCGTGACCATGCAGTTCGACACTCGTGTCATGGACGTGCAATTCCACATCACCCCGGAGAAGAAGGTCGCCAAGCGCATCGTCTGGGTTCGCGATGGCGTCGAGGGCGGCGTGGACACCACTGAGAACGAGCTGGTGTTCGTCACCAACGGCTCGCTGGTCGAGAACTCGAGGTGGGGCGATCACCATGCTCCCGCCGCCTTCGACCCGGTCGTGCACGACGGCGGAAGCTGGCATCTCTGGCGCAACATCGCTGCGCAGGATGCCTCGTTCGGCCGCCCCGACAAGTTCTGCACGTTCCCTGAGCAGTCGCAATGGGAGTCCGCGTCGATCACCACGCTCGACGAGCGCATTCCGGCATACATCGAGAAGATCGCCAAGCGCCCGACGCAGGGGGGCAAGGTCGTCACCGGCGGGATCGTCTCGGCGAAGGACAGCGCCTGGCTGCTGAGCTGGACCGTGAACCGGCAACCGCACTTCTCCAGACAACCCGCCACTCAGACGGTGGTCTGGTTCTACAGCCTGTTCACGGATGTTCCCGGCGACTACGTGAGAAAGCCGATGCGTGACTGCACCGGTGAGGAGATCACCAGGGAGTGGCTGTTCCACATGGGCGTGCCCTCAGACGAGATCCATGAGCTCGCGGCATCCGGAGCCGTCACCCGCCCGTGCATGATGCCGTTCATCACGGCCTTCTTCCTGCCGCGCGCGGCGGGGGATCGCCCAGACGTGGTGCCAGAGGGGGTGGCGAACTTCGCTTTCATCGGCCAGTTCGCCGAGTCGACTCGCGACTGCATCTTCACCACCGAGTACTCGGTGCGCACTGCTATGGAGGCGGTCTACCAGTTGCTCGACATCGAGCGGGCCGTGCCCGAGGTGTTCGGCTCGATCTACGATGTGCGGGAGCTCATGAAGTCGACCATGTTCATGCGCGACGGCAAGAAGCTGCCCGTCACCTGGTTTGCAAGGAGGTATGTCGAGAAGACGATCATCGGTCGGATGCTCGAGGAGCACGGGGTCATCTGAGTGTTCGGCCGATGCGAGCACCTCGCCATGGCGACGCCATCTCAGTGATGGAATGTGGGGTGGACGTCCTCCATGGGCATGGGCGACTTGAGTGCGTCCAGAGAGGCGGTCTCGGTCACGATGTCGGCGAGTAGGTCGCGCGCGAGATCCATGCTCAGTCCCTGTCGCACCACGACCCGCTGCACGGTGAGATCGCCGAGATTGTCGGGCATCGGGTATGCCGGCACGAGCCAGCCGCGCATCCTGAGCCTCTCCGACAGGTGATAGAGGTTCCAGTTGGACGTGTGTCCCGCCTTGAGTCGCCATGCGAAGACCGGGATGTCGGATCCGTCGTTCCACAGGTCGAACGCACCGGTTCCCTGGATCCCCTTCGCGAGAAAGTGCGCCACGTCTTGGGCGCCCCGCTGCACGACGGTGTATCCGGCTCGACCGAGTCGGAGAAAGAGGTAGTACTGCAGCAGTATCTGGGCACCTGGGCGGGAGAAGTTCAGCGCGAACGTCGGCATATCGCCACCCAGGTAGCTGACCCGGAACACGAGATCCTCGGGCAGTCGCTGCTCGTCACGCCAGATCACCCAACCGACCCCGGGGTACACGAGCCCGTATTTGTGGCCGGACGTCGAAATGGAGTGAACGCGTTCGAGCCGGAAGTCCCAGACGAGGTCGGGCTGCAGGAACGGGGCGATCATCGCGCCCGATGCGCCGTCGACGTGGATGGGGATGTCCAGGCCGCTCTTCGCCTGGATCTCGTCGAGGGCTGCGGCGATCTGCGCGACGGGTTCGTACATCCCCGTGTATGTGACACCCATGATCGCGACGACGCCGATCGTGTTCTCGTCGACGTAGCGCTCGAGGTCATGGCCGTCGAGTACCTTGTGCTCCTCTGTGAGAGGGACGAGTCGCATCTCTACGTCCCAGTAGTTGCAGAATTTCTCCCAGCAGACCTGCACCGCCGAGCTCATCACGAGGTTGGGCTTGTCGGCGGGTTTTCCGGCGTCGCGTCGCGCATGTTGCCAGTTGCGCTTCAGCGCGAGTCCGCCGAGCATGCACGCTTCGGATGAGCCGATCGTCGACGTGCCGATCGCGGCCTTCGCGTCTGGAGCGTTCCAGAGATCGGCGATCAGTCGCCAGGCACGCTCCTCGATTGCAGCGGTGCGCGGGTATTCGTCCTTGTCGATCATGTTCTTGTCGTAGGACTCGGCATAGAGCTTGTCGGCCGCATCGTCCATCCACGTGCCGACGAATGTCGCAAGGTTGAGTCGCGAGTTGCCGTCGAGCATGGTCTCGTCGTGGATGAGCTGGTACGCGGTGTCTGGTGCCATCCCGCTTTCGGGAAAGCGGGTGTTTTCCGTTCCCGCCATCTCCGGTGCTCGTTCGAACACCGGTGTGAACTCTTCTGACCTGGTCGATGCGCTCATACATCCCCCATTTGCGCCGATGCTGCTTACCGTACGACAAGTGTGTGGTGCGGCATTGCAAATCTCAGTGAACTCCCACCTTCTGCGACCTTACTGCGACGCGGGATTCTCTGCGTTCACCGGCGCTGACGCTGATGTCGACACGGCTGCTCACCGGAGAGCTCACCCGCACGGGAGTGGAGACTCGTCTGCCCGTGGCACATTGTCGACGTGCGTGCACAGGAGAGGTGTGCCGCCTCTCGGTTGTTCGATCGTCTGGTTCCTGCTGCAGAATGGACAGCATCGCGGCGAAGCCCCGAAGCCCGCGGCCAGATTCAGCCGGGCGGAGGGAGCCAGCGATGACCGCAACACATCGGATCGTCGATTCTCCGATCGGCCCGCTCACCCTGGTGGGGGACGACGGTGTGCTTGCCGGCCTCTACATGGCGGAGCACCTGCATCGGCCGGACCCGAGCGGTTTCGGGCAACGCACCGACGACTTCGCCGCTGCCGTTTGGCAGCTCGACGAGTACTTCACGGGTGGGCGCCGGGTTTTCGACATCGAGCTCGCTCCGCGCGGCACCGAGTTTCAGCGGCGGGTCTGGTCGGAGCTCGCTCGGATCCCCTACGGTGAGACCTGTTCCTACCTGGAGCTGGCCGAGAGGCTGGGGGATGTCGGAGCCGCCCGCGCGGTCGGCGCGGCGAACGGCAGGAATCCGATCTCGATCGTCGTGCCGTGTCACCGTGTGATCGGCTCCGACGGCACGCTCACCGGGTATGCGGGCGGGCTGGCGCGCAAGCGATTCCTGCTCGATCTGGAGGAGCCGGCCGGCCGGAAGGCCGCCCGGCTGTTCTGACGGGCACGGTCGCACGGCTTCGACAGGCTCGGCCACCGTGCTGTGCATGGCAGACCGGCACCTTCCCACGTAGACGAAGATGCTAGATCGCGGGCATGAGCACGTCTCTGATCAGCGAATCGAGTGCCGCATCGGCCTCGAGGAACTGGCGCAGTGTGCGGCGGGTGGCTCCGAAGTTCTCGAATTCCTCGACCGGCATGCCGTCCTCGTCGTACGCCTTGCGAAACTCGGGAAGACGGTCGTGCAGGGTTTGGATGATGTGCGGCTCCACCGGCACGCCGATGCGCTCCACGGCGGGGATGTTGTTCTCGTTGATGCGCCGCTGCCAATCGAAGGGCGGTGAGACGACGAGATCGCCCCCGACGAGCTCGCTCCACTGCAGATGGTTGCGGAAGGCGGCCGAGAGGATGCGCGTGCGGTAGCCGCGCTCGCGGTAGATCGTGTAGGCCTTCTTGAGCGCCGCGACGCCCGCCCACTCGAAATATCCAGGCTCGATCAAGATGCGCGCCTTCGCAGCGGAAGCCTTTAGCCAGTCGTCGAGACGGCCGCCCATGATGGTGCAGACCGAGCCGAAGCCGTCGGTCGGCAGGCTCTCGGCATCCCGCCTGTTCAGACCGCGCTCGATCGCCTCGGCCACGGCGATCGCCTGTGCGACGGTGAAGGAGACGGTGGCGTTGATGCTCACACCGCGATAGGTGGCCTCCTCGATGGCCTCGATGCCGGTCTTGGTCGCGGGGATCTTGACGATGATGTTCGGCGCGAGCGATGAGAAGCGCACGGCCTGCTCGACGAGGGCTGCGGCATTTCGATGCAGTCGTGGGTCGGTCTGAATCGAGAGGCGGCCGTTGCGGCCGCCGTGCTCCCGAAAGATCGGCTCGAGCAGTCGCGCCGCCTCGACGGAGAGTTCCTCGACGGCCTTCCAGCCGATCTCGGATTCGCTCGCCGTTGGGTGGGTCTCGGCGATGGCCAGGAGCCGCGGTCGCCAGATGTCGAGATTGCTCGTGATCGTGGTGAGCGCGATGACCGGATTGCAGGTCGCTCCGACAGCTCCGAAAGCGATCGACTCCGCCAGCTCGCGAGGATCAGCCGAGTCGTTCCAGAGACTGGTCGGCGTGCTTTCCGCTGCCTCGAGGAGTGGCGGGCGGGATGTGGTGGCGGCGGTCGCCTGCTCGGATGGCAGCGTCATGGTTCCTCCATCGGTCTCGGCGCTCCGGCATCCGCTGGTGCGCAACAGTCCGCATCACTATATGTATAAGACGTCTTTATGTCCTAACAATTAAGGACTATTCTTGATGCGATTCGAATTCTATCGTATTAAATGTAAGTATGTCCTGACAAAAGCGTGATTGATGAGGTACCCTGAAGAGAACCTCGACGAAGAAAGTTGTACGGAGCGGTATGACCGAACAGAAGCATCCCCGTCGTTTCGATGTAGTGAGCATCGGACGTGTCGGGATCGATCTCTATCCACTGCAGGACGGCGTCGGCCTCGAAGAGGTGTCGACGTTCGGCAAATACTTGGGCGGAAGCGCCACCAACGTCGCCGTCGCGGCGGCACGCCACGGTCTTCGCAGCGCCGTCATCACTCGCACCGGAAACGACCCCTTCGGCCGCTTCGTCCACTCCGAACTCACCCGTCTTGGTGTGAGCGACGAGTTCGTGCGCGCGGTCGAGGGGCTCAACACTCCCGTGACCTTCTGTGAGATCTTTCCGCCGGACGACTTTCCGCTCTACTTCTACCGTCAGCCGATCGCTCCTGATCTGGTCATCAAGAACAACGAGCTCGATCTCGACTCGATCGCCCACGCCAGGATCTACTGGTCGACGGTCACCGGCCTCTCGCAGGAGCCGAGCAGATCGGCTCATTACACCGCCTGGATGGCTCGTCGGCGGGCTCGGCACACGATCCTCGATCTGGACTATCGGCCCATGTTCTGGCCGAGCGACGAGTCGGCGAGCCGCGAGGTCTCCCGCGCGCTCGAACAGGTCACCGTTGCCGTCGGGAACGCCGACGAGTGCCGGATCGCCGTCGGCGAGACCGATCCCCACCGTGCGGCCGATGCCCTGCTGGAGCGCGGCGTCGAACTCGCCATTGTCAAGCAGGGGCCGAAGGGCGTGCTCGCCAAGACTCGCGACGAGAGCGTCGAGGTCCGTCCGTATCCTGTTCATGTGGTCAACGGCCTCGGTGCCGGCGACAGCTTCGGCGGCGCGCTCTGTTACGGCCTCCTCCAGGAATGGCCGCTCGAGAGCATCCTCACCTTCGCCAACGTCGCCGGCGCGATCGTCGCCGGCCGCCGGGAATGTTCTACCGCCATGCCGACGACCGATGAGGTCACCGAGATCGTGAGGAGCATCGAGAATGCCGACGCTTGACTTCGAACGGTTGCGATCGATTCGCGCCACGTCCCCTGGACTCGTCTCCGAGCTGTTGCGGCAGCGCGCACGGCGGCCGCTCCTGCGGGAATCTGGGCGGTTGTTCATCGTGGCTGCGGACCATCCCGCCCGAGGTGCCCTCGGCGTCGGCCCCAATGAGAGCGCGATGGCCGATCGCTACGACCTTCTCGAGCGACTCGTGCTGGCGATCTCCCGCCCCGGCGTGGACGGCGTGCTCGGCACCCCGGACATCATCGAGGACCTGGCGATCCTGGGTGCGCTCGACGACAAGGTCGTCGTCGGCTCGATGAACCGTGGCGGCCTGAAATCCGCCGTCTTCGAGATGGACGACCGGTTCACGTCCTACGACGTGCCGAGCATGGTCGAAGCCGGTATCGACTTCGCCAAGCTCCTGATCAGGATCAACCTGTCCGATGCGGGGTCGGCGGCGTCGATCGAGGCGACCGCCCGCGCGGTCGATGCCGCCGTAGCGGCACGTCTGCCCATCATGCTCGAACCGTTCATGAGCGAATGGGTCGACGGAGCCATCCGCAACGACCTCACGACCGACGCAGTCGTCAAATCCGTCGCCATCGCGAGCGCTCTCGGCACGAGTTCCGCCTACTCCTGGCTCAAGCTCCCCGTCGTCGCCGACATGGAGCGGGTCATGGCGGCGACGACCTTGCCCACGCTCCTTCTCGGCGGCGACCAGATGAGCAATCAGGAGGAGACCTACTCCTCGTGGGAGGCGGCTCTCACCCTGCCCGGCGTGCGGGGCCTCGTCGTGGGCCGCACGCTCCTCTATCCCCCCGGCGGAGACGTCTCCGCCGCCGTCGACACCGCGTCAGCCCTCGTGCACTCCTGATGCCCCGGCATCGAGCACCGACAGAAAGCAGCCACCCCATGACAACCTCAGAGCTCCCCGTCGTCCCGCATTGGATCGACGGTGCCGAACACGTGAACGCGAGCGGACGCACCGCGCCGGTCTACGATCCAGCCCTCGGCACGGTCACGAAGCGGGTTGGTCTGGCCGACGCTGCCGAGATCGACGCCGCGATCGCATCCGCCAAGCGTGCGTTCCCCGCTTGGCGCGACCTCTCGCTCGCCAAGCGGCAGACCATCCTCTTCGCCTTTCGCGAGCTCCTCAACGAGCGCAAAGGCGAGCTCGCCGAGATCATCACCTCGGAGCACGGCAAGGTGCTCTCCGACGCCCTGGGCGAGATCACGCGCGGACAGGAGGTGGTCGAGTTCGCGACAGGGCTCGCCCACCACCTGAAGGGCGAGTTCTCCGAGCAGGTCTCGACCGGCATCGATGTGTATTCGACCAAGCAGCCGCTGGGGGTCGTCGGCATCATCAGTCCGTTCAACTTTCCGGCGATGGTGCCGATGTGGTTCTTCCCGATCGCGATCGCGGCGGGAAACACGGTCGTGCTGAAGCCGAGCGAGAAAGACCCGACGGCCGCGATCTGGGTTGCGAAGCTGTGGAAGGAGGCCGGGCTGCCCGATGGCGTCTTCACCGTGCTCAACGGCGACAAGGAGGCGGTGGACGGCCTGCTCACACACCCCGATGTCCGCGCGATCTCCTTCGTGGGCTCGACGCCCATCGCCCGTTACGTCTACGAGACCGGCAGCGCTCACGGCAAGCGGGTGCAGGCGCTCGGCGGGGCGAAGAACCACATGCTCGTCCTCCCGGATGCCGATCTCGACCTGACCGCCGACGCCGCCATCAACGCCGGTTTCGGATCGGCCGGCGAGCGCTGCATGGCGATCTCGGTCGTGGTCGCTGTCGAGCCGGTCGCCGACGAGCTCATCGCGAAGATCGGCCAGCGTATGGCCACCTTGAAGATCGGCGACGGCCGCCGCGGCTGCGACATGGGACCGCTCGTCACCGAGCAGCACCGCGACAAGGTAGCCTCCTACATCGAGATCGCGGAGCAGGACGGTGCGACGGTCGTCGTGGACGGTCGGGTCGTAGAGGTCGACGGCGACGCATCCGGATTCTGGCTCGGCCCGACGCTCATCGACAACGTTCCCACCGACTCGAAGGTCTACACGGAGGAGATCTTCGGCCCGGTGCTCGCCATCGTGCGGGTGGCGAGCTACGAGGAGGGCGTCGCGCTCATCAACGCCGGGGCTTTCGGCAACGGCACCGCCATCTTCACGAACGACGGCGGCGCGGCCCGCCGCTTCCAGAACGAGATCCAGGTCGGCATGATCGGCATCAACGTGCCGATCCCCGTCCCGGTGGCCACCTTCTCCTTTGGCGGCTGGAAGGACTCGCTCTTCGGCGACACGAAGGCGCACGGCGCCGAGGGCGTCCGCTTCTTCACCCAGCAGAAGGCGATCACCTCACGCTGGCTCGACCCGAGCCACGGCGGCATCAATCTCGGCTTCCCCCAGAACTAGCACGACGACATCGACGACGGAGCAACAGGATGCCTCGACACGACGAGTGGGTGATCCCCCGCGGGAGCCGGGCCGACGACGGTTGGCAGACGGTCGTGGACTCGACGATTCCCGGCTGGCAGCACACCGGCATCCGCGTCGGTTCGCTCGCGGCGGACGGTCGGTTGACCGTTCCCGCTGGCGGGATCGAGCGCATCGTCGTGCCGCTGGCGGGGTCGTTCGAGGTCGTCTCGCGTTCGGCCGACGGCGCCGAACGGCGCGACACGCTCGCGGGTCGCGCCTCCGTCTTCGATGGACCGAGCGACGTGCTCTACCTGGGCGTCGGCACGACGGCGACGATCACGGGGGAGGGGCGCTTCGCCGTGGCGGAGGCTCCCGCGACGATCGTCAAGCCGACGGTCTACCTCGCGCGTGACGAGGTGCCGGTCGAACTGCGCGGAGCGGGGCGCTCGAGTCGCCAGGTGCACAACTTCGGCGTGCCCGGTGCGCTCGACGCCGAGAAGCTCATCGTGTGCGAGGTCATCACACCGGCCGAGAACTGGTCGTCGTACCCCGCGCACAAGCACGACGAGCAGGTGCCGGGTCATGAGAGCCGGCTGGAAGAGATCTACTACTTCGAGTCGGAGGTCGCCCGCGGGCTGGAGGCACCGGATTCCGCCGCACCGTTCGGCCTCTTCAGCACGAGCAGTTCACCGGCCGGCGAGATCTCGATCGACACGCGCGTGACGAGCGGCGACGTCGTGCTCGTGCCGTTCGGCTACCACGGCCCGGCCGTCGCCGCCCCCGGCTACGACCTCTACTATCTCAACGTCATGGCCGGCCCCGACCCGGACCGCGTCTGGCTCATCAGCGACGATCCCGCCCACGGTTGGATCCGCGACACCTGGACGCTCGAGCCGATCGACTCCCGTCTGCCCTACACCCCACCCTCGGAAGGAGAGCGTCGATGACGACGAAACGGATGACGGTCAGCCAGGCGCTGGTCGAGTTCCTGGCCCGGCAATGGACCGTCGACGGCGAGGTGCGCGAACGCACCATACCGGGAATGTTCGGAATCTTCGGGCACGGCAACGTCGCGGGTATCGGTCAGGCGCTCAGACAGTTCAATGTCGAGCAGCCCGAACTCATGCCGTACTTCCAGGCCCGCAACGAGCAGGCCATGGTTCATCAATCGGTCGGTTACGCGCGCGTGCACCGCCGTCGCGGAACCTACGCAAGTGCGGCCTCCGTCGGACCCGGTGCGGCAAACCTGCTCACCGGTGCTGCGCTCGCCACGACCAACCGGCTGCCCGCCCTTCTGCTGCCCAGCGACACCTTCGCCACCCGCGTGGCCGACCCCGTGCTGCAGCAGCTAGAGATGCCGCACGACATCGGCCTCACCGTCAACGACGCCTTCCGCCCGCTCTCACGTTTCTTCGATCGCGTTCAGCGGCCGGAGCAGCTCTACTCGATCGCCCTCGCGGCCATGCGCGTGCTCACCGACCCCGTCGAGACCGGCGCGGTGACCATCGCCCTGCCAGAGGATGTGCAGGCCGAGACGATCGACGTGCCACTCGAGTTCCTGCAGGAGCGCGAGTGGCACATCCGCCGTCCGCTGCCCGAACACGGCGCGCTCCAGCGTGCGGTCGCGGCGATACGCAACGCCAGGAATCCGTTCATCGTCGCTGGCGGCGGCGTCATCTATTCGAGCGCCGAGGAGCAGCTCCGCCGGTTCGTGGAGCTGAGCGGCATCCCGGTCGGCACCTCGCAGGCAGGCGGCGGATCTCTCGCCTGGGACCACCCCCAGTATCTCGGTGGTGTCGGCGCCACCGGCACGACCGCGGCAAACCGCCTCGCCGCCGCCGCCGATGTCGTCATCGGCATCGGCACGCGTTACAGCGATTTCACCACGTCGAGTCGCACCGCGTTCCAGAACCCCGATGTCGTCTTCGTCAACGTCAACGTCGCATCCTTCGACGCTTACAAGCACGGCTCGCGTCTTCCGGTCGTCGCCGATGCCCGAGAGACGATCGAGGCGTTCACGAGCGAGCTGACGGGTTTCCGCGTGAGTGGCGATTATGCCGAGCGTATCCGTCGGGAGAAGGCCGAATGGGATGCCGCGGTCGACGCCGCGTTCGAGCCGTCGGGTCTCGCCCTGCCTGGCCAGCCCGAGATCATCGGCGCCGTGCAGTCGTCGAGCGAGCCACGCGACGTGATCGTTCAGGCCGCCGGCTCGCTCCCCGGAGACCTGCACAAGCTGTGGCGAGTGCGGGATGCGCTCGGCTATCACGTCGAATATGCCTTCTCCTGCATGGGTTACGAGATCGCAGGAGGGCTCGGCGTGCGACGGGGCGCCCCAGATCGCGACGTCATCGTCATGGTGGGCGACGGCTCCTATCTCATGTTGCACACTGAGCTCGTCACGGCCGTCGCCGAGGGCATCAAGATCATCGTGGTCCTCATTCAGAACCACGGCTACGCCTCGATCGGTCACCTGTCCGAGACGGTCGGCTCGGAGCGCTACGGCACGAAGTACCGCTTCCTCGACGAGAGTGCACGCAACTTCGAGGGCGAGCGGTTACTCCCCATCGACCTCGCGATGAACGCACGGAGCTACGGAGTCGACGTCATCGAGGTCGCTCCTGGCCCTGATGCGGTCGCTGACCTCACGGCGGCGATGGCGAAGGCAAAAGCCTCCGACACGACCACGCTCATCCACATCAACAGCGACCCTCATCTCTACGCGCCGGACGGCGAAGGCTGGTGGGATGTGCCGGTCGCCGAGGTCTCGACGCTCGAGAGCACGCGGGATGCGCGCGGAGAATACCTCGAACAGCAGCGCAGGCAGCGACCGCTGATCGGCTGATCCCCCAGCAACAACGACTACCAGAGACAAGGACATCGTCGGTATGACTGACACCACCAACCCGGGCCTGCGCATCGGCACGGCCCCAGACTCCTGGGGAGTCTGGTTCCCGAACGACCCGAAGCAGGTGCCGTGGGAGCGTTTCCTCGACGAGGTTCAGCAGGCGGGTTACGAATGGATCGAGCTCGGCCCGTACGGCTACCTCCCGACAGATCCGAGCAGGCTTCAGGACGAGCTCGGAAAGCGCAACCTCAAGCTCTCTGCCGGGACTGTGTTCACGGGGTTTCACAAGGGCGACGAGCAGTGGAAGCGCGCCTGGGACCAGTCGCTCGAGGTGGCCGGGCTCGCGACGAGGCTCGGCGCGGAGCACCTCGTCGTGATCCCCGACCTCTGGCGCAGCCACGAGGACGGCGCCACTCTCGAGGCCCGTACCCTCGACGACGAGCAGTGGAAGAAGCTCGCCATCGGGCATGACCGCCTCGGCAAGGCGATCTTCGAGGAGTTCGGCATGCGGCAGCAGTTCCACTCGCATGCCGACAGCCACGTCGGCACGTACCGCGAGGTCGAGCGCTTCCTGCACGAGACCGATCGGCGCTACACCAATCTCTGCCTGGATACGGGGCATTTCTCCTATTATGGCGGCGACAACCTCTCGCTCATCCAGGCCTACCCCGAGCGCATCGGCTACCTCCACCTCAAACAGGTCGACACGAGCCGGCTTTTCGACGTGCTCAAGAACGATCAGTCCTTCGTCGACGCCGTCGCCGAAGGAATCATGGTCGAGCCGCCGAAAGGTGTGCCCGAGTTCGCGCCGATCATCGAGGCCGTGAGCGCCATCGACCCGGAGATCTTCGGAATCGTGGAGCAGGACATGTACGGCTGCGATGTCGATGCACCCTTCCCGATCGCCGCCAGAACGCGCGAACACATCTTCGGCTGCACGCGCATGGCGCGGGTGAGCTGACGAGCACGAGGAGAAGATCATGACCGAAACCACTGAATTGCGCATCGGCGTCGTCGGCGCAGGCCTCATGGGTGCAGACCATGTCACCCGCATCAACCACCGCGTCAGCGGCGCCACCGTGACGGCGATCGTCGAGCCCGACGAAGCCCGCGCCAGCGCTGCTGTAGCCCAGACCCCTGGCGCGGTTGCCTTCCGTCGCATCGAAGACGCGATCGAGGCGGATGCCGTCGACGCGGTGCTCGTCGCGACCCCTGGCAGGTTCCACGAACCGGTACTGCTGCCGGCGCTCGAGGCGAAGCTCGCGATCCTCTGCGAGAAGCCGCTCACTCCGGATTCGGAGTCGTCGCTGAGGGTGCTGGAAGCCGAGCAGAGGCTCGACCGCCCGCATATCCAGGTCGGTTTCATGCGTCGTTTCGATCCGGAGTACATCCAGCTGCGCCGGCTCGTCGAGTCGGGCGACGCCGGAGGCCTCATCACTCTGCACTGCGCCCATCGAAACCAGAAGACCGGTGAGGGATACGTCGACTCCATGCTCATCACCGACTCGGTCGTGCACGAGTTCGACATCGTTCCGTGGCTTGTCGGTTCGCCGATCGCCTCGGTCGAGGTGCGCAAGCTCAAGCGCAACACCCTGGCACCGTCCTGGCTCAACGACCCGCAGTTCGTCATGATCGAGACCGAGAGCGGGGTTCTGGCGAACGTGGAGATCAACGTGAACATCCAGTTCGGCTACCAGGTCGCGACCGAGGCCGTCTTCGAGAAGGGCGTCGCCCAGATCGGCCGCTCAGCCGGGATCGGAGTGTTCCGCGACGGCTCCTTCCAGGTGGCCGAGCATCAGGACTTCCGCACACGTTTCAGCGCTGCCTATGACACTCAGGTGCAGCGCTGGGTCGACGCCGTCAAACGTGGTGAGATCGACGGACCGAGCGCCTGGGACGGCTATCGCGTGGCAGCGGCTTGCGAAGCGGGGGTCGAGGCGCAGGCAACCGGTCGTCGCGTCGACGTGAACTACATTCACAAGCCCGCGTTCTACGCCTAGAACACACCTTGAGAAACGGAGATCCCCAATGGTGAAGATCGCCTATGACCCCACCCCGCTGCACCACGATCGTGGGCTGCTCGAATTTCCCGATGTCGTCGCAGGATACGGCTACGAGTACCTGCAGCTCACCCCGCACGCGGATTTCGGCCCGTTTTTCCGCTACCCGAGGGCCGACGACGCACTGGTCGTCGCGCTCAAGAAGCGGGTGGCCGATGCAGGGATCGGCATCACCTCGCTTCTGCCCGTGCAGCGGATCTCCTCGCCGGTCGAGGCCGAGCGGTCGGCTGCTGTGCGCAACTTCACGCGCATCCTGCAGCTTGCCGTCGAGCTGGATGTGCGGGTGATCAACAGCGAGTTCAGCGGGCGTCCGGAGCGAGGAGAAGAGTCGGAGGCCGCCTTCTACGCCTCGATGGAGACGCTGCTGCCGATCGTCGAGCGTGAGGGGCTTCAGCTCAACTTCGACCCGCACCCCGACGACTTCGTCGAGGACGGCCTCGAGGCGTGGCGGGTGCTGCGGGGACTGAACTCCTCCGCGATCGGCTTCGTCTACGTCGGGTCGCACACCTTCCACTACGGCGACCGCGCGGCGACGCTCATCCCGGAGCTGGGTTCGCGCCTGCGCGCCGTCTACACGGCCGACACGTTCGATCACCACCGTTCCCACGGCCTGCGCTACATCTCAAATCCTCCCGGTAACGCGGCACGGGTCCACCAGCACCTCAACATCGGCGACGGCGACGTCGACTGGGCCGAACTGTTCGGAGCCCTCGCAACTTCCGGCTTCCTCGATGATCCGGAGGCGATCATCGTCTCGAACGTCTTCGCCGAGGACGAGGATGTCGAGGGGTCCGCCACGTCGCAGCTTCAGAAGCTGAGGGATCTCATCGCTGCCGCCCGCGGCTGACGGTCGTCGTCCAACCCCGTTGGACGCCGCGCCGCGCTGCTCCGTGCTGCGCGGCGCGGCGCAGCGCCGAGTGTGTCCGTTTCCGACGAGACGTACCGTTACGGCGGGCACGCTCGTCGGAAACGGACACACTCGGCGTAGCGGGCTACCGGAGTGGTCGTCATCGGATGAGCGACTCCGTGAGGGCCGCGTCGGCCCGCTTGAGGATGTCGGACGCCACCTCGAGTCCTTCGATGCGGCCGAGGGACACGTCTTCGTGCTCGATGTTCACGAGCATCTCTGGGTCCACCTCGTACAGCGCACGCAGGAACTCGGTCCAGAACTCCACGTCGTGACCCTTGCCGAGCGCGACGAAGTCCCACGCGGAGTCCTTCGGCCATTCGTTCGCCCACTCGTCGCCGCCCAGGTTGGTGCGTGGCTCCTCGGGGGAGAGCTTGCGGAACCTGTTGTCGAGCACGCCGTAGATCGAGGCGGCGGGGTTGATGCGCACATCCTTCGCGGCGGCCTGGAACACGAGCGGGCCGAGGTCGCGGACCACGGCCACCGGGTCCATCTGCTGCCAGAACAAGTGCGAGGCATCGAGTTCGACGCCGACGTTGGTGGCACCGGTGCGCTCGATGAGCTCGCGCATGTTGGCGGGGTTGAACACGACGTTCTGCGGGTGCAGTTCGAGGGCCACCTTCACGTCGAGGTCGCGCGCGAGCTTGTCGGTCTCGCTCCAGAACTCGGCTGCGACTCCCATCTGGTAGTCGATCGCGTCGAGCGCTGCGGAGTTCCAGGCGTTGACGATCCAGTTGGGGACCGTCGCGCCAGGCTCACCGCCGGGGAGGCCCGACATGGTGACGACGCGGTGCTGGCCGAGGCGGTTCGCGAGGCGGATCGAGCGCCGTACGTCCTCGGCATGAGCGTCTCCGATCGCTGAGTTCGGGTGCAGCGGATTGCCGTTGCAGTTGAGCCCGGCAATGGCGACGCCTGTTCCCTCGAAGATCGCGAGGTAGTCGTCGCGCGCCGCGTCGCTCTCGAGGATCTCGTCGAAGGTGGGGATGTGCACGGCCGGGAGGAATCCGCCCGAGTTGATCTCGATTCCCGTGAGACCGAGATCGGCGACGACCTTCAGCGCCTCGGGGAGGGACCGGTCGTGCAGGATCGCGTTGTAGACGCCGAGTCTCATCGTCGCTCTCCTTCGCTCGCGATGGAGACGGTCGCGCCGCCGTTCTCGGCCG
Source organism: Luethyella okanaganae (assembly GCF_042660285.1). NCBI lineage: Bacteria > Bacillati > Actinomycetota > Actinomycetes > Micrococcales > Microbacteriaceae > Luethyella > Luethyella okanaganae. The sequence continues at coordinate 26,783 of NZ_JBHSTP010000001.1, forward strand.
ACTCGGCGACCGCGCCGAGCAGTTCCATGTTGTGGACGCCTTCGTCGAAGGTGGCGCAGCGTGGCAGCGACTCCTCCTCGGGGATACCGGCGACCTCTTCGAGGAAGGCGCGGGCCTGGTAGCCGAATGCGTCGTTCTGGCCGAAGCCCACGCTCGGAGCGTCCATCGCGAGACCGCCCGCGATGTAGGGGTGGGCCGGCCCCAGGATGACCTGGCGGTAGCCGTTCTGCGCGCCTTCGCCCTCGTTGAGGAAGAGCTCGATCTCGGCCGGACGGCGCTGGTTGAAGCGCGCCGCACCGTTCTCGCAGAAGACCTCGAGGATGAGGCTGTTGGCGTGTCCGGCTGCGACGCGCGACACCTCGAAGCCGCCGACGCCGGTGCCGAAGGATGCGGAGAACGCGGCGTAATCATCGTTCTCGACCTTTTCGTACACGTTGCTGACGGCGCTGTGGTCGTGACCGAGCACGGCGCCGATGGGGAGAGGACGCTCCTGGATGACGGTGCTCAGCCGTCCCCCGCTCACCGAGGTGATGTCACCGCAAAGGAACTCGGAGACGTAGGCGAGGTGGCTGCCGACATCGGCGAGGGCACCGGAACCCAGGCCGCCCTTGTAACGCCAGCTCATCGGGGCGTGGGGGCTCGATGCGTAGTCGGTCCAGTAACGGCCGCTGAAGTGCAGGACGTCGCCGAGCACGCCCGACCGGATGAGGTCGCGGATGTAGACGATGCCCGGGGTGCGGCGAAAGGTGAAGCCGACGCGGGCGAGCGTCGGGGCGCCGTTCGCCGTCGCAGCCATCGCACGGGCATCCTCGATGGTGTCGCTGAGAGGCTTCTCGCACAAGACGTGCTTGCCGGCGGAGAGGAGTCCCTCGACGACCTCGCGGTGCAGCGAGTTGGCGATGACGACGCTCACGACGTCGATGTCGTCGGCCTCGGCGATGGCCTGCCATGATGGGTCGGTGCGCTCGTAACCGAAGCGACGGGCGGCGAGACCGCCGAACTCCGGGTTGACGTCGCCGATCGACACGAGCCGGATCTTCGGCAATGTCGGGTTGTAGAGCGTCGAGGCGGTGCGGTAGGCAGCGGCGTGGGCCTTGCCGGCCATTCCCGCGCCGATGACGGCGACGCCAAGAGACTCTGGCATGGGCATTCTCCTTTGAACTGTGGGGGAGGTCGGCCGTTTCCCGACCTACCGTTGGAGCGCTACAATAGGATCGTACTCACGTAATAATGTCCTGTCAAAGATAAAGAAATATTCGTCGTAAGGATTCACGATGTCGCTGGGCATGGATCGGCCTCGGCCCACGATCTACGACGTCGCCCACCGCGCCGGAGTGTCCAAATCGCTCGTCTCCCTCGTCTTGCAGGGTTCTTCGCGCGTCAGCGAGCACCGCAGGGCAGCCGTCCAAGAGGCGATCGACGCGCTCGGCTACCGTCCCAGTCGGGCCGCTGCCGCGCTCGCCGGCAATCGCACGAAGAGCATCGGCATTGTCATCGACGACTTCAGGAACCTCTGGTTCGTCGACCTGCTCGAGGGGGTGCGCGAAGTGCTCCGCGGCCCCGGTTTCCATGTGACCGTCGCGGACGCCCAGCTCAACTCGCATCTGGAACGGTCGCCGGCCGACGGCTTTCTCGCGGCCAACGTCGAGGGACTCGTCATCGCGGGAGAGCCGAGTCTCGCCGCGGGCGCCGGATATCCCGTGCCGACGGTCGTCGTGGGCGGCCGTGAGCGAGGCATCCCAGGGGCGGACGTCGTCGCTAACGACGACGAGGCAGGCGCCGCTCTCGCGGTCGGGCATCTCCTGGACCTCGGTCACACGCGCATCGGCCATCTCACAGGCTCCGGAGGTGCTGCTTCGCTTCGTGCGGCGTCGTTCGAGCGCACGATCCGCGACGCCGGGCTCGAGCCTCGGATCTCAGGGCATGGACAGCGCACCACCGAGGGAGGCGGATATGCCGGGGCGTGTGAGCTCTTCGAGCGATTCCCTGACACCACCGCCGTATTCGCCGCCAACGACATCATGGCGATCGGCGCGCTCGCCGCCATCCGGGAGCGGGGGTTGTCGGTGCCGCGAGACGTATCGGTGATCGGCTACGACGATTCCCCGCTCGCGAGTGCGCGCTACCTCTCGCTGACCTCCATTGACGACGGGAGTGTCGACGTCGGTCGGGAGGCTGCGCGTCTCTTGCTGGCTCGCATCGAGGACGGCACCCGAGAGCCGGAGCGATCGCTCATCGAGCCCCGACTGGCGCTGCGCGATTCCACGAGCCGGCCATCGACCGATGGCAGGAGCTCGTGAGGCGGAACGGAAGGCGGGCGAGATGACGCCGATCATGACGCTTTCGCGCGAACGCGGTGTCGATGGCGTCGGAAGGTCTGGCGGGTCGAGTGCTGGCCTCACTCCGGCCGTTGCGAGGGGATGCGATCTCGTTCGTAGGTGATCTCGGCATAGCCGTGCGGGGTGGGGAGCCCCGTCTCGTCGAGGTTGACGAACACGATCTTGTCGATCGTGAGGATGCTCGAGCGGGTGATCATGTTGCGCACTTCGGCGCGCATGGTGATCGAGGTGCGTCCGAAGGTCGTCGCAACGAGGCCGATCTCGATGAGGTCGCCCTGCTGGGCCGAACTGACGAACACGATCTCTGAGATGTACTTGGTGACGACGCGGTGGTTGCCGAGCTGGAGCACGCTGTAGACGACGGCCTCCTCGTCGATCCAGCGAAGCAGACTGCCGCCGAAGAGCGTGCCGTTTGCGTTGAGGTCTTCCGGGCGCACCCATTTGCGCGTGTAGAAGTTCAGTTCCGGCTTCATGTGCTGACATTAGCACAAATAGCCGGATGAATTGAGAGGCGAACGATGCTCCGGAAGCGGCCTTGCATCCGAGCATCGATAATGTAATAATGTCCTGACAAACTAAAGATCGAGAAAGGATCCCTATGCCGCTCGTGCGCATCGACCTCAACCGGGGTCGCACTCCCGAGGCCGTCCGGTCGATCGCCGACGCCATCCACGACGCCATCGTCGAGGTGTACGGGATCCCCGTGCGCGATCGTTTCCAGGTGATCACCCAGCACGACCCAGGCGCCCTCATCGCCGAGGATGCCGGTCTCGGCTTTGAGCGCGACGACCACCTCGTCATCATCCAGATCTTCACTCAAAGGGGTCGTTCCGATGAGACGAAGCAGAGACTCTACGCGCGCATCGCGGAGTCGCTCGCAAGCGCGGGGGTTCCCGGGGAGGACGTCTTCATCGGCTACGTCGAGAACGGTCCGCAGGACTGGTCCTTCGGCTTCGGTCGCGCTCAATACCTCACGGGCGAGTTGGGGATCCCCTCAGCGGTCGCTTAGCGGTTGACGAGCGTCGCCTCGAAGGAATACAGGTCGGGGCGGTAGCAGTGGTGACCCCACTCGACCGCGACGCCGGCGTTGTCGAAGGCGGTTCGATCCATCGTGAGGAGTGCTCCCTGCCTCGAGATGCCGAGCAGTGCGGCCTCCTCCGTCGTGGCCGATCGCGCGCTGATTCGCTGTCGCGCGATCCGCATCGTCACGCCACGCCCGCGCAGCACCTGGTAGAGGCCGTGGTCGACGAGCTCGCTTTCGCCGATGTCGATGAACGGCTCCGGGAGGAAGTTCTCGAGGATCGCCACGGGGGTTTCGTCGGCGGTTCTCAGCCGTCGCAGGTGGAGCACTGGCGATCCTTTCTCGACGGCGAGGGATTCGGCGAGCTCGCCATCGGCCTCAGTGACCTCATGCAGGAGCAGTCGCGTCTTCGGGTGCTTGTTGCCGCGTGCGAGGTCTTCATAGAGGCTCGTGAGCTCGAGGTCCCGCGTCACCTTGCCTTGCACGACCTGCGTGCCGATTCCCCGCCGCCGTACGAGCAGCCCTTTGTCGACGAGTTCTTGGATGGCACGGCGGATGGTGGGGCGGGAGAGGCCCAGCCGCTCGCCGAGGGCGATCTCGTTCTCGATCCTTGCTCCGGGGCGCAGTTCGCCATCGTGAATCGCAGCCTCTATCCGGCTCGCCACCTGATAGTAGAGCGGCATCGGCCCAGAACGGTCCATGTCCATGAAGACGGACCTGGGAAGGATGTTCGTGGAATCGTTCATCGGAGTCCTTCCGCGTGGTCGTGTGACAGTCGTATGACACAGGTGCGACAGCTCGCTTTGTTGTGACATTAGCACGAGATTGTCATATTGTCCTGCCTCGATCGCGCCGATGGACGACCGCTCAGTTCTCGAACTTGGAGTCCTCGATGTCGAGGATTCTCTGCACCGCTGTGATCGCATCGGAGCTGTAGAGACCGGCGGCATGCGCGTCGAGGAGCTCGTCCCGCGCAGTCTCGCGCATGCGCTGGTCGATGATGAAGTACTGGGACCGCGCGTCGATGGCACCCGACTCGCCGTCCGTCAGCTCGATGCGCTCCGGTCGCGTGTATCGAGCGCGGAGGGCCTCGACGAGGCTGGGATCGGCCGGGCGTCCGTCGACCGTGGTCTTCTCGCGGTCGTCCAGCATCGCCACCGCGGCCTGATTGACCGCGTCGAGCAGCGACCGGATCTCCTCGCGTCGCGCCTCGCCTCCGTCGCCGGAGATCTTCGTCGCGCGGATGACCCACGGCAGAGAGCCGCCCAGCGCGACGAGAGTCGTCAGGGCGACGGTAAACGCGACGAGGATGAGAGTGGCTCGGAAAGGCGTGTCAGCAGGCAGCGATTGAGCAGCCGCGAGGGTGACCACCCCGCGCATCCCCGCCCAGGAGATGACGACGCTTCCCCTCCAGCTCAGACCCTGTTTCTGGTAGAAGTCGTTATCCGCAGAGGATCGCACGAGCCGGCGTCGGACCATGGACGTGCGCCGTTTCTCTCTCGAGGTGGTGGGTGTCGTGGCGTCCAGTCTCTGCTGAACCCCGTCGAGCCGCCCCCCGGCGATCTCAATGCCCTTGCGCTCCCAACTGCGCAGAAGCGCCAGCTGCGGAATGACGAAGGCGAAGCGGATCGCGATGACCGTAGCGGTGAGCAGCAGACCGATGAGAACGGCCGATGGCAGTCCTCCCGACTCCCTCGAGACCTCGTCGATGAGTCCTCGGAGTTCCAGACCCATCACGAGGAAGACCCCGTGCTCCAGGATGAATTGGACGGTGTTCCAGTTCGTATGGTCGTTGATGCGCTGGCTCGCCGCGAACCGCCGTGCGCCCCGGTGGCCGGTCACGAGACCCGCGACGACGACGGCGAGCACACCGGATGCGCCCAGACGCTCGGCGGGCAAAAAGGCGATGAAAGGGATGGCGAAGGAAATCGTCGTCGTCACGACGGGCTCGCTCAGCCGGGCCCTGATCGCGACGGACACGAATCCGACGACGAGTCCGATGCCGATGGCGACGACCACGGCGTAGACGAAATCGGCCGCGATCGACAACAAGCTCACAGCCCCGGCCGCGGCGGCGAGGGCCGACCTCAACAGCACGAGTGCTGAGGCGTCGTTCACGAGACTCTCGCCCTCGAGCACGGTGACGAGGCGCCCGGGAAGGCCGAGCCGTCTCGCGATCGAGGTCGCGGCCACGGCGTCGGTGGGGCTGACGACCGCGCCGAGGGCGATCGCGGTGGGAAGGCCGAGCGCGGGGATCAGCGCGTAGAGCACCAGTCCGCACAGCGCGGAGGTGACGACGACGAGCGTGACCGACAAGCCCGTGATCGCGCGAAGGTTGCGACGGAAATCGGTCATGGGAACCTTCACCGCCGCCGAGTAGAGCAACAGGGGGAGGATGCCGGCGAGGACCCACTCCGGGTTGATCCCCACCTCCGGCACTCCGGGGAGGTAGCCGATCCCGATGCCCATGAGCAGCAGGATGAGCACAGAAGCCATGCCGGTCTTGCGGGCGACCACTGCCGCGACGACGATGAGTGCGATGGCGATGACGCCCAGGACATCCGGTCCCACTCGCATCCCTCCCGTCGGTGCGCCCTCGTCGAGCGCGGTCCGCGTCCACGCTACCGGTCGACGATCGCCCCTGTGGAATCCCGGGGGAACCGACGGCATGCGGATCGCTGAGGTGCGGGCGTCGTCTCGCCGTCTACCGTGTCCGGAATCCCGTCACCGCACTCAGACGCTGCTCCTGCGGACGATCTCGGCTCGCCGTCCGGTGGCGTTTGTCTGCACCGCAGTGCTCACCGCGAGAGGACTGCCGGGCGGACGGATGCAGCGCGCAGGGCGTGTCTAGCTCGCGTCGGCTGGCTCGACGATGCAGTCCGGTCCGGGGTAGACAAGGCTCTCGTGACCGTCGTCGAAACGCACGAGAAACGGTGGACCGCCGTTGCCTCCGCGTACCTCGATGACCTTACCGTGGCGGTCGGGGGCACCGACCGATCGACTGCGAATGGTGATTCGCGCGCCAGCTATCGCTTGCATGGCAGCCACCTCCTTTGGCGCAAGGCTACGCTGCTTCCGTCCTGAGCACGAGGGGTGGGCGTGGAATGCCCAGGGGTCTCAGAGTGACCGTGCTGGCTCCGTTGTTGCGCTCGGCCGGAGTCGCCATCCGCGTCGCGTGCCGACTCGGCATCGTGCGAAGTCGTCGACACGCGAATGCGGATCTCAGCCGAGCATGAGGGCGTCGGGGTCATCCGGGCTCACCCGGAAAGGGTAGACCGCTCCCGGTTGCCACCCCGAGAGCGCGGCTTCGGCGATCACCGTCTGGTAGACGGTGCGATAGGTCTGCCGATCGGGGAGCGTCACGTCGAGCTCGACCGCGTACACGGTGGTGCCAGCGACGCGCTTGCCCGTGTCGCTCACGGTGACGACCCGGCCTGATCCCTGGATCATGCTCCCGTACATCATCATGTTCAGGAACGGGTTCGCGGTCGCCGCACCGTGCGTTCCCGGTGCCTCGCCGGGTTTCACCCCCGCGAACTGCTCCGCGAGGTCGGCGGACTGGCGCAGGTTCTCGGCATAGTCCATGTTCGCCGTTTGCTGCAGGCCGGCCTTGCCGAGCCGGAAGAGGTCGCGGAAGACTCCCATCGCTCAGCTCGTGAACGCGGTCTTCGTCGGATCGGCCGGGTCGACCTTGATGTCGTGCACGGTCCCCGCGGCATAGCTGGCGAGCACCTGCGGCGGCACCATCTCCCGCTTCTGCACCGTGTACGGCTCCCGCCCAGGCAGGGTGACCTCGATCTCGAGGTGGAACCAGGGGTTGCCGGCCGTGCGCTCGCCACTATCGACGCTGCTGCGAATGATGGAGGAGCCGGGCTCGCCGATGGCGATGATGCGGTTGAGCTCCTGCCCGTACGCGTTGAGCACATCGTGGTCCGCAGTCATGCTCGCGCGGACCTCGCTCGCATTGGCCATGGTCACGGGGGATCCGTCGGTGTAGCCGGCGTCGCGCAGCGACTGGTTTGCCAGCTCCTGCGCGAGGCGCGCCTGCTCGGCCAGATCAGGGGTGTTGCCCGCCGCCGCCCCGAAGGCGCCCTTCGCCTTGTCGAACAGTCCCATGGTCTTCTCGCTTTCGTCCTGGACGGTGTCGGCGTGACGCTCGATGAGCGTCTTCGACGCATGCCCCCACTACAGGGGTGACCCTCGTCGGTTCATTCTTGCAAACGGATGCGTTCGTGAACAGGGCGCGATTCAGAAGCTTCGATGAACACGCGTCCGAGGGGAGCCTCGATGGACTCGCGTCTCAGGAGGCGTCCGCCGCGAGCAGCGTTGAGCCGTGCTCCGCGTCGTGCACGATGAGCGGTGCGAGCGTCGCCCGGCCGACGTCGCGCATCCGTCCTGGCCAGGAAGGCGAGCACGCCCTGGCGCGAGATTGCGCCGAACTCGACGACTCCGGTGGACCCCGTGTCTTCGTCGGGGTGGGCCGCGGGCTGCGAGTCAGTGGATCTCGGCGAGGGCTCCCATTCCGAGGGCGACCCAGACGGTCCCGTCGGGCGCGACGGCGAGACCACGGGGTTCGCTGTCTGGCGTCGGAAGGTCGACGAGTTCGATCGACGTCTCGCCGTCGGTCCCCGCAACAATGCGGCCCACCTGATTGGAGCCCCACAGGGTGAACCAGCATCCCCCGGCAGGATCGGCGGTGATCGCGTGCGGCTTCGATGCCCGGTCTGGCAGTGCGAACTCGGTGATCGCGCCATCGCGACCGACGCGGCCGAGCTGCCCGGCCAGGGGTTCTGTGAACCAGACCGTTCCGTCGTCGGCCACGGCGATCCCGGCGGGTCCTGCGGCAGGGGTCGGCAACGGCATGAGCCGTACGGCGGCATCCCCGCCACGGATGTGTCCGATCGCGTTCTCCTGGGTGAGCGTGAACCAGAGACCCTCGCCGGATGCCGCGATCATCGATGCCGTTCCACCGCTCGTGCCGAGCGGGAACTCGGTGACCCGTCCGAGGATGTCGATGCGGCCGACGGCATCCGCTGTCATCTCGGTGAACCACGCGGTGCCGTCCGAGAGCGATGTGATGCCGAAGGGGCCTGCGTTCTCGGTCGGCACCGCGATCGTGGTGAGCACCTCAGCACCGGATCCGGTCGTGCCGACGCGCAGGATGCGGTTTCCGGTCGTGTCGGTGGCCCATACGGAATCCTCCGTCGCGGCCACGAGCAGCGACGGCCGACTGGGGCCGCTCTCGATGCGCGCCGTTGTGACGGTGCCGTTCGGGTCTCGCCGGCAGACCGCCCCGTCGTTGACGAGGGTGAACCACACCGCGGCGTCGCCCGTGACCGCGACGCCGTAAGGCCCCGAGGAGGCCTCGGCGAGGCGGTGCTCGGAGACCGTGCGGGTGGAGATCATGGTCTTCAGCGTAGGCGGTGCTGTGGATGGCGGTGCTGTGGATGGCGGTGCCGCGCGCGGAGCCTTCCGCACGACTCAGCTCCACGCTACTGTGAGCGTGCGGGTGTCACAGCGGATACCCACCGAAAGGACTCCGGCATGTCTTCTCTTGACGACCTCTTCTCCCAGATCCCGATCGGCGACATCGCCAAGAAGCTCGGCGTCGACGAAGCGACGGCGGAGTCCGCGGTCAAGGACGCGCTTCCGGCTCTCGTCGGCGGTATGGGGGCGAACGCGGCAGACCCGGCCGGTGCCGCATCGCTCGAGAAGGCCCTCTCCAACCACACCGGCACGCTCGTCGAGGGCGGCGTGAACGTCGACGACATCGACGAGGAGGACGGCGCGAAGATCGTGCGCAATGTGTTCGGCGACAACAAGGACCGGGTGGTCGCCGCGCTCGACACCAAGCAGGGTGGTGGGGCCGGCGCCATCATCGGCCAGCTCCTGCCGATCCTCGCACCGATCGTGATCAGCTTTCTCGCCAAGCAGTTCCAGAGCAAGCAGGCTGCGCCCGCCGAGCAGCAGGCAGCGGGTGGCGGCAGCGGCGAGCTGCTCGGCGGTCTGCTCGGCGGTCTGCTCGGCGGCGGCTCCGGCGGCGGCTCCGGCGGTGCGGGCGGTGGCATCGGCGACCTCGTTGGCGGTCTGCTGGGCGGCGGCTCCGGCGGTGCGGGTGGCGGCATCGGCGGTCTGCTCGGCGGTCTGCTCGGTGGCGGCAAGCGCTGAGGCGGTCCGGGCGAGAGAAGCTGCTCGTGCGGGTAGTCGCGCCTGTCCGCATCGATGACGCTCGTGCTCGGAACCGAAGTGGCACAGCGACGCCTGCCTGCGCCTCTTAGACTTGTGGGCGTGTCAGTGAATCCAGAACTGCAGGGTCGGGTCTTCGCGCCGACCGCTCCCTATCTGGTGGGTCGCGAAAAGGTGCGCGAGTTCGCACGCGCGGTGTTCGCCACCAACCCCATCAACCTCGACCCGGATGCCGCACGCGCGGCCGGCCACGCCGACGTGGTCGCCCCGCCGACATTCGCCGTGGTCGTTCAGGAGCTCACGCTAGCCCAACTGCTCGCCGAGCCCGACGCGGGCATCGATTTCTCACGGGTTGTTCATGGCGATCAGCGTTTCAGCTACACGCGGCCGATCGTCGCCGGCGACGAGCTCACGGCGACGCTGACGGTGTCGAGCGTCAAGACGCTCGGCGCCCACGCGATGGTGACGGCGGAGTCGCAGATCACGGATGCCGAGGGCGAGCATGTCGTGACCGCGGTATCCACGCTTGTGGTGAGGGGCGAGGAGTGATGGTTTCGCCAAGCTTGGCCGGCGAGTCGGACTCGACCGACGGATCGGGCTTGGCCGGCGAGTCGGACTCGACCGGCGTTGTGGCATCGCCCCGGGGTGGGGCGGACGCATCGGGTGGGGCGGATGCATCCGGCGGGCCGGTGGCTCCGCGCCTCGATGACCTCGTGGTCGGCGACATCGTCGCAGAGGCCTCGTTCTCTCTCACACGAGACTCGCTCGTGCGCTACGCCGGCGCATCCGGCGACTTCAACTCGATCCATTATCGCGACGACGTCGCCACGACGGTCGGCCTGCCGGGGGTGATCGCCCACGGCATGCTCACGATGGGACTCGCGGTGCAGCCGGTCACGGACTGGGTGGGTGACCCGGGGCGGATCGTCGACTACCAGGTGCGCTTCACCCGGCCGATCGTCGTGGGACCGGCTGCCGCGGCAGCGGTGACCGTGCTGGCCAGGGTCGGACAGCTCGACGCCGAGGCATCCATCGCGCGTATCGACCTCACCGTCACCTTCGACGGGCAGACAGTGCTGGGCAAGGCTCAGGCGCGAGTGGACCTCGCCTGAGTGCCGGCGGACCGATCGAACGAACGACGGAGACGATGACCCCGGAGAACGCCGGACAGGAACCGATCGCACTCGCCGAACTGACGACGATGCGCGTCGGCGGCGTGCCGGCTCACATGGTGACCGCGACGACGCAGCGCGACCTCATCGACGCCGCTCGCGCCGTGTGGGCAAGCGGTGGGGAGTGGCTCGTCATCGGCGGCGGTTCGAACACGGTCGCGAGCGATGACGGTTTCGAGGGAACCGTGATTCGCGTCGCCACGCGTGGGATCGAGATCCTGCCTGCGACCGTGGCGGAACCGGGCGTCGTGCGCGTGCGCGTGCAGGCCGGCGAACCGTGGGACGAACTCGTGGTCTACACGGTCGGCCGCGGCTGGTCGGGCATCGAGGCGCTCTCGGGCATTCCCGGCTCGACCGGTGCGGCTCCCGTGCAGAACATCGGCGCTTACGGGCAGGAGCTCTCGACGAGTCTCGTCGCGATCGACTTCCTCGACTATGCGACGGGCGAAGTGCTGCGCCTGGACGCCGCCGCCCTCGGACTGGACTATCGCACCTCTGTGCTCAAGCAGGGATTGCAGGGGATCGTGCTGACCGTCGAGCTTGCGTTGCACGACACCGCCGAGGAGCGGGCCGTTCTCGGCCAGCCACTCGGCCGGCCGGTCGGCTACGCTCAGTTGGCCGGCGCGCTCGGCGTGCAACTGGGGGACAGGGTCGCGATCACTGACGTGCGTGACGCTGTGCTCGTGCTGCGTGCCTCGAAAGGCATGGTGCTCAACCCGGACGACCCCGACACGTGCAGCGCCGGCTCCTTCTTCACCAATCCGATCGTGCGTGAGAGCTTCGCACGCACCCTGCCCTCCGACGCGCCGCGTTGGCCGCTCGAACCGGACGAACCGGATGTGGTCATGCCCATCGGCTCCCTCGTGTCGGGCACCCCGCTCGACGCCTTCGTGGCTCTGCAGGCGGAGTCCGCCGTCTCGGAGCATGCCGGCCCGGTCGGCGAACGGCTGGTGAAGCTGTCGGCGGCGTGGCTCATCGAGAACGCAGGCATCCGTCGCGGTTTCCAACTGCCCGGCTCACGGGCTGCGGTCTCCGGCAAGCACACGCTCGCGATCACGAACACGGGCGGGGCCACTGCCGAGGAGATCGCGCAACTCGCGCGGTTCGTGCAGGGCCGGGTGCAGGCGGAGTTCGGTATCACGCTACAGCCGGAGCCCGTGCTCGTCGGCATCACTCTCTAGTCTTTAGTCTTTCCTGCCGCTTCGCTCGCCGCTTCGCTCGCCGCTCGCGGTGCCCGCCCCAGCCCCTGAACCGGCAGCAGGTGCCGTTATCGACAGCTGATAAGGGCCACTACTGCCGGTTCACGTTTCTGGACGTCGAATTCGTCCGGCTCAGAGCAGACCGAGCTCCATCGCCCGCGTCACGGCGCGCGTGCGGTCACTCACCTCGAGCTTCTCGAAGACGTGCGCGAGGTGCGTCTTCACAGTGGCCTCGCCGATGAAGAGGCCTGCAGCGATCTGCGGGTTGCTCAGGCCCGTTCCGACGAGCCGCAGCACCTCGAGCTCGCGCGCCGAGAGACGCTGAGTCGGCCTGCCCTGGATCGCGGCATCCGCCCGCACCCGCTGCACGAGCCTCGCAGCGATCGAGGGGGCGAGAACGGTCTGCCCGCCCGCGACCGAGAGCACACCCTCGATGATCTCCTCCTGCGGCGCGGCTTTGAGCAGGTAGCCGCTCGCGCCGGCCTCGATCGCACCGAGGATGTTGTCGTCGTTCTCGTACGTCGTGAGGATGAGCACCTTGCACGACGGATCATCGGCGAGGATCAGCGCCGTCGCCTGTGCGCCGTCGAGCAGCGGCATGCGCAGGTCCATGAGCACGAGGTCCGGACGCAATAAGGCGGCCAGGGTCACCGCCTCGGCGCCGTCGCCCGCCTCGCCGACGACCTCGATGCCGGATGCGGCCCCGAGCAGTCCTACGATGCCGCCGCGCACGATCGGATGGTCGTCGACGACGAGCACCCGGATCACGGCGCGACTCCCGACGACGAGTGCGCGGGCACGAGCACGGTCAGTACGGCGCCGCGGTCCGTTCCGGGCCCGACCGTGAGGGTTCCGCCGACGAGTCCGACTCGGTCGCGCATGCCGCTCAGCCCGAAGCCGGTCTCTCGCCCAGGCTCGTAGTCGCCGAGGCCCCGTCCATCGTCGCTGACCACGAGTGCGATCTCGCTCCCGCGGTGTTCGATGAGCACCGACGCGGCCTCGGCCCGTGAATGCTTCCGCACATTGGCGAGCCCCTCCTGTGCGCACCGCAGCAACACGACCTCGACATCGCGATCCAATCCGGTGGCCGCCACCCGCGGCGTGACCAGGATGCCGGTTTCCCGCTGGAAGCGCTCCGCCAGCCGTTCGACGGTGTCGGTGAGCGTCGAGTCGCCGACCGTGACCGACGACATCGAGACGACGAGCGTCCTGGCCTCGGTGAGGGCGTCCCTCGCCGTCGTCTCGATCAGGTCGAGGCTCCCCTCGGTCGCCGTGGTGCCGGGAACGGCGGCGAGCTCGGTCCTGGCGCGCTGCGCGAGCATGACGAGGCTCGTGAGGTTCTGAGCGATGGTGTCGTGGATCTCGCGGGCGAGCCGTTCCCGCTCGCTCGCGACACCCGAGTCCCGATGGAGTGCCGCCAGCTCGTCCTGAACGGCCACCAGCTCTTCGAGCAGCTTCGCCCGCTCGCTGCCGTACCGTTCGATGCTCGTGATCCAGAGTCCGAGTGAGATGCTGAACACGAGCGACAGGCCTGCGGCGACGAGTCCGGGCGCGATGGCCTCCATCCCGCCGCGGATCGTGGAGGCGACAAACACTCCGAGCGCGGCGAGCGAGTTCGTGACGATGGCCATGCGCGTCGACAGGGCGATCACCCAGAGGCACGGGTAGACGACCGCTTGCAAGATGGCGAGCATCGGGTCGAAGTACGAGCCGATGCTGACCGTGGCGATCAGGAGCGCCGAGAACACGACGTTGCGGGCGGTGGGCTCGGACCACAGGCGGTAGCGGCCGAAGGAGTAGTACGCGAGCCCGAGGGCGCCGAGTGTCGCGAGGGCTCCGGCCTCGCTCGCGTCGAGGGGCGGATCGTGCACGAGCACGAACATCGAGAGAAAGACGATGACCGCCGCGAATGCGGCATCCCACCACCGGCGAGACTCCATGCACCGGCGAGACTCCATGCACATACTCTTCCACGTCGATGCCTATGTCTATGTCCACGATCGTCGCCACCATCGACGGCGTGGGTGGCTAGCGGTCCTTGCGGATCCAGCGGAAGGTCAGCCGGCCGACGACGAGGCCGACCGCGAGCCAGACGCCGAGCACGATCGCGACCGTCGGCAGCTCCCAACCGCCGCCGGGTTCGAGCGAGGCGAAGCTCTCGGGAAGGAAGACCGAACGCATGCCCTGCGCCATCCACTTGAGCGGAAACAGGCTCGCGATGTTCTGCATCCACTCGGGCAACTGGTCGAACCGCAGATAGACGCCCGAGATGAACTGCAGCACGAGCACGATCGGGATGACCACCGCCGTCGCGCTCTTGCCAGAGCGTGGCACGGCCGACAGCGCGATGCCGAGGAAGGCGGAGGTGATGACTCCGAGCAGAAAGACCCAGGCGAAGGTGAGCCATCGCGCAGGGTCGGTCGGGAGGGCGATCCGGAACACCACCGAGGCGACGAGCAGGAGCAGACCGGCTTGCAGGACGCCGGTCACGAGAACCTGCCCGATCTTGCCGATGAAGTAGCTCGTGGGCGAGAGCGGCGTGCCGCCCAGGCGTTTGAGGGTGCCGTCTCCCTTCTCTCCGGCGATGTCGACCGCGAGGTTCTGCACGCCGGACAGGAGCATGCCGGCGGCGAGCATACCCGGCAGATAGTAGGCGCCGACGCTGATGCCGCCTGTGCCGTCGGGGTTCGTGCCGATGTTGCCGGCCGCGCTGAAGGCGGCCGTGAAGATGCCGAGCATGACGAGCGGGAACAGGAAGGTGAAGAAGACGGCATCCGGGGAGCGGAAGTAGGTGACGGTCTCGTAGCGCACACGGCTGACGCCCAGGACGATCGAGCTCATGCGAGCACCTCCTCGACGGTTCCGCCGTCTCGTACCAACTCGAGGTAGATGTCCTCCAGGCTCGGGCGGATCACTTCGAGGCCGGTCGGCTCGCCCTCCAGTCGTGTCACGAGCGACGTGACGAGCGCACCGGGTTCCTTCGTGCGTTCCTCGCGGAGCACCCCGGCGGAATCTCGCCAGCGCACGCGCGGAACTCTCGCATCATTCCCTCCGATCTCATGGATCGCGCCGATCTCGATGAGCGCGCCCCCGGTTATGATCCCCGCGCGATCGCTCAGCTGGGCTGCCTCGTCGAGGTAATGGGTGGTGAGCAGGATCGTCGTGCCCTCGGCCTTCAGGCGGCGGATGAGTACCCAGAACTCGCGGCGGGCCTCCGGGTCGAAACCGGTGGTGGGTTCGTCGAGGAAGAGCAGCTCGGGGCGGCCGATGATGCCGAGCGCCACGTCGACGCGGCGACGCTGGCCGCCGGACAGCTTTGAGATGCGCGTCTTCGCCTTCTCCTGCAGCCCGACGGCGGCGATGACCTCGTCGACGTCGCGCGGATTCGGGTAGAAGCCGGCGAAATGCCGCAACTGCTCGAGGACCGTGACGTTGCCGCTTTCCCCGCTCGACTGCAGCACGATGCCGAGTCGCGCCTTCCAGTCCAGTCCGCCGTGCTGCGGATCGATGCCGAGCACGCTCACCTCGCCGCCCGAGCGGTCGCGGTAGCCCTCGAGGATCTCTATCGTCGTGCTCTTGCCTGCGCCGTTCGGACCGAGCAGGGCGAAGGTCTCGCCGTGTGCGATGTCGAAGCTCACTCCGGCGACCGCTGCCAGCCTTCCGTAGCTCTTGCGAAGTTCGCGCACACGCACGACGGGTTCTCTCTGCGTCATACGCCCAGAGTGCCAGGGCGGCGGATGTCGCGACAGTGGTCATCCGGCCGATTTCCGCATCCGCCGGTCGATGGATGCCATCATGCCGCCCCGGTGGTCAGGGGCGCACGAGAAGCACGCCCATGACGACCATCACGACCGCGATGACCCCGTCGAAGACCCGCCACGCGGTCGGCGTGCCGAGCCATCGCCCGAGCAATCGCGCGCCGAAGCCGAGCGCGCCGAACCAGACGACGCTCGCCAGCGCGGCACCGGCGCCAAAGGCCCAGCGACCGGTCTCGCCGTGCGAGTTGGCGATCGAGCCGAGCAGGAAGACCGTGTCGAGGTAGACGTGCGGGTTGAGCCAGGTGAGAGCGATGCACGTCAAGACCGTCGCGCGCAGGCTCGTGCCTGCGGCGGCGGCCGGTCGTGCGCGGACGGTTGTGCCGCCCGGGTCGACAACTGCCGGATTCGAGGTGAGCGGACCGCCGGACGGCGGCCTCCCGCCGAAGCGGACGGGCTCGGAATCGCCATCCGATCCCTCGTCGACGATGAGTGCTCCGGGGTGCAGTGATCGCCGTGCGGCCAGGATGCCGTAGCCCACCAGGAATGCGGCGCCGACCCAGCGAACGATAACGGGGAGCACGGGAGCCCTTTCGAGCACGGCGCCGATACCGCCGATCCCGACGGCGACGAGGACGATGTCGGACACGGCGCAGATGAGCACGACGGAGAGCAGGTGCTCCCGGCGCAGTCCCTGGCGCAGCACGAAGACATTCTGGGCGCCGATCGCGACGATGAGGGAGAAGCCGAGGCCGAGACCGGCGAGCGCAGCAGTGGCGAGGGTGCTCATCCCTCGACGTTAGGCACTCGATTCTGAACTATCCAGCTCATATTTCTTCAGAATCATTAGTGTTGCTTAGTATGGAGATTCCCCTCGACCTGGCGCGCACGGTCTCGGCCGTCGTCTCGGCCGGTACCTTCGATGCGGCCGCTCGTGCGCTCAACGTCACGCCGTCAGCGGTCAGCCAACGCATCAAGACCCTCGAACAATTGCTCGGGCGGGTGCTGCTCGTGCGGTCGAAACCTGTCGTCGCGACCGATGCGGGGCAGGCGGTCGTGCGCCTCGCGCGGCAACTCGAACTCCTCGAGCACGACGTGCTCGCCGAGATCGGGCTCCACGGGGGCGGCACCCCCACGGCGGTTCCGCTCGCGATCAACGCGGACAGCCTCGGCGCGTGGATGCTCAAGGCGCTCGCTCGGATCGCGGAGCGGCATCCGGTCACGTTCGAGGTCCATCGCGAGGACCAGGAGCACACGATCGCCCTTCTCGAAACCGGCTTGGTGATGGCCGCGGTGACCTCGTGTGCCGAGGCCGTTCAGGGATGCGTCTCCCGGCATCTCGGAGACATGAGATACCGCGCGGTGGCGACCCCGGCCTTCGTCGCGCGGTGGATGCCGGCAGGTGCAGATCGACGTTCGCTCTCGATCGCCCCGCTCGTGGACTTCGACAGGCAGGACGACTTGCAGACGAGGTTCTTGCGCGCACACGGCGTCGAAGTCGCCGCTCCGCCGCGACACTACATTCCGGCGTCGAACGAGTTCGCCGAGGCGGTCGCAAGCGGACTCGGCTGGGGGTTGCTGCCGGAGTTGCAATCCCGGGGGCTGATTGCCGGCGGCAACCTCGTCGAACTGGCACCGAACGAGCCTGCCGACGTCCCGCTCTACTGGCAGCAGTGGAATCTGCGGTCGCCGATGCTGACGGCGATTGCCGACGAGGTCTTCGCCGAGGCACGGGCGGTGTTGCGCGCGGACGCTCGCCCGGTTGAGGAGGCGTGACCGCTTCCCTGTGCGGCGACCAGGATACGAACGCTGCGGCTTTCTCTCCTCGTCAGGACGATCTCTCTCCGTCAGGGAAGGCCCCGCGTGCAGGCAATCGCGCCGGGAGGCGGGATGTGCAGACGCGGCTACGCGAAGAGGCGCTGCAGGCGTTGCACGCCCTCGAGCAATGGGGCGTCGCCGAGCGCGTAGCTGAACCGCAGAAAACCGCTCGGGCCGAAGGCCTCGCCGGGAACGGCGGCGACCTCGGCCTTGTCGAGGATGAGATCGGCGAGCTCGAGTGAGGAGGTCGGGGTGACACCCGCCCACTCACGGCCGAGCAGGTCCGAGACATCCGGATATACGTAGAACGCTCCCTGCGGGGTGGGCGTCTTCATGCCCGGGATCTTGTTGAGCTCGGCGACGATGGTCTTGCGGCGACGATCGAATGCCTGGCGCATCTCCTCGACCGCGTCCTGCGGGCCGGTGAGGGCCGCGATCGCGGCGCGCTGCGAGATGTTGGAGACGTTGGACGACAGGTGCGACTGTAGATTGGCCGCCCCCTTGATCGCATCCGCAGGGCCGACCATCCATCCGACACGCCAGCCGGTCATCGCGTAGGTCTTGGCGACACCGTTGACGAGGATGGTGCGATCGGCGAGAGCCGGTACGGCCTCGACGATGGACACGGCCTTGATGCCGTCGTACACGAGGTTCTGATAGATCTCGTCGGTGATGACCCAGAGCCCGTTGGCCTCGGCCCACTCGCCGATCGCACGGGTCTGCTCGGGGGAGTAGACCGCTCCGGTCGGGTTCGAGGGCGAGACGAAGAGGAGAGCCTTGGTGCGGTCGGTGCGGGCCGCCTCGAGCTGTTCAACGGTGACGAGGTAGTTCTGCTCGCTTCCGGCGAAGACGTCGACCTGGCGACCGCCGGCGAGCTTGATCGCCTCGGGATAGGTGGTCCAGTACGGCGTGGGCACGAGCACCTCGTCGCCGTCGTCGATGATCGTCGCGAACGACTGGTAGACGGCCTGCTTGCCGCCGTTGGTGACGACCACCTGGCTCGGGGACACCTCGAGGCCGGAGTCGCGCGCGGTCTTGGCCGCGATCGCCTCCCGCAGCTCCGGAAGCCCGGCCGCGGCCGTGTAACGGTAGTTCTTCGGATCGCGCACTGCGGCGACTGCCGCCTCGACGATGTAGCCGGGCGTCGCGAAATCCGGCTCCCCGGCAGCGTAGCTGATGACGGGACGGCCTTTGGCCTGGAGGGCCTTGGCCTTGGCATCCACCTTGAGCGTGGCGGACTCTGCGATGGCGGCGATGCGGGCGGAGAGGCGCGGATGTTCGGTCACCCCTCGAGCATAGGGTGTGCGTTCGCTCCGTGACAGGGTGACTCCGCGACGGGACTGCCCGGTCCACGCGCACCGGGCGGGGGCAAAGCCATGCCCCCGTCTCGAGGGGGGTCGATACGGGGGCATGGTGGCGTGGGACGGAGGCGCTTGAGTCGCCACCGTCTCACTCGTCGGAAGGAGGGGGGCCCTCCAACGACTGATGCTCGCGCATCAGACCTCGGGGCAAGGATGCCGGGGTCGCGTCGTATCCACGCGCGGACACCGGGCTGTCCATCGATCGCGTGCGCGGATGACCGCCGCTCATGGCACATCCTTCCCTGTCGGTGAGCGTGAAGGCCCGGCCGCCGCAGCCGTTCCATTTCGGGCCTGGGGCGAATGCCCGCGGCCGGGCCTTCATGCATCTCTATCTGGTAGGAGACGGGATGCAGCCGACTATGACGGGAAAAGCAGAAGAATAATTACTGACCGTCCCCGGCGGACGCCGACGCGGACTCGTCCGGCGCGTCGCCGGAGGGGGCCTGTGCGGAGGACGGGGTCTCTGGAGTCGTTGTGAATGACGCAGCGAGGTCTTCTGCCTGCTTCGCGGAGGATCCGCCGGGGGTTTCGGAACTGTCGTTCGCCTGCCCGGGAGGAGCGTTCCGCACCGGTTCCTTCGGAACGACGGGAGCGGTCTGGGCGGGTTTGCCCGTCTGCTCGGGTTTTCCCGTTCGAGCGGGCTTGCCGTTCTGCCCCGAGACGGATCTGTCCTTTGGGGCCCCCGGCGTGACGGCTCCCTGGCTTTCCCCGCCCTGCCCTGAGCCGCTCGTCTTGTCCTTCTGGGGTTTTCCCGACCCGTTCGGAGGTGAGGTGAGGTCCGCCCCGTCGTCGTGCGATGGATCGTCCCTGGAACCCGGCGAGCTCATCTCCGGCGACGGAACGGATGTTGTCCTGCTCTCGTCGCGGAGCCCGGGCAGCGAGCCGGCGTCTGGCGTCTCGGCCCGGGGGTTCGCATCCGGATGGGTGCCCTGCGGTGTGTGGTCCTCGACGACGGGGAGGGGTTGGGCCCAGGTGCTCGGAGGCACCACCGCGTCGACCGGTGAGATGGCGATCGCCACCGCCATCGTCACGGCTCCGATGAATGCGGTCGGCGAAACGATCGTCGTGGTTCCTGCACTGGAGAGGGCCGCGACCGTGACAGTGCCACCCGTCGTGAGCGCCGAGACGACGGGGGGTGTGGCCGCAGCGATGGCGGCCGACGACGAGCCTTTCGCCGCGAGCCAGGTGCCGCCGGCGGTCCCGCCGAGCGCGAGCGGGATGAGCACGGTGGCGAGGCCCGAACTCACGGTCTCGATCTCCTCGGCGATGAGACCGCAACTCGAGCATTCGGCGAGGTGTGTTTTCACGCGACGGGTCTGGCGCGGTGTGAGGCCCCTCCGTGAGTGGTCGCCCAGGCGCGAGAGCACCCAGGTGCACGCTGCGCTGCGCTGGACGTCTGAGACATGTGCCTGCAGCCACGCTCTGCGAAGCCCCTCTCGTGCTCGGTAGGAGAGAGCGGCGACGGCATTGGGTGTCATTCCGAGAAGGGGAGCCACCTCGTGCGGCTCCATCTGCTCGACCACCGTGTACCAGAGCACGGAACGCCAGCGCTCGGGCAGACTGCGGAATGCTATCGAGGTCAGCGACCGGTCTAGCGCCTCGATCGTGTGGTCGCTGAGGCTTTCCGGATCCTCGGTCTCGCTCAGGGTCTCGACGCGCACGTCTGCTCGGCGCGAACTCCAGCGTCCTGCGAGGTTGCGGATCGTCACGTAGAGGTAGGGCCGGAAGGGACCGTCGGGGCCGCCGCCGGCTCGTATGCGCTGCAGGATCAGCGTGTAGGCCTCGGCCACGAGGTCGTCGGTCTCGCTCGGGGAGATGTAGTGTCGTGCCGCGCGAAGGCCCGCGGTCGCGTGTCGGTGCCAGAGCTCCGCATAAGCGTCGGTGTCACCGGAGCGCGCGGAAATGACGAGGGTCTCGTCCGACTCCATGAGGTGGAGTCCCAGGGTGTTCGTCACGTTCTGCCTCCGACTCTGAACTGGTGAACGTGTCGCCAGTGTATTCGGTCACGGTCCGGCTCGACAGAGGCCGGCATACTCGCCGCATGCCTACCCGTCTCTACTCATCGGCCGTCGCACGCCGACAGCCAGACGCAACCGGAAGGGAGGCCTCCGTCATGAGCGGAGGCCCGTCCCACGGTATTCGGCCTCCGCAGCTCGCGAAGGCCTCCCTTCCGGTGACGGTCTCGGGCGGCATCCGCTCGGCTTTACTCTTTTCCCGGCGTCACCTACACTTGGTCGAGGTAGTTGAATTCTGCCATGCTTTTCTGCGCCTATTTTTGGCAAGACCCCGAGGGTGAGTGCGGCAGAGCTATGCGGTTTCACTACTCCAGGATGCGGAAATGCGACAGATGTGCTGAGCTTGCTCGGAAGCTGAGCTTGCTCGGAAAGTGTGCCGAGTTCGTTCAGAAACACGTGTTCTGAACGTAGCCGAGCATTCATAGGGCGGTGGCTCAATTGGTAGAGCAGCGGTCTCCAAAACCGCAGGTTGCAGGTTCGAGTCCTGTCCGCCCTGCAAGTCGGTGTTTCGCACATCGGCCCATGAAAGGTGTAACAAGGTGACCCGAAAAGTTATCGACGAACCCAGTGAGGACGTCGTCGCGAACGCCAAGAAGGAGCGCGAAGCCAAGCGTGGTCCTTTCGCGCGGTTCTCCCTGTTCATCAAGCAGGTCATCGGTGAACTGAGGAAGGTCGTCACCCCGACCCGTAAGGAGCTCCTGAGCTACACGGGTGTCGTGCTGGTTTTCGTGATCATCGTGATGGCTCTCGTATGGGCCCTCGACTGGGTGTTCGCCCTCGGCGTCGCCTATGTGTTCGGAACCCCCGGCGGATAGTTCCGAGACGGGTCGTTTCGGCCCTCGAAGGTTCGGTGCACGGTATCCGGATGCTTCGACAAGTCCACCAGAACTGCCGCAACACAGAAGGATTGAGAATCTAGTGTCTAAGACAGAGCACGACGACGTCGACTGGGCAACTGCCGCAGAACAGTCCTCCGAGGATGACGAGGCGCAGGAGGGCAATGTGCTCGCGGAGGCCGAGGGATCGGTCGAGGCCGCCGAGCAGTCCGCGCTGCATGTCGTCGATGACGACGGCAACGAGATCGACCTCGACGCCGTGCTCGATGCGATGGCCGAGGCCGTCGACCCCGAGGCCGACGCCGTCGTCGACGATGCGCTCGACATCGACTCGGACGAAGAGGCCCAGGCCGCTCTCGAGGCTGCAGAAGACGAGGAGAAGACTCCCGAGGATCCGTATGAGGAGTTCCGTCAGGAACTGCGCTTCATGCCGGGCAAGTGGTATGTCATCCACTCCTATGCGGGTTTCGAGCGTCGCGTGAAGCAGAACATCGAGAACCGCAAGCAGTCGATGGCCATGGAGGACTACATCTACCAGGTCGAGGTTCCGATGGAGGACGTCGTCGAACTCAAGAACGGCCAGCGCAAGATGGTCACGCGCGTGCGCATTCCCGGCTACGTGCTCGTGCGCATGGACCTCAACGAGGACAGCTGGTCGGTCGTGCGCCACACGCCGGGTGTCACCGGCTTCGTCGGCAACTCGCACAATCCGACCCCACTCCGCTTCGAGGAGGCCTTCGGCATGCTGAAGAGCCTGGTCGAGATCAAGGATGCGCCGGTCGCCAAGGGTGGGGCGGCCAAGGGAGGCAAGGCTGCGACCCGTGTCATCCCGGCCGAGGTCGACTTCGAGATCGGCGAGACGATCACCATCAAGGAAGGCTCGTTCGCGGGTCTGCCCGGTTCGATCAGCGAGATCAAGCCCGAGAGCGGCAAGCTCATCGTGCTCGTCTCGCTGTTCGAGCGCGAGACCCCGGTCGAGCTCAGCTTCGACCAGGTCACCAAGCTCTGACCGCAACCGGTTCAGCCGCTCCGTCGGTTGGGACCGCACGAATGTACTAGACCACCGTCGCCCGGAACTGCCGGGCGCACGGGAGAGGCGAGTGGATCCATCCGCTCGGCTCGAACACGAAAGAAGGAAAAGCTATGGCACCGAAGAAGAAGGCTACTGCTCTGATCAAGCTTCAGATCAAGGCCGGCGCCGCCAACCCGGCCCCGCCCATCGGCCCGGCTCTGGGTCAGCACGGCGTCAACATTATGGAGTTCTGCAAGGCCTACAACGCGGCCACCGAGGCGCAGCGCGGCAATGTGATCCCCGTCGAGATCACCGTGTACGAGGACCGCTCGTTCACCTTCATCCTGAAGACCCCGCCGGCCGCCGAGCTCATCAAGAAGGCGGCGGGCGTAGCCAAGGGTTCCGGGACCCCGCACACCGTCAAGGTCGCCAAGCTCTCGCAGGCTCAGGTGCGCGAGATCGCCGAGGCGAAGATGGTCGACCTCAACGCGAACGACCTCGACGCCGCATCGAAGATCATCGCCGGCACAGCTCGTTCGATGGGCATAACGGTCGAGTAGTCGGCTGCATCACTCCAAACTCTCATCGTGGCAGCGCTCGCCAGCGCAGATGACCACACTCTCTCAAGGAGAACAACATGGCACAGAAGTCCAAGGCCTACCGCGCCGCGGCCGAGAAGATCGAAGACGGCAAGTTCTACACCCCGAGCGAGGCGGTCGCTCTCGCGAAGAAGACCGGTTCCGCCACGTTCAACAGCACCGTCGAGGTCGCTCTCAAGCTCGGTGTCGACCCGCGCAAGGCCGACCAGATGGTGCGCGGCACCGTCATCCTGCCCCACGGCACCGGTAAGACCGCCCGCGTCATCGTGTTCGCGACCGGTCCTGCCGCCGAGGCGGCCATCGCGGCCGGCGCCGACGAGGTCGGTGGCGCCGAGCTGATCGAGAAGGTCGCCGGTGGCTACACCGCGTTCGACTCGGCCGTCTCGACCCCCGAGCTCATGGGCCAGGTCGGTCGTCTCGGCAAGGTGCTCGGCCCGCGCGGCCTCATGCCGAACCCGAAGACCGGCACCGTCACCCCCGACGTGGCCAAGGCCGTCTCCGACATCAAGGGCGGAAAGATCGAGTTCCGCGTCGACAAGCACGCCAACGTCCACTTCGTGGTGGGCAAGGCCGGCTTCACCGCCGAGCAGCTCGACGAGAACATCAAAACCGCTCTCGAAGAGGTCGTTCGTCTCAAGCCGTCGAGCGCCAAGGGCCGCTACATCCAGAAGGGCGCCGTGTCGACCACCTTCGGTCCCGGCATCCCACTCGATGTGAACGCCATCTGAGCCTCATCGTCTGAGCACAGCCTCGAGGAGGGCCCGTCGCGTCGCGGCGGGCCCTCCTCTGCGTATCTACCTGCCGGAGGGAAGGCCCCACCCCGGAGGGAAGGCCCCACCCCGCCTAGGGCCCACTCCGGAGGGGAGGCCTTCGGCGGAAGGGGAGGCCGAATCCGCAGAAACAGGCCTCCGCTCCGCCCGAAGGCCTCCCCTCCGGTGTCGAGGAATTTTAGCGCTTGCTGATCGCCCAGGTTCCGTCGGCCAGTTCCTTCTCGGGGTGCTGGATGTTGACGAACACCGTCTTCGGACATTGACGCCCTTCTCGACGAAGCCCGAGACCGTCTGCTTCGAAAGGTCGATCTCGATCACGCGGTCTTCAGAGGTGTTAGGACGAGCCGGCGATCGGGTCGAAGCTGATGGGGCCGGTGGCGGCACTGGCCGCGGCGACCGGTGCGATGCCGATCAGGACGGTGGCGCAGAGGGCGCCGGTGATGATTCGATTGTGCACGGGAATGCTCCTTATCGAGAAGGGGCGGGGACTCCCTGACGGTATGAGCCGCGGATGTCGCGGGAGGGGCCGCGCGGCAACGCGTGCGTGAACAGTCGGGCGTCTAGGGATCGTGGCGGGGTTCGTGGCTGACGAGGCCGACCGTGTTGCCCTCGCTATCCCGGATGAAGGCCATCCACTCGTCGGTTCCGGCCGGACCGAGCGTATCGTCGTCGTGACTGAAGATCACGTGCGGTTCGTCGACGATCTCGACGCCGCGTGCACGCTGTGCGTCGATCGTGACCCGCACGTCGTCGACCTGCAGATAGACCAGCGCGGACGCCGCCGCTTTCTCGAGGAGCAGTCTCGAGCGGCCCACGTTGAAGAACAGGAGCCCCGGCGGATCGAATCGTGCGGCAGGCGGCCCGCCGAGGAGCGCCTCGTAGAACGCGGAAGCACGGTCCAGGTCGTCGGCGTGCTGGGCGACTTGCAGAATCTCCATGATGGCCTCCGCCTCGATCATCCACGCCCGGGGTGACCGCTGTCCAGTGTCTCGCCCCCGTTCCGCACGGCTCGTTCCGCGCAGGTTCTGTGAGGACCCGATCGTTTCGCCGTCGTCGGAGAGGGCAGCAGACCGTACGCAAGGGAGGCCTTCGGCGGGAAGGGAGGCCCGAATTCCGAGATCGGGCCTCCCTATCGTATGAAAGCCTCCGCCTGCGGACTTGACGCGACCTGGTGTTGCCGGTGGGCCTCTCCCCACCGCACGAACGCATCCGCTCCGCACCGAACAGCGACGCCGAGCGGGAGAACAGCGACGCCGAGCCAGGCAGAGCGAGGCCGGGTGGAGCGGAGGCGGGGTGCGAGCGATCAGCCGCCGATACGGATCATCTTCTTGTTCACGAACTCGTCGGCACCGAAGCGGCCCAGCTCGCGGCCGGAACCGGAGCGCTTGACTCCGCCGAAGGGCAGCTCGGCACCGTCTGCGCCCACGACGTTCACGAAGACCATGCCGGCCTCGATGCCGTCGGCTACGCGGAGCGCCTGCGCCTCGTCCGTGGTGAAGACGTAGGAGCCGAGGCCGAACGGGGTGTCGTTCGCGAGATGCACCGCCTCGGATTCGTCGGCGACACGGAACACCTGCGCGACCGGTCCGAAGAACTCCTCGTGGTAGGCGTCAGAGCCCGGCTTCACATCGGTGAGCACCGTCGATGCGTAGAAGTTGCCGTCGACGGTTCCGCCCGAGACGAGCGTCGCCCCCTGAGCGACCGCTCGCTCGACCTGTTCGGCGAGCGTCGCGGTCGCCTTGGCCGACGAGAGCGGTCCGAGACTCGTGCCCTCCTTCATCGGATCACCCGGCTCCACCGACGAGATCGCAGCGGTGAACTTGTCGAGGAATGGCTGATAGAGCTCATCGACGACGATGAACCGCTTGGCCGCATTGCAGGCCTGTCCGTTGTTGTCAAGGCGCGCGGCTACGGCGGCGTCGACGGTCGCGTCGAGGTCGTCGGTCGACAGGAGGATGAAGGGGTCGGAACCGCCGAGCTCCAGTACCACCTTCTTCAGGTGGCGGCCGGCGATCGCGGCGATCGCGGCGCCGGCGCGTTCTGAGCCGGTGAGTGACACGCCGTGCACCCGCTTGTCGGCGATAACGGTCGCGATCTGCTCGTGCGAGGCGTAGACGTTGACATAGGCGCCAGCCGGGAAGCCCGCGTCGCGGAAGATCAGCTCGATCGCGGCGGCCGATTCGGGGCACTGCTCGGCGTGCTTCAGGAGGATCGTGTTTCCGACGACGAGATTCGGTCCCGCGAAGCGGGCGACCTGGTAGTAGGGGAAGTTCCACGGCATGACGCCGAGCAGCACTCCAAGCGAACTGCGGCGGATGAGGGCCGAGCCTTCGCCCGAGAGCAGCGCGATCGACTCGTCCTTCATAAGGTCGGCCGCATTGTCAGCGTAGTACGCGTAGATGTCCGCGCTGAAGTCCACCTCACTGAGGGCCTGCTCGATCGGCTTGCCCATCTCGCGCACGATGATCTCGGCGAGTTCCTCGCGACGCTCCAGGTGGAGTTCACCGACGCGGCGGATCAGCGCCGCCCGTTGTTCGACGGTCGAGGACCGCGACCAGCCGCGGTGCGTTTCGTCGGCTGCGGCGATCGCCGCAGCCAGCTGTTCGTCCGTGATGGTCGGGTAGGTCTTGACGGTCTCCCCTGTTGCCGGATTGACCACTGCATAGTCGCTCATAAGGCTCCTCTCCACGGTGTATGGCGATCAGGCAGGCATCAGCCTCGATGCACACCTGCGTCAAGCCTATGCCGCCCGGCACCGCCTCATACTGACGCCGTGTTTGAAGACAAGGTGTATCAAGACAACGGAGATTCGACAGCATGTATATAACGAACCGCTCCGCGGCCGACGGTTAGTCTGGGCGCGATCACTCCGGCCGGGTGAGCCGGGAGCCTGCGAACCCGATCAGGCTGGCGGCGTCGATCCCGGCGTCGATCCGGAAACGCGGCGTCGATCCGAAAACGCAGGATGAGAGCGCCGTTGGGTTTCTCGGTGACCTACCACGGCTCTCATCCTGCATACGATGCAGCGGCACCCGCAGCTCGCAGCCGCCATCGGGTGACCGTTGGCGATCGTGAGCGCCTCGTCGATGATTGCGAGACCGCATACGAGCTCGTCCTCGGTGATGAAGAGCGGCGGCGATGTGCGTGCGGTTGAAGTGTGTGAACTGCCAGGGCCCAGCGGTTCTGCAGACTGCGGCGGGTTCCGCCATAGGTGCGGCATCCGCCCAGCGACGTTGAGCGGCGCGGGCGGCGCGAGCGGTATGAGCCGCACGCGGACCCGCGGGAGGGAACGAGCTCGAGTGCCCAGAACAGGCCTCGGCCGACTGTGAAAACCCTGCGCACCGCGCTACTGACTCGTCGCCGGGGCGGAGGCTTTCGCGAGGACAGGAGGCCTCATTCCGCGGAATCGGCCTCCGCTCCGCGTGATGACCTCCCGCCTCGCTGACTTCGGCAGCTATCCGCCGGTGCGAGATCGTGCGCTGGCCTTGGCACAGGCGCAGGATGTCGCCTGCGCCGAGCGGTGCGGGGGTCTGCGGAACGGAGCCTGTGGGAGTCGGCCTGCGGAACGGGCCTGCGGTGGTGCGGGGCCTGCGGTGGTGCAGAGCCTGCGGAACGGAGCCTGCGGTGGTGCGGGGCCTGCGGTGGTGCAGAGCCTGCGGAACGGGGCCTGCGGAACGGAGCCTGCGGCGGTGCGGGGGCCCGCGGTGCAGAGCCCGCGGTGCAGGGCTCTGCAGAACGGACCCGCCGCCCAGCGCCAGGGCATAGCCGGGCGTCGGGATGCGTCAGCGCGGGGCGTGCCGCTCGAGAAACTCGTATACCTCGGTCTGGTCGACGCCGGGGAATGCGCCAGTCGGCAGCGCCGCGAGGAGGCTCGTCGGCGTTCGGGCGGCCGGCCACGACTGCTCGGCCCAGCGGTCGGCGAGCCCGGTCGGGGCGCGGCGGCAGCACGACTCATCCGGACACCGCGACACGGCACGATGCGGCGTCTCCCGCCCGCGGAACCACTTGACGTGCTCGAACGGAACTCCCACGCTCACCGAGTATTCGCCTTCCTTGGCCTTCTCGATGCGCGAGGTGCACCAGAAGGTGCCGTTCGGCGTGTCGGTGTACTGGTACCAGGGGCTGAATCGGTCCTCGACGTCGAAGACGGTGCGCGCCGTCCAGTTGCGGCACACGGTCGTGCCGTCGATCGCCCCGAGGGCGTCGCTCGGGAAGCGGACAGAGTCGTTCTCGTAGGCCTTGATGATCGTGCCGGATTCGTTCACCTTCATGAAATGCACCGGGATGCCGAGGCGAGCGGTAGCCAGGTTGGTGAAGCGGTGGGCGGCCGTCTCATAGGAGACCGCGAAGGCGTCGCGAAGGTCCTCCATAGAGATGCGCCGCAGGTTCTTCGCCTCGGTGAGCATCTTCACGGCGTCGCGCTCCGGCAGCAGCACGGCCGCGGTGAGATAGTTGGCCTCGACACGCTGTCGCAGAAAATCGGCGTAGTTTCTGGGTTCGTCGTGTCTGCACAGATGGCTTGCGAATGCCTGCAGGATGGGCGAGCGGGAGTCCCGCGACGCAGACTGCTCCGTTGGCAGGTAGATGCGTCCATTGCGCTTGTCGGTGACCGAGCGGGTCGAGTGCGGCAGGTCGACCACGTAATGCAGCGAGTAGCCGAGGTGGCTCGCCATGTCGGCCACCAGCTGCTGTGAGAGGGGGCCGCCCGTGTGCCCGACCGCGGCGAGCAGCTCGGATGCCATGGTCTCGAGCTCGGCGAAGTAGTTGTCGCGCCCGCGCATCGTCGCCCGCAATTCGGCGTTGGCCCTGCGCGCCTCCTCCGGTGTCGCGGCTCGCTCGCGGTGCAGTCTCTCGATCTCGTTGTGCAGAGTCAGGATGGTTTGCAAGGTCTCGTCGTTCTGGCTTTTGCCGACGCGGATGCGCTGCAGGCCGAGAGCGTCGAATACGGGGCCGCGCTGTGCCCGTTCGACGGCGATCTCCAGGGCGTCCCGTTCGCTCGGGGCATCCGTCTTGAGGAGCTCGTCGACGTTCGTTCCGAGGGCGAGTGCGATCGTGTGCAGCATCGAGAGCCGCGGTTCGCGCTTGCCGTTCTCGATCATCGACACCTGCGACGGCGCCCGTTCGACGGCGGAGGCGAGATCGTCGAGCGTCATCTTTCGAGCGGTGCGGAGCTTGCGGATGCGACGTCCGAGGGTCAGGGCGTCGGTCTCGGCATCAGCGGCGGCGTCCACGTCGGCGGGGCCGGCGGCGGTAGGAGAGCTCGTCGGCGTGCGGTGTGGCTCGGTGACTGGATCGGCAGCGACCATGCACAGATGGTGTCACGTCAAAGGGCTTCTCACAAACAGAAGAATTTAGATTCTTCTGTTCTGATGCGCGGCGGTGGAGCCGATATCGCCCGATCGCCTGGTGATCGTCGCGGTTCTCGACGAGAACAGCCGCCGACATGCCGTGCGATGCCCATCCGGATTCACGAACGCGCGGCGGCCATGGGGAAGGGTGGACTGAACATCACTACCCTGAGGCAGCCCGCGTCGAGCCTGCGCCTCCGGATACTTCGCCTGCGGTCAAGAACTGTTCTGACGGCGTCAATGCGGCATGGCGTGCCGGCACCTAGCGTGAGTGCGACACAGCAGGTGCGACACAAGGGAGCACGCCGTCATGGCGCAGGCATTCGGTCTCGACGAGGGCGACGGCGCGTCCCGCTTCGCATTCGCCTGCGGATCCGATCGGCCGCGTGGCATTCGTCGACGACACGGCGCGCGGACTCCGTCGCACCGACCTCGCCGCGGGCTCGACCGGCTGGCTCGGTCTTCCCGCTCCCGCGGCTCATGAGTTCTCGGTCGTCGCGGTCGGCCCCGGGGCGAACGCCGTCGCGTCCGGATGTCGCCGCCTCCTACGCCGAGGTGTGCACGCACCTCGGCCGTACCGTCATGACCCTACTCCTGAAGCACCTACACGAAAGGCACACCCATGAATACGCTTGAGAACCTGACCACATTCGAGGGCTTGCTCTCCGCCATCGAACCCGCCGGCGGCGAGGGTCGTGCGATCCGGAATCCCGCCACCAACGGCGTCGTCGGACGGGCGCCCGTGCACACCGTCGAGGATCTCGAACGAGCCGTCGCCGCGGCCGTGACGGCGCAGCCGCAGTGGGAGGCGCTCGGCCATGCCGGGCGTGTGGAGATCATGCTACGTGCCGCCGACCGTATCGACGAGGCAGCCGAGGCGCTCGCTCAGATCATCACCCGCGAGCAGGGCAAGCCGTTGAACGGTCCCGGCGCACGTTTCGAGGCGGGGGGCTGCGCGGCATGGCTGCGCGCGTCCGCGACGACGACGCTCGAACCCGAGGTCGTCGTCGACGACGAGCAGACCCGCGCCGAACTGCACTACCGTGCGATCGGCGTCGTCGGCGCGATAGGACCGTGGAACTGGCCCGCCCTCATCGCCATCTGGCAGATCGCTCCTGCGCTCCGCATGGGCAACGCTGTCGTCGTCAAACCGTCTGCGTATACGCCGTTGAGCGTGCTCGCCGTCGTCGCGATCCTGAATCAGGAACTGCCGGAGGGCGTGCTCACGGT
The DNA here is from genome assembly GCF_042660285.1 of Luethyella okanaganae. NCBI lineage: Bacteria > Bacillati > Actinomycetota > Actinomycetes > Micrococcales > Microbacteriaceae > Luethyella > Luethyella okanaganae. The sequence continues at coordinate 57,444 of NZ_JBHSTP010000001.1, forward strand.
CATGTCTGGAAATCGTGAGGTCGTCGCTCGCATCGTCGAGCATCCAGCGATCGGCAAGATCATGTTCACCGGGTCTACAGAGACCGGTAAGACGACCATCAAGAACTCCGCCGACAACATCACCCGCCTGACCCCCGAGCTCGGCGGGAACGACCCGGGGATCGTGCTTCCGGATGTCGATCCGAAGGCTATCGCCGAGGGACTCTTCTGGGGAGCCTTCATCAACACGGGCCAGACCCGTGCCGCACTCAAGCGCCTGTATGTGCACGAGGACGTCTACGAGGAGGTGTGTCAGTCGCTGAGAGAGTATGCCGTCACCGTGCGGATGGGCGATGGCGCCGATGAGAGCAGCGTGCTCGGCCCTCTGACCAACCGTCCCCAGTGGGAGATCGTCGATGATCTCGTCGAGAAGGCCAAAGCGTCGGGAGCTCGCGTGCTGCTGGGCGGCAACCCGGATCGCGACCGCTCGGGCAACTTCTATCCGACGACCCTGGTCGCTGAGATCGATCCCGACGATCCGCTCGTGCTCGAGGAGCAGTTCGGTCCGGCGCTGCCCATTGTGAAGTACTCCGATCTTGAAGACGTCATCCGCCGGGCGAATGCCCTCGAGTCGGGCCTCGGCGCCTCGGTGTGGTCGGGTGACGTCGAGAGGGCGCGCGCCATCGCTCCCCGAATCAAGGCGGGAACGGTGTGGATCAACTCGCACGGCGGCGTGCACCCGATGATCCCGTTTGGCGGCATCAAGGAGTCAGGTTACGGTCTCGAATTCGGTGCAGAAGGGCTCAAGGGACTCGGCGTCCCTCAGATCATCAACGGCTGAGCATTCGGCGGACTGCGTGAACTCCTCGAGACTGCGTGAATCGTCGGATAGGGGGCTCTTTTCGACGATTCACGCAGTCTCGCGGGGTGGGACGGGTGGGACGGGGCGGGACGGGGCGGGACGGGACGGGGGCGGGGCGGGGGAACCGCGGAACCGCGGAATCTTTCGGTACGCGCAAGATCATGGGTTCTTCTTCGGGTGAATCCGAGTTGCGACTGTTGGCGCGGACGCAGAGTTGTGTCAACGGCCGAGCAGTGCCGGCGGTCGAACCGCCACCGGCGGGCCGAAGAGCCTGGGGCCGATCACGAAGAGCGATCACGAAGAGCCCGGGGCCGATCACGAGGAGCCCCAGGGCCGATCACGAGGAGAGACCATGAGCACCACACCCCGCCCCGGCGACCAGACACAGACCGCGACCGAGCTCGAGCTCGAGTGGGCAGCCGATCCGCGCTGGGAGGGCGTCCGTCGCGATTACACGGCGGAAGACGTTGTCGCCCTGCGCGGCCCGGTGCGCGAGGAGCACACCCTCGCGCGCCGCGGCGCCGAGAAGCTCTGGGAAGAGCTAGAGAACAGCGGGACGCCGCACGACCCGCACTGGGTCGCCGCGCTCGGAGCGCTCACCGGAAACCAGGCCGTGCAGCAAGTGCGTGCCGGGCTCAAGGCCATCTACCTCTCCGGCTGGCAGGTCGCCGCTGACGCGAATCTCTCCGGCCAGACCTATCCCGACCAGTCGCTCTACCCCGCGAACTCGGTTCCGGCGGTCGTGCGTCGCATCAACAACGCCTTGCTTCGAGCCGCTCAGATCGAGCATTTCGAGCATTGTCCTGAGTCCGCCGAAGGCGTATCCGCAGCGGTTTCGACAGGCTCGACTGGCGGAGACGACTCGGTCGGCTGGCGCGATGTGAGCGACGAGCTCGACTGGATGGCGCCGATCGTGGCCGACGCAGAGGCCGGCTTCGGTGGCCCACTCAATGCCTACGAGCTCATGGCCTCGATGATTGAGGCCGGCGCAGCCGGGGTGCACTGGGAGGACCAGCTCGCGAGCGAGAAGAAGTGCGGGCACATGGGCGGCAAAGTGCTCGTGCCCACCGGCCAGCACATTCGCACCCTCAACGCGGCGCGACTGGCCGCGGACGTCGCGGGCGTAACGACCATCGTCATCGCGCGCACCGACTCCCTCGCTGCGACCCTCATCACGAGCGACCACGACGAGCGCGACCGGCCGTTCGTCACAGGGGAGCGCACCGCCGACGGCTTCTACACCGTCCAGAACGGCATCGACCCGGTCATCGCGCGCGGCCTCGCCTATGCGCCCTACGCCGACCTGCTCTGGGTGGAGAGCGCCGAGCCCGACATCGAGCTCGCCCGCAGGTTCGCCGAGCGCATCCACCAGGATTTTCCGGGCAAGCGCCTCGCCTACAATTGCTCGCCGTCGTTCAACTGGAAGCGTCACCACGACGACGACCAGATCGCTCGTTTCCAACGGGAGCTCGCCAGCATGGGGTATGCCTTCCAGTTCATCACACTGGCCGGCTTCCATTCCCTCAACCACTCGATGTTCACGCTCGCGCAGGACTACAACGAGCGGCACATGAGCGCGTACGTCGAGCTGCAGGAGGCCGAGTTCGCCTCGGAATCCCGTGGATACACCGCCACCCGTCACCAGCGGGAGGTCGGCACCGGCTATTTCGACCGGATCGCCGCAGCGCTCAACCCTGACAGCGCCACCCTTGCCCTCGTCGGATCGACCGAGGCCGAACAGTTCTGAGCATCCGATTACTGCACGAACTCCATCTCGCAAGGAGACAGACCATGAACACCACCGCTGCATCCACCCTGAGTGAACTGTCGACGGGCACCCGGCTGACGACCGGGTCGATCCCGTTCCCCAGCCACAAACCTCGGATCGAGGTCACGGGCGACCTCGGCCCGCGCTACGACGAGATCCTCACGCCCGATGCTCTGCGGTTCCTCGCGGAACTGCATGACCGTTTCGCGGGAACCCGCCACGATTTGCTCGCCGCACGGCTGCAGACGCGGGTGGATGCCGCCAACGGTCGCGACCCGCACTTCCTGCCCGAGACCGCGCATATCCGCGATGACTCCTCATGGCGGGTCGCCGGAGCCGGCCCAGGACTGCGGGACCGTCGCGTCGAGATCACCGGTCCGACCGACCGCAAGATGGCCGTCAACGCGCTCAACTCCGGCGCGAAGGTATGGCTCGCCGACCAGGAGGACGCGACGAGCCCGACCTGGGCGAATGTGGTCGAGGGACAGCTCACCCTGTTCGACGCGCTACGCGGACAGCTCAGCTTCACGAGTCCTGAGGGCAAGGAGTATCGCGTCGAGAGTCCGATCGGCGGATCGGGAACCCCGACGATCGTGATGCGGCCGCGCGGCTGGCACCTCGTCGAGAAGCACATCCGTTTCCATGATCGCGCCGGACGCGGCATGAGCGCTTCGGGGAGCCTGGTCGACTTCGGCCTCTACTTCTTCCACAACGCGCGCATGCTCATCGATCAGGGAAGTGGCCCCTACTTCTACCTGCCGAAGCTCGAGGGGCGCCGCGAGGCGCGGCTGTGGAACGACATCTTCGTCTTCTCACAGGACTTCCTCGGTATCCCGCGCGGCACCGTGCGCGCGACCGTGCTGATCGAGACCATCCAGGCGGCATTCCAGATGGAGGAGATCCTCTACGAGCTGCGCGAGCACTGCGCGGGGCTCAACGCCGGTCGATGGGACTACATCTTCAGCATCGTCAAGACCTTTCGTTCGCGCGGACGACGATTCGTCCTCCCCGACCGCAAGCGGATCACCATGACGGTCCCGTTCATGCGCGCCTACACGGAGTTGCTCGTTGCGACATGCCACCGACGTGGTGCATATGCCATCGGAGGCATGAGCGCTTTCATCCCGAACCGACGTAATCCCGAGGTGACGGCGCAGGCGCTGGCACAGGTCGCCGCCGACAAACGACGAGAGGCTTCAGACGGTTTCGACGGAACCTGGGTTGCGCATCCCGATCTGATCCCGACGGCGCTGGCAGAGTTCGACGCCGTCTTCGGCGACCGTGGCGATCAGCTCGATCGACTGCGCGACGACGTGCACGTCACGGCGGAGCAACTGCTCGACATCCCGTCGATCGGTGGGCGGGTGACCGAGGCAGGCGTGTACGACAACGTGTCGATCGCGGTCCGCTATATCGAGTCGTGGCTGCGGGGCGTCGGCGCCGCGGCCATCGACAATCTCATGGAAGACGCGGCGACGGCCGAGATCTCGCGCTCGCAGCTCTGGCAGTGGGTGCACGACAACGCCGTCACCGCCGAGGGTCGCCGTGTCGACGAAGCCTGGGTCGAATCGGTGCTGCAGGATGTCGCGGCCGGGCTGCCGCGCACCGGCGCCGACCGTTTCGATGATGCGATCGAGGTGTTCCGCCTGGTCGCGCTCGAGCCGGAGTTCCCGACCTTTCTGACGATCGGGGCCTACGCCCGCTTCCTCTAGGCCCGCGATCCATCGCGGTCATCTGCGGATGGCCTTGATCGGTTGCCGCGAATCCAGGGTCTACAAGACTTCGACCCAGGATTCGCGGCAACCTGGTTTGTGGTTTGTGGTTTGTGGTTTGTGGCCGGTGGCCGGTGGTTTGTGGTCGGTGGTTGCTCAGGCGACTGGATAGTCTGGATCGATGACCGCCACCCGTCTCGCACGGCCGGTGGACGCCGCCGTGCTCGCCGATCTTGCCGCCGCGACCTTCGCGCTCGCCTGTCCTCCACACACGACCGCCGAGGCCGTCGCCGAGTTCCTGCGCGACGTGCTCTCGGAGCGGAACTTCGCAGAGTATCTCGCTGATCCGGCGAAGCAGATCCTCATCGCGGAGAGCGACGGCGAAGCGGTCGGCTATACGATGCTGGTCTTCGGCGAACCGGGAGATCCCGATGTGGCCGCCGCGGTCGGCATCCGTCCCACCGTCGAGCTGAGCAAGTGCTATGTGCGCGCAGGAAGCCATGGCCATGGGGCCGCCGCCGAGCTCATGGCGAAGACACTCGAGGTCGCGCGCGCGGGGGGAGCATCCGGCGCCTGGCTCGGTGTGAACGAGGAGAACGGGCGCGCCATCCGCTTTTACGAAAAGAACGGCTTCGCCAAGGTGGGTCGCAAGCGGTTCCTCGTCGGCGGCAGGCTCGAAGACGACTTCGTGCTCGAACGAGCCCTCTGACGACCGGCGCACGTCTCCTGCGCGGCCGGAGGATGGTGACGCCATAGCCCCGGGGCGGAGGCCTTCGCTCGCAGGGGAGGCCAGTTCTGCGGATGGCGGCCTCCCGATCTCGCGAAGGCCTCCCTTCGGGCCGTGCAGGGCGGGACATGACAGGGCAGGCAGGGCAGGGCAGGGCGGGACATGACAGGGCAGGGCAGGCAGGGCAGGGCAGGCAGGGCAGAGCAGGCAGGGCAGGGCGGGACATGACAGGGCAGGCAGGCAGGGCAGGGGGGCCGGCCGCGGGAAGGTTCGTTCAGAGCTCGGCGACGCGCAACACGAGTTTGCCGCGCACGTGCCCGTCTTCGATCGCCCGATGCGCGTCGGCGCCTTCTGCGAGATCGAGCACGCGGTCGACGTGCACGCGGACGTCTCCCGACTCGATGATTCGAGTGATGATGCCGAGGGTGCGGGCGTCGGGCGAGACGTTGAAACCGGTGGCACGGATGCCACGCGCCGCGGCATCCTCTGCCATTGTCGGCCAGCTGCCGGTGGGGGCATTGACGAGCAGCCCGCCGGGGCGCAACACCTCGAGCGAACGGGTACCGGTGTCGTCAGCGACATTGCCGATGAGGTCGATGACGACATCCATACCCTCGACGGCATCCTCGAAGCGTTGCGTCGAGTAGTCGATGACATCGACGGCGCCCAGCTCGCGCAGGAAGTCCGCGTTGCGTGCCGAGCCTGTCGCCACCACCTGTGCGCCGAAGAAGCGTGCGAACTGCACGGCGAAGTGGCCGACGCCGCCGCTGCCGGCGTGCACGAGCATCCGTTGCCCGGCATGCGCCTTGGCGAGGTGGACGACCATCCCCCACGCGGTCAGCGCTGCGACGGGAACGGCCGCGGCCTCGACATGACCGAGGTTCGCGGGTTTGCGGGCGATGCTCATCGACGACACAGAGACGAACTCGGCGAAGCTGCCCGAGAGCCGCGGGACGCGGCCCATGCCGTAGACGGCCGTGCCGGGCTGCAGCGGATGGTCGGAGTATGGCACCGCCTCGACGACCCCGCTGAAGTCGTTGCCGAGAACGCAGGGGAAGCGCTCGATCGCCGCGGAGACACCGCGACCCGCTCGGGTCTTCGCGTCGATCGGGTTGACGCCGGCCGCCGCGACCCGCACCAGCACCTCGTCGCCGATGAGTAGCGGACGCGGCACCTCTGCGATATGCAGTTCGTCTGGGTCGCCGGTCCGGTCGATGACGAGCGCGCGCATGGTCTCGGACATTCCGCCTCCTTGACGCCGGAGCATGATCCGGCGCGACCACGATCGCTCGTTGGGTGCTCATCGCGGTCGGTCCGCGCACGGGGTCTCGTCCCATGGAACCACGGGCAGACACGGATCTGCGAGCAGCGCCACCCGTGTCTCGGCTCTTCGACTCGATGTAACTCGATGTAGGGGACTTCCAGCCAGGCTCCCGGTCACTAAGCTGCATTCAGCGCTATCGAAGGCGCGAAACGAGAGGAACCATGTGAGGAAGATCTTCGGCTTCATCCGCATCGTCGCGGCTGCGGCCATCGTCACTGCAATCGTCGGACAGTTCGCGAAGAGCTTCTCCATGGTTCCCGATCCCGCGGCGTTCGCCGTCAACTTCTTCAGCTTCTTCACGATCCTCTCGAACACCCTGTCCGTCGTGGTCCTGCTCATCGGCGCCTGGTACTGCTTCAGGACGAAGATCGACCCGCCCTTGTACAATGTCGTGCTCGCGTGCGTCGTGACCTACATGGCGACGACGGGCGTCGTCTATAACCTGCTGCTGCGCGACGTCTCGCTCGACCAGGCGACGACGCTGCCATGGTCGAACGAGATCTTGCATCTCTGGGCGCCGAGCTACATGGTTCTCGTCTGGATCTTCACGCCCGGCAAGTCGCCGCTGCCCTGGAACCGACTCTGGGCCATCGTCTCCTTCCCACTCGTGTGGTCGGTGTACACCATGTTGCGCGGCCCGATCGTCGGCTGGTACCCCTATCCGTTCCTCGATCCCGCGCAGCCAGGGGGCTACAGGGCTGTGCTCATCTACGTCGTCGCGATCGCCGGGTTCATCGGACTCATGGGGTGTGCGGTCATCTGGCTCAGCCACACCCGGCTGGTGGCTCGATCACTCGCGTGATCGATGCACGGACGGTTCACAAAGGCGCCGCGCTGCAGATCCGGTGTGTGTCGCGCTCGGCCCCCTCGACTCTGTCGCGACGCTCGGAGCGTCAGCGGCGGTCTGGGTCCTGTTCATGGGATGCGGTCATTGCCGCCCGGGAGAGGCACGAATCGCGACCCGGCGACCGTCACTAGACGTACAGCGCTCCCGGCCCGTAGAGCTCCCGGGCTTCTCGGGAGGCCGCGTCGCGGGCGACCTGGCGGCGCAGCACCTCGACGAGCTGGCCGGCGAGACCGACGAGAACAGCGATCTGCTCGTCGTCCCGGTCGACCCAGCGGCTGAGCGGCTCGTCGTGCGTCGGCACGAAATTGTCATGCTGCTCCCACACTACGAGCGTGCGCTCGGCGCCGAGCACGTATTGCTGCCACCAGACCTGACGCAGATAGGCGCGCGGGATGCTACGCCACGGCTTGCTCGTCGTCTTGATCTCGGCGAGCTCGACTGCTCCGCTCGCGCGCACCGCGAAGCCGTCGGGGGTGGCGAGGTGCAGGGGCTGACCCTCGGCGTGGAACAGGCTCGTGCTCGGCGCGATGCCGTGGATCGCCTGCACCCAGGCCGCGATCACCGGTTCCCGGCTGCGCCCGTGGTCGGTCCAGACGTTGCCGCCGAACCCGGAGCCGTGCAGTTTGTCGAGCGCGGCGTTCTGGATGGACCGCTGGGTCGCCAGCTTCGCGACATCCGTGGCCGTGATGCCGCGGGATCGGGCCCGCAACCAGGCGACACGATCGCTCGAGTCGGCCACGATGCGCTGCAGACATGCGGCTCCGAATGCCTCGCCGCACGACTTTTCCGGGTCGAACGGCTGCGGCATCGTGTCACTCACCGGTCCATTGTCTCCTCTCGGCTCACGGTCTGCCCCTTGCGGATCAGGCCTGTCGGAATCCGGTCGGCGGTTTCGACGGGCTCACCGGTGTGTCGGGCAACCGGCCGCGTTCCCTAGCCAGGACTGAGCCGGGCGCTGCGCTCGGGTGTTGTCGCCGGAGCGGAGGCTTCCGTGCGGAGCGGAGGCCGGTTCTGCCGGTAATGGCCTCCCGAGAATGTGGTGGCCTCCCGTCCGGCTGTTCGCGTGACTATTCAAGAAAGTTGCAATGACGCACAGCCTGAACCCCGTCGCCTCATAGACGGTTCATAGAAAACTCCGGATACTGAGAAGAATGACGGTCTCAGCATTCGAATCGCCGAATTCCCCCGCCCGCCGGATGACGCGTGCGGATGGCAGCCCGATCAGGGTGCTGGTCGTCGACGACGAAGCCGCGCTCGCCGATCTGCTGCGCATGGCCCTGCGCTACGAGGGCTGGGAGACCCGCGCGGCGGGCGACGGACGGGAAGCGGTGTCGATCGCTCGCGAGTTCCGTCCGGACGCGATCGTGCTCGACGTCATGTTGCCGGACTTCGATGGCCTCACCGTGCTTGCGCGGGTGCGCGCGGATCGCCCGGAGACCCCCGTGCTCTTCCTCACCGCGAAGGACTCGCTCGACGATCGCATAGCCGGGCTGACCGCTGGCGGCGACGACTACGTGACCAAGCCGTTCAGTCTCGAGGAACTGGTCGCGCGGTTGCGCGGTCTCATCCGGCGCTCGACTCTGACCACCGAGCAGGCCGATGACCCGCTCATCGTCCTCGGCGACCTCGCGCTCGACGAGGACAGCCACGAGGTCACCCGCGGTGGCGAGCCGATCGAGCTCACGGCGACCGAGTTCGAGCTGCTGCGCTTCCTCATGCGCAATCCACGTCGGGTGCTCAGCAAGGCGCAGATCCTCGATCGGGTGTGGAGCTACGACTTCGGCGGCAAGGCCAGCGTCGTCGAGATCTACGTCTCCTATCTCCGCAAGAAGATCGATGCGGGTCGTGAGCCGATGATCCACACGGTGCGCGGTGCCGGCTATCTGATCAAGGCGCCCGGATGACACCCAGCGGCGCGGGCTGGTCGCTGCGACGCCGGCTCGTCGTCGCTCTCGTCGTGCTGCTCGCCCTCGTGAGCGCCCTCGTCGGCGTCGTCAGCGTTCTCGCGCTTCGTGCGTCGCTGACCGACAGGCTCGACGAGCAGCTGGCGACCTCCATCAGCCGTTCCCTGGTCGTCGTCAGCGGTTCGCTCGGCCCGCTTCCGACGCCGCCGCAGCTGATCGTCCCGAGTGCCGAGCGCGTGCTCGAGGCTCCGGGTCAGGCGGAGGGCACTCTCGCCGCCGTGCTCGTCGAAGGCAGGGTGCTGAGCTCGGGCTATCTCGACACCGCAGGCACCGTGCACGCCCTCACCGCGGGGCAGGACGCCGCCCTCGCCGCGGTCGCTGCCGATGGCGCTGCGCACAGCCTCGATCTCGGCGGGAGAATGGGCGACTACCGGGCACTCGTCGCTTTCGACACGGCGCCGAGCACCGGCGACGGGCTGCGCATCGTCATCGGCCTTCCGCTCGCGAACGTGGAGACGACGGTCGGCCAGGTGGTGCTCACGGTCGCCATCGTCGCGGCGTTCGGCATCGTGCTCGCCGCCGTTCTGGGCGCACGCATCGTGCGTGGTGCCCTGCGTCCCTTGCAGCGGATGGCGCAGACCGCGAGCCGCGTCGCCGAGCTGCCGCTCGATCGGGGCGAGGTCGCCCTCGCGGAGCGGATCCCGGCCGCCGACGCGGATTCGCGCACCGAGGTCGGCCAGGTCGGCGCGGCATTCAACAACATGCTCGACCATGTGGCCGGAGCGCTCGGCGCCCGTGAGGCGAGCGAGCGAAAGGTGCGGCAGTTCGTGGCCGACGCGAGCCATGAGCTGCGCACCCCCCTGTCGTCGATCCGCGGCTACTCGGAGCTCACCAGGCGTAGCGGGGAGCAGGTGCCTGCGGACATCGCGCACGCGCTCTCCCGTATCGAGTCCGAGTCGGTCCGTATGACCGGACTCGTCGAAGACCTGCTCCTCCTCGCTCGTCTGGATGAGGGGCGGGAGCTCGCACGTGACCCCGTCGATCTCGGGCGGATGATCGTCGACGCGGTCAGCGATGCTCACGCGACCGCACCGACTCACGAGTGGCGGTTGGAGTCGCCGCCCGATCCGGTCATGGTCTCCGGTGATGCGCCGCGTCTGCACCAGGTCGTGGCCAACCTGCTCGCGAACGCCGCTGCGCATACCCCGGCCGGCACGGTCGTCGTCACGAATCTCGCCGTTGTCGGCGGGGAGGCGGTCCTGACGGTGGGCGACGACGGTCCCGGCATTGATCCCTCGGTGCGGGAGAATCTCTTCGAGCGATTCGCCCGGGCCGACTCCTCGAGGTCGCGGTCGACCGGGAGCACGGGCCTCGGCCTCGCGATCGTGCGAGCCGTCGTCACCGCGCACGGCGGTTCTGTCTCGGCGGAGAGCACATCGGGCGAGACGCGCTTCACGGTGCGTATCCCGTCGGTCGACTGAGGGCCTGGCCGAGAGGTTCGGGCCGAGGAACTCAGGGTCCCGAGTGGCGCGGGCCGGGCCGAGTGGCGTGGGCGGGATGGCGTGGGCGGGATGGCGCATGCGGGGACAGCGTGGGCCGGGTGGCGCAAGTCGGGTGGCGCAAGTCGGGCGGCGCAAGTCGGGCGGCGCAGAGAGGCTCGAGGCTCAGGAGTTCGGACTGGGTGGCTCAGCTTGGGTGGCTCAGCTGGGTGGCTCAGCTTGGGTGGCTCAGGCGGGTCGGTCCGCCGGCCGCCTCTGGCTTCTGCCTCGAGGCTTCCACCGGAGGGGAGGCGTTTGCATGCTGGGGAGGTCGATTGTCGAGGGACGGGCCTCCGTTCGTGGCGGAGGCCTCCCTTCCGGAAGAGGGGGGCGATGCGCTGTTGGGACCTGCGCTGAGCGGACCTACGCTGAGCGGACCTGCGCTGAGCGGACCTGCGCCGTTCAGAGCTGCATGCAGACTCGCGCCGCGCAAAGTTGTGCAGAAGGAGTGGCATCCGGTAGCCTTGACGAAGCCAAAGACCGCTGGTTGTCGTCGCGCATGAAAATGCGTGGTGATCGAAGGCTTGCGAAAGCAGGGGCCCGCGCAGGTGTGTGAAGTCGTCTTCAGTCGAGAGACTGTTTGAGCTCCGTGCCCTGCGCCGGAGCTTTTTTGTTTGCGCGAGCCTGGCCTCCGGCGGCCGAGGCACGCATCGCTTCCGCGATGCGTGACGTAGACATATAGGAGTAGGCCATGGCGAACAAGGAAGCCGCGGTTGCCGAGCTCACGGAGAAGTTCCAGAGCTCGACCGCCGTTCTGCTGACCGAGTACCGCGGTCTCACTGTTGCTCAGCTCAAGCAGCTGCGCAAGAACATCAGTGAGGACGCCACATACGCCGTGGTGAAGAACACGCTCACCAAGATCGCGGCGAACAACGCCGGCATCTCGTCGTTCGACGACGAACTCGCCGGTCCGTCCGCCATCGCGTTCGTGCACGGAGACCCTGTCGCCGTCGCGAAGTCGCTGCGTGACTTCACCAAGGCAAACCCCCTCCTCGTGGTCAAGGGTGGCTATTTCGATGGCAAGCCCCTGACCGCTGCAGAGGTAGGCAAGCTCGCCGACCTCGAGTCCCGTGAAGTTCTGCTCGGCAAGCTCGCCGGCGCCTTCAAGGCCTCGCTGTTCGGAGCCGCATATCTGTTCAACGCACCGCTGTCGAAGGCTGCTCGTCTGGTCGATGCGCTGCGTGAGAAGCAGGGGTCCGCTGTCTAGGCACCTGTCTGGACACGCGGTGAGTCACTAAGAAACTAAAGGAGAAAATCATGGCAAAGCTGTCACATGAAGAACTGCTCGAGCAGTTCAAGGGCCTGACCCTCATCGAGCTCTCTGAGTTCGTCAAGGCGTTCGAGGAGACCTTCGAGGTCACCGCTGCTGCCCCCGTCGCCGTTGCCGGCCCCGCTGCCGTTGGCGGCGGCGCCGCCGTCGAAGAGGTGGAGGAGAAGGATTCCTTCGACGTCGTCCTCGAGACTGTCGGCGAGAAGAAGATCCAGGTCATCAAGGTCGTCCGCGAGCTCACCTCGCTCGGCCTCGGTGAGGCCAAGGCCGTCGTCGATGGTGCCCCCAAGGCCGTCATCGAGGGCGCCAACAAGGAGACCGCCGACAAGGCGAAGGCTGCTCTCGAAGAGGCCGGCGCCACCGCTTCCCTCAAGTAGTCGGGCCCCGCGAGGGGTTCATTCGAGGTGTAGCGTTGCGCTCGCATTTGCGAGTCCTACGCGACGGACGCGGTCTCCCAGAATTCGGAGTCTCTGACTCCGCAACCGGGTATTCCGTGTTCCGAGGGCGTCGCCCCGGTAACGGGGCGACGCCCTCGCGCGTCTAACGCGAGAGTTTCGTCAAGCGGGTGCCTGGGCACCCGGTCTGCCATTCGGCGTTCCGGCAACCCTGCGTCCGCTCGTGTGCATCCACGTCGTGTGTTCACACCGCTGGGGACGCGCACACGGAAACGAGTCTCATCATGGACAACGGATCACGCGGGCGGCGCTTCGCCCGCTACCTGCGCCAGGTCATCGTCGGCGCACTCCGAGCGGGCGACGGGCACTCACTCGTCGCGCAACCGCCGGATATCCACCGGGCACCGACGCTCATCGGCGTCAACTGGGCCCGGTAGTCACCAGAGCGGATGCCCCGGCCGGTCGGGGCATCCGCTCTTCCCACCCCGTTCCGCGAGATGACGCGTATTGCTCGTCCGTTGTGCTCAGAACAGATGCGCTCAGAAGCTCAGAAGAGATGCGCTCAGAAGAACAGTTAGGTGTCTTCGAGACGGACGCAAGCTCGTGTGCACCTGCGCGCAAGCATCGTGACGCCTCACGGAGCTACCGTCACGGCCATGACGCAGCCCCTAAGCCACTACGCCCAGTCTCCACGCCTCGACGATGTCTCTGGTTGCACGGTCCTCGACCTCGATGACGACGATCCGATCCTCGTCGACTCGAGCGGTGCCCAGGTCGACACCTGGCGCGAGGTCGGTCCGGCCTCCCGGGTCCACGAGCGCGGCGAGAACGTGCGCTGATCGCGGCCACGGACGTACGGTCTGGCGGGGCGGCCTGGATTCGCCGCGAGGACCACCGAGTGTCGGTTCGCGGGGAAGGCGGCGTGCGAGCGGGTGAGCGGCTCGGCTGTGGGTACGCGCCTCAACTGTGGTGTGCGTCTCAGCCGCGGGGCGGCGACGTCGTGCTCGAACGCACCATGAAGCGCAGAGGCAGCAACGTCTCGGTCGGCGGGCGAGAAGATGCCGCGTCGTCGAGCATCGCGAGCGCGATCTCGACCGCCAGCCCGCCCTGTTCGCGCGGCTTCTGCTCGATCGTGGTCAGTCCGAACATCTCGGCATACTCGTGACCGTCGATGCCGACGACCGACAGTTCGCCGGGAACCTGGATGCCGAGCCGCTGGGCGGCGATCATCGTGCCGAACGCGATCTCGTCGCACGCGGCGAACACCGCCGTCGGACGTCGGCGCGGGTCGCCGAGCGCCTGGAGCGCGGCGGAGAAGCCGTCGGGCATGCTCATCTCGGTTGGCCAGAAGTCGCCGTCCGGCAGCCCGGCTGCGTCCATGGCCTGACGGAACCCCGCGAGCCGCTTGCCGTGCACAGAGTGACCCATCCGCTCCGCCTGCCCGCCGCCGATGTGCGCGATGCGGGTGTGTCCGAGACTGATGAGATGTTCGGTCGCGAGTCGCGCGGCCGTCATGTCGTCGATCGACAGACTGGGTATTCCCTCGATGGGGACGCCGACCCCGACGATCGGTTTTCCGAGCCGGGTGAGCAGTTCGAGCTCTTTGGCGCTCAGCTCGACCCCGACCGCGATGATCGCGTCGACACGCTTGCGGGCGAGGAAGAAGTCGAAGATGCGTTCGCGCTCGATCCCGCCCACCGTGAGGTTGTAGAGCGTGAGATCGTAGCCTTCACCGAGCAACGCGCTCTCGATGCCCTCGAGCAGTTCGCCGAAGAACCATCGGTTCACGAAGGGGATGAGGACGCCGATGTTCTTGGAGCGCCCGGTGATGAGGCTCGCGGCGTTGGGAGAGGCGATGTACCCGATCTCCGCAGCGGCGGCCGTCACACGCTCCCGCGTCTCGTCGGCGACGTAGCCATGTCCGCTCAGCGCCCGGGATGCGGTGGCCTTCGACACGCCGGCGAGTCTGGCGACGTCGGCAATCGCGCTCATGCCTCCTCCTCCTCCTCCTCGAGGTCGCGACCGTTGTGGCCGCCGCGTGTGTGAACGGGTTCCACATCTCAGTGCCTGCTCCAGTCGTGGAGGAGGCCTGAAACGTGACATCCCTCTCGCAGGGCCAACGATAGCGGCCGGGCTGCAAATATGGAACCGGTTGCAGAATTTCCGGGAACAATGGCGGGAATCGTTCACTCGGATGGGGGAGCATCTGTGGAAAGCTCGGGAATGAGCGCGCTCTCTTTGCCAGATTGTAACCATTCACGGCTTGTGCAAGCGCTGATCAGTGTCGTAGTTTGGCGTGTGGAACCGGTTCCCCAGTTCCTTCTGCATCACACTCAATGAGGAGAAAGAGATGAGCTTCACACGGCATCGCCGTCTTGCGATCCCCCTCGCCAGCGCCGCAGCGATCGGCTTGGCACTCACCGGCTGTACCGGTGACACCGCTTCACCCGGTGCTTCGAGTGTCGCGGATTGCGCCGCTTACGAGGCCTACGGCAGCTTCGACGCGGGAACCGAGGTGAGTCTCTACGGCACCATCAGCGACACCGAGGCCGATCTTCTCAACGAGTCGTGGGCCGACTTCGAGGCATGCACCGGCATCGACGTCGTCTACGAGCCGAGCAAGGAGTTCGAGACCCAGATCAACGTTCGCGCGCAGGGCGGAAACCCGCCGAACCTCGCGATCTTCCCGCAGCCCGGCCTGCTGGCCGACCTCGCCGACGCCGGTCACCTCAAGCCGGCCCCCGACACGGTCGTCGCCAACTCCAAGGAGTTCTGGTCGGAAGACTGGCAGAGGTACGGCACCGTCGGCGGAACCGTCTACGGAGCGCCGCTCATGGCGAGCGTCAAGGGCTACGTCTGGTATTCGCCGTCGACCTTCAAGGACAACGGATGGCAGGTTCCGGCGACCCTCGACGAGCTGTCAGCTCTCACCAAGAAGATCGCCGACAGCGGCACCAAGCCATGGTGTGTCGGCTTCGCCTCCGGTGACTCGACCGGATGGCCGGGAACCGACTGGGTGGAGGACTTCGTGCTGCGCCAGTCCGGGCCAGAGGTCTACGACAAATGGGTCACCAACGAGGTCAAGTTCACCGACCCGGCGATCGCGAAGGCCTTCGACGGGGTCGGCAGCCTCATCAAGAACCCCGACTACGTCAACGGGGGACTCGGCGACGTGAACTCGATCGCCACGACCGAGTTCGGCGACGCCGGCCTGCCGATCCTCGACGGATCCTGCGCCATGCACCACCAGGCGTCGTTCTACGAGGGCTTCTGGCCCAAGGGCACCACGGTCGCGCCGGACGGCGACGTCTGGGCGTTCCTGCTTCCCGGTGAGAAGGCCGGCGCGAACGCCGTGACCGGTGGCGGCGAGATCGTCGCGGCGTTCAGTGACGCAAAGGAGGTAGCCGCGGTGCAGACGTACCTCTCGAGCGACACCTGGGCGAACATCCGAGTCGGACTCGGCGGCGTCATCAGCGCCAACAAGGGCCTCGACTCGGCCAAGGCCTCGAGTGAACTGCTGAAGACGAGCGTCGAGATCCTGCAGGACCCGGACACGACCTTCCGTTTCGACGCGTCGGACCTCATGCCGGGTGCAGTGGGGGCGGGATCGTTCTGGAAGGGAATGGTCGACTGGATCGGGGGCAAGAGCACCCCTGACACGCTCTCCTTCATCCAGGGAACCTGGTCGAAGTAGCCGTTCCGCACTATCATCAGCACCATCCGGAGCCGCGCGGCATCTCCCGCGCGGCTCCGACCACCCCACCTCAACGGAGAGGAAGACGTCCATGACGACAGCTGATCTCATCGGCAAGATCGTCCAGGTCGTGGCCGGACTCGCGGTTTTCGCGATCGTCATCGGTCTCGTCCTGTTCTTCATCGATCGCGCACCAAAGAAAGGGCGGGATCTCCTTCAGCTCCTCGCCTTCCTACTGCCGGCGGTCCTCCTGCTGGCCGTCGGTCTCGTCTATCCGGCCGTGCGCACGGGAATCGCCGCCTTCGCCGACAAAGCGGGCAACTTCATCGGTTTCGACAACTTCGTGTGGATGTTCACTCAGCCCGAAGCGCTCGTCACGCTGCGCAACACGGTGATCTGGGTTGTCCTCGTTCCGACCATCTCGACCGCGATCGGCCTGGCCTACGCCGTCTTCATCGACCGCTCCCGCGGCGAGAAGATCTACAAGTCGCTCGTCTTCATGCCCGTCGCGATCTCGTTCGTCGGCGCCGGCATCATCTGGAAGTTCGTCTACGAGTACCGCCCGGCCGAGCGCGACCAGATCGGCCTGCTCAACCAGATCCTCGTCTGGCTCGGTGCGCAACCCGTGCAGTGGCTGCAGACAGCCCCGGCGAACACTCTCCTGCTCATCGTGGTGATGATCTGGGTGCAGACCGGTTTCGCCGTCGTGGTCTTGTCCGCGTCGATCAAGGGCATCCCGACGGAACAGATCGAAGCGGCGGAACTCGACGGGACCTCGGCGTGGCAGAGGTTCACCAACGTCACCCTCCCCGGCATCCGCGGTGGACTGGTCGTGGTCGTGACCACGATCTCGATCGCCACCCTCAAGGTCTTCGACATCGTCAGAACCATGACGGGCGGCAACTTCGAGACGAGCGTCGTCGCCAACGAGATGTACACGCAGGCGTTTCGCGCCATCGAGCCGGGCAGAGGATCGGCGCTCGCCCTGATCCTGTTCCTGCTGGTCCTGCCCATCGTCGTCTACAACATCCGCGTGCTGCGCCAGCAAAAGGAGATCCGATGAGCGTCACACCGATCGAGCTCCCGGTCGACGAGGAGACCCGCGGAGAACTGCGCCGCGGTTTCAACGCGGACGGAACCAAGGCGGTGCGGGTCAAGAAACGGCTCACGTCGCGCACGGCGACGATCTTCTCCCTGCTCATCGCGATCGTCTGGACCATCCCGACCTTCGGCCTGCTGATCTCGTCCTTCCGCCCGGAGAATCTCATCAAGTCGACCGGATGGTGGACGATCTTCCAGAACTGGGGGTGGACGCTCGACAACTACAGCGAGGTGCTGCTCTCCTCCTCCGCGTCGGCCCCGCAACTGGGCGCATACTTCGTCAACTCGCTCGCGATCACGATCCCGGTCGTCGTCTTCGCCACGGTGCTCGCGGCGATGGCCGCGTATGCTCTCGCCTGGATCCCGTTCAAGGGCGCCGGCATTATCTTCATCATCATCTTCGCCCTGCAGATCGTTCCGCTGCAGATGGCGCTCATTCCGTTGCTGCAGGGATTCACGACGTTTCTGCTGCCCATTCAGGAGTGGGTGCACGAGGTGATCCCGGTGATCCCGGTGCAGAGCTACACCCAGGTGTGGATCGCTCACACGATCTTCGGGCTGCCGTTGGCGATCTTCTTGCTGCACAACTTCATCTCGGAGATTCCCGGCGAACTCGTCGAGGCGGCCCGTGTAGACGGGGCCAACCATGGTCAGATCTTCCTGCGGATCATCCTGCCGCTCTCGGTGCCGATCCTGGCGTCGTTCGCGATCTTCCAGTTCCTCTGGGTGTGGAATGATCTGCTCGTCGCTCTCGTGTTCTCGGGAGGCACGCCGAATGTCGCACCACTGACGCAACGGCTCGCCGAGCTGACCGGCAACCGCGGCCAGGAGTGGCAGCGGCTCACGGCATCCGCGTTCATCTCGCTCATCGTTCCGCTCATCGTCTTCTTCAGCTTGCAGCGCTTCTTCGTGCGCGGTCTGCTCGCCGGGGCGACGAAGGGATAGCCTTCGGACGTCGCACACCGGTGTCGCTTTCGGGCATCGCACGCCGGGTGTGATGTTCGGGCATCGCACCCCCGGTCCGGCGCGGCCCGGCAGGGTGCCGTGGTCCGCTGCCCCGGCACGTCCTGGCGCGGTGCAGCGCTGCCCAGAGCGAACAGCGCGGTAGCCGTCGTTCTCTGGTCGTAGGGTGAGGCTATGACTGCAGCTCGCTGGCTGCGGTTCGCGCGACTCGGGGTCGGGTGACCGTGGTTCGAAGGGAGGACGCACGAGCATGAGCAGCGGTGGTCCGATACCCCAGAGCGGGACCTACGGCAAGCCCCGTGCGCGCATCAGCAACGGGGACGCGCAGGCGCAGCGCGCGGAGAATGCTCAGGCGCCCAAGATCCCGCATCTCCTGAAGCGCATCAGCGGTCTTTTCGCACCGCACAAGACGGCGCTCATCGTGACGGTCGTGCTCGTGCTCATCGGAGCGGGCCTCAGCGTCATCCCTCCACTGCTCACGCAACGTGCCTTCGACGACGGCCTCTTCCCGCCGGGCGGGAGGCCGGACATGCCCGTGTTGCTGGGGCTCGTCGGCCTGATGATCGTCGTCTTCGTGACGAACTCGCTCCTCGGGGTATGGCAGACCTGGCTCACCGCGACCGTCGGCAACAGAGTCATGGGCGCCCTGCGCGTGCGTCTCTTCACCCACCTGCAGGCGATGGAGCTCAGCTTCTTCACCCACACCAGGACAGGCGTCATCCAATCTCGGCTGCAGAACGACGTCGGCGGAGTCGCGAGTGTGCTCACCAACACGATCTCGAGCGTGCTCGGAAACACCGTGAACGTCATCGCGGCGTTCGTCGCCATGCTGCTGCTCAATTGGCAGCTCACGGTCGTCGCCCTGGTTCTCATGCCGATCATGGTCATCGCCCAGCGGCGGGTCGGCCAGGTGCGTGCCCGCATCGCGGCGAAGACGCAGGAGTCGCTCTCAGAGATGACGGCGATCACGCAAGAGACATTGAGCGTCTCGGGCATCCTGCTCTCCAAGAGTCTCACGCGGCAGAACACCGAGATCACGCGCTATGCCGCCGAGAACGACAATCAGGTGCGCCTGCAGGTGAGCCAGCAGATGAGCGGGCAGTGGTTCTTCGCCCTCGTCAACATCTTCCTGTCGAGCATCCCCGCCATCGTCTACCTCGTGGCCGGCTGGCTCGTGCTCGACGGGGCGACGGATGTCACCGCCGGGACGATCGTCGCTTTCACGACCGTACAGGCCCGGCTGATGTTCCCGCTCCTGGGACTCATGCGCGTCGCTCTCGATCTGCAGACCTCGACCGCCCTGTTCTCCCGCATCTTCGAGTACCTGGACCTGAAGCCGGTCATCGTCGACCGAGCGGACGCGAAGACCGTGGCCGAGGCGGGAACGGCCGAGCTCGGGCGGGTCGAATTCGACCATGTCACCTTCGCCTATCCCGATGCCGCTGAGGAGTCGCGCCCGACCCTCGACGACGTCTCGTTCGCCATCGAACCCGGTCAGTACGCGGCTTTCGTCGGACCCAGTGGGGCGGGCAAGACCACGGTCTCCTATCTCGTTCCTCGGCTCTACGAAGCGAGCACCGGCTCGGTGCGCTTCGCCGGTGCCGACGTGCGCGACCTCCAACAGCAGTCGCTCGTCAAACACATCGGAATCGTGAGCCAGGAGACCTACCTCTTCCATGCGACGATCGCCGAGAACCTACGGTACGCGAAGCCGAATGCCACGGATGCCGAACTCGAGGCGGCAGCCCGTGCCGCGAACATCCATAACACGATCGTCTCGTTTCCCGAGCGTTATGGAACCGTTGTGGGGGAGCGTGGATACCGCCTCTCGGGTGGGGAGAAGCAGCGGATCGCGATCGCTCGTGTGCTGCTCAAGGACCCGGAGGTGCTCGTGCTCGACGAGGCGACGAGCGCGCTCGACGTGATCTCGGAGCGCATCGTTCAAGCGGCGCTCGATGACGCCGCGCGGGGGCGGACGACGATCGCGATCGCCCACCGCCTCTCGACCGTCGTCGGCGCAGACGTCATCTTCGTCGTGGACGGCGGCCGCATCGTCGAAAGCGGAACGCACTCGGAACTCATCGCGGCGGACGGCACCTATGCCCGGCTCTACGAACAGCAGGTCGAGGGAACGGCGGTCGGGGGCTGAGCCGCGAGTCTGTGCTCGGGAGGCGCCGCTGCGCTGGGCAGACGGCCGCGCGCACGACCGGCGACCTGGGCGACCTGGGCGACCGGGTGGCGGTGTGAGCGGGCGACGTGGCCGACCGGGCGACGTGGGCGAGTGGGTGGCGGCGTGAGCGGGCGACGGGGGCTTCGCTATCAGGGCAGGCTTGGACACAGATCTCCTGGGGCTGTCACAGGGGAGGTATGCACATGGCAGAACCGGCGTCGAGTGGTTACAGTGGAATCGTGTCCGTCGTGAATTCCTGTTGTCGTCGCTGAACGACCCCCGACCTGACTCCGGCCGCTCGTCGGCAGTCAACACTTGGACCGTTTCCAGGTGCTACGGCATCCACAACTGAAGGACACCCATGAAATACGCCGAGACCATCATCGATCTGGTCGGCAATACCCCCCTCGTCAGACTCAACCGGGTGAAGGACGGCGTTGCCGCGACCGTATTGGTGAAACTCGAATACCTCAACCCGGGCGGGTCGGCGAAGGACCGCATCGCGACGCGCATCATCGACGCCGCCGAGCACGACGGACTCCTGAAACCCGGCGGCACGATCGTCGAGCCGACCTCCGGCAACACCGGCGTCGGCCTCGCGCTCGTCGCCCAGCAGCGCGGCTACCGTTGCGTCTTCGTCTGCCCCGACAAGGTCGGTGAAGACAAGCGCAACGTGCTCATGGCCTACGGCGCCGAGGTCGTTGTGACGCCGACCGCGGTCGCCCCGGACAGCCCCGAGTCCTATTACGGTGTCTCCGACCGGCTCGCCCGCGAGATCCCGGGTGCCTTCAAGCCCAACCAGTACGCCAACCCGAACGGCCCGCTCAGCCATTACGAGACGACCGGACCGGAGATCTGGCGGGACACCGACGGCAAGGTCACGCATTTCGTCGCAGGCGTCGGCACAGGCGGAACGATCACCGGCACAGGACGCTACCTCCGCGAGGTCTCGAACGACCGCGTGCGCATCATCGGAGCGGATCCGGAGGGATCCGTCTTCTCCGGCGGAACAGGGCGGCCCTACCTCGTCGAGGGTGTCGGAGAAGACTTCTGGCCGGAGGCGTACGATCCGGCGATCCCGCACGAGATCATCGCCGTGAGCGATGCCGACTCCTTCGCGATGACTCGGCGGCTCGCCCTCGAGGAAGGAATCCTCGTCGGGGGGTCGAGCGGGATGGCTGTCGTTGCGGCTTTGCGTGCGGCGGCGTCTCTCGGCCCCGACGACATCGTGGTGGTTCTGCTGCCGGACGGTGGGCGCGGATACCTCGGCAAGATCTTCAACGACAAGTGGCTGCGCAGCTACGGCTTCAGCAACGCGCCGGCCGGCCACACGGTGGCCGATCTGCTCGCCTCGAAGTCGGACAGGATGCCGGCACTCGTCTACGTGCATTCCACGGACACGGTACGTGAGGCGATCGACGAGATGACGAACTCCGGGGTCTCGCAGGTGCTCGTGCTGAACGCGGAGCCTCCGGTCGTCATGGGCGAGGTCGCGGGGGCGATCGAGGAGCGTTCACTCATGGAATTCGTGTTCTCGGGCGGTGCCAAGCTCACCGACAAGGTTGGGCAGTTCGCGGGGGAGCCGCTTCCGCTCATTGGGGTGAACGAGTCGGTCGCGGCAGCCCGCGCGGCATTCGGGACGGCGAGTGCCCTGCTTGTGACGGATGGCGGGAAGCCGCTCGGCGTCATCACCCGCCACGACCTGCTCAGCTACCTGAGTCACTGATCCCTTCAGCTCAGGCCTTCTCGGCCGCCCAACTTCAAGGACCCCCTAATGGTTTCATCGAAAAAGTTCGACACGCTCGCCATCCACGCCGGCCAGGATTTCGACCCGACCACCGGCGCGGTCATCCCGCCTATCTATCAGACCTCCACCTATGTACAGGACGGCATCGGCGGACTGCGCAGCGGCTACGAGTACTCGCGGGGCGGCAACCCCACCCGCACCGCCCTCGAGCTCCAGATCGCGGCGCTCGAGGGCGGCGCGCACGGGCTGTCGTTCTCGTCGGGACTCGCGGCGGAGGATGCGATTCTGCGGGCCGTGCTGGCTCCGGGCGACCATGTCGTGCTCGGCAACGACGCCTACGGGGGTACTTTCCGGCTCGTCGACCGGGTGAACGGCGCCTGGGGCATCCGCAACACGACGGTCGACCAGGCCGACCTCGCCGCCGTGGAGTCGGCGATCATGGCTGAGACGAAGATCCTGTGGATCGAGACTCCGAGCAACCCGCTCATGAAAGTGAGTGACATCGCCGCGCTCGCGGAGATCGGTCACCGCGCCGGGACGCTCGTCGTCGTAGACAACACCTTCGCCTCGCCCGCGCTGCAACGTCCACTCGCTCATGGTGCCGACGTGGTCGTGCACTCGACGACCAAGTATCTCGGGGGTCACTCCGACGTGATCGGCGGCGCGCTCGTGATCGACGACGACGAACTGCACGAGAAGGTCAGGTTCATCCAATTCGCGGTGGGAGCCGTATCGGCGCCGATGGAGGCCTTCCTCACGATCCGCGGCATCAAGACCCTCGCCCTGCGGATGGAACGGCACAGCCGCAACGCACAGGCGATCGCCGAGCACCTCGCGGGGCATCCTGCCGTCGAAACCGTCTACTATCCTGGCCTCGCCACGCATCCCGGCCATGAGCTCGCCGCCCGGCAGATGTCGGGCTTCGGCGGGATGCTGTCGCTGGCCATGCGCGGTGGGGAGGTCGCAGCGCGCACCTTCAGCGAGGCGACGCGTCTCTTCCAGCTTGCCGAATCGCTCGGCGGGGTGGAATCGCTGCTCAACTACCCCTCGGAAATGACGCACGCCTCAGTGCGTGGCACCGAACTCGAGGTTCCTGCGAACATCGTGCGACTCTCCGTCGGCATCGAAGACGTCGAGGACCTCATCGCCGACCTCGACCAGGCGCTCTCCCGAGTCTGAGCGGTCTCGCTTCGCCGACCGGCCGCGTGCACCCCTCGTGTTCACAACTCCGGCAGTTCTTCTCGCTCGTCGGCTCCGGCCCCGATAAGTGGTGGCCGCTCGCGAAGTGCGGAAGACTGCCTGAGTTGTGAACGCGGGGCGGGGAGCGGGTGTGCCCGCGCTCTGGCGGGTCGCTGGCTCGGGGGAGTAGAACGGAAGCATGAATGACGTGATTACGCACTGGATCGACGGGTATCGGCGCGCCTGGGACTCGAACGCCCCCGACGACATTCGTGCCCTCTTCACCGAGGACGCGGAGTACCGTACGCGCCCGCACGCGAAACCGTGGCACGGGCGCGACGAGATCGTCGCCAAGTGGATCGAGGTGGGCGATGAACCGAACGACTATACCTTCGAGTGGCAGCCCGTGGTCGTCACGGACGACACGGCCGTGGTGCAGGCGAAGACCGACTACGTCGACAACACTTATCACAACCTCTGGGTGATCCGGCTCGCCCCGGACGGGAGGGCGACCTCGTTCACGGAGTGGTGGATGGAGGAGCCGAGGTCGTAGCCGGCGCTTTGGCAGTATTTCAACGATGTGCGTCAACTCTGCGATTTCGGATACCGGGGGCGACCATCAGGATAGACGGGATAGACGGGTGACGTCGACCGAGAAACTCTCAGCGTGTCGACCGTGCTCACGGCGGGTCTGCTCGTGCTCGCCGGTCCGAACCTGCTCGTCCCCGCTTGCCTTGCCGTCGTGGCGGTCGTCGTGAGCCTGTTCAAGACATGGAGGAAAGGTTGACCGAGTATCGCGCTCATTTCGACGCCGAGGTCACCTTCGTCAATGGCGGCGGTCTCTCGACCCATGGCTTCCGTCTCGACGTGCCGGCGGCGGACGTCTCGCCGCAGCGTCTCGCGGAACTGTTCGTGCGCCACCTCGGCCTCGCGCTCGTCGAAGACGTCGCTCTGAGCAATGTGGAGTTCGTGCGCGAACGGCATCGCGGCAGCAGGGGGATGTCGCTGGGCGAGCTGCTCACCGAGGCGATCGCCGCGAACCCGAACGCCGAATCTCTCGGTGCGGCCGGCGGTGCCGGCGGTGCGGGGGACCGCGAGACGGGGAGTCGCTTCGTCGAGCTCAGCCACGTCATACGTGAGGGCCTGGTCACCTACCCGGGCCTCCCGGTTCCGGTGTTCACGTCGCACCTCACCCGCGAGGAATCCAGAAGTCGCTATGCAGCAGGCACTGAGTTCGCCATGGACCTGATCACGATGATCGGCAACACGGGCACTTATCTCGACAGCCCCTTCCATCGGTATGCGGGCGGTGCAGACCTGGCCGGGCTCGCACTCGACACGCTTGTCGGACTGCGGGCCGAGGTGTTCCATGTGATGGATTCCGCGAGCCGCGGTATTCCCGCCGCGACGTTCTTCGACCGTGAGCTGCGCGGTTCGGCCGTGTTGTTGCACACCGGCTGGGACCGCTTCTTCGGCGAACCGGAGTACGCGGTCGGCGCGCCGTTCCTCACAGAGGCAGGTGCGCGGCACCTCGTCGAGCGGGGAGTCGTACTCGTCGGCATCGACTCGCTCAACATCGACGACACCGAGTCCGGCGGCGAGCGGCCCGCGCATTCACTGCTGCTCGAGGCCGGTGTCCACATCGTCGAGCACCTCGCGCACCTCGGTGAACTGCCGGCCCAGGGAGCTCGTTTCACCGCGGTGCCCCCTCTCGTGGAGGGCTTCGGGACGTTTCCGGTTCGGGCCTTCGCCGAACTCCCGTCCCTCGGCTGAGGATCCTCCGTCGTCCGACGTCGGCCTGCCCCGCCAGCGCGCCCGGATCGGTGTTGCACAGTCGGGGAGCCCTCACTCCTGTGGAGATCGCGGTTGCTCTGCTCGTCACGGGAGTGTCATCAGCATGGGGTGGCGACGAGACTGCGATGTGACTGTCACAAATGTGTCTGTCACATTCCCCGGCCTTGTGCATAATTGAGCTGCGGCGGAGTATGTGAACGTAAACATGGCCGAGAACAGGATGACGTGACCGAGGACCCGCCCAAGAGCCGAGCGCCCAGCATCCGCGATGTCGCCCGCCTCGCCGGAGTCTCGCATCAGACGGTCTCCCGTGTGCTCAACAACCACCCGAGCATCCGTGAGACGACGAAGCAGCGCGTGCTCGACGTCATGGAGCAATTGCAGTATCGGCCGAACCGCGCGGCGCGAGCCCTCGTCACGAGCAAGTCGCACACGCTCGGAGTGCTGACCGCATCGAGCACGCAATACGGGCCGACGAGCAGCATCGCGGCGATCGAGGATGCCGCCCGCGAAGCAGGCTATTACGTCAACACCGCGAACATCGCTTCGACAGCTCCCGAGTCGATCGCCGGCGCGATCGAACACCTCATGAACCAGGCCATCGAGGGTCTCGTCGTGATCGCCCCACAGGTGCGGGTCTTCGACCTGCTCGCGGCGATGGCAATCGAGGTGCCCTATGTGAGTCTGCAGTCGACCGGGCATGCCGAACATCGTGCGCTCGCCGTCGATCAGATCGCAGGGGCGCGCATGGCCACCCGGCATCTCGTCGAACTCGGTCACCGTGAGATCATCCATCTCGCCGGACCGCAGGACTGGATCGAGGCCGAGGCGCGCATGCAGGGCTTTCTCGACGAGATCGACGAGGCTGAGCTGCGTACCCATCCGCCGATCCTCGGCGACTGGTCGGCGGACTTCGGCTACTTCGCCGGTCGGGAGCTGCTGCACCATCGTGATTTCACGGCTGTCTTCGCTGCGAACGACCACATGGCGATCGGGCTTCTGCATGCCTTCCGCGAGGCGGGGATCGATGTGCCGGGCGAGGTGAGCGTCGTCGGCTTCGACGATGTTCCCATCGCGAAGCACCTGTGGCCGCCGCTCACGACCGTGTATCAGGATTTCCGGGAGATCGGCAGGCGGGCGATCGCCCTGCTCCTCGCCGAGATGCACGACGACATCGGCCCCCGAGAGGAGCTTGTGCGACCGCAACTCATCGTGCGGGACTCGACCGGACCCGCCTAGCCGGGTGGTCCCGTTACCCAGGCGCGATGGCTCAACTTGACATCGAAAGGTTGCGAGAGCACCATTGGTCACGATGTGAACGGTCACACGCACCGTGGATCGGTCCTCTTCTTCGTCTACCGCATGACATCGAGGTCAAGCCCGTGAGTACTCTCTTCGCCCGGAACGGCAACTGCGTCGTCGCCGCGTCGTCGGGCTGCCGCCATCGCTCAGTCCGCGACCGCGACCGTCCCCCGGCGCGTCTCCCCACGCGCCCCATCGGAGAGGAGGTGCTGTGATGGCAGGAGAACCGGCGATCCTCGAGATGCGATCGATCACCAAGGAGTTCCCAGGAGTCAAGGCCCTCTCGAATGTCTCGCTCATTG
Organism: Luethyella okanaganae; assembly: GCF_042660285.1. Classification (NCBI taxonomy): domain Bacteria; kingdom Bacillati; phylum Actinomycetota; class Actinomycetes; order Micrococcales; family Microbacteriaceae; genus Luethyella; species Luethyella okanaganae. The sequence continues at coordinate 84,022 of NZ_JBHSTP010000001.1, forward strand.
TGCTGGCCGGCGAGGTGCACGCGATCTGCGGCGAGAACGGCGCGGGCAAGTCGACGCTCATGAAGGTGCTCTCGGGCGTGTACCCGGCGGGGACCTATACGGGCGACATCATATTCCGCGGTGAGCATGTTCAGTTCAAGGACATCCGCTCGAGTGAGGCGGCCGGCATCGCGATCATCCATCAGGAGCTCGCACTCGTGTCGGAGCTCTCGATCACCGAGAACATCTTTCTCGGCAATGAGCTCGGGGCGTTCGGGGTCATCAACTGGGTCGAGGCCAAGAAGCGCGCCATCGAGCTGCTCGCCCGCGTCGGTTTGCGCGAGGATCCCGACACGCTCGTCAAGCACATCGGCGTCGGCAAGCAGCAGCTCGTCGAAATCGCCAAAGCCCTCAACAAGTCGGTCAAGCTGCTCATCCTCGACGAGCCGACGGCCGCGCTCAACGAGGCGGACTCACAGCACCTGCTCGACCTGATCCGTGGCCTCAAAGGCAAGGGCATCAGCTCCATCGTGATCTCGCACAAGCTCAACGAGATCGAGCAGGTGGCCGACTCCATCACGATCATCCGAGATGGCAAGACGATCGAGACCCTCAATGTCAAGGATGACGGGGTCAACGAGGACCGCATCATCCGTGGCATGGTCGGCCGCAGCCTCGAGAGCCGCTTTCCCGACCGCACGCCGCGCATCGGCGAGGTCTTCTTCGAGGTGCGGGACTGGACCGTGCAGCATCCGCTCGCGGCCGAACGCCTCGTGGTCAAGGGTTCCAGCCTGAACGTGCGGCGTGGAGAGATCGTCGGCATCGCCGGGCTCATGGGTGCTGGCCGCACCGAGTTGGCCATGAGCATCTTCGGGCGCTCCTACGGCAAATACGTCTCCGGCCAGATCTACAAGAACGGCGAGGCGATCGAACTGCGCAGTGTCGCCGAGGCGATCGAGCACGGTCTGGCCTATGTGAGCGAGGACCGCAAGGCACTCGGCCTCAACCTGCTCGACGACATCAAGAGGTCGGTCGTGTCGGCGAAGCTCACGAAGATCTCGGTTGGGCAGGTGGTCAACGAGGCCAAGGAGTACTCCGTCGCCGAGGAATACCGCAAGACCCTCCGCATCAAGACGCCCAGCGTGGACGCCGGCGTCAACAAGCTCTCCGGCGGCAACCAGCAGAAGGTCGTGTTGGCCAAGTGGATGTTCACTGACCCAGACCTGCTCATTCTCGACGAGCCGACCCGCGGAATCGACGTCGGCGCGAAGTACGAGATCTACGGCATCATCCAGGCGCTCGCCGCCCAGGGCAAGGGTGTGATCCTCATCTCCTCTGAGTTGCCTGAGCTGCTCGGCCTCGTCGACCGCATCTACACGGTGTTCGAAGGATCCATAACCGATTGCATCCCGGCTGCCGAAGCCGATCCGGAAACCCTGATGAGAAGCATGACCTCCGCGAGGAAGAAAGTTCAGAGCACATGAGCGCAGAGACGGGCTCCCAGAGCAAGTTCGCAGACCTCAAGAAGATCATCGGCGGCACCGGGTCGAGTGCGAGGCAGTTCGGCATCCTGTTCAGCCTCATCGCCATCGTGGTGCTTTTCCAGGTATTGACCGACGGCCTCACGCTGTCGTCGGGCAACCTGATCAACCTGGTGAGCCAGTACTCCTACATCCTGATTCTCGCTATCGGCATGGTCATGGTGATCATCGCAGGGCACATCGACCTCTCCGTCGGCTCGGTCGCCGCGTTCGTCGGCATCGTGGTGGCGACGTCCATGCAGAACTGGCACCTCCCCTGGCCGCTCGCCATTCTCTTCGGCCTCGTCATCGGTGCGCTCATCGGCGCGTGGCAGGGCGTCTGGGTCGCGTATGTGGGGGTGCCGGCCTTCATCGTGACGCTGGCCGGCATGCTCATCTTCCGAGGCGGCAACCAGCTCATCGGAAACGCGAACACCGTCCCTGTGCCAGAAGGCTTCACCATGATCGGCGCCGGGTATCTTCCGGAGATCGGACCATACACCGGATACAACAACCTCACGCTCCTGCTCGGGCTCATCGTCGCGGCCGTCGTCGTCTACCGTGAGTGGCGTGCGCGGCGGGTGCAGCGCACGATGGGTTCCGAGACGGTGCCGCTGTGGGTCAGTATCGTGCGGGTCGTCCTGCTCGACGCCGTCGTGATCTACGTGACGTTCCTCTTTGCCGGTGGCCGCGTCGGCACGAGCTTCCCCGTCTCGGGGATCATCCTCGGCGTGCTCATCGTCTTCTACTCCTTCGTGACGCGGAACACGATCTTCGGCCGTCACATCTACGCGGTCGGCGGCAATAAGCTCGCGGCGGAGCTCTCGGGCGTCAAGTCACGGCGTGTCAACTTCCTCGTCATGATGAACATGTCCATTCTGGCGGCCCTCGCTGGCATGATCTTCGTGGCCCGCTCGGTGGCATCCGGGCCGCAGGACGGCCTCAGCTGGGAGCTCGACGCCATCGCGGCCGTGTTCATCGGCGGGGCTGCGGTCTCCGGCGGCATCGGAACCGTGACCGGTTCCATCATCGGTGGGCTCGTCATGGCGGTGCTCAACAACGGCCTGCAACTGCTCGGCGTCGGGTCGGACCTCGTTCAGATCATCAAGGGCCTCGTGCTGCTCGTCGCGGTCGGCGTCGACGTGTGGAACAAGAGCCAGGGGCGTCCGTCCGTCATAGGCTTCCTGACCCGCGGGCGGAAGACCGCCGAGTCTTCGGAGCCTCCGGCCGTGGTTCCCACGGCGGGGACCCCTGAGACGGCGAGACCGAGTGATCTTCCCAGTTGACTCCGGCCGCCCTGCTTTCCTCCCAGCGACCTGCTACCTACCCTCCAAACAGAAAGTGATTGACAATGCGTAAACTCGCCCTCACGACGGTGGCGGTCGCCTCCGTCGCACTGCTGGCCCTCTCGGGCTGCTCCTCACGAACAGACGCGCCTGCGAGCACAGGCGCCGCTGCCGGGTTCGCCGCTGACTCTCTCATCGGCGTCGCCCTTCCATCGAAGACGTCGGAGAACTGGGTGCTCGCGGGCGGTCTCTTCGAAAGCGGTCTCGAAAAAGCCGGCTTCAAGGGAGACGTCCAGTACGCGGGTGCCTCGACCATCGTCAAGGACCAGCAGGACCAGATCTCGGCGATGGTCACCAATGGCGCCAAGGTCATCATCGTCGGCGCGGCAGACGGCGGTCAGCTCAGCACGCAGGTGAAAGCAGCCCACGATGCCGGCGCGGTCGTCATCGCCTACGACCGTCTCATCCTGAACACCGACAGCGTCGACTACTACGTCGCCTTCGACAACTTCAAGGTGGGTGAGCTGCAGGGTCAGGCGCTGCTCGACGGCCTCGCTGCAAAGGGCAAAGGCCCGCACAACATCGAGCTGTTCTCAGGATCGTCGGACGACGCGAACTCGGCCGTGTTCTTCAACGGTGCGATGAGCGTGCTGCAGCCGAAGATCGACGACGGCACTCTCGTCGTCGGCTCCGGCCAGACCGACATCAAGCAGACGGCGACCGCGGGCTGGAAGGCTGAGAACGCCCAGAGCCGTATGGACTCGCTGCTCACCAGCACCTACAGCGACAAGTCGATCGATGGAGTGCTTTCGCCGAACGACACCCTCGCCCGGGCCATCATCACCTCGGTGAAGGCCGCAGGCAAGCCCATCCCGGTCGTCACCGGACAGGACTCCGAGGTCGAGTCGGTCAAGTCGATCATGGCCGGCGAGCAGTACTCGACCATCAACAAGGACACCCGTCTGCTTGTCGCCCAGGCGATCAAGATGGTCCAGCAGCTCCAAGGGGGCGTCGAGGTCGAGGTCAACGACACCAAGTCATACGACAATGGCAAGAAGATCGTCCCGTCGTACCTGCTGCCTCCTGTGATCGTGACCAAGGAGAACGCGGCCAAGGCGTACGCCAACGACCCGACTCTCGAGCCGCTCACCAAGTAGCTCGCAGCGATCTGCTTCGGTCGGCCCCTGCCTTTGGCAGGGGCCGATTGTCGTCTCCGCCCCCTGTCTCCGTCTCCGTTCCCGCGCCCGTCCGCCGTTCCTGTCCCTGTCTCCGTTCCCGCCCGTCCCTGTCTCCGTTCCCGCCCCTCCCGCCCCGTTCTCCGTTTCTGTCTCCGTCTCCGTCTCTGTCCGCTCACCACCAAGCGAATGCAGGACTAGAGGCACTTTGAGGGTAGGGGAGCCCCAGCGCACCTCTTGTCCTGCGTTTCTGGACGGGGCGGGGCCGGAGCCCGCGACGACGGCTCCGTGGGGGGACCCGCAACAGGCCCGCGCGCGACGTGGGCCGCAACAGGCTCGAAACACGGCCCGCAACAGGCCCGCACGACGTGGCCCGCAACGCAACCGGGAATGTCGGTGGGTGGTGGCAGAGTTGCGCTAGTAGTACAAGATGTAGTGGTTCGGGCATCCGACGGCGACACGCCGGGAGATCACTCACAGGCAAAAAAATTCATAAATTCCGGGCTGTGGATAACCCTGCCATGAGCCGCGGAATATGGCCGATCGCAGCGTAGCGCCCTGTTGAAAACCAGTGAATAATACGTGGAAAACTACATAAATGTAACTACATCATCTAGTGGCTGTTAACTTCCACAAGCACTAGATGTAGTATTAGAAGTCCAGCAACCCTGTGGGGAATCAGCGAAAAACAAGGGGATGAGATGACTGTCACGGTCTACACCAAGCCTTCCTGCGTGCAGTGCACGGCTACCTATCGAGCCCTCGACAACAAGGGCATCGAATATGAAGTCTTCGACCTCTCGGTCGACGAGAAGGCTCTCGAGGCCGTCAAGGAGCTCGGCTACCTGCAGGCACCGGTCGTCATCACCGATGCCGACCACTGGTCGGGCTTCCGCCCCGACAAGATCGACGAGCTCGCGTTGCGCGTCGTGTAGTAGTCGCGACATCCGCGGTATCCATTGGCAGCTATCCCATTCGCCGTTCATGGAATGAGAGAGGTGATCCCATGACCGATCTGGTCTACTTCTCCAGCATCTCGGGCAACACGCACCGATTCGTGCAGAAGCTCGGCCGTCAGGCGAAGCGGATCCCGCTCTATGCGAAGGATGCACCGCTCACAGCGGAAGAGCCCTATGTGCTCGTCGTGCCCACCTACGGCGGGGGCGACGCGCACGGGGCCGTTCCGAAGCAGGTGATCCGGTTTCTCAACGACGAGAAGAACCGGTCGCTCATCCGCGGCGTCATCGGCGCGGGAAACACGAATTTCGGTGAGGCGTTCTGCCTCGCGGGGGACATCATCTCATCCAAGTGCGATGTGCCCCATCTGTATCGCTTCGAAGTATTCGGAACACCAGACGATGTGCGCATCGTCGAAGAGGGATTGGACTCATTTTGGGCAGCACAACCAGTAACAGCGTCGCAGTGATCGACGCGCCGCGCACGGGCATGGACTACCACGCCCTCAATGCGATGCTCAATCTCTATGGGCCGAACGGCGAGATCCAGTTCGACAAAGACCGCGAAGCCGCCCGCGAGTACTTCCTCCAGCACGTCAACCAGAACACGGTCTTCTTCCACTCGCTCAAAGAGCGCCTCGACTACCTCGTCGAGAAGGAGTACTACGAGCAGGCCGTGCTCGATCAGTACCCCTTCGAGTTCATTACGAAGCTCAACGACCTCGCCTACTCGAAGAAGTTCCGCTTCGAGACCTTCCTCGGCGCATTCAAGTACTACACCTCATACACGCTCAAGACCTTCGATGGAAAGCGGTACCTCGAGCGCTTCGAGGACCGTGTCGTCATGACAGCGCTCGGCCTCGCCCAGGGCGACGAGAAGCTCGCGGTCAACCTCGTCGAGGAGATCATCGCCGGCCGGTTCCAGCCCGCGACGCCGACCTTCCTCAACACGGGCAAGGCGCAGCGCGGCGAACTCGTCTCCTGCTTCTTGCTGCGTATCGAGGACAATATGGAGTCGATCGCCCGCGGCATCAACTCGGCTCTGCAGCTATCGAAGCGCGGCGGCGGCGTTGCGCTCCTGCTCTCCAACATCCGTGAGGCCGGCGCGCCGATCAAGCAGATCGAGAACCAGTCGAGCGGGATCATTCCCGTCATGAAGCTGCTCGAGGACAGCTTCAGCTACGCCAACCAGCTCGGCGCGCGCCAGGGTGCCGGCGCGGTCTACCTGCAGGCCCACCACCCCGACATCCTGCGTTTCCTCGACACCAAGCGCGAGAACGCTGACGAGAAGATCCGCATCAAGACGCTCTCACTCGGCGTCGTCGTGCCCGACATCACCTTCGAGCTCGCCAAGAACGACGAGGACATGTACCTCTTCTCGCCCTACGACGTCGAGCGTGCCTACGGTGTGCCGTTCGCCGACATCTCGGTCACCGAGAAGTATCGCGAGATGGTCGACAACCCGGCCATCAAGAAGTCGAAGATCAAGGCGCGTGAGTTCTTCCAGACGCTCGCCGAGATACAGTTCGAGTCCGGTTACCCGTACATCATGTACGAGGACACCGTGAACAAGGCGAACCCGATCAAGGGTCGCATCAACATGTCGAACCTCTGCTCGGAGATCCTCCAGGTCAACACGCCGACGAGCTATAACGAGGACCTCTCCTACGACCGAATCGGCAAGGACATCAGCTGCAACCTCGGTTCGCTGAACATCGCCCTCACGATGGACTCGCCCGACTTCGGCAAGACGGTCGAGACTGCCATCCGCGGCCTCACCTCGGTGTCGAACCAGAGCCACATCGCCTCGGTGCGTTCGATCGAAGACGGCAACGACAAGTCGCACGCGATCGGCCTCGGCCAGATGAACCTGCACGGCTACCTTGCCCGCGAGCGCGTCTACTACGGCAGCGAAGAGGGCATCGACTTCACGAACATCTACTTCTACACGGTGCTCTTCCACGCGCTGCGAGCCTCGAATACGATCGCGATCGAGCGCGGCCAGGCCTTCGAAGGCTTCGAGGACTCGAAGTATGCCTCCGGCGAGTTCTTCGACACGTACACCGAGCGGGAATGGGCACCGTCGACCCGCCGGGTGCAGGAGTTGTTCGACACCGCCGGCGTGCACATCCCCACGCAGGACGACTGGCGTGAGCTCGCGGCATCCGTGAAGGAGCACGGCATCTACAACCAGAACCTGCAGGCCGTGCCGCCGACCGGATCGATCAGCTACATCAACAACTCGACCTCGTCGATCCACCCGGTGGCGTCGAAGATCGAGATCCGCAAAGAAGGCAAGATCGGTCGCGTCTACTACCCGGCGCCGTTCATGACGAACGACAACCTGGACTACTACCAGGATGCCTACGAGATCGGCGCCGAGAAGATCATCGACACCTACGCCGCCGCGACGCAGCATGTCGATCAGGGCCTCTCGCTCACGCTGTTCTTCAAGGACACCGCGACGACGCGTGACATCAATAAGGCCCAGATCTATGCGTGGCGCAAGGGCATCAAGACCATCTACTACATCCGGCTGCGCCAGCTCGCCCTCGAGGGCACCGAGGTCGAGGGCTGTGTCTCATGCATGCTCTAGCCCTGATTCCGACACGCCCTATCAGCGTCAACCGAGGAACGAAGAAATGACTCTCACTGATCCGGTGAACTCCGCGCAGAGCGATCCAGCACACCAAGGCAAGCTCAAGCTCGTCAGCCACGTCAACGCCATCAACTGGAACAGGATCCAGGACGAGAAGGATGTCGAGGTGTGGAACCGTCTCGTCAACAACTTCTGGCTGCCCGAGAAGGTGCCGCTCTCGAACGACGTGCAGTCGTGGGCCACGCTCACTCCGTCCGAGCAGCAGATGACGATGCGCGTCTTCACCGGCTTGACCCTGCTCGACACCATCCAGGGAACCGTTGGCGCCGTCTCGCTCATCCCCGATGCGCTCACGCCGCACGAGGAGGCCGTCTACACGAACATCGCGTTCATGGAGTCGGTGCACGCCAAGAGTTACTCGTCGATCTTCTCGACGCTGTGTTCGACGAAGGAGATCGACGACGCCTTCCGCTGGTCGGTCGAGAACCCGAACCTGCAGAAGAAGGCCGAGATCGTCATGGAGTACTACCGTGGCGACGAACCGCTCAAGCGCAAGGTCGCCTCGACCCTGCTCGAGTCGTTCCTCTTCTACTCCGGCTTCTACCTGCCGATGTACTGGTCGAGTCGCGCGAAGCTCACCAACACGGCCGACCTGATCCGCCTCATCATCCGCGACGAGGCTGTGCACGGCTACTACATCGGCTACAAGTTTCAGAAGGGCCTCGAGCTCGTCGACCAGGCCAAGCGCGACGAGATCAAGGACTACACCTTCTCGCTGTTGTACGAGCTCTACGACAACGAGGTGCAGTACACGCAGGACCTCTACGACGGCGTCGGTCTCACCGAGGACGTCAAGAAGTTTCTGCACTACAACGCCAACAAGGCCCTCATGAACCTCGGCTACGAGGCGATGTTCCCGAAGTCGGTCACGGATGTGAACCCGGCGATCCTCTCGGCGCTCTCTCCGAACGCCGACGAGAACCACGACTTCTTCTCGGGGTCCGGCTCCTCGTATGTGATCGGCAAGGCCGTCGTCACGGAAGACGAGGACTGGGACTTCTAGGGTTACAACTTGAGCCCATAGCCCGAAAGGACTGATCAGAGGCCCGGAACTGCAGAAAACTGCAGGTCCGGGCTTTTTTCGTGCCGTCTTCCAATGAACATAGGAGGCCGGAAATGGACGACAAGCGACTTTCGGAATGGCACGGTGGTGGCACACCGGACCAGGGTGGTCGAGTCGATCGCCGTCCACACCACCTCGAACATCCAGGCCGCAGTGTCGGCGGCCCACGATCACCTTCAACTGGGGCAGGCTCGGCAGGCCGTTGTCGTTCGGGGTGATGTCGATCTTGGCCGGCAGAACCGACACGACAGCGAACAGCAGGTCGATGTTCAAGGGGAGCCTCCTCAACTGGGATGCCCGCGCGAGTGCGGGTCTGTGAGGAAGGCCCCCTCGCTTCGACAATCCGCAGTCACGGCTGTGGGGTTCACGAGAAAACGATGAACCTCGTGGTGAGTGCCCCGGGGGTCTCGTAGCAGCGACGCGCCAGCGGAGGAGGGAGGGAGCTTGGGGAACAATTTCCGGTGCATGTGTAACGCGGAGCGGTGCTCGTCAAATAACCCAGTCAAAGGCTGACTTCGGAAGGAGGAGGCCACCGTCCACGCTTGGCACCCGTTCGCGGGACCGTGCACAAGGGCGAGCCCCAGCAGTAGGGACCCGCCCCGTCGGCAGCGGGAGATGTGCTCGCCGATACCAGTTCAGTTCCCGGCGCATAGGTTCGAAGGCCTGATGTGCGCCGTTCACAGAAGAAAGGTTACGGGAAAATGACCCTATTCTCATCGCGGCTCAGGAGCCGCGTCGGAGCCACGGTCGTGGCTCTCGCCCTCGTCGCGGGCGTCGGCCCAGTCACCACCCAGGCGGCGAACGCCGCAGGCCCGAACTACTGCACCTCCACGGAGCAGTGGCAGCTCTACTACGACGGGTACGTGCAGGTGCAGGCGTCGTACAACGACTCCGGCCTTCACGCCAAGAACGGGTGGCTGCGCTACCTGATCCCCGGCGTGTCCGACTCGGGGCGTCAGTACACCGCGAACACCGCTAGCAGCACCTCGACGGCGGTCAAGAGCAAGTCTTACCGGTTCTGGGACTCGTGGGACTGGAGCGTTCCCTCGACGCAATTCTCCTGCGGCTACAACTGGTGGTGACCCGCAGGTGAGGCGCTCGCACGCAGGCGCGTTCCGCGCCGCCCTCTCAGGGCGACGTGGGCGCGCCTGCGTGCCCTCTCGAAGGCGGATCATCGCATGAGGCTGCGGTTCCCGATCCTCCTCGCTACTGTGGCATGCACGCTCGGCATCATGCTTTCGGTCGTCGCCGGTCACGTGCGCTCTGCGGTGCACGACTGGAGCGAGGCGAACTACCGCATGAGCGACCACGCCTACACCCTGACCGTCATCCCCGATCCCGGAGGCGAGGCACCGACCGCTGATCGCGCGCAGCGGATCAACACCGAACTGCGCGCCCTCCTCGACGGTGAGGATGCAGTGGTCGTGCTCGACGCGCAGGACGGTGACGGCCCCAGGATCGGACTGTACGATCCCCGAGGACGCTTCGCCGACATTCGGATGACGACGGGTCGCGCTTTCAAACCGGGGGACTTCGCTCGCGCCGACCCGACAGCGATCATCAGAGCCGACTCGTACCTTGTGGGTCGGGAAGAACGCTACATCCCGGAGGATGTGACGATTCTCGGCCACTACGGTCCGGCGTCCGTGCCGTTCAGAACGGAGTACGTCTACTCCCTGTTCACGCAGGAGAACGTCCACGGCGTGTACTACATCGACGCTCAGGACCCGGGCATCGCCGAGGGACTCGCAGCTGTGCTGACAGCCAACGGCTACCTCGTGGCGAAGGTGAAGCTGGACGTCGATGCGTGGTCGATCATCCAGAGCGAGCCGCTCACGTACGCGTATGAGAGCTCCCTGCTCCTCGTCTATGGGAGCGCGCTGCTGCTGTGTCTGAACTGGGGCGCTTCGAACAAGCGCAGATACCTGATCGAACGCCTCTGCGGCGCCCGTCCGGCGAGCTTCACCCTTCGTTCCGTTCGGCTTGTGGCACTCGCGGCCGTCGTGGGTACCGCAGTCGGCGTCCTCGTCGGAATGTCGGTGCTGCGCGCGCTGGGGACGCTGTCGGTCCTGCCCGGAGCGATGGAGCTGACTGTCGTGGTCCTCGCGAACACGGTCGTGCTCGTGGCGCTGTTCACCGCGGCTGTCGTCGTACAGACGTCCAGGTGGAGCCGCACATGATCGGCTACCAGCTCGGCACCGCCGTCAAAGAACTCGTCTCGCTGCGGTTCCGCACCTTCCTGCTGATCCTGCAGGTCGTCGTGGTGGCCGCCAGCCTGTCATTGACGCTCAACGACACGCTCAGAAGCGCCAACGACCTCCGACTCGCCAGCGAGCTCGGCGTCGAGAACGTGTCGTACTTCACGATCTACTACGACGACGCCCGCGCGCCCGATATCAACGAGCGAATGGGCACCCTCCTCGCGGACACGTTGAATGCGAAGACCGCCGACTACTCGGTGATCAAGAACAACTACTTCGACGGCGCCCAGCTCGACGCCCCGATCCTCGTCGTGCTCGGGGGATTCGCCGACGCCTACCATCTGCCGAACGACACAGCCGAGCACGACGCTGTCCTCATCGGCTCGAACGTGCATCAGTACCAGCCGGGCGACGTCCTCGAGCTCGGAACCCGCCACGTCACCATCGACGGGCGCTTGACCGCGGGAGCTTCCTATCTCGACCCGTGGATGGGATACGATTCCCTCGACGACAGAATCGTCCTGCTGAGCACATACGAACGCTTCAGCGAGGCGAACGCGGCCGACGTCTGGCAGCAGGAGGTCGTCGGGAGGACCGTCCTGTTCGACCCGTCTGATCAGCTCATCGACTCCTATGTGGAAGCGGCATCCTCCACGGGAGGGATCGAGGTGGTTCCGCAGCATCTGAGTCAGCGCGTGTCGACGGTCTACGAGGCCCAACTCGGCAAGAGCGGCATGTTCCTGCTCTTCTTCGCCTGCCTCCTGATCGTGCTTCTGGGCACCATCGTCTCCACGGTCGACGCGCTGATCGCCAGCAACCTCCGCCGCTACTCGATAGAGCGACTCTACGGCGCGAACAACGGCCACATCGTCCTGAGAGTCAATCTTTTTCTCGCGGCGGCGTTCTCGGTTCCGTCGACGCTCATCTTCGCCGGATTCGCAGCGGTCACCGTGAACGTCGGCCAAGTGCTCGCGATCGCGATCGCGGCGGTTCTCGTCGCGCATGTCATCCTGTCCATCCGGGTTCTCGTCACCCTCCGGCGCGCGAGCGTCACCAGCATGCTACGGAAGGAGTGAGGCCATGATCGTCCTCGAAAACGTCAGCAAGGAGTTCCGTGTCGGCGAGGAGACCGTTCACGCCGTGCGCGACGTGTCCCTGCGGCTTCACCCATCCCGCATCACCGCTATCGTCGGGCCCTCTGGAGGCGGGAAGTCGACCCTCCTGAACGTCATCGGGAGGCTGACCGAGCCGACATCGGGAACGGTGTCCATCCAGGGGGAGCTCATCACCAGCCGGAGCGAACGGTGGGCTGCACGGTTCCGGAACGAGACCTTCGGATACGTGGTGCAGGACTTCGCGCTGATCGAGACGGACACCGTGTTCGAGAACGTGCGGATCCCGCTCGTGTACTCGGCCCGTCGTCCGCGGGGGCAGCGCCGCCTCGTCACCGAGGCGCTCATGCGCTTCGGGGTCGGCGATCTGGTCGACTACCCTGTCAAGAACCTCTCAGGGGGGCAACGGCAGCGCGTGGCACTCGCCCGAGCGATCGTGAACAGCCCGAAGGTCATCCTCGCGGATGAACCGACGGGAGCTCTCGACCAGGCGAACGGGGTGCGGGTCTTCGAGCATCTGCGCGAGATCGCGGACGCCGGCCATCTCGTCGTCATCGTCACGCACGATCTCGAGCTCGCCGAGCAGTGCGACGCGATCCACGAGCTTCGGGACGGCCGACTCATCGCCTCCGCCGGTGACGGCATCACCGTTTCAGGAAAGGAATGATCCATCATGGGCATCATCATCATCGCGGGGGCGCTGTTGGGCGTCGTCGGCCTGGTCGGTCTGGTCTGCGCTCTCGCGATACCCGGCTGGAGGCCGCGCGGACCGAACAAGGGCGGCGCGATCGGTCGGATTCTCGCATTCGCGATCTGCCTCGCCATCGGTGCAGGCGTCCTCGTCTACGGCGCGCTGTCCACGACCACGATCACCGGATAGCGTCAGGTACCCAGGCCACGAGCACCGAGAAAGACCCGAGATGGACCCCGAACATGCCCAGCCGAATGCGGCACCGAGCGGTGATGCCTTTGCACTGTTCTACGGGTCCAACTACGAGCTCCTTCTCTCCGTGGCGCAGCAACGGCTCTCAGGGCTCGCCGATGCCGAAGACGTCACGCACGAGACCTTTCGTGTCGCCTGGATGCACCATCTCGAAGGCAACGAGCTCACCCTCTCTTGGATCTACCGGGTGCTTCGCAACATCATCGGCAACGAATATCAGCGGCTCGTCCGTTCAGAGCAGCTGCGCCAGCAGGTACTCCCGCTGTACGTAGAACAGGTTCTGAGCATCGACGATGACGACGCTTTGGAGGTCCGGCGGTGCATGAACGACCTGCGAGAAGAGGATCGAGAGCTTCTCTTCATGGCCTATTGGGAGGACCTGACCCGACATGAGATGGCTGAGATCCTCGGCACCTCCGTGGTCAGTGTGCGCGTGAGGCTGCTGCGCGCACGACGGGCACTCGAAGCATGGCTCTCAAAAGCATGCGAGCAGCAGCTGACCCGATACGAAGGAGGCGAATGATGGACGAGGTTGAACGACGGATCCGCGCGGCCCGCCCCCTCAGCGGGAACCGCTATCAGCCACTGTCCGATCGCGCCAAACGCGAGCTCGCAGATCTGTTGCTGTCGAATCCGGACCGCAGGAGCGCGATCCGCCGGCCGCGGCGTCCGGCTAACCGCAGGCGGGGCGGTCAGCTGCTCAGGATCGTCGGATCAGCTGCGGCCGCGCTGGTTGTCCTCGGCACGGTCATGATCTCGGTTCTCCATCAGACACCTGCAGTCGCGATGACCCCGCCGCTACTGGAGACGACCTCGGTCGATGAGACCGTTCCCGCCTTGCTGGAGGACCTGGAGCAGAAAAGACGCGATGTGGAACTCCCCTCTGGGAACACGATCCGAGCTCAGACCTGGTCGCTGAACACGACCGTCGACGCGAAAGGAAACATCACGTCATCGACGGTGGAGCCGCAATGGAACGAGACCATGTTCGAGAAGGACGGGAGCGTACGATCCCTCGTCGTGGCAGCCGATCCCTTTCCGGGCGAGGACACGGAGGGGCTGACGAAAACGGGCACGGTTCTTGCTGACGAGTCATACGCTCGCGGAGAATATGCGAGCCCCTTCGCCGAGCCGGTGCCGACTGATCCGGCGCTGATCGGCAGCTATCTGGCCCGTGCCGCAGGCAAGGACTCGCTGACGGCGGGGGAGACGATCATCGAGATCTCCGGCCTCCTGTCGAACGTCCCCCTCGACAAGGGACAGGAGATCGCGATCCTGTCCTACCTGCGCACGGTCCGCGGGTTGACGGTCGCAGGGGCGGTCACGGACCGTCTCGGCCGCGTCGGCGTGGCGCTCAAGGCGACCGATCGTGAGCCGGGGGAGCTCGAAGACCTGCTGATCATCTCGACCGAAACGGGGGCGATCATCGCCTCCGAGACCATCTACATCGGCAGCGATCGCACCGACATCCGGAGCCTGTCGGTCATCGACTACACAGTCTGGGAGCGCTGATCGAGTGACTCCCGACCACCGAGAAACGGAGCTTGTCTCATGCGCATCACCCGTGTCGTAACCTCCGTCGCCATCGCCGCGCTCACCGCCTTGGCGCCCGCAGGTGCGTGGGCGGCCGAACTCCTCACCCCCAAGGACCGATGCAGGACCGTATCGACGCTGTCGTCAGCGAGTTTCGTTCGGCGGCGGGTAGAAGTACGACTCCCGGCTCTCGAATGCGCCCATAGAGACGGTCAGCCGGCTGAGGCGAGGTTGCGGGAGCGCCGACGTTCAGGGCGCTACCGTGGCTCTGGCCGGCGCACTCCCCGTTCTGACCCCCGTTCCAGAACACCATGAACTTGCCGGCCCCGTACGAGCGGGGGCCGTTGACATGCAGGCTTCCGGACCATGTGCTCGAGGAGTAGCCGCCGAAGTACACGGTGATCTTGCTCAGACCAGCGGTGGAGCCGCCGGTGCCACGGATTCCCATGCGTGACTGGGAAAGAGTCGCTCCGGTCTCGTATCGCCACACGTTGTGACACCCTTGCCCACTCCACCAGGTCGCATCAGCGGCTTGTGCTGGAGCAGCGCCAAGCGCCAGTGTCAATGCGACGGTTGCGGTCCCAGATCCGGCGAGCAGGGATCGCAGGTGCCAGGGTTGAGGGGTGCCCGCAGTTCGAGGTCGCGAGAGTTGACTGTCGACCTCGCTCGAAGGTGAGGTCGTAGCGACGTTCGAAATCTAGACCGCCCATGCAGATTGGATGGGCGATCTCGGTGGAAGATTGGGCGTCGATTCGGCGGCTGGTCCCGAGGGACTTGGGGATCGCGAGAGCGACAGTCGCTGCCGCGGTGAGATCGGAGCGGTCGCCGAAGCATGAGAGACGCGCGCGACCGGCCTAGTCTGATATGCATGGGCAGCCAGCGTGAATGATCGCGAGACCGACGTCACGGTCGTTGGCAGCGGACCGAACGGGCTCGCGGCAGCGGTCACGGCGGCGCGCGCGGGGCTCGCGGTGCGGCTCGTCGAAGCCGCCCCCACGCTCGGCGGAGGCATGCGCACGACCGAGTCGACCCTGCCGGGTTTTCGGCACGACGTCTGCTCGGCGGTGCATCCGGCGGCGTTCGCCTCGCCGTTCTTCCGGTCGATCGGGCTCTTCGACCGGCTCGACTGGATCACGCCCGAACTCTCGTACGCGCACCCCTTGGCCCGTGGTGCCGGGCTCGCCTGGCGAGACCTCGATCGCACGGTCGACGGGCTCGGTCGCGACGGCGGGGCGTGGCGACGGCTCGTCGAGCCACTCGTGCGTCGCATCGACGGCGTGGTCGATGTCACCGGGCACCAGCTGCTCAGGTGGCCGCACGATCCGATTGCGGCCCTCCGCCTCGGCGTGCGCGCTTTCGAACAGGGCACGGGTCTGTGGAACGCCCGCTTTCGGGACGAGGTCGCACCCGCCCTCTTCACCGGGGTCGTCGCTCACGCAGCCGGGCGGATGCCAGGGTTCACCTCGGCCGGCGTGGGCCTGCTGCTCGCCGCACACGGGCATGCCGGCGGGTGGGGCTACCCCGTCGGCGGGTCGCAGGCGATCGCCGACGCTCTCGTCGCCGACCTCGTCGAGCACGGTGGCGCCGTCGAGACGGACGCCCTCGTGACCTCCCTCGCCGAATTGGCCGATCGCTCGCCTTCGCGGGTGACGTTGCTGGACACCTCGCCAGAGCTTCTTCGCACCGCACCGCTGCCGCCTCGATACCTGCGCTCGCTCGATCGCTACCGCTACGGTTCCGGAGTCGCGAAGGTCGACTTCGCCGTCGCGGGGCCGGTTCCGTGGGCGAATCCCGAGGTCGGGCTCGCGCCGACCGTGCATCTCGGCGGCAGTCGGGCCGAGATCGCTGCCGCCGAGAACCTCGTGGCGACGGGGCGGATGCCCGAGCATCCGTATGTGCTGCTCACGCAGCCCGGCGTGCTCGACCCGAGCCGGGCGCCGGGCGCCGCGCAGACGGTCTGGGCCTACCTGCATGTGCCCGCCGGCTCGACCCTGCATGCGACAGAGCTCGTCACCGCGGCGATCGAGCGATTCGCGCCCGGATTCCGCGACAGCGTGCTTGCCTCGGCCTCGACTTCGGCGGCCGAGCTCGCCGCCTACAACCCGAACTATCCCGGCGGCGACATCTATTCGGGTGCCATCACGCTGTCGCAGCTGGTGCGGCGACCGGTCGTCTCGACCGCGCCGTGGCGCACGCCATTGCCTGGCGTCTACCTCTGCTCGAGCGCGACGCCGCCTGGCCCTGCGGTGCACGGCATGAACGGCTGGTTCGCGGCGCGGCTCGCGCTCAGGGAGCGGTTCGGCATCGAGGTGCCCGAGATCGCGTGATCGGGCATCCCCTCGACCGGTGTGCGATGGAGGCGTAGCGTTCTGGTGTGGGGTCGCTTGGATGGTTCGAGGCGCACGATTATGAGATCGCCCGCCAGGTGCTGCAGCGCGGCGTGGCCGCGCTCGCCTGCGTTGCGTTCTTGTCGACGCTGAACCAGTTTCGGGCTCTTCTCGGCGAACGCGGGCTGCTGCCTGTGCCCGAGTTGCTCGAACGGGCGAGTCGGCTCCGCGGACCGTCCGTCTTTCGCTGGGGGTACACCGATCGTCGGCTCGTGATGGTCGCGATCACCGGACTGGCACTCGGCGCATCCGTCGTGCTCGGCCTGCCGCAGTCGGGCCCGCCGTGGGTGCCGATGCTCGTGTTCCTCGCCCTCTGGATCCTGTACCTCTCGATCGTGAACGTCGGCCAGACGTTCTACGGCTTCGGTTGGGAGATGCTCCTCTGCGAGGCGCTCTTCACCGTCGCCTTCCTCGGCTCGAACGGCGAGCCGCCGCCCATCGCGATCGTCGTGCTCGTGTGGTGGCTCGTGTTCAGACTCGAGTTCGGCGCGGGCATGATCAAGATTCGCGGCGGGCGCGAATGGCGCGACCTCACCGCGCTCAGCTATCACCACGAGACACAGCCGATGCCCGGCCCGTTCAGTCGTCAGGCGCACCTGTTGCCCGGGTGGTTCCATCGCTGCGAAGTGCTCGGCAACCATATCGCGCAGCTCGTCGTGCCGTTCCTCCTCTTCGTGCCCGGCCCGGTGGGGAGCGCGGCGGCGGCGATCGTCATCCTCACCCAGCTATGGCTCATCGCGACGGGCAACTTTGCGTGGCTCAACTGGATCACCGTCGTGCTCGCCGCCGCCGCGATCAGCGATCCCGTCTGGCACGCGGTCATTCCCGCGATTCCGGCCGATCTCGGCACGGATGCCACGACGATCCCCATCGGGTGGCTCGTGGTGGTGCTCGCCGTCTCGGCGCTCCTGGTCGTGTTGAGCGTCCAACCGATCCGCAACCTGTTCTCGCGCCGGCAGCTCATGAATGCGAGCTTCAATCGCTGGATGCTCGTGAACGCGTACGGCGCGTTCGGCACCGTGACGAAGCGTCGCATCGAGATCGTCGTGGAGGGCACGCTCGACAAGAAGCCGGGTGAAGACGCCGAATGGCGCGAGTACGAGTTCAAGGGCAAACCCGGCGATCCGCGCCGCCTGCCCCGGCAGTGGGCTCCGTACCATCTGCGCCTCGACTGGCTCATGTGGTTCCTGCCGCTCGGCCGCATCGGGGAGCCCTGGTTCGCGATGTTCCTCGTGCGACTGCTCCAAGCGGATGCGGCGACGCTGAGGCTCTTGCTCGTCGACCCCTTCGACGGCGGACGACCGTCGTGGGTACGCGCCCGGAGCTATCACTACCGTTTCGCGACGCGCGCCGAGTACCGTGCGAGCGGTGCGCGCTGGATCCGCACGCCGCAGCGGATCGTGGTGCCGCCGTCGGCGCTCAGGCGCGAGGGCTGAGCCGGCCGGGCAGGTGGGGCGCTGCGCCACGTGATCGAGCCGGCCGCTGCTCTGCGCGTCGAACCGACGCGGAGCGGCGGTGATCGAGACGCAAAAGGGCGTCAGCGCGACCATGGAGTTCGCCGACCGCGAGCCGTATTTCGAACGGCTCACCGCCGCGGCGGCATCGAAGAAGGATGGGGAGCACGAGTCGGTTCTCTACTGCCTCGAGGGTGGCTCGAGGCAGACCCTACCTGACGGCACCGTCCATGAGTTCCGCCCGGGAGACGCGATGCATCTGCCGAGGGAACACGAGTACCACCTCGTCGGTCCCGAAGGCGTCGTCTTCGCGGTCGCCTGCAACCCGTCCCGGTAGCTCGGAACCCGCGAGACCCGGGTCGCAACGCCTGCTTCTATCGGGTGTTGCGGCCCGGCTCGCCGCCGTCTGCACGCCATCGCGATGGCTTACCGATCTGACCAGGGTCGGCCGATGGGTGTCGCTGGAGGTCGCCGCCGGGCTTGCACGCTTCGTGACGGGTGCCCCGTCCCGTCGTCGAATCAGGCGGTCGCCGCGACCTGCGTTGCCGCCGTCGAGTCCGCCGCCCACTCTCGGAGCGCGCCGCAGAAGGCGGAGAACAGCCGTTGTGCCGCCTGCTGTTCGGTGAGGCCGACGGTGCGGAGCAGGTCGAAGATCTCGCGGGGATCGAAAAGGATGTTCCAGAGGAAGAGGGCCTCATCGCCGGGGTCGTCGATGCCCATCTCTTCGGAAGCCTGTGAGATCGCCGGGAGGAGAGCGTCGGCCTGCACCGTCAGGTAGGCGGCTCCGGCGCGCAGACGTGCCAGGTAGCCCTCGTCTGAACGGGTGTGCACCATGGCTCCGCCGTGTTTGACGACGAGCTTGACCCAGTACTCGCACACGCCCTTGAGCAGATCGAGCCCGCTGGATTCGCTCTTCTGGCTGAACTCCAGAAGGCGGAGGCCGACGTCGTAACGGAACTGCGCGAGGATCTCGTCGACCGACCCGAAGTGCCGGTATGCGGTCGCGGTCGAGACCTCGGCACGCTCGGCCACATCGATCATGCGGACAGCGGAGCCGCGACGGGCGACGAGGTGGGCGGCAGCCTTGATCAGTCGGCGGCGATTCCTCTCGGTGTCGCTGCGCATCGGTCCTCCTTGCTTCTACCTCGATCGTAGTGCGGTCATCGCTTCTGCGAGGCGAGCGACGCCGGTGCGGATGGCTTCATCGGATGCGGCGTACGACAGGCGGAGCCTGTTCTCGCCGCTCGGGCCGAACTCGGCGCCGGGTCTGACGGCCACCCCGTGTTCGCGGAGCCTCGCCACCAGTTCAACCGACGGAAGATCGAGATCGTACCTCGGGAAGAAGTAGAACGCGCCTTCCGGCTCGCTGAGTTCGAGTCCCGGAACCGTCTGAAGCGCCTCGCGCATGAGCTCCCGTCGCCGGGCATAGGCCTCCTTCATCCGGGCGACATCGTCGGCGCACTGCTCGAGGGCGACGAGAGCCGCGTCCTGCACGAAGGTATTGACCGAGCCGTTGAACGTGTTGTGGATGCGGGCTGCAGCGGAGATGACCGCGCTCGGTCCCCAGAGATAGCCGACGCGCCAACCGGTCATCGCATAGCTCTTGGAGAACGTCTGACAGTAGACGGTGCGATCGACCAAGCCGCCGATCGTGAGCGCCGAGGCGAACGACGCCCCCGTGAAGTCGAGCGACGCGTACGCCTCGTCGGAGATGACCAGGGTGTCGGTGCCGTCGAGCAGGCGGCTGAGGGCTTCCAACTCGTCGCGGGTGTGCACGATCCCCGTCGGGTTGCCCGGGTTGCAGAAGACGAACAGGCGCGCTCCAGGCAATGCGGCGGCGAGTGCATCGAGATCCCAGTGCAGGTCGTTGCGCAATGGGACGTGGACGGCGGTGCCGCCGGCCATGCTCACCAAATCCGCGTAGAGCGAGTAGGTGGGATCTGGGATGACGACCTTGTCGCCCGGGCCGACAATGCCGAGAATCGCAGCGGCCAGTCCGCCGGTGCCGCCGTGTGTGATGAGGATGTCGGCCGGGTCGACGACGGCTCCGCTGAGCGCGCCGACATCTTCGGCCAGGCGCGCCCGCAGTGAGCTCTCGCCGAGGAGCTGCGAATAGTGGGTGCGACCGCGTCCGGCGGCTTCGACGGCGGCTTCGACGATGCGGTGAGGTGTGTCGAAATCCGGCTCGCCCATCGCCAACGACACGAGGTTCCCGGACGAATGGGGTTGCTGAACGCGGCGGGATGTCGCGATGATCCGTTCGACGGATTCCGACGGTCTGAAGGCGAGGGCTCTCGTGGGGATGATCGACGTGCTCATTTGGCGTTGCCCTCCTCGACGGTGGCGGTTGTCCGGGTGCTGCGATTCGTGGGAGCGACCTCGTTCGGAGCGCCTAGCCATCTGCTGATCTCGAGGTCGCCGCTGGTGTCGCGTTGCCGGGTGGGTGCGACGACGATCTCTTGGAGAACGGTGCGCTGTGGCAGCGAGACCGCCAGCTGGATCGCGCGGGCCACGTCGATCGGCTGGACCATATTGGCCCGCTCGGCGGGCGCGGGCGGTCTGGCGCGGTTGTCGAGGATCGGCGTGTCCGCTTCTCCCGGCAGGATCGTGATCGCGCGCAAGCCCTCGTTGCGGTAGGTGGCATGGAGGAAGGTCATGAAGTTGCGGACGGCGGCTTTCGCCGCCCCGTACGCGGCACCGCCGAGAAGGTTGGGCGTCAGCGCAGCGAGCGAGGAGACCGTGACGATAGTGCCAGTCTGACGATTCAGCATGTCAGGGAGTACGGCTTGCGTGAGAGCGAAGACGGCGGTGAGGTTCACGTCGACCACCTGTCGCCATTGTTCCTCCGGCATCCACTGCGGGTTGAGGACGGCGGAGGAGCTGCCTGCGTTGTTGACGAGGATGTCGACGAGCCCGACATTGTCGTGAACCCAGTGGATCAACTCGTGCGCTGCGCCGGGCGCGGCGATGTCCGCCACACAAAGATGGGCGGTGCCGCCCGCGAATCGGATTGCATCGACCACCTCTTGCAGTGGCTTCTCTCGGCGTCCCACGACGACGACGGTCGCCCCGGTCTCCGCGAGCAGACGTGCGGATTCGCTGCCCATTCCCGAGCCCGCGCCTGTCACGATGGCGATGCGTCCCGTCAACGTCGACATGGCTTCCTCTCCTGTCGCCCGGTGGCGACCAGATCTCATATGAGAATTTAATATAAAGTACGATCAGCTTCTCATTTTTTGGATGAGAGGGCAAGGGCGTCCGATGCGCCGATCGGGAGGTCGAGCGCGGCGAAGGCGTTCGCCGCGGCGGCTTCGAGGACCGCGAGCTCGGCTTCGAATCGCGTGGACAGCGTCCGCGCGGCGTGGTGATCCGTCCACGCGAATCGAAGTTCACGACCCGATCGTGCCTGGCCGATGAGATCTTGCGCCAGACGGGTGGCGAAACCCACGATCGGGTAGCCGGCCGTCAGGGTGCGATACCGACCGAGCACGATGAGCTCGTCAGAGTGAGGGATCTCGATCGCGCCGATGGGAACGCCGTGTGACACGATCTCTGAGTCGTCCGGAGGGTGCAGCACAGGACCGTCGAGTCTGATGCCGACGTGATCGGACCGCTCGGTGACGTGATAGCCGGAGGTGCTCAGGAGCTCGCGGATGCCCGGGATCCGGTCCGTCTCGGCGCAGGCGACGATGTCGATCGTCCACGGGCCGTCGGGGAGGTGGCGCTCGGGAACCGGGAGATGGAACAGGACGCGACCGAGAAACGGCTGGTCGATTCGCGTGACTCCTGTTGCGAGGTGCAACTCGGCGTCAGCGGCGACGGTCTGGCCGAATCCCATCCGGGAGTCCGGTGCGACACTGCCGAGGAACCGGGCGGCGTCGAGTTCGCCGTTGACGGCGACGTAAGTGCGTGCCGCGGCGTCCGAGCACTCGATGCGTATCTCGATGCCGGCCGGTACAGCCAGGGGCTGACCGGCGTCGACCGCGCAACCACCGATGGTCAGGCGTCCGACGGAACCGGTCGCGGCGGCGAGCACGTCGTGCGACGGGACGAAGGCGAATGCCCCGCCCAGGCTCTCGATCACCGGGCGTGACTGCGGATTGCCGACGAGGATGTTGGCGATTCGCGCCGCCCCCTGGTCGGCGCTACCGCCTCGGGGCACTCCGAGACGTTCGGAGCCGCGCCGTCCCAGGTCCTGGAGTGTCGTGCGCCAGCCGACCTCGCTGACATGGAGACGGACGTCGAACGTCATCGCGTGTCCTTCTCGAGGAAGCGGCCGGCCAGACCCGCAGCCACCTGGGCGGAGACGACCGTGAACCGCATGCGGTCACCGGGGGAGAAGGAGATGGGCGACTGGCGGGTGATATCGACGATCGTCAGGGGGGTCCGACCGATCACCCGCCATCCTGTCGGGCCCGGGAACGGCTGGATGATGGCGTTGCGTCCGGCGATCATGAGCGATCCGGCCGGGACGTCGGTCCGTGGTGTGGACTGTCGCCGCACCGGCCGCGGCACGTTCAGCCCGTCCATCATCGGCGCCATCGCGGCGGCCAGCAGGCTGACGGTGAGGTGCGACCTGACCACTCGGTCGATCACCGCCTCCGCCGTCAGCCCGAGTTCGGCCGCGACGGCGTCGAGGTCCGGTGCCGTGTCAGGGTCGACGACGAGCGGAACCAGCAGTTCGCGCACCGGCCCGGCTGGCGTCGCCCCTTCGTGCGAGTGGAGAGAGCGCGCCGACAGCGCGTATGCCAGCTGTTCCTGCGAGGTCAGCAGCGGGTCGAACTCGACGAGCAGCGACTCCAATCCGGAGACCACGTCGTCGACACCCGGTGGAAGGTCCTCGAGAAGGAGCGTCCGGAATTCTCGGATCGTTCGGCGCCGGATGGCCTCGTCGGGGTGGGCGACCGTGAGCATGACGGCGCTGTCGCCGTAGTTGGCGAGAGAGAGCGTGTAGGCCGACACGGCTCATCGGGCCGCGAGCGCGGCCTTCTCGGAGAGGACCTCACGGAGCCCGGTGGCACGGATGCCCTCGGCCGCGAGCGAGGCGCGGAGAACGGTGCCGTTCTCGAGGACGTTCGGATGGTCGCCATGGAGGAGCACGATGTCGGCATCGTGGCCGAGTGGGACGGTGTTGCCGTCGACTGTCGTCACGGTTCCCTCTCGGACCACTTGGGTGACGCGATCTCCGATCGCCGCGGGGTCGTAGATGAGACCATCGGGGTGCGACCGGGGCACGGGCCATCCGTCGTCGCCGTAGCCGCGGTCGGCAAGGAAAACATAGCCGACCTCGAGTCCGCGCTTGCGAGACTCCTCGGCAAGGAGTCCCTGCTGACAGATCACGATATAGGAGCTGTCGTACGCGAAGACGGCGTCCGTGATGGCGCGTGCGTGCTTCGCGTCGGTCTGGGCGATGCTGCCCATACGGCCGTGCGGGGCGACGTGGCTGATCCTCCCGCCATGCACGCGCGCGAACGCGTCGAGGGCGCCTATCTGATAGAGGACGTCCGTGCGGATCTCCTCCTCGGACGCCTCGATGAGCCGGCGGCCGAATCCGACGAGGTCGGGGTACCCGGGATGGGCACCGAGCTCTATGCCACGTGCGACGCATTCGGCGACGGTCCGATCGATGACTCGGGGGTCGCCGGCGTGGAACCCGCAGGCGATGTTCGACGAGGTGACGAGGCCGAGCAGGGCATCGTCATCGCCGATGGTGTAGTTCCCATAGCTTTCGCCGAGGTCGGCTACGACGGCGACGGAGTTGACTCTCATGATGAGCTCCTGTTTCTCTCGTTCTATGATTCTGCGCCCGTTGGAGGAAAGGAAGGCCTCGACTACTCGGAACGGAGGGGGAGTCCCTTCGTCTCCCTGAGGAAGAAGACGGCGCCGAGCGTGATGAATGCGGTGAGGATCGCGGTGAACGCTGGCACCATGCTGTTTCCCGTCGCCCGGATGAGCTCCGTCATCACGAGCGGCGCACTGCCGCCGAAGATGATGGTGCTGAGGCTGAACCCTATGCTGTAGGCGCTGTAGCGCACGGTCGTTGGGAACATCTCTGTGAGCACGGTGTGTACGACGGCCGCATGACCGGAGAATGCGACGGCCATGACGATCGTCGCGATCACGGCGAGACCGAATTGTCCGGTTGTGATGAGGGCGAAACACGGATAGGCGGCCACGGCGACGGCGACCGAGGCGATGACGAGAACCGGTTTGCGGCCGATTCGGTCCGAGAGGTTCGCCATCAGAGGTATGGCGATGACGATTGCGATGAGGCTAAAGGCTGTGACCGTGAGCGCCTGCAGCATGGGAAAGTTGTGGCCCTCGCCGAGCGAGGTCTTGAGGTATGTCGGCATGTAGGCGAAGAGCAGGTAGTAGCCGGGGCCGTTGAGAGCGGGAAGGAAGATCGTGAGCGCGATCGCCTGGAGGTGCTTCTTGGAGGTGAAGACGGCGCGGAGAGGGTTGCGCTCGACCGACTTGCGCTCACGGAGGGCTTCGAAGTGCGGAGTCTCCTCCATCTTGCGGCGGATGTAGAAGCCGATGTATCCCAGCGGGGCAGCGAGCAGGAACGGAATGCGCCAGCCCCAGGCCTCCATGGTGGCATCGCCGAGGGTCGTGATCAGCGCGGCGGAGAATGCGCTGCCGAACATGAGCGCGATGAACGACCCGACGGCGATAAAGCTCATCGAGTAGTTGCGGCGAGCATCGGTCGCGTATTCCCCCACAAACGACATGGCGCCGGCGACTTCGCCACCGGCTGAGAAGCCTTGGAGGACGCGGAGTGCGATGAGCAGGATCGGAGCGGCCACGCCGATGACATGCTGGGAGGGGATCAGGCCGATGCAGGCCGTGGCCCCTGAGATGAGGATCAACAGCGACGCAAGCAGCGTGCGACGCCCGAGGCGGTCGCCCAGGTACCCGCAGATCACGCTGCCGAACGGCCGGGCGATGAAACTGACGAGGAATCCGACGTTCGTGAGAAACAGGGCGCCCGCCTCGGCGCCGCCCATGATGTTGATGGCGATATAGGTCGTCAGCAGACCGTAGATCCCGTAGTCGTACCATTCGACGAACGATCCGACGGAGCCGGCGATCGTCGCTTTACGGACGACCTTTCCATCGGCTGTGACGATCGCGACCTGGGTCGTGTCGAGCGGGGGCGTGGCAGTCATTGCTTCTCTCACCTTCGAAATCAGTGCAACTCCGCGAGCTTTCCGCATACCCGCTATCACGTATCGAGTATCAAGCGTAGACGTGCGATATATCTCATATATGAGATTAGAGTCGCATTTAAAAATGGTCAAGGATTCGGAATGAATCCTCGATGGGGTGCTGTGTTCGGAACTCTATTGGTACTTTGTTTCCGCGAGAATACAGGAACCTGAGAGTTTTTCTTCGGAGAGTCCACTTGTTGCTTCTGGGGCTTCGATCAGGCAAACTAGCAAAAAGAAACGCGAATCTAGTCGCATTTTGTTCTTGAAGAGATCATAGAGGTGCTGATGCTCGACACCGCAGCTACGGGGGATCCCATCGCGGCGAGCCCGCTAGAAGACGCCCTCACGCAGCTTCGGGGAGCCACGCGAGCCCTCGGCTATGACGACGGAGCGTATGAGCTTCTCGCCACCCCGCGCCGAGAAGTCACTGTCGGCATCCCCTTGCGGAGAGACGACGGAACCATCGAGGTTCTGCGTGGATATCGGGTGCAGCACAACTTCTCTCGGGGCCCGGCCAAAGGAGGCCTGCGATTCAGCCCCGGAGTCCGGCTGGACGAAGTCCGCGCCCTTGCAATGTGGATGACCTGGAAGTGCGCGCTGATGGACCTGCCGTACGGAGGAGCGAAGGGCGGCGTCAACGTCGACCCCGCAACGCACTCCCTCGCCGAACTCGAACGCGTCACGCGCCGCTACACGAGCGAGATACTGCCCGTGATCGGACCGGAACGGGATATCCCCGCCCCCGACATCGGAACCGACGAACGCACGATGGCCTGGATGATGGACACGTACTCGGTCAACCACGGGTACACCGTCTCTGGAGTCGTGACGGGCAAACCCGTCAGTCTCGGCGGATCGCTGGGCCGTGCCACTGCGACGTCACGCGGCGTTGCCCACGTTGCGCTCGCCGCCCTCGAACATCGGGGCGTGCACCGAGACGGTGCCACGAGCGCGGTGCACGGGTATGGAAAGGTGGGACGCAGTGCAGCGCGTTTCCTCATCGAGGCAGGCATCGTCGTGGTCGCTGTCGCTGACCAGCACGGCGCCGTATACGAGCCTGCCGGCCTCGACCTGGATGCGCTCGACCGGCACGTCGACACCACCGGCAGCGTCGTAGGATTCGCGCTCGGCGCGCCTCTTGAACCCGAGCTGTTGCTCGAACTGGATGTCGACCTGCTCGTACCCGCCGCTGTCGAAGGCGTGATTCACGTCGGTAACGCGCACCGGATACGTGCGCGCATCGTCGTGGAAGGTGCGAACGGCCCCACCACGACGGATGCCGACCGGGTGCTTGCGAACGCCGGCGTGTACGTCGTGCCGGACATCCTCGCGAATGCTGGCGGTGTGATCGTGTCGTACTTCGAGTGGGTGCAGGCGAACCAGACGTATCGATGGTCTCTCGACACGGTCGAGGCGCGACTCCGCGAACGCATGCTCGCTGCGTGGCACTTCGTGATGGAGACGGCTGAATGTCGCCGTGTCTCGCTGAGAGAGGCCGCCATGACCATCGCTGTGGAGCGCGTCTTCGACGCTCACCGCAGCCGCGGTCTCTATCCCTGAGTAACAGGAGGAAAGCAGATGACTTTGGACAATATCACCGTGCACGCCGGTTGGGGGCGCCCGGATGCGGCACTTCTGGAAGCGTTCGGGGGACACTCCGTCGCCAACCTCGGCGACGCTATGGAGCGCCTCGACATCGTCGACGGCGGCATCCACCCGGTCTGGCCGGGTGCCAAGGCGGTCGGTGCGGCGTTGCCCATCCTCACGGTCGCCGGCGACAACAGAGCGGTGATCGAGGCGCTGGAGCACATCCGGCCGGGCGATCTGATCGCGATCAACGCCGCGGGCTTCGACGGTCGCGCGATTCTCGGCGACAATCTGGCCCAGCGCTTCGAGCTCTACGGAGCGTCCGGTGTCGTCGTCGACGGATACGTGAGGGATCGAGACATCATCGAACAACTGCGATTCCCGGTGTTCGCGCGAGGACTCACGCCGGCCGGTCCGTTCAAGAACGGGCCAGGGCGCATCGGCGTCCCTGTCGCGATCGGGGGAGTCGTCGTCAATCCGGGCGATATCGTCGCCGCCGACGCAGACGGGGTCATCGTCATCCCGCAGTCGCGCGCTGAGTCTGTGCTGGCTGCCGTTCGCAGCATCGTCGAGTTGGAGGTCGCGAAGGACGCCGAAGTAGTCGCATTGCGCGCGGCGAGGGCATGATCGTGGCGGGCAACAGGCTCCGTGTCGTCGCGGCGACGCCGCTCTCCGATGCGGACGGCGAACGGATCACGCGCCTCGAGTCTCGTATCGATCTCGTCCTCGAACACGAGCTTCTGCCTCCGATGCGCCATCCGGCCGACTTCTCCGGAGACCCATCGTTCGCTCGCACACCCGCGCAGCAGGCCCGGTTCGACCAGCTGGTCGACTCGGCCGACGCGCTCTACGGAATCCCCGATGTCGATCCCCGAGCGCTGTCCCGAACGGTACAGGCCAACCTGGCGTTGCGCTGGGTGCACACGATGGCCGCCGGGGGCGGAGCGCAAGTGCGTGCCGCGTCGTTGTCGGCCGAGCAACTCGAACGCGTCGTCTTCACGACCTCAGCGGGGGTGCACGGGGGACCGTTGGCCGAGTTCGCCGTCTTCGGCGTCCTCGCCGGGGCCAAGACTCTGCCGCGGCTGCTGGCGCAGCAGAGGGCGCACGCCTGGACGGGGAGGTGGACCATGGGCCAGATCAGCGAGCAGACCATTCTGCTGCTCGGCCTCGGTGGAATCGGCGGCGAAGTCGCCGTCAGGTTGTCCTCCCTCGGAGCCACCGTCATCGGCGTGAGCCGCTCAGGCCGCCCGGTTTCGGGCGTGACACGCGTGGTGCACCCTGACCGGATGGTGGACGAGATCGCCGGTGCCGATGCCATCGTGACCACGCTTCCCGGAACGGAGGCGACCGAGTGCCTGATCGGCGAGGACTTTCTCTCCAGGGTCAAGCACGGGGTCACCATCGTGAACGTCGGAAGAGGCACGGTCATCGACGAGGAGGCTCTGATCGCGGCGCTCGTGGACGGTCGGGTGGGATTCGCTGCGCTCGACGTCTTCGCGGTCGAGCCGCTCGCCGCCGACAGCCTTCTCTGGGAGCTCGAGAACGTGCTCGTCAGCCCGCACACCGCGGCCCTCAACGCGGCCGAGGATCGACGTATTGCCGAGCTCTTCGCCGAGAACGCCACTCGCCTCCTCGACGGCCGAGAGCTCCGAAACCGCGTCGACACCGTCGAGTTCTACTGAGCAGGAGGCTTCAATGAAAGACACTCTCTTCACCCTCACCGGCCGTACGGCACTCATCACCGGATCCAGCCGGGGAATCGGTCTCGCCCTCGCGGAAGGCCTGGCGTCCGCCGGCGCGAACCTCGTTCTGAACGGCATCGACGAATCGCGTCTCGATTCGGCGGTGGCGGCATTGCGCGCCCGCTACGGCGACGACCGGGTGCACGGTGTCGCCTTCGACATCACCGACGAAGCCGCTGTCGAGACTGCCGTCGCCGGGATCGAAGCGGACATCGGCCCGCTTTCCATCCTCGTCAACAACGCCGGTATCCAGCACAGGGTTCCCATGCTCGATCTCGCGCTGGAGGACTGGGAACGGGTGATCCTCGTCGATCTCACGAGCGCGTTCATCGTCGGGCGCGCTGTAGCACGCCGCATGATTCAGCGAGGACGGGGCAAGATCGTGAACGTATGCTCCGTGCAAACCGACCTCGCCCGCCCGACGATCGCGCCATACACGGCCGCGAAGGGCGGCTTGCGAAACCTCACCAGGGCGATGACGGCGGAATGGGCAGCCAGTGGCCTGCAGATCAACGGAATCGCTCCCGGATACATCCACACCGAGATGACTCAGCCTCTCGTCGACGACGAGACGTTCAACTCCTGGATCCTCGGCCGAACCCCCGCGGCGCGGTGGGGCCGCGTCGAGGATCTTGTCGGGCCGGCGATCTGGCTGGCCTCTGACGCGTCGAACTACGTCAACGGTCAGGTCGTCTTCATCGACGGCGGCATGAGCGTCGTCGTCTGAGAGTGCCGAGGAGCAGAACGATGACCACCGAACGCGTAGAGAACCTGGCGCTCGTCGCCCATGCCGCCGGAGACGTCCGCATCGAAGACGTCCCTCTGAACCCGTTGGCAGCGGATGAAGCGGTCATCCGCATCTCCTACGGCGGAATCTGCGGATCCGACCTCCACTACTGGAAGCATGGCGCCGCGGGCGAGTCCGTCTTGCGCGAGCCGATGGTTCTTGGCCACGAGATCGTCGGTATCGTCGAATGCGCCGCCGCCGACGGCTCCGGCCCCGTCGTCGGCACGCCCGTCACGGTACACCCCGCTCGGAGCAGCGCGACAGCGGTTCGGTTTCCGTCCGAGCGTCCGAACCTGTCGCCGACCGTGACGTATCTCGGCTCGGCGGCACATCTGCCGCATACTGCGGGAGCATTCGCCGCCCGGGTGGCGTTTCCGACCGCGATGCTGCACGTTCTACCGACGAACCTTCCGTTGCGCACCTCCGTGCTCATCGAGCCGACCAGTGTCGCATGGCACGCCGTCTCGCGGGCGGGCGCGATCGGGGGCAAGCGGGTTCTCGTCGTCGGCAGCGGTCCGATTGGGGCACTGGCCGTCGCCGTGCTCAAACGCGCCGGAGCCGGTGAGATCGTGGCTGTCGATGTCTTCGACAAACCACTCGAGATCGCGCATGCCCTCGGAGCCGACGTCGTGCTGAAAGCGGGCGACGTCGACGCGATCGCCGCCGTAGACGCCGACATCGCCATCGAATCGTCGGGGAACCACCGCGGGCTCGCCTCGGCGATCGCGGGAACGACGCGCGGAGGACGGGTCGTCATGGTCGGGCTGCTTCCGTCCGGCGATCAGCCGGTGCCGATCTCGCTCGCAATCACACGGGAGCTCGAACTCATCGGCTCGTTCCGATTCCATCGAGAGATCGACGATGTCATCCGGGCGCTCGCAGACGGTTCGCTGACGGTGGATTCTGTGATCACCCACGAGTTCCCACTCGCCGATGCCCTCGAGGCGCTCGTGGTCGCAGCCGACGCCTCGCAGTCGGGCAAAGTCGTCCTGGCGTTCTGAGATGGATTCCGCACAGCAAGAACCCGGCCGCAGCCAGGGCCCGCTCGTCGTGGTCATGGGCGTCTCCGGGAGCGGTAAGAGCACTGTCGGCGAACTGGTCGCCGGCCTCCTCGGCACGCCTTTCATCGATGGGGACAGCCTTCACTCGCCGGAGAACCTTGCGAAGATGTCCGCCGGCGTCCCGCTCGACGATGCCGACCGACGCCCATGGTTGTCTGACATCGGTCGGACGCTTCGTGCTCATGAGCACAGCGGGCTCGTCGTGGCGTGTTCGAGTCTGCGGCGCATCTACAGGCGGATCATTCTCTGGGAGGAGCCCAGGGTGTTCTTCATCCACCTCTCGGGAAGCCGGGAGCTGATCGCGGCTCGTCTGGCGACGAGGTCGGGGCATTTCATGCCGTCCGCGCTTCTCGACAGCCAGTTCGACCTTCTTGAGCCGCTCGACGTTGACGAGCACGGCATGACGATCCCCATCGACGGGATGCCCGAGGAGATTGTCGTTCGTGCGACGAGTCGTATCCGCGACGAGACCGCGAACACGGCGCGCTGAGGCAGGCATCCCATGTCCACACCCACTCTGACGCTAAGTCCGCGTGATCGCCGTTCGCTGCGTGAGCTCATTCTGTATGCGCGAACATCAGAGTGCGGAGGCGATGGCGAGTCTCTGATCTCGGCGCAGAGCATCGTACTCTCCGACGGTCGTAGAGCGGTCATCGAGGAGTGGTTGCCGGGCACGTTCCTGTACTCCGGCGACGAGTCGGCGTACCTCGTGCTCTCAGGCCGTGCCTCCGTCGTGTACGGCGACGACGGAGCTGTCGAATACCTGCTCGCAGGCCGTTCGGGACGGCTCATGGGCGGGCCGGCATTTTGCTCGGTCTCGGAAGCGATGCGTCTCGTCCGGATCGTGGAGAGGCGGGAGAGCGAATGTGGAGAGGACGATGAATAGAAGTAGTCGTGCTCATCGACGGCCCTTCGTCGACGGTCGCGGTTGGGGCTTCAGGCCCCTCTCGCCCTGCCCGTGATCGCAATCGTCGTTCCCCTCTCCCCTCAGCCCATGCTGCCAGGACCGGCTGGCGAACGTCTTGCCTGGGGAGCACAGCGACGATGCTGTTGCCCCGCTCCCCTCTATCGTCGGTCTTACTGTCCTTCGGAAAGGAGCACGATGGTCTCGGCCTGCTCGTTCTGTTCGCCGGATTCCTCTGCAGCAGTGGCCGATCGGCGCTCCTCACGCCGTTCCTTGCGTCGCTCGAGCAGGGTGTAAAGCACCGGCACGAGCAGCAGCGTGAGCAGCGTCGACGAGACGAGCCCGCCGATCACGACGATCGCGAGCGATTGCGAGATGAAGACGCCGC
Organism: Luethyella okanaganae; assembly: GCF_042660285.1. Taxonomy (NCBI): domain Bacteria; kingdom Bacillati; phylum Actinomycetota; class Actinomycetes; order Micrococcales; family Microbacteriaceae; genus Luethyella; species Luethyella okanaganae. The sequence goes on from NZ_JBHSTP010000001.1 coordinate 115,970, forward strand.
CACCGGTGAGCCCGATCGACATCGGAAGCAGTGCGAACACGGTCGCGCAGGCCGTCATGATGATGGGTCTCAGGCGGAGCCTGGCCCCGTGGATGATGGCGTCGTGCACGCTGTCGCCGCGCTGCCGGTAGGAGTTGACGAGGTCGATGAGCACGATGGCATTCGTGACCACGATGCCGATGAGCATGAGAAGTCCGATCATCGCGGGGGTGCCGAGAGGCGTTCCGGTCACGAGGAGCCCGGCGACGGCGCCCGTTGCCGCGAACGGCACCGAGACGAGGAGGATGAGCGGCTGCATGAGGCTGCGGAAGGTCGCCACCATGACGATGTAGACCAGGGTGATGGCGACGATCATCGCCACGCCCAACTGGCCGAACGACTCCTCCTGCGCCTGCGCGACGCCGCCCAGCTCGGCGGTGACTCCGTTCGGCAGCTCCAGAGCGGCGAGACCGTCGCGGATCGCGAGGGAGGTCGCGCCGAGGTCCTCGCCCTCGGGAGTGGCCGAGACGGTGACGGTGCGAATGCCGTCGACGCGGGTGATCGTCGCCGGGGCGAGCTCGTTCGCGACCCGCGCGACATCCTGCACCCGGATGGGCGTCGCGGTGACGTTCGCGAGATTCTCCTGGGCCTTCTTGAAGGCATCCGTCTCGGCCTGCTGGGACGCCGCATCCGCCTTGGACTTAGCCATCGCAGAGAGCTGCTCGTCCAGCGCGGAGAGCGAGGACCGCGCCTGCGCCACGGCTCCGTCGAGTGCCATGAGCTGCTCTGCGCGCTGCTGAGCGGCGCGCACCTGGGCCTGTTCCTCCGGGGTCGGTGGCACGGCCTGCGGAACCTCGAGCGGTGCAGCCGAGAGCGCGGCGAGCTGGTCGGTCAGCTGCTGCAACTGGGTCGCGGCCGCAGCGCGCGCATCGCGGAGCTCGGACTCCTGCGCAGCCGACTGTGAACGCGCCGCGTTCTCGGCGCGCTGGGCCGCCGCCTCCTGGTCGGCCGCGAGTTGATTCGAGGCCGACTTCTGCGCCGCCGCCTGCTGGAGTGCGCTCACGGGGAGGGGGAGGGCGGCGATCTCGGTGGGGGTGGCTCCCGCTCGTTGCGCGCGCATGATGATGTCGCGCGAGCTGCCCTCGAGAACGATCGATCCCAGAGGGGTTCCTCGTATCGCGTTGGAGATCGCGGTGCCGACCTGCGCCTGGGTGAAGCCGTGGCGTGCTGCGGCGGCTCGGTCGACGTTCACCTTGAGGATGGCCTGTTCGTCGGCGAGATCGCTCGTGACGGCGCCGAGCCCGGGGAGGTCCGCAAGCATGTTCTGCACCGCGGCGGCGGCTGTGACGATGGCCGCAGCATCCTCGCCTCGAACGGCGACCTCGATGCCGCCGGCCGAGAATCCCGTGTCCTTCTCGCCGATCGTGACCGTGCCGGCGCCGTCCAAGGCGTCGACCCGCCTGGTGATCGCCGCCTCGACCTCGTCTCTTTCTGCGCTCTTCTCGAGAGTGACGGTGATCGACGCGTTGCTCGACGACGTGCTGTCGCCGATCGTCGTGAGGTAGGAGGCGACCCCGGAGGTCTCGGCCAGAACCTCCTCGACCTGGGCGGCGGCCTTACTCGTCGCATCGAGGCTCGTGCCGCTCGGGAGCTCCTGCGAGATCTGCAGGGTGTTCTTCGCGCCGGGGTCGCCCAGGTAGTCCACTTTGAGGAAGCTGCCGGCGATGATGGTGCCCGCGAAGATCGCGGTGACGACGAGCAGTGCGATGATCGGATGCCGCAGCGTAGCGGTGAGCACCGGCAGATAGCCGCGCTGTAGCCGGGTGTATGCCTCGGCGCGTTCGGTATCCTGCGCGGTCGCGGCGACGCCTGAACTAGCCGTGACCGGGCTGGCGGCAATGGCCGACGTGGGGGAGTCGGCGCTTGCCATCGTGCCTGTGTCCGTGTCGGAGGCCCGCTTCGAGAGTCCGCCCATGAACCAGAAGGCGAGCACCGGCACAATCGTGAGCGAGACGATCAGCGAGGCCAGGAGCGCGATCGTGACGGTCACGGCGAAAGGGCGGAACAACTCGCCGGTGACCCCGCCGACGAAGGCGACCGGCAGGAAGACGGCTACGGTAGTGATGGTCGAGGCTGTCACAGCTCCCGCGACCTCGCGCACGGCGGCAAGCGCCGACGCGGTCGTCATGGGCACACCGGTGTGCCGTCGTTTGAGGTTTTCGATCACCACGATCGAGTCGTCGACGACTCGGCCGACCGCGACGGTGAGCGCCGCGAGGGTGAAGATGTTGAGTGAGTAGTCGCCGATCCACAGACCGATCATGGCGATGAGCAACGACAACGGGATCGAGACGGCTGTGATGATCGTCGAGCGGAGCGAGAGCAGGAAGACGAGGATCACGAGCACGGCGAAGAGCAGTCCCAGGCCGCCTTCGACGGAGAGGTCGTGGATCGACTGTTCCACCATCGGCGACTGGTCGAAGATGATCGTGAACGCCGCGTTGCCGCCGAGCTGGCCTTCGAGACCCGGCAGGGCGGCTCGGATGGCGTGCGCGACCTTGACGGCGTTGGCGTCCGGGTTCTTGAGCACCGACAGGCTGAGGGACGGCAGGCCGTCAGCTCGCGCGATGGAGGTCATGGCGGCCGGAGCCAGTTCGACGTCGGCGACGGCCGACAGGGGGAATGGGCCGTCCTGGTGCTGAATGGGCAAGGCCTTGACATCGTCGAGCGTGGCGATGGGGCTGCCGATCTCGATCGCGAGGGCGAGCCCGTCGCTCACACTCGTGCCAGCGGCGACGACGACTCCGCTCGCCTGGATGGCGGCGCCGATCTCCTCGGCGGAGACCTTCTTGGCGGCGAGGTCGGCTAGCCGCATCGTGATGACCAGCTGGGTCTCGTTCTGGCCGCTGAGCCGAACCTGCCGTACCCCCTCGATCGCACGCAGCGCGGGGAGCACCGTCGAATCGACCTGCCTGGCGAAGTCCGCCGACTCGTTCTCCGAGGCCACAGCGAGTGCCATCACGGGGATATCGTCGCTGCTCCCCGCGTACACCTCGCTCGTGGTGGCGGTCGGAAGGGTGCTCTTCACGCCGTCGACGGCCCCGCGGATATCGGTGACGATCTTCTCTGAGTCGAGGCCGAAGTTCCACTGCACCTGAATGCTCGAGCTGCCGTTCGTCGAATTCGAGGTGACCCGGGTGACCCCCTTCACACTGCGCACGGCCTGCTCGATAGGCTCGGTGACCTCGCGCTCGATCGAGGAGGGGGAGGCGCCGGGGAACGTGGCGAGGACGGTCGCGCCCGGCTGCTGCACCGAGGGGAGGAGCTCCTGCTTGAGCGAGGTCGTCGCGAACAGGCCGAAGCCGACGATCACAATGGTCACCAGTCCGACGATCACACGGTTCGCAAGGCTCACTTTGGTCAGGAATGTCATGGGCGGGGCTGCCTCTCGTCGGGGCACGTCGGGGGATCCTGGGCAGTGGCGCCCACCGTCCACGCTAGGTTCCGCGGTGTTTCGGCACATCGGCGATTGTGGTGATGTTGCCCGCGTGACCCTCCACCGGCCGGGGGATTGGTGTAGTACCCGGGTACTACTCCGTGCTCCGCTTCCGCTTCGCCCTCACGCTCCTGCCTTGCCCTCGCCTCCCGGTACGCGCCATCTTTTGCGTTCTGCGCCAGCCGGGATGGCGCAAGCAGATGGTGGTGCGGCTGGAGGGGGAGGGTGTGACGGTCAGGTGGTGGTGGGAGCGGGCAGGTGGGGAGGAGGGTGCCGCGTTGCGCAAGAGGGAGCCGTGCGAGTGGGGCGAAATGCGTCGGGAGCGGCTAAGCTGTAACCCGCACTGATCGAATCGATTCGAGGCTATGCAGCGGCCGGTCGAATCACGGATGGCGTCCGAGGGCGTCATCTTTCGTTTTCCGGCGTCCGAGGGCGCGCGCCGCCCTCTCATTCCCGGCAAGGAACACCGTGACCGCGACCAGCCCCATCCCGCTCATTCTGCCGAGCACACGCACGACGCATCCCGGCGACGCCCTCACCCGCCGTCAGCGGCTTGTCTATGTGCTCGTACTCGGCGCGCTCACCGCGCTCGGGCCGTTCACGATCGACCTCTATCTTCCCGCCTTCCCTAAGCTCGAGGATGAGCTCGGGGTGAGCGCTGCCGTGATCCAACTCACCCTGACCGGCACGATGATCGGCTTCGGCTTCGGCCAGCTCATCGTCGGACCGTGGAGCGACAAGGTCGGACGGCGCCTGCCGCTCATCCTCGCCACGCTCTTGCACATCGCCGCCTGTGTCGGCGCGGCGCTCGCCCCCGACATCGTGTGGCTGGGCGTGTTCCGGGTGCTCCAGGGCTTCGGTGCAGCCGCAGGCGGTGTCGTCGCGATGGCGATGGTGCGCGACCTCTTCGGCGGCAAGCCGCTCGTGCGCATGCTCTCGCGTCTCGCACTCGTCAACGGGCTTGCGCCTGTGCTTGCGCCTGTCATCGGGTCGCAGTTGCTGCTCGTGATGGACTGGCGGGGCATCTTCTGGGTGCTCGCCGCCTATGGGGTGGTCGTCGTGGCCGCCGTCGCGCTGCTTATCGTCGAGACGCTGCCGCTGAGCGGGCGTCACGTCACCGGCCACTCGACGACGCGCGATCGCTATCGGTCCCTCTTCTCCGACCGTGTCTTCGTCGGCGTCGGCCTCATCGGCGGCATGAGCTTCACGGGGCTGTTCAGCTATCTTGCGTCGTCGTCGTTCCTCTTCCAAGACGTCTACGGGTTCAATCCGCAACAATACGGGCTCCTTTTCGCCGTGAACTCACTGGGTGTGGTCGCCGGCGTTCAGATCAGCTCGCGTCTCATGCGCACCGTCGTCGCACCGCAATGGATCCTCGTGACCACCACGATCGTGCAGTTCGTCATGGCGGTCGCGATCGTCGTGCTCGATCAGGCCGACGCAGGATTCTGGGGCACAGCGATCCCGCTCTGGGTGTTCATCGCGGCCTGCGGGTTCGGCTTCCCGGCCGTCCAGGTGCTCGCGCTCGCCAAGCACGGCGCCGAGGCCGGGACCGCGGCGTCGCTGCTCGGAGCATTCAACTTCGGCCTCGCCGGGATCATCTCGCCGCTCGTCGGACTGCTCGGAGTGGCCACTGCGACGCCCATGGGTGTCGTCATGGGGGCGGCGGCGGGGATCGGCATCATCGCCATGTGGATCCTCGTGCGTCCTCGCACCGTCCCCGCGCTCGTCGACTGAGCGCGGCACGACCGGATGTCGGCAGTAACGTGGTCGGCATGGAGCCGCATACCCCGTCCAGTTCCGAGCCGAAGGACGTGACGTGGCAGGGGTGGGCGAGCCGGCTCGCCACCCGCGTTCCGCTGGTCGGCGGAGCCGTGCTGCTCATCTTGTGCATCGGACTGGGCGCGCTCATCGTGCTGCGCGAGAACGGTGGCCCGTTCGGATTCGACGTCAACTGGATGGCGACGATCGTCGCCAATCGCACTCCAGCCGGTGAGTGGCTTGCGTTCCTGATGAATCGCCTCGGCGGCGGTCTCATCGGCATCGTCATCGTGCCGCTCGGCACCGTCGCGCTCATGCTGCTGCGACGGCGGCCGTTGGCAGCGCTCTATGCGGTCACGGCAGCCGTCGCGAGTTCGCTGTCGGTGCAGCTTCTCAAACACCTCTTCGGACGCGCCCGCCCGGAGGACATCCTCGTTCACGTCGACTTCGGATCGTTCCCCTCTGGGCATGTGGCGAATGCCGCGACGCTCGCGGTGACGCTCGGCGTGCTCTTCCCGCAGATCTGGGTGTGGCTTTCCTGCGCCTGCTATACGGTGCTCATGATGCTGAGCCGCACCTACCTCGGTGCGCACTGGGTGAGCGACACCATCGGCGGCTCGCTGCTCGGCGCCGGAGTCGCCCTCATCGTGTGGCAGATCTTCGCGCGGCGACTGGCGTTCGAGCGTGAGCGGACGCTCCGGAAGCGGAAGATCGCGCCGGATAGCCCCCGACAGCCCTAGAGTTCGCTTGCGTTGGCGCGATAGCGTGGCGGGCATGAGAATCCTCCTGGTCGGTGCTGGCGGAGTCGGCGACGCGATCGCCAAGATCGCGGCGCGACGCGATTTCTACGAGCAGATCGTTGTGAGCGACTACGACAAGGCCCGCGCCGAGCGCACGGTCGCCTGGATCTCTGCACGGCATGGCGCGGATGTCGCGAGTCGCTTCGGCGCGGCTCAGATCGACGCCTCCGACCCCGACCGGGTGGCGGAGGTGGCGCGGGAACACCGCGCGACCCATGTGATGAACGCGGTAGAGCCCCTGTTCGTGCCGACGATCTTCGCCGGGGCGCTGGCCGCCGGCGCCGACTACCTCGACATGGCGATGAGCCTCTCGGAGCCGCATCCGACCGACCCGCATGCCCGGACCGGGGTCAAGCTCGGCGACGACCAGTTCGCCCAGGCGGGCGACTGGGAGCGCGCCGGCCGGCTCGCCCTCGTGGGCATGGGCGTCGAGCCGGGGCTGTCGGATGTCTTCGCGCGGTATGCCGCCGACCACCTGTTCAGCGACATCGAAGAGCTCGGCACCCGTGACGGGGCCAACCTCGTGGTGCGCGACGAGGCCGGCAACGAGATCTTCGCGCCGGGTTTCAGCATCTGGACCACGATCGAGGAATGCCTCAATCCGCCGATCGTCTGGGAGCGGGACGCCGGCTGGTTCACGACGCCGCCGTTCAGCGAGCCGGAGGTATTCGAGTTTCCCGAGGGGATCGGCCCGATCGAATGCGTCAACGTCGAGCACGAGGAGGTCGTGCTCATGCCACGCTGGATCGACGCGAAGCGCGTGACCTTCAAGTACGGCCTGGGCGAGGAGTTCATCACCGTGCTCAAGACCTTGCACCTGCTCGGCCTCGACTCGGCCATGCCGGTGCGGGTGCGCAGCGAGAACGGCCCGGTCGAGGTGGCTCCTCGTGACGTCGTCGCGGCAGCCCTGCCCGACCCGGCCACCATCGGTCCGCGGATGACCGGCAAGACCTGCGCGGGCCTCTGGGCGAGCGGGCTCGGCGTCGACGGCAGACCGCGTGAGGTATACCTCTACCACGTGAGCGACAACGAGTGGACGATGAGGGAGTACGACGCGCAGTGCGTCGTGTGGCAGACGGCCCTCAACCCGGTGATCGCGCTCGAGCTTCTGGCCCGCGGCATCTGGTCGGGCTCGGGCGTGCTCGGTCCGGAGGCCTTCGACGCGCAGCCCTTCCTCGAGCTCATGGCCCTGCCGGAAGACAGCGGCGGCTATGGCCAGGCTTGGGGCCTGGAAGAGCGACTGGGCCGATGACCGGGCATACCGCGGCCTTCATCGACGATGCCTTCCGCCTCGCCGATGCGGCGGGAGCGACCGCCGGCGTCGCGGTCCGGCTCGTCGCCCCCGGCGACCTCGCGAGCGTCGTCGGGTTGTTCGAGCGAACCTGGGGGGTGGGTCGCAGCCCGGACGCCTCGATGCTGCAGGCACTCGACCATGCCGGCAACACCGTGCTCATCGCCACAGACGCGACGAGCAGGCGCGGCGCGGGGCCTGTTGGGGCGACTCTCGGGTTTCTGGGCTGGAGCGGCGGTACCCATCTGCATTCCCACATGAACGCCGTCGTGCCCTGGCGTCGCAGCGGCGGCGTCGGCTATGCGCTCAAGCTGTTCCAGCGCGCGATCTGCCTGCAGAATGGCGTGGACGAGATGCGTTGGACCTTCGATCCGCTCATCCGCAGGAACGCGCACTTCAATCTCGTCAAGCTCGGCGCGGAGGTCACCCACTTCTGGCCGGACTTCTACGGCCGGCTCGACGACACCATCACCGGCAGTGATCGCAGCGACCGGTTCGAGGTGCGCTGGCGCCTGGCATCCGAGCGCACGGTGCGCGCCGTGACGGGACAGCCGCAGCCGGAGTGGAACGCCGACGACCGGCTCGAACTCGACGCGGATTTCGAAACCCTGCGGGCAGAGAACGTCGACGTCGCGGCCCGGCTGCGCGAGGAGTCTCGCAGGCTCTTCGGCGAGCTCATGGAGCGTGGGCTCCGCCCGGAGCTCGACGGCGAGAACGACTACGTCTTCACCGCGGACGACGTCGACAGGCGAGCGGACCACGGCGGATCACCATGAGAGTCGAGGCGATCGAGCTGCACCGGGTCGGCATGCCGCTCGTGCGCCCCTTCGAGACCTCCTTTGCACGCGAGACCGAGCGCGAGGTGCTGCTCGTGCGCGTGCGCGGCGACGATGGCGCCGGCTGGGGCGAATGCGTCGCAGGCAACGACCCGCTCTACAGCTCGGAATACGTCGACGGATGCGCTCGTGTGATCGAACGCTATCTCGCGCCATCACTGCTCGCGGCGCACGATGTCGGGGGCGAGACCGTCGCAGAGCTGTTGCGACCCATCGTCGGGCATCGCATGGCCAAGGCCGCCCTCGAGGCGGCGGTGCTCGACGCGGAGCTGCGAGAGGCGGACACCTCGTTCGGCGAGTACCTCGGTGCGGTGGCCGACTGGGTCGATTGCGGTGTCTCGGTCGGCATCAGCCCGGATCTCGACACCCTGCTCGACGAGGTCGCCGGCTACCTCGACGACGGCTACCTTCGCATCAAGCTCAAGATCAAACCGGGCTGGGACATCGCCCCCATCGCCGCCGTTCGCGAACTCATCGGTCCCGACATGATGCTGCAGGTCGATGCGAACGCTTCGTACACCGTGGCCGACATCGACCATCTGCGTCGGCTCGACGCATTCGGGCTCCTGCTCATCGAGCAGCCATTCGTCGAGGAGGACATCGCCACGCACGTCCTGCTCGCGCGCGCGATCGAGACCCCGTTGTGCCTCGACGAGTCGATTGTCAACGCCGAGATCGCCCTCGACGCGATCGAACGCGGCGCGGCCTCCGTGATCAATATCAAACCGGGTCGGGTAGGAGGCTATCTCGAAGCGGTGCGGTTGCACGACATCTGCGCCGAACTCGAGGTTCCGGTGTGGTGCGGCGGGATGCTCGAGACCGGCGTCGGCCGCGCCGCGAACGTCGCACTCGCCGCCCTGCCCGGGTTCACCTTGCCCGGCGATACCTCAGCCTCTGATCGCTATTACGCCGAGGACCTCACAGAGCCGTTCGTCCTTGGAACGGGCGTGCACGCGGGGCAGCTGCCCGTGCCGACCGGGCCGGGAACAGGGGTCACCGTGCGCGAGGAGCTCGTGCGCGAGTGGGCGACGACGCCTGTGGTCGTGCTGCGCTGAAAGGTTCCGCATCCCCGAAAAGCCTCTTTCGAGCGGTCGTGAGGCGGCCTGTCGCGCGTGGCCGGCGGTTCGCGCATGCCGAGCACACGGATAGGATTTGCTCATGACGGATGACGCCCTCCAGCAGGCTCAGGAAGCAGCGGCAGTGGCTGCTGAGGCGGCGAAGAAACTTCGGGAACAGGCCGAGGAAGCGATCAAGAAGGCCGAGGAGGCCGCAGCGCTCGCTCAAGCCGCTGCGGATGCGCAGGCGAAAGCGTCCGAGGCGCAGCTCGCCGCTGACGCCGCGAGCCAGGCGGCGGCTGCACGGCCTGCAGCCGCGCAACCCGCCGTCGCCCCGGCGGCAGTGCCGGGCACCGAGGTTCCGCGTGCCGAGGTCACGCGTTCCGAGAACGTGCCGACGGCATCCGCCGAGACTGGCGCCGGTCCACTGGATGCCGAGCATGTCGATGCCATCCGCGCGGGCTATGCCTTCGAGGGGGCTGCGCTCGAGATGGGCGCTCTCGTCAACGGTGATGCGTTGCCCGGGGTGCAGGTTCGCATCCCGCTCGCGATGACCAACCGGCACGGCCTCGTGGCCGGAGCCACAGGAACGGGCAAGACCCGCACCCTGCAAGGTCTCGCCGAGCAGCTCTCCGCGAACGGAGTCGCCGTCTTCGCCGCCGACATCAAGGGAGATCTGTCCGGCATCGCCACCGCGGGAGCCTCCAGCGACAAGCTGATCGCCCGCACGAAGGGCATTGGCCAGGATTGGACTCCGGATGCGTTCCCCGTCGAGTACTTCTCCCTCGGCGGTGTCGGCAATGGCGTGCCCATCCGGGCCACGATCTCTGGGTTCGGACCGCTTCTGCTCAGCAAGGTGCTCGGCCTGAACGACACTCAGGAGTCGAGTCTCGGCCTCGTCTTCCACTATGCCGAGAAGGCGGGCCTGCCGTTGCTCGACCTCTCCGACCTCCGGGCCGTGCTGAGCTACCTGGTGAGCGACGATGGCAAAGCCGAGCTCAAGGACCTCGGCGGATTGTCGAGCGCAACGGTCGGCGTCATCCTGCGCGAGCTCATCACCTTCGCCGATCAAGGCGCCGAGGTGTTCTTCGGCGAACCCGAGATCGACACGGCCGAGTTCATCCGCAGCACCGCCGACGGCAGAGGAATCATCAGCCTGCTCGAGGTGCCCGGCGTGCAGGACAAGCCAGCGCTCTATTCGACCTTCCTCATGTGGTTGCTCGCCGACCTGTTCAACGACCTGCCAGAGGTGGGCGATCTGGACAAGCCCAAGCTCGTGTTCTTCTTCGACGAGGCGCACCTGCTGTTCAAGGACGCCTCGAAGGACTTCCTCGCTCAGATCACACAGACCGTGCGGCTCATCCGCTCCAAGGGCGTCGGCATCTTCTTCGTCACGCAGACTCCGAAGGACGTTCCCGGTGACGTCCTCGCACAGCTCGGCTCACGGGTGCAGCATCAGCTGCGCGCCTTCACCCCGGACGACGCGAAGGCTCTGCGAGCGACGGTCTCCACGTACCCGAACTCCGGCTACGACCTCGAGGAGGTCCTCACCATGCTCGGCACCGGCGAGGCGATCGTGACCGTCATGAATGAGAGGGGAGCGCCGAGTCCCGTCGCCTGGACTCGGTTGAGGGCGCCGCAGGGATCGATGTCGCCGTCGTCGGATGCCGACATCGATGCGGTGATCGCGGCGTCCCCGCTGCTCGGCACGTACGGCACGGCGCTCGACCGCGACTCCGCCCGCGAGATCCTGACGCGCAAGCTGGCGGATGCGGCCGCCAAGGCCGATGCCGAGCAACAGGCGATCGACAAGGCCAAGGCCGACGCCGAATACGAGAAGATGGCGGCGAAGGTCGCCGCCGACGCAACCAAGGCCGACAAGAAGGCCCAGGCCGAATACGACCGGCTGATGAGGCAGACGTCGGGCACGTCGCGCTCGACCAGGAAGCAGAAGACGGTGCTCGAGGAGGTGCTCGGTTCGAGCGCAACCAAGTCGATCCTCAGCGAGGTGGTCAAGGGCATCTTCGGAACCCTGAAACGTCGCTAGCCGCCATTACTCAGTTCAGATGCCCGGGTTCGGGGCGACGAGCGTCTCGCACCCCTCCCGAACGGGTCCTCGACAGGGCCGATGATCGTTCACGGTGGCCGTGCATCGGCGCGTCGACCGCGCTACCGTGACTCGGCGGCGTGCCGGTGGCACGATTGCTGCGCCGGTCGGCGACGTGCTCCACGCGATCGGCTTCGACGTCCGACGCGGAGTCAGGAGTTGCTCGGCCCTGCGAGCTCGGTGACGCCGTACGTGCCCGGTACTTCAGCCTCCGGCGAAGGGAGGGAGCACGTCGACGGTGGCGGCGTCGGCGATGGCGGCGTCGGCCCCGTCTGTCCTCACGCCGTCGACGAGCAATGAGCACCGGCGGAGCACCGCCTCCAACCCAGGTCCGTGCAGCCGGACGATCTCGGCCGACAACTCGCCGAAGGATACGGCGTCGATCGTCTCCTCGTCGAGCCCGGCCGCTTCGGCGGCGGCCGCGAAGTAGCGTACTCGCGCCATCAGCGGGTCGTCGTATCCTCGACGGGCGCCCAGTCGCGGGCTGCTTCCGTCACGATACGCGACGCCTTGCGAATGGCCGCCTCGTTCCCGCCGGACGCGCCCGCGGCGAGGCCGATGAGGAAGGTGCTCAGAGGTGCGGCCGGTCGTGCCACCCCGTGCGCGACGTCGCGGGCCACGTCGAGGATCGTGCCGGTGGGCACGCAGGCGGGGTCGAGACCGAGTTTCGCGGCGAGCACCGCGAGCCAGGCGTCGAGTGCTTCGGGTGGCAGCGGCGTATTCTCGCGCGTGGGCTCTCGTGTGTGCGATGCGTCGTTCATCATGTCTCCTTACGGGAATGCCTGTCGGGCACGTTCGAGATCCTGCCAGGTGTCGACATCGGCCGCGACACCATCCGGGTCCGGCACCATCACGATGCTGAGGGATTCCATCAGGCTGCGAACGGATGCGCCGTGCACGCCGGGACCCTCCGGACGGGTGAGAGCGTCGACGGCCGCGCGCAGCGCAGCGCGGCGGTAGAGTCCGGCCAGCCACTGTGCGCGACCGGTCTCGTCGACGAGGCAGAGGCCGTCGGCGTCTGAGTCGATTCCATCGGCGGCCGCGACGAGCAGGGCGCCGGCGGCGAGCGCGCGCGGAAGATCGCACGACAGCATGAGAACCCACTCCGCGCTCAGCGCGGGGAGTCCGGCTGCGATCCCGGCGACGGGACCCCCGAGGGCCGGCTCCTCGCACACGTTTACGACGGGTGGCTCGACGAGACCGTCCGGCCCGACGACGACGACCTGTCGAGCGTGAACGGCGCTCGCGGCCTCGAGAGCATGACCGAGGAGAGTGCGTCCTCCCACGACGATTCCGGTCTTGCCCCTGCCGTCGAGACGGGAGCCGCGACCGCCGGCCAGGATCAGCGCGTCGATCCCGGGCTGGCGCTCGTCGTCGATACCCTGGGACGCGGTCTTCGTCGAGACCCTCCTGCGCCTGGTCGACGGCATCGAGGTGCGAGAAGCCGGCTCGCTCACGATCGCACCCGCATGACGGTCAGGATGTCGCCGGGAAGGACCTCGGAGGCCTCGGCGGGAACGACGGCGAATCCGTCGGCCGACGCGAGGCCTCCCACCAGATGAGAACCGGATCCGCCGCGCGTGGCCTGGCGGACTCGTGGCAGAGCGGCATCCTCACGATCGATGATGACGGGCATGTACTGGCGACGGCCCGGGGGCGTGCGCCATCCTTCGTGCGCCGTGGCGCGCAGAGTTGGCCGGAAGATATCGCTGCGGCCTTGCATCCGCAGGAGCGCCGGGCGCACGAACACCTCGAATGAGACGGCCGCACTCACCGGATTTCCGGGGAGCCCGAAGACGGGGGTTCCGTCCGGGAGCACGCCGAAGGCCTGCGGCTTGCCCGGTTGCATCGCCACGGAGATGAAATCGACCCCGGCGAGCGGCGCGAGCACGGCCTTGACGACGTCGTAGGCGCCGACGCTCACGCCACCGGAGAGCACCACGAGATCGACGCCGGCCGACCGGCAGGCCTCGAGCTCTGCGCGGAGGGCGTCGGCGTCGTCGCGAACGGTGCCGACTCGCGTCGCGACCCCACCTGCTTCCGCGACCAGGGAGGCGAGGAGCAGCGAGTTCGAATCGGGGATCTGGCCGCGCTCGAGCGGGGTCCCCGGGGGAACGAGCTCGCTGCCCGTGGCGATCACCGCCGTCCGTGGCGCGGGACGCACGAGCAGGGTCGGACTCCCGGCCGCAGCTGCGGCGGCCAGCCGGAACGGGGTGAGGAGGACGCCGGGCTCGAGAACGGCGTCACCTGCGCGAACGTCTTCGCCGGCGCGACGGATGTGGGCGGACGGTCGCGGCGCCGTGGTGATGGCCACACGGACGGTCCCGCTGTCGGTGTGCTCGAGGGGAACGATCGTGTCGGTCGACGACGGCACAGGTGCCCCCGTCATGATGCGGGCGGCGGCGCCGGTGGGAACGAACGGATCGTGATCGCTGCCTGCGGGGATGTCGGCGATCACGTCGAGCACCACCGGGTTCCCGGCGCTCGCCGTCTCAGTGTCCGCGTGACGCACTGCGTAGCCGTCCATGGCGGAATTGTCGAACACAGGGATGTCGGTGCTGCTGGTGACGGTTCCGGCGAGGGTGAGCCCCCACGTGCCGGCGAGCGGCAGGCGTACGGGCGCGAGAGGGCCGACGGTGGCGAGCACTCGCGCCAGCTGCTCGTCGACCGTGACCAGCTCGGTCGGCGCGGCCGTGCCGGAGGCGTCGCTCACGACTGCTTCTCCCAGGACTCGATGCCTCCGTCGAGTACGACGACATCGCCGAAGCCGGCCGACGACAGCGCTCGTGCGGCCTGTTCGGCCCGGCTGCCGCGATGACAGTGCACGATGAGCGGCACGCCGCGGGGGAGTGTCACCTCGGAAGGCGCGCGAAGCAGGGTTCCGAGCGGAACGAGGCGGGAACCGGGGATGGCGGATTCGGCATGCTCCTCGGGCTCGCGCACGTCGACCACGACGAAGTCGTCATCGCCGCGGGCCTTGGCGTCCAGTCGCTCGGCGAGCCGGGAGGCCGTGAGACGGTGTGTGAGGGGGGCGGCCGGGGCCGGATGCGCCGACGTCATCGGTGGCACGTCCGCCCGCGACACTCGGCCACGCGCGGTGCCGGGAGCCGTCATCGGCCGGAGCGGTAGCTCCGTCTGGCGTGCGCTCAGCGCGTCGATCACGAGAACCCTGCCGAGGAGCGGGTCTCCTGTGCCGGTGACGAGTTTCACGGCCTCCGCGGCCATGATGGAGCCGACCTGGCCGCAGAGGGCGCCGAGCACGCCCGCTTCTGCGCAGGACGGTGCGTCCCCGGTCTCCGGTTGCCGGGGAAAGAGGTCGCGCAGGCGGACTCCGACGGCATCGAAGCCCCCCGGCGGATCGGCCCAGAAAACGGAGAGCTGCGCGGTGAACTGCAGGACGGCCGCCCAGACGAGGGGCAGGCCGAGGACAGCGCAGATCTCGTCTGCGAGGTAGCGGGTCTCGAAGTTGTCGGTTCCGTCGAGGACGAGGTCGTAGCCGCTGAGGATGCCAACCGCGTTGTCGCGGTCGAGACGGACACGATGCTGAATCACCGTCGTCTCCGGCGAGAGCTCCGCGATGCGCCGGGAGGCGCTCAGGACCTTCGGGTGTCCGACGTCGGCGAGACCGTGCACGATCTGTCGTTGCAGATTGCTTTCCTCGACCACGTCGTCATCAACGATTCCGATCGTTCCGACTCCGGCCGCCGCCAGGTAGAGCAGTGCGGGTGCGCCGAGCCCGCCGGCCCCGAGCACGCAGACGCGGGCGGCCGCGAGACGTCGTTGGCCGAGCTCTCCCAGCTGGGGCAGCCTGGACTGTCGCGCGGTCCGGCGACGCTCCCCGGGCGTGAGAGCGACCACGGGGCTCACGAGCGGTGGCAATCGCATGGCTCCACGTTAGTCGCGCGTCTGTCGTGCTGCCAGGCGTTCCACCGTGAGAGGGGCTTGGAGGGGGATTCGATGGCTGCGTGCCGTCGGCCGGCTCGTTCTCATTCGCGTTTGCGTGGCTTCTCGCTATCTGCTCGCGGATTTGCGGAGCTATGATGACGTTTGTGACGAGTTTTCGGATCAGTGAGGCGGCTTCGCTGCTCGGTGTGAGCGACGACACCGTACGGCGCTGGGCCGATGCCGGAATATTCGAGCTCTCCATCGACTCCTCAGGACGGCGCGTCGTCGACGGTGCCGCTCTCGCAGCCAGGGCCGTACAGCTCGCACAGACGCCCGCCGACCCGTCGGCAATCGGTCGCAGCGCCCGCAACCGCTTCGTCGGTCTCGTGACCCGCGTGCTCGTCGACGGGGTGATGGCGCAGGTCGAGATTCAAGCCGGCCCCCACCGTGTGGTTTCGCTGCTCTCTGCCGAGGCCGTGCGAGAACTCGGCCTCGAGGTCGGCTCGCTCGCGGTCGCAGTGGTCAAGGCCACCAGTGTGATCGTCGAGACGCCGGGTGGGGCCCGATGACGGCCCGCATGTCTTCACCGGTGCGCCGTCGTGTGAGCGGTGTGTTCGTCGCCACCGCTCTGGCCGTCGCCCTCGGCGGATGCTCCGCGCCGACCGAGCGGGCGACGACCGGCACCGGTGCCGCCGCCGACGAGCTCTCCGGCACGCTCACCGTCTACGCTGCGGCCTCACTCGTGTCTGTCTTCGACGAGCTTGCCGGGATCTTCGAGGAACGTCATCCGGCTGTCGACGTGCTTCCGATCTCTTACGACGGATCCAGCATCCTCGCCACCCAGATCGTCGAGGGAGCGAGCGTCGACCTCTTCGCCTCCGCCGACGAGAGGAGCATGGCGATCGTGGCCGACGCCGGCCTCCTTGCAGGAGGCACCGAGCTCTTCGCCTCCAACACCCTGCGCATCGCGGTGCCCACGGGAAACCCGGCCGGTGTCACCGGTCTGGCCGACCTCGCGAGGCCCGACGTCTCCACCGTGGTGTGCGTTCCCGCGGTGCCGTGCGGAGCGGCATCCGCGAAGCTGTTGGACCGTGCGGGGGTATCCGTCACACCGGTCAGTGAGGAGCAGAACGTCGCCGCGGTGCTCGGCAAGGTGCGCTCCGGCGAGGCCGATGCCGGCCTCGTCTATGCGACGGATGTCGCAATCGCCGCTCGTGACGTGGAAGGCATCGTCCCCGTCGGCGCCTCGGACGTCGTGAACCACTATCCACTGGCTGTGCTCGCCAACGCGCGCAACCCGGCCGCCGCACGGGCGTTCGCCCGCCTCGTGCTCGGCGATGCCGGGCAGAAGACGCTCACCTCCTTCGGCTTCGGGGCGCCGTGACCGCAGGGTCGGCATCGGCCGGAAGGCGGCTGGACGTCGGAGGGAACAGGATCGGCACTGTTCCGCGTTCGCTCTATGTGCCGGCGCTTCTCGGCGTCGCCCTTCTCCTCCTGCCCTTGGCGGGTCTCGTCGTGCGCGTGGACTGGAGCACTCTGCTGAGCGATGTGACCTCGTTCGAGGCGCGTGAGGCGCTCTGGCTGTCGTTGCGCACCGGAGTGGCCGCCACAGTGCTCTGCCTCCTGTTCGGCGTTCCGCTCGCCCTCGTCATCGCGCGGAGCACCCCACGCGTGGCCGGCCTGCTGCGTGCGCTCGTCACAGTTCCGCTCGTCTTGCCGCCGATGGTCGGTGGTATCGCGCTGCTGTTCCTGCTCGGACGCAATGGCCTGCTCGGCCGTACGCTGGAATTGTTGTGGGACATCCGCCTGCCGTTCACGACAGCGGCGGTCGTGATCGCCCAGACCTTCGTGGCACTGCCGTTCCTGGTGCTGACGGTCGAGGGCGCCTTGCGTGCGGTCGGCACCGGCTACGAGCGCGTGGCCGCGACGTTGGGGGCCAGCCGGTGGACGGTGTTCCGTCGCATCACCGTGCCGCTCGCGATGCCCGGGCTCGTCGCGGGCACGGTGCTCTGCTTCGCACGCGCGCTCGGAGAGTTCGGGGCGACGGCGCTCTTCGCCGGCAACGCGGCCGGCACGACCAGGACCATGCCGCTTGCCATCTATACGGCTTTCAATGGAGCCGGCGTCACGCAGGGCTCGGCGGTCGCGCTCTCGCTGCTGCTGCTGGTGACGGCGTTCCTCATTCTCGTGCTGGTGCGCGGATGGCGGCCGGGGGCCGTTCGGTGACGCCGCCGGCCTTGAGCGCCGAGGTGCGTGTCGCGCGGGGGACCTTCGTGGTCGACGTGCGCATCGAGCTCCGGCGGGGCGAGGTGCTCGCGCTCCTCGGCCCCAACGGAGCGGGGAAGTCCACCCTCCTGGCGGTCATAGCCGGACTGCTCATGCCGGGAGCCGGTCGAGTGCACGCTGGCGGAAGGGAGCTCACCCGGGTGCAGGCGGGGCGTCGTCCGGCGGTGCATGTGCCTCCTTCCGCCCGCGGCATCGGCTTGCTGGGCCAAGACCCCCAACTCTTCCCGCACCTCACCGCGCTGCAGAACGTCGCCTTCGGACCGCGTGCGCAGCGCCATCCGATGCGCGTCGCCTCGGCCGACGCCGCGGCTTGGCTCGAGCGCGTCGGCCTCGCGGGGCTGGGAGAGCGCCGTCCCGCCGAGCTCTCGGGTGGACAGCAGCGGCGCGTTGCGATCGCGCGCGCTCTAGCGGCCCGGCCGTCTGTGCTGCTCCTCGACGAGCCCTTCGCCTCCCTCGACGTCGAAACGGCTCCGGACATCAGGGAGCTGTTGCGCGAGCAACTGCGCTCGTCGCCCACCACCGCGATCGTCGTGAGCCATGACGCTCTCGACGCGGTGGTGCTCGCAGACCGTACCGCTGTGATCGCCGACGGCCGCATCGTCGACGAGGGGCCGACCGCTCGCGTGTTCGCGGAGCCGCGAGACCTCTTCACGGCCGCCGTCGCGGGGGTCAACCTCGTGACCGGCAGCGCAGACGGCGGTGCGGTCGTGGCCGCCGGCGGCATCCGCTTCACGGGGCGAGGTGGTCACCGCGATGAAGGAGCCATGATCCGGATCAGTGGAGGTGCACCCGCCGCTGCCGTGTTCCGGCCGGCCTCGGTCGTCGTCTCGACGCGGCAGCCGGAGGGCGTGAGTTCACGGAACGTCTGGCGTGCCCGTGTGAACGGGATGGAACACGCTGCGGGTGGAATCCGGGTTCGCACCGGGCCGCTTCCCGTCGTGGCCGACCTCATGCCCGCTTCCGTCGCGGAGTTGGGTCTCGCGGAGGGCTCTGAGGTGTGGCTGTCGGTGAAGGCGAGCGAAGTAAGCCTCTACCGGCGCTGAATCGCACACAGACGTGGATCGCCCGCGCGGTCGACGCTTGGGCCTACGGTCGTGGGGGCCGTGTCTCGTTCCGGCCCCACAACGGGCGGCGTTCGAACCAGTACAGCAACTCGGGGTGGACACGTGTGAACTCGGCGAGCGTCGTCGGAGTCGCGCTGTAGGTGACGGGTGCGCCGAGGGTCTCTGCGACGACATCCATCGCGGCTTGTGGCCAGTAGCGACCGCGCATGCGCAGCAGGAGCCGGCCGTTCTCGTCGATCGCGAAGAGCTGCGGATGCGTGTCGAGCGTTCCGCCCTGGTAGAGATCGGCGATCAGGATCGAGTCGACCCGATCGACCGGAACCCGGTTTATCCTGCCGAAGAACCCGCGCTCCTCCACTCCGCTGTTGTCGACGCGGATGTAGACGCGCATATAGGCCACGACCGTGAGGCCATACAGGGCCATGAGCACGAGTTGCGCGACGAGGACCGACATCCAGATGCCGTAAGGAATGGCGAGCCAATAGAGCACCGCGAACACCGGTGCGAGCAGGGCGAGAGTCGCAAGACTTCCCTGGCGGAACAGATGTCCGTGGGGTTTCAGGGTCACTGCGCCCACCTCGTGCCGTCTGCGTGCTGTCCCAGCTGCTCCCCCATACATACCCCAGCGAGTATGCCCGATAGCGCAAGGATGTGGTATCGGCTCTTTGGGGGACACGTCGAACCGAAGCGCCGAGTGTGCCCGTTTCCGACGAGTGTTCCCGCTGTAGCGGTACGTCTCGTCGGGAACGGGCACGTTCGCAGCCTGATGGTTCAGTCCAGTCGAGGATGACGGCGAGTTCTCTTGTGAAGACCCCGGGACGGCTGTGTCCACCGTCCCGGGGAGTCGATCGCAACGGGGGGCCCGTCACGCGACCGCGCTGGCCCCCGGGGGCGCAGCGGTGTCGCGCGACAGCGTGAAGGCATCGAGCAGACGTTCGGTGTCTGCGATCTGATCGTTCCAGATGGCGCGCACGATATCGATGCGATCGTCTGCCTCCTGGAGTTCCGCGAGGTAGGCCTGGACGCCGGCGCAACCGGATGGCGCCTTCTCGTGCAGTGCCACCATCCGAGCCGCGAGCTTCGCCTGCACGCCGTACACGGGAATCTGCGGTCCTCGCGGCGCGCTGAGCCCGATGTAATAGAGCTTCTCGAGGCCCTGCGGAATGATTCCAGCAGCGTAGCGCAGGGGCACTCCGTATCTGCGGGGAACGAGATCGTCTTCGAGGAACGGCAGGCTCGCGTTGAACCCGGTCGCCCACAGGATCGTGTCGTACTCGCGTGCCGTGCCGTCGGCGAAGTGAGCGATCTTGCCGTCGATCCGGTCGATGCCTGGGCGGATCGTGACGCGACCATGTTGCACCCAGTAGAGCATCAGGTTGTTGACGACGGTACGCCCCTCGGCGAGGGTGTGATGCGCGGGTCGGGGCATTCCGTCGTAGTTGTGCCACTCCCCGATGGTCACTCGGGCGAGCAGACGCGCGATGAGGTCCTGCTCATCCGGCGAGAACTGCGCCATCCATTCGATCTCCTGGCGTGGCACCCCGAAGTAGCTCTTGGGCTGGAAGAACGTGCCTTCGCGGATGACGATGTCGACGTCGAAGCGGTGCTGTGCCGCATCCACGGCGAGGTCGCAGCCCGAGTTTCCGGCACCGACCACGAGCACGCGCTCTCCTTCGATATCACCGACGTTCCGGTACGACCCGGAGTGCACCTGTTTGCCGGTGAAGTCTTTCGCGACAGTGGGGACCTTCTGATCCCAGAGGTGGCCGTTCGCCACGAACACGCCGTCGTACTCGATGCTCTCGCCCGTGCTCAGCGTCACCAGCCATCCGGCTGAGCCGTCTGGCTCCTCGGTCGCGATCGGCGTGACGGACTCGACGGTGGTGTTGAAGCTGATGATGTCGTAGTGGTCGTGCGCTCGAGCGTATGACTCCAGGTATGCGCGGACCTGGTCGCGCCGCGGGAAATGCGGGTACTCGGCTGGCATCGGAAAGTTCTCGAAAGACGTCATATCGCGCGACGTGATGAGGTGTAGGGCGTCGTAGTCGGTGTGCCAATGGCCGCCGACGCGGTTCGTCTTCTCGTAGCAGTCGACGGCGAATCCGGCCTTGCGGAGCTGTTCGAGCGCCGAGATGCCTGCGGCACCGGCGCCGATGACACAGTACCTGGTCATTCGTGGTCCTTTCGTCATGGATGTTCTTCCATCAGCGGGTGCCGACGGGCGCGCGATTGAGCAGCCGGGATGTCGCGGCGAGCGCGGCCTCGCGGGCGCCGGTGGGGCGGATGTATCCGCGGGGTGTCGGCCCGATGCCGGCCTGCTGCAGCTCCATGAGCTGGAGCGCATGGGTGAACGCGAGGCGGTTGCAATCCAGCACCGGCACATCCGCGTGACCGAGCACGCTGGTATAGCCGTGTGCGGTGAAGATCGGGGCCAGGTAGCCGCAACCCACGACGATCGCATCCGCGCCATCGGCTACGGCCAGTTCGGCGATCGCGTCGAACCGCGCGATGAGCTCTGTCGGATCGACGATCGCGCGAAGCACATCGAGGTGCGTCGACTCAGGAGCGTACGCTCGCACAGGACGATCCACCAGGAACCCGGTCGCACCAAGGCGCATGAGGTCATCCGTGAAGATGGGCACAAGGCTCGGGGCCACCGTGATCACTGCTGCCCGCTTGGCGAGGCTGCCGACCGCGCGCACGCTTCCGTCGGGGAGGCTGGAGACCGGAATCCGCGACGCCGTGCGGACAGCCTCCGTTGGTGCTCCCCAGCATCCGAGAACCATCGCGTCCGCGCGCTCTTGCGCCTCGAGGCTGCTGGCGAGGATCGCCGCATCGCTCATGAGCCGGTTGGCAGAGGTGCGGATTCCGCCGGCGTCGACGGCCACGTGCTGGAGGCGCGTGCGCACTCGCCCTTCTGCCAGCTTCTCGACCTGGTCGGAGAGGAAGCTCCACAGTTCGTCGAGTGCCGGGTCGCCGTGCGTGGCCTCGAGCCAGGTGACGGTCTTCACACGTATCCCTTCGCGAGGCGGTGCTCGACCCAGACCGACAACCATGTGGCTGGAACTGCGATCGCCGCGTAGATGAGGCCGGTGACCGTGTAGACCGCCAGGTACTGAAAGGTGATCGTGCTCACCTGATAGGCCTGGCTCATGAGCTCGTTGACCGAGATCGAGTAGGCGAGCGATGTGCCCTGAAAAGACATGATCGCAAGCCCCATCAGCGCAGGGATCGACGAACGCAGCCCTTGCGGGAGGATGATCCGCACGAACGAGGTCGTGCGGGATAGTCCGAGTGCCGATGATGCCTCGACCTGGCCGGCTGGCACGGACTGGATACCGGCGCGAATCATCTCCGACGAATAGGCGGCGGCCGTGAACGTCAGGCCGATCACCGCGGCCCAGAAGTTCTCGAAAAGCACACCGAGCGCTGGGAGGCCGAAGTACACGATGTAGAGCACCACGAGGGCGGGGATGCCGCGTCCGATCTCGACGACGACGAGCGTCGGCCAGCGAAGCCAGGGATTGATCGCTGAGACGCCAAGGGCGAAGAGCAGCCCGATGAGATAGCCGAACACGACGGACAGGCCGGTCAACTGCAGACTGACGACGAGCCCTTGTCCGAGGCGTGGCAGGTATTCGATCAGGTCCATCAGTGCGCCTTCCGCAGCCGGGTGTCGAGTCGGCGCGCGATCACGGCGATGGGGACGCTCACGATCAGGTAGACCGCGGCGGCGACGAAGAACGGAAGAATGCCGGCAACCGCAGGGTTCTGCCGCGCGAACATCGTCGCTTGGAACACCATGTCGGCGACGCCGATCGTGGATGCGATCGAGGAGTCTTTCAACAGGGACAGAAGGAAGGTCGTGATCGACGGCAGCGCGACGCGAAAGGCTTGCGGTACGAGGATGCGGCCGAACGTGGTTGCGCCTCCGAGCCCGAGCGCAGCCGCTGCCTCCGCCTGTCCCAGCGGCAGGGTCGCGAATCCGCCCCGGTAGATCTCGGCGAGGTAGGCGCTCGAGATGATGCCGAGGCCGATCACCGCGGCGGTGAGCGAATCGAGTCGGATCGTTCCGATCGAGACACCGAAGTAGAGCAGGAACAGCCAGACGATCGGCGGGACGCCGCGGATGAGGTCGACGACGAATCGGATCGCGAGCCTCACCGGCCTGATACGGGAGCGGAGGCCCAGCATCAGCGGGATTCCGCCGACGAGCCCGATCGCGAAGGAGAGGGCCGTCACCAGCAGTGTGAACGGGAGGCCGAGGAGGACGACCGTGATCGCGTCGCCCATGTCAGCGCTCCAGCACGGCGCTGAGAAACCGGCGAGTGCGTTCCTCCCGTGGCGAGTTCATGACGTCAACGGGGTCGCCCTCCTCGATGATGCGGCCCTCGGCCATGACGACGAGATGGTCGCCGACGTCGCGGGCGAACTGCATCTCGTGGGTGACGACGATCATCGTCATGCCTGCGTGAGCGAGTTCCCGCATGACCGCGAGAACTTCGACGCCCACCTCCGGGTCGAGCGCGCTGGTCGGCTCATCGAAGAGCATGGCCCGAGGGTTGAGGGCGAGGGCGCGCGCGATCGCGATGCGCTGCTGCTGACCGCCGGAGCATCTGCCGGGGTGCTGGTCGGCCTTGTCTTTCAGACCGACGCGCTCGAGCAGTGTCAGAGCGCGTTGCTCGGCCTCCTCGCGGCTGCGCCCGAGGATCTTCTCCTGCGGGAACGCCACGTTTCGCAGCACGGTGTAGTGCGGGAACAGATTGAACGATTGGAAGACCATGCCCACTTGTCGGCGCAGGGCCAGCAGTTGCCTGTCGGTGACTCGCTTGCCCGCCTCGACGGTCTGCGACCCCACAGTGATCACGCCTTTGTCGGGCGTCTCGAGAAGGTTGACGCAGCGAAGCAGGGTGCTCTTGCCTGATCCGGATGGTCCGATCAACGCGGTCACGCTGCCGGGATTGACCGTGATCGAGATGTCGTCGAGCACCAGGTTGTCGCCGAAGCTCTTGGAGAGATTCGAGATCGCGACCCCGGCGGTGGCGAGCTCGTTGGGCTGGGTGATAAGGGGACCGGACACAACGGCTCCTTGGTTTGGGGTCGGGGGTGTCGGCGTGATCGCCGGCACCCCGCGAGTCATCGGATGGAGGTGGCGGCCTGGTCTGCGGGGATCAGAAGATCAGCGGGCAGGTCGTAGTCCGCGAGGATACGCGCGAGCGTGCCGTCCTCGCGGTAGGTGTCGATCAGTTTGCTGAATGCGTCGGAGAGATCGGTGTTCTCCTGCGCGATCGGGAAAGCGATCATCGGCATCTTGGTCGTGATCGCGACGCGCGGATCGGCGGCGGCCGGCTCGACTGTGAAGTCGGTGTCCGCGTAGGCGGCGACCGCGACGGCGTACCCGTCGAGTGCTGCCTTGATCCGTCCGTTCAAGAGGTCCTGTTTCATCTCGATCGTCCCCGGATATGTCTTGAAGTTGTCGCCGAGGATCTTCGACATGTCGGCCTCCCATGAGAAGCCAGCTCCGGAGCCGACGGGTCCGATCGACTCGAGTTCCTCGACGGTCGAGGCTCCGTCCGCTGAGATGATCCCCATGCTGTCGAAGAAGGTCGGCGTGGTGAAGCCGACCTGTTTGGCGCGCGCTTCGGTGACGTACCAACCACCGGAGATCATGTCGGTCTTCTTCTGCTCGCTGATCATCGGGATGCCGTTCGCATAGGTGATCGGCACGAACGCGAGGTTCAAGCACTCGGCCTCGGCGAGTTTGCGGATCACGTCGATCTCGAGTCCGGTTGCGTCCGAACCCTTGGTCTGCGTGTAGGGCAGATTCTCGGGGACTCCGACCGTGAGGGTGCCAGCGGTGTACGTGGTGAGGCCGGCATCGGCGGGTGTACAGTCCGCTGAGCCGCTCGAGGCGGCGGGGGCGGAGGTGCAGCCGGCCAGCGCGAGCACGGCGACCGCGGTGAGAGAGGTCGCGTGAATGGTGCGGCGAGCGATGGGGGTGCGTGCCATGGTGAACATTCCTTTTCGTTTCTGGTGGGTGCGGGGTGGGGTGTTTAGACGGCGGTCAATCCGCCGTCGATCGTGAAGGTGGAGCCGGTGACGAAGGAGGATGCCTCGGAGATGAGGTATTGGATGAGAGGCGAGATCTCCTCTGGCCGGGCGCGGCGTGCGAGTGGAGCATCGCTGCTCGTGCCGCCCGCGGGCTCATCGTCGTTCATCGGCGTGGCGACACCTCCGGGACAGACGACGTTGACGCGCACCCTGGGGGCGCATTCGACGGCTGCGACCTTCGTGAGGGCGATGAGCGCTGCCTTCGATGCTGCGTACGCGGCGTAGCCTGCTGACCCGACCAGCGCGGCGGTGGACGAGACATTGACGATCGATCCGGTGGTCGTCATGAGGGGTGCGAGCGCCCGGATGCCAAGGAAGGGGCCCAAGGTGTTGACACGCTCATGCAGTGTCCAGGTCTGCACGGAGGTGTCCGAGATGAGGCCGTAACGCAGGATGCCGGCGTTGTTGACGAGTCCGCACACCGCGGCGTCCGTCGCCGCGAGGCTGGAAGCGAGCCGAGCCCAATCCGCCTCGTCGGTCACGTCGAGGCGACGGTAGTCGACGTCATAGCCACGGGTGCGCACGGTGGCCGCGTACTGCTCGCCGATCTCGTCGAGCACGTCGGTCATGACCACCCGGTAGCCCGTGCGTGCGAGCAGGGCCGCATGGGCCGCCCCCTGGCCGCGCGCGGCACCCGTTACCACGACGGTCCGTCGCTGTACGGCGGTGATGGTGTTCACGGCTCTCTCCTCGGTCCCGATCGATCTGCTCAGCGCATCACGTCGCCGCCGGCGAGGACGATGGTCTCTCCGGTGAGGAACGCTGCATGGTCTCCGTGTGAGATCAGCCACACCCAGGCGGCGATCTCCTCGGGCTGAGCGACGCGGCCGAGGGGGATGGATGCGGCTGCCGCCTCCATCCGACCTGTCGCCGCGTTGCCCGGTGTCGCCACCCAACCGGGGGCTATCCCGTTGACCCGGATGCCGCGAGGGGCGAGCTCGAGCGCGAGCGACTTCGTCAGCATGACCACCGCCGCCTTCGAGGCGCCGTAGAGCAGCTGTCCGCGCGAGACCTCGAAGGCGTCGACGGATGCGAAGTTCACGATCGAGCCGCCGGCGCCCATGCGCGGATGGGTCACTGCGATGACGTTCAGGGGTCCGAGCACATTGATGTCGAAGATGCGGCGATAGCTCGCCTCGTCGTAGCTGTCGAGCGTGGTAGGCGGGTAGACGCCAGCGATGTTCGCGACGACGTCGATCCGCTCCCCTTCGGCGAGGACACCGTCGATCGCCGCCACAAGTGCGTCGCGGGAGCGCACGTCGGCGATGATCGGGGTGAAGTCGGCGGCGAGGTCTGCCGCCACCGATCCCGTGTCGATGTCGATGCCGATGACCTTGTACCCGCGGCGCAGAAACTCTTCGACGGTGCTCAATCCCATGCCGCTGGCGGCTCCCGTGATGAGGGCCACTCCCGTGGTCTGCGACATCCGATTCTCCTGCTCCTTGTTGACACCTGGTGGAGATACCAGTGCACCAGTGCAGGATCATAAGGGCAATCCTCACTTCGATATGCTGACCATAGGTTTTTCCTATAGAAGGAGCGGGATGCCATCGCCAACGGTCCGTCAACTGGAGTACTTCATCACCGCGGCACGGCTGGGTACCTTCGCCGCCGCAGCGGTGGATCGTCGCGTCGCGCAGCCGAGCCTGTCCGAGCAGATCAGGGTTCTCGAGCAGATCCTCGGCCTTCGTCTGTTCACCCGCACATCACGGAGACTGCTGCTCACCGACGCGGGAAAACAACTCCTCCCCCTCGCTGAACGTGCCCTCTCGGATATCGCCGAGATGTCTGAGCTAGGGCGGCGAGTGCGAGCGATCGAGGAGGGGACAGTGTCGTTCGGCACGTTCAACAGCGCTCACCTCTATCTGCTCACCGACCTCATCCGCGACTTCCATGCTCTGCACCCGGCGGTACGTATCCAGGTGACCGGACTCAATTCAGCCGAGGTCGCCGACGCGGTGCGCGATGGCCGCATCGAAGCGGGTCTTGTGCAACTTCCGATCGACGACCGCGAGCTCATGATGACGCCCAGCGTGTTCGTCGACCGGGTCGTCTACGTCTCGCGTAACCCCGAGAGCACACGCACGCCGATCGATATCGCGACGCTCGCCACTCGGCCCCTCATCCTCTCTGAGGCTCGGTGGTCTCAGGACGACCCGCTGCGTGTCTCCCTCCTGGAAAGAGCGCAAGCGGCCGGTGTGGCGCTGCGCCCAATAATCGAGGTCGAGTTCCAAACCCATGCGCTCGAACTAGCGGCGCAGGGGGCCGGGGATTCCCTCGTCTCCTACCACGTTGGGCGCTCGGTGATCGCAGACAGAGGGCTGCACTGGGTGTCGCTCAACCCTTCGGTCGAGGAGCACTATGCCTTCGTCACGCGGCGCGCCGGTGCCATCTCGCCGGCCACGGCGGAGTTCATGAAGCTTGCACGTCGCCTGCTTGCGCGGCTCCAAAACGCGAGTCCGGATCCGAGCGAGACCTCGCCCGTCATCGGTCTGGTCTCGAGTGATCTCGCCTAACCCGCCCGAAGCGCCCAATGTGTCCATTCACGACGAGTGTTCCCGGTATAGAGGTACGCCTCGTCGGGAACGGACACACTCGCGGCGGAGGGCGGAGGGCGGAGGGCGGAGGGCGGAGGGCGGAGGGCGGAGGATGGGGGATTCGAACCCCCGAGGGCTTTCACCCAACACGCTTTCCAAGCGTGCGCCATAGGCCACTAGGCGAATCCTCCTGGCAGATCACTCCCGGTTCGAAGGAGCAAGCCACAGAGAATCCTACCCGACGGGAAGCGGTGCTGCTCGCGGCGCGGCGGATGTGCATACGGCGCGCGGTGGATGCGCCTAACGAGAGGCCGCGCCATCATCGGCGATGGCGATGGCGATGGCGCTGGCGAACAGAGGGAGAAGCAGAAGCTGCCGCGTGAGCACGGTAAAGTAGTCAGTGGCTCCTCGCGTGGCGCCATCCAGGCCAACTCCCCCAGGACGGAAACGTAGCAAGGGTAACCGGGCGCTGGCGGGTGCGCGAGGGGTCCTTTTTCGTTGACGGTGAAGCCCACCTCGATCGCGGTCGGCGACACTGACGCGACCATCCATGCCTCGAGCCACCGGAACCGACTCCGGGGCTCGCCCATGTTCGGCCGGTGCCGCGCATGCCTGACACCGGCACCGGTCGGAGCGACACGACGACCGGCTTCACGATCACCGCCCCCAGTCAGACCTAATCTTTCCTAATCTTTCCGCCGCGACTCCAAGTCCGCGTGGCCGGCGCGCGACGACATCGTAGGCGGGCACCGGCATTCTCCCGCTTAGGCTGGAGGGGTGACGCGCAGCATCTATGTCTCTTCGGCCGAGGGCAACACCGGTAAGTCCACGATCGCGCTCGGGGTGATCGAGACCCTCGCCCATACGGCCGCGCGCGTCGGGGTGTTCCGCCCGATCGCGCGTTCCACCGTCGAACCGGACTATGTGCTGCAGCTCCTGCTCGCCTCGGCGACGGTCGACCTGCCCTACGAGAACTGCGTCGGCGTCACCTACGACGATGTGCACGCCAACCCCGATGCGGCACTCTCGCACATCGTCGAGCGGTACAAGGCGGTCGAGGCCGCATGCGATGCGGTCGTCATCGTCGGATCCGACTACACGGATGTCGGCAGCCCGACCGAACTCGGATTCAACGCGCGGATCGCCGCGAATCTCGGGGCGCCGGTGCTGCTCGTGCTCGGCGGTCGCATCGCTCAGGCACAGGGTGAGCGGCTCGGCCAGTCCGATCCGCGCAGTCCGGCAGACGTGCAGCATCTCGCCGAGCTCGCGCTCGTCGAACTCCGCCACGCGCACGCTTCGTTGCTCGCCTGCATCGTCAACCGTGCGGATGCCGAGCTGCTTGCCGAGACCACGGAAGCGGTCTCCTCTGCACTGCTATCGGCCGGCACCTCGGTGCCGGTGTGGGCGATCCCCGAGGACCCCGTGCTCGTGGCGCCGACGATGCGCGGCATCATGGAGGCGACGGACGGCACGCTCATCAAGGGCGATCCCGAGTTGCTCGCGCGTGAGGCCCTCGGCGTGGTGGTCGCCGCGATGTCGATGGACAACGTCCTGCCCCGGCTCATCGAAGGAGCCGTCGTGGTCGTGCCAGCAGACCGCACCGAGGTGTTGCTCGCCGTGTTGCTCGCGAACGCCTCCAGTACCTTCCCGTCGCTCGCCGGCATCGTGCTCAACGGCGGCTTCGCGCTGCCGGAGCCGATCGAACGGCTCATCGCCGGCGTGCGATCGCCGCTGCCGATCATCCGCACCGACCTCGGCAGCTACGACACGGCCCTGCGTATCACACGAACCCGTGGCCGGCTCGCCGCCGATTCGAGCCGCAAGCGCGACACCGCTCTCGCGCTCTTCGAAGCGAACGTCGACAGCGAAGCGCTCCTCGACCTCCTCGACCTCAGCCGGGCTGCCGTGGTCACCCCGCTCATGTTCGAGTACGGTCTCATCGAACGGGCCCGCGCCGCCCGCCGTCACATCGTGCTGCCCGAAGGCGACGACGACCGGGTGCTGCGCGCGGCGGCGACGGTGCTCGCCAGGGGCATCGCCGAGCTCACCATCCTCGGCGAACCGATCGAGGTGCGTTCGCGTGCCATCGAACTCGGGCTCGACATCGCCGAGGCGCGGATCGTGAGTCCCTTCGACGATGTGATGCGGTTCAAGTTCGCTCAGGAGTATGCGCGACTGCGCGCCCACAAAGGCATCACCGTCGACCAGGCGCGTGACACCGTCACCGACTCCTCGTATTTCGGAACCATGATGGTGCACCTGGGCCTCGCAGACGGCATGGTGTCCGGTGCGGCGCACACCACGGCGCACACCATCAGGCCCGCCTTCGAGATCATCAAGACCAGACCGGAGGTGTCGGTCGTCTCGAGTGTGTTCCTCATGGCGCTCGCCGACCGGGTTCTGGTCTACGGTGACTGCGCCGTCATCCCCCATCCGACGGCGGAACAGCTTGCCGATATCGCGATCTCGTCGTCGGAGACGGCACGGCAGTTCGGCATCGAGCCCCGCGTGGCGATGCTCTCCTACTCGACGGGCGAGTCGGGCTCGGGGGCCGACGTCGACAAGGTGCGCGCTGCGACCGCGCTCGTTCGCCGGCGCCGCTCGGAGCTGCCGGTCGAGGGGCCTATCCAGTACGACGCCGCCGCAGACGCCGCGGTCGCGGCCACGAAGATGCCGGGTTCGACCGTAGCCGGTCGCGCGACCGTGTTCGTCTTCCCGGATCTCAACACGGGCAACAACACCTACAAGGCTGTGCAGCGCAGCGCCGGCGCAGTGGCGATCGGACCCGTTCTGCAGGG
Source organism: Luethyella okanaganae (assembly GCF_042660285.1). Taxonomy (NCBI): domain Bacteria; kingdom Bacillati; phylum Actinomycetota; class Actinomycetes; order Micrococcales; family Microbacteriaceae; genus Luethyella; species Luethyella okanaganae. The sequence continues at coordinate 145,976 of NZ_JBHSTP010000001.1, forward strand.
CCTCAACAAGCCGATCAACGATCTCTCCCGTGGCGCGCTCGTTCAGGACATCGTCAACACCGTCGCGATCACCGCCATCCAGGCGGCCACGTCGTGAGCGGCAGCATTCTCGTCGTCAACTCGGGCTCGTCGTCGTTCAAGTACCAGCTCATCGACATCTTGACGGAACGACGACTGGCGAGTGGGCTCGTCGAGCGCATCGGCGAGGAACTCGGCCGGGTCATCCATACCGTGAGCGGTACGGGCGAGCAGCAGGACGAGACCTCGTTCGAGACCCCGATCCCCGACCACACCTCCGGATTCGCCCTCATGCTCAACGCCTTCGGCGAGCACGGGCCTTCCCTCGAGGGCAACGCTCCCGTCGCCGTCGGCCACCGCGTCGTGCATGGTGGTGCGCGGTTCCACCAGCCGACGATTGTGACGCCGGCGGTCGTGCGCGACATCGAGGATCTCGCCGCGCTCGCTCCGCTGCACAATCCCGGCGCTGTCCAGGGCATCGAGGCGGCCAGAAGCGCCTTCCCGTCGGTGCCCCATGTGGCCGTCTTCGACACGGCGTTCCATCAGACCCTGTCGCCGGCGGCGTTCAGCTACGCCATCGACGCGGGTCTCGCCGAGCGGTTCCGCATCCGCCGCTACGGTTTCCACGGCACCTCGCATCGCTTCGTGTCCTGCGCGGCGGCGGAGTTCCTCGGACGCCCAGTCGAAGAGCTCAATCAGATCGTGCTCCACCTCGGCAACGGGGCGTCGGCGTGCGCCGTCGCCGGAGGACGTTCGGTCGAGACGAGCATGGGGATGACGCCGCTCGAAGGCCTGGTCATGGGTACGCGCTCCGGCGATATCGATCCAGCCGTGCTCTTTCACCTGCACCGCAAGGCAGGCCTCGGCGTCGACGAGCTCGACGAACTGCTCAACCGGGGGAGCGGTCTGCTCGGCATGAGCGGCCGAGGCGACATGCGCGATGTCATCGCGGCAGCAGAGTCAGGCGACGGCCCATCCGGTCTGGCCTTCGAGGTCTATCTGCACCGGCTCAAGCACTATGTCGGAGCGTACTATGCGCAGCTCGGACGCCTCGACACGATCGTCTTCACGGCGGGCGTCGGCGAGAACAACGCGCTCGTGCGCGCTGGGGCGCTCGAGGGGCTCGAGGGGCTCGGTATCCGGATCGACCCGCAGCGGAACGAGGCCCGGTCGCGAATCGCGCGTGTCATCTCCTCAGACGACTCATCCGTGACCGTGCTCGTCGTGCCGACCAACGAAGAGCTCGAGATCGCGCGCCAGACCCTCGCCTGTACCGGCCGGAAGGGAGGCCTTCGTGCGGACGGGAGGCCCCAATCCGCGGAATCGGCCTCCGTAGTTCCCGAAGGCCTCCCGTCTGGTCGGTTGCTCTAGCCGTTGTGGATCGAGCAGCTACCGGTGCCGACCAGCACGGGCAGAGTCCCGATCACATACGACTGCTTGGATGTCCAGCCACCAGGGCCTTGCGTCTGAAGCACGAGATAGACGTCGCCGCCGAGCGCTCCGGAGAGAAGGCCGCCCTGGAAACGGGTCGAGTACACGCCCCCGACCGGGCCGGTGGTCGTGACGCCGCTTCCGATCGAGATGGGAAGCAGACTCAACAACGATGCGCCGCCCGCGTAGCTCACATTGGTGCTCGTGTAGCCGCCGCCGATGGTCCAGGTGATGTCCACCTGAGCGCCGACGATCAGCACGTTCTTCGCCGTGCAACTCGTGATGACGGGCGCGGGGACGGTCAACGCCTGCAGGGTTCCGGATGACGCCTGCTCGGCATCCGCCCACGACGCATCCGATGCGGCCGGGGCGACGAGGAGCATGCCGACCGCTGCGAGAGCACCGGCGGCGAGAAGAAGCGCGCGCGTCGCGCACGATACGCGCCGTTCCGAGGCGGTCGGGCGACTCATCCGGCGCGTCGCCTCCTCCGTGCGATGAAGATCTGCGCAGTGACGAGCAATGCGATTCCCAGGGCCATGGCCACGGCTCCGGCGGCGAGGAGGCTCGCAAGCTCCGATCCCGTGGCCGAGAGACCGCCGATCGCGCCGGGAACGGTCGAGGCGTCGTCGCCGGAACCCGAGGCGTGCACGCGGAGCACCACCGTATGAGCAGCATCGTCCTGAACCGGGCTCCCTGGCATGGACACCTCGAAGAGCAGCCAACGCTGTTCCGACGACGGCATGGACTCGATCAATCGCTCGACACCGTCGACTGGGAGGGGCTCGGCGTCGGCGATGATCGACGCCCCTGTCGCGCAATCCGAGTCCGTCCAGCGTTCGCGGCACGAGCGGATGGTCGCGAGCAGTCCCAGCTCGGCGCTTCCCGCTCCCGAGAGCAGTATCTTCACCTCCCCTGGTTCCGGGGGCGATGCGGCGACGCCGACCTCCCAGCGCACAGGCGAGCCGGAGGCGAGGCTCGCCATGGCTCGCTCGTCGCTGATCGTCGTCAGCGTGATGTACCGTCCCGTGAAGATCTGCTCCGTCGGGGCGGCAGCCGCCGACGGGGGATCGGCGGCGACGGTCCCGACGGAGCAGATCACGAGGACGGCGAGCGCCGTGCTCGCGACGCCGGGGGAGTGGCGACCCGTTCGACGGATCGCTCGCTCGCCCCGCGGCCAGAATGCCCACGTGACAAGGGCGGACGACCCGATCGTGAGCGATCCGAGCACCCAGGGATTGGCGAGCCAGACGACGACGTAGGCCAGGCCCGGCGCCGACCACAGCACCATCCGCACGGAGTCGACCGTGTAGGGAAGCGGGTCCTCAACCTCGTTCGCATCGCCCTTCAGGACGAGGCTGCGTTGGCTTCCTGAGCCGAAGCGAGAGATGGAGACCACCCGGTGCGTGATCGGCAGTGCGCCCGCTCGATCCACCGTCACGACATCGCCGACGACGACCTCGCTCGCGGGGATCTCACGGACGACGGCGAGAGAACCGGCGGGGATCGTCGGACCCATCGAGCCCGTCTTGAACATGATGAGGGTCACTCCGAGGAAGAACGCGAGGCATGTGAGCGCGATGCAGAGCAGACCGCCGACCGCGGCGAGGTTGAGCGCGACGCCGCCGATGACGCCACGCCGACTTCGTGCCATGTCACCCCGATCTACGAACTGGAGGTTGCGCCGAGTTTCCATACCAGAGTCGCCGTCGTGCCCTGGAAGGTGTTCGCGGCAGAGGCGATTACGCGCACTTCGAAGCAGAACCGAACCTCGCCGCCGGCCGCGGCGAGGGGGCTGCTCACTGGAGACGCAGGGACGGAACCGGCCGCGATGTACGTCGATGCGCCGCCCGCGATGAACGTTCCGCCGGTGAACGCCGTGGAATCGCAGTTCGTCGTGGTGGCGGCGGTGCGGACGGCACGGTATTCGAGCGCGGGCACGAGCGCACCGGACGGCGCGACCGAGTCGAGGGTGATCGTCCCGCTCACCGTCGTCGGAGACGTCGTGCGTACATTGACCCATGCGAACGCGGATGCCCCCGGCGACATGGCACTCGCGTTGAACGCGAGGAGGGCCGCACCCGGCGCCGTGTCGTGGCTCCCCCAGCTTGTCGTCGCCGTCATCGACTCCGTGCTGAAGGTGCTCGCGGCGAACGAGCCGCTCGCGTACTCGGTGTCCGTCCACGCGGCCATCGTGAGCGTCGCTCCGACGCCGAGGACGAGCGCGCCGGCGAGCACCGCGCGGAGTCGCGTGAACCCGACGTCGTCGTCTCGTGACGCCGATCTGTGGCGACTCATGTTCGGCTAGGGGATCGGAGTCGTCGACACGGCTGTGAACTCCCACAGCACGCTGCCCGAAGCGGTTCCAGGCGGTAGAGAAGTCGACGGTGTCACCCTGAAACAGAGGTCGACCGGAGTGGAGACCGCGACGAGCGGGATGATGCCTGCGGCCGAACTCGTCGTGGTCGCAGCATCCGTCACGAGCGCCACTCCGCCCGCGAAGGCCGCCGCATCGCATCCGAAGGTCGCGGTGCTCACGAGGGAGTAGTTCAGCGACCCGGCGATCGGTGCTGCGCTACTCGCGGCGATGCTCACACTAGCAGCATTCGTCGATCCGGCCTTGAGCTGCACCGCGAAGGCGGCGTAGACAGGCTCGTCCGGTGCGAGCTTGTTTGCGTCGAGCGCGAAGGCGAGGGTCGCAGCGGAGGCTGCCGGCTCGTGGTCGCCGAAGGTCGTGCCGTCGGTGCTGCCCTCGATTTCGAAGCTGCCGGCGGCGAAGGTCCCGCTGGCGAACTCGGAGTCATTCCACGCGGCGAGCGTGATGGCGGCCCCGACCCCGAGGGCGAGTCCTCCGGCGAGAACGGCTTTGAACTTGCGGCTCGGTCCACGTCGTGGCGGTGACGAGAAGAGTTCGGATTGATCCATGATGCCCCGATTCGCGCATGATTGTCGTCAATGACATTGCTGAATTGCTATACGATCTCGGGTCGACTTTCCGAAGATTGCCGCATCGTAATGCGATCACCGTAGCGTACGTCGAGAGGAATATAAACTCCGGAAAGCACAGATCCCCGTATTTGGGAAGCTGAGGAAATTTCTCTTGCAGCGAAGCCGGTGTGACGGCTACGGTGTGACGGAAGTATTTCGATGGATTGCGGGGCGGGGGCCCAGTAGTCGCAGACGCCGGGTACGTCGTGGGAGAGAACCGTGCGTCGTTTCATCGATTCCAGTCCAAAAAAACCCCGTCATCGTGCGTCACAGTCTTCGCGCAGAGCATTCAGGCTCGTCGCTGCCACGGTCATCGTGGGTTTGTTCGCGAGCGGAGGAATCTATGTCGCGCAGGCCGCGCCAGGCGACTCCTCGCATGCGGAAGGACAATTCCTCTCCGGTTCGTTGATCGACCTCAACACAGCCCTCGTGGCGAGCCTGGGCGGCGAGACCGCGACGAGCGACGGCACATCCGATGTCACGAACGCGAACAATCTCGACCTCGGCGTGCTCGGGCTGGTCAACATCAATGTCCCCGGCGGCATTCAGATTCCGCTGAACCTCGCCGACGCCGGCGTGGTCTCGCAGTATGCGAGCGCGCTCGCGAACGGCTCCTCCGTCGGGGCATCCGGCCTGGTCTCCGACAGCGGCGACATCGGCACTGGTATCACTCCGGCTCCGGGAGTCGCACCAGGACCACTGCACCTCAGCCTCGGTCAGGTCGTGGGCTCCCTCGGCCTCCCGCCGACGACGCTCGCGGAACTCGCCAATCTGGAGCTCTCCGTCGATGCAGTCGCTGGCCGCGCGAGCCAGGCTGCTCCCGCAGCCGCGAGCGGCAGCTACGACATCGCGGATGCGCAACTGAGCTTCGACAGCCCGACGGTCGCAAATCTCGTCGGCGCGATCAACACGCAGGTCGCTGGGCTACAGACCACGGTGGACGGTCTCGACGCGACCCTGACCAGCGCGCTGAGCGGACTGCTGTCTTCGCTCGGCGTCGTCTCGGTCAATCTCTCGGTGAGCGCCCCGAACCTCGCCGCGACCATCAGCGGGCTCACGACGGGCCCGCTCGCGGATCCCGCCTACCCGGGGGTGACGCTCGATCTCGCGACCGGCACTGTTACCGTCGATCTCGACCAGATCACCGCCCTCAACGGACTCCCGGCGAACACGGACATCCTGACGGACGCGACGATCAACACGATCACCGACCGGGTCCTCGGCCTCGTCACCGGCCTTCTCACGAATGTGGAGGCCGCCCTGCTCAGCGCGGTCGACGGGATCACCGTGCAAGGCTCCGCCTCGCTCCTGGGGTTGGACATCCTGACGCTCGACACCACCGTTGGGGCACTCCTCGCCGGCGACACGAGCGGCCTCGTGCTCCTCGGCACAGGACTCACGCTTCCCGGTGGCCTCGGCACGGTGCTCGCCGCCCTCACCCCGCCGCTCACGGCGCTGACCGACGCGATCGGCGCGCTCAGCGGCACCGTACTGGCGCCTGTGACGAGCACGCTCATCCCGGCCCTGAAACCGGTGCTCAACGAGGTGCTCACCCTTACGGTCAACAATCAGTCGACCGCAGCCGGAGTCTTCACCGAGACCGCGCTCAGAGTCACCGTTCTGCCGCTTGTCGATGCGCTCGAACTCGATCTGGGCACCGCCAGGGTCGGACCGAACGCACTCGACCCGGCGTCATCGATCTCGTCGCTCAGCCCCACGAGTGGTCCTGTCGTCGGCGGGACGGTCGTGACGATCACGGGGACCGGGTTCACGGGTGCGACCGGTGTCACGTTCGACGGGCTCGCCGGGACGGCGTTCACGGTGAACAGCGACACGCAGATCACGGTCACGAGCCCACCGCATGCGGTCGGCCCCGTGAACGTGATCGTGCTCGACCCCAACGGCGACTCGGCTCCCGCCACGTTCACCTACATCGCTGCGGCCGCGATCACCGGGCTCAGCCCCACGAGTGGTCCTGTCGTCGGTGGGACGGTCGTGACGATCACGGGGACCGGGTTCACGGGTGCGACCGGTGTCACGTTCGACGGGCTCGCCGGGACGGCGTTCACGGTGAACAGCGACACGCAGATCACGGTCACGAGCCCACCGCATGCGGTCGGCCCCGTGAACGTGATCGTGCTCGACCCCAACGGCGACTCGGCTCCCGCCACGTTCACCTATCTGCCCGCTGCGGCGATCACGGGACTCACGCCCTCCGAAGGTCCGGAGACCGGTGGGACGGTCGTCACGATCACGGGGACCGGGTTCACCGGTGCGACCGGTGTCACGTTCGACGGGCTCGCCGGGACGGCGTTCACGGTGAACAGCGACACGCAGATCACGGTCACGAGCCCGCCTCACACGCCGAGTGTCGTCGACGTTATCGTGACCTCGCCGAACGGCGATTCGGCACCGCAGGGCTTCAGCTACCTGCCGGTTCCTGCACTCAGCTCGCTCTCGCCGACGAGCGGTCCCGAAGCGGGCGGCACGGTGGTGACGATCACGGGCACCGGGTTCACGGGTGCGACGGGTGCGACATTCGGTGGCGTCGCCGGATCGGCGTTCACGGTCGTGAACGACACGACGATCACGGTGACCTCCCCTCCAGGAACCGGCACGGTCGATGTCGTCGTGACGGGGCCGGGCGGAACGTCCGGGCCGCTGCCGTTCACGTACATCCCGGCGCCGACGATCTCGTCGATCGTTCCCCCGAGCGGTCCGGAGACGGGCGGCACGGTGGTGACGATCACGGGCACCGGGTTCACGGGGGCGACGGGTGCGACATTCGGCGGTGTCGCCGGATCGGCGTTCACGGTCGTGAACGACACGACGATCACGGTCACGACACCGGTGCATGCACCGGGTGCCGTGGCTGTGATCGTCACCGGTCCCGGGGGCTCTTCGGCACCGGGCACCTTCACCTTCACCCCTGTCACCAGGGTCGACGGTGTGGATCCAGGGTCGGGGCCTGTCGGCGGCGGCAACACGGTCACGATCAGCGGCCAGTGCTTCACCGGCGCGACGAGCGTCACCTTCGGCGGAGTCCCGGCGACGAGCTTCACGGTCGTTGACGATGCCACGATCACCGCGGTGGTTCCCGCGGGAGTCGGCGTGGTCGACATCCAGGTCGTCGGTGGCGGCACATGTGGCACCGGCACCCTGCCGGGCGGCTACGAGTACCTGCCGGCACCGGATGCGACCTCGCTCACTCCCGATCACGGGCCGGAGACCGGTGGTACCGTCGTCACGATAATCGGCACCGGGTTCACGGGTGCGACCGGCGTCACCTTCGGCGGGGCGCCGGGCACGGGCTTCGTGGTGGTGTCTGACACAGAGATCCGTGTCACGAGCCCGGCCCATGCTCCCGGCGTTGTCGACGTCGTCGTGGCCGGGCCGGGAGGGGTGTCCGATCCGCTGCCGTTCCTCTACGACGCGGTGACGGTTGTCGACACGGTCGACCCGGGGACCGGTCCGGAAGCGGGTGGGACGACTGTGACGATAACGGGCAGATGCTTCACCGGGGCGACAGCGGTACGGTTCGGTGACAAGTCGGCGCTCAGCTTCACTGTCGTGAGCGACACCGTGATAACGGCAGTCTCGCCCGCGGGCACCGGCATCGTGCCGGTAACGATCGTCGGGGCGGGCGCGTGCGGCACGGGAACGCTCCCCGGTGCATTCGCCTACAAGGCGTCTGGCGGTCTTGCAGCGACCGGCGTCGACGGCGCTCTGGCGGCCGTCCTCGGCGCATTCGTCCTTCTTATAGGCGGCGTTGGCGTGCTGCTGGTCAGGCGTGGACGGCTCTCTAGTTAGCCGTTCATGAGTGCTGCGGTCCTGGCCAATCCCCCGCTGGCTGGGACCGCAGTCACATCGTCGCCTCTTTCTCTCCTCGTCGACCCGGTGTGGTGCGATCGACGGTCGGCGCGAATGTCCCCTAGTGGAGACACGAGCACCAGAACGGGTCGCGAGAAGAAATAGACGTGGTGACTACTGCGCGGGCGGCGCCCGACACCCTCGGCGTTAGTCGCGCGGCCGGCCGACACGGCCCTTCCCCGCGGTGTGCTGCCGGATGCCGGCACGAGCGCTGTGAGCGCCTCCGAGCTCCGACGTGGCCCGCACGACCCTGCTGTCGGTGCCGCCAAGTAGCATTGACGCGTGGTCACCGCTCTCTATCGCCGTTATCGGCCAGAAACCTTCGCCGAGATGATCGGACAGTCACAGGTGACCGAGCCGCTCATGACCGCCCTGCGCACCAACCGCGTGAACCACGCCTACCTGTTCAGCGGGCCGCGCGGCTGCGGCAAGACGACCTCGGCGCGCATCCTGGCCCGCTGCCTCAACTGTGCTGAGGGGCCGACGGACACCCCGTGCGGCGTGTGCCCGAGTTGCGTTGAGCTCTCGCGCGACGGCAGCGGGTCGCTCGACGTCGTCGAGATCGATGCCGCGAGCCACGGCGGCGTCGACGACGCTCGCGATCTGCGCGAACGCGCCATCTTTGCCCCGGCGCGAGATCGTTACAAGATATTCATTCTCGACGAGGCGCACATGGTCACCGCGAGCGGCTTCAACGCCCTGCTCAAGATCGTGGAAGAGCCGCCGGAGCACGTGAAGTTCATCTTCGCGACGACCGAGCCCGAGAAGGTCATCGGCACGATCCGTTCGCGCACCCACCACTATCCTTTCCGCCTCGTTCCTCCGGCTCAGATGCTCGAGTACGTGCAGACGCTGTGCACCGCCGAGGGTGTGACGGTCGCCCCGGGTGTGCTGCCGCTCGTCGTGCGCGCCGGCGGTGGATCGCCTCGCGACACCCTCTCTTTGCTCGACCAGCTCATGGCGGGCTCCGAGTCGGCGACGGTCGACTACGAGCGTGCGGTCGCGCTGCTCGGTTACACGCACGGGGCGCTGCTCGACGAGGTCATCGACGCCATCTCCGGACGGGATGCCGCCGCGGCTTTCGGAGCCGTCGACCGGGTGATCCAGACGGGGCAGGATCCACGGCGTTTCGTCGAAGACCTGCTCGAGCGCTTGCGCGACCTCATCATCGTCGGGGCGAGTTCGCCCGAGGGCGCCGCCGCGGTGCTGCGGGGAGTTGCACAAGACGAGCTGGACCGCATGGCCGTGCAGGCGGCACGATTTGGCCAGGCCGAGATCTCGCGCACGGCCGACATCGTCAACGCCGCGCTCACCGAGATGACCGGTGCGACATCGCCACGGCTCCACCTCGAACTCATGGTCGCACGCACGCTCGTGCCCTCGAGCGACGAGACAGAGCGCGGCGCCCTCGCTCGCGTCGAACGCCTGGAACGCCGTGTGGGAGTGACGGACGCCGCCGGAGTCTCTTCCGCTCCTCCGCAATCCGCCGAGCGGAGCGACGCCCAGGGGAAGGCCATGGGGAAGGGAGAATCGGGCCGGGCTTCGGCGCCTCCGCAGCGTTCAGGTCCCTCGGCGGTCGAGACCGCTCAGCGCGTCTCCCCGTCTGCCGAGCGGAGCGAAGCCTCCCGAAGTGCGACTCCCGCCGGGATTTCGGTTCCGTCCCCGTCGGAGGAGCACAGTGCAACGTTCTCAGAGGAAGCGTCGGTTCCGGTATCCGGCACCACGGCGGCCATCGGCCCCGTGACCCTCCAGCAGGTCAAGGACGCCTGGCCCGAGATCCTCGACGCCATCAAGACGGCCAAGATGGGCGCGTGGATCGTGCTCCTGACGGCGACGGTGCGGGAACTCCGCGACGGCGAGGTGCTGGTGCTGTCGTTCCCGAGCGAGAAGGACGTCGACAACCTCAAGCAGGCGGCGGCGCCCGGGCAGGGGGTCGGCGACTATCTCAAGCAGGCGGTCTCTGCCGTGCTCGGCTTCACTCCCAGGCTCGTCGCGAAGGTCGACGGCAGTCCGGCGGCACCGGCGGCTCCAGACCGCGCTCCGGCTCCCGCAGAGTCTGGTCGGGATGAGGCGGCTCGGCTGGTCCAGTCGGGTTCTGTGTCGCCTGAGCCTGAGCCTGAGCCTGAGCCTGAGCCTGAGCCTGAGGCATCGCCATCGGCCCAGGTTCCGGCACCGGCTGGCGGCTGGGCGGTCGTCGCGATCCCGAGTTCCGACCCAGCCATGCCACAGGGGGAGGTCGAACCCGCGTTCCCGCGCGATGAAGACGCTCCGCCACTCGATGACGAGCCGCCTTTCGAGCCGCCGGTTGCCGAGCAACCGCCCGTCGCCGCGTCACCGGCCCGACCGGTGGCGGTCGCCGATCCGTCTCGGGCGTCGGAGCCTGCAGCGCGGACGCCGCCACGCGCAGCGACTGTCGGCGGTGCGTCATCCGTGGACGGTGTTCAGCGTTATGGGGAGTCCGTCGTCCGCGAGATTCTCGGCGCCACGTTCATCGAGGAGCAGGCGCACGATAACACGGTGCGCGTGACCGCGAGAGACCAGCAGGGCTAGCCGGTGTACGAAGGAATCGTTCAGGAACTCATCGACGAACTCGGGCGGCTGCCCGGCATCGGTCCGAAGTCTGCGCAGCGTATCGCGTTCCACATTCTGCAGACCGAGAACTTCGACGTGACGCACCTCGCCGAGATCCTCATGACCGTGCGTGACAAGGTGAGATTCTGCAGCATCTGCGGCAACATCGCTGAGGAGGAGACATGCTCGATCTGCCGTGATCCTCGTCGCGACCCCGCTCTCATCTGCGTGGTCGAGGAGGCGAAGGACGTCGTCGCGATCGAACGCACGCGTGAGTTCCGCGGGCTCTACCACGTGCTCGGGGGGGCGATCAGCCCGATCGACGGCGTCGGCCCCGACGAGTTGCGCATCCGTCAGCTCATGCAGCGCCTCGCTGACGGCACGGTACAGGAGGTCATCATCGCGACGGACCCGAATCTCGAGGGCGAGGCGACGGCGACCTATCTCTCTCGGCTTCTCACGACACTCGAGATCCGGGTCACCCGGCTCGCATCCGGCCTGCCCGTTGGTGGTGATCTCGAATACGCCGACGAGGTCACTCTCGGACGAGCATTCGAGGGGCGGCGTGTCGTCAGCTGAGCGGCATCCGAATCGCGCCGCGTGGTCCTGGGCGTCGCGTATAGTCAGCTCGGCATGCATCGGCAATTATGATGGACTTTCGGGCAGTTGTCGCTTTCCCATCAGGAGAACCACGTGAGCTTGATCGTGCAGAAGTTCGGCGGATCGTCCGTTGCCGACGCGGAGGGCATCAAACGCGTCGCCAAGCGGATCGTCGAGACGCGCAAAGCCGGCAACGACGTCGTCGTCGCCGTTTCGGCGATGGGCGACACCACCGACGAGCTGCTCGACCTCGCGCACGAAGTCGCGCCTCTCCCCGAGCCGCGGGAGCTCGACATGCTGCTCACCGCGGGCGAGCGCATCTCGATGGCGTTGCTCGCAATGGCCATCAAGAGCCTCGGCTACGATGCGCGCTCCTTCACCGGCAGTCAGGCGGGCATGATCACGGACGCCCGCCATGGCGCGGCCCGCATCGTCGATGTCACCCCCGTTCGCCTGCGTTCGGCGGTCGACGAGGGTGCCATCGTCATCGTCGCGGGCTTCCAAGGCTTCAACCGCGACACCAAAGACATCACGACCCTCGGTCGCGGTGGTTCCGACACGACCGCGGTGGCTCTCGCCGCGGCACTGGAGGCCGACATCTGCGAGATCTACACCGATGTCGACGGTGTGTTCACGGCCGATCCTCGTGTCGTGCAGAAGGCCAGGAAGATCGACCGCATCACGAGCGAGGAAATGCTCGAGCTTGCGGCGGCTGGCGCCAAAGTCCTCTATATTCGTGCTGTGGAATATGCTCGCCGTCATGGTGTGACCCTGCACGTGCGCTCCTCGTTCAACAACAACGAGGGCACCATCGTCTACAACCCAGCCGAGGGAGAAACCGTGGAAGAGCCGATCATCGCAGGAGTCGCGACCGATATGAGCGAGGCGAAGATCACGGTCGTCGGCGTGCCGGACATCCCGGGCAAAGCGGCCTACATCTTCAAGATCGTCGCGAAGACAAATGCCAATGTCGACATGATCGTGCAGAACGTGTCATCGGCGGCCGGGCTCACCGACATCTCTTTCACCGTTCCCAAGTCCGACGGACAGGCCGCTCTCACCGCTCTCACCAACGAGCAGAGCAACGTGGGATTCAAGAGCCTGCAATACGACGACCAGATCGGCAAACTGGCCCTCGTCGGTGCGGGGATGCGCACGAACACCGGTGTCTCGGCCAAACTCTTCGAGGCGCTCTACCAGGCAGGCATCAACATCGAGATGATTTCGACGAGCGAGATCCGCATCTCGGTCGTCACCCGTGCCGACACGCTCGCCGATGCGCTTCGCGCCGTGCACTCGGCCTTCGGCCTCGATGGAGACGAAGACGCCGTCGTGCACGCGGGAACCGGTCGCTAGACGCTGTGCGGCGGCTGGCGCGCTTCGCGACATCCGCCCTTCCAGCACCGCCGCGCGCCTGACGACGCACAGCAACGACGACTTCCGTTCATAACCCGTCAATTCCTGCCAGAGTTCGTGGATTCGGCCCGTTTCGGGCCGTCTCTGCGAAAATTGCCTGAGTCGGGATGAGCGCCAAATACAGCACGAAGTGAGGACACAGAAGTGAGCAGCAGCCAGGGCATCAACGTCGGCGTCGTCGGCGCAACCGGTCAGGTCGGAGCAGTCGTGCGCCAGCTCCTGGAGGAGCGCGATTTTCCTGTGGCGCAGATCCGCTACTTCGCGTCGGCGCGCTCGGCCGGCACGACCCTGCCGTGGCGCGGCGAGGATGTCGTCGTCGAGGATGCTGCGATCGCCGACCCCACCGGCCTCGATATCGCGATCTTCTCCGCCGGTGCGACGCTCTCCAAGGAGCAGGCTCCGCGCTTCGCGGCTGCCGGAGTCATTGTCGTCGACAACTCGTCCGGGTGGCGGATGGACCCTGAGGTTCCGCTCGTCGTGAGCGAGGTGAACCCGCATGCGATCGCGGAGGCCAGGAAGGGCATCATCGCCAACCCGAACTGCACCACGATGGCGGCCATGCCCGTGCTCAAGGTGCTGCACGAGGAGGCCGGTCTCGAGCGGCTCGTCGTCAGCACCTACCAGGCCGTGTCCGGCAGCGGGCTCGCCGGTGTCGAGGAGCTCGAGAGCCAGGTGCGGGCCGCAATGGAAGGCGAGGTGATCGGTCTGGTGCACGATGGCGGCGCCGTCGATCTGCCCGCGCCCGTCAAGTACGTGCGACCGATCGCCTTCGATGTCATTCCGCTTGCGGGCTCCATCGTCGACGACGGCGACTTCGAGACCGATGAGGAGAAGAAGCTCCGCAACGAGAGCCGCAAGATTCTCGAGCTGCCGGGACTGCTCGTGAGCGGCACCTGCGTGCGTGTGCCCGTGTTCACAGGTCACTCGCTCTCGATCAACGCGGAGTTCGCCAATCCCCTCTCCGTCGAGAAGGCGAAGTCGTTGCTCGCGGACGCCCCAGGCGTCGTGCTCACGGACGTTCCGACACCGCTTGAGGCAGCGGGCAAGGATCCGAGCTTTGTCGGGCGCATCCGTCAGGATCCCGGTGTTCCCGACGGACGCGGCCTCGCTCTCTTCATCAGCAACGACAATCTGCGCAAGGGCGCTGCGCTCAACGCCGTGCAGATCGCCGAGCTGGTGGCGGCGCGACTCTAGGACGTCGTTCGGCCTCCTGCACTGACAAGTGCTGCCATACGCGTCAGCATTCGCTCGAAGGCTCCGCCGTCGACTCGTTGCTTTCGCAGGATCGAGGCCTTCGCCCGCCACGGGGCGGGGACATGCTCGGCTCGTTCCCTGTCGGGTCGGGACACGGCCTGCTCGCGAGGGTACCCGGGCGTTATCCTCGATGTCATACGCGCATCCGTCGACAAGCCGGTCGGCTCGTCGGCTCTCGACCGCTCGGTGGCGCTGTCGCAAATGCTCTTCGGAGTCGTCGTCCTCGCGGTGCTCGCGGTCACCCAGTTCTTCGAACCAGGCCGCGTCGACTCCTTCCTGTTCTTTCTGGGCATAGCCATCACCATCGTCGTGAGCGCCTTCGCGGTTCTCGTGTCGTGGCATCCGGTTCCGGGCGCGGGGTCGTGGAGCCGTGTTCGCCTACACGGCCGACGGTGTGCTCGAAGCCGAGTCCTATCGCCGCGTTCTGACCGACTGGCTGGAACGCGCGGGGTATCACGACGAGCAGCTCGCGATGATGCATGTGGCCCTCGACGACATCGGGGAGGTCAATGTGGCCTTCGGCGCGGTCATCGGCGAGTCGTTCGCGCAGAACCTCATAGCGCTCACCCGTCGGTTCGCTTCGCCGCATTCCATCATCGGGGCTGACGGACCGAGCCGGCTGCTCGTCGCCGTGCCCGCGATCGATGCCGCAGCGGCACGCTCTGCAGCGGAGACCATCCAGGAAGGACTCCTCGAGACGCCATCCGACAGGGTGATCGGGTTGCGTCCGACGGTGAGCATCGGCATCGCGTTGTCGGACTACCTCGGTCACGGATTCGACGACCTCGTCGTCACGGCCCGCAAGGTGTCGGCAACTGCGGCAGCGGCCGGGGGCCGCGTGCTCGTCGATGTGACCGTCTCGGAGTCCTGGGCGGCCGCTGCCGCGATCAGGCGGTTGAGCTTCGATGGTCGCCAAGCCACGATCGGCGAAGAGAGGCGGATCGCGACACCGTGCCCTGAATCTTGAGGGAATCCTGAGTCGATCCTGCAGCATTCTCGTGCCGGTTCAGAGCTTGCCGCGTCAGACTTGACACTTGCAGCGAGGAATCGATGCACCCGATCATGGTCGGGAAGGAGAGAACGCATGTTTCTCACACACCCGCTCGGCCGAGACGCCAACATCGTCGGCTCAGCAGGACAGACGCTACATCCGATCACAGCCGCTTCTCGCTCCCGAACTTGAAGCGTATGCGAATGACTTCATCGCCGGCGTCATGCGCTCCCCACCTACCGGGCCACGATCGGCTGCGTCGTTCCCGCTCTCCGTCGGCTAGGTCTTCTCGGGTGCCGTCAGCCGGTAGCCGACGCCGCGCACGGTCTCGATCCATCGTGGTGTCGTGGGGTCCTCGCCGAGCTTGCGTCGCAGATTGGCCACGTGCACCTCGATCGCGCGCTTGTCTGCGTCGCTCACGCAGTGCGACGTGGCATAGCTTTCTCCGCGCAGCATGAGCGCGAGATCGGCCTTGCTCCTGACGCGCTGACCCGATTCGAGAAGCGCATGCAGCAGGTCGAACTCGCTGCGGGTGAGCAGGATGTCGATGCCTCCGAGGCGCACGAGTCGCATTTCGGGCTGCAGGGACAGCCCTCGATGCCTGAGCCAGTCCGAGCGGGGGCCGCCGGTGTCGGGATACGCTGCATCGTTCGTCGCAGACACCGATGCGGGGAAGGGCTTGCCGCCGTCTTCTCCGGACAGTCCGCCGAGCGCCCCTTCGTGCGTCGGAGACGCTGGGCCCGAGCGTGGACGCCGCAGCATCGCTTCGACGCGGGCGCGCAACTCGCGGGGCCGAAACGGCTTGGTCACGTAGTCGTCCGCGCCCGAGTCGAGCCCCTGCAGGATGTCGATCTCATCGCTCCGCGCGGTGAGCATGACGATGTAGGTCGAGCTGAACGCGCGGATACGCTTGGCCGCTTCGAATCCGTCGATACCGGGCATGCTCACGTCGAGCGTCGTGACCAGCGGGTCGTGCATGCGCACGGCTTCCACGCCATCGAGACCGTTGCCGGCCGAGACGGTGTCGAAGCCTGCCTGCTCGAGCACGGTCTCGAGCAAGCACCTGATGTCGACGTCGTCCTCTATGATCACGGCGACACGGCGTTCCGAACTGTTGCTCACGTGCGTGGTCTCCCCCAGGTGTGTTTCGTCCCTGCGGCCAGGATATGGCACCGCTCGTTTTGCTGCCCCGAACCTTTCTCTTCAGTCCCCGTCCCCCGGGTTCCCACCCCAACCCCGCGTTGTCCCGCTCATCACCCTTCTGCGCGTCGTGTGATCAGAGGGCCGTAGCGGTCGGCGGGACCAACGGCAGGAGGATGTCAGCGTTTGGAGGGCCGCAGCGGTCGTGCGCGAAGCGGACTCCGAGCGCCGGTAGACTGAGAACCGTGAATTCTGAGGCACCCGTCGATGTCGTCCTGATCGGCGGCGGCATCATGAGCGCCACTCTCGGAACGCTGATCAAGCAGCTGCAACCCGATTGGTCGATCCGTGTATACGAGCGCCTCGGTGCGGTGGCACAGGAGAGTTCCAACCCGTGGAACAATGCCGGCACGGGCCACGCAGCCCTCTGCGAACTCAACTACATGCCCGAGGCCGCCGATGGCGGTGTCGATGCTGCCAAGGCCGTGAGCATCAACGAGCAGTTCCAGGTGAGTCGCCAGCTCTGGTCGTATCTCATCGGGGCCGGCGCCCTGCCGGAGCCCCACAACTTCATCAACGCGACGCCCCACATGACCTTCGTGCATGGCGAGGCGAACATCGGATATCTGCGCAGGCGCTACGAGGCATTGAAGGATCAGCCGCTCTTCCACGGGATCGAGTTCTCCGAGGACGCAGGCAAGGTCGGCGAGTGGACTCCGCTCATCACCCTCAAACGTCCGAAGAAGCAGAAGATCGCGGCGACGCGCATCGAGGCGGGAACCGACGTCGACTTCGGGGCGCTCACTGGGTACCTGCTCGACGACCTGGTCGCGCGCGGCGGCGAGGTGCACGTGAACCATCACGTCACCGGCCTCAAGAAGCTCCCAGACGGCACGTGGCGCATCAAGCTCCGCCACACGGTCGGCCGCACGCCCAAGGTCGTCAATGCCCGCTTCGTCTTCGTCGGCGCGGGTGGAGGCGCGCTCGCTCTGCTGCAGCACTCCGGAATCCCCGAGGTCAAGGGTTTCGGCGGGTTCCCGATCTCGGGCCAGTTCCTGCGCACCACCAATCCGAAGGTCGTGGCGCAGCACCAGGCCAAGGTCTACGGCAAGGCGGCGGTCGGTGCGCCCCCGATGTCGGTTCCGCACCTCGACACTCGCGTCGTCGACGGCGAGAGGTCGTTGATGTTCGGGCCGTACGCGGGCTTCACTCCGAAATTCCTCAAGACGAGCACCTGGCTTGATCTGCCGTTCTCGGTACGTGTACACAACCTCGGCCCCATGCTGGCGGTGGCCTGGCACAACTTCGACCTCGTCAAGTACCTCGTGGGTGAGCTGCTCGCCAGCCGCGCGAAGAAACTCAAGGCGCTTCAGGAGTTCATGCCTACCGCCACGATGAAGGACTGGGAGCTCATCACAGCGGGCCAGCGGGTTCAGGTGATGAAGAAGGACCCGAAACAAGGCGGGGTGCTGCAGTTCGGCACGGAGGTCATCGCGGCAGAGGACGGATCGATCGCCGGGCTGCTCGGCGCATCGCCGGGCGCCTCGACAGCGGCGTCGATCATGCTCGACCTGCTCGCACGATGCTTCCCAGGCCAGATGACGGCGTGGGAGCCCAAGATCCGCGAGATGATCCCCAGCTATGGCCGCCGGCTCTCCGACGACCCTCATGAGGCGGCTGCGTCGCTCGCCGCGACCGCCGCTGTCCTCGGTATCCCCGCCTAAGATGTTGGCCGCCGCTGCCCGGCGCCTACCCCCGTACGCCGCTTCGGTGTCCCTCGACGGGGTTAGCTGAGATCCTGCGTGCCACTTTGTGCGTTCTGCGCCACCTCGGGTGGCGCAGAACGCACAAAGTGGCGAACACGGTAGAGACCCAGCATTCCGGGAGGAGATCTTGCTCAACATTCGAAACTATGTTCTGGGTAGCTGTCTAGGTGAGGTGGAGCCGAGACATTGCGGGACCGGTAGTTTGTAGCTGAGTCGAGTGCCGACCGTAACCATCACGAACGAGGGTGAATTGCTCGGTTGCCACTTGGGGAGACCACGCGAACCCATGAGCAATGCTCATTACCATCTGCTCTCTTGACAGACCCTGGCGGGGCGCGCGAACCTCTATGTCAATTCGGAGTTCTGAGTGACTCTGGCGAAATGGAGACAGCGATGCCCCTACGGAGTGCCTCCAGCCCGAACACGCGCTTTGGATGGCGGCAACGGCCAGCGGCACTCGTGACTGCGGTGATCGGTGCCGTACTCTTCATCGGATTGAGCGCCGCCCCGGCCGTGGCTGATCCAGGCAAGCCTGCGACCAGCCCCGACGTCATCCATGTGTGCGGCGAGGAATCGCTCAATTTGGCCCGTCAAGATGGCACCGAAGTGGCTGGACTGGAACTGGCGCGTGCTGTTGCCGCGGTCCGAGACTATTGCCTTGGGATCGGTGGTCGAATGCCAACTCCCGATCAGGACACGGTCACGCCGATGGGCACCGCATACGGCATCTATATCAGGAACAGCACACAGTCGACGAATGTAACCTGCCCGTGCGGGCCCACGTACCGTTCCTGGTCGATTGACGTCAACGCGACGGGCGTCCCGTACAACGGCACACTGAACAATCTCAATGTGATATGGCGTGTAGGCCCGAGCTCCGGCGCTTGGCAGCTAGGACCCTCACTTGGAATCACTACGTACGGGACGCTGCCGACGGTAGCCGGGACAATGTCCACCACCTAGTACGTCACCAGTATCGCGACACTCTACAAGGCAGGCACGACCAAAATCGATCAAGTCCAGGCCATAGCTCCATAGGTTCGGTGTGAGCTCAAGCATCATGGTGACGACCGCCTCCAGTATCGAGGCGGTCGTCACCGCGGAATTTACCGAATCGAGAATCGAAATCACCGCCACCGCGGTCTGCTCAGACGCGACACGGGCGTTCGATCAGGAGTACGAGCGGGATCTATCGCTCTACCTCGAGCAGGCTCGGCTCAAAGGCATTTCGTCAGCGGGGTTACCTCCGCGCAATGGCGCAGAAGCGTACCTGAGCGAGATCACGATAACGCCACCCGACGAGCTTCGCGGTATCGGAAAACTCGTGTGCTTGACCGGCGGAACAGGCACTGAGTGGGTGAGGCGCTGGATATGGAACAATTGCCGTCCTCAGCGGGGATGGTCCTTTGCTATCACTCTCGAGGGACAATCGACGATGCTCCTTCTTGAGTAGCGCGCTCGTGGCCGGGAAAGAACTCGCTTATCCCTCGAGTTGACTCCCGCGTTGCGCATCATCTCTGGAGATGGTTCGGCGACGACAGAAGGCTGATCTTGCCGCGTCCGGGATCGCAGGTTGACATTGCCATTTCGCCGGGCTCAAGACTCCTGCATCAGACGAACCCATACGGCCACCGCAACCGCGCCAGATACGCCAGGTACGCCGCATCATCCGGGAACCACTCACGCAACTCCTGAAACGTC
Source organism: Luethyella okanaganae (assembly GCF_042660285.1). Lineage (NCBI taxonomy): Bacteria > Bacillati > Actinomycetota > Actinomycetes > Micrococcales > Microbacteriaceae > Luethyella > Luethyella okanaganae. The sequence goes on from NZ_JBHSTP010000001.1 coordinate 165,719, forward strand.
CGCGGATAGTCAACACCACCAATCGGATGGGCAGATTCGGCCACGACACAAGCCTACTTCACCTAGACAGATACATAGAAACTATGTTCGAATCTAATCATGAGATGGAGCGCCCAAGAACTCGATGTCGACCAACCGTCGACCCTGCCGGGGTTGGCTCGCCTGAACAACCTCGTTCGTTCGGTACAAACCCCGGAGTTCGCCGGGATGACCTTCCACGAGGTGCTCGCCAAGTCGGCACTCAACAAGGTGCCAGGCCAGAGTTCGATGCCGTTCGGCTGGACGATCAACCCCTACCGCGGCTGCAGTCATGCCTGCGTCTACTGTTTCGCGCGCCCGACCCATAGCTACCTCGATCTCAATACAGGCGAGGACTTCGACCGGCAGATCGTCGTGAAGGTCAACGTGGCCGAGGTGTTGCGGAACGAGTTGGGCAAGCCAAGCTGGAAACGGCATCCGGTCGCTCTCGGAACCAACACCGACCCCTACCAGCGTGCCGAAGGCCGCTACAGGCTCATGCCCGGGATCGTCGAGGCGCTCACAGACAGCGGCACCCCCTTCAGCATCCTCACCAAGGGAACCCTGTTGCGCAGAGACCTCGAACAGATCGCGGATGCCGCGACACGCGTTCCCGTCGACCTCGCTCTGTCGATCGCTATCTACGACGATGACCTGCAGCAGTCGGTCGAACCGGGAACCCCGACCACGAGAGCCCGACTCGCGACGGTGACGGCTGTGCGCGATGCTGGACTCGACTGCACGATCTTCCTGATGCCGATCCTGCCGTTCCTGACCGATACGAGACAGCACCTCGACGAGGCGCTTCGCCAGGCGAAGGCCGCCGGGGCGACATCCGTCCTCTACACCGCTCTCCACCTGCGGTCGGGCGTTCGAGAATGGTTCATGCAATGGCTGGCCTCCGAGCACCCGGAGCTGGTGCCGCGCTACGAGCAGCTCTATGGCCACGGCGCATATGCGCCGAAGGGGTACCGCAGGTGGCTTGCCGCACGTATCAAGCCGCTCATCCGGTCGAGCGGCCTCGAACGACGCGGTCGCGCGTCGCCGGGCTCGGGGGGAGTCGCCCATCGGTCGACGGAGGCTCCGACGCTTTTCTGACCGCGATGCGAGGCCCGCTGCGGCAGGGAGACAGTTTCGAGGACCGGAGGACAAGCCCGCCGTGCCGGTGGCATAATTCCCCGCAGGGGGTAAGTCTTGTCACTCGGATTGCCAAGCCATCTGGCCGAGTCGTCGATGGGTCATGCTCTTGCGCGAGCGGCCCATTGGTTCGGGCTCGCGTGCCTTGGCGGCGCGCTCGCGACGGTGATCTCTCTGTCGATCGCGAGCTCTCTCGGCGGGCTCTGGGCCACGGTGCCGGCGCTTCTTCCCATGGCGGGGCTCCTCGTGATGCTCACGCGACGCCGGACCGTGCTGTTCTCGGTGCTCTATCTCGCCGTCGGCGGCGTGTGCACCTTCGTCTACACCACGACGATCCTCGGTCAGCGGCATGTGTTCCCCACCACGGACATGTTCATCGTCGCGCTGCCGAAGATGGCGCTCGTCGTGGTCGGAGGAGCAGGATCGGGAGCCCTGATCGGCGTGCTCTGGGCCTCGGCGGGGCTCGTGATCGGCGAGGTCGCGGTCGCGGTGGCGGCGTGGGCGACCGGCATTCCGTTCAAGCCCGATGTCGTCACGCTCTGCACCTATGCCGTGCTCGTCGGGGTGCTGCTGTTCGACGGCCTGAATAGACGTTCCGCGCGGATTGCGCAGCCCGTCGTCCATCGCGCCGCGTGCGAGGATCGTGTGCTCACGCTTCGACATGAGCTGGAGCTGCGTGCGGCGGCTCATCTGCACGACACGACGCTCAGCCATCTGATCGCGCTTGCAGAGGCGCCGCCCGGTAGACTCGATCCCCGGCTACGCCGTGCGGTCGAAGGCGATCTCGAATCGCTCGTCGGCCAGGACTGGCTCATCTCGCACAACTCGGTCGCGGTGGACGAGGAGGCCTCCGACAGGAGCGCGCCCGGAAGCGTCGTCGGTGGCGGCATGTCGGATCCGTGGACGACGAGTGAGCTGTTCGCAGCGATCGAGGAGGTGCGCGACCGTGGCCTCGTCGTCGAGGTCACGGGCGACCGTCGCTCCGTCGGGTTGCTCGCCACCGAGCAGTCGGTCGCCCTCGGCCAAGCGGTGCGACAGTGCCTCGTGAACGTGATCCGTCATGCGGGCGCGCATGAGGCCGAGGTGTCGATCGGCCGGGCGAGGGAGGACGTCGTGGTGCTCGTCGTCGACGCCGGTCGTGGTTTCATCCTCGCAGAAGCGGCTCAGGAACGCCTCGGGCTGCGCCATTCCGTTCAGCATCGGATCGCTGCGGTCGGCGGTTCCGTCGAGATCTGGTCCCGGCCTGGAGTCGGGACATCGGTCATGATCGTCGTGCCGATCGATCCTGCCGCGTCGAGGTCGGGCGACCACTCGGATGCGCCGGATCGGATCGGGTCGTGAGACGGTCGGAATCCGCGGTATTCGCCGAGGATCCGGCGCCGCTGGGCTCGGCGTGGCCGGCTTTCGTCGAACGGAGACGGCCGCGCACCCGGCAACGAATGGATCCGCTCGGCACGCTCTCCGGCTGGCCGCTCCTGCCGGTCGCGAGTGTCTTCGTCGTCGGGTATGCGGCCATCGCGACTGCGAGCCACGGCGATCAGCTTGTGCACGTCGATCTCGCCGTGCTCGCCGTGTTCACCATGGCCGGGGCGTTCATCGTGTTCCTCGCCGGCGCGGCACCATCCCATGCTCCGCTTCGCGGCAGCCTGTTAGTATTCGTTGTCGCGCTCGCCGCCTTCTCGTTCGGACTCGAGATGGCCAGCACCTTCGGGTCGAACAGGCTCTTCCAAGACGACTACGGTCCCGTCGCGACCGGGGTGATTCTGGCCATGATGGCGTCCTATCGACCCGCTATCCAGATCGCGGTCGCCGCGGTGGCCTTCGCGACGATCGCAACCGGCTGCGCCGTGGTGGGGGCGCCGTACTTCGCGATCATCGCGCCGGTGTCGGAGTACATCGTCGTCGGTGTCGTGCCGATCCTCGGCCTCGGCCTCGCCGGCGTCGCCTACGCCGAGCACTCCGTGCGGGCGGTCGAAGCCTGGCAGCGCTCGGCCGCCAGGGCGACCCTCGCTCGCGACCGCGAGATGCGCGAGGGCATCGCTCGTTCGGTGCAACAGGAGCAGGTGACCCTGCTCGGTCGCGATGTGCTCCCGTTCCTCGCCGCGATCGTCCGCGCCGGGTCGATCACCGAGGCCGAGACCGCGCTGGCACGTTCCCTGGCGCGCACCGTGCGCGGCTCGCTCGTCGCAGAGCTGGAACACACCTGGCTCGACGAGATCGTCGACCGGGAGCGTGCGCGTGCACGCGTCCGCGACGTCTCGCCGCCTCCGGTCGTCACCGACCCCCTCCATCTGGCTGCCAGGATGCGCGGCGAGCAACGCGCTGCGTGCGCCGCCATCCTCGCCGAGTTGTGTGCGAGCGTCGTCATCGGCGCGTCGGGCGTCACGATCGGCATCGAGGCCGGCACACTGCAGCGTTCCGGGTTCACGCCGCACACGGTGCGCGTGGTCGCGACGGTCACGGGCGCGAGCCGTTCGGTGCGTCGGGCGCTCCGGCCCTACACGAGCGTGCTGTGCGCGGTGTTCGTGCGGGTCTCGGCGACCACACAGGACGGGCGGCTGACAGTAGCATTCGACTATGAGGTATAACCCGGATACCCTGTGGCGGTGATGAGCGGGGGCGACGGCTCGTTGCCCGACGATGCGTCCAGGGTGCGGCTCGCGCTTCTCGACGACCACGAGCTCCTGCTCGACAGCATCGGCAGCTGGATCGCGGCACACGCACCGGACTTCGATCTCGTCGTCTCCGTGGGAACGTGGATCGATCTCGTGCGCAGTCCGGCGTTCCCGGCGGCGCTCGTGTTGATGGACTTCCAGCTGAAGGAGACCGTCTCGATCGAGGCGCGCATCCGAACATGCCGCGCCGCCGGGGCGAAGGTGATTGTCATGAGCGCGCTCGACACCTCGGAGGCGCGTTCCCGTGCCCTCGACTCCGGCGCGTCCTCCTTCTGCTCCAAGGCACAGCCTATGGCCGAGATCATGGACGTCGCCCGCGTCGTCATGGGGCTCGGGGTATCGCAGTCGGACGGCTCCAGGTCGAAGCGGTCCTTGGCTGCGCCGCAGAAGCCTCGACTCAGCCCCGCCGAGCTGGATGCCCTGCAGCTCTATGTCGAAGGGCACAGCACGTCGGAAGTGGCACGACTCATGAATGTGAAATACGAGACGGCCAAGACATACTTGAGACGCGTGCGAGAGAAGTACGCGAAGGCGAACCGGCCTGCGAGCCGCAAGGCCGAGTTGATCAGGCGAGCCGCCGAGGACGGATACCTGCAGTAATGGCGAAACTCTACTTCCGCTATGGCGCGATGAACTCGGGCAAGAGCACTGCGCTGCTTCAGGCGGCCTACAACTACGAGGAGCGCGGTCACGCCGTGCTCCTCGCCAAACCGGAGATCGACACGAAGGGCGATCTCGGCATCCTGTCGAGGCTCGGTGTGACCCGCGAGGTCGACTTCCTGCTTGCTTCTCAGACGGACGCCTATGCGACGTTCCAGCAGCATCGGCGTGCCGTTGTGGATGCAGCCGGAAGGGATGTCAGCTGCCTTCTCGTCGACGAGGCCCAGTTCTTGACCGAGGCGCACGTCGACGACCTCCTGCGGATCGCGATCCTCGAGAGCATCCCGGTGCTGGCCTACGGCATCCGCACGGACTTCCAGACCGTCGCGTTCCCCGGCAGCCGCCGCCTGCTCGAGATCGCTCACAGTCTCGAGGAACTGAAGACGATCTGCCGATGTGGTCGCAAGGCGGTGTTCAATGGGCGCAAGATCGGCGAGCAATACGTGTTCGACGGAGCGCAGGTCGCCATCGACGGCGAGGAGGTCGCTTACGAGTCGCTGTGCGGTGCCTGCTACCTGCAGGAGAGTCGTGGTGTGCTCAACGGAAGCAAGCGCTGACGACGCGCGCAGACGCACAAATGTGGCCGCATCAACTGGTGTTGAGACGGCCACATTTACTCACTGTGCGCCACGCCCGTTCGGGTTCGAGCATCACGACACGTGAGGCTGTTCCCCCTTGTTCTCACTGTAGGTCTTCGCGTCGTACGGCAGTAGCCGTCATTTCTGGGGGCACTCGGGGGGAGGCAAACCTCCGGAATCGCGCTAAGTTGGGGTAGAGGGCATTGTGGAGAGCTATCGAGTTGCGCTGGTCGACGACCATGAGATCGTCGCGCGGGGCTTCGCAGATCTGTTCGCCACCATTCCCGACATCACCGTCGTGGCGTACAGGCCGACGGTGACCGAGCTGCTCGAGCTCGGGGAGACGCTCCATCTCGTCATCCTCGATCTGCGTCTCGCAGACGGCTCGGTTCCGGCCGAGAACGTGCGGCGCATCCGCGAGACCGGCGCGGAGGTCCTCGCCTTCACCGGCGGCGATGACACGTCGCTCGTGCGCTCCGCCGCCCATAGCGGCGTGCTCGGCGTCATACGAAAGTCTGAGCCGGTCGCCGTGCTGTTCGATGCGGTCAAACGAGCCGCTGCGGGTGAGACGATCGCCTCGATGGAGTGGGCAGCCGCGCTCGACGGCGACCCCGATCTGGCGGATGCCGTACTGAGCTCGCGCGAACGGCAGGTGCTGTCGCTCTACGCTGCCGGGGCCAAGGCACCGCTCGTCGCGAGCACGACGGGGGTGAGCGAAGCCACCGTGATCGATTACATCCGCCGCATCCGAGGTAAGTACGAAAGGGTCGGCCGTCCGGCGTCGACCAAGGTGGATCTCTACAAGCGCGCACTGGAGGATGGGATCCTTCCCGTGCCCGGCCAGCGCTGGCGTGCCCCGACGTCGGAGCAGCGGTGACCGTTGCGAGGATCGCCACGACGGGAATGACCGTTCGTGCTCGGGCGGGTGCCACCGAGGAGCGCGTGATCCGCATCACGGCCCTCGCGCTCGGGGTCGGCGGCGTCATCTTCGGAGCGCTCGCCTACGAGCCGTTCATCGTGCAGCATCCGAACGGCTTCGGCGCTCTCGAGATGGTCGCCTTCGCGATCGTCGTCGGAATCCCGGTCAGCCTGGGACTCTGCGCGCTCTGGACTCCGATCGCGTTCGTGCGCGGCCTGGCGCTCGCGGAGGCGATCGCCTACCTGCTCGTGCTCGTGATCTGGGTGGCGATCCATCGTCACGCGATCCCCGCGGCATCCGGGATGCCGTGGGTTCTCACGATCTCGGCAATGCCCGTCGTCTGCCTTGCCCTCGCGGCTCGGGGCAATGTCGTATGGGGCTATCTGCTGATCATCAGCGTCATGAACGGAACGATCATGGTGCGCGCCTCCGACCGCCCGGATGCCGTGCTCGTCGCCGTTGAGACGGCGCTCTACGCGATCGTCTTCGCCTCCGTGTTCACCGGCCTCGTGCTGGTCGGACAGCAGAGCGCGGCCCGGCTGGACAGCTTGAACGAGCGGGCGAGAACTGAGGCCTCACGCAAGGCGGCGCGCGAGGCGCGCGAGCAGGAGCGGGCGCGCTTCGACGCGCTCATCCATGACGGGGTCATCTCGACGTTGCTCATGGCCGGGCGCGGCCCGCTCGATCAGGTCGAGGGCTCTGAGCAGGCGCGCACGACCCTCGAGCAGATCGATCGCCTGCGTGGTGCTTCGAGCCCCGTCGATGCGCTCACCGTAGCAGAGCTCGTCGACCGGCTGCGCTCGATCGCAGAAGAGGCGGGCATCGCGTTCTCGGCCGAGGGCTCGGAGGACTACCAAGGAAGTCGTTGCGTTCCCGCCGACGTCGTCGAGGCCATCGTCGCCGCCTCCGGGGAGGCGGCGCGCAACTCGATCCTGCATGCCGGTGGCGGCGATGAGCGGCGCGCGGTGCACCGGAGTCTCGCGGTCACGCTGTCCGAGGCCTCGATCGTCGTGCGAGTCCGCGACGACGGCATCGGGTTCGAAGAGGTTCAGGTGCGCCCGGAACGCCTCGGGATCGCACGCAGCATCCGCGGCCGGATGGCCGGTCTGCCGGGAGGCTACGCCACGATCGATTCGCGGGCCGGCCTGGGCACGCGCGTCGAACTCGGCTGGGTGCCCTCATGACGACGGGCCCCGCGAAGTCCGCTCCGCCGAAGGACGCCGTCTCCGTCGACGTGACGAGTCTGCTGGGCCTTGGAGGACCGCACGCCCGCACCATCCTCGTGCTCTTCCTCGGCGTGCACGCCCTGCTGGCGTTCGCGAATCCCGACCCGCGCGCGCAACCGGGTCTGACGATCATCGCCTTCCTGTCGCTCGCCGCCTCCGCGGTCTGGTCGCTGTGGCCTGCGCCCGACCCTTTTCCGTTCGGCTGGACTCTCGGCGTCCTCACGCTGTGCACGCTGACCGCGATTCTGCAGACCCAGCAGGTGACCCCGGCGGGCTGGCCCACCTACGCCACCTGGCATCTCGGAGCGATCACCCTCGTGCTCTTCATGCTCATCCTGCGTGGGCGGCCCTGGTTGGGATGGGCGGGCTACGGGATCATGTCGCTCATCGCGATCAGCTGGGCGATGCTCAGCGGGCTCGGCCCGATGACCGGGGTCGGGCTCGTCGTGCGGCACGCGGCGACTCTCGTCGTTGCGACCATGTTCGCCGTCGGGCTCCGGCGCACGGCTGTGCGCCTGACCGAGGTCGATCGTCAGCGGATCGCCCAGGCGGCAGCGGATGCCACGGCCCGTGCGGCGGAGGACGAGCGGGTCGCCCAACTTGCGCGCCTCGACGAGGTGGCTCGTCCCATGATGGAGCGTGTCGCCCGGGGCGAACGGCTGAGTGCAGAGGAACGGCGGGAATGTCTGCTCATCGAGGCATCGCTGCGTGACGTCGTGCGCGGGCGCGGCCTCGCCTTCTCACAGGTTCTGGCGAGTGCGCGCACCGCGCGTGAACGTGGGGTGGAGGTGACGTTGCTCGACGACTCGGGGACTGCATGGGGTCCGGTCGCCGTCGCGGATCTGATCGTCCGCGAATTGCGCGAGCTGTCATCCGGCCGCCTGACCGCCAGACTGCTCCCGGCCGGGCGCGACGACCTCGCCGTGATCGTCACCGAGCTGGCGGCCGGCGAGTCGCGGATGCTCACGGTGAACCTTGCAGGCAGGGTCCGCGAGGGCTGAGGACAGACCGCCGACTCCGTCCCAGAGCGGCTGCCGCAATTTCCCCCGGTACTCGAGATGATGCCCCCATTTGGGGTTATCAGCGGGGAAGGAGACCGCGAATATGCCACACTTGCTCTGAGCAAGTTATCGGGATTGGTGGCCTTGGGGGGCTGCGGGGGGCAATCGCTTGGAACTTCATGACTATCTGAGGATTCTGCACAAGAGCTGGATCCTCATTCTCGTCGGCACGCTTCTCGGTGTCGCCGTCGCGGCCGGATACTCCATCCTGACGACGCCGAAGTACCAGGCGACGACCTCGCTCTACGTGTCGGTGCGTGCGGGCGAGGGCGCGGCGACAGGCGATCTCGTGCAGGGCACGAGCTTCGCACGCCAGGCGGTCACCTCCTACGTCGATGTCGTCGGCAGTGCCCTCGTACTCGACAAGGTGATCGACGAACTCGGTCTGGACACCAGTGCTCAGCAGCTTTCCAGCCAGATCGCGGCGAGTTCGCCGCTCAACACGGTGCTCATCGAGATCGGGGTGACCGATACGAACCCTGAGCGCGCCGCGGCCGTCGCCAACTCGGTCGGCAAGAACTTCACCGACGTCGTCGTGAACGACCTCGAGAAGCCCGACGGCGAAGGGGCGAGTCTCGTCAAGATCGAGACGATCCAGCCGGCTCTCGTTCCGGCCAGGCCGTCGAGCCCGAACGTTCCGCTCAATCTCGTGCTCGGGCTGCTCCTCGGACTGGTCGCGGGGATCGCTGTCGCGATCCTGCGCAGCGTGCTCGACACGCGCATCCACAGCCAGCACGACATCGCTCAGATCACCGACAGCCCGATCCTCGGCGGGATCGCGCTCGATCCCGAAGCGAAGAAGCGCCCGCTCGTCGTGCACGTCGATCCCCGCAGTCCGCGTGCGGAGTCGTTCCGCAGTCTCCGCACCAACCTGCAGTTCGTCAATGTCGAAGGAGGGCCCCGGAGTTTCGTCATATCGAGCTCCGGCCCCGGCGAAGGCAAGAGCACGACGACGGCGAACCTCGCGATCTCCCTGGCCGAGACCGGCGCGCGTGTCGCGCTCCTCGACGGCGATCTCCGGTTGCCCAAGATCGCCGAGTACATGGGGGTCGAGGGCGGTGTCGGCCTGACCGATGTGCTCATCGGACGGGTGGAGCTCGCCGACGTCCTCCAGAAATGGGGCAAGGGGAAGCTCTTCGTGCTTCCTGCCGGACGAATCCCCCCGAACCCCAGCGAACTCCTCGGCTCGACCGCGATGGCGCGCCTCTTGGGGGGCTTGACCGAGCAGTTCGACTATGTGCTCATCGATACGCCACCGCTTCTGCTCGTCACCGACGCCGCTGTGCTGAGCAAGCTCTGCGGTGGGGCGATCCTGGTGGCGGCATCCGGCAGCACGAGGAAGAACGAGCTCGCCGGTGCCGTGCGTGCCCTCGAAGGCATCGGCAGCCGCCTGATCGGCGTCATCGTGACGATGCTGCCGACGAAGGGCCCCGACTCCTACAGCTATGGTGCCTATATCTACGGGGTCACCCACGACTTCGACGGTGAGGAGACCGACCTGGGCCAGACCGCAGACCGGCGCACTCTGCACAGGATGCGACGAGGTTGATCGTGGACACCTTCTCGATCCTCACCGTCTGCTCCGGAAACATCTGCCGCTCACCGCTCGCCGAGCAGTTGTTGCGAACGGGACTGTCGACGTTCGCCGGTGTCGAGGTCACCAGTGCCGGGACGATGGCGCTCGTCGGACAGGGGATGACGCAGCAGGCGCAGGCCTTGTCGCTGCGTTTCGGCGGTGTCGAGCCGCAGAGGCATGCCGCTCGTGAACTCACCATCGCTCTGATCCGGGATGCGGATCTCGTGTTCGCGATGTCGCGCGAGCATCGGCGCGCCGTGGTTGAGCTGCTGCCGCGTGCGAGTCGCACGACGTTCATGATCCGCGAGTTCGCGCGTCTTGTCGTGAACGTCCCTGAGCCCGAGTTCGCTGAGATCGCGCAATTGCCCAGGGGCGATCTCTCGGCGCGATTCACGGCGGCAGTGGAACTCGCCGCATCGCGTCGCGGAATAGTCCAGCATCCCGACGCTCCGGACGATGACAACGTCGTCGATCCCTATGGGCAGAGCGATGCCGTCTATCAGCGTTCGGCCGAGCAGATCGTTCCTGCGGTCCGCGCGGTCCTCACGTTCTTCGATCGGGCGGCGTCGGTCGCTCTGCGATAGATCATGGCTGTCATCAGGAACGCGAAAGCAACGGGTCGTGGTCGGATCGCGCGAACACCGGCGATCCTCGGGCTCGTGGTTCTCGCTGCGGTGACCGTGGTTCTCGTCGCGGTAGCGTTGGTCCCGGTCGGCACACCGAGCACAGCCGGGGAGGCCCCGGGATCTCCGCTCGTCGACGGAGAGGCTACGCCGACCGCGAGTCCGACCGCGTCGGAGAGCCCGACCGCGTCGGTGAGCCCGGCCGAATCGGGAACCGTCGTCGTCCCCGGGCGCGTCCTCGCGGCCCTTGACGCCGACACGGCGTGGCGGTCGAGCACGGGAGCGTGCCCGAATGTTCCGGCGGAACCCGAGCGCACGACGGACGGCGGGGCGAGCTTTCGAGCCTTCGAGGCGGGAGCGTCGGCGATTCTCGCGATCTACCCGGCCACCGAAGACGAGGTCACGCTCATCGCGCAGACCGCCGAGTGCGCTCCCACCGCTCTCGGCACCTTCGTGGCGGGTGAGCAATGGGCGGTCTACGACGAGCGGCTCGCGAACAACTGGTACCTGCTCCCCGCCGACCCGGCTTCGATCCATTCACAGGCCGGTCTGGTCACCGCGCCGTGCGCGCGGGCTGTCCAGCTCGCATCGAAGAACGAAACCGAGGCCGCCGTTCTCTGCGACGACGCGACTTTCTTCGTGACCGTCGACGCCGGCGCGACCTGGTCCGATCCCGTCATCGTCGCCGGGGCCGCCGCGGTCTCGGCGACCACGGCCGGCTATGCGGTCGCCGTCGCCGACGCCTCCGTTTGCCAGGGTGTTCACCTCGTAGCGCTGGCGGGATCCGATCGCTCGTCGCCGACGCCGTGCCTAGTGGCCGCGACCCAGCCAGGGGAGATCGCTTTGGCCGCGGCGTCCGACGGGACACTGTGGATCTGGGCCGGTGCCACGTTAGCCCGGTCGAACGACGGGGGAGCCACATGGCGCTAGGAGACTTTGCGACGAAACGGATGGTCGAGATCCATGGATCGGTCCCGCCCGTACGTTTCGGCAGTCAGTTCGTGCTCGACGCGATGGCTTGGGTCGTCGCCCTCGTGATCGCCGAGACGCTGCGTTACGAGTTCGCAGTCGGACTCATCGCGTTCGTCCCGCTGATCCTCGTGTGCGCGGCTGCGGTTCTTGCACAACTCGCCTTCGGCTGGGGCTACCATCTCTATCGCGGCCGCTACACCTACGGGAGCTTCTCCGAGGTGCGAGGCCTGCTGTGGGCGGTTCTCTGGGTGGCCGCGGTGATCGGCGTCCCTGTCGCCGTCTTCGGCGTCTCGTTCGGGATTCCGCGGAGCACGATGTTCATCGCCCTGCCGCTCGCTTTCGTGATGATGGCGGGGGTGCGTTACACGAAGCGTCTGCTCGTCGAACGCTCGATAAGACCTGGAGAGAGCGCGCAGAGGACTCTCATCTTCGGTGCCGGATACCTGGGCGATGCGCTGACCCGCAGGATGCTTCTCGACCCCTATTCCGTGTATCGCCCCGTCGGCATCGTCGACGACGACCCCGGCAAACAGAACCTACGGCTCTACGATGTTCCGGTGCTCGGAGATCGCAGTCGGCTGGGCGGAATCCTCGAGCAGACCGGTGCGACCGTGCTTGTCGTCAGCGTCGCCAAAGCAGATGCCACCCTGCTGCGCGAACTCACGGATGTCGCCTCTCAGCACGACGTCGTCGTGAAGGTGTTCCCGCTTCTGGAGGAGGTGCTCGCCGGCAGGCAGAACCTCAAGGACCTTCGAAATGTGAAGATCGAGGACCTGATCGGCCGGCACCCGGTCGACACCCAGGTCGAGTCGATCGCCGGCTACCTCGCGAGCAAGCGAGTCCTCGTCACCGGGGCCGGCGGCTCCATCGGTTCGGAGCTCTGCCGCCAGATCTCCAAGTACGGACCGCAAGAGCTCATCATGCTCGATCACGATGAGACGGGATTGCAGAGCGCGCAGCTGGGCACGAGCGGGCATGGGCTTCTCGACACCAGGGACGTCGTGCTCGCGGACATCCGCGACGTCAAGGCGCTCGTCGGCATCTTCGAGGAGCGTCGGCCGGATGTCGTCTTCCATGCGGCTGCGCTGAAGCACCTGCCCATGCTGGAGCAGTATCCCGACGAGGCGTGGAAGACCAACGTGATCGGCACGCTGAACGTGCTGAACGCGGCTCGCGGGGTCGGCGTCGACACCTTCGTCAACATCTCGACCGACAAGGCGGCCAATCCCACGAGCGCGCTCGGCCATTCGAAGCGGGCGGCCGAGAAACTCACGGCCTGGGCAGCCGGCGAGACGGGTTCCCATTACCTCTCGGTGCGCTTTGGTAACGTGATCGGTTCTCGCGGCTCCATGTTCCCGACGTTTACGGCTCTGATCGAATCGGGCGGGCCACTCACCGTGACGCATCCTGATGCCACCCGTTTCTTCATGACGATCCCCGAGGCGTGCCAGCTCGTCGTGCAGGCCGGCGGGATTGGCGCACCCGGGGAGGTGCTGACCCTCGACATGGGCGAACCGATCCGCATCCTGGACGTGGCGGAACGAATGATTGCCGCAAGCGGCAAGCAGATCGAGCTAGTGTTCACCGGGTTGCGCGATGGCGAGAAGCTGCACGAGGAGTTGATGGGGGATGGCGAGACGAATGAGCGGCTGTTCCATCCGAAGGTGTCCCATTCAACAGTGCCGAGCCTGAACCCTTCAGAGTTACGGTTCGAAAACTGGATCGCGAAGATACATGCCGCAGGGAGCGCGAGCGGTTTGAATTCGGTGGTGAAATGAACGGGGTGGTCGAGGTTGGCGCGCTGGCTGTCGCGATCGCGGCAACGACGATCGGTTTGGCCGTCGTCGAGCCATTGTTTCGACATTGGGGAGTCTTGGATGTTCCCAGCGCACGATCGCTCCATTCGACGCCGGTCGTGCGAGGCGCGGGTGTTGCACTTCTCGTCGGCGCTCTCTGCGGACTTGGGATAGTCCTTGCAGCAGGAGCCGGCGAGTTCGACGGGATCTACGGGGGCATTGCGATCGTCGCACTACTCTCAGGGGCGCTCGGGTTCTTCGAGGACACCGCAGGGATTTCCATTCTGGGTCGCGTGCTGGGTCAACTCCTGATCGGCGCAGTTGGAGCCGCTGGTCTTTCTGCGTATACCGGAACGAGTTGGCCGTGGACTGTCATTGCGGCGATCTTCGTTGCCGGTTATATCAACGTTGCGAACTTCATGGACGGCGTGAATGGCATATCCGGGCTTCACGGAGTCGTTGTCGGTGGGGTGTTCGCGTTCCTTGGCGTATGGTTCGGGCTGGGGTGGTTGCTCTTTGCCGGGCTGCTCCTCGCCGGCGTCTTCGGAGCCTTTCTGCCGTGGAACATCAACTCGGGGCGTATGTTCCTGGGTGATGCAGGAAGCTACCTTCTGGGAGGAGTCGTTTCCATCATCGCGGTCGCAGCGATGATGACAGGCTTACCTCCACTCGCAGTTCTCGGCCCGCTGAGCATCTACCTTGCCGACACCGCCTCCACTCTTACACGTCGTATTGCACGAGGAGAGAAATGGTACGAGTCGCACCGAGGCCACGCGTATCAGCGCATGGCCGACGCAGGAGTCGACCATGCAAAAGTCGCCGCCATCGTCGCCGTCGCGAGTGCTCTCGCCGCAACATTCGGTTGTCTCTCGCTTATCCCGAGCTGGGAAGCCGCTTGCGGCGCTGGCGCCGGAATCGTGGCGATCGTCGCCGGATACCTCCTCCTGCTGACACGGGTTGAGAGCCTGCGCCAATGACAGGCAGCACGTGGAGTGTCGTAGGAGGAAGCGGGTTCATCGGACGGTCTATCGTCGCTGAGCTCGAGAAGCGTCATAAGGCATATAGCGCGCTTTCTGCGCCCCGCCTGGACGTTCCCCGCCGATCACTCAAGGGGGACGCACTGCGCGTCGCGTCAAGGGACGATGTGAAGAGACTGACGTCCCAGCTTGCCGGCACGGACGTCGTCGTCAACGCTGCGGGGCTGGCTCGACCGGGTTCTGCTGCGAGTGGCGCCCTGTACGGCGCCAACGCGTTTCTCCCGCTCGTCGTCGCGGAAGCGGCACAACAGGCGGGCGTTCGTCGGATCATCCACTTGAGTTCTGCGGCGGTGCAGGGTCGTGCTGCGTCACTCGATGAGACCATGAGGCTCGCCCCTTTCTCGCCATACTCAGAGTCCAAGGCGATGGGCGAACGTCTGCTGATGGATTGGTCTGGGTCTCACGACGCCGGGGAACGTGCCTCACTGGTCATCGTCCGGGCGACCTCGGTTCAGGGGCACACGAGGGACACGACCGACCGCCTCGCGCGTCTCGCGAGATCGGGTTTCTCGTCGGTCGCCTCCCCGGGGACGCAGCGTACGGTGGTCAGCTCGCTCCAAGGGCTCGTGGACTTCGTCATCGCGGTAGGAGAAGCACCTGGCCCGGTTCCAGGGGTGGTCTTGCAACCTTGGGAAGGAACGACAGTCTCGAGCGTGTTACGCGATGCGGGAAACCGGGAGCCGAAGGTGCTCCCGCGTCGATTGTGTGGCGTCGCGGTCTGCTTGGGCTATGCCGCGACAGCGGTTCTCGGGCGCCGGCACGCGGGAGCGGTACGGCGCGTCGAGTTGATGTGGTTCGGACAAGAGCAGGACGCCTCGTGGGCACGCTCCATCAGACTCGAGCGGGAGTTCATCTCGTCCGATTCATCGAGGGGAGCCCCATGAAAATCGGCATGCTCTCCCAATGGTTCGATCCGGAGCCTGGCCCAGCGGCGATCCCCGGGGTCCTTGCGCGCGAGTTTCACCAGCTCGGACATTCGGTAAAGGTGTTGACCGGCTTTCCGAACTATCCTGATGGAAGGATTTATCAGGGGTATCGACAGAGGCTGCGATACCTGACGAGTGAGCCTGACTACGACCTCACACGTGTCGCCCTGTATCCGAACCACAGCTCGTCGGCATTCGGACGGATCGCGAACTATGGAAGTTTCGGACTGTCGGCAACCGTGGCCGGTTTGAACGCGTTGAACGGAGTCGATGCCGTCTGGGTGTATAACTCCCCGATAACCGTCAGCCTCCCGTTACTGGCCCACACACGTCGCGGGCGCACACCGTACTTTTTGCATGTTCAAGACTTATGGCCGGAATCGTTGATCGAGAGTGGAATGTTCCCCACCGGGCGTGCAGGAGATCTTACGACAAGACTTGTCAAGCGGATCGTGCGCACAACGGAGCGGAGATCGGCTGTGGTCGGCGTCATTTCGCCGAGTGTTCGAGAGTTTATTCTTGACCGGCATCCGGGGTTGGATCCGAGCAAGATCGTCTACGTTCCGAACCCGACCGACGAAGGTCTGTTCGTGCCGATGTCGGAGGTGCGCCGACGACTGAGCATCAGGGCAGAGAGTGGAGTGTTCACTCTGATGTACGTGGGATCCGTCGGTGAGGTCCAGGGCCTCGATACGCTGCTCGGAGCAGCCGAATTGCTCCGTGATCGCCAGGATCTGCGGATCATCATCGTCGGGGACGGAATCGCTCGCGAAAGGCTCGAAGCCCACGTGCGTCGTCACAGGCTCGATCATGTCTCGTTCACGGGCAGGATTCCGAAGGTCGCCGTGCCTGAAGTGATGGCGCGCGCGGATGCGCAGCTCGTCTCGCTGGCGGACTCAGCATTTCTCCGCCATACGACGCCGAGCAAGATCGCCTCGCTGCTCGCATCGCAGGTTCCGATCATCGGACTCATCGCTGGCGACGGCGAGAAACTGCTGCGAGAGTCGGGAGCGGCGATGACGGCCAACCCCGGCGACACTGTCGCGCTTGCCGAAGCCATTTCAGACCTGGCGACCATGACCGAAGCATGCCGCGACGGAATGGCTCGGGCGGGACGTCGTTACTACGACGAAAATCTCTCGGCAAAGATCGTTGCTGAGAGAACCGTAAACGCACTCAGTCTTGCGATTGAAGGACGGTCAAGCAGTGGATAGAGGCGGTTCGATGCAATCGACCGATTACACAGGCAAACGAATGCTC
Organism: Luethyella okanaganae; assembly: GCF_042660285.1. Classification (NCBI taxonomy): domain Bacteria; kingdom Bacillati; phylum Actinomycetota; class Actinomycetes; order Micrococcales; family Microbacteriaceae; genus Luethyella; species Luethyella okanaganae. The sequence goes on from NZ_JBHSTP010000001.1 coordinate 182,183, forward strand.
ATCACCGGTGGCACCGGCTCCTTCAACTTCATTCTCTCGACGGTATGGAGCCACGCCGAACGCACGGGACTGCGCAAGAGGTAGCCCGCTCGGCCTCGGCGCGCGAACCGAGGTCAATCACGGATCGATCTGACGGAGAGTTTGGAGGGTAGGGATGCGCAAGAGCGCAATCGCGGGAAGCCTCGTGGTTTCGATCGTCGTCATCGTGGCAATCACGTTCGTCATGTCCTCGGTAACCGATAGCGGGAGTGAAGCAGCGGCGAAATTGATTGTCTGGGTGACGTTCACGGGAGCCATCGTCGTGGTCGTATTGACAGCGCTCCGCTGTCGTGAAGCCACGCGACTACTCCATCCGCTCGTCGCACCGGTCGCCTACCTGGTCTATGCTCTTCTCGTTCCGCTGATCTACATTTCATTGACCGGACAAGGCATCCAAACGATGCCCAGCAGCATGCTTAATTCGCAGACTGCGGTCGCAATGTCCCTCGTCATCATCATGTATTGCGTTGGCGCAAGGCTTTCGATGGGTGGACGGGTCGCCGGCAACCGCTCTACGGCGAGTGATCTGCAGCTTGTTTCACCGTACGATGCCGCCGTGAGTCTTGTCACGCGGGACTTCGGCCGGTTGGTTCTGTTCTTGGCTCTTGCGGCAAGGGTCTACGAGTGGCTCGTGGACGGTGCGATCTCCAGTCGAGTGTACGGTGCCAATCAATTGGCCTACACCACGGACACCGCCATCTCGATCCTCGGTGAATCGCTCGTCGCGGTCGGCTGTCTTCTGGTCATGCGCGGAAACACACTTGCACTTGGCCGGCCGCTCACCGCCATCGACAAGGTCTTGGTGATCTCGATCTGCGGGATCAGCCTGTTCATCCTCGGCTCGCGGGCGGAAATGATCGCACCTCTCGTTCTGTACTTGTGGTTCTGGCTGAAATGCGGGCGCAGGATTCCGGTGGGACGAGTCGTTGTCGCGGCCGCCATCGTGGCCGCGGCTTTTCTCGCTGTCGCACAGTTTCGCTCACGCTCAGCAGGACCACCTGGCTACCCACTGATCGAGAACCTCCTTGTCGAGACATCGAGCCCGCTGTATATCACCGACAGCCTTATTCAGCTTGTTCCTCAGCAGTATGACTTTTTTGGGGGAGCCACGTATCTGGAGTCACTCAAGTTCATGTTCCCTGGAGTGATCTCGCGAGCCATGTTCGGCGATGTCCAAGGCACGGGCGCCCTTGTCTATCGTCACCTCATCGGATTCACTTTCGAAGGCAACGGCTGGGGGTTCGCTTTGCCTGCGGAGGCCTACCTCAACTTCGGCTTCGTCGGCATTGCAGTGGTGGCGTTCTTAGTCGGGCTGCTCTTCGGGCGCTCATATCAACAGTCTGGGCGGGTCGCATCCGTCATCAATCTGAGCGGGTACCTCTACCCCCTCTTACTCTCATATCTTCCCTATGGTCTTCGATCCGATGCGTTGGGTGAGCTGAAGAGCATTGTCTACCCGCTGGCGATCTGCGGTTTCGTTCTCGTTTTCTCGCGCAGCTTGGTGCGCAAACCACCCCTGCCCTGCCCTGCCAGTGCCGCCATAGAAAGTCAAGGCCGGGGGGAGGGCCGATGACGAACCGATTGCCGATGAAGTCACTTATGAGGCGACATGCGCTTTCCATCGTCGATCAGGCACTCTCGAGCGGTACGAGTTTCATTGCGGTCCTCGCGATGGCCCGGAGCCTCGAGCCGACGGTATTCGGTGTCTTCGCGATGCTTTTCACGGCGCTGACACTTTTTCTTGGGCTCTCTCGAGCGTTCTTCGGCATCCCGGTCGCGCTCGCGACAGCAGGAAGCGCGGATCACCTCCGTCGTCTCTTCTCAGCCTCGACGACAGCTCTTTCTCTGCTCTTCATCCCTCTCGCACTGATGGTCGCCGTCACGGGACTGCTGGCGACCGACCAACGGGATTCGACAACCATGGTGCTCATCGCCATGATCGCGCTGGCAACACCACTTGTGATGATTCAGGACCTCTGCCGCTACTATGCGATTGCCAAGGGCGAACCGTTCAAGGCCGTCCTCTCCGATGCAGTCCGATTAGGGGGTGCCTTGGTCCTCTTCGTGACCGGCCCCTTCTTGGAATCGACGACTTTGAGTATCGCATGGGCGATGATCGTGTTCCTCTCCGTCATCACCGTGATGCCGAGTCTTCGGCCACGATTGCTCTTCAGAGAAGGCCTGCGCCTGCTTTCCCCACGTCGAGGTTTGCGCGAGTCGGTCACCCTTGCTGTGGCGTTGTCGACAGGAGTAACCCTTGCCATGGGATTCCTGATGGTTCCGTTCCTCGGCGCGAGCGCGGTTGGAACCATCCGGGGTGCCGGCACGCTTTTCGGACCGGTCAATACGCTCATCGCGTTGCTGGACTTCAGCGTCCTGGGGAGTCTCTCCACGAGGGAACGTAGTCGTGACGTCCGATCGGTGGTCGCCGTGACCGGGGTTCTCACACTTGTGACGGCAGCCTGGGCAGGGATCCTCCTCCTGCTGCCTGAAACGGTCGGACGGCTGCTGCTCGGCGAAACGTGGAGTTCGACGCGAGCTATCCTCCCCATCACCAGCGTCGAGTATCTGTTCCTCGCTGTGTCAGCGGGTCTAACGCTCATTTTCAAACTCCGAGACCGCCCACGAGTCCTCCTGCTCAACCGTGTTCTTTCCTCGGTGGTCATTCTCGTGGCGGTCATCGTGGCCCTCATTACCGGGGGAGGGGTGGCATCGATGGCTTGGGCGCTGCTGCTCGGTGCATTCATGAGCGCGAGTGGAATGGCCCGGGGCACGGAGCGCGAGCATCGTGTCCTTCCGAGGGAGCTGACCCGATAGTGCACAGACGAGAAGCATTCATCGGAACGGAAGTCCGTATGCATCGTGATGATGACGGACGAACGAAGAGCTATCACAACGCCGCCGCATACACGATCTGGAAGCCGTATGGTGAAGCGTTCGGGCGGGTGAACGTCGTTGGCCGTGTCGATATGTCGAGGGCGCAGTCGCATGGCGAATATGTCACCGGCCCAGCCGTCGGCGTCGTGCCCGTTCGGTTCTACTACGGACTTCGACGAATGCTTGTGAGCATGCCAAAAGTCATGTCGACGGTCTTCTCTCTCGGAGATCGAGACAGTATCTTCGTGGGTAAACTTCCTGAGCCGATTTCCCTCCTCCTCTATCTCCGCGCACGGAAGCTGAAGGCGACGTTCATAGCCCTCGTGGTATCGGAGCCGAACCAGCTCTACCGGGCGTTGGTCCCGGGTCTTGCGGGTCGCCTGCTTGCCGGCGTGTTCAGCTCGATCATGCGATCCTGCCTGCGGAATTCTTCGGCTGCGATCTACGTCACCCAGAGCTGGCTGCAGCAGCTCTACCCCGTTCGAGCCGGTGTACCGACGATGGGGTACAACAACATCGACATGGACGGGCTACTTGTAGATCGACCACGTCGGCATCCGAGTGCACAGGAGCATGAGTTCCGCCTCGTGAGCGTTGGGACCATGGAGACGAGCTACAAGAGATTCGATCAGCTGCTGGTCGTTCTCTCGAAACTGCGGAGGCAGGGCTTCAGCGTCGCGCTCACACTCGTCGGCGACGGTCGCGAACGAGGAGGGCTCGAGGCCCGTGCGAGCGAACTCGGCATCCGCGAGCATGTGACGTTCACCGGTCATATGGAGCATGCCGATGAGGTTCGCTCTGTGCTCGACGAGGCCGATGTGTTCGTTATGGCCTCAGCTGTCGAGGGTTTGCCGAGAGCGCTCATCGAGGCGATGGCACGGGCCTTGCCCGCTGTCTCCACCAGGGCGGGAGGTGTCGAAGAGCTGCTCGACGACGACGATCTCGTTGACATCGGTGATGTCGAGGCGCTTACGCGCCGCATCGCCCGTTTGTTGGCGGACCCGCACGAATACGATCGCACATCGACCGAGAACTTGAGCAGGTTGAGGGACCTCGCAGAGCTGACGACCGAGGCGCGGTTGATAACCTTCTTGAAGGGCGTCGCCGGCTCGCGTTCGTCGCCGGGCTCAAAGGCGTAGTCTCGGCGCGAAATCGAGGATGTCTGCTGCTCGTGTGATGTCGGCGCAACTGTAGCTCTCCCGTTCTTCGCCGACGAGGTCGAAGTAGAGTTCGCGGCGCTCGCCCAGGCGTTCGAGAAGCGCGCGGTTCGACGTCGGGACTCCTGTCCCGATGTTGATCACCTGGTGTCGCGCGGTTAGCTCCGCATCGACACAGGCCATGATCGCGTCGACCACGTCGTCTACGTGGACGTAGTCGCGAACGAAACGATCGAGGCCGTGTATCCGGACTGGTTGATCCGGCGTCGAGGTCAGGAGTTTTTGCACAACAGAGTCGGTGAAGTCGTCACCGTACAGATTGAAGATACGAAGTACCACAGCCGAAAGATTCGCTGACGTCTCGACGCACTTCACAAGGCCGCGTTCGGCGAGTTGTTTCGTTGATGCGTAGCTTGAGGCCCCCCGAAGAGGCGTGCCCTCGTGAATCGGCTCGCGATAGCCATCGCCGTAGACCGCGGCAGTTGAGGTGAAGACAATGCGCTCAGTGCCAAGCTCAGCGGCGATGCCAGCAAGTGCGATGGTGACTTCGACGTTGATCGCATTGGCTAGCTGAGGGTCGTTGTCACACGCGAGGCCGGTGATCGATGCGAGGTGGATGATCACGTCGGGGCGCGCAGTGGAGACGACTGAGTGCAGACGAGGCATGTCGGTCATGTCGAACGCGAACGCGTCGTCACCTCGTGAACCGTCCGTGTAGTGACGAAGGAAGACTGCTTCTACCCCCGATCTCGACTCTAGCCGCCTACGGACGGCACGGCCGAGTCTGCCGGATGCCCCGGTTACAAGAACTTTCATCGCGATCACTTGGCTGCCTCCCGAAAGCTCTCCCTCACTTCGGAGATCGGTGGTCTCCTCGACAATAGTGCCATTCGGGCGGGACGAGCGTTGGTTCCCGTTCCGGGCGGTCCGAGGTCGTGCGGAGACGTCGCGGCCAGTCGCATCCTCTCCCTGACCGCGGGCGACTTCGCGGCGGCAAGCGAGGTATGAAGGCCTGTAACGTAGTGCCCGTGGAGTTCGGAAGTTGACGTTTTCGGTGTTGATTGGGGGCCAGATCGGTACATCTCTCAGGCGGGTCCAACCGGCGTTCTAGCCCATGGCTGGGGGATTGAGCCCATGGCGTCGGTCGATCTCGTTGGGACTGTTTTCCTCGCAGCACTGATCGTTGCTTGTACTTGGCAAAGGATGCCCGGTGCACCAGATTCTCCTTGGCTGTGCCGCATCCGCCGACGAGGCAGTAGCGGAGAATCTCGTTCTTCGCGGTTCCAACAGAATGGAAGATCCCTATCGTGCGAATACTGATCACCGGTGGCGCAGGCTTTATCGGCTCGAATCTCGTGCGCTACCTTTTAGCGCGCGACTCGTCATTCGACATTCGAGTGATCGATGACCTTAGCACCGGGCGGATGACGAATCTCGCCGGGCTCAGCGTGGATGTGCGGATAGCATCGATCGCCGATGCCGAGGCTATGCGCTCGGCCGTCGAAGGCGTCGATGCGGTCGTGCACCTTGGTGCGCTCGGAAGCGTCCTGCGCTCAATCGACGATCCCTTCGCGAGTCATGTCGCGAATCTGACGGGCACGCTTTCCGTGCTCGAAGCGGCGCGCTCGGTCGGAGCATACGTGGTATCTGCTTCATCCAGTTCGGTTTACGGCGCGAATCTGAAGCTCCCGAAGTCCGAATTCGATTGGACTCGCCCGATGAGTCCGTACGCGGTGACCAAGCTTGGTGCCGAGGGTTACACGCTCGCCTATCAATTTGCCTACGGAATGGAGACCCTCGCTTTCAGGTTCTTCAATGTGTACGGCCCGCTTCAGCCGGCCGATCATGCGTATGCTGCAGTTATCCCGCGGTTTGTCGATGCCGCACTGAATGGCAGGCCGCTCCTCGTGCACGGTGACGGGCTCCAGTCAAGAGACTTCACTTACGTCGACAGTGTATGCGCAGCGTTGTACTCGGCTTGCGTGGGACGTGTTGTGGCGCAGGATCCGATCAACCTTGCGTTTGGTACGAATACGAATCTACTTGAACTCATTGGTGTCATTGAGAGTGAGCTTGGCTTTCCGGTCAAGGTGAGGCGCGTTGCGAGCCGTGCCGGCGATGTCCGTGCGTCTCAATCGGATGGGCTTCGCATCCGTGAGTACTTTACGGAACTCTCCCCGGTGCCGCTCTCAGAGGGCGTTGCCAGGACGGTCAGCTGGTTCAAGGATCAGCGGGCACGCTAGAAACCTTCTGCGAGAGCTGCTACGTGCTCTCCGACACAGGGGCAGCCCGAGCAAGGTATCGTGTCGGCGAGCGCTGGTGTCGTCCGGCTACAATCGTTCGACGCTTGGTCCACGCAGTCGATTGCGAGTGTCGAGCACCAAAGTCGAGGATTGCTCGATCAACTCGAAATCGAAGCGCGCATGATCTGTCACCAGAATGGCGATATCAGCCGCACCGAGCGTTTCCGATGTCAACTCGACACGCTCAACACCGACTGGCCAACGGTGCGCTTCCACATGTCCATCGATTGCCTGCACGAGTGCGCCATATTCCTGAAGGAGCTCGACGAGTCGAACCGAGGGAGACTCGCGAATGTCTCCGGTGTCGCGCTTGTATGCAAGTCCCACGAGGAGCACGCGCGATCCGCGAAGGGCGTTACCTGCGTCGTTGAGCATGCGCATAGTGCGTTGCACAACGTAGTCGGGCATGTGGTTGTTAATGTCGTTGGCGAGTTCGACGAAGCGAAAGCTCTGCCCGAGCATCTTGCGAACCTGCCACGACAGATAGCTCGGATCGACGGGAAGGCAATGACCGCCAACTCCGGGGCCGGGCGTGAAGCGCATGAATCCGAAAGGCTTCGTCGCAGCGGCATCGATCGCCTCCCAGACGTTCACCCCAAGCTGAGTCGCGAAGATCGCGAGCTCGTTCACGAGCGCAATGTTCACATGGCGGAATGTGTTCTCGAGCAATTTAGTGAGTTCTGCTTCCTTCGGAGTGCTCACTGGCACGAGCTGCTCGACGAGATTTCCATAGAACTCCTTCACCCGCGAGAGCGATTCGGCGTCGATCCCAGAGACGACCTTTGGCGTGTTTACGAACCCCCATCTCGAATTGCCAGGATCGATGCGTTCTGGGCTGTATCCCACGTAGAAGTCGCGGCCCGCGACGAGACCGGAGCCCTGCTCAAGAATCGGCACGAGGAGCTCTTCAGTAGTGCCTGGGTAGGTCGTCGATTCGAGAATCACTGTCGCGCCGATGCTGAGTGTCTGTGCAAGTGAGGCGGCGGCCGATTGGATATAGGAGAGGTCCGGGATACTCTCGCGCAGGGGCGTTGGCACCGTGATGACGGCGATCGCGAAGCCCTCCGATCTTCGGTAGTCGTCGGTCGGGAGGTACCTGCCGCTCGCCAGCGCGGCAGCCAGATCGGCGTCGCCAATGTCTTCAACGTATGAGGTTGCGGCGATGAGTCCCGACACCCGTCGGCTGTCGAGTTCGACGCCGACGACGTCGTAACCGACAGCGACCGCACGCATAGCGACGGGGAGTCCGACATAACCTTGCCCGACGATGACGACTTTTTCGACTGTCAAGGTCTCTATCCCTCATTAGATACCGCGAACTGTCTGCTTGAACGTAGCACGAGCAAATCAAGTCATGTTGCCAGAGCTCGTGGGTTTATGCGCCGTAGTCGACAGGCGCCGCGGTGTCTGCCCAACATCCTCCAGCCGAAACCCATAGCATTGTAGAGGTGAGCAGCAGGGCGGCAGGGGGCGCGATGCGGGCGCGGAGACCATTGGTGCGCAGCGCGAGGCTGTGGGTTCCGCTCGGCGTGTTCGTAGCATTCGTGATCGGGGGCGGGCTCGGGGCATGGACGCTGTACCAGGCTGCGAACGATGTGCGAGCCGATCTCGAAGCCGCACGCGCCGAACTCGCTACTGCGCAGAGCGCCGTCGCAGCGGGCGACACCACGAGGCTCGTTGGGTCGGTCGATGCCGCTGTCGCCTCGGCAGACAAGGCAGTGATCGGCACGAGGGGCTGGCTCTGGGCATTGGGCGAGGCGATCCCAGGACTCGGCGAGAACTTTCGCGCTGTCCGGGTGATCGCTGAGAGCACGCAGACGGTGACGGCCGAGGTCGGCCAGCCGGGGGTTGCCATCGTGGCCCGTCTCTCATCGCCGATCGACCCTGCAACCGGTGGCTTCGACGTGACGGTCATCCGCGAGGCGCGGGATCTGACCGCGACCACTGAGCAGACCTTCGACCGTGTCGTGGCCGACCTCGGCACGCTCGATGCCGACGCGACGATCGGCCAGATCGCATCGGCGGCCGAGGAGTTCGTGTCGCTGATCGACTCGGCTCGCTCGGCATTGCCGCCGATCGAGGCCGGAATCTCTGCAGCGAGCATGATCCTCGGCGTCGACGGGCCGAGAACCATCGACCTGGCGTTCATGAACAGTGCCGAAGCATCGGGGCTCGGGGGAGGGCCGAGCGCTCAGATGCTCATGAGCGCCGATGAGGGGCATCTCTCGTTCGGCCAGCAACCGTCGAGCGCGAGCTTTCGCAACGGCGTCGATCTCGGCCTGCCGATCGAAGATCCCGTACGCCAGCTCTATAACACGATCCTCACCGACAACATCAACGCCTCGACAAGCCGGCCCGATCTGCCCTACTCGGCGAGTATTCTCAACGCCTGGCTGCAGCGCGACCTCGGCGTCACCGTCGATGGAATCGTGCTTGCGGACCCGATGGCTCTCGCGGCCATCCTCTCGGTCACGGGGCCGGTTGCCCTGCCCGATGGCACGCAGCTCGACGCCGGGAACGCCGTATCGATGCTGCTCAACGAGGCATACCTCAGGTTCTCCGATCCCCTCGACCAAGACGCGTTCTTCAAGGCGGCGGCGTTCGCGGTCTTCGAGAAGCTGCTCTCGGGTGGCTTCGAGCTGCGCCCGATGCTGAGCGCCTTGACCACCGCGGCGAACAACGGCAGCCTCATGGTGTGGAGTGCCGACCCCGTGGTGCAGTCCGCGCTCGATGGAACCCGTTTGCAGGGGACGCTTCCCACGAGCAATGCGGATGCCTCGGTGATCGGCGTGTACTTTCGCGATCGATCGTCGTCGAAGTCCAGCTACTATCTGAGCACGGCGACGACCGTCACCACGAACACGTGTGCACCTGAAGCCCCCACATATACGGTCGAGGTGACGTTAGGGATCTCACTGCCACCAGGGGTGGAGCTTCCCCCGTACGCTTACAGCCAGCTATATGACTTCTGGCGCACCGAAGTCTTCGTCTACGGCCCGGTCGGCGGCTCGGGCACGGCCGCGACGATTCCGGTCCCTGCCCGCAGTGGGGAGACCGGTCCGGCCGTCGACGATCTCGGCCGACCGGTCGTCAAGTTCACGATCGACTCCGACGACGGACAGCAGGCCACGGTGAGTGCCACCTTCGCGGGCAGGCCCGGGGACGTTTACGCGCCGACCGAGGTGCGCACCACGCCGATGATCAACCCCACCACGGTCACCCTGGTTCAGGCGAACTGCGGCTAGCGCGTGGCGGGCTCAGCCCAGGATCCGGCCGCCCTGCGACATCCGCCACCAGATCACGGGCACCGGTCACCCTGCCTGCATCGCGTGCAGGCAGGGACACGATGAGCGCGAGAGCGCGGCCAGACAAAGGCGCAAGAACGATGCTCGTCGTCGGCAGTCATGGTCGTGGAGCGCACGAGCGGTTCCGCTCGGGCCGGTCAGCCGCGGGGTGCTCGCGCACCCGCGGGGTCCAACGCTCGTCATCCCCTGAAGTCGCCTCCGCCTGACAGAATGGGACGGGTTCGACGGAAGGGTCTCCATGCGCATCTCGGTGATCGGCTGTGGCTACCTCGGCGCCGTGCACGCCTCTGCGATGGTCGAACTCGGACACGATGTCGTCGGCGTCGATGTCGACGGTGCGAAGATCGCACAGCTGGCGGCTGCGAAGCCGCCGTTCTTCGAGCCGGGACTGCCTGAGATCCTCACCTCGGCATCGGCGAGCGGCCGGCTCCGTTTCAGCACCGACATAGCCGACGCGGCAGACGCGACGGTGCACTTCGTCGCGGTCGGCACCCCGCAGACACGAGACGGCCGCGCCGCAGACCTGAGCTATGTGGACGCCGCGATAGAGGGACTCCTTCCCTTTCTCAAGCCCGGCGACCTCGTCGTCGGCAAGAGCACCGTTCCCGTCGGCACCGCCGCCCGGCTAGCGTCGGTCATCGCCGGGCGGGGCAACGGCGCGACCCTCGCCTGGAATCCCGAGTTCCTTCGCGAGGGCTATGCGGTGAGGGACACGATCGAACCCGACCGATTGGTCTACGGCGTGGCGGACGAGCGAGCGGCAGCCGTTCTCGACGAGGTGTATGCCGCGGCGCTCGCGGCAGGCACGCCCCGCATCGTCACCGACTATGCCACGGCAGAGCTCGTCAAGGTGTCGGCGAACGCCTTCCTCGCCACCAAGATCTCCTTCATCAATGCGATGGCCGAGATCGCCGAGGCGACCGGCGCGGACGTCACCCAGCTCGCGGATGCGCTCGGGCACGACACGCGTATCGGCCGCCGTTTCCTCAACGCCGGTGTCGGCTTCGGAGGGGGGTGCCTGCCCAAGGACATCCGCGCGTTCACCGCGCGGGCGGAGGAACTCGGTCGCGGCGAGTCCGTCGTGTTCCTCAAGGAAGTCGACGCGATCAATCTGCGGCAACGGCAACGGGTCGTCGATCGTGCCATCGAGGCGCTCGGAGGTTCCGTGCACGGCCGGAAGATCGTCGTGCTCGGCGTCACATTCAAGCCGGAGTCCGACGATGTTCGCGACTCTCCCGCGCTCGATGTGGCCGTGCAGCTCAAGGGCTTGGGAGCCGACGTCGTCGCTACCGACCCGCAGGGCATCGAGAATGCGCGGCTGCGGCATCCTCAGCTGAGCTATGAGCCGGACCTGGATCTCGCGCTCCGCGACGCCGACCTCGTCGTGCTCGTGACCGAGTGGCGCCCGTACCGCGACCTCGACCCCGTGCGGGTCGGTGCGTCGGTGCGTGCCAGGACGATCATCGACGCCCGCAACGTGCTCGATCCGGAGACCTGGCGGGCCGCCGGATGGCACTATCGCGGCATGGGGCGTGCCTCGGGCGCGAGCGTTCTCAGTTGACCCTCGGGCCTCAGCCGCTCGGGTCGTGAGTGCGCGTGCCAGCCTGAGGCGCGCCGCGATCCGTCGCGTTCAAGGTTCGCGACCGCGTGCGGTCCGTGCTGATCCCGGCTGTCGGACCCTGTCGCCGATCTCACCGATGCCGACGGATCCCCTCCGCGATCTGCTCGACAGAGGGGATCCCGGCGAGACCAGTCTCTGTGCGATACACACGGCACGCGAGATCCGCTGTTCTTGCACCGTCGGGGAACGCGTCGGACCCGTCGATCAGAATCGTCGGCGACCCTGCGAATGGCGCGTTCGCCGCCTCATCACGCGTCGCCAACAGCCGGAACCCGATGCCGACCGAGCCCAGCCCGGCGGAGTCCAGGGCGGCCCGCACCCGCTTGCCTGCCTCGACCCAGTTCTGGCACTCGTCGATGTGTAGAATCTCGACCTTCATGTAACCATCATCACACCGGACGATCTCCGATTGGCGTGCCGAAGCGAGCATGGATCAGCGCGACGTTCCCGACCGGCGACCACCATCAACACCAGCACACGGCCAGCTCATCCGCGATTGCCAACCCCAGAAACCACAAACCCCCCTCCCAAAGGAGGGGGGGAAGTGAACCATGTCCCGACACATCCTGGAAGGATGTCTCGACAAATCACACGGTCGGGGTGACAGGATTTGAACCTGCGACCTCGTCGTCCCGAACGACGCGCGCTACCAAGCTGCGCCACACCCCGGTGGCCCCGAAGAGCCTCCATAAGAATAGCCGATAAATCACACGGCCCATGCACACCGCTAGGCGGAGGCGACGAGCGTGAGCAGGGTGGCCTCCGGCGGGCAGGCGAAGCGCACGGGGGCGTAGATCGAGGTTCCGAGACCGGCTGACACGTTCAGGAAGGCCGAGTGCAAGCCGTGGCTCCACACGCTGAGTCCTCTGACCTGTCGGTGCGGGATGTCGCAGTTGGTGACGAGGGCACCGTAGCCGGGCACGCAGACCTGGCCGCCGTGCGTGTGTCCGGCGAAGATCACCTGGGCGCCGTGGTTGACGAAGGAGTTGAGCACTCTCTGATAGGGGGCGTGCGCAACGCCGATCGTGACCGTCGGACGTGGCGCGGGGGCGTCCTGGGCATCCGGCCAGGTCTCCTCGCCGAGCGGGTCGTTCGCCCGCAACTCGTCGATGGCGCCGGCGATGAGCTCAAGCCGGTCGTAGTGCTTATGCGGATCGTCGACGCCGAAGAACTCGAGATGCGTGCCGTTCACGTCGATCGAGGCCGCGGTGTTGTTGAGGTCGATCCAGCCGAGCTCGCGGAACGCCCCGTGCAGTCGGGCGATGTCGAGTCTCGCGGCCCGCTGCATCGGCCTCGACCGCCTGCTGAAATACAGAAAAGGGTTCTTGAGGACCGGGCCGAAATAGTCGTTCGAACCGTTGACGAAGACGCCCGGCACACCGCGGAAGCGCTCGAAGGCGTACTCGATGCCGTCGATGCCGCGCTCATGGCCAAGGTTGTCCCCCGTGTCGACGACGAGGTCGGGTTCGAGGTCGGCGAGAGCCCGCACCCACTCCTGCTTGTCGCGCTGCCACGGAGCCATATGCAGGTCGGAGAGGTGCAGAACCCGGATCGGGGCGGCCCCGGGCGGCAGAACGGGCGCTGTGGCCTCGCGCAGCGTCCAGCGGGTCCGCTCGACGAGCGAGCCCCAGGCGAAAGTGGCGAGACCCGCCGCACCCACCGCTGTGGCGATCGTCGCGACGGCCTTGCCGCCTGTCGTCGGTGCCGGCACTAGCCGTTGCCTGGGGACTTGCCGATTGTGACCGTGACCTGCGTGCCCACCTTGACCGGGGTGCCTGCGGCAGGATCGGTCGCGATCACCTTGTTGTTCTGGCTCGGGTCGGCGACCGGCTGCTGCTTGACCTTGACCTGGAACCCGGCGAGCGTCGCCTTCGCCGCGTTCTCGTCCATGCCCGCGACGTTCGGCAACAGCGTCAGGGATCCGTTGCTCGTGTAGGCCGTGACGACGGAGCCCCGGGGTGCCTCACCGGCGGGGCTAGTGCCCGAGACCTGTCCGGCGGGCAGCTCAGAATCCTGCTGTCCGCCGTCCTCGAAGCCGAAGCCGGCGTTCTCGATGAGGTTGCGCGCCTCGTCGATCGACTTGCCGCGCACATCGGGGATCGAGGCTGTGACGGTCTTGAGCGCCCCGCTCGAAGCCTCGGGGAAGTCGCCACCGCCGTACTTTCCATTGGCGACCGACATGATGCGCGGCCAGATCTGGTGGCGGATCTGGGCGGCCTGCCCGGCGTCGAAGAAGGTGTTTCGCAGGTTGGCGTGTCCTGAGACGTTGAAGACGCCGACGACGGTGGCGACCTTGGTGCTCGCCCCGCTCATCCAGGTGGCCTCGTTGTTGTCGCTTGTTCCGGTCTTGCCGATCATGGGCACCCGGGGGTTGGTGCGGTTATTCGAGGGGGCCGCCGTTCCAGAGGTCATGACGCGCCGCATGGCATAGGCCATGCCCGCCGTCACAGCGGTGTCGACCTTCTGGGCGCACTCGCCGCTCGGCAGCACGAGCGCGCTGCCGTCGGACTTGACGATCGGGCTGCCGTCCTTGTGGGTGATGCGGTCGATGGCGACGGGCTTGCACACGGTGCCGCTCGCCGCGATGCCGGCGAACGCCTCCGCCATCGAGAGCGGGGCGATCTCGTTCGTGCCGAGGATCGACGCAGGCCCCTGTTGCAGCGGATCGAAGTCGGCGCGGTGCACGCCGAAGGCCTCGGCCGTCTGACGGATGCCGCAGAGGTCGAGCTGCTTGGCCATGGCGACGAAGCCGGTGTTGATCGATTGTTCGGTGGAGTACAGAGCCGTATAGGTGCCGCCGCCGCCGCCCTCGTCGTTCCTCGGGTTCCAGCTCGGATCGCTCTGCGGACCGTTGCAGCTGTCTCGGAAGGTTCCCCAATTCGACCTTCTGCGGCCGTCGACGCTCTCGTTGAGCGAGTGGCCCTCCTTGAGCCATTCGCCGAGGGTGAACACCTTGTAGGTCGAGCCCGGCTGGAAGCCGCTCGAACCACCGTAGTCGCGATCGGTATTGTAGTTGACGGCGCTGTAGTTCGCGCCGCTTGCGAGCACCTCGGGGTCGTTGCTGTAGTCCTTGTTCTGAGCCATGGCGAGGATCCTGCCGCTGCCCGGCTGTACCGACACGGCGACACTGCCGATGTCGACGCTGTCATCGACCCGTGGGATGAGCTCGTTGATGGCGGACTCGGACGCGTTCTGCACGTCCAGGTCGACGGTCGTGAAGATCTCGAGGCCGCCGCGCTGCAGCATCGCGATACGATCCTCCTCGGTCTCTCCGAAGGCTGGATCGTTCTTGATGACCCAGGTCACATAGTCGCAGAAGTACGCGGAGCCCCCGGCCGTCTGGCAGCCAGAGCTCGGCGGGTTGATCGACGGAGCGATCGCGGCGGCGGCGGCCGCGTCGTGCTGCTCCGGCGTGATCTTCTTGTGCTCGAGCATCTTGTCGAGGATGTAGTTGCGCCGTTCCTTGGTCTTCGCGTAGCCGTCGGCCGCGCCATTGACCTCGTTGTCGGGCTGGTCGAGGCGGTACTCCGTCGGGCTGTTGACGATCGCGAGGAGTGCGGCGGCTTGTTCGACGGTGAGGTCTTTCGCGCTCACGCGGAAGTAGTACTGGCTCGCGGCCTCGATGCCGTAGACGCGGCCGCCGAAGAAGGCGATATTGAGGTAGCCCTGCAGGATCTGGTCCTTCGTGTACTCCTTCTCGAGACCGATCGCGTACCGCATCTCCTTGAGCTTGCGCTCGGGACTCTGCTCGGTCGCGGCGTCGTAGGCGGCCATCTTCTCCTCGTCGGTCTTCGCCTTGGCGACGTTCTGCTCGATGAGCACGTTCTTCACGTACTGCTGTGTGATCGACGAGCCGCCCGAGATCTCACGACCCATGGCATTGAAGAGCACGGCGCGCACGGTGCCCTGCAGATCGATTCCTCCGTGGTCGTAGAAACGGGGATCCTCACCGGCGATCGCGGCGTCCTTGGCGAACTGCGAGATGCTGTCCCAGCCGACTTCCTGCCGGTTCTGGTCGTAGAACGAAGCCAGCTTCACGACGGAGCCGTCAGCGTTCGTCGCGTAGATGTTGGAGCCCTCGGCCAGATCGCCGATCTCGAGATAGCCGGGCAGGTTCTCGAACATGCTGATGGAGTTGTTGGCGGCTATGCCGGTCACAGCGAGGGCGGGAGTCACCGCGGCCGTAACCAGGACGCCGGCGACGACACTCATCCCGAGGAAGCCGAGGAAGCCTCCGAGCGCTCCGCTCGCCGTTCGATTTTGGGCAGACATATAGTTGACCCTAGGTGAAAAAGCTGAAAAACCGCCTTGTCGCGGCGGTCGGGGTTCGCGCACGTCGCTGCTAGGAGCGAACCACGAACCGCAACATCCGTCAACACACCCCCCGATATAAGGAGCTGCAGATGCCCGCCTGGGAGTACATCACGACCCCGCTGATGATCCACAACACCGCCGCGATCCTCAACAACTGGGGTTCGGAGGGCTGGGAGCTCGTGCAGGTCGTCAGCGGCCCGGAAGGCGGGCTCGTCGGCTACCTCAAGCGCCCCGTCGGCGGCTCGGAAGCCGACTCCGGCGCGGCCTCTGCCGGCGTTGCGGCGGCGAGCGGCGCCGCGGCGGCATTCGAGGGGGAGAACTGATGTCGCAGATCGACGCCCGTCTCGCCGAACTCGGCATCACGCTTCCCGAGGTCGCCCGTCCCGTGGGTGCCTACGTTCCGGCCGTGGTCTCGGGCGATCTCGTCTTCACCTCCGGCCAGCTGCCGTTCGTGGACGGCGCCCTTCCGGCGACGGGCAAGGTCGGCGATGCTCACGGGCTCGTGCCCGCATCCGCCGCCAAGGACTACGCCCGTATCTGCGCGCTCAACGGCCTTGCCGCCATCCGCGCCGCGATCGGCTCGCTCGACCGGGTGACGCGGGTGGTCAAGGTCGTCGGCTTCGTCGCGTCCGACCCGTCTTTTACTGGTCATCCTGGCGTGATCAATGGGGCGTCGGAGCTTCTGGGCGAGGTCTTCGGCGACATCGGCGTGCACGCGCGCTCCGCCGTCGGCGTCGCGGCGCTGCCGCTCGACTCTCCCGTCGAGATCGATTTCGTGGTGTCGTTCGCCTGACGGCTCGAAACGCAGTGGGGCGGAGGTCGTGACCTCCGCCCCCACGCAGTCCAGACGGTTCAGCGCACCTTGTCGCTGATGACCTGCATGACCGAGGCGTCCGAGAGCGTCGTGGTGTCGCCGATCTCGCGCCCCTCGGCGAGGTCGCGGAGCAGGCGGCGCATGATCTTGCCGGAGCGCGTCTTCGGCAGCTCGTTGACGATGAAGACCTCGCGGGGGCGGGCGATCGCACCGATCTGCCGCGCGACGTGCGCCCGCAGCAAGACGCTCGCCTCTTCCGGCGAGACGGCGTCCTCCTGGCTGGCCTTGAGGATGACGAAGGCGACGACGGCCTGACCGGTCGTCTCGTCACTCGCGCCGACGACGGCCGCCTCGGCCGTGAGCGGATGGGCGACGAGAGACGACTCGATCTCGGCCGTCGAGAGACGGTGCCCCGAGACGTTCATCACGTCGTCGACACGCCCGAGCAGCCAGATGTCGCCGTCCTCATCGATGCGGGCGCCGTCGCCGGCGAAGTACCTGTCGCCGAACTTCTCCCAGTACGTCTCCGTGAAGCGCTCCGGGTCGCCCCAGATGCCGCGCAGCATCGACGGCCACGGCTCGCTCACGACCAGCAGCCCGCCGCCTTCCGAGACGGGTGCGCCGTTGTCGTCGAGCACCTCGATCTCGATTCCCGGGACGGGCGTCTGAGCCGATCCGGGCTTGAGATCGGTGATGCCCGGCAATGCCGAGATCATGATCGCTCCCGTCTCGGTCTGCCACCAGGTGTCGACGACGGGGATGCTGCCGCCGCCGATGACGTGGCGATACCAGATCCAGGCCTCTGGGTTGATGGGCTCGCCGACCGATCCGAGTAGACGCAGCGATCGCAGGTTGAATTCCTGGGGGATCTGACGGCCGAGCTTCATGAACGAGCGGATGGCGGTCGGCGCGGTGTAGAAGATCGAGACCTTGTACTTCTCGATGATCTCCCACCAGCGACCGGGGTGGGGGCTGTCGGGTGTGCCCTCGAAGAGTACCTGGGTCGCCCCGTTGGCGAGCGGGCCGTATACGACGTAGCTGTGGCCGGTGATCCAGCCGATGTCGGCCGTGCACCAGAAGACGTCCTTCTCAGGATGCAGGTCGAACACGTTCTTGTGGGTGAATGCGGTCTGGGTGAGGTAGCCGCCCGAGGTGTGCAGGATGCCCTTGGGCTTTCCCGTCGTGCCGGAGGTGTAGAGGATGAATAGCGGGTGCTCGGCGGGGAAACCCTTGGCCACGTGCTCGGCATCGACCGCGGCGAGTTCGTCGCGCCACCACAGGTCGCGTCCCTCGGTCCATTCCACCTCGTTGCCGCCCCGCTTGACGACGAGGACGTTGCGAACCGTGGACTCGCCGTCGGCGAGAGCGGTGTCGACGGTTGTCTTCAACGGGAAGACCTTGCCTTTGCGATATCCGCCGTCGGCCGTTATGACGATCGAGGCGCTGGCGTCATCGATGCGGGTGCGGAGGCTCTCGGCGCTGAACCCGCCGAAGACGACCGAGTGCACCGCGCCGATGCGGGCCACAGCGAGCATGGAGATGACGGCCTCGGGGATCATCGGGAGATAGATGGCGACCCGGTCGCCCGCGGAGACACCCAAGCTCGTGAGCAGGTTGGCGGCCTTCTTCACCTCGGCCGTGAGCTCGGCGTAGCTGTAGTCGCGGCTGTCGCCCGGCTCGCCTTCCCAATGCAGCGCGATGCGGTTCCCGTTGCCGGCTTCGACGTGTCGGTCGAGGCAGTTGTACGCGACGTTGAGCTCTCCGTCGTCGAACCACTTCGCGAAGGGCGGGTTGGTCCAGTCGAGGGTGCGCGTGAACGGTCTGTGCCAGTGCAGGAGCTCCTTGGCCTGCGCCGCCCAGAAGCCGAGGCGGTCGGCCTTGGCCGCATCGTAGAGGGCCAGGGAGGCCACGGCCTGCGCCGCGAATTCGGGACTGGGCCGGAAACGGCGGATCTCTTCGAGGTTGTGGTCGATCTGGACGCTCATTGGTGTGTGTCGCTCCTTTGCGCTGCGTGTCTGGTTATTCTCCAGGCGATGACCTGCCCCAGACAGACCCTACTCTTTGCGCGAAACGGGTTCGACCTGTGTCGACGACGTGGCGCGAAATCGGTCGTTTGCTGCAAGCCGCCCGCTAGTCGGCCGGGATCGGAGAACTAAGGAGTTGCAAAAGCAGCTTGGACGCGTACACTTAGATGCGCGCGAATGAAAATTCGGGCGTGTGGCGTATGTGGTTCCCCCCAATCCTGCGCCGCTGAGGCGGCATCTGTTCCCCCCAATAGGTGCCGCCCCCTTCTTTTAAGCCTTGTAAACCTTTGAAGCGCTGGTTGTTTCTGTGTTGGCTGCCGTGGATTGCGGCGCTCGATGGCGTGTTTTCGCGCAGTTCGGTCGTTAGCTGCTTCCTCCCCGTCCGAACAGCGCAGCCATCGGCCGAGCTGGGTCAACAGCCAGGGCTACATCGCCTTGCAGCGCGAAAAGGCCGGCCATACCATCGAGTTCCGAGGCACTGATGTTCTGCTTCGGCCTCCCAATTAGATCTAAAGCAGACGACCCGCCACCCATCGCTGCGAATCACAGCTGAGCTAGATCTAAAGCAGACGACCCGCCCCCCATCGCTGCGAATCACAGCTGAGCGCAGCGCGCAGGCGTCGGGCTCAGACGGCGAGGCCTTCGAGCGTCGTGTCCTGCACCGTGTCGGTCCCCCTTTCGTTCTCCCCAGATGGTCTCGTCGCGCCCCCTCTGAGGGCGTCGAGCACATAGGCTTCCGCCGTGATTCAGCCCTTCGTCGCGGTTCCCAGCTACGCCGATGCTGGCACGGTCGCGGTGGATTCGCACGCGAGATCCCTCGGCATCGAGATCGACGCCGGGTCGCTGTCGAGTGGCGCGGCGAAAGTCGATTCGCCGAGCTCGGCGACCCGTGTCACGAATGGCTGCTTCGAAGCGCCGTCGTTCGCCTCGGTGGACAGTGGACGGCACGGCCGAGGGACCGGGCAGATGGCTCCTGCCATCGACTCGAGTGTTCTCGGTCCACTTGAGCCGTTCGCGAGGCGCACCGGAGTGACCGATCTCTTCGTCAACGGCGACCGGGGGCTCTGGATCGACGACGGACACGGCGCGCGGCGCGTGCAGGAATGGGATCGCGACGAGCAGGAGGTGCGCGACCTCGCGGTACGCCTCGTCGCCATCGGCGGACGCCACGTCGACGAGGCGACGCCGTGCGTCGATGTGCGCCTGGGCGGAGGCATCCGGGTGCACGTCGTCCTGTCGCCGATCTCGACAACGGGTACCGTGCTCTCGGTGCGGATGCCGCGATCCGAAGGACTCTCGCTCGTCGCCCTCGAGCGCGCTGGGATGTTCACGGCGGCGCTCGCCCGTGGGCTCGTGGACGCCGTCGAACGCAGGGAGAACCTGCTGGTGACCGGAGCAGGCGGGAGTGGCAAGACGACGCTACTTGCCGCCCTGCTCGGAGCAGCCCCGGCGAACGAGCGCATCGTGACGATTGAGGATGTCGCCGAATTGCGCATCGATCACCCGCATGTCGTCGGACTCGAGGCGAGACAGGCGAACCTCGAGGGAGCCGGTCGCGTCGGTCTCGAGAGCCTTCTGCGGGAGGCACTGCGCATGCGACCGGATCGACTCGTCGTGGGCGAGTGCCGTGGCGCCGAGGTCCGCGAACTGCTCGCCGCGCTCAACACAGGACACGACGGAGGTGCCGGAACGTTGCATGCCAACTCCCTGCATGACGTCCCCGCTCGCATCGAGGCGCTCGGTGCGCTGGCGGGGATGAGTTCGCAGGCGGTCGCACGTCAAACCGTGAGCGCGATCGGACTCGTCCTGCACCTCGAGCGCCGTGACGGGGTGCGGCGGCTGGCCCAGATGGGGCGGTTCGCCGTGGATCGACGAGAGCGGCTCGTAGTGGAGGAGCAATGAGGAGTGCGCCACCGGCCATGGAAGCCGTCGCGGCGGTTACACAACGGCTCGCCGTGCTCCTCGCCGCCGGCGTTCCGCCGCAGGCCGTGTGGCGATATCTCGATGCGGCGACGGCCTCGAAACAGGGCGGATCCGGCGCGACGGTGGGCCATGGCTCCGCAGGACACGAGCTTGGAGCCGTGGGCAATAGGATGACGAACCCGACTGCCGCCGTCATCGGGGCGGCCGAGCGGGCTGGAGCCCTCGGAGAGGGCATCGCCGACGCCATCGCGAGTGCCGCGACCGAGGCCGTCGCAGCTGCAACGCCGAGGGGTTCGCGGTCGGCACGGCGAGAGGGGATCGCGCGCGCGTGGCTGGCTCTCGCCGCGGCGTGGGCGGTGGCGACGGAGTCTGGAGCGCCCCTGGCCGCGTGTCTGCGAGAGTTGGCGGCATCCTTCCGCGCCCAGGCGCAGCTCGAACGCGACCTCGAGGTCGCTCTGGCCGGGCCACGCGCAACGGCCCGCCTGGTCGGAGCGATGCCCGCCATCGGAGTGCTGTTCGGAAGCATCATGGGATTCAACACCGTGGAAACACTGTTCACGACTGTTCCGGGACTCCTATGCCTTGCGACAGGTTCGGCTCTCATGCTGTCTGGCGCGCGATGGAGTGGAGCACTCGTGCGCCGTGCCGGTGCCGACCCGGGGGTGCCCGGGCTCTCCATCGAGCTCACGGCGATCGCGATGTCCGGAGGAGCCTCGACGGAGCGAGCTCGCGAGCTCGCGCGGACCGCCATGGCACGTTACAGCGGTACGGAGGCACCACGAAGAGCCGTGGATGACCTGATCGTCGAGGCCGTCCTCGCGCTTTCGCGACGGGCGGGAGTTCCGGCGGTCGAGTTGCTGAGAAGCGAGGCGGAAGGAATGCGTCTCGACGCGCGGAGCGATGGCCAGCGGCGCGCGGCGCGCCTCGCCGTCGCACTTATGATCCCCCTCGGTCTGTGCGTGCTTCCGGCGTTCATGCTGCTCGGGGTCGCGCCGCTCCTGCTCGCGGTCGTGTCCTCCACATTCGCGGGTTTCTGACGCAGTACACGGATCACGGCTCGGCCGTCCGGCGACTGGCCGGGAGGAGCAACACTGGGGGTGCTCGCGCCGTAGGCAGAAGCGTCCACCTACCGGGACGCGAAAGGAGGGACCCATGAACACGATTCGTTCGATCG
Source organism: Luethyella okanaganae (assembly GCF_042660285.1). NCBI lineage: Bacteria > Bacillati > Actinomycetota > Actinomycetes > Micrococcales > Microbacteriaceae > Luethyella > Luethyella okanaganae. The sequence goes on from NZ_JBHSTP010000001.1 coordinate 203,734, forward strand.
GCCGGCGTCTGCTGCGACGGCTCGCGGGAGAACGCGGCGCGGCGACAGCGGAGTACGCGGTCGCCACGATGGCGGCTGTCGGATTCGCCGGCCTGCTCGTCGTCATCCTTCGGGGTGACGAGGTGCGGGCTATGCTGACGGATCTCGTGCGCAATGCGCTCACCGTCGGATGACGGGCCTGCTCCGTGGCGAGGTGGGTTCACGTCGACGATTGCGCGGGAGGCGACGGGCACGAGAGCGGATGCCACCGCGACCGTGGCAGCGTCACAGCCGAGTTCGCCGCGGTCGTTCCTGCCGTCATGATCGTGCTCGCGCTCTGTCTCGGCTCGGTGCAGATCGTCGGCCAGCAGGTGCGCCTCGTGGACACGGCGGCCGACGCTGCACGTGCCCTCGCGCGTGGCGACGGGCCGGGCCGGGTGGCGGCTCTGGTGCTGCGAGCGGTCCCAGGAGCCATGCTCGACCAGGTCCGCGACGGCGAGTTCGTGTGTGCCCGCCTCTCGGCTCCGGTCGCCTTCGCGCCGCTTGCAGCAGCAGGGCTGACAGTGAGCGGATCGTCCTGTGCTCTCGCGGGAGGTCTCTGATGAGGGGGCCGTCGGGCGCTCGCCCGTCGCATGCGACCCGGCCGAGTGCTACCGGCCGGCGGCGATACCGGGTTCGCGTCGGCGAGGAGCGGGGATCCGGTTCGATCCTCGCCGTCGCTGTCTTAGCCGCGGTGATGGCGCTCACCGTACTCACGATCCCGGTGCTCGCCGTTCTCGTCGTGACCCAGACGATCGCGAACGCGGCAGACGCGGCGGCGCTCGCCGCCGCGGATGTCGCGTCAGGTGTCGTTCCCGGGGTCGCATGCGCGGCTGCCGGGCAGGCGACCGCACTCAACGGTGCAACCCTCGAGAGCTGCGAGATATCCGGTGCCGTAGCGGAGGTCGAGGTCTCCGGGAGCTGGCTGGACATGACTGTCAGGGCGAGAGCGCGTGCCGGTCCGCCCGTGGGTCCTTGAGTTGGCGGCCGGGAGCCGCCGATCGTCGTCGGCCGGGGCCTCTCAGTCGACGATGGCCTCGCGGTAACGGTAGTCGACTGCGCTTGGGCGCTCCCCGCTGGCGTCTCCGAACTCGATGCCGGAGCCGCGCACGTAGAGATATCGCTTGGTGCCGGACTCGGCAGGAATCTCGAGTCGGGGTTGTGGATCGCCCGAGTCGAGAAACGAGGTGGTGATGGTCTTGCCCTCGAGCGGCCCGTCGGTGAGTTTCGCGGTGTAGGTTCCTGCGGTAGACGTGTCCATATGAGCCATTCTCCTCCGCACGCCGAGAACCGCAAGGCTTGACCCGGCGTACGCGCGCATGCCGTAATTAGGCACGAACTCGATGTCTATGTGTATGGTGTGCCTTGGCGGGCCGCTCAGGCCGTCGATCGCACAGTGCATGCATCCGCTCGGGGCGCGAAGAGGCTGCACACGCTCAAGAGAACATAAGAGGAGTCTGGTGCCAGGCACGAAGAAACTGGTCATCGTCGAGTCGCCGACGAAGATGAAGTCGATTGCCCAGTACCTGGGCGACGGATACGAGGTGCTGTCATCCGTTGGTCACATTCGCGATCTCATCGAGCCCAAGAACCTGCCGCAGGAACTCAAGAAAGGCTCGCTCGGGAAGTTCTCCGTCGATGTCGAGAACGGCTTCGAGCCCTACTACGTGGTGTCCGACGCCAAGAAGAAGACGGTCTCGGAGCTCAAGCGCGCGCTCAAGGACGCCGATGAGCTCCTGCTCGCAACCGATGAGGATCGCGAGGGAGAGGCGATCGCGTGGCACTTGCTGCAGGTGCTCCAACCCAAGGTCCCGGTGCGGCGCATGGTGTTCCACGAGATCACCAAGGATGCGATCCTCGCCGCGAAGGACAACACCCGCGAGCTCGACACCGCCCTCGTCGACGCGCAGGAGACCCGGCGTATCCTCGACCGGCTGTACGGCTACGAGGTGTCGCCCGTGCTCTGGCGCAAGGTCGGCCCTGGTCTGTCGGCCGGGCGGGTGCAGTCCGCGGCGACCCGCCTGGTGGTCGACCGCGAACGTGAACGCCTTGCCTTCACCGCGGCAGGATACTGGGGTCTCACCGCTCGGTTGAGCACCGAGATCGGCACGGCGACCCCTGCTCCCGCAACGGGCTTCGACGCGCGTCTCACCCGTCTGGGGGGCGAACGCATCGCGAGCGGCCGAGACTTCGACGACAGCGGTTCGCTCAAGTCCGGTGCGATCGTGCTCGACGAGGCCGCGGCCCGGGCGTTGACCGCAGCGTTGCGCGAGCCGGGCGTCGACCTCACCGTCGCCAAAGTCGAGTCGAAGCCGTATTCGCGTCGTCCCGCCGCGCCGTTCACGACCTCGACCTTGCAGCAGGAGGCCGCTCGCAAGCTGCGCTTCTCGGCTAAGCAGACCATGAGCGTCGCCCAGTCGCTCTACGAGAACGGCTACATCACCTATATGCGCACCGATTCGCTTTCTCTCTCTCAGCAGGCGATCGCCGCGGCCCGTGCGCAGGCCACGGCGCTCTACGGAGCCGACACCATCCCGGACAAGCCGAGGCTCTACAGCGGCAAGAGCAAGAACGCGCAGGAGGCGCACGAGGCCATCCGGCCGTCTGGCGACACCTTCCGCACCCCGGCATCCCTCTCGTCGACGCTGCGAGGCAACGATTTCAAGCTCTACGACCTCATCTGGAAGCGCACGGTCGCCTCGCAGATGGCGGATGCCAAGGGCTCGACTGCTTCGGTGACGATCGTCGCCGGGCCGACCGGAGAGTCGCAGCACCCGGCAGCCTCGAAAGCGCTCGCCGAGTTCTCGGCCAGCGGTACCGTGATCACCTTCCGCGGGTTCCTGCACGCTTACGAGGAGAGCCGCGACGAAGAGCGCAACGCGAGCAACGAACCCACGGAGTCGAAGCTCCCGCCGCTCACTCAAGGACAGGAACTCGTTTTCGCCGAGCTTGAAGCGAACGGTCACGAGACCACCCCGCCGCCGCGTTTCACCGAAGCGAGTCTCGTCAAACGGCTGGAAGAGCTCGGCATCGGGCGTCCGTCGACCTTCGCGTCGATCATCTCGACGATCGTCGACCGTGGCTACGTCACGCCACGCGGCCAGGCCCTCGTGCCCAATTGGATCGCGTTCTCGGTCGTCCGATTGCTCGAGGACTATTTCGGGGACCTCGTCGAATACGATTTCACCGCAGAGATGGAGGGCGACCTCGACCACATCGCCGCAGGCGAGGCCGACCGAGTCGACTGGCTGAACAGCTTCTATTTCGGGTCGGACAAGCACAAAGGCTTGCGTCAGGTCATCGACAATCTCGGTGAGATCGACGCGCGCAGCATCAACTCGATCCCCATCGCCGGCGACATCACTCTGCGTATCGGCAAGTACGGCCCCTATCTGGAGACCGTCGTGCCGGGTGCCGCCGCAGACGCGGTGCCGCGCCGGGTCAACATCCCGCCGGCGCTGGCGCCGGACGAGCTCACCGAGGCCAAGGCCCGGGAGCTCATCGACGCCCCCGTCGTCACCGATCGGGTCATCGGCATCAACCCGGCCAACGGCAAGCGGATCGTCGCCAAAGACGGCCGGTTCGGCCCATACGTCACCGAGCTCGAGCCGGAGCCGGAGGCGGTGGAGGCGAGTCCACCGGCCGCTGACCCGGCGACGGGCGAGATCGTCGACGTCGTCGAGGCTCCTGCCGGAAAGAAGGCTCCTGCCAGGAAGAAGACGGGGACGAAGAAGACGGCGACGGTCAAGCCACGTACAGCGTCGCTCTTCACCTCGATGGATCTCGCGGCGATCGACCTCGACACGGCTTTGCGGCTGCTCGACCTTCCCCGGGTCGTCGGACAGGATCCGGAGAGCGGAGAGAACATCACCGCTCAGAACGGCAAGTTCGGACCGTACCTCAAGAGGGCCGCGGATACGCGGTCGCTCACGAGCGAGGATCAGATCTTCGACATCGACCTCGCGGGTGCAGTCGAGTTGTTCGCGCAGCCGAAGTATGGCGCACGTCGTGCGTCGAGCGCGCTCAAGGAGTTCGACGCCGACCCGGTCAGCGGCAAGCCGATCAAGGTCAAGGACGGCCGTTTCGGCGCCTATGTCACCGATGGCGTGACCAACGCCACGATCCCGAAGAGCGAGACGGTCGAGGAGATCACCTTCGAACGCGCCGTGGAACTGTTGCAGATCAAGCGTGACAAAGGGCCGGCCGTGAAGAAGCCCGCTGCCAAGAAGGCTGCCACGAAGAAACCGGCCGCGAGGGCGAGCACGACGACCTCCGCCACCCGCTCGACGGCGGCGAAGAAGGCGGCGGCCACCCGGGCGGCGAACAAGGCCGCGGCCGAAGCGGGAGCGGCGGAGTGACCGACGCTCCCGATCGCGCATCCGGACTGTTCATCACCTTCGAGGGCGGAGATGGTTCCGGCAAGTCCACCCAGGCGGAGCTGCTCACCGCCTGGCTCGGCGAGCGGGGCCGCGCCGTCTTGCGTACCCGGGAGCCTGGCGGTACGGACGTCGGTCACGAGATCCGCGAGATCGTGCTGCATCATCGCGGCGACATCACGCCGCGTGCCGAGGCGCTGCTCTACGCGGCCGACCGTGCGCACCACATCGCGACCGTGGTGCGCCCTGCGCTCGATCGCGGCGAGGTCGTGATCCAGGACCGTTACCTTGACTCCTCCGTCGCCTACCAGGGCACCGGCCGGGTGCTCGGCGCCGACGAGGTGCGCAAGCTGTCCCTCTGGGCCGCGAAGGGACTGCTGCCCGATCTCACCGTGCTGCTCGACCTCGACGAGGTCGTCGCCCGAGGGCGCCTCAACGCGGCGCGCACGCGCTATGACAGGCTCGAGGCCGAGAAAGGCGAGTTTCACGCGCGAGTGCGTGCCGCCTACCTTGAACTCGCCGCGGCCGAGCCCGGGCGTTTTCTCGTTGTGGATGCCGCTGCTCCGGTGGAGCAGATCGCCGAGCGGATTCGCACCCGCGTCACGGCGGTTCTCGGCTAGCCCGCTCTTCCTCTCCCCACCTCGCTTCCTTTTTCGGGCGGCTCGATCTCGATGTGAAGCGGAGAGAGGAGTGCGGTGACGGACGGACAGGGGTGTCGGCCGTGAGCGATAGCCTTGATCCATGGCTGTGTGGGACGAATTGACGGGACAGGCCGATGCCATCGCCGTCTTCCGCGCCGCAGCCTCGGCGCCCGGCATCGAGGCATCCGGCATGCGCATGCCCCCAGGCGCAGCCGACCGACCGGATGTCGCATCCGCCCAAGACAATCGCATGACCCATTCCTGGCTCATCACCGGCCCACCGGGCTCTGGCCGTTCGAATCTCGCATACGCCTTCGCTACCGCCCTGCTGAGCGGTAACCCTGACGGCGATGAGGCGACCCGGCGGCAGGTGGATGCCCGCACCCATCCCGACCTTCAGGTGCTCACCACCGAGGGCGTCATCATCAAGATCGCCGACGTGCGTGAGACGGTCAGACGTTCCCACTACTCCCCGTCTGTTGGGCGCTATCGCGTGATCGTGGTCGAAGACGCCGATCGCATGGTCGAGCATGCCTCGAACGTGCTGCTCAAAGAGCTTGAGGAGCCGCCGGAGCGCACGGTATGGATACTCTGCGCCCCCAGCGAGGCGGATCTGCTGCCGACCATCCGATCCCGGGTTCGCAGCGTACGGTTGCGCGTTCCCGACGTTGACGAGGTCGCTGAGCTGCTCGTCAGGCGAGACGCCGTGTCCGCGGGGGTCGCCGAGCGGGCCGCGCGTGAAGCGCAGAGCCACATCGGCATGGCGCATCGCCTGGCGACGAGTGCCGAAGCCAGGGAACGACGTCAGGAGACACTCCTCGCCGCGCTCGGAATCCACACGGTCTCCGATGCTGTGAACGCCGCTGCCCGGATGCTTGCCATCGCGGGAGACGACGCCAGATCGGTCACGGAGGAGCGCGATGCCGTTGAGCGTGAGAACACCTTGCGCTCGCTCGGCGTCGAGCCGGGGCAAGCGATCCCGGCCGCGCTGCGCAGCCAGATCAAGATGCTCGAGGACGATCAGAAACGTCGAGCGAAGCGCAGCCTCAACGACGGCATCGACCGCATTCTCGTCGATCTCTCCTCGCTTTTTCGTGACGTGATCATGCTGCAACTCGGTCGCAGGGACTCGGTGATCAACCGGGAGCTTACGGCTAGACTGGAGGCCGTGAGCTCTTCCAGCTCACCGGCAGAGACGCTGGTGACACTGGAAGCGATCACGATCGCACGGCGCAGGATCGAGTCGAACGTCGCACCGACGCTCGCGCTTGAGGCTATGCTCGTGACGTTCAGACGCAGCTAACCGAAGGAACCCTTTGACCGGCGCAAAGATGCGCACACGTTTCCAGATGCTTGCCGTCTGGGCCGGAGCGCTCGCACTCACCCTCGTTCTCTCCGGCTGCGTCACCATGTTCCTGCCGCAGAAGCCCGCCAACACCTCGAAGCCGACGGGCGAGTCGGTCGCAGCAGAGCTCGAGCCGTTCTACAACCAGGTGCTCGCGTGGAGCGATTGCGGCGCAGGTATGCAGTGCGCCACGGCGAAGGCCCCACTCGACTGGGCGGACCCCGGAGCGGCGGAGATCGAGATCGCCCTTGTGCGGCATCCGGCAACCGGTGACAAGATCGGCTCCTTGCTCGTGAATCCGGGCGGCCCGGGCGGCTCCGGATACGACTTCATCAAAGATTCGGCCGACTATGCGACCGATGCGAAGCTGCAGGAGCGTTTCGACATCGTGGGTTTCGACCCGCGAGGCGTCGGCCGATCCTCCGCGGTGAAATGCTATGAGCCCGCGCAGATGGACGACTACCTCTATGGTTTGGCTACAGCCACGCGGGGCACCGATGAGTGGATCGCAGAGCTGGAGGTCTCGGCCAAGGACTTCGCCAAGGCCTGTGACACGAACACGGGAGCGCTTCTCGGCAACGTCGATACCAGGAGCGCGGCACGCGACCTCGATGTGCTGCGTGCCGCGCTCGGCGACAAGAAACTCAGCTATCTCGGTTACTCCTACGGCACTCTTCTCGGAGCGGTCTACGCCGACCTTTTCCCCGACAAGGTCGGCCGGCTCGTGCTCGACGGCGCCATCGACCCGTCGGCGGGCAATTTCGAGGTGACAAAGCTGCAGGCGGAGGGCTTTGAGAGCGCGCTGCGCGCCTATCTCAAGGATTGCCTTGCCAAATCCGGCTGTCCGTTCGACGGGTCGGTCGATGATGGCATGGGTACCATCCGTGCCCTCCTGCACTCCGTCGACGTAAGCCCGATCCGCAGCGACGACGGACGCCAGCTCGGTTCGAGCGCCCTGCTGACCGCGATCATCTATCCGCTCTACGACGCGACCACGTGGTCGTATCTGAGCGACTTGTTCGTGAGCGTGATGGCTGGAAAGGCCGAGTACGCTTTCCAGATCGCCGACGACTACAACGGACGCAACGCCGACGGCAGCTACAGGGACAACTCGACCGCGGCGTTCATGGCCGTCAACTGCACCGACTACGCCTACGACGACGACCCGGCCAAGATGCGAGCGGAAGCGGCCGAGATCGAAGCGGCGGCGCCGGTCATCGGCACGTACATGACTTTCTTCGACATCGGCTGTGCGAATTGGCCGTATGCGTTCACTGGTGAGCGTGGCCAGATCCACGCCAAGGGCGCCGCCCCCATTCTCGTGATCGGCACGACGAACGACCCGGCGACCCCGTACGTCTGGGCGCAGGCGCTGGCTGACCAGCTCGAGAGCGGACACCTCGTCAGCTACGAAGGCGACGGCCACACGGCGTACAACAAATCCAATCCCTGTGTGAACGACACCGTCGACGACTACCTCATCAACGGGTCGGTGCCGGGCAGTGATCCGAAGTGCTGATGGTGCTTCGTCGGGCGGTATCCGCACGGGCTCAGCACTCTTCGTGTGCAACTTTGCAGCGTTTGCAATAATTGAGGTATGGTCCTGTACAGCGCCGGCGTCAGCATGGAACCCGGATTGCGCGAGCGCAAGCGCATCGCGACTCGCCGTGCCATTCAGCACGCGGTGCTGACCCTCACCGCAGAGCGCGGCATCGACAAGGTCACGGTCGAGGACGTCAGTCGTCTCGCCGACATCTCGCCGCGCACCTTCTTCAACTACTTCGCGTCGAAGGACGCCGCCCTCATCGGTGACGTCCCGCATCTTCCCGACGATGATGCGGTCGAGGCGTTCGTGCACGCCGGCCCCGACGGCGCGATCCTCGTCGAGATCGGCGAGCTCTTCGCGACAGCGGCGAGCTCGGTCGAGGAGGATCGCGAGATCCACCTGCTGCGACATAGCGTGCTGCGCGACAATCCGCATCTGTTCGGCTTGCGCATGGCTTCCGTGCGCGACTTCGAGGCTGCGCTGCATGAGATCGTCGAGCGGCGGCTCACCGCCGACGCCCCCGATGTGGCCGCCGACCGGAAAGCCCTCTTCGAACGTGCGTCTCTCATCGCCATGCTCGCCTTCGCCACGATGCGTCACGCGTGGCGTTGCTGGGCGGACACCGACGAACTCGACCCGCTCTCCGAACGGGTGCGCGCCTCATTCGCGCAGCTGCACGAAATCCTTCACGAGACCGGCTAAGCTTTGTTGCTGTGCCATTCGCCGGCCCGGTGAGGACCGTCAGGAATGCCACGCCGCCTTAGCTCAGTCGGCAGAGCGTCTCACTCGTAATGAGAAGGTCGTGGGTTCGATTCCCACAGGCGGCTCCAATTCGCGGAACCGTCTGCCTGGTGCCGGTAGTCTCGTCATATGACGACGTCACTGCGCTGGGGCATCCTCGCAACGGGCGGAATCGCCCACGCATTCACGAAAGACCTCGTGCTCCATGGATTCGTCGTGCAGGCGGTCGGATCGCGTTCGCAGGACTCCGCCGATGCGTTCGCCGCTGAGTACGGCATCCCGGCGGCGTATGGAAGCTACGAGACGCTCGTCGCAGACCCCGAGGTCGACATCGTCTACGTCTCGACGCCGCATCCGTTCCACGCCGAATATGCGATGCTCGCCCTGAACGCGGGCAAACACGTGCTCGTCGAGAAGTCTTTCACCGTCAACGCGGCCCAAGCCCGTGCGGTCGTGACCCTGGCGGAGTCGAAGGGTCTGCTCGTCTTGGAGGCGATGTGGACGCGATTTCTGCCGCACATGGTGCGCATTCGTGAGATCCTCGCCGCCGGCACTCTTGGCGAGGTGCATACGCTCATTGCAGACCATACCCAGGATCTACCGGACGATCCGGCTCATCGCGTCAACGCGCTCGGACTCGGCGGGGGTGCCCTTCTCGACCTGGCTATTTACCCCATCTCCTTCGCCTCCTCGCTTTTCGGCTGCCCCGAGACCATCCAGGCCAGCGCGACCTTCAAGGAAACGGGGGCTGATGCCCAGGTGGCGACGATCTTTCGCTACCCCGGCGGACAGATCGTCTCGACCCTCTCCGCCAGCGACACGCGAGGTCCGAACGTCGCTACCGTGCTCGGCACGGAAGGACGCATCGACATCGACTCCGTCTGGTATTGCCCGACGACCTTCAGGGTCTATGACGCGGCCGGTGCCGTCGTCGAGTCGTTCGAGTCGGAGGTCGTCGGCCGGGGTATGCAGTTCCAGGCGGCCGAGGCTGAGCGTCTCGTCGCCGACGGTGCGATCTCGAGCGACATCCTGCCGACGTCGGAATCGATTCAGATCATGGAGACCCTCGATGCGATCAGGGCACAGATCGGACTGCGCTACCCCGGGGAATAGCCGCCAGGATCGGGTCCACGGCGCGTTCAGGCGGTGTCGCGTAAAATATCGGGGGTGCACGAACAGGATGAAGCGGCGGCACCCGCGGGAATCGAACCCGCAGGCGGCGCCGTGTCGAACCCGGAACCCAGGGCCGGCGGCGTTGCGGGGCTCGTCCGCAGGCATCCGACAGCCTGGTCGATCGCGGCCGGTGCGCTCGTGTTCGCCCTTCTCGGCACCGGGGCCCTTTTCGCCGGAAGCGCCGCCGGATCGCCCGGCCCGGCACCCGTCGCCGTGTCGACTCCGAGTGCCGCCGCCCCGGTAGCACATCGTCCCGCTCCCTCCGCGATTCCCGCGGCGAGCAAACTGCGCAGCTGCTCCGTCGCCGAACTCGCCGCCGACTCGCGGCTCGCCAGCTTTCAGGCTCAGGTCGTCAGTGCGGCATCCGGCGAGGTGCTCTTCGACCGGGGCGGAGCGATTCCGTCGCGCGCGGCGAGCGTCCTCAAGGTGCTCACCTCGGCGGCGGCTCTGAGCGTGCTCGGGCCGGGCTATCGCGCTACGACGACGGTCGTGAAGGGCGTCGAACCCGGATCCGTCGTTCTGGTCGGCGGCGGCGATATCACGCTGTCGCGCACGCCGAGTGGCGATGAATCCGTCTATGCGGGCGCCGCGCACCTCGACGACCTCGCCGGCCAGGTACGAGCCGCCTGGAACGCCGACCCGTCGAACCCGCCGTTGACCGCCCTCATCCTGGACGCGTCGCTCTTCGGCGGCGATGAATGGCAGCCGAGCTGGAACCGCAAGGAACTGAGCGACGGCTACATGCCGCCGATCACTGCGCTGCAGACCGACGGCGATCGCGACAATCCCTATAAGAACACATCGGCACGCAGCGACGACCCGATCGGTCGCGCCGGCGGCGCCTTCGCCGAGGCGCTCGGCGGAGGCGTGTCGGTCCAGCGGGGAACGGCGCCGGCCGGTGCCGCCCAACTCGGCGCGGTCTCCTCTCAGCCGGTCTCCACTCTCATCCAGCAGTCGCTCATCGTCTCAGACAACGCGATCGCCGAGATGCTCGCCCGGCTCGTCGCGGTGAAGTTGGGAACGGGCAACTCCTTCGACGCATTGCAGACGGCGATCATCGGAGGCCTGCAGCCCTACGGTATCGACACCTCGGGAATCGTCGTCGCCGACGGCTCCGGCCTGAGCGACGACAACGCGGTGCCGCCGTCGTATCTCACCAGGTTCTTCATCAAGGTCAATGCGCGCGAAGGCGACCTCGGCATCATCTTCGACGGGCTCCCGATCGCCGGCGAGACCGGATCGCTGTCGTACAGCGACCGGTTCACGGGTGACAGCTCGGTGGCAGATGGATCGGTCTTCGCCAAGACCGGATGGATCGACACCGGCTATACCCTGGCCGGGATCGTGCATGCGCAGGACGGCACCGTGCTCACCTTCGCCGTGTACGCGCTCGGCGATGTGAGCGACGATGCGAAGACCGCGATCGACGCCATCACTGCTGGGTTCTACCGTTGTGGGGACAATCTCTCCAATAATTGAGGTGAGGCCGCAAGTAATTGAGGTGAGGCCGCAAGGAGGCAATCGTGACCAGGGCGCTGTTCATCATCGACGTACAGAACGATTTCACCGAGGGGGGTGCTCTCGGGGTCGACGGCGGGGCGGCCGTCGCCGCCGGCGTCAGCGAACTGCTGGCACGGCATCCTGGCGCCTATGACTACGTGTTCGCCTCGCGCGACTGGCATGACGGCGACAACGACAACGGCGGTCACTTCGCCACGGATATCGCCCCCGACTTCGTCGACACCTGGCCGGCGCATTGCATCGCAGGCACCCCAGGTGCCGAGTACCACCCGGCGTTCGAAACGTCCGGCGTTACCTTCCACGTTCGCAAGGGGCAGGGCAAGCCCGCCTACTCGATCTTCGAAGGCGTGACCGAGGACGGCAGAACCGTTCAGGAGTTGCTCACGGAGCACGGCGTGACCGAGATCGACGTCGCCGGCATCGCGACGGACTATTGCGTGCGGGCGAGTGCGCTGGACGCGCTGGAGCACGGCCAGCGCGTTCGCGTGCTGAGCGACCTCATAGCCGGGGTCGCCGTGGAGTCCTCTGACGCAGCCCTCGCGGAACTCGGCCACGCCGGGGCCGAGATCGTCCGCTCCGATGCGGGGCAGGGTGCCTGAAGATGCCCCTTTACGCCGAGAGCGCCGACGGCGTGCTCATCGCCTACGACGTCCACGGCGGGGCAACGGCGGTCGGGGAGCATCCGCCCATCGTCCTCATCCACGGTTTCGCATCGACGGCCGCCGTCACATGGGAGAGTACCGGTTGGGTGAGGGCGCTGACGGATGCCGGCCGCGTCGTCGTCACGCTCGATCTCAGGGGTCATGGTCGTAGCGACAAGCCGCACCGGGCCGACGAGTTCGCTCCGACGCTCCTCGGCGCAGATGTGCGTGCCGTGCTCGATTCCGCTGGAGCCGACGTCGTCGACGTCGTCGCCTACTCGATGGGGTGCCGGGTGGCATCGGCCTTCGTAGAACTCGCCCAGGATCGGGTGCGCAGGGTCGTGCTCGGCGGAGCCGGGCCTGTCGAGCTGTTCGCGACATGGGACCTCGCCGAGGTGCGCGGCCTGTTGCTGAGCGACGAGCCGCCGATGAACCCGCTCGTGCAGGCCGTTCTCGGTGCGGCGCTTGCCGCAGGCGCCGATCGCGAGTCGATGCTGGCCTGCGTCGAGGGCGTGTCCGGTGCGCCATTGATCATGCCGGCCGGGATCCCTGTTCTCTTCGTCGCGGGTGAGGAGGACCCGGTGACGCGGGGGACCCAGGGACTTGCGCTCGATTGGGGCGTCGACTACGTGTCGATCCCCGGCCGCGACCACATCAACACACTCACGGCGCGTGCGTTCAAAGACGCCGTTGTCGGCTTTCTCGGCTGACACGTCTCGCGCTCGCCGCCATGTCGCGATATCCGCTACCGGTGCGCGACCGCTGTCGGCGTGCCGGTAGCAGTCGTGCGCGCAAGCGGCTCGTGGGCGGCCGAGAGCGCTAGAGGGTGTTGCCGAGCTTGAAGCCGTGATCGCTGTCGCCCTTGCGGGTGTAGGAGAAGCCGTCGGCACCGATCGTCACCGCCATCTCGCTCGGGTCGTCGCGCTCGACGACCTTCTGCGGGTTGCCGTCGAGGTCGAGCACGAACGAGGCCTCGGTGTACCAGCTCGGCACGACCGGGTTGCCCCACCAGTCGCGGCGCTGGTTGTCGTGCACGTCCCAGGTGACGACGGGGTTGTCGGGGTCCCCGGTGTAGTAGTCCTGCGTGTAGATCTCGACACGGTGGCCGTCGGGGTCGCGCAAGTACAGATAGAACGCGTTCGAGACGCCGTGACGACCGGGGCCGCGCTCGATGGTGTCCGATTTGCGCAGGGCGCCGAGCTTGTCGCAGATGTGGATGATGTTGTGCTTCTCATGTGTCGAGAACGCGACGTGATGCATCCGCGGGCCGTTGCCGCCGGTGAGTGCCGTATCGTGCACGGTAGACTTTCGGCGCATCCACGCGGCATAGGTGACGCCTTGATCGTCCTGGATGTCCTCGGTCACGCGGAAGCCCAGATCCTCCAGGTAGCTGCGACCCCGCGGGACGTCGGGCGTGACCTGGTTGAAGTGGTCCAGGCGCACGAGGGCGCCTGCGCCGTAGAGGTCGTAACGCCAGGCCAGGCGCTCGACGTGCTCGACGGCGTAGAAGAACTCGTAGGGGAAGCCCAGCGGATCCTCGACGCGCACGGAGTCTCCGACGCCTTTCGCAAAGCCCTCTGAGCGACGCTCGACACGACAGCCGAGCTCTCGGTAGTAGGCCTCGGCCACATCGACGTCCTCCGGCGTGCGCACCCGGTAGGAGAATGCGGCGACGGCGGCGACGGGACCCTTGCGCAGCACGAGGTTGTGGTGGATGAACTCCTCGAACGCTCGCAGGTAGATCGCGTTCTCGTCCTCCTCGGTGACGACGAGTCCGAGGATGTCGACATAGAACTCGCGTGAGGCGGCGAGGTCGGTGACGACGAGCTCCATAGAGGCGCAGCGCAGGATGTCGGGCGGAGCGATCGATGGGGTAGGGATGGGGGTGGTGGTGCTCATGGTGTCTCCTCGATGAGATTCAAGTGCGGTTCAGGATGCAAACCAGGCCGGGTTGCCGTTAGTTGGCGCCGAAGCGGGCCGTGTGCACGTGGCCGAGGGTGATGTGCACGGCCTGCTGGTCGGTGTAGAAGTCGATCGAACGGTAGCCGCCCTCGTGGCCGAGTCCGGAGGCCTTCACCCCTCCGAACGGAGTGCGTAGATCCCGGACGTTGTGCGAGTTGAGCCACACCATGCCGGCGTCGACCGACTGCGCGAAGGTGTGGGCGCGGTGGAGGTCGTTGGTCCAGAGGTAGGCGGCGAGGCCGTACTTCACGCCGTTGGCGAGGCTGAGCGCCTCTTCGTCGGTGTCGAAGGGGGTGATGGCGACGACCGGGCCGAAGATCTCCTCCTGGAAGATGCGGGCACCGGGTGCGACATCCGCGAACACCGTCGGAGCAACGTAGTTGCCGTCGGGCAGACCCTCCGGACGACCGCCGCCGGCGAGGAGCCTGCCCTCGCTCTTGCCGAGTTCGACATAGCTCATGACCTTGGCGTAGTGCTCGGGGTGCACGAGCGCTCCGACCTCGGTCTTCGGGTCGTGCGGGTCGCCGACGACGATGCGCTGGGCCCGCGTGGCGTATCGGGAGCAGAAGTCGTCGTAGATCGAGCGCTCCACCAGGATGCGACTTCCTGCGGTGCAGCGTTCTCCGTTCAGCGAGAACACGCCGAATAGCGTGGAGTCGATCGCGGCGTCGAGGTCTGCGTCGGCGAACACCACGGCGGGCGACTTGCCGCCGAGCTCCATGGACATGCCCTTGAGGTTGGCCGCGCAGTTGCGGTAGATGGTCTGGCCGGTCGTGGTCTCGCCGGTGAAGGAGATGAGGGGAACGTCAGGATGCTTCACGAGCGCGTCGCCGGCTTCCTCGCCGATGCCGTTAACGAGGTTGAACACGCCGTCTGGTAGCCCGGCCTCGCGGAAGATCCCCGCCCACAAGCTCGCCGAGAGCGGTGTGAACTCTGCCGGCTTGAGCACGACGGTGCATCCGGAGGCGAGCGCCGGGGCGAGTTTCCAGCTCTCGAGCATGAACGGGGTGTTCCACGGGGTGATCAGACCGGCGACGCCGACCGGTTTCCGGTTGACGTAGTTCATCTGCGCTCCAGGCACCTTGTAGGTGTCGTCGGCTTGGGCGACGATGAGATCGGCGAAGAAGCGGAAGTTCTCGGCCGCGCGCTGCGCCTGCCCGAGTGCCTGGGTGATCGGCAGGCCGGTGTCGAAGGTCTCGAGTTCGGCGAGCCGCGCGTCCTGCGCCTCGACGGCATCGGCGATGCGATTCAGGATGCGGGCACGGTCACGCGGCTTCATGCGCGGCCACAGCCCGCTGTCGAATGCCTCCTTGGCTGCGGTGACGGCGAGATCGACGTCCTCCTGCTGACCGGCCGCCGCCGTCGCGTAGTTCTCATTCGACACGGGGTCGAGAACGTCGAAGGTCTTGCCGGAGACGCTGTCGACGAAGCGACCGCCGATGAAGTGCTGGATGTGCGTCGGTAGTTCGTCGGGAATGTAGTGACCCATAGGGGTTCCTCCGTGGCTGATAGGACGGTCGTTGTGGGTCAGACGGCGATGGCGCCGTCGCTGGGATGCCGGTGCTCGGCTTGGTAGTCGAGCATGGCATCGAGCGTCGCGGTGCGGTGGGCGCGGGCGGCGAGTTCGATCTCAAGGGCCGGAGCGTGCCGCTCGATGAGTCGCAGCAACTTCTCGTGTTCGTCGACGGAGGCGCGGGCGCGCCCGGGAACGAAGCTGAAGGTGGAATCACGTAGCACCTTCATGCGGTTCCAACCGCGGTGCACGAGGTCGAGGAGGTGCGGGTTGGGGCATTCCTCGAACAGGACGGAGTGGAACTCGAGGTTGAGCTCCGTGAAACGATGCGGATCGAAGTCATCCAGACAGTCGACCATCCGCTTGTTGATGGCGCGGGCGCGGCGCAGGTGCTCGGCTGAGATGTGCGCGGCGGAGAGCGCGGTGGCGGCACCTTCGACGATGCTGAGTGTCTGCATGGTGTACACGTACTCTGCCTCTTCGATCAGGGCCACCTGGGCGCCCACATTGCGTTCGAAGGTGACGAGCCCCTCGGCCTCGAGCAGACGGATGGCCTCGCGCACGGGCACGACGCTCATGTCGAGTTCTCCGGCGATCTGACCGAGCACGAGGCGGAAGCCGGGAACATAGCGTCCGTCGCTGATACGCTCGCGAATCCACAGGTGGGCCTGCTGCGCCTTGCTGAGCGAGCTCATCGGCCTTCCGCCCACTCCCGATAGCGCGCCCTCCAAGCGGCGTTCATGGGGAAGAGCCCGTCGACGGCCTCGCCGGACGCGACCTGCTCGGCGACCCAGACCTCCTCCGCCTCCTGCTCTACGGCGGCGTCGACGACCTCCTCGACGAGCGCGGGCGGGATCACGACGACCCCGTCCCCGTCGCCGACGATCACGTCGCCCGGTTGCACGGCCGCGCCGCCACAGGCGATCGTGACGTCCGTCTCCCACGGAACGTGCCGCCGTCCGAGAACGGAGGGGTGGGCGCCCTGTGAGTAGCTGACGATGTCGAGGCCTGCGACGACGTCATAGTCGCGGATGCCCCCATCGGTCACGATGCCCGCTGCTCCTCGCACCTGGGCACGGAGGGCGAGGACGTCGCCGACGGTGCCGGTTCCGCGCTCGCCACGTGCCTCGATGACGATGATCTCGCCAGGGCCGACGGTATCGAATGCGCGTTTCTGTGCGTTGAACCCTCCGCCATGCGAGGCGAAGAGGTCGGGGCGGAAAGGGACGAAGCGGAGGGTGCGGGCGCGGCCGACGATCTTCGCACCGGGCGTATTGCTGTGCACGCCGTCGATCGAGACGTCGTTGTAGCCGCGTTTGCGCAACTGCACACTGAGGGTTGCCACTCCGACGCCGAGGATCTTCTCGCGCAGCTCGTCGGTGAGCTCGAATGCCCGCTCGAATGCCTGCTCGACGCCGACGCCGAGGCCGGCGGCCTGCGGGCTGCCCCACGCCTCCGCCCGTTGGCGGTCGTCGACGCTCGGCGCGGTTCCGAAGTCGCCGAAGGGGACGGTGCCCTCGACGATCCTGGTGATGAGGCGTCCCGTGGTGGGGGCGCCGGGTGCGCTCGGCGCGTCGACCTCGACCTCGACGACGTCGCCGGGCCGGGCCACAGACGAGCCTGCCGGCGTTCCGGTGAGGATGACGTCGCCTGGCTCGAGAGTCATGAGCTGGGAGAGATCGGCGATGAGCTGTCCGAAAGGGAAGAGCAGGGTGTCGCTCGTGTCGCTCTGCACGAGTTCGCCGTTGACCCAGGTGCGCACTCGAAGCGCCTTAGGGTCGATGTCCGCAGCGGGAATGACGGCCGGGCCGATCGGCGTGAAGCCGTCGCCGCCTTTCGACCGGACGTTCGATCCCTTGTCGGCCGCGCGCAGATCGTAGATGCCGAAGTCGTTGGATGCCGTGACTCCGTAGACGGCGGCCCAGCCCTGCTCTGGCGAGACGCGTCGGCTGCGTTCGCCGATGACGAGGGCGATCTCGCCCTCGTAGGCGAGCAACTCGCTGCCGGCGGGGCGTTCGAGGATGTCGCCGCTCGTGGCCACCGAAGAGCTCGGCTTGAAGAAGTAGGACGGCTGCGTGGGAATGCGCCCGCGTTGTTCGGCACGGGAACGGTAGTTGAGGTGCACGGCGATGATCTTGCCGGGCTGCCTGATGGCCTCGATGCTCATGGACGTCCTCGTCGAGATAGGTTTATCTGAAATCATATACGATCTTGCGATGGATGCAAACGTAAGAGCCCCCGCCGCGCCTCCCCTCCCTTCCCACCCTCTCCCGCCCTGTCCCACCCTGTCCCGCCCTGTCCCACCCTGTCCCGCCCTGTCCCACCCTGTCCCACCCTCTCCCACCCTCTCCCACCCTCTCCCACCCTCTCCCACCCCCTCCCACCCTCGTGATGCGAGTGTTCCCGTTTCCGACGAGTGCGCCCCGTACGCCGGTCACACTCGTCGGAAACGGGAACACTCAGGTGCGGGGGCAGGGTGGCGGGGGAGGATCAGTAGCTGGGGCGCTCGGCGGGAGGTGCCGTGCGAGCTTTGCCGCCCGGGTCATCCTGTCGCTCGCCGATGAATGCCTCGGCGAGCTTCTCGGATGCTCGGGCGACGAGCGCGACGTCCGCCCCGACGGCGACGAACGGCGACCCGGCAGCGAGATAGCGCTCGGCGGTCGCCGGGGCGAAGGCGTTGACGCCGAGCGGCCGGCCAAGCTCAGCGGCGACGCGTACGCAGTGTTCCACCGCGGCGACGACCTCCGGGTGTTCCTGCTGGCCGAGGAGCCCCATCGACGCCGCGAGATCGGCCGGTCCGACGAAGAGCGCGTCGACGCCGTCGACGGAGGCGATCTCGCGCACGTTCTCCACGGCCGTCGCCGTCTCGATCTGCACCGTCAATGAGACCGTGTCGTCCGCGACGGCGAGATAGTCGTCGACCCGGTTCCAGCGCGACGCGCGGGCGAGTGACGCTCCGACGCCGCGAACCCCTCGTGGCGGATAGCGCACCGCGGCGACCACGGCGCGCGCCTGGTCCGCGGTGTCGACCATGGGGACCAGGAGATTCTGCGCTCCGAGGTCGAGCACCTGCTTGATGATCACGGGCTCGCCGAAAGGCACGCGAACGACAGGGGTCACCGGATAGCCGTGGACCGCCTGCAGCTGCGCGAGGATCGACTCGAGCCCGTTCGGCCCGTGTTCGGCGTCGATCAGAACCCAGTCGAGACCGCTCCCCGCGCAGATCTCGGCCATGAGCGGACTGCCGGAGCTCACCCAGATGCCGATCAGTGGACGCTCCGCGGCGCGGAGGGCATCGCGGAACGTCGGCTTGAGACCGCCTACTCGAATCGACACGTGATGGCTCCCAGCTGTCCGTAGTCCGCGTGCACGGTATCGCCCTTCTCGACCCACATCGGGCGTGTGAACGATCCGGCGAGGATGATCTCTCCGGCATCGAGGCGTGTGCCGTGCTGAGCGAGCTTGTTCGCGAGCCAGTAGACGCCGGCTGCCGGATGGTTGAGCACGGCTGCGGCGACGCCAGACTCCTCGATCGTCTGGTTGCGGTAGAGCAGGGCCGAGACCCAGCGCAGGTCGACATCGCCGATCTTCACCGGTGTGCCGCCCAAGACCATCCCGCCCATCGCCGCGTTGTCGGAGATCGTGTCGATGATCGTGCGCCCGGCCATCTCGATGCGCGAGCTCAGGATCTCCAGCGCAGGCACGACGTAGTCCGTGGCATCAAGCACGTCGAAGATCGTGCAGCCGGGACCGGCGAGCGTTTTGCCGAGCACGAAGGCCAGCTCGACCTCGATGCGCACATTGGAGAACGAGTCGAAGGGGATGCTCGAGCCGTTCTCGAACACCATGTCGTCGAAGATGACGCCGTAGTCGGGCTCGGTGATGCCGGTCGCGACCTGCATGACCTTAGAGGTGAGGCCGATCTTGCGGCCGACGAGGCGACGCCCGGCATCGAGACCGCGTTGCCTCCACAGGCTCTGCACGGCATAGGCATCCTCGACGGTCATGTCGGGGTTGCGCTTCGTCAGCAGGGGAACCGTGGTTCTGGATCGATCCGCCTCGAAGAGCTCATCGGCGATCTCACTGATGCGGGAGGTCTCGATCACGTTCTGCACCACTTCCTTGTCGATGACTACCCACCGATCGTATACGATGATGCGGCGAGCTGACCCGCGACATCCAGAGCACGCCGCCTTGCCGTGTGGATCTGGTGGATCTGGTGGATCTGGTGGATCTGGTGGATCTGGTGGATCTGGTGGATCTGGTGGATCTGGTGGATCTGGTGGACCTGGTGGACCTGGTGGACCTGGTGGACCTGGTGGACCTGGTGGACCTGACAGACTAGTCGCCGTAGTGCAGCCAGACCGACTTGGTCTCGGTATACGCGTCGATCGCCCACGGACCCATCTCGCGACCCCAGCCGCTCGCCTTGTAGCCGCCCCATGGCGCGGTCATATCGGGGATGGACGGCATGTTCACGAATACCGCGCCAGCCTTGATCCCGTTGGCGAGCCGCTGGCTGGTGGCGATGTCCCTGGTCCAGATTGTTGCGGCCAGACCGTATTCCGTGTCGTTGGCGCGGGCGATCAGGGCATCCAGTTCGTCGGCGTCCTCGTAAGCGGTGACGGCGAGCACGGGGCCGAAGATCTCGTCGCGCATGATCGTCATCTCGTCGTCGACCCCGGCGAAGACCGTCGGTGCGAAGAAGTAGCCGTCGCGGTCGATGCGGGCGCCTCCCGTGACCAGCTCGGCCCCCTGCTCAGTTCCGGTCCGGACGAGTCTCTCCACATGATCGAGGTGCTTGGCCGACACGAGCGGACCCAACTGCGTCGACTCCTCGAGACCGTTGCCGATGGTCATCCCCGACACCCCACCGGCCAGCTTGTCGACGAACTCCTGTTCGCGCTTCTTGTCGACGTAGAACCGGGTGTATGCAGCGCAGACCTGTCCGCTGTTGAGCACACTGCCCATGATGTTGCCGGCGACCGCCGCGTCGATGTTTGCGTCGGCCGCGATGATCGAGGGAGCCTTGCCGCCGAGTTCGAGGGTGAGCCGCTTCAGGTTGGAGTCGGCGCTCGCCCGCGTGATGATCCTGCCCACAGCCGTCGACCCGGTGTAGGAGAGATGATCGACGTCCATATGCGAACTGAGCAGTGCGCCAGTCGCGCCGTCTCCCGTGACGAGGTTGACGACACCGGCGGGGATTCCGGCTTCGGCGCACAATTCGACGAGGCGGATGCTCGTGAGCGGGGTCACCTCGCTCGGTTTGATGACGACCGTATTGCCGGCGGCCAGTGCGGGGCCGAGTTTCCAGGCGAGGATCATCAGTGGGAAGTTCCACGGCGTCACGAGCGCGTTCACGCCGACGGGCTCGCGTCGCGTGTAGTGCAGCGTGTCGGGGAAGGAGACCGGGTTCGTGGTGCCCTGGATCTTGGTGACCCAGCCGGCGTAGTAACGGAAGTGCTCCGCCGCGCCGGTCACGCTCACCGCGCGTGAGACGCCGATCGGCTGGCCCTGGTCGCGGGTCTCGAGCGTGGCGAGCTCCTCGCGGTTGGCGTCGATGAGGTCGGCGAGCTTGAACAGCAGCGCGGCGCGCTGCACCGGGAGCAGGCCGGCCCATTCCGCCGTGCCGAGCGCTGCACGTGCCGCAGCGACCGCAGCGTCGACATCCGTCTGCGACGCCGTGCCGACCTCGTCGATCACCTCCTCTGTCGCCGGGTCGTAGCTGGGGATGGCGCCCCCCGATGCCTCGACCCACTCGCCGTCGATGTACAGACGCTTAGCCATGTTCTGCTCCTTTTTCGGCTGGAAGCCGGGCGGCTGCGGCGGTCGTTCCGTGTCCCACGCGAACCAGTATCGGCGCGCGGTTCACGCCGTGTCTTGTCTGTTCAAGCATGAGGGTTGACGATGAGCGAAGCGAAAGCGTGCAACAGTTCCCACAGGCGGCGCGGCATGGGAACCTCGGAACAGACTCGGCGGACTCGGAACAGACTCGGCGGAGAGGAAACGGGCACGTGATCGGCAATCAGCACAGGAATGCGCCGGAGAGCGTCATCGTCGTCGGAGCCGGATCGGCCGGTTCTGTCGTCGCCAGGCGGCTCGTCGACGCAGCCAAGACGGTGCGTCTGCTCGAAGCCGGTGGAGAGGACACGAACCCGGCGATCCACGATCCCAGCCGCATGGGCGAGCTGTGGCACAGTCCGGACGACTGGGACTATCACACCGTGCCGCAGGAGCATGCGGCCGGCCGGCGACTCCACCTTCCGCGCGGCAGGGTGTTGGGCGGTTCGCACGCGCTCAATGCCATGATCTGGGTGCGCTGCGCTCCCTCGGACTTCGACCACTGGGCCGCGCTCGGCAACGACGGCTGGGCGTGGGAAGACGTCTTGCCGATCTACAAGCAGATCGAGAACTACTCCGGTGGGGCTTCCGACGTCCGTGGCGGTGACGGCCTCCTCGACGTGATCGACGACTATCCGCTCGAGCCGATCCAACGCTCCATCGTCGATGCGGCCCTTGAGATCGGACTGGAGCACAACCCCGACTACAATTCCGATCATCTCGACGGAGTCTCGCAACAGCAGGTGACCATCAGGTCCGGCGCTCGGTTGAACACCTACATGGCGTATCTGGCACCGGTTCGCGACTCGGGGCTACTCACGGTCGAGACAGGATGCTGGGTGCACCGGCTGCTGTTCGAGGGCGCACAGGCGATCGGCGTCGAGTACGAGCAGGACGGCCGGCTGCATCAGGCCTTCGCCGACGAGGTCGTGCTCGCCGCGGGTGCGATCGACTCGCCGCGCATCCTGCTGCAGTCCGGGGTCGGGCCGGCCGACGAGCTGTCGGCGCTCGGACTCCCCGTCGCACTGGACCTGCCCGGAGTCGGCAGGAACCTGCACGATCATCTGCTCTCGCCGGTGATCTTCGGAACCGAGCGGGAGGTCGGAGCGCCTCGCGCCGGTGTGTCGATCACCCAATCTCACCTGTTCTGGAGGAGTCGGCCGGAGCTCGAGGTGCCGGACACGCAGCCGATCCACTTCAGCGTGCCGATGTACCAGGACGGGATGCGGGGGCCGGCCGACGGGTTCTCGCTCATGGCCGGGATCGTCACTCCGAAGAGCCGCGGGAGCATCCGGCTCTCTGGCCCGCACCCGCACGACCCGCTGCTCATCGATCTGGCGGCCCTGGCGCACGAGGATGACGTGCGTGCGCTCGCTGCGTCCGTGCGGCAATGCCGGGAGATCGGTCGCGCTCCGGCGCTCGCCGAGGGGTGGGGCGCGGTAGAGCTCTATCCGGGTGACGAGGTCGGCGACGAGGCGCTCGTCGACTATGTGCGTCGCACCGCGATCACCTATCACCACCAGGTCGGCACGTGCAAGATGGGGGCGGATGATTCGGCTGTCGTGGACGCCCGGCTGCGCGTCCACGGCCTGACGGGGCTGCGCGTCGCGGATGCCTCGATCATGCCCAGGATCACGACCGGCAACACGAATGCGCCGGCCGTGCTGATCGGCGAACAGGCCGCGCGCTTCCTGCTCGCAGGCGAGTAAGCGATGGTCGGCCCTGGCGGTGCGCTGATCGACGCCGACGACGAGTCGGGCGTCGAACGGGCCAGGCTCGAGGCGGGTTTTCGTCGTCACACCCCGACGACCCGGAGTGGAGCAGTCTGTCGCTGAGCTCGTCTTCGTGGTCGAGCCGGAGACGGGGAACCATCGCCAGGCTCGCGGCGGAGGAGCAACGGCACGAACCGGCATGGGATGCGCTCGCACCCCCGGAACGCTGCGGTTACATCTCCGGCCCGACCCTCACCGTGCGAGGATGCGACGGATCCACGACAATCGTGTGGCATTCGCCGTCTGGGAGACGAGCGCATTCGGCGAGAAGCCCGAGAAGCCGTGGTACGCGCCCGACCAGACGTGCAGCTCGGCCTGCCCGCCCGTCGCCCAGATGCGTGTGGCATAGTCGATCGCCTCGTCGCGGAAGACCTCGGCCGCGCCGACCTCGATGTATGCGGGCGGGAGGCCCGAGAGATCGGTTGCCCGCGCCGGAGCCACGTAGGGGGAGACGGCGTCGGTGCGGCGGGAGGCACCGAGGAGGGCATTCCAGCCGGTGTCGTTGTTGTTGCGGTCCCACGCGCCGATGCCGTCGTACTGCCGGCTCGACACGGTCTCGTTGCGGTCGTCGATCATGGGCGAGTTGAGGAGTTGGCCGGCGATCGTCGGACCGCTCCGATCTCGGGCGAGGAGTGCCACGCCGGCGCTCAGCCCGGCGCCGGCGCTTGCGCCCGTCACGATGATGCGCTCCGGATCGATCCCGAGCTCCGCCGTATGCTGCGCCATCCACAGCAGCCCGGCGTAGCAGTCCTCCACCCCAGCCGGTGCGGGGTTCTCCGGTGCGAGTCGATACTCGACGGAGACGGCGACGGCGTCGAAGCGCAGCACGTGGTCGATGAGTTCGTCGATGCCGAACAGGCGGTTGCCGAGTACCATGCCGCCGCCGTGGATGCCGTAGAAGCCGACGGCATCCGTCGCCC
Source organism: Luethyella okanaganae (assembly GCF_042660285.1). Lineage (NCBI taxonomy): Bacteria > Bacillati > Actinomycetota > Actinomycetes > Micrococcales > Microbacteriaceae > Luethyella > Luethyella okanaganae. The sequence goes on from NZ_JBHSTP010000001.1 coordinate 227,744, forward strand.
CGGACGCCGGTCGCAGGATCGTGACGGCGACGTCCGGCGAACCGACCGGGCCGGGCACCGTGCGGTGTTCGACCTCGACCGGACGACCGGCGACGATCTGCTCGATCGGCGGGACGATCGTCGCGAAATGAGCGCGATTGACCTGGATGGTGTCGGCCCGGAGCGGGATTCCCTCGACGAGCTCGACGAAGGCTGCGAGACCCTCCTCGAGCTCCGGGTCGTAGGGAACGGGTGTGTGTGTCATCGCTGCTTCCTTTCGTGCTCCGTGTTTGGCAGGCTTCCCGGGTATGGGGTGTGTCGGCGCCTGAACCCACGGAGGTGGGCACCTCGGCGTCGCGGGCCGGGTCAGGGGCTGAGGAGGCGGCGGAGCCAGGAGATGCGCGCGGCGAGTGCGGCGCGGGTGATCTCCGCATCGGGGGCATAGATGTCGAAACCGTGGAAGCCGCCGGACCAGATGTGCAGCTCGGCCTGACCGCCGACCGCCCAGATCCGGCTCGCGTAGTCGACGTTCTCGTCGCGGAACAGCTCGGCGCTGCCGGCCTCGATGAACGCGGGCGGCAGTCCCGAGAGGTCGCTCGCCCGTGCGGGGGCGGCGTAGGGTGAGGCATCCGGGGTGCCGGCGGCCTCGCCGAGCAGTGCCTCCCAGCCGAACAGGTTGGCCTTCCTGGTCCACGTGCCGACCCCGTCGTACTGGTGGCTTGCGATGGTGGTGTTCGTATCGTCGATCATCGGACAGAGCAGCAGTTGACCGGCGATGCTCGGACCGCCACGGTCGCGGGCGAGCAGCGCGACTCCCGCGCTCAGGCCTCCGCCAGCGCTGCCTCCCATCACGACGATCCTGGCGGGATCCACACCGAGCGATGCGGCGTTCTTCGCCATCCACGACAGGCCCGCGTAGCAGTCCTCGACGGGCGCAGGGTGCGGATGCTCCGGCGCGAGACGGTATTCGACGTTGGCAGCGATGACGCCGAGCTCGAGCACGAGGCCGACGAGTCTGTCGGTGTCCATGAAGCGGTTTCCGAGCATCATGCCGCCGCCGTGGATGTTGAGCAGGCCGGGCACGGCCGCACGGCCCGCGGCGGTTCGTGCTGCGTGCCCGCTCGGCGAGAACACGGTCACCTCGAGGTCCGGCGCGCCGGCGGGGCCGGGAACGATCCGCTCCTCGAACTCGACCGCGCGGTCTCCGATCACCGTGGCGACGGACGGAACCGACCGCGTCATGGCGGCCCGCAAGGCCGGTAGATTCTCAGTGGTGAACGGGGTTTCCTCGCTGACTGTCATCGCGGTGAAGACGAGTTCGAGTTCCGGATCGAAGGGGACGCTGGCGATGGTCATGGTGTGCTTTCGGTGGGGGATGCGGGTGAGGCGGGAGGTGTGCGCAGCGACGGTCGGCTGTCTGGCTGCATCGTTCAGGGGCCTTCCGGGTCGACGACGCCCTCGTCCGCCCAGAAGGGTGTCACGAGCTCGCGCAGCTCTGCCGCGCCGATCCGGTCCACGAGCTCGACAGCCGCAAGGTTCTGCCGAAGTTGCTCGACGCGGCTCGCGCCGAAGAGGGTGCTCGTATTGGCGGGATGGGTCAGTGTGAAGGCGACGCAGAGCTGGGCTGGGCTCGCGCCGAACCGGTCGGCGACCGAGGCGATGCCCGCGGTCGACGCGATGATGCGTTCCCGGATGCCGCCGGGGTCGCGCCCGACCTCGCGGCCTGGGGCGAGGTTTCCGGCGAGGATGCCGCCCTCGAGCACGTCGGATGCCTGCATGGTGAGGCCCTGTGCGAAGAGTCGAGCGAAGGGTCCTCCGTCGGGGATCGAGCGTCGCGAGACGCTGTACTTGAGTTGGGCGATCTGCGGTCCGGGCACGCCCTCGGTCGCCGCGATGTCGATGAGCGACTGGATGTTGCCGGCCGACCAGTTGTTGACGCCCCAGGTGCGGATGAGACCGTCCTCGGCGAGCCGGGCGAGATCGAGCACGAGATCGCGCAGCTCGACGTCGTCGCGCCGCAGATCGCCGAGCACGACGAGGTCGGCGTGCTCGCAGCCGACCCGGAACAGGGAGCGTTCGAGTTGTGGGCGGAATCCGTCGTCGTCGTAGCCCTCGAGCCAGAGCTTCGACGAGAGCAGATAGTCCTCGCGGGCGATCCCGGCGGCGCGGACGATTGCCGAGAACAGCACATCGGTGAACACGGGCGGCTGAGCGTCGCGGAATCCGTAGACGCCGACATCGAAGAGGTTGATGCCGCTGTCGACGGCGTGGTGCAGCATCTCGACCGCTTCGCCGAAGTCCATGCGGTCGTAAGTATGCCAGGAGCCGAGCGAGAGCACGGACGCCTCGATTCCGGTCACGCCGATGGGGCGCTTCGGTACGCTCACGGGTGCTGACATTGTCGATCTCCTCGTTTGTCGGTGCTGGGTCGTGCTGTCGGCATGGGTCGTGCTGTCGGCATGGTGCTGTCGGTTCAGGGCAGACGCGGATCGATGACCGCCTTGATCTCGTGCAGGCGGCTCATGGCGGCGACCTTCTCTGAGGCGCTGGAGAGCCCGACTGCTTCGCTGAAGAGGTCGTCCCACGGCATCCGTTCGGGGAAGGCGCGGAAGAACTCGATGGCGCGGTAGTAGTCGGAGATGTCGCCGTTGAGCGAGCCGACGATCGTGAGCTCCTTGCCCATGACAGTGCCGAGCGCGATGGGGTCGCCGACAGGCCCTGTGCTGCCGACGATGACGATCGTCCCTCGCTGGGCCGTCATGGCGACCGCCTCCGGGCCGACGCTCGGCGCACCGGCGAAGTCGAGCACGAGATCGGCGCCCTGCCCGTCGGTGAGCTCGAGAACGCGGGCGATCGTCGCCTCGGAGCCGCCCGCGATGTCGATGGCTGCGTCGGCGCCGAAGCGTTGTGCCATAGTCAGGCGGTCGGCCGGTGCGCCGACCGAGATCACGGTGCCGGCGCCCGAGATGCGGGCGACCGCCGTCGCGAAGATGCCGAGGGCTCCGGAGCCCTGCACGACGACGCGGGAGCCGGGTCGCACCGGGCCGGCGCGGCCGAACGCACGCAATACGGTCTTGGCCGCGCAACCGGCCATCGCGGCCCACGTGTCCTTCACCTCCGTTGGCAGCAGCAGCTTGGCCGCGCCGGGCGTGACGTAGCAGTACTCGACGAGCCCCGCGGTGGCGTAGGGCGGCACGTCGGAGCGCTGCAGGAAGCCGTAGCCGCGGCGCGAGCAGGCCACCGGCTCGCGCAACACCGTGCAGGCGAAGCACTCTCCGCACGTCGACTCCGACCAGCCGATGCGATCGCCGACCGCGATGCTGCGGCCCAGCGCATCCGTCGTATCGCCGCCGACAGCGACAACCTCGCCGACCATCTCGTGGCCGAGGATCATCGGCAGCATGCCGGGAAAGCTCATCTTCCCCGACCAGATCTCGATGTCGGTGCCGCACAGGGTGGTGCAGGCGATCCGGACGAGTGCCGCCCCGGGTTCGATCGCTGCCGGCAGCGGCACGTCGCGCATGGCAAGTGCCTCTCCGTGCGCGGTCAGCACCGCTGCACGGGTGGAGGTGGGGATCGTCATCGAATGCTCCTTCCGACGTCGATCGCGACATTGTCGGGGCGCCGTCATCTTCGGATATTCTACATATGTTGACCAAAATTGCGAACCTCTCGAGGAGGAGACGTGCAGCATGTGGAACGTGAGAGTGCCGACGGGCCGGCGGAGCTGGTGTTCTTAGGCGGAACGGTGCACACCCTGGGCACGGGAGAACGTGCTGCTGCCACCGCTCTTGCCGTCAGGCACGGGCGAGTGACCCGGGTCGGGCGTGACGAGGAGGTCGTTCAGCAGATCGGGCGCAAGACCCGCGTGGTCGAGCTCTCCGGGCGGGCCGTCATCCCCGGAATCAACGACTCGCACATGCATGCCACCTGGCTCGGGGCGATGTGGCCACGCACGATCTTCGACACCGCGGGAGCCCTCGCGCCCGTCGATCCCGAGGGCGAGGCCGGGCACGCCACCGGGCCGCGGCTCGGCACGAGGGGGGAGCGCCGTGCCGCCATCCTGGCCGCCGGTCGGCTCGCGGCAACGTTGGGCATTACGAGCTATACGGAACCGGGTCTCGGCCCCGGCGAGGACGACGGACCGACCGGATGCTTCGGACAGGCCGTCTTCGAGGAGTACGTCGCGCTCGAAGCGGAGCGCCTGCTCCTGGCTCGTGTCAATGTGCTCCTGCTGTTCGGGGAGCTCGATGGGCCGAGCCATCTGCACGACTACGTCGACGGAATGCGCGGCGCGTCGCGCGAGACCGCGCGGCCGGCATGGCTGCGCATCGCCGGTGTCAAGATCTTCGCCGACGGGATCCCGCCGATGCATACCGCCTGGACGCACGGGCGCTATCCTGACGGCACATCAGGGAGGCTCATGGTGAGCGGACTCGACGACGCCGAGCGTGAAGCGAATCTACGCAGCATGATCAGGGTCGCACATCGCGCCGGCTACCAGGTGGGCGTGCATGCCACCGGGGATCGCAGCATCGCCGTCGCCGTGGACGCCGTGGCCGAAGCCATGCGCGAGCACCGCGTGGACCTGCGTCACTATGTGATCCACGGCGACCTCGTGACCGCGGAGGTTCTCGGTTCCATGGCGGAGAACGGCATGGGGCTCAACGTGCAGCCCGGCATCGCGGTCAAGACGAGCGGTTGGGTGGCCGGGGTGCTCGGCGAGGATGCGGCCGGCTCGGCCTGGCCCATCGCCGACGCCCTCGCATCCGGGGTCAACGTGTGCCTCAGCTCGGACGCCCCTGTGCTCTCGCCGGACTGGCGCGAAGGGATCGCCGCGGCCGACGCCTGGATGGGACCGGCGAAGGGTGGCGAACAGGTGGCGCGCATGCTGGCTCTGCTGCGCGCCTACACGGTCGCTCCCGCGCGCCAGGATGGCGCCGACGGCTGGAAGGGAACACTCGACGATGGCAGGGTCGCCGACCTCTGCGTGCTCGCGACGGATCCGATAACGGTTGCACCCGCCGAGCTTCCCTCCGTGCCGATCGATATGACGGTCGTCGACGGAGAGGTCGTGTTCGAGCGCGCCCATTCGTCGTGAGCCGGCAGTCGTCGCCCTTATGGGAGGGTCGGAGCGGCGACGACTGCCGGCTCGGTGGTCGCCTATCGCAGGCCCCGAATCAGGCCAGTAGCTGGCCGCCGTCGATCTGCAGGCTCGTGCCGGTGATGTGAGCGGCACCCGGACCGGCGAGGAACACCACGGCCGGCGCGATGTCGCCGATCTCGGCCAGCCGGCCCAGTGGGATGCGGGACTCCCAGGCGGTGCGCGCGGGCGACCCTTCCGGCATCCCGAGCCGCAGCATCGGCGTGAGCACGGGCCCGGGGGCGACCGCGTTCACCCTGATGCCGTTCTCGGCGAGCTCGATCGCTGCCCAGCGGGTGAGCGAATCCACGGCGGCTTTGCTCGACTCGTAGCCGCCCATCCCCGGGGTGGGCTGACGTGCCCCGATCGACGAGACATTGACGATCGCGCCGGCGGTGCCGGCTTCGATCATGTGCCTGGCCACAGCCTGGGTGACGAGGAAGGTTCCCAGCACATTGACCCGCAGGATCCCCTCGTAGTCTGTGACGGAGAGCTCGGTGAGGCGTCCGTGCACCGAGAGTATCCCGGCGTTGTTGACGAGCACGTCGACCGGCCCGGCCTGGGCGGTCACGGTGTCGATCACGTTCTGAACGGCCGTGGAATCGGCGATGTCGACGGCGATGGCGGTCGCGCCGATCTCCCGCGCCGTCACGGCGAGGGCTGCGGCGTCGACGTCGACGATGATAACCCGGTCGCCGTTCGCGATGAAGGCCTCGGCGATTCCGCGGCCGATGCCGCCTGCGCCTCCTGTGATGAGAACGGTGCGTGAGTCGGTCACGGTGCGGGACTCCTGTCTGATGCCTGCGCCACATCGGTGTGGTGGGAAGGGGATGGCGGTATGTTATACGATCGTAGAAAATAAAGCGATGTCGTTTACAGGAGGGCAGCCATGAGCACCGCAGGATCCGTCCCCACTCGACGTCTCGGGCCTGACGGCCCCGAGGTGCCCGTGTTCGCACTCGGCTCGTGGAACACCTGGGATCGGATGGGGTTCGACGACTCCGTCGCGCTCATCCGGCGTGCCGTCGAGCTCGGCGCGGCGTTCTTCGACGTCGCCCACTACGACATGGGGCCGCACGCCGAGAACGCCCGCACTGACCTCATCTTCGGCGAGGCGGTGCGGGCCGCCGGGCTCGCGCGCGAGGACTACCTGCTGTGCGGCAAGCTGTGGCTCTGGGAGTATCCGGCAACGGGCTTCGAACAGCAGCTCGTCACCTCGCTCGACCGCATCGGCATCGAGAAAGCCGACATGGTCGTCGTCGGCGACTACATGAGCCCGATCGACGCGAGAGCGATCGTGATCGACGTCGCCGCCCAGATCGCCGCCGGACGCTTCGACACCTGGGGCGTCAACAACTGGGCCATCGCCGATCTGCGCGTGGCCCTCGAGTTCGCCGAGGCGGAGGGGCTCACGGCTCCGAGTTTCGCTCAGCTGAAGTACGGGCTCGTGCGCCGCTCTATGGCCGAGGGCGAGCACTACGGCGAGTTGTTCGCCTCTGGTCGGATCGCGCTGCAGGCGTCCGACGTGTTCGAGGGCGGCATCCTCGCGGGCAAGCTCGCGCCGGTGCGCAAGATCGGTGCGGATGTCGGTGCAATCCGTGAGCGCATCGTCGCGGCCTATCCCGAGGTGCGGCGCATCGCCGAGGGCTTCGATGCGACCCCAACGCAACTCGGCATCGCGTTCTGCCTGGCCAATCCGGCTACGGCGAATGTGTTGTTCGGCGTCTCCAGCCGCGCCCAGCTCGAAGACAATCTCGGTGCCATCGACCTGCTCGACCGGGTCGGCGCCGGAGCGGTGCGTGCGGCCACGGCGGAGTTCTGGCTCGACCGCGCGGTCAACGCCGACGGCACGTGATGTCATTGCCGAGAGCGTCCCTTTCCGACGAGTGTTGCCGGTAGAGCGGGCACACTCGTCGGAAAAGGGCACGCTCGGCCTCGAACTCGCGAGCCGCTAGTCGAGGAAGGCAAGGGCGAGGGCGCGGAATTCGGCACTGTCGAGCGCGCCGCGATGATCGCCGGGGACGCTTGCGAACTCGGCGTCGTCGATCAGCGCGACGAGGTCCTCGACTCCGTCGGTCAGCTGGTCGTCTCGACCGGCCACGAACAGCGCCGGAACGACCGGCGCCGATTCCGTCGGTCGAAAGGGCTCGCTCGCGAGGCCGGCGATGCAATGCGCGAGCGACGCGGTGTCGCGACCGGGCGCCGAGATCATCTGTGCCATGAAGCCGGTGAGCGACGGGCCAGGTTCCGCATCGCCGGCTATCACCCGTTCGAGTTCCGGCAGATCGACGCCGAGGAAGGGCTCGAAAGGGCTGAGCCCACCCAGCACGAGGCGGCGCACGCGGCCGGATGACGCGGCGGGGAGATCCCAGGCGAGACGAGCCCCGAGCGAATAGCCGATCACGTCGACCTGCTCGGCTCCGCTGGCGTCGATGACGGCGTCGATCGCAGCGAGGATCCGGTGCGTCGCGGCATCCGCGGTGCTCGTGACGGCTTGGCTTTCGCCATGACCGGGGAGGTCGGGCACGATCGCGGTTCGCCCGGTGCCCGTGAGTGCAGTGGCCCAGCCTGTGTCGATCCAGTCCTCGGCACCGCTCGACACGAAGCCGTGCAGCAGGAGCACGGGTGGTCTGGAGTCGTTCGACGCAGCTCTGAGGATCCGTGTCGAGAGGGGTGCGGGAGGGGGAGTCATGGCGCTGGTCTCTCTTCGACGATGAATGGGCTCCGGGGAGCCGATCGGCCCGCCGGATAGTCTATGCTAGTAGAAAATAAAACGACGACACTCGCCTTCGGGGGAAATGCCAACGGGACACCCTGGCGTTTTTTGTCAACGATTGTAGAGTTTCGTCCACCGATCATCGATACGGTGCCGTGCGAGGATGCAGGGGCCGTCACCACGAGGAGAACACCATGACGGCCACGACGCCGACCACCGCCGCGATCACCACCCCCGAGCGCATCGTCGACATCGCCATCGGCTACATGGGCGCCAAGCAGCTCTTCGCCGCGAGCCGGATCGGGCTTTTCGCCGCCATCGCTGATGGGGCCCGCACGGTCGACGAGATCGCCGCCGCGACATCGGTCACTCCGCGCATGGCCAGGATCCTCTCCGATGCGATGGCCTCGCTGGGGCTGCTGAACCGTCGGGATGGGCGCTATGAGCTGACAGCGGATGCCGCGGCCTACCTCAGCGGCGCGAACGCCGAACTCGACCTCGGCCCGTTCCTCGCCTTCCTCAACGAGGTCAGCTATGGGCATTGGCTGCAGTTCGATGCGACCGTCGACACCACCGAGCCGGGCGAGCTCGGCATGGACGAGGGACGCTGGGCGACGTTCATGGCCGGCGTCATGACCTACAACGAACTGCACGCGTCGATGCTCGCCCGCCATTTCGACTTCTCGCCCTACCGCGACGCGCTCGACCTCGGAGGCCTGAGCCCGGCGTTCGCCATCGAAGGGATGAAGGCCAACCCCGAGTTGAGCACTCGCTTCGTCTTCGCGCCCGACTTCACGGCCTCCGTCGAGGAGGCTGTGGCGCAGGCCGGGCTAGGGGACCGCGCCATCGTCGAGGGCGCCGAGACCGAGACGGCGGCCCCCGGCGGTGAGCACGACCTCGTGCTCGTCAACCACGTGATCCACCGCTTCGACGATGCTCAGAACCGCGTCATCCTCGCGAACGCGCGCGCCGCGGCCCGCACGGGTGCCCGCCTCGTGCTGCTCGACTTCTTCCTCGACGACGATGCTCGGCAGCGATCGATCGATGCCCTGCACGCGGGCGAATATCTCGTCATCGACGGCACGGTCGTGTATCCCGAGTCGACGGTGCGGGAGTGGCTCGCGGGCACAGGCTGGAAGCCCGTCGACAAGGTCGCCCTGCCGGGCAGCCCACGCATCCTCATCGCCGAGGCCGTCTAGACGCGCTCCGGCCGGCGCGGGGAGACCCGTCGACGAAATGTCGATGGGCTTCCACTGTGACCGGCCCGGCGCCTTGGCCGGCCGTTTCGTTCGTCGGCACCAGACCGACGCGGGTCATTCGTCAGCGCGATCTCGATGTCGACCGGTCTTCGAACATGTGAGGGTCCGCGTATTCGAGAATCCGAGGAGCGGAGCCTGAAATGGAGAAGATTCAAGCAAGGAATGCGCGGAAGGCGCACCCGACGTCTGAACGCGAAGTTCCCCAGGAAATCACGCCAAGCGTGGCGGTCGAGCCGCGCTACGGTCGTGTGAGCCGTTCGAAGAAGCTCTGGAGGTGCCGCTTCTGCAGATCAATGGTGCTGAGCCGCGGTGCGATCAAGCTCATCAGGTTTCCGCCAACATTGAGCATCACGATCTCGTCGACGAGCTGGTCGTCGGGGGTCGTCGTCACGATGTCGCCATCCTCGCGTCCCTCGCGGATGAACCGGGCGAGCTCTGAACGCCAGGTCTCGAGGTGACTCGTATAGACCTCGAGCAGCGCCTCGTTCGAGACGGCGCGTTCCCAGAACGAGAGCAGCACTCGGGCCGCCGTGATGCTCTCCTCGTCGAGCGGTTGCGCCGCCCAGCAGAAGGCGCGCAGCCCCTCGAGACCGCGCTTGTCGTCGACCTCGGTCGTGATCTTGCTCGTCATCAGGGAGAGAGAGGTCTCGTACGTACCCTGGATGATCTCGTCCTTGCCTGGAAAATAGTGCTTGAGGGCACCGTTGGCGAAGCCTGCCTCGCTCGCGATCTCGCGCATCGTGGCCGCTTCGATGCCGCCCTTGATGATCAGCCCCCTGGTCACCTCGATGATGTCGCGACGGCGCTCGTCGTGGTCGATCACCTTCGGCATGCGTGTCCCCTTCAGTCAGACGTGGCTCCGGAACGCACGCCTCGGGCATGCGCGGATCGTCAACCAGTGTAGGACAAAGCAGCAGCGTCCGGTCCTCACCCGAGGGCGAGCGGGATGCCCTGAGCGGACACCGCGCGCGTCGTCACACCGTGGCGTCGAACACCTTCCGACCCGCGAACCAGGTCTCGACGATGCCCGTGGAGACGAGCTCGGACGCGTCGACGGCGAACGGGTCGCGGTCGAGCACCACGAAGTCGGCGGACTTGCCGGCCTGGAGCGAGCCGGTCACCTCGCCGAGTCCCATTGCCTCGGCCGCGTTGATCGTGAACACGGCGATCGCCTCGTCGAGGCTGATGGCCTGCTCCGCCCAGAGGGTCCCGGGAAACTGGCCATGCGGGTCGGCGCGGGTGACGAGGCCTTGGATGCCCTCCCAGGCATTCGGCGAGTCGCTCACCGGCCAGTCCGAGCCGCCGGCGACGAGGGCGCCGGAGTCGAGCAAGGAGCGGTTCGGCTGCATCCGCGACGCCCGATCGGCCGGGATGACCGTCGCGATCGCCGCGGGGATGACTCCTGGAACCCAGAGGAAGGGTGAGATGTCCGCGACGACGCCGAGCGTCGAGAACCGGGCGAGATCGTCCGGGTGCAGGAACTGACCGTGGGCGATCTGAAACCGGGTGCCGACGTGACCTTCGCCGCGCAGGGTCTCGACCGTGTCGAGCACCATCCGGGCGGAGGCGTCCCCGGTGCAGTGGATCTTGGCCGACAGGCCGCGCTCGGCCATGCGGCGCAACCGGTCGAGAAGCTCATCCTGCGGCATCGTCGTGTGTCCGCAGAACTGGTCGCCGTGCGCATCATCAGGCAGATAGGCGTCGAGGAAGGCCCCTGTGCGCGCCGGGGGCACGCCGTCGAGGAAGATCTTCACGAAATCGGGCCGGTGGTGCTCGCTGCGAAACTCCTCGCCGCGCACGATGAGCTCGTCGCCGACGGGATCGAAGCCGAAGATCTGGTCGTTGACGGTCATCGAGCTCACGACCCAGGCGTCCAACTCGCCGGCGTCATCGAGTGCTTTGAGCGACTGCAGTATCTCGAGCGATGCCGCGGCATCCTGGAACGCCGTCACGCCGTAGCTGCCAAGGATCTCGATGCCGCGCCGTGAAGCGAGCCGATGCTGCCCAGTCGTCAGCTTCTGGGTGCGGCTGAGGGCTTCCTCGACCGGGATGCCTGCGGCTTCGAGCAGGACACCGCTCGGCCGCCCGGTCACCGGGTCTGGGACGATCGCTCCGCCCGCGGAGGAGATGGCGTCTGCCGCGATGCCGGCCAGTTCGAGCGCGTGTGTGTTCACCCAGCGGTTGTGATGACTGTCATCACTCAGCATGACGGGGCGTCCGCCGGCCGCCTCGTCGAGATCGCGCCGCGCGGCCTCCGTCGATAGCTCGTCCATGAGTGTGCTGCCCCAGCTGCCACCCGTCACCCACGCGTCGACGGGAAGTGTCGCGGCACGCTCGCTCACGGCGGTGAGGATCTCGGCATAGCTCGCGTTCGCCGAGAATCTGAGTTCGAAGAGGTCTGCTTTGCCGGCCAGGGCATGGTGATTGTGAACGTCGACGAGACCCGGCATGAGGAAGGCGCCTCCGAGATCGCGCACGACCGTCGTCGCGCCCGCGAACGCCTCGACCTCCGCAGAGCCGCCGACGGCGACGATCCGGCCGGCCGAGACAGCGAGCGCCTCTGCCCAAGGCAGCGCATGATCGGCGGTGTATATGCGAGCGTTGGTGACGATGAGGTCGGCGGGCTGCGGCATGCTCTGTCCTTCGCGGAGTCGGGTGTGAAGGACGCAGAGTCAGGCGGCCGGATCGTAGGGTTCGGGATGCACGGTCGTGGAGATCAGCCGGCCGTGGGCGCCGAAGGTGAAGTGCACGGGGGTCGTGCCCGACTCGTCGAGACCGAAGAGCACTCCGTGAGAGCGAATGGCGCGGGCATTGCGGTGGTCTGCGATCGTCACCGAGGCGCAGGGGATGACCTTCTCTCGCCATGCGAACACGTAGATGCCGGGACGCATCTCCCACACCGAGTTCTCGTCGGTGTCTGCGAGACCTCGCTCTGGGCCGGCGAGACACTGCCAGGTGTACCACTGCGGTGACAGGTACACATGCTCGTAGGCGTGCTGTTCGCTGTACACCCAGAGAACACGACGGCCGATGAGGGCGTTCGTCGGAGCCGGCTCGGCACCGTTTGTCTCGATACCATGGATCACACCAGGTTCGAAGATCTGCCGCACCCGGGTTCGACCGGCGGTCTCCTCGCCGATGACCGTCACGACCGAGAGAGCCCGGCCGGAGCGGAAGTCGAGCATGAGCGAGACGGCGTCGTTGGAGCGCACCTCGGCATGGAACTGCACGTAGTAGAGCTGCTCGTCGACGCGGATCGCCTCGTAGGCATCGTCGCCGTCCTCGTCGCCGTGCGGATCACCGTCGGCGGCGTCGTAGCTCCAGCGCACGCGTTCGGCGGTGAAGCGGTGCTCGATGACCGAGCCGTTGGAGTTGGTGAGTGTGACGGTGCGGCCGGCCAGCTCATCCGTGGTGTCCGTCTTGTTGGCGTCGAAGCCTGGGGCGAGGCCGTCGAGTGGCAGCCAGGTCGAGGTGTCGGACAGGTTGACGGCGGTGTCGGTCACGGCTTCTCCTCGGATGTGTCGGTCTCGTGTTCGCAATGGCAGATGTCACCGCTGCCGCAACTCGGCGATCCTGCGTTCGGCGCGGCGCCGTCCGGCAGGTCGAGCGCGGGATTGCGGTCGAGGAATCCGTAGGGCTTGAGCAGGAACCCTGAATAGTCGACCGGCATGATCGGCCAGTCCTCCGGGCGCGGGATGTGGGTGGGACCGAAGACGTGCCAGAGCACGATGTCGGTTCCGTTCAGGTCTCGATCCGCTGCGATCCAGGAAGGCAGTCCGGCGCCGCCCGCGTGGGCGTTCGGGTAGTCGCCGGCTGGGAACCGTTCCGATGGATCGAACGCGGTGCCCCAGAGGTGCTTCGTCGCGAAGGTCGCACGGCCGAACACGGTCGATTCCGGCTGGGCAAGGAGGACCGGCCCGCCCTGCGGCAACAGGTGGTACGAGGTGGGCTTTCCGACGCGGTTGGTGCGGGAGGCGCTCTGCACCTCCCACACCCGGCCGGCCGTCGGGTTCGCCAGCCGCGCGGCATCCATCTCGCTCGAAAGCTGCGTCGACCGCCACGTGAACGCGTTGCCGTGCGGATTCTCCTCGCCGATCGGGATTCCGGCGACATCGATCTCGTGCAGCGAGTTGTCCTCACCGTCGATGGCGACGTCGAGACGGGCGCAGAACAGGTGCTGGTGCACCGGCGCGAAGAGACCGGGGGCGATCTCCGGCGCATGCGGGTTCTCGCTGCCGGGGTGCCCCGCACCCGCGAAGACGATGCCGGTGGCTTTCGCCTCGACCTGAATGGTGCCGTCGAGATAGAAGTACCAGAAGAAGCCGTAGTCGTAGTTGCCGATCGTGGAGAAGTACGAGACCACGAGCCGACGGGAGCGCCGCACCTCCGGCTTCCCGCTGAAGTCGGTGTGCTTCCAGAGGATGCCGTAGTCCTCCTCGTGCATGCACACGACCTGGGGGATCTTCACCGGGTTGCCGTGGTCGTCGGCCACGAACCCGTCGAAGTAATGGATGACGCCGAGGCAGTCGCAGCCGAGTGCGAGCGGGTTGGCGTTCTTGCCGAGCAGGTATTCGCCCGCGTCGAAGTAGCTGATCCAGAACCGGGTCGGCGAGGTGTCGCCATAGGGGACCACCATCTCGGGCACGCTCGCGCGGTGCAGCACCGAGCGGTCTTCGTCGCCGTCGCGGAAGGTGACGGTGTTGAGCACGAGCCCTTCGCGCGCATTGAAGCCGATGCGGAACTTCCAGTTCTCCCACTCGACGGCGCTTCCGTCGACCCGAAAGCTCGGGCCGTCCGGCTGGGTGATCTCGATCGGCTTGAGGCTCGTTCGGGCAGGACCCGTGGCGTCTGCTCCATAGTTGCCGTTCTCCGTCGGAACCGGAACGTTGCCGTCGTCCTCGATGCGGATGACCCGTCTCTCGGTGAGATCGATGTGCACGATGAGGCCCTCGACGGGGTGCGCCCACGGGCTGTCGTTCTCGTTCTCGCGCAGGAAGGTGAGCGAGCGGATGACGCGGCGTCCGACCTCATCGGCCCGCCCGAAGAAGCCGGGGGCCAGCGGCGCGCAGAAGGCGTTCTCGATGCGGCCCGCGAGCCCTCTCCTCGTCATCGCGGCGCGCCATTCCGACGACGCCTTGGCGATCTCGGCGGCGCTGTCGTACTCCTCGAACAGGTACTGCGGTTGACCATAAGGCGCTTCGCCCGTCACCAGCGGGGTGTAGGAGACGACGGCGCCGCTCGTGACCGAGACGACGGCCTCGGCCGATGCCCCCGTCGCAGTGTTCAGAAGCACGAAGAGGATGCGGCGCTCGATCGGGTCGCCGCCCCGAAAGGCCGCAACGACCGCTTTGTCCGGCTCGACGGGAAGGACTTGTGCGAAGCGCGTCGACGCGTCGACATAGCCGGCCTCGACGAGCGCGGCGCGGCCGGCCGCGAGTTCCTCCGCCGTGAGCGGGTCGAGCGGATGCGCGACCGAGCCTGGCTCGCCGGAGGCTACGTGGTGCGCGTGCGCGGAGGCGTCCTCGTGCGAATGGTGCGACATGTTCTTCCTTCGTTGCTGGCTTCCTCTCAGTATTCGACGGCACGCGTCGGCCACCTTGTCTGGCAGCGAGAGGCACTTGACTACGAGCGTAGATCAACGGTTGCAACGATCTCCGGGCAGGGCAGACTGGGAGAAGACCGGACCGTCGAACTGCGTTCGGTGACGAGCGTGAGGAGCCGACGATGGCGGAGCAGGCCGGCGGCATGCCGACGCGGGGATATGAGGGCTTCGCCGGGATCGTTCGTGAGCGTGCCTCCGAGTCGGTTCCGGCCTGGCCGACGCCGAAGCGAGCGGCACCCGGCTCGCCCAACGTCGTGGTCGTGCTCGTCGACGATATGGGGTTCAGCGATGTCTCGCCCTTCGGCTCCGAGATCGACACCCCGAACGTGCAAGCGCTCGCCGATGACGGCTATCGTTTCAGCAACTACCACACGACGCCGCTCTGCTCGCCGTCGCGAGCCGCCCTGCTCACCGGGCTCAACCCGCACCGGGCCGGCTTCGCGAGCGTCGCACACGTCGATCCGGGTTTTCCCGGCTTCCGTCTCGAGCTCGCCGACGATGTCGCCACGCTCGCGGAGTCGTTGCGGGCCGGCGGCTACGCCACCTTCGCGGTCGGCAAGTGGCACCTCACGAAGGAGTCGAAGCTGCACGACGGCGCGGACAAGTCCTCATGGCCCCTGCAGCGGGGCTTCGACCGCTACTACGGCTCGATGGACGGCTACACCACCCTGTTCCACCCGCACCGGCTGGTCTGCGACAACAGCCCGGTCGTCGACGACGATGTGCCCGACGACCGTTATCTCACCGACGAGCTCACCGAGCGAGCGCTCGGGATGATCGGCGCTCTGCGCGCGAACGACGCGGAGAAGCCGTTCTTCCTCTACTTCGCCCACCAGGCGGTGCACGGCCCCATTCAGGCGAAGGATGCCGACATCCAGAAGTACCGCGGTCGCTACGCGCAAGGCTGGGGGCTGCTGCGGGAGCAGCGTTTCGCCGCGCAGTTGCACGACGGGCTCTTCCCAGAGGGCACGGTGCTCGCCCCCTCGGATCCGCAGGACACGCTGGGGGTGCCGGAGTGGGACGAGCTCAGCGACGACGACCGACGACTCTTCGCGCGGCACATGGAGGTGTACGCGGCGGCCGTCGACGGGGTCGACCAGAGTCTCGGCGCGCTGATCTCCCGGCTCAAGGAGCTCGGCGAGTACGAGAACACGGTGTTCGTGTTCACCTCGGACAACGGAGCAACGGGAGAGGGCGGCGTCCGCGGCACGCGCAGCTACTTCAGCCAGTTCGTGCACCTCGCCGGTCTGCCCGACGACTGGACCGCCGATGTCGAACGCGAGCTCGAGCTCATGGGTGGGCCGCGAGTGCACGGGCACTACCCTCGCGGCTGGGCCCACGTCTCCAACACCCCGTTTCGCCGATACAAGATGCACGCCTACGCTGGCGGGATCCACGCGCCGCTCGTCGTGAGCTGGCCGGCCGGCCGGCCGCGGGCCTCCGACGACACGGGGCTGCGCGAGCAGTATGCCTATGTGACCGATATCGCGCCGACGGTGCTCGCCCTCGCCGGGGTCGCTCCGCTCGCCCGACGCTGCGGTGCAGTGACCCAGGAACCCGACGGGGTGAGTTTCGCCCCCACCCTGGAGGATGCGCGGGCCGATTCGTCGCACCACGAGCAGTATGTCGAGTGCGGCGGTCAGCGCGCCTACTTCTCCGACGGCTGGAAGGCCATCGCTCCGCGCGATTTCGGCGGCCCGATCGATGACGGATCCTGGGAGCTCTACGACACGCGTGTCGACCCCACCGAGACGCGGAACGTCGCCGCCGAGCATCCATCGCTCCTCGCCGGGCTCGCCGAGAGGTGGCGGAGGGCCGCCTGGATGAACACGGTGTTTCCGCTCGACGACATCGGCATGTTCGCCCGTCGTCCGTCCACCGAGCTGCCGCTCTCTGAGCCGGTGACGATCATGCCGGGAACGGCGACTCTCGAACGCTTCCGGTCGAGCAAGCTCACCCTGCTCCGGTCTTTCGCCGTCGACGCGCTCCTCACAGTTCATCCCGGCGATGAGGGAGTGCTCGTCGCACACGGCGACCAGGGCGGCGGGTACGTGCTGTTCGTCGAAGCCGGTCGGCTGGGCTTCTCGTACAACGCCTACGGTGTGATGCGCCGATGGACCGCAGAGCTGCCGGACGGCGACGGCGAGCGCTCGATCGGGCTGCGTTTCGACACGCTTGCCGGGATGCGCTGGACGGTCACCGCACACTGCGACGGAGAGCCGATCGGAGAGGAGCTCACCGTTCCGCAACTGCTCGGGATGGCGCCGTTCACGGGCATCAGCGTCGGGATCGACCGCGGAGGTCCCGTCGACTGGGAGTTGCACGAGCGCCGCCGCTCCTTCCCCTACTCGGGCGGGCTACGCCGGGTCATGTACACCCCGGGCGTGATCGCCACGGAGAATCCGGAGATCGTCATCGACATCGAGCGCGTGGTCGAACAGCTCTCCGAGTAGGGCGGTTTCTAGAATTGAGTCGCTCCTGCAGACGGGTGGAAGCCGTGCGCTCTGCGTCAAGCGCGGCATCCGGCTGCGGCGCTGACTCCACGTGCCCGCCAGGTCAAGCGCTGTGCGCGCAGAGAACAGCGCCCGCTCGATCCGCGCGGCACAATCGGACTATCAGCTTTCGGCGTCGAGCTCCCGTAGACCCGGTCGGAATCGAAGGAGATCCATGAGCAGCTCAACTCAGGCGGCATCGAGCTCGAAGCCGTCGCCGGTCGTCGTCTCCTCACGTCGGCGTCTCGGCGTCCTGGCAGTCGCGTTCCTCATCGTCGCGGCATCCGCGCCGCTCACCGTGGTCGCGGGCGGAGTGACCTCCACCTTCTCGGTCACGCACGTCGCGGGCGTTCCGGTCTCATTCCTGCTGCTCGCGGCCGTGCTGGCGATCTTCGCCGTCGGCTACGCCGCGATGAGTCGCTTCATCAGGAATGCCGGGGCTTTCTATTCCTATGTCGCGCAGGGCATCGGCCGGCCGGCCGGGGTCGGCGCATCGGTCGTCGCGCTCGTCGCGTACAACATGATGCAGATCGGCATCTACGGCATGTTCGGCTTTCAGGTGTCCATGCTCATCGTCGAGAAGACCGGTGCAGACATCGCCTGGTGGGCTCCCGTGCTCGTGTGCATCGCGATCGTCGGCTGGATGGGGGTGAACCGTGTCGACCTCTCGGCCAAGGTGCTCGGTGTGCTCGTGGCGCTCGAGTTCGTGGTGGTCATCGCCTTCGACATCGTCGCATTCGCCGTTCCGGCCTCGGGCCTCTCGACTGCGCCGCTCGACCTGTCCGGTCTGTTCGTCCCCGGAGTCGGCGCGGTCTTCGCCTTCGGCGTCGCCGCCTTCATGGGCTTCGAGTCCGCCGCCATCTACGGGGAGGAGTCCAAGGACCCTCAGCGCACCATCCCCCGGGCCACTTTCCTCGCCGTCGCCGTGATCGGCGTCTTCTACGCGGTGTCGTCGTGGGCGCTTGCGCTCGCGATCGGAGTCGGCAAGGTCGTCGACCCCGCAGGCATCGCTCCGGAAGAGGCCGGCCCGCCGCTGTTCTTCGGTTTCGTCGCAGCCAACATGGGCACGATCTGGGTCGATCTCATGTCGCTGCTGTTCATCACGAGCATTTTCGCCGCTCTCGTGAGCTTTCACAACGCGGTCGCCCGTTACGTCTTCTCGCTCGCCCGAGAGGGTGTGTTACCCGACAGGCTCGCCGCCGTGCGGCATCGCACCGGGGCTCCGTGGGCTGGCTCGATCACCCAGAGCATCTTCGCGGCCGCCGTTGTCATCGCCTTCGCGATCGGCGAGGCCGGCTGGAACCCGGATTCCGGTCCTTATCCCGTGCTCACACTGTTCACCTGGCTCACCAACTCGGGTGCGCTCGGTCTCGTGCTGCTCATGGCGATCGTTTCGGTTGCCGTGATCGGCTACTTCCGCCGCGACGACCGAGGAGTCGGAATCGGCAGCCGCCTCCTCGCGCCGATCGTCGCGGCCGTCGCGCTCGCGGCGGTCTTCGTCACGATCCTCGCCAACTTCGACGTGCTGCTCGGACAGGCCGAGTCGACCATGACGACCTTCCTCCTTCCGGCACTCGTGATCGTTCCGGGAGTCATCGGCGTGCTGTGGGCGTATCGGCTGCGTTCCACGAAGCCGAACGTCTATCGGCAGATTGGGCACGGGGCGGATACGGGCGAGAATCTGCTCGGCGTCGACGACGCCGAGGCGACGGTTCGGAACGACTAGACGATGGAGCTGACCCTCGACGGCAAGGTCATCCTCATCACGGGGGCGGCGTCCGGCATCGGTCGGGCCTGTGCCATGGCCTTCGCCGCCGAGGGGGCCCGTCTCGGTCTGATCGACCGAGAATCCGCGGCGCTCGCGACTCTCGTCGTCGAACTGGGAGCGGACACCGGCACCACGGAAGTGCATGCGGTCACGGCAGACGTCACTGATGAGCCCGGGTTCGCGGCGGCCATCGATGCGATTGCGGAGTATTTCGGCCAGGGTGAAAAGGGCGGAGCCGGCCGGATCGACGGCGTCGTCGGATGTGCGGGCGTCTCCGGGCCGTTCGGCCAGGACGTTGCGGACATCGCCCTCGCCGAGTGGAACGCCGTGTTCGCCGTCAATGCGGGCGGTCAGTTTCTGCTCGTCAAAGCCGCCGTCCCGCACTTGCGCCGATCGAGCGCGCCGACCGTCGTCTTCATAGCGAGCGATTCCGGGTTCGTGGCCGCGCCGGGCATGGTGCCGTATTGTTCGTCGAAGGGGGCGGTCGTACAGCTCACGAAAGCGCTTTCCGTCGATCTCGCGGGCTACGGCATCCGGGTCAACTGCGTGTGTCCGTCGATCGTGGACACCCCGATGTCGCGTGTCGATCTCGGACGGGAGACGACCGGGTTCGCGGGCGTCGACTACCCGGTGCAGACGCCGGATGACGTCGCAAACCACGTCTTATACCTGAGCTCGCAGCGATCGCGCCCGATCAACGGCGTGGCGCTGCTCTCCGACTTCGGCTATGCGGCCAGGTCATCGTTCCCCGCCTGAGCGCGGCAGAGAAGAAAGCGGTCATCATGAATTTCGCGGGAGCATCGGTCGCTGGCAAGGTCGTCGTCGTCACCGGGGGAGGCACCGGCATCGGCGCTGCCATCGCCGAGCGCTATGCGGCCGAGGGAGCACGGGTCGCCGTGCTCGGACGACGCCGGGAGCCGCTCGACGAGGTCGCGGCACGCACGGGAGCACTCGCGGTGGTGGCGGATGCGAGCGACTCGGCGCAGGCCAGGGCCGCGGTCTCCAAGATCCTCACGACGCTCGGTCGCATCGACGTACTCGTCGCGAACGCAGGCGGTCACGGCCTGGCCACGGTCGGCGACACCGACGACGACGCCTGGGCGCTCAGCCTGAACAGCAATGTCACGAGTGCCTTCGTGATCGCGCGGGAGACGTTGCCCTCCCTCGTCGAAGCACACGGTCAGATCGTGATCGTGTCGTCGCTCGCCGGGCTCTTCGCCGGACCGGGCGTCGCCGGCTACACGGTGGGCAAACACGCCCTCATCGGCCTCACCCGCACTCTCGCGCGCGACTACGGCAAGCACGGGGTGCGAGTCAACGCGATCTGCCCCGGCTGGGTGCAGACTCCGATGGCCGACGCCGAGATGGACGAGTTCGCGCGCCATTCCGGATTCGAAGGTCGCGAGCACGGATACGGCCTGGTCACCGCCGATGTCCCGCTCGGCCGCGCCGCCCGCCCGGAGGAGATCGCGGCGATCGCCCGGTTCCTCGGCTCCGGGGAGTCCTCATACGTCACCGGCGCCGTCATCGTCGCAGACGGAGGCGCCCACATCGTAGACGTCCCCACCCTGGCTCTCTCCCGCGAGACTGCGTGAATCGTCGGATAGAGCCCCCTATCTGACGATTCACGCAGTCTCGCGGGGTGGTGGCGGGGTGCCGAGGTAGGCGTGGCGCAGGATCTCGGGAGAGTTCTGCAACTCCGCCGCCGGCCCCTGGTAGGTCACCCGTCCACTGGCCACGACGAGCGCATCGCGCGCGATGCTCAGCGCGAGGTGGGTGAACTGCTCGACGAGCAGAACCCCGACTCCGTTCTCACGCAGCCTGTCGACGATGGGGAGCAGTCTCATGAACACGACCGGCGCCAGGCCCAGCGACATCTCGTCGATGAGCAGGAATCGCGGCTTCGAGGCGAAGGCGCGGGCGAGCACGACCATCTGCTGCTCTCCGCCGGATAGCAGCCCCGTCGCCGAAGCGATCCGCTTCTCCAACTCGGGGAACAGCGCGATCGCTTCGTCGACTTCGCGCTGGCTGCGTGCGGTGAGGCGCAGGTTCTCGAGGACGGTGAGGGAGGGGAACACCGCGCGGCCTTGTTCGATGTGCACGATGCCGGCGCGGGCGCGTCTCACGCGGGAGAGCTTGCCGATCGGCTTCCCATCGAGGTTGATGCTGCCTGCGCTCGTGCCGATGACACCAGAGATCGATTCGAGCAGGCTCGTCTTGCCGGCGCCATTGGGGCCGACGAGCGCGGTGACGCTGCCGGATTCGACAGTCAGGGTGACATCGCTGATGACGGGGCCCGCGCCGCGGCTGACACTGACCGATTCCAGGGTGAGCGCGCTCACAGCATCTCCGTTTCGCCCATGTAGGCCTTGATGACGGCGGGGTCGGCGAGAATGTCCGCCTGCGGCCCGCTTGCGAGTACTCTGCCGAAGTCCAGCACGGTGAGGGTGGAGCACACAGAACGCACCAGGTCGAGGTCGTGTTCGATGAGCACAACCGAGATGCCGAAGCGCGCCGGCACCTGCATGAGTCGTCGGCCGAGATCGACGTGCTCCTCGTGTGAGAGGCCGGCTGCCGGCTCGTCGAGCAGCAGCAGGCGCGGACGGGCGAGCACATTGGCAGCGACTTCGATGAGCCGGCGTGTGCCGACGTCGACGCTCGCCAGGCGGGTGCGCGCAGGCGGACATCCGAAGAAGTCGAGCGTCTCGGAGATTCTGGTCGCGGTCAACCTCCGTCTGGCGACGAAGCGCACATAGGCCTCGACCGTCAGACTCGGCGGAACGCGGTCTTGCTGGAAGGTGCGGCGCAGCCCGAGGCGCGCCCGTTTCGTCGGCGACAGCGCGTCCAGGGTCTTCCCGCCCAGCGACACGCTCCCCTCGTGCTGGGGGAGGAAGCCGGAGATCGCGTCGACGAGGGTCGATTTGCCCGCTCCGTTGGGCCCGATGAGGCCCATGATCGTGTTCTCCGGCACGGTGAGACTCACTGAGCTGAGAGCCTTCACCCGTCCGAAGGTCACCCAGAGATCCTTGACGACGAGCAATGGAGCCCCCGATGAGATCGTGCTCCGCGTGAGATCCTGGCCATAGTACCCGGCTTCGGCCGCGATCGTGCTCGCGTGTTCCTCCCGTTCACGGGCCGCGCGTTCGTCGGCTCGTTTCCACCACAGTTTGCGGATTCCCTGGCCGAGGTTGGTTCCACTCGTCAACGCCTGCACGCCGAGGGCGCCGAAGACGACGAACCCCCAGTCTTGTGGGACCCCCCACCGCTTCAGCAGTTCGGGAACGACGACCCAGAGCAGGCCGCCGAAGATGGCCATATCGATGAGGTAGGCACCGGACATGATCGCGAGCACATAGAGCGCGAGCGACTGGATCGGAGAGAAACTGCTCGCGAAGGCGATGCCGACCTGACCGGCGACGAGACCGCCGCTCACACCGCCGAGCGTCGCGCTGACCGCGAACGCGGTGAGCTTGGCCCCGGGAACACTCGTTCCGACCGACGCGGTCCCTCGTTCCGAGAACGCGACCGACCTCCAGCTGCTACCCCAGCGTCCTCGCTGCAGGAAGAACACGACGAGGCCGCAGGCGGCGAGGGCGAGGATGCCGAGGAAGAAGAAGGACCGGTCGTCGCTGAACGCGTCGGGCCGAGTCACGAAGATGCCGGTCGCGGCGCCGGGAAACTGGATCTGCACGAGCGTCACATCGGCCGCTGCGGCGAAGCCCAGGGTGACCACGGCGAGGTTCACGCCACGCAAGCGGAGAGCCGGAAGACCGACCAGAACCCCTGCGACACCCGCTCCGAGTCCGCCGAGCACGAGCCATACGACGAAACCGCCGGGGGCGTCGATCAGGCTGAGCCCGGAGACCACCCAGGCGCCGATCGCGGCGAAGGTGAGTTGGCACAGTGCGATCATGCCGGCGCTGCCCGTGACGATGCCGAGGCCGAGGATCGCGATGGCCGCGACGATCGCGCTCGTGCCGAGGTAGACGAAGTAACCGGGCAGGCCGACGCTGAGCGCGTAGCCGACGAGCACGCCGCCGATGGCGACGAGAAACGGAACCAGCAGACGCACGACCGTGCTGTTCTTAGCGAGCCGCATCCCACACCTCCTTGCGCTGAAGCCAGAGCAGAAGCCCGACGATGAAGAGGAACGGGAGGAAGTAGCGGATGAAGGAGAGCTGGTCGATTTGGGCGACGGTTCCCTGCAGGATGCCGAGCACGAGCCCGCCGACGACGGCGAGGTCGAGCCGGCGGAAGCCGCCGAGCAGGGCGGCGGCAGCGGCCGGCACGATGAGCATCGAGAGCGCGATCGCGTCGTTGGACTGGGACGGGGCGACGATCGTTATCACGAGCGTGCTGACGACCCCGGTGAGCGCCCATACCGCGACGCTGAGCGACTTGGCGGGGATGCCGATGAGCTCCGCGGTCGTCGGCCGCTCGGAGAGGGCACGGAGCTTGGTGCCGACCGAGGTCTTGACGAGCACGATGCGGCAGGCGACCGCGACCGCGATGGCGAGCGCGACCGTGACGAGGGTGACCTGGCTGATGACGACACCGCCGAGGGTGAACGCAGGGCCGGCGAGGATCGGCTGGAACGGCTGCGGCTTGTTGCCGAAGAGGATGAACGAGAGCGAGATGAGCAACAGGAACGGTCCGACGGTGACCGCGGAGCGGGTGCTCGTATCGGCCTCGGAGAGCCAGATGGCGACGATCCAGCCGATCAAAGCACTGAGTCCGCCGCCGACGAGGATGCCGACGATCGCAGCGAGCCAGACGGGCGCGCCGAGATCGCTGACGAACCATACGGCGACGTAGCTTCCGAACATCCCGGTCGCCGCCTGGGCGAAGTTGACCACCCTGACCAGACGGGACATGAGCGTGAGACAGACGGCGAGCACGGCGTAGAGCCCACCCGCCGCCAGTCCGGCTAGCGCGCCCTGCAACATGATGCCGCTCCATTCATCGTCACTGTCATGCCCTTTCCTGGCTGTCGAGCTTGGGAGCCCGAGGTGGATGCGATGCGTACGCTCGCACCCACCACGGGGTCAAGCCGGTTATTCGGGGAGGGGCAGCCAGTCGTCGCCGGCGAGCTCCCACTTGTTCGTGCCGCTCGTGAGCTTGATCGGCCAGCCGGCGGTGTTGCTGTTGTGCGCGTCTCCCGGGCCGAACATGTACGGGGTGCCGACCATCGGGTTCTCGATCGGCGTCATCTCGAGCAGCGCCTTCGCCACGGATTCGCGGGTCACGTCGCCCTCGATGCCGGAGACGATCTCGACGAAATACGTCGCGGCGAGGTATCCGCCCTGGCTGAACGCGGTCAGGGGGATGCCGTTCTTCTCCATCAGCATGCGCCAGTCCTTGGTCTGGGAGCTCGCGGCGTCGGTGAAGGGGTAGAACTCAGCCGGGACGTAGATGCCGGCGCCGGCATCGGAGATAGCCGACGCGTAGTTCTCGCTGTAGACGCTCGTGAGCAGCAGCCAGGTCACATCGTTCCAGCCTTGCGCCTGTGCCGCCTTGAGCTGACCGATCGAGTCCGGTTCCACAGGATTGACGGTCACGGCCTCGCAGCCGGCCCCCTTGGCCGCGACGATGTAGGGAGTGTAGTCCGAAGCTCCGTAGGGCACGGCGTCATCGAGATAGATGAGTTTCTTGCCGGTGACCTCGGTCCACTTGTCGATGGCCGCCTGGTAGGCGGGCAGCGTGCTGCCGGCGATCTCGAGCATTCCGCAGATGTTCTTGAGCCCAAGCACCTCGGAGCCGTAGATCAGTGACAGGGTCATGTCGACGTATGGACCCGTGTTGGCCGGAGAGATGTTCGGGTTGTTGAAGCAGACCGGGTCGACGCCGACGCCGGGAATGGACCTGATCTTCTGCTGCTCGTAGTACTGGCCGTTGATCTCGCATTCGAGGAGGCTCGCGGAACCCACCATGGCCACCGCGTTGTCGCTGCCAACGATCTCGCGGGCAGCCGCAGCCGCCGCAGCCGGGTCACCCTTGTCGTCGAGGATCTTGTAGTCGATCTGACGGCCGTTGACGCCGCCGTTCGCGTTGACCTCGTCGAAGACGGCTTTCGCGGCCTGCGATGCCTCGGGAAAGGCTGCCGCGCCGCTCAGGGCGTTGACGGAGCCCACGACGATGGGGCTCGCGTCTCCATCGCCGGGAGCACCACTCTGGCCGCATCCGCTCAGGACGATGATGCTGGCCGCGGCGACCGCAGTCACTTTCATGATGTGGTTCTTCATGCGCTTCCCTGCCTCTCGGGTTGCACGACGAACACTTCGTCGTGTCACCAGCGCCGTCCGGGTGAACGAGCGATGGCTGATTCGTAGCTCCGACGTTAGGAGCCGACTGCGGGTGCGGTTTGTCTTCGAGTGCGCAGTCGTTGTCTCTGCGGGAACCGTCGATAACGGTCGGGTAAAGACGCGGATGCCGGGCGTCGAGATGCCGGACGCGACGCTGTCGCCCGGCCCCGGCCGAACGCCGACCTCTAGCGATCGTCGACCGCGCGCATCACGAGTTCGGTGTCTGTGAACTGTTCGAAGGCGACGACGCGCCCGTCGGCGAGACGCCAGACGTGGGCGACGCGGGCAGCGAAGTACCTCCCTGTCGCCTTGTAGGTGCCGCTGTACAGGCCGATGCCGATCACGGTGTCGCCGGCATCGAGCACCTCGTCGATCGTGACCGTGTAGTCATCCCACTCGCTCTGAATGCGTGCGAACACGTTGTCGCGCACGGCAGCCGGACCGACGTAGCTTCCTGCATAGGGGAAGCCGGCTGCCTCCGTCCAGTGGATGTCCGGGTCGAACGGTGCGAGCATCCCCTGGAGGTCTCCCCGGTCGGATGCCGCGTAGTGGTCTTTGACGATCTGCACGTTGTTCATGGTTTCTCCTGGGTCGGACGAGGCTGGTTCGGGGTGGGCTCAGACCGGCTGGGCATCGGGGTAGGCGACGGAGCCGATCGGGTAGATGTGGCCGCCGGCGCGTGAGTGCTCGGATTCCCCGGAGCCGTTCAGACCGAGGAAGATCCCCGTCGTGTGCAGGGCGTAGCCGAGGTCGTGCAGCCAGACGCTCGCGACGGCGATGCGGAACTCGCGGAAGCAGAACAGGTAGAGTCCGTGGTCGAACTTCCACACGGTCGAGAGGTCCATGTCTCCGTGGCCGCGCTGCACCCCTTCGAGGCATTGCCAGGCGTAGCGTTGCGAAGAGACGTAGACGTGCTCGTAGAGGTGCTCGGGACTGTAGCGGTAGAGGTTCCGTTTGCCGATGAGGTCGCGCGACGGGCCGGGTTCGTCGCTGCTCGGCGTGCCGGCGTCCGTCACCGCGGACCAGAAGGTCTGGCGCACGCGCGGCGCTCCACCGATGTCTTGGTCACCGATAGCGGAATGCACGACGGTCGCCCGGTGCGTTGTCGTCGAGTACACGATCGTGATCGCCTCCCGCTCGACGCTCTCGAGTGGGAGATTGACGAAGATCACGTCGTCGCGGGCGGCGATGGCGTCGTAGGGGTCTCGGGTTCCCGCTGCGGAGGAGATGGAGCCGTGGGCCTCCCAGACCACGACGTCGGTCTCGAAGACGAGCGCGATCACGGTGCCGTCGTGCAGCGTGAGGGCGAGCCGTGTTCCGCCGAGGTCGATGTTAGGCAGCCGATAGGTGTCGATTCCTGCGGCGAACTCGTCATAGCTGCGCCATTCGTCTTCGGGCGCCTGCGAGATCGTGGAGTCCGTCATCGGTGTTCTTCCTTTCCTGGAACGGGCACTTTCCTGGAACGGGCATCCGTGCCCGACATCTGGGCGACGGCGGCAGTTTGGTCGCGCAGACGCCGAAGAGGGCGACCCTCAGCAGCAGTTCGTCGGACCCGGTCTCCGGGATCGTCTGCTCCTCGACGACGATCTCATCGCGCGTCGGGAACACCGCCTGCCTGCTCGAGGCGGGAACGGACGAGACCACCATGACACGCTCCAGGGATTCCTTCCCACGCAGCAGTGCACGGGGGTACGGTCATCGTCGTCTCACCGTGGCGCGGGTTCAAGGCCTCCTGCGGCTTCGTACGCTCGCTGTCAAACCCTGTTCGCTCGCGAACTAATCGATCGACGCATCGGCAGGCCCATCACGTCGATGGAGGCGCTGCTCAGGCCGCCTTGCTGCGGAGCTCGCTCGGCGCCTGGCCGTAGCTCGCCTTGAACACCCGGCTGAAGTGCGCCGCGTCGACGAATCCCCATCTCGCCGCGATCGCGGCGACCGGCCGGTCGGCGTAGACCGGGTTGAGCAGGTCTCGACGGCATCGTTCCAGGCGGCGACTGCGAATCCAGGTGGATACCGTCGTGCCTTGCGCCTGGAAGATGCCGTGCAGGTGACGCGTCGAGATGAAGTGGGCCGCTGCGATCTGACTCGGCCCCAGATCGGTGGAGGCGAGGTTGGCGTCGATGTAGCCTCGGATGTGCTGCATGAGTGCCTGATGTGGGTTGCCGTTGCCGCGCTCGAGGTCGAGCTCCCTCGAGAACATCGTCGTGACGAGGTCGAGCGCGCTGTGGGTGAGACGGGTGCCCGTGTTGCCGTTGAGTTGTTCGAGGTTGCTGACCAGCTGCGCCAAGAAAGGCACGATCATGCTGCCGATGCCCTCCTTGCCAGACATCGTCACCGCCGTGAGCTGGCCAACGACATCGGCGGGAAGGTCGATCAGGTGCTTGGGGAACATGACGACCATCGTGCGGAACTCGTCGTCGAAGACGAGGGAGTACGGCCGATGCGTGTCGTAGACGGCGAGATCGCCTGGTTGCAGCATGGCCTCGCGATTGTCCTGGATGAGCAGGCCGGTGCCCGCGAGCTGCAGGCTCAGCTTGAAGTAGTGCCGGTCGGCGCGAGCGATGAGCTCCGGCGTCCGCTCGACGACGTGCTCCGTGGCGCTGACCTCCGAGACGTGCACTTCGTCGACGTCGATGGAGCGGATCTTGCCCCAGAACGGATCGGGCCGCTCGCTCGTCACGTGCAGGGGCACGAAGGACTCCGAAACGGCGGTGCGGAATTCGCTGAAGTTTCGGGAGATCGATGTTGAGACGCGGCTGTGGCCGCTGAGCTGTGATGTTTGAATGCTAGGCACTGATTTACCACCTCGGGAACTCAGTCGGGTCGTGACGTCACTGTATACGATGCCGTGGCATGGATCATATTATCAGGCGTTTCGAGCGACGGTTCCGAGGCGATGGCACCTGGCCGGAGCCGTGAATCAGCGGAGTTCGGCCTCGATGGCGGTTGCCGACTGCGTGAGACGCGCGCCGATCATGGCCGCGTCGTTCGCGTTGGCGACGTAGACGACGGCGATCGCGGCAGGCGGCTGGCCGGCGACGAAGAGGGGAACGGCGATCGAGGAGAGGCCGGGAATGACCTCGTCGTGACTGCTTGCGAAGCCGCGGGCGCGCGCCAGATCGGCTTCGGGTCGCGCGGTCTCGCCGTGTCCGAGCTCGGCCCACTGGCGCGCGTCGAGCCGGGATTGGATCGCGATCCCGGGCGCTCCGACGGAGAGCGGATGCCGCGTTCCCGGGCGTTGCGCCACAGTGGCATGAGCCTGGCGCGGCTCTACGCTGAGCAAGGTGACGACCTCGCGGTGGTCGAGCACCGTCAGGAAGGCTGTCATGCCGAGCTCATTCGCCGCAGCCGTGAGTTCGGGTAGCGCCGCGGATTGCAGGTCGCGTGCGACACCGCGGGCCAGCGCGGCCATACGCGGCCCGAGCCGCACGGCGCCAGCCGCATCCCGCAGTACGAGGCCGTGATCCTCCAGCGTGCGCAGGATCCGGTACGCGATGGAACGATGCACGCCGAGCGTCGTGGAGAGCGCCACGATCGTCATCGGGTCGCCGTTCTCGGCGAGGATCTCGAGCACGCGGATGCCGCGCGAGAGCGTCTGCGAGTGGGGACTGGCCCCCTGGCCCGCGCTACTCAGTGCCGTCGACATCTTGGCATTCTCCCATTCATGCTCTACTGTTCATTTATCGAACTATATGTTCGATTATAGAACTATCTGAGCCGAAGACCGGCGTCGTTGCCGTGCGAAGGAACCAACGATGATCGCCACACTCGATCCCAACAGCGGCTTTCGCCCGGAGTCGCAGCTCTACCGTCCGCGTCAGCACTACTTTCGCGGCAGCCTCGGCCGTTTCGCGACCGGCGTCGCGATCGTCACCTTCGACGGCGCGGCGATATCAGAGGGGCCGGGGAAGCGGCACGGGATCACCGTGAACTCCTTCACCTCGGTCTCGATGGATCCACCGCTCGTGCTCGTGAGCATCGCCCGCGCGACTCGTGCCCACGACGAGCTCGCCGATCGACCGTTCACCGTGAACATCCTCGGTGCCGAACAAGAACTGCTCGCCGGCCACTTCGCGGGGGGTCCGAACGTCGAGCCACGCTGGACGGAAGGAGAGATCGCGCCTCGCCTCGCCGGGGTGCTCTCCTGGTTCGAATGCACACCGTGGGCCTCCTACGACGGCGGGGACCACACCCTCTACCTCGGCGAAGTCGTCAATTTCGACTATCGCTCCGGCGATGCCCTCGGCTTCGTCAACGGCCGGTTCACGGCCATTCCCGAGCGCCTGCTCGGGCATGAGGACCTTCTCTGACGATTCAACCGCCCGACCCCGACCCCGACGACACGGCACGACCCCAACGGCAAAGGAGTAAGACACCATGGGCATCCGCACCGGACAGCAGTACCTCGATCGCCTGAACGCGTCCCGCCCGCACATCGTCATCGACGGCGAGATCGTGAGCGAGAACGTCGCAGAGCACCCCGCCTTCGCGAACGTGGCGCATAGCTACGCGAAACTCTTCGACCTGCAGCACGACCCCGAGCACCAGGCGGCGCTCACCTATGTCTCGCCGACGACGGGTGACCTCGTCAACGCCTCTTTCCTCGTGCCGAAGACCCTCGAAGACCTCGAGAAGCGCCGCGCGGCCATCAGAACCTGGGCCGAGTACTCGAACGGATTTCTCGGCCGGTCAGGCGACTACATGAACAGCTCGCTCACAGCGTTGTCGGCGGCGGAGAAATGGTTCTCCCGAGCTGATCCGAAGTACGGTGAGAACATCCGCAGGTACTACGAGCACGCTCGCGAGAACGACCTGCTCGCCACCCACACGCTTATCCCGCCGCAGGTCAACCGCTCCGTCTCGGGCAGCGAGCAGCTCGGCGGCCGACTCTCCGCGCACATCGTCGAGGAGCGCGAGGACGGCATCGTCATCGACGGTGCTCGGATGCTCGCCACCATCGCCCCCATCGCCGACGAGTTGCTCGTCTTCCCCTCGACCGTCCTGCGCGGCACCCCGGAGGATGCGCCGTACTCCTACGCCTTCGCGATCCCGAACGATGCCCCGGGTCTGCGCTACCTATGCCGCACGTCCCTGCACAACGGCGGAAGCACCTTTGACGAGCCGCTCGCCGCACGTTTCGAGGAGATGGACGCCGTCGCGGTCTTCGACAGGGTGTTCGTTCCGAACGAGCGCATCTTCATGCTCGGCCATCCCGAACTCTGCAATGGCTTCTACTCCGAGACCGGCGCCGGGGCGCTCATGACACACCAGGTGGTCACCCGCACGATCGCGAAGAGCGAGTTCTTTCTCGGCCTCGCGAGCGAGATCGCCGACTCGATCGGCATCGACGGGTTCCAGCACATCCAGGAGGACATCGCAGAACTCATCGTCGACGTAGAGATCGGCAAGGCGCTCATGCGCGCCTCCGAGGTCGATGCCGAGCTCAACGAGTTCGGGATGATGCAGCCGAAGTGGTCGACTCTCAATGCCGCTCGCAATTGGTACCCCAAGGTCGCGCAGCGCTTTCCGCAGATCATCCGCAAGTTCTGCGCATCCGGTCTCATGGCGCTTCCGGGAGAGGCTGACCTCGCCAGCGAGGCCCTCGGCGACATCGAGATGTATCTGCAGGGCAAGACGCTCACGGGACCAGAGCGGGTCAGGCTGTTCAAGCTGGCCTACGACGCGTCGATCTCGGGTTTCTCGAGCAGGCAAGCGCTCTACGAATACTTCTTCTTCGGGGACCCGGTGCGCATGGCCGGTGCTCTCGTGAACAGCTACGATCGCAGCGAGGTGCGCGAGCGTGTGCGCGACTTCCTCGCCCGCGAGGACTAGTGTCGCTGTCGCTGGTTTCTACCACCTCGCCGGTCCCACCGATCCGATGACAGGGGATGCGTGCGAACGTGCCCCGTCGCCCGCGCAGAGGGGGAGGCCTTCGCGATGCCGGGAGGCCTCGATCCGGGAGCTGGCCTCCGCTTCGTGCGGACGCCTCCCTTCCGGCGTGGCGAGGGAGCCGTCGTATAGCGTCGATCCAGCGGGAGAGCATGGCCGTCGGCATGGCTCTCATGGCGCTTGGGATGGTGCTGCCGACGACGTTCGCCTGACTTCATCGTCACCGTGTGGCCGACGTCGGATTGACGGCCGGCGCACGCGCCTTGGCGCCTGGCGCGCGAAGTCGGCGCTGCCAGTGCCATCCACGGTGCGGTTGATTATGCTCGGAAGTGGTCGCCCGCGACGGTGAAGGAGCCCCTATGACCGAGTCACGTGAATCAGAAGTGCTGGCAAGCGTTCCCGACAGGCTGTTCATCGGCGGAGCCTGGGTCGCTGGCACCTCCGGGCGCACCATCCGCGTCTCCGATCCTGCGACCGGCACTGTGATCAAGACCATCGCGGACGCCTCCGTCGCGGACGGCGCCGCAGCCCTCGACGCCGCGGTGGCCGCGCAGGAGTCGTGGGCTGCGACGGCGCCACGCGTTCGTGGTGAGATTCTGCGCCGTGCTTTCGATCTGTTGCAGGAGCGGAGGGAGGACTTCGCGTTGCTGATGACGCTCGAGATGGGCAAGCCGTTGATGGAGGCTCGTGGTGAGGTCGCGTACGGTGGTGAGTTCCTGCGCTGGTTCGGTGAGGAGGCCGTGCGCATCAGCGGCCGTTACGGCACCAATCCGGAGGGCACTGGGCGGATGATTGTGTCGCAGCATCCGGTCGGGCCGTGCTTCCTCATCACGCCGTGGAATTTTCCGCTCGCGATGGCGACGCGGAAGGTTGCCCCGGCGTTGGCTGCGGGTTGCACCGTCGTGGTCAAGCCCGCCGAGCTCACCCCGTTGACGACGTTGTTCTTCGCGCAACTGTTGGAGGACGTTGGACTCCCCGCCGGTGTCGTCAATGTCGTCACGACGTCGACGTCGGCGGCGGTGTCTGGGCCTATCATCGCCGACCCTCGTCTGCGCAAGCTCTCCTTCACGGGTTCGACGGGGGTCGGTCGACGCCTCATCGAGCAGTCGGCTGCGAGCGTTCTGAGGGTGTCGATGGAGCTTGGCGGCAACGCCCCCTTCGTCGTGTTCGAGGACGCCGAGCTGGACAAGGCCGTCGAGGGCGCGCTGCTTGCGAAGTTCCGTAATGTCGGCCAGGCCTGCACGGCCGCGAATCGCTTCATCGTGCACGAGTCCATCGCCACCGAGTTCGCCCGCCGGGTGACCGAGCGGGTGAAAGGTTACGCGGTCGGCCGTGGCACCGAGGACGGCGTAACGATCGGACCGCTTATCAACGGTGCCGCCGTCGACAAGGCTGCTGAGCTGGTGCAGGACGCGATCGCGCGCGGCGCCGCCGTCACCACGGGCGGCAAGAAGATCGAGGGCGCGGGGAGCTTCTTCGAGCCGACAGTGCTCACCGGGGTGAGGCCAGGCAGTGACATCCTGCGCGAAGAGATCTTCGGTCCTGTGCTCAGCATCGTCACCTTCGCCGACGAGGATGACGCGGTGCGCATTGCCAACGACACCGAGTACGGGCTCGTGAGCTATGTCTTCACGCAGGACCTCGCTCGCGGGCAGCGCATGATCGAGCGCCTGCAGACGGGCATGATGGGGCTCAACATCGGCGTCGTGTCGAACGCCGCCGCCCCGTTCGGCGGAGTGAAGCAGTCCGGCGTCGGACGTGAGGGTGGCTTCGAGGGCATCCACGAGTACCTCTCCACCAAGTACACGCTCACCCCCGATCCCTTCGCCTGAACCGCGGAGCGAGCCACGGTTGCGGCGACGGAAAGCTCGACCGGCCGCCGCTGGACCGATGAGCGTGCCTAAGCTGGAGGCATGAGCAGAGAAGCCGTCATCGTCGACGTGGTGCGCACCCCGAGCGGGCGCGGCAAGCCGGGCGGGCTGCTCTCAGGCGTGCATCCGGTGGACCTGCTCGCCGGAGTGCTGACCGCTGTCGTCGGGCGGAACGGACTCGATCCTGTGCTGATCGACGACGTCATCGGCGGATGCGTCAGCCAGATCGGCGAGCAGAGCTACAACACGGTGCGTAGCGCCGTACTCGCCGCCGGTTTTCCGCACAGCGTGCCAGGCACCACGATCGACAGGCAATGCGGTTCGAGCCAGCAGGCGGCGGCGTTCGCGGCCCAGGGCGTGCTCGCCGGCGCGTACGACATCGTCGTCGCGTGCGGCGTCGAGTCGATGAGCCGGGTCCCGCTCGGGTCGTCTATCGCCGGGCAGAACCCCTACGGTGAACGGCTCGCGACCCGCTATCCCGACGGACTCGTCGGCCAGGGCGTCTCCGCGGAACTCATCGCCGCTCGCAATGGGTTCACTCGTGAGGAGCTCGACGCGTTCTCGGCCGAGTCCCACGAGCGGGCGGCATCCGCGGTCCGGCGTGGTGCCTTCGACCGGGAGATCGTCGCAGTCGAGGGGGTCGACTCCCTCGTCGACGAGACCGTGCGAGCCGGCACGACGCCCGAACGCCTCGCAGGGCTAGCGCCGTCGTTCCGCACAGATCGACTCGCAGCGCGTTTTCCCGAGATCGGCTGGCTGATCACGCCGGGCAACTCCTCACCGCTGACGGATGCCGCCTCCGCCGCGCTCATCATGAGCTCCGAGCGGGCAGCGAGTCTCGGGCTCGCACCGCGTGCCCGGTTCCACAGCTTCGCCGTGGCCGGCAGCGATCCGTTGCTCATGCTCACCGGCGTGCTGCCGGTGACTCGTGCCGTGCTCGACCGCTCGGGGCTGCGTCTCGCCGACATCGACGCCTATGAGGTCAACGAGGCCTTCGCTCCCGTCCCGCTGCTGTGGCGACGCGAGTTCGACGCCGATCCTGCCCGTCTCAATCCGCTCGGGGGAGCCATCGCGCTCGGGCACGCCCTCGGTTCCTCGGGCACGCGTCTTCTCGCCACCCTCGTCAACCACCTCGAGGCGACCGGGGGGCGCTACGGCCTGCAAACCATGTGCGAGGGCGGCGGCATGGCCAACGCGACCATCATCGAGAGGATCTGAGCCGTGCGACTCGACTCCGCGCAGCCCCGTTGCTCCGCACTCGTCACTGGCGGGGCGTCTGGTCTTGGCCGCGCCACCGCCGAGGCGCTCCATGCGGCGGGCGTGCACGTCGTGATCGTCGACCTGCCCGGCTCGGCGGGGGTGTCCGCGGCGGAGGCCATCGGGGAGCGCGCCGTGTTCGTGCCGGCCGATGTCACAGACGGGGTCCAGGTCCGCGGCGCCGTCGACACGGCGAGCGCGCTCGCTCCGTTGCGCATAGCCGTCAACTGCGCAGGCATCGCCGCGGGGGCACGCGCCGTCGGCCGCGACGGACCGTTGCCGCTCGAGGACTTCGAACGCGTCATCCGGGTCAACCTCGTTGGAACGTTCAACGTGATCCGTCTTGCGGCGGCGGCCATGCAGGCGACCGAACCGGTCGGTACGGCGAAGAAGGAGACCCTCGAGCGCGGCGTGATCGTCAACACGGCATCGGTCGCGGCGTTCGACGGGCAGATCGGTCAGGCTGCCTACGCGGCGTCGAAGGGCGGAGTCGCGGCGATGACGCTGCCGCTGGCCCGCGAGTTCGCGAAGACGCTCATCCGGGTCATGACGGTCGCTCCGGGCATCTTCGAGACGCCCATGGTGGCGGGCATGCCCGACGAGGTGCGCGCCTCGCTCGGCGCCCAGGTTCCGCATCCCTCGCGTCTCGGACGGCCGGCCGAGTATGCGGCCCTCGTGCTCCACATCGTTGAGAACCCGATGTTGAACGGCGAGGTCATCCGGCTCGACGGCGCGATCCGGATGCAGCCGAACTAATCCCCTTCCCCTACTCGCTCTGGTGCGCCTCGAGGAACTCGTAGACCTCGGAATCGTCGACACCGGGGAAGGTACCGGACGGCAACGGCGAGAGCACATGGGAGTGCAGGCGGGCGCTCGGCCAGGCCTGTCCGGCCCAGCGGGTGGCGAGTTCCGACGGCGCGCGGCGGCAACAGGACTCGTCGGGGCAGCGCGACTCCGCCCGGTTCGTCGTCTCGCGCCCGCGGAACCACTTCGCCTGGGCGAACGGCACGCCGACGCTGATCGAGAATTCGCCGGCATCCGTCGAACCGGTCTGCGTCGCGCACCAGTAAGTGCCTGCCGGTGTGTCGGTGTACTGGTAGAACTCCGTCGTACGGTTCGTGTGCGTGAAGGCGTTGCGCGCGCTCCACTGCTTGCACACGTACTGGCCCTCGATCGAGCCCGTCACATCGGTCGGCAGCGGCAGATCGTCGTTCTCGTATCCCTTCTGCAGGGCGCCGTCGCCGTTGACACGCAGGAAATGCAGCG
This sequence comes from Luethyella okanaganae, assembly GCF_042660285.1. NCBI lineage: Bacteria > Bacillati > Actinomycetota > Actinomycetes > Micrococcales > Microbacteriaceae > Luethyella > Luethyella okanaganae. The sequence continues at coordinate 263,288 of NZ_JBHSTP010000001.1, forward strand.
TCATGTCGAGGTGGGAGGTGCCGAGATTGGTGAACCGCAGTGCGGCCGCCTCGTGCGTGACACCGAAGGCATCGCGGAAGTCCTCGATCGCGAGCCGCTTCTCCTTCTTGGCGGTCGACAGAAAGGAGACGGATGCCTCGCGCGGCATGAGACAGCACGCCGCGTAGTAGTTGATCTCGAGCCGCTGCCAGAGGAACTCCGCATAGCTCGCGGGACGTTGGTGGCCGAGCAGGCGATGCGCCATGGCCTGCAGCGCCATCGAGCGCAGTCCGTGACCGCCGGGGATCGACGCAGGCGGCAGATAGATACGACCGTTGGCGAGGTCGGTCACGGAGCGGGTGGAATGCGGCAAGTCGTTCACATAGATGAGATCGAAGCCGAGCTGTTCCGCCATGATGCTCACCTCGCGGTGGGTGAGCGCACCTGAGGTATGGCCGGAGGCACGGACGCGTTCCTCGGCAAGAGCCTCGATGTCGGGCATGTAGTTGTTGCGTTCGCGCATCCGTTCGCGCAGCTCGGTGTTGGCGCGGCGGGCCTCCTCCGGCGTCGCAATGGCTTCGGATGCCCGGCGCGCGAGTTCGCGGTGCAGACCGACGAGCGACTCGAGCGACTCCGTCGGCATGCCCCGCGTCGGCTTCAGGACCGGCAGGCCCAGAGCCGCGTACAGTGGGCTTCTCTGGGCGCGGGCCAGCTCGATCTCGAGGGCGGACCGGAGGTTCGGTGCTTGGCCGGAGAGCAACTCGACGAGTTCGACCTCGAGCGCCGCCGCGAGCGCCTGAAGGGTGCCGACACGGGCCTCGCGTCTGCCGTTCTCGATGAGGGAGAGCTGGCTGCCCGCGATTCCGGCCCGTTCGCCGAGTTGGTCGAGGGTCAGGCCGCGCTCGCTGCGGAAGTGCCTGATTCGATGCCCGAGTGTCTCCAGATCGGAGCCGCGTTGGTTCATGGCTTAAGAATAGCGAAAGAAATGCGATTCTTAACGTCGTAACCACGGGTACTTGCCTCGAAATGTGGCGCATTCTGGATTCATAGAGTATAAGTTTCACGTTTATAACGTGGTGGAACGGAAAGGCGAGGAGATGACCATTTCAGAGATCTCAGTCGGCACGGCGTCGTCGGCGCAGGCCCGCGCGCAGAAGCGGACCATCGGAACCACGGACCCTGGGCTGCTCGCCTGGGTGAAGGAGATCGCCGAGATCACGCAGCCGGCCGATATCGTCTGGTGCGACGGTTCGATCTCAGAGACGGACCAGCTCACCAAGCAACTCGTCTCCGAGGGCAAGCTCATCCGCCTCAACCCGGAATGGCGTCCCAACAGCTACCTCGCGCGCACCGATCCTGAGGACGTCGCGCGCGTCGAGGACCGCACCTTCATCTGCTCCGCCTACGAGGAGGACGCGGGTCCGACCAACAACTGGCGCGATCCCAAGCACATGCGCGAAGAACTGCGCGGTGTGTTCTCGGGCAGCATGCGTGGACGCACGATGTACGTTGTGCCGTTCTCGATGGGCCCGCTCGGCGGCCCCATCTCTCAGCTCGGCGTCGAGATCACCGACTCGCCATATGTCGTGCTCAGCATGGGCATCATGACGCGCATGGGCGATCGGGTGTACCGCATGATCGAGGACGGTGACGCCTGGGTGCGCACCGTCCACAGCCTCGGCTACCCGCTCGTCGACTCCGACGGCTTTTCACGCGAAGACGTGGAGTGGCCGTGCAGCGGGACCAAGTACATCGTCCAGTTCCCCGACACCCGCGAGGTGTGGTCGTACGGCTCCGGTTACGGTGGCAATGCGCTGCTGGCCAAGAAGTGCTTCGCGTTGCGCATCGCCTCCGTCATGGCTCGCGACGAAGGCTGGATGGCCGAGCATATGCTGCTCATCAAGGTCACCTCGCCAGAGGGCAAGGCATACCAGGTCGCCGCCGCGTTCCCCTCGGCCTGCGGAAAGACGAACCTCTCGATGCTGCGTCCGACCATCCCCGGCTGGAAGGTCGAGACGATCGGCGACGACATCGCCTGGCTCCGTCCCGGTCAGGACGGCCGGCTGTATGCCATCAATCCGGAGGCCGGCTTCTTCGGAGTAGCCCCCGGCACAGGCATCGAGACCAACAAGACGGCCGTCGACACTCTGTGGGGCAACACGATCTTCACGAATGTCGCGCTTCGTGACGACGGCGACGTGTGGTGGGAGGGTCTCACCGAGACGCCGCCCGCTCACCTGATCGACTGGCAGGGCAATGACTGGACTCCCGCCTCCGGCCGCCCGGCCGCCCATCCCAACTCACGCTTCACGGTCTCCGCTGCACAGTGCCCGACGATCGCCGACGATTGGGAGGATGTCGCCGGAGTGCCGATCGACGCGATCCTGTTCGGCGGGCGTCGTGCCACGAACGTCCCGCTCGTCGCCCAGGCGCGCAGTTGGAAACACGGGGTCTTCATGGGAGCCACGATCTCCTCGGAGAAGACGGCCGCCGCCGAGGGAACCGTCGGCGAGCTGCGCCGCGACCCCTTCGCGATGCTTCCCTTCTGCGGTTACAACATGGCCGACTACTGGGCGCACTGGGTCAAGATGGGCAAGCTCCTCGGCTCGAACGCACCGGAGGTCTTCCAGGTCAACTGGTTCCGCAAGGACGAGGACGGCAGCTTCCTCTGGCCGGGCTTCGGAGACAACTCGCGGGTGATCGAATGGATCGTCCGTCGCATCGAGGGCGAGGTGCAGGGTGTCGACTCGCCGATCGGGGTGCTGCCGGCCGAAGGTGAGCTCAACCTCGACGGCCTCGATGTGACTCCGGATGCCATCGAGCGCCTGTTCCACGTCGACAAGGAGTCCTGGCTGGCCGAGTGCGACCTCACTGAGGACTACTTCGATCAGTTCAACGGCAAGGTACCGGCTGCGCTTCTCGCGGAGCTCGCGAGTCTGCGCTACCACCTCAAGCAGTAGAGCCGTTCGCCGTTCCATCGAGGTGCCTGATTTTTCGGGGGCGAGAAGTCGCCGCCCCTGGGATCGGACATCGCGGCGGGGAGAGACGCGCGGGAAAAGGCTAGACCAGCAACTGGTGCTTGGCGAGGTCGCGGTAGAGCGGCGTGGATGAGACGAGCTCCGAGTGGGTTCCGACGCCGATGACCTGGCCGTGGTCGAGCACGACGATCTGGTGGGAGTCGACCACGGTCGACAGTCGGTGAGCGATCACGATGAGTGTGCGATTCTCGGCGACGGCGTCGATCGCGGCGCGCATCTTCTGCTCGTTGACGCCGTCGAGGCTCGAGGTCGACTCGTCGAGCAGCAGGATGGGCGGTGCCGCGAGCAGCGCCCGTGCGATCGCCATCCGTTGCCGCTCGCCGCCGGAGAGCATGACGCCGTCCTCGCCGACGGGGGCGTCGAGACCGGCTGGGTCGCGGTCGAGTACCTCGGAGAGGTTCACAGCGTGCAGCACGTCGACGCACTCCTCGTCGGATGCGTCCGGGCTCGCGAGCTTCAGGTTGTCGCGCAGCGAACCGGCGAGCACGGGTGCATCCTGCTCGACATAGCCGATCTGCGAGCGCAGTGCCGTGCGCTCAAGGGTGCGGATGTCGAGACCGCCCAGCCGCACCTCGCCGAGGCTCGGGTCGTAGAAACGCTCGATGAGCGCGAGAATCGTGCTCTTGCCGGCGCCGGACGGGCCGACGAGGGCTGTGCGCTGTCCGCGCGGGGCCGAGAACGACACTCCCCGCAGCACTGGCCGACGCTCGGTGGGGTTCGGCTCCGGTTCGTGCTCGCCGGCACCGTCGTCGGCGGGATCCGCCTCGTCGGACGGGGCAAGGGCATAGGCGAAGTGCACATCGTCGAACTCGAGCGCCGGGGCATCCGGGTTGACAAGCTCGTTCGCTGCGCCCACAGTCATCGCGAGAGGGGCGATCTCTCGGTCGTACTGATCCTCGACGGGCAGATCGATGATCTCCTGGATGCGGCCGAGTGCGCCGAGTGCGGCGTTCACGGAGGTGACGGCGCCGAACGCCTGTCCGAGCGGCAGGATCATCATGAAGAGGAACAGGATGAACGCAACGAGGTTCGCCACCGTAATGGCACCACTGGCGACCCGGAACCCGCCGACACCGAGCACGACGAGAAACGAGACCTGCATGGCGATGCCCGCGACGGGAACGACGAGGGCGGAGATCTTCGCGACCCTCACCCCCATGTGCCAGGCGCCTTTGGCATCCTCGTCGACGGCGGCGATCTCTCTCTCGGTGGCGTTCGAGGCGCGTACCGTGCGCACGGAGCTGATCGCGCGCTCGACGCTCGCGGCCAGATCGCCGACTCTGGTCTGCGCCTTCTGGGTTGCGACCCGGATGCGGGCTGAGAGCAGGGTGACGGTCACGACCGACACCGCGATGACGAGCAGGGTGAGTCCGAGCAGGATGGGATCGATCACGAGCATCGCGATGAGTGCCCCGACGAAGGTGAGTGCGCCGCCGACGGCTTCCACGAGTCCCTGAGTGAGCACGGCGCGCAGGAGAGTGGTGTCGGAGCCGACGCGCGAGACGAGGTCACCCGTGCGGCGGGTGTCGAACTCCGAGATCGGCAGGCGCAGCATCTGCCCGATGAGGCGGCGACGACTCGACAGCACGACACCTTCGCCGGTGCGCTGCAGGAGATAGTGCTGGTAGCCGCTGATGACCGCCGAGACCACGACGAGTCCGACGAGCAGCCAGACGAGCGGCCCGAGGGTATCGCCGGCTTGCACGACGTTGATGACCTGGCTGACCAGGAGCGGCTGGGCGAGGTTCGTCGCCGCGCCGATCACGCTCAAGACGGTGACGACGATCATCACGGCCTTGTGCTCGAAGATGTAGGGCAGCAGCTGCCGGAACGTCGCACGAGGGCCGACCTCTTGCTCTGGCCGACGTCCGAACCGACGACGAGTATGGGTTTCGTTGCTCATGCGTGCCTTTCGATGTGGTTCCGGCCGAAAGCCGAGGTCAACCCTAATCGAGCGGGCTGAGTCTGGCATCCGCCGTGTGGCCGGCCGCCGGATCGTCTCGTGGTACCGGGTCAGGCGCGACCGTATTTCTTGTGCACTGCCTGCTTGCTCACCTCGAGCGCGAGTGCGATGAGCCGCCAGGATGCTCCCGCGGCTCGGGCGCGGCGCACCGCTATGGCTTCGACGCGGTCGATCTCGCGGCGCATCGAGCGGATCGCGCGTAGCGCCTGGATGGGGTCCTGGGCGTCTGCGCCGGCGACGAGGGTGCGGAGCGTGGCTGATACCATGCGTCAACCGTAATTGACATGTGGGTTGGTGTCAACTCATATTGACGACTGCTGTGAGCGTGTGGCTGTATCGCGCCGGCTCGCATGGGCTCTTCATCCTCCTCGAGACTGCGTGAATCGTCGAAAAGAGCCCCGTATACGACGATTCACGCAGTCTCGAGGGGGTGACGACGGGGCGGAGGGGTGATGGCTAGGCTGAACACATGGAAACTGTCTTCAACGTGCTGCACGTCGTCTCAGCCGTCTTCATCGTCGGTCCGATGGCCGTTCTGCCGCAGACGGCATTGCGTGCCCTGCGCGCCGACCACAGGGAGCAGGTGGCGACGCTCGCGAAATCCACGAACATCTTCAGTCTGCTCTCTCTGCTCGTCGTGGTGCTCGGATTTGGGGTTATGGGGATGGCGGATGAGAAGTACGGGCTCTCGTTCACGACCCCGTGGATCCTCTGGTCGGTCATCCTCTACGTGATAGCGCTCGGACTCAACCTGTTCTTCGTGGTCCCGGCTCTGAACAAGGCCGCCGCTGAATCGCACGGTGCTGACGGCTCCGTGGCCGCCGGAGGTAGGCCGAGCGGCTATGGCGCGATCGCGGCCGGCAGTGGCATCGTCTCGCTGCTCTTGGTGGTCGTAGTCGTGCTCATGGTCTGGAAGCCCTAGGCGCGTAGCCGGGCGAGGACACGGGCGGTCGCGATCGCGGCCTCCGCGGCCTCAGCGCCCTTGTCCTCCCTCGAGCCCGACAGACCTGCTCGATCGAGTCCCTGTTGTTCGTCGTCGAGGGTGAGCACACCGAAGCCGACGGGCTTGCCTGTGTCGAGCGCGACGCGCGTCAGCCCGTCCGTCGCCGCCGCCGAGACATACTCGAAGTGAGGGGTGCCGCCCCGAATGATCACGCCAAGGGCCACCACGGCATCGGCACCCGCCTCGAGTGCCGCCTTGCTCGCGACGGGCAGTTCGAAGCTGCCGGGAACGCGCATGAGACGGTACGACGCTCCGGATGCCTCCAGCGCGCGTTTCGCTCCGGCGATGAGGCCCTCCGTGATGGTGTCGTGCCACTGGCCGGCGACGATCACCACCTCGAGTCCCGTGCCGTCGATGTCGATCGTGGGTGAGCCTGTTCCGCTCATGAGGCGTGTCCTTTCAAGAGTTCGTCGGCGGCATTCGCCAACTGGCCGTTGTCGATCGCGTGTCCCATGCGGTCACGCTTGGTCTCGAGATAGGACTCGTTGAGCGCCCCGACTCCGACGACGAGCGGCACGCGCTCGCTCACGGAGACGCCGCGCTCCTCGAGCTGACGCACCTTCTCGGGGTTGTTCGTCAGCAGACGCACCGAGGAGATGCCCATGTCTTCGAGGATCGCAACGGCCGCGCCGTAGTCACGTGCGTCGGCGGGCAGGCCCAGGGCGAGGTTGGCGTCGAGCGTGTCGAGTCCGTCTTCCTGCAGACGGTAGGCGCGGAGCTTGTTGATGAGGCCGATCCCGCGTCCCTCGTGACCGCGCAGGTAGATGACGACCCCTCCGTCGCGCTGGATCGTGTCGAGCGCCGCATTCAATTGGGGACCGCACTCGCACTTGAGCGACCCGAAGGCCTCACCCGTGAGGCACTCGGAGTGCACGCGCACGAGTGTTCCTTCGGACGAAGGCGTGCCAGAGACGATGGCGACGTGGTCGGCGCCCGTCGTACGGTCGCGGTAGGCGCGCACCCGGAACGGTCCGTGCGAGGTCGGAACCGTCGTCTCCACCTCGAAGGTGACGCGCGAGGTCTCGAGGATCGGGCTCACGGTCGGCAGCTCCTCGTCGCAGTGCCACTCCTGCAGCCAATCGATGATCGCGGCGACGGTCGTGACGGGCAGGTTCTCTCGTGCGCCGAGCTCGATGAGGCCCGGCAGGCGCATCATCTCGCCGTCGTCCGAGACGATCTCGCCGATGACCGCGACGGGTGCCAGCCCGGCGAGCTTCATGAGGTCGACGGCCGCCTCGGTGTGACCCCCACGTTCCCGGACCCCGCCATCGACGGCACGCAGCGGCAGCACATGACCCGGGCGGATGAGGCTCGCCGGGGTCGAGCTGGGGTTGGAGAGCACGCGCAGGGTGTGCGCACGGTCGGCTGCGCTGATGCCCGTGCTCATGCGGTCGGCCGCATCGACCGTGATCGTATACGCGGTGCCGCGTGCGTCCTGGTTGTCGGAGGTCATGAGCGGCAGTTCGAGTCGGTCGGCGATCTCGTTCGGCATGGGTGCGCAGAGGAAGCCGCTTGTGTTGCGCACCATCCACGCCGTCCATTCCTGGCTCGCGAGCTCAGCGGCCATGATGGCGTCTCCCTCGTTCTCGCGGCCCTCGTCGTCGGCGACGATGACGGGTTTGCCGGCGCGGAGGGCGTCGAGCACCTCGGGGATCGTGGCGAGGCTCATGAGCGGCTCCTTGTCGGGAACGAAGGCGGGATCGATGCCGCAGGAAGGTCGGGCGCGGAGACCGATGAGGGGATGCTGCGATGGGTTGCGAGCGACAGCAGCCGCTCGACATGACGAGCAAGGATGTCGGTCTCGATGTTGACCAGATCGCCAACGACCCGCTCGCCGAGGGTCGTCGCGGTAAGGGTCTCGGGAATGAGCGACACCTCGAACCAGTCGCCGTTCGGATCGCCGCCGACGGCGCTGACCGTCAGGGACACGCCGTCGATCGCGATCGAGCCCTTGTCGACGACGAGGGGGGCGTGCGCGAGGGAGAGGCTGAACCGCACGATGCGCCAGGCGCTGCCCTCTGCGACGGCGAGCACCTCGCTCGTGCCGTCGACGTGCCCCTGAACGATGTGCCCGCCGAGTCGGTCGCCCACCTGCGCGGCGCGTTCGAGGTTCACCACGGTTCCGACGGAGGCCCGGTCGAGGGTGCTCATCGCGAGCGTCTGGGCCATGACGTCTGCAGTGAAGCTCTCGGGCGTGCTGTCGACGACAGTGAGGCAGACGCCGCTCACCGAGATCGAGTCACCGTGGCGGACGTCGGCGGCGACGATGGGTCCGCGCACGGTCAGTCGGGCGGCGTCGCCGTTCTGCTCGATGTGCTCGATTCGGCCGAGTTCTTCGATGATTCCGGTGAACATGGTCAGTTTCCTTCCGTGAATGCGTCGATCGGCCCGGTCGGATCGCCGGTCGAGTTCGTTGCGTCGTCGACCGGCGGGTGCAGGAGGGGAGTAGCGACGACGAGCAGGTCGGCCCCGAGGCGTTCGACGGCACGGATCTCCAGTCGTAGCGCGCTCTCCATCGAGGCGATGCCGAGATCCGTGAGTGCGAGCCGCGGCCCCCCGAGCAGCACGGGCGCGAGGTAGACGAGCAGTTCATCGACGAGGCCGGCGGCGATGAAAGCGCTCGCCAAGGTCGGCCCGCCCTCGACGAAGAGCGAACGCGCGCCGAGGCCGTGTAGTTCGCGCAGTGCCGTGCGTAACTCGGCGCCGTCGAAGAACATCGGCTCGCGCGGGTGGCGGCGGATCGTGGCATCCGCTGGTATCGGCCGTCGCCCGAACACGACGGGAATGGGCTGTTCCTGCAGCAAGGCGCCGTGCTCGTCGCGTGCGGTGAGCGAGGGATCGTCGGCCAGCACCGTTCCGGTGCCAACGGCGATCGCATCGGCGGCGGCCCGGCGCCGATGGACGTCGGCGCGCGCCTCGGGTCCCGTGATCCATCGGCTCGAACCGTCGGCAGCGGCAGCGCGGCCATCGAGACTCGAAGCCCACTTGACCGTCACGACGGGACGGCGGAGCCGTGCGGCGATGAGCCAATCGCCGAGCAACTCCTCGACCTCGGTGGCGAGCACGCCGTCCCTCACGGCGATGCCCGCCGAACGCAGCCGCTCGGCCCCGCCTGACGACCGCTCGCCCGGGTCGCTCGCAGCATAGACGACGCGCGCGACACCCGCCTCGACGAGCGCCACAGAGCACGGTCCGGTGCGTCCGGTGTGGTTGCATGGTTCGAGGGTCACGACGGCGGTGGTGCCAGCGGCCCGACCCGGTGCAAGGCGGGAGAGGGCGTCCACCTCTGCGTGCGCGGTGCCAGCGCCCCGGTGCCAGCCCTCGGCAATGACCGTTCCCTCGGCGTCGAGGATCACACAGCCGACGCGCGGATTGACACCTCGCGCCGGACCGTTCGCGGCGAGTTCGATCGCGCGGCGCATGGCGCGCTCGACCAATGCCTCGTCCCGTCCCGTTGCGTAACCCATGATCCCGTCCTCGTTGCTGGCAACGAACTCCGGGAGGTCGCGAGCGTGCTCGGAACCCGTCGCACGGCGAGATCCGTGCGACGCGTGCATCCTCCCATCCGGACTTTCACCGTCGGTGCCGGAATTCCACCGGCTCAACCGTGTCCTATGCATCGTGTGGATGTGTCGGACAGGGCTCGCGGACTATCACCGCCGGTTCGGACTCTCACCGACCCCGGAGCACGTTTCTTCTGTCTGATTCTAGGTCAACGCCATGACGCCGAGGATATTCCGCTACCCGATGAGACCGCGGCCGTGCTCTCGCCTGAGCTCCTCTGAATCTGCGAGGAAATATATCCTGCGCGCTCGAAGCCGCCTGAGTTATGCACAAGGAGGCCGGGCGCCGAGTTTGCCCACCGGCTGAAACTCCCGTCGTCGGGGACGATCCCCGGTGCGGGGTTCCGAGCCAGTAGCCGATGTCCGTGCGCTGCAGGCGGATGCCGATCACGCCGAGCAGCGGGCCTTCGTCCGTTGCGCGCAGCGCCCACGTCGCCTCGCGCCCGGTCGACCAGCCGTTCGGCACATATTCGGACAGGAAGCCCTCGGCGTGATCCCGCGTATACGGCCACGGCGTGGTCATGAAGCGTTCGAAGAGCGGGTCTCGGCAGTACTCGGCGACGCGATCGATGTCGGCCACCACCGGCTGGTCGAGCACGAGACGATCGGAACGAAGCACGACGGGTTCCACGTCAACGCACCTTACGCAGGAAGCCGATTCGTTCGTACACCGTTGCGAGCGTCTGCTCCGCGATCTCGCTGGCGCGGTCTGCGTTGATCGCCAGGAGGCGGTCGAGCTCTGCTGGGTCGTCGAGCAGTTCGAGCGTGCGTGCCCGCACCGGTTCGAACTCGTCGACGACGACGGTTGCGAGATCCTTCTTGAAGTCGCCGTAGCCCCGGCCCGCGTACTCGTTCTCGAGCGTCTCGATCGACCGTCCTGAGAGGACGGAGAAGATCGTGAGCAGGTTCGAGACACCGGGTTTCGACTCGCGATCGAAGCGCACGACGCCATCGTTGTCGGTCACGGCACGCATGATCTTCTTCGCGGTCACGCCGGGCTCGTCGAGCAGCCAGACGACGCCTGCCGTGGAATCCGTCGACTTCGACATCTTCGAGCCGGGGCTCTGCAGATCGTAGATACGGGCGGTCTCCTTCTGGATCACCGGCCGGGGCAGAACGAAAGTGTCGCCGAACCGCGAGTTGAACCGCATGGCGAGGTCACGGGTCAGCTCCACATGCTGCTTCTGGTCGTCGCCGACAGGCACGACATCCGCTTTGTAGAGCAGGATGTCGGCGGCCATGAGCACCGGGTAGGCGAGCAGTCCGACGGAGGTCGCGTCCGCTCCCTGCTTCTGCGATTTGTCCTTGAACTGGGTCATGCGACCGGCCTCGCCGAAGCCGGTGATGGTGTTGAGCACCCACGCGAGCTCGGCATGCGCCGGGACATGCGATTGCACGTAGAGTGTCGAGCTCGCGGGGTCGATGCCGGCGGCGATGTACTGCGCGGCCGTTCGGCGAGTCTTCTCGCGCAGCTCGGTCGGGTCTTGCGGCACGGTGATCGCGTGCATGTCGACGACCGAGAACAGGGCGTCGTGCGAGGACTGCAGTTTCTTCCACTGCAGGATGGCACCGATGTAGTTGCCGGCGTGCAGCGAGTCGGCAGACGGCTGCATGCCGGAGTACAGGCGAGGGAGGAAGGTCATAGAAGGTCTTTCGGAGAGTCTCAGCCCGAACGTGACGGAGAGCGAGGGTCAGAGGGCGTAGTCGACGACCACGGGAGCGTGGTCCGACCATCGCTCGTCGTAGGAAGCCGCGCGATCCACCGAGTACCCGACCACCCTCGCCGCGAGTGCGGGCGTCGTGAGGTGGTAGTCGATCCGCCATCCGGTGTCGTTGTCGAAAGCCTGGCCGCGCTGAGACCACCAGGTGTACGGCCCCTCGATCTCACCGGCCCAGCGGCGACCGACGTCGATCCAGCCGAGACCGGCGCCGTTGTTGTACTCCGGCTCGCCCTCCGCGCCGAGGAACCTGTCGAAGTAGGCGCGCTCCTCGGGGAGGAACCCCGCGCGTTTGACGTTGCCCCGCCAGTTCTTGATGTCGAGCTTGCGATGGCCGACGTTGAGGTCGCCGAGCACGACGGCGAGCTCGGAATGGTCGGCCAGCTGCGGGAGGCGCTCGACCATCGCGTCGAGGAACTTGTACTTCTCGACCTGTTTGGGAGTGTCTGCCTCGCCGGAGTTCACATAGGTGCTCACGACCGTCACGATCTTGCCATTGACGTCGAAGTCGGCCTCGAGCCAGCGGCCCGCGCTGTCGAAGTCGACCGCGCCGAGTTCGACCCGGTGGATCGTCGCCTTGTCACGGCTGGCGAGGGCGACCCCCGCGCGACCCTTGGCGGTGGCGGGGTCGTGCAGCACACTCCATTCTGGGCCGAGCAGACCCACGACGTCGTCGGTCTCGGCGCGCACCTCCTGGATAGCGAGAACGTCGACGTCGCGAGCGGTGAGCCAGTCGCCCATGCCCTTGCGATAGGCGGCGCGGATGCCGTTGGCGTTGACGGACGCGATGCGGAGCGGCTTGGAGGCGGAAGGCATAGACCGATTCTAGGTCGAGGCGCCGTCATTCAGCTCGGTGAGTCTCTCCCGGGCCTTGCGGAGCCGCCGGGACGCGACGAACCGGTTGTACCAGCGTGCGTCGTCGTATTCTGTCTGGGCCTCGCGCAGCCCGACCTCCGCGGCTATCTGCAAAGCCTTCCGTTCCTCCGTGCGCCTCTCGGCGGCCAGCTGCTTCGGAGTCACTCGCCGCAGCGACTCGCCTCGGTCACCGGCCGACACCGCTATCCAGGCCGCGGCGACGAGCGTGACGATGCCGGTCAGCCGGAACCACAGCAGGAGGCCGATGAAGACCGCGAAGGTGGCGAGGAGCGGGTTCTTCGATGCACTGCCGATGAGGGTGCTGCCGAGCACCTGCAGCACGCCGAGAGCGAGCCCGCCGAAGAGCGAGCCTCCCCAGATGCGCCGCCATTCGACGGCCGCGCCAGAGAGGAATCGGAACATCGCCGCGAGAGCGCCGGTGTTGATCACGAGGACGAGGAGCAGTCCGCTGGCGCTGACGGCGATGTTGAACCCGAGCGTGTCGTCGCTTATGTCGAGCAGTCCGAAGATCCAGTCGAGCGCCGCCGTGCTCGCGACGCTCAGCGCGGCCGAGACGAGCAGGATCGCACCGAAGGCGATCGCGGCGAGAAGGTCTCGCGTCTTCAGCAGCACATAGGCCCTGGTGTCCTTCTCGAGTCCGAAGATGCTGCGCACGGAGATGCGCGAATAATCGATCCATCCGATCGCCGTCCAGACCAGGCCAGCCAGGGCGAAGACGCCCGTCCAGCCGAGCACGGTCGCGCTCGTCGCCGTGAGCGCCTGTATCTCGTCGGTGCCGACGGCTCCGTCTGGACCGATCAGGCTCGGAACATAGGTGTTGATGAGCTGGACGAGCGCGTCGAGCGTGTCTGGATGGCTCACGAGCCAGATCCCGGTGACGGAGAATCCGACGTAGACGGCCGCGAAGATCGCGAAGATCGCCTGGTAGCTCATGCCTGCGGCGAGTAGGAATCCGTTGCTGGCGAGGAAATGGCGCCATACGCGTACCGGGAACAGCGCGAGCGTTCTGCGGGTCAGCTCCGTGACGCGCTGCACCGGCTGGCCGAAGTGTTCCCGGAGCGGTTCGCCGAGCACGTCCAGGGACTTCCGCGCGGCGTCCTCAGGCACGGCCGCCGCCGATCGGCTGTCGCCTCGTTCGGCAGGACGACCGCGACCCGGCCGTGACCGACCGTCGTCGTCTTCGCGACGTGTCTCGCTGCCGGAAACCACGATGCAAGCCTAAAGCACGTCTACGGAGGCCATGCGGATCGACGAGGCCCGCGAGATCGCATCGCGAATGAGTTGAGAAGTCGCTCCGTTACCGTATCGTAACCTGACCTACCGTCGCGGATCAGGAGACATACCCGGCATTCCGGGGGAAACCGAACTATTGGCCCCCTTTCTGGTGAGATGTCGAGGGTTCCTCGCACGCGATGTGTCTGCGACAATCCAGCTAACCCGTACCCGACGGGTTTGAAAAGCCTGGCATTTCCCGATGCCAAAACCCGAAGGCTGATGAGTATTTTGTTTACCCTGCCGTTTTTTTCGACCCCTTCTTCCGAATCCCGAAAGCTCGACCGGACGCGGGGCCGTGCGCTCAAGGCGAGAAGGGCGAGACGGAAGCTGATCAGCGGCCTCGTGGCAGCCAGCTTCCTGGCGAGCGTCGGCATGAGCTACGCCGTCTTCGTGCCGGTCCAGTCGGCCTCGGCGGCGAGTTGCGCGACGCCGGGCGGTTTCGAGATCGACGGGAACCTTCCGCCCGATTGCAATCCAGTCGGCATCGACTGGGGAACGCCCGGTCTCGCTTCGGATACCACCACGCAGGGCGGAACGTACCAGACCTCGAACAAAGACGGCAGCAACCCCGTGGGCTGGACATCGTCCGGGAGCACTCCCAGCAAGGCGGACTTTGATCAGGTCTACACCTACGCGCAGGTGGTCGGTGGCGACTACTTCAGCTATTTCGCCTGGACGCGCACCAGCAACAGCGGCACCGGCGGGTATGCCGTCGAGGTGAGCTACGCCGGCGAGCGAGTGGGACCGGACGGCGCACCCCAGCCCGATCGGTCGGCCGGCGGCTATGTGCTCTACCTGAAGATGCACGGCTCCAGTGCCCCCGAGTTCCTTTCCATCTGCACATACACCTCGGTCGCGAACTACCCGGGCACGTGTGTCAACTTGCCGACGGTGGACTTCGCTTTCAGCAGCGACGGATTGTTCTTCGAGTTCGGTCTCAACGTGACGCAGCTGACCGGGGCGGCACCGTCGTGTCCGCCCGTGGCCAACCAGGCATCGGTGTATGTTCGGTCGATTACCGGCAACAACGTCGACGCGTCAGGAAACTTGAAGGCGTACGTCGCTCCGCTCGCTGTGAACCCGCCCTCCACCTGTGGTGCACTGACCGTCGCGAAACAGTCACTGGGCGGACAGCCCGATAGCAGCGGCACGGCGTTCGGATACGCGGTTGGCGGCTCCAAAGCCGTGGGCATCAGCGGTAGCCTCGCCATCGGAGGGACGGATACCTGGCCGCAGGTTCCTGCGAGCGGCGACTTCACCCTCCAGGAGACGATCCCTGTCGGTGCGCCCTGGTCGCGGGAGTCGATCGTCTGTACCGTCCCCGGTCAGAGTCCCTTCGTGCTGAGCAGCCCAACAGACCAGTTCCCGGTCGTCGCCGGTGAGACGACGGCGTGCGTGATCACGAACGCCACGTCGGGCGTGACCGTGTCGAAGGTCGCCCAAGGTCAGGCCGCAGACTTCGACTTCACCCTGAGCGGCGGAGAGACCGCGACTCTGGCCAGCGGACAGAAGTCCGGAGTGGCCGACTATGTTCCCGGATCGACCGTGACGATCACGGAGCTCCCCGAACCGGGGACCCCCGCTTGGCATCTGACGGGTGTCGTCTGCACGAACGCGGCCGGTGGGTCTGTGCCGGCCGTGATCAATCTCACGGCCGGGACTGCGACCGTGACGAGCGTCAAAGGCGAGGTGATCAACTGCGAGTTCAGCAACCGGCAGGACGGCGAGATCACGATCGTGAAGAACGTGGAGGGCGCGAACGGCACCTTCGCCTTCACGACCACCGGCGGCAACGGCTTCGACCCGTTCAACGTCCTCACCTCGAACGGGACGGGCCAGAAGACCTATTCCAGCCTGACCCCCGGCGACTACACCGTGACCGAGACGACGCCGCTTCCCAACTATGACCTCACGGGGTTGAGCTGTGTCGAGGGCGGAGCGGTCGGCGCCAACGTCTCGACGGCGACGATTCCGACATCCTCGATCCACCTCGACCCGGGCGAACTGGTGACCTGCACCTACACCAACACCCAGCGCGGTACGATCACGGTCGACAAGGTGACCAACCCCGGAGGCTCGACCCAGCCGTTCCACTTCACCCTGACTCCGACCGGGAGCACAGGAACCGGGTTCGATCTGACCGACGCCGCCGCGCCGTTCAACTCCGGCCTCGTGAGCGCGGGCGAGTACACCCTCGCAGAGGACGCGACTCAGAACTGGGAGTTGCAGACCATCAACTGCGCCGGCACCGTTCCGTCGCCCACCTCGTCGTCGACCTCTCCACTGGTCTTCGCACTGCCGCCAGGCGGAACGGTCAACTGCACCGTGGTCAACAAGGCGGTGCCCGGTGAGGTGACCATCACCAAGCACGTCGCAGGCGTGCCCGACGGATACCCCTGGTCGTTCGACTTCTCGATCAGCCCGGTTCCCACCGGCCAACTCGGCACGAAGACGGCGGACAACGCCTCGCCATCGGTGAGCTGGAAAGATCTCCAGATCGGAACGCAGTACACCCTGAACGAGGCCTCGGCCGCCGGATGGGCCGAGGGTGCGATCACCTGCACCGGAATCGCGGACGAGTCGCCCGATCCCGGTTTTCAGCTCACTGTCATGCCGGGGCTCGCGCTCGCCTGTGACGTGACCAACACCGCGGTGCCTGGAAGGGTCCAGGTCACCAAGGCCGTCTCCGGCGTGGCGGATGGGACCGGGTGGAGCTTCGACCTCGCGATCGACCCTTCGGCTGGTGTGCTCCCCGGGGCCACCCAAGAGGTGAGTGGAACGGGGAACACCTCCGACACGGTCGCGTGGACCAAGCTCGCGATAGGCCAGGAGTACACGATCTCGGAGGACCTGCCTGCGGGATGGGAAGGCGGAGCGGTCCAGTGCGGCAACCTCGTCGACTCGAACGCCGACAAGGCCGGCTTCCAGTTCGTCGCGACGCCGGGCCTCGACCTCCAGTGCTCGATCACGAACACGGCGAAGCCCGGTAGTGCCGAGATCACCAAGACCTCGATCGGCGGCGACGGCTCATTCACCTTCGTGCTGACGCCGCTGCCCGGCGGCGACCCGGTCGAGCAGATCATCACGACCAGTGGCGGAACGGGGACCACGACGTTCTCCGGGCTCCTGTCCGGTCAGCACTACTCGCTCGCGGAAGCGGATCCCGGAGCCCACTGGATCGACGGCACGCTCGGCTGCACCGTCGTCCATGCGGCCGGCGGATCGCCGCAGGCCATCGACGAGAGCGACTTCACCGTCGCTCCCGGCGACGCGATCTCCTGCGCCATCGCCAACACCGCGAAGGGCACGATCATCATCGTGAAGAACGTTCGGGGTGCCGACGGCGCCTTCAACTTCACGGGCAGCTGGCTCGATCCCGAGAACTTCGCCATCACGACGAGCGGCAAGACCGGAACCGAGACCTTCCAGAATGTCGCTCCGGGTGGCTATGTGGTCACCGAGACTCCCAAGCCCGGCTATGACGGCATGGTTCTCAGCTGCCTCGACTCGAGCACAGGACAGGCCTCGAGTGCTGCGGGGCTCACGGGCACCATCAACCTCGACCCGGGCGAGACGGTCACGTGCGTCTACAGCAACACGCAACGCGGCATGATCATCGTCGACAAGGTCACGACCGGCGGTCCTGAGCAGGCCTTCCCCTTCGAGTTCTCCGCGGGCGGAGCAGCGGACGAGACCTTCTCTCTGACCAACGCGGCTGAGCCGTGGACGTCCGGGCTCATTCCGCCTGGCGACTACTCGGTGCTCGAGCTCAGCACTCCGAACTGGACCTTCGACTCGGTGAAGTGCACCGGTGACGGCGTCAGCTACACCGGCGCAAACGCGTCGATCGCTCTCGCAGCAGGCGAGACCGTCACCTGTGTCTACACGAACTCCCCGAACCCCGGCTCCGTCTCGCTGACGAAGCACGTCCTGGGTGTTCCCGCAGGCTGGAACTTCGCCTTCGACGCCACCATCAGCCCGGCCGTCGGCGCTCAGCCGGCGACGCAGGCCATGACCGACGAGAACCCGACCGTCGAATGGACCGGCCTTGTCGTCGGAGAGACCTACACGCTCAACGAGACCGGTCAGGACGGCTGGATCGAGGGGCAGATCGCCTGCACCGGGATCACCGATGCCGACCCGAACACTGTCGGACTCCAGTTCGTCGTCATACCGGGCCTTCAGCTCAGCTGCGACGTGACGAACACGGCGGTGCCCGGTTCTGTCGAGGTCACCAAGGTCGTGCACGGCGTGCCAGAGGGGCTCAGTCTCGACTGGTCGTTCGGCATGACGATCTCGCCGACCCCGGCTCAGCAGAATGCAAAGCAGGCGATGACGAGTTCTGACCCGAGCGTCTCCTGGAGCCAGTTGCGGATCGGCACGGTATACACGCTCTCCGAGACGGTTCCTACCGGTTGGACCGGCGGCACGGTCGTGTGCGGCGGTCTCGGCGACCTCTTGCCTGAGACCTCGGGCTTCCAGTTCATGGCGACGCCCGGGCTGACCCTGGATTGCACGGTGGACAACTCCGTCGTGCCGCCGACCGGTGTGATCACGAAAGAACTCGTGAGTTCGGCGCAACTGTCCGATGGCACCTGGGATCTGGTCTACACGGTGAAGGTCACCAACCAGAGCGTCGTTATCCCGCTCGTCTACGATCTGGTCGATGAGCCGCAGTTCGGCTCGGGCATCACCATCGACGATGGCACGGCCACCGGACCCGTCGGCAGTCTCGCCGACGACTGGAACCCGACGACCGCGTCCTTCGGCTTGGCCGGCGGTCAGGAGCTGGCGGCCAGCGGAACCGACATCTACACCGTCCACATCACTGCGACGGTGTCGGGAGAAGCCTTCGATACGCTCGCGACCCGCTGCTCGCCCGATGGCACCACAGAGAACGGCGGCTTCCGCAACACCGCATGGCTGACCGTCGGCAACGGCGAGCCGCAGCCGGCCACCGATTGTGGCGAGCCAGGCCGTGCCGTGGTCGAGAAGGTCAGTCAGGGTTCACCGCAACTGCTTCCCAGCGGCAACTGGCGCGTGCTCTACACGGTGACCGTCACGAACAGCGGCGACAAGAACCTCTACTATGACTTGTCCGACACCCTCGGCTTCCCCTCCGGCGTCGGCATCGTGTCGAGCGCCGCGACGAATGACGCCGGAGTCGACACGAGTTCGTGGACGGGACTCTCGCCCAACACCGTGCTCGCCGACAACAAGATCATCGCGGCGGCCGATGGCGGCCCCACCGTGCACAGCTACACAGTGACGGTCATTGCGGACGTGCAGGACATCACGACGATCTCGGACGCGGAATGCCTGGCGAGCACGAGCGGTCATGGCTTCTTCAACGGCGCAGAGTTGCTCAACGGCACCGTCGTCACGCGTGACGACGCCTGCGAGTCGATCCCGGTCGGACGTCTGACCCTCTCGAAGACCCTCGAGCTGAGTGAGGTGAACGGGCTCGACCTCGGCGGCCAGACGTTGCCGACGGTCGGCGACTGGAACCTCTCGGCGACGCTCGGCGACGCGGTTCACGAGAACGTCGCGTCGACGGAGGGCAACAGCTACGTGATCCCGGTCGGCGACTACTCCCTCCTCGAGAAGATCCGCGGCGGCGATGCGAACCCGTTGTTCCTCTTCATCACTCAGTTCGTGACCGACGGGCAGTGGTTCTGCAACGGTGAGGCGACCGACATCGCGACCGTCGTGAACGGCGAGGACACCACGTGCGGGCTCACCAACACGCTGCATCCGGTGGACCTCGTCATCACGAAAAAGAACATCGAGAGGGTCGGCGACGTGTTCGACGTGCCGACCGACGAGGGCTCGTCGTTCAGCTACCTGTTCACCGTCGAGAACGCAGGCGTCGTGCCGGCCCCCGACACGGTCGTCACCGACGGGCTTCCGGCGACGCTCGCCTACGATCCGGTCAAGTCGAGCATCCCCTCCGGCTGGACGGCGGCGCTGACCGGTGCGGACGCCGACGGCTTCGGTGGAGTGCTGACCCTGACCAAGACCGACGCGCCCATGCCAGCGGCCGGTGAGGCCGGCTCCACCGTCGAGTTCACGATCTGGGTGGACACGGCCCGGTCACTGCCGCGCGAGGGCGGAGATCCGCAGGGCAAGATCCTCGATATCGTCAACACTGCGGTCGTGCACAGCGACGGCATCGAGAGGACTCCGGAGAACAACACGTCGACGGAGACCACTCCGGTCAAGTCGATCAAGGTATCGGTGTTCGCGCAGTGCGTGCTCGACGCCCCGTGGCTCTACTACGAGGTGACCCCGTACAACACGCAGAACGTCGACCCGCTCGTGATCCGGTTGATCTGGTGGACACAGGCGGCCTTCGGCGGGCATGACCCGTCCATCCCGGCCTCGGACATCGCTGCGATCCTCGCGGACGGAGCCTCCAAGGTCGACACGATCGGTGTGCCTGCCGGCTGGGTCGACGGACAGACCATCAGCGGACGCATCCTCTGGCCGGGAGCGGCCGTCGGACCCGACGGTCAAGGCACTGCATGGCCGGGCTGGCGTCAGCTCCCCGACGGCACCTGGGTGCTCGACCCGAGTTCAGCGTTCTACGAGTTGCGCGGCTCGGCCATCACCGAGGTCAGGATAAACCCGACCACGGACGCCACGACGGTCTACCCGCCCGCAACCCCGAACTGCAATGCGACGCCCAAGCAGCCGTCGAAGCCGCTCGCGAGCACAGGCTTCGAGTCGGGTTGGCTGGTGCCGATGGCGGGCGGGATGATCCTCGTCGGAGCGATCATCGTCCTGCTGATCGCCAGGAGGCGTCGAGGCGAGATCGAGTAGCGTCGACCTCCGCCGTCCCGTGCAGCCGTGGCCCCTGGGCCGCGGCTGCACGGCGTTGTGCGGATGAATCGGCACCGGGCAAACGGCTCGCGCAGGGCGTTATCTTATTGTTATCTTTTTTCTCGTCATGGAATCCCCGTAGTTTCGGGGAATTTTCGGGCTCTTCGCGTCATACCCCCCAGATGGAGGCCAAAAAGGGCTTCCCCGGCCCGGGCGGCTCTGCCAGAATCTCGACTGGCTTCTATACCCGATAGGAGTCGCGACAAAGCCAGCGTGCCCGAACACGCAATACCCGAAGGCTTGAAACATGCTTACCCGAAATATCTTCAGCGATGCTGCAGACCCTGCCTCCGGCCGATTCCGGCTGCGTCGTCAACGACGCCGGCTCCAGACGCTCAAGAAGGCTCTCAGTCTCGGCGTAAGCGCCCTCCTCATCTCGGCGGTCACGGTGACCGGCATGGCGATCTTCTCTCCGACCGCGTCGGCCGAGGCGGTCACCCTTGGCACGGTCGACTCGCGGGTGAGCGACCACGTCGGTGGCACGAACGCCTCCGGCACGGATGCCGGGACCACGAACGGCTACTGCATCCGCTACGGCCCGCCCACTGGCAGCAGCAACACGGGACCGTCGGACTGGCAGCCGGGTGGCTCCGAGGCGCGCACCGCACATGGCCGAAACAGCAGCACCTGCCCGAGCAACCTCGATGTCAACACGCAGAGCGCCGTCGGAGTCCAAGCCGTGAGCGGCTCTCTCAACCCTGCATCGGGTGTTGCGTTCAACGTCGGCAGGATCACCCACTACAACAACCCGATCAGCTACGACGGGAGCAACAACTACTTCAAGGGCAAGCTGAGCTTCCGGCTCAACGGAGTCTCGGGCGCGCCGACGTTCGACTACGACTGGTGGATGTGGGAGACGCCGAACTACAGCGACTCATGCCCTGCAGGCCTCTGGCTAGGCAACGGAAACTGCCAGGACCAGGTCAAGTTCCTCAACCAGGTCGCCGACCAGAACATCACCGTCGGCGGGCTCGACTACAAGCTCGTCGTGCTCGGCTTCGTTCAGGTTCCCAACGGAACCGCGTGCCCGGCCGACCCCGGAGCCGCGAGCGTCATCAACAACTGGCTCACCAACGAGCGCGGCCAGACTCAGGCGTGCCTGTACGCGAAGCTGAGCCAGGTGCGTTCGCTGACCGTCGTCAAGGCGGTCGCGGGTGTCGACGCTCCAAGCCAGAGCTTCGCATTCGCCACGACGAGCAACCTCGCCGGATCGCTGTGGTCCGCCCCGAACTTCACCGTGACCCCGCCGGCGACCCCTTCCGTCACGCGTCCGGTCGTCTCCGGCGAGACCGTCACCGTCACCGAGCAGCCGGTATCACCGGCCAACCCCAAGTGGGCGCTCACCGGCCTCGTCTGCAAAGACGGAGCGAACCAGGACGTCTCGGGCGTGACGTATGACGTCGCGAACCGCACGATCAGCCTGAGCGACATCCCCGAGGCGACGAGCGCCGCCGCCAAGGCGATCACCTGCACCATCACCAACACGTACACGGGCAGCGCGAAACTCACCCTGAAGAAGACTGTCAGCGGCGGATCCGCGGCCGCCGCGGAGTGGACGCTCAACGCGGTCGGTCCCGCGACGCTCACGGGCAGCAGCCCGGTCTCGAAGGCGAGCCTGCCGACAGGGCAGTACACCCTCGGCGAGTCCGGCGGGCCAGCCGGTTATCAGCAGCAGGGCAACTGGGTGTGCACCAACAGCGGTACCGGCGGCAACCCGTCGATGTCTGCGGGGGAGAAGGTGACCCTCGTCGACGGAGCGGACGTGACCTGCACCGTTAACAACCGGTTCCAGACCGGAACCCTCAAGGTGGTCAAGCAGATCCACGACCCCGTGAGCGGTTACAACGGCGGCAACGGCAAGACCTTCACCGTGAGCTACAACTGCGGCGCGGGTTTCTCAGCCATCGGGCAGTCCGTCTCGGTGGACACCCCGCTCGTCGTCACAGGCATCCCAACCGGTCGCAGCTGCACGGTTGGTGAGACCGCGCCGAGCGGAGGACTCGTCAACGGATCCTTCGCCTGGGAGACCCCGACGGTCACCGGACCCGTTACGATCGCCGACGGACAGACCGCCACCATCACGGTGACGAACACGGTGCGCCAAGACACTGGCGGTTTCACCGTCAGCAAGGCCGTGAAGGGACCTGACGGCACGGCCGCGGGCTACACCGGCGGTCCGTCGCGGCCCTTCACGGTGAACTACGTCTGCACGATCGGCGGCGAGCGGGTCGCCTCCGGCTCCTTCGTGGTCAGCACCGGAACGCCGGGCGGCCCGAGCCAGGCCATCCCGCGCACCGCGTTCTGCTCGCTGACCGAGGAACCCCTCGCGACCCAGCCGGGCGACTTCGCGGACGGCTCGTACTCGTGGACCGATGGAACGTTCGTGCCCAGTGCGATCACGATCGGCGCATCGTCGCAGAGCTCCGTGCTCACCAACACCTTCACGCGCGACTTCGGTTCGCTTACGATCAAGAAGGTCGTTCGGGGAGACGGATACGTCGGCTCGGGCGAACCGTTCTCGGTCACCTACGACTGCGGTGCGGGCGATGTTGCCGTCGCACTCGCGGCAGGCGGAAGCACGACGATCACCGGCCTCCCGGCGAACGCCATCTGCAGTCTCAGCGAGGCGGCACCGGACGAGAGCCTTCTCGACGTCGCGCACGACTGGGGGACTCCCAGCTGGGTCGGTACCAGTCAGAGCGGCCAGGTGACCATCGCCGCCGACTCCACCAAGACGGTCACCGTCACCAATCCGACCGTCGAGGTCTTCGGCACGGTGTCCGTCGTCAAGGTCGTATCCCCGGTCGATGGACTCGCGCCAGGAACCACATTCGCGGTCATCGTGGACTGCGGACCGGCCGGTTCGTTCCCGTTCACGCTGACGAACGGCGGTCCAGCCGGCGTCACCGACAGCGTCCCGGTCGGCACGCGATGCACCGTCTCGGAGACCGCCCCGAGCGGTGGGCTCGTCGACGCCTCGTACGGCTGGGGGCCGACCCCCGCTCCCCAGCAGGTCGTCGTTGCGGCTTCCGGTCAGGTCGTCCCGGTCACGGTCACGAACACGATCGTGCGCCAGTACGGCACCCTCTCGGTCATCAAGACCCTGAGCGGCCCTGACGTGTACACCGGCGGTGACTTCACCGGAACCTGGAGCTGCACAGACGGCAGCAGTGGCGTCTGGTCGATAGCGGCCGGTGGCACGGAGCAGGTCGGCAGCGGCATCCTGCGCGGCTCCACCTGCACGGTGACAGAAAACCAACTCACCGGTCAGCCGAACGCCGACGACTCCTCCTATGTGTGGGGCGGCGTCGTCTACGACCCGAGTGGCGCCCAGGTGGTTCTGAGCAACGCGGCCCCGGACGGCTCCGTGACCGTGCAGAACTCGATCACCCGCCTCACCGGTTCCTTCGGGATCACGAAGACCGTCAAGGGCGATGGGGCGACGGCGGACCCGTTCACCTTCTCGTGGAAGTGCACTCTGCCGGACAAGACCACGGTATCCGGTGAGCTTGAGGTACTGCCCGGCGGCTCGACCAACGGTCCGAGCGCGCTTCCCGCCGGCAGTCTCTGCACGGTGCAGGAACTCGGAAACCCCGAGCCGCAACCCGGCCACAGCTGGGACGCCTTGACCCTCTCGACGACCGCCGGAGGAACCCAGGACGGCCGCTCGATCAAGTTCACGGTTCCTGCGCCGCAGAACGGGGCTCCCGTCACCGTCGGAGTGCAGGCGACGAACACCATCTCGCCGAAGTTCGGCCATGTCACCCTCGTCAAGAAGATCGGCGGCGCAGGCGGTTTCGTCGGTGGCCCGGACTTCGCCTTCACGGCGAGCGTGCGCTGTGGCACCGCGATCTACCCGGTGACGTTCACGACCGAGGGCTCCGAGCCGCTCGAGCTCCCGCTCGGATCGGAGTGCACCATCGATGAGTCGACGCCGAGCGGTGGCCTGAAGGATGCCTCCTACAACTGGACCGGACCCGAGAGCTACTCGCCGGGCAAGGCCCTCACGATCACAGAAGCGAACCAGCAGCTCGTGGTGACCATCACGAACCCGACGGAGCGCGTCTACGGATCGGTCACCATCGACAAGACCCTCACCGGCCCGCAGGGCGTGGTGAGCCCAGGACGCAGCTTCACCGGGAAGTGGAGCTGCACCTACGGCGACGATACCGTCGCCGAAGGTGACTGGGCCGTTCTGGCAGGGGACGGCCCAGTCCAACTCTCCGATCACGTGCTCGTGACAGCGGACTGCTCCGCCACCGAGGACTCGCTCGCCGTTCCTTCGGATGACCCGAGCTACGTGTGGGACGCCCCCCGGATCACGGGCGGCACGGTCGGCGTCGGCGAGCCGGCGGCGCTCACCGTGGCCAACGCGTTCCACCGCGAGACCGGAACGATCGAGGTGAGCAAGACCGTGACCGGCGCGACCGCCGGCTACACGGGCGGCTCCGAGAAGAACTTCGAGGTCAATGCCGACTGTTCGGTCGCCGGAGTGGCGGGGCACCTGTTGCTGACCGCCTCCGTCGCCGACGGTGGAACGACCGTACTACCGCAGGAGATCCCGCTCGGCTGGACCTGCGCCATCTCGGAGACCACCCCGACGCAGGGCCAGCTGCAGGACACGTCGTACGGATGGGGTGACGTGACCGTCTCCCCGGCCTCAGCCACGATCACCCAGGCAGGCCAGAAGGTCGCGGTCGCCGTGAAGAACCCGATCGAGCGTCGTACGGGAACCTTCGACATCGCCAAGGTCGTGAGAGGCCCGGTCGGCGTCGATCTCAGTGGAGTCATCACGAATGGGCCGGGCTATAGCGGAACCTGGGTGTGCACCCATCCGGGCGACCCGGACCAGACCGGCACCTGGAGCGTCTCGAGCAAGCTCGGCGGAGGCGCGACGCTGACCGGCGACCCGGCCGTGCTCCTCAACTCCGACTGCTCCGTCGACCTGGAGGACTCGCCCGACTCGGGCGACCTCGTCAACGGCTCGTGGGCCTGGGGGATGCCGGACTACGGCCAGCACGTGACCGTTCTGACCGCGGACGATGCCCCCGTCGTCACCGTGACGAACTCGGTGCACCGCCTCTGGGGCGCACTGCAGCTGACGAAGACGACGACCGATCCCGACCGCGGTGTCAAAGATGGCGAGACTGTCAGCGGAACGTGGTATTGCGCTCTCGGCGATGATGAGTGGAACGGGCGGTGGGAGGTGCCGGCCACCGGCGGAACGGTGACCCTCTTCACTGCATCCGACAGGATTCCGGCCACCGCCGACTGCTACACGGCGGAGAACTCGTTGAGCGACTCGTCGCTCAAGGACGTATCGTTCACGTGGGCTGCTCCGAGCTACGGCCCGAACGTCACCCTGATCGACGGTCGCACCCAGACGCTGACCGTTGCGAACACCGTGGAGCGCGTGCGCACCTCCGTCGACATCGACAAGCTGATCACGGGTGGGGCGCCGGTCGCGGGCACGAGCGAGTTCGGCGGAACACTGAGCTGCACCTACGGCGCCGAGGCTCCGGTGCTCTATCCTTGGACGGCGACCCGCGACTCGATCGCCACCGTCGGCGGCATCCTCGCCGGCTCGGTGTGCGTCGCTGTCGAGACCGCCCCTGCGACGACGCCGGTTCCGGCCGACCCCTCGTACCAGTGGGTTCCACCGGTGACCTACACCGGCAATCCTGCGATCGCGCCGGGTACGGGTGGAACGGTGCCGACGATCTCGGTGATCAACGACACCGTGCGCATCACGGGCTCCTTCGGCATCACGAAGGCTGTGCTGGGCAACCCGGAGGGCGTGGACCCAGGCGCGGAGTACGGCTTCGACTGGAGTTGCGACGTCCCTGGAACAGCGGACCCCGTCACCGGAGTGGCATCGATCAAGGACGGCGAGACCTGGCTGCTGCCCGCAGACCAGGAGCTCCCTGTCGGCACCGAATGCGACGTGACAGAGCGACTGCCGATGCCGACCCCGATCGACGACGCGTTCTCCTGGACGGGACTCGCCTACACGGTGAACAATGCGAGCGAGGTGAGCAGCTCCGGGCGCACCGTGTCCTTCACGATCCCGATCAGCGGCAACGCGCCGGCGGCTGTGCAGGTCGTGGCGAGCAACACGCTCACCCGCAGCTTTGGTGCCTTCGACATCGTGAAGTCGAGTGATCCTGTTAGTGGCAGTGTGGTTCAGCCGGGCACTGACATTGCGTATAGGGTGACCGCGAGGTCAACGGGTGATGTCACGGTTCATGATGTTGTCGTGTCCGATGATCTGTCTGATGTTCTCGCTGACGCGACTCTTGATGAGGGCAGCATCGTCGCCTCTGCTGGGTCTTTTGTCTACGATGCTGGGACCAAGACGTTGACGTGGACGGTGGGGTCTCTTGCGGTTGCGGCGAACGCGACGCTCGACTATGCCGTTCGGGTGAAGCCGACCGCGTGGGATGTCGAGCTGGTCAATGCTGTCACCGGTAGCGGTGATGTTCCTCCTGAGCACTGCACAGTGGGGGCTCCGTGCACGACGACGCATGAGACACCGCTGGAGCCGGCGACGTTGACTCTTGTCAAGAAGGTCGACAACACGCCCTTCGACGGGCTCGACCTGAACAGCAACGTGCCGGCCAAGGACGATGGCGGCGATTGGAGGCTGTCTGCTACCGGTGACGGTGGTGGATTCTCTGGGGTCGGTGGTTCCACCGGTATCGAGGGCGTCTCCGTCGCACCCGGTTCCTACACCCTTGAGGAGAGCCTCGCGAACGTCGGGAGCTCCTTCCTGAAGGACTTCTACAAGGCGAGTGCGTGGAGCTGCGACGGGGCGGTGCTCGACGGCGCGGTCGTCGCGGTCGCTCCCGGAGCCGATGTCACGTGCCAGATCACCAACACGGGTGAGACCGTCGACCTGAGACTGACGAAGGCTGACGGCGGAGCCATCGATGGGAAGCCAGCGGTTCCGACCGATGTCGACTCCGGCTACGACTACACCTTCACGGTGGAGAACGTCGGGACGGTGGCGGCGCCGAACGTGGTGGTGACCGACGCGATCCCGTCGACGATCGCCGTCGACGAGGGCAACTGGGTGCTTCCTGCGGGGTGGACGGCGCTTCTCACGGGTGCCGACGGCGACGGCTTCGGCGGGACGCTGACCCTCACGAAGACCGACGGGCCGTTGCCGCCGACCGGTGACACGCCTGTCGAGTTCAGGATCTCGGTGCATACCGCGACCGAGCTGCCGCGCGAGGGCGGAGACCCACAGGGCAAGATCCTCGACATCGTCAACACGGCTGCCGTGACGAGCGGAGGGGTCGAGAAGACTCCTGAGGACAACTCGTCGACGGTGAGGACACCGGTCAAGTCGATCGCGGTGCTCGCCAGTGCGATGTGCCGTGCGGATGCCCCGTGGCTGGGTTACTCGATCACGCCGTACAACACCGAGAACGTCGATCCGTTGACGATCGTGCTGATCTGGTGGACCCAGGCGGGCTACGACGGTCGCAACCCGTCGATCTCCGCCTCCGACTCGGCCGCGATCCTCGCGGACGGTGCGAAGCAGGTCGACACGATCACGATCCCGGCCGGTTGGACGCCGGGGCAGACGATCACGGGCGAGATCCTCTGGCCGGGTGCGGCCGTGGATGCGAACGGGAACGGCATCGCGTGGCCGGGCTGGCGGCAGCTGCCGACCGGGCAATGGGTGCTCGATCCGAGCTCGCCGTTCTCTGAGCTGCGCGAGCAGTCGGTCACCGAGTTTCGGATGAACCCGACGACTGCCGGTACGACGGTCTACCCGCCGGTCGGTCCGAACTGCAATCCGGGGCCAACGCAGCCGTCGATGCCGACGTCATCGACGCCGCTCGCGGTGACCGGATTCGACGGAGTCCAGCCCTTTGCAGTCGGCATCCTGCTGCTGGGACTCGGCGCGGTCATCTTGATCGCGGTCCGTCGCCGATGGGGTGGCAAGGCCTAGGCCGCCGCTCCTCGGGCTGAAAGCTGGTCTCCCGCCTGGACCCGAACCAGGCGGGAGGCCGGTGTGAGCCATGGCGCCGGTCCGAATCGCGTCGACGATCGAGGCGGGAATTCGTCAACGATCTCTTGTCGTCAACGATCTCTTGTCGTGAACGGTTCTCGCCTGGGAGGATTGGCACGCTGACCCCGACCGGAGCCGGCGAGACACTGGGGCTGTGAACGTCTCGAGCCTACGGTTTGCCGCGCATGATGGCCTGCTTGACCTCTGCGATCGCCTGGGTCACCTGAATACCGCGTGGGCAGGCCTCCGAGCAGTTGAAGGTCGTGCGGCAGCGCCACACTCCCTCTTTGTCGTTGAGAATGTCGAGTCGCACCTTGGCCGCGTCATCGCGCGAGTCGAAGATGAAGCGGTGCGCGTTGACGATAGCGGCCGGGCCGAAATATTGGCCGTCCGTCCAGAACACCGGGCAGCTCGAGGTGCATGCCGCGCATAGAATGCACTTGGTGGTGTCGTCGAAACGCTCGCGCTGAACGACCGACTGAACGCGCTCCTTGCCGGCTTCTGGGACGCTGTCCGCGATGAGGAACGGCTGAACCTCACGGAATGACGCGAAGAACGGCTCCATGTCGACGACGAGGTCTTTCTCGAGCGGAAGCCCCTTGATCGCCTCGACGTAGATGGGCTTCGAGATGTCGAGATCCTTGATGAGAGTCTTGCAAGCCAGACGGTTGCGGCCATTGATGCGCATGGCATCCGAACCGCAGATGCCGTGCGCGCAGGAACGTCGGAACGTCAACGATCCGTCCTGTTCCCATTTGATCTTGTGCAGGGCGTCGAGGATGCGGTCCGTCGCGTACATCTCGACGTCGAAGTCCTGCCAGCGCGGTTCGTCGTCGACCTCTGGGTCGAAGCGGCGGATGATGAGCGTGACGGTGAACGGCGTGATCGCCGGGTCCGCGTTGCCGGGTCGATCGGCCCCAATGGTCGCGGTGCTCACCGTCAGTACTTCCTCTCCATCGGCTGGTAATTCGTCACGACGACCGGTTTCCACTCAAGGCGGATGTGGTCCTCAGCCTTCGAGGAGTGCGGGTCGCCCGACAGGTACGCCATGGTGTGCTTCATCAGGTTCTCGTCATCGCGCTTCGGGTAGTCGTCGCGCATGTGCGCGCCGCGACTCTCCTTGCGGTTGCGAGCCGAGTACACCACGACCTCGGCGAGGTCGAGCAGGAAGCCGAGCTCGACGGTTTCGAGCAGGTCGGTGTTGAAGCGCTTTCCCTTGTCCTGAACGGCGACGTTCCGGTAACGGTCCCGCAGGCCATGGATGATCTCGGTGACCTCGGCGAGCGACTCCTCGGTGCGGAACACCTGAGCGCAACGGTCCATCGAGTCCTGCAGTTCCTTGCGGATCGCGGCGACGCGCTCGGTGCCGGTGGAGTCGCGCAGCGTCTCGAGCAAAGTACGCACGGCGGCGGCCGGGTCATCCGGAAGCGGCGTGAACTCGGCGGTCTTGACGTATTCGACCGCGTTGCGACCGGCGCGCTTGCCGAAGACGTTGATGTCGAGCAGCGAGTTTGTCCCCAGGCGGTTGGAACCGTGCACTGAGACGCACGCACACTCGCCGGCTGCGTAGAGCCCGGGTACGACGGTGTCGTTGTCGCTCAGCACCTCTGCGCTCGTGTTGGTGGGGATGCCGCCCATCGCGTAGTGCGCGGTCGGGAACACCGGAACGGGCTCCGTCACCGGGTCGACGCCGAGGTAGGTACGGGCGAATTCGGTGATGTCCGGCAGCTTGGTCTCGAGTACCTCGGCGCCGAGGTGGGTGCAGTCGAGGTAGACGTAGTCCTTGTGCGGTCCGGCCCCGCGGCCATCGAGCACTTCCTGCACCATGCAGCGGGCGACGATGTCACGCGGTGCGAGGTCCTTGATTGTCGGGGCGTAGCGCTCCATGAAACGCTCGCCGCTCGCATTGCGCAGGATCGCTCCCTCGCCGCGGGCGCCTTCGGTGAGCAGGATGCCGAGTCCCGCAAGGCCGGTCGGGTGGAACTGGAAGAACTCCATGTCCTCGAGCGGGAGGCCTTTGCGCCAGACGATGCCGACACCGTCGCCGGTGAGGGTATGTGCGTTCGAGGTGGTCTTGTAGATCTTGCCGAAGCCGCCCGTCGCGAAGATCACGGCCTTGGCCTGGAAGACGTGCATCTCGCCAGAGGAGAGGTCGTAGGCGACCACCCCGGACGGCTTCTCGGTTCCGTCGACCTCCGTCATGACGAGGTCGAGCACGTAGTACTCGTTGAAGAAGTTGATGCCGTGCTTGACGCAGTTCTGGTAGAGCGTCTGGAGGATCATGTGGCCGGTGCGGTCTGCCGCGTAGCACGCGCGGCGGACGGGTGCCTTGCCGTGGTCGCGGGTGTGACCGCCGAAGCGGCGCTGATCGATCTTGCCCTCAGGGGTGCGGTTGAAGGGTAGACCCATGTTCTCGAGGTCGATGACGGCCTCGATCGCCTCTTTGGCGAGGATCTCGGCCGCATCCTGGTCGACGAGGTAGTCGCCGCCCTTGACGGTGTCGAAGGTATGCCACTCCCAGCTGTCCTCCTCGACGTTCGCGAGGGCAGCGGCCATGCCACCCTGCGCCGCGCCCGTGTGGGAGCGAGTCGGATAGAGCTTCGAGATGACCGCTGTCTTGGCGTTCGGCCCGGCCTCGATGGCCGCGCGCATGCCGGCGCCGCCGGCGCCAACGATCACGATGTCGAACTGATGGTAGTGCACGCCGTCGACCACGGTGGACTGGGCCGCTTCACTGGACGGGGAGGACTGGTTCACAGGGGCATCCGTACTCATCGCAGAAACTGTCTCTCCTAGCTGACCGGGCAGAATGACGGCAGCAGCTCGGCGGGCTGGGCGGGCGGGCAGGGATCGAAGGTGAAGACGACGAGGGTGCCGAGCACGATGAGCACGACGACGGCGCCCAGCATGGCCGACTTCAGGATGCCGCGGCTGATCGCCTGGGTCGCGTAGTCGTTGATCAGGGTGCGCATGCCGTTGCCGCCATGGATCAAGGCGAGCCAGAGCATCAGCACGTCCCACCACTGCCAGAACGGATTGGACAGCTTGCCGCCGACGAAGGCGAAGTCGATCGCGCTCACCCCGTTGCCGACCATGAGGTTGAAGAAGAGGTGACCGAAGATGAGCACCACCAGCACAACGCCGGAGGCGCGCATGTAGATCCAGCCCCATTTCTCCCAGTTGACGCCGCGTTTGCCGACCGGGCGGAGCGGGCTGCGGGGAGCTTCGATGGTCGTCGTCATTGTTCTCCCCTTTCTAGTGGCCGAAGACGTTGATCAGGTGGCGCGGCGTGAAGGCCAGCATCGTGATCACCCAGAGTGCGACGACGATGTAGAACATGAGCTTCTGGTGCCTCGTGCCGCCAGACCAGAAGTCGATGAGGATGATGCGCAGACCGTTGAATGCGTGAAACACGATGGCTCCGACGAGCGCGACCTCACCGAGGCCCATGATGGGAGTCTGGTAGGTCCCGATCACCGCGTTGTAGGCCTCCGGGCTGATTCGCACGAGCGCGGTGTCCAGAACGTGCACGAGCAGGAAGAAGAAGATCGCCACCCCGGTGATGCGATGAAGCACCCACGACCACATGCCTTCGCCCCCCCGATAGAGGGTTCCGGCGGGCCGGCGCGAGACGCGCTTCTTGTCTGCTGTCAGGGTTCCCGCCGTCTGCTGTGGCATGAACAACCCTCCCTGGCTGAGTAAAGGCCTCGTCCGAGAGGCCGCTATCGCTCGACGAGCATGTGAGGCAAGTCTATTCCTCCCGTGGAGCGAATTTCCGGTTAGGCATGCCTAAGCACGACGGGCCCGGTCGACATGACCTCAGCGCTGCATCGAGAGAGGCACCGCAGTGGTCGCGCGGACTGCGGCGCGTTCGTCGATCACGAGCTGGTAGTAGTCGAGCAGCTGCTCGCACACGCTCTCCCAGGAGCGGCTCAGCACGGCCCGCCTGCCAGCCTCGCCCATCCGGTGGCGCAGGGGAGCGTCGTATACGAGCCGCTCGACGCTCGCACGCAGCTCGCGCTCATCGTCCGGTTCGAAGAGAAAGCCGTTCTCGCCGTGCGCGACGAGATCGATCGGCCCGCCAGCGCGCGGCGCGACGACTGGGAGTCCGCTCGCATGTGCCTCCTGCAGGGTCTGGCCGAAGGTCTCCTCGGTTCCGGCGTGCACGAAGACATCGAAGCTCGCGTAGGCGGCGGCGAGCTGTGGACCGCTCAACCGGCCCAGGTAGGTCACGGGCATCCCGGACAGCTCCCGCTCGACGTTCTCGCGCGACGGACCGTCGCCGACGATGGCGAGCCGGATGCCGCGGGTGCCGCGCAAAGCGCGAAACCGTTCGACCTGTTTCTCGGGGGCCAGGCGTCCGACGTAGCCGACGACGGTCTCGCCCTCCGGCGCGAGCTGGTCGCGCAACGCGATGACGGCGGCATCCGTGCGGCGGTTCGGATGGTAGCCGGTGAGGTCGACCCCTCGTCCCCAGAACGCAAGGCGGCGCAGCCCGACGCGGCGCAGATCGAGCATCGATGCCGTCGACGGTGCGAGAGTGAGGTCAGAGCCCTCGTGCACCCAGCGCACGTAACGCCAGGCGGCCTTGGCGGCCCTACCGAGCCGGTTGCGGCGCGCGTAGCCAGCCACGTCCGTCTGGAAGATCGAGACCGAGGGGATGTCGAGGCGGTTGGCGGCCGCGATTCCCTGCGCTCCCAGCAGGAACGGAGACGCGGCGTGCAGAACATGCGGCCGAAAGTCCGAGAGCACTCGTTGCACCTGCGGGCTCGGCAGCCCGACCGGGAACTGGCGGTAGGCCATCACCGGAACCGTGTGCACAGGGAATCCCGCGTATTCGGCCGGTGCCCCCGCCGGTGCGATCACGACCGCGTCGTGACCCACGCTCCTGAGGTGGTCCAGCACCTTGCACACACTCGTCGTGACTCCGCTGACGGTGGGCAGAAAGCTCTCGCTGATGACCGCGACCCTCATGTCTGCAAGGCTAGGCGGGGCGTCTTGCGGTGGCATGAATGCCCGGTGAACACCTGACGCCACCGGTAGTCTGACGGAATGACCGCGTCTCACGGACCCATCGACCGTTTCTACAGCGTGATCCCGGCTGGCGGGATCGGATCGCGCCTGTGGCCGCTGTCACGGGCCGACGCGCCCAAGTTCCTGCACGACCTCACGGGCTCCGGTCAGACCCTGCTGCGGGACACCTGGGATCGTCTCGCGCCGCTCTCGGGCGAGCAGCGGATCATGGTCGTCACCGGTCGCGCGCACCGGGCGGCCGTCGAGCGGCAGCTTCCGGAGCTCGCAGACCCGAACGTCGTGCTCGAGAGCGAGCCGCGGGACTCGTCAGCGGCTATCGGCCTCGCCGCCGCGATCCTGCAGAAGCGTGAGCCGGGCGTCATCGTCGGCTCCTTTGCGGCCGACCATGTGATCACGGGGAGCACGGCGTTCCGTGCGGCCGTCGCCGAGGCCGTCGTCGTGGCCGATGCCGGCTACATCGCGACCATCGGCATCCGACCGAGCGAACCGGCCGTCGGCTTCGGCTACATCCATTCTGGTGCCCGGCTCGACGTCGCCGGCGCGCCGAGCGCGCTCGCAGTGAACTCCTTCGTCGAGAAACCGGACCTCGCGACGGCGAAACGTTACGTGCAGAGCGGTGACTACCTGTGGAATGCCGGGATGTTCATCGCCCGTGCCGACCGGCTGCTTGAAGAGCTCGGCCGTACAGAACCGGAACTGCTCGATGGCCTCCTTCGGCTCGCCGAGGCCTGGGACGACCCGGCGACCAGAGGCCCTGCTGTCGACAGGATCTGGCCGGCGCTCAAGAAGGTCGCGATCGACTATTCCGTGGCGGAGCCCGCCGCAGCGGCCGGTCGCCTCGCCGTCGTTCCCGGACTCTTCGCCTGGGACGACGTCGGAGACTTCGCATCGATCGCCAAGCTGCACTCCGGGGGGGGCAAGCGCGATCTCGCCATCCTTGGCGAGGGGGCAAGGGTGCTCGCCGACTCGAGCAGCGGCATCGTCGTGAGCCAGGGCGGTCGTACGATCGCGCTCATCGGCGTCGAGGACATCGTCGTCGTAGACACGCCGGATGCTCTCCTCGTCACGACGAGTGCCAACGCGCAGAAGGTCAAGTCCGTGGTCGACGCCCTCAAGCTGTCCGGCCGCGGAGACGTGCTGTAGTGATCGAGAACGACAAGGAGCCGACCATGTCCAGATCTCGGAGAGTCGTCGGCCGCCTCCTCGCGCCAGCCGCGGCCGTTGGGACGGCGGTGCTCGTCCTCGCCGGTTGCGCCCCGGCCCTCGACGGCTCCGGGGCCAGCGCGGGCCTGGGGTATTGCGCCCGCATGGTCACCAACTCCGGCGGCCTCGAGGACCGCTCGTTCAATCAGTCGAGCTGGGAGGGGCTCCAGGCGGCGCAAGCCGAGTATGGCATCGACGTCAACGCCATCGTCTCCACCTCGGAGACCGATCTGGCGCCGAACGTCCAGCAGGCGGTCGGCACCGGATGCCAGTTCATCCTCACGGTCGGCTGGGAGCTCGCGGATGCGACCCTGGACCAGGCGTCGAAGAACCCGGGGATCCACTTCTCGATCGTCGACGAGCTTGTCGACGCCCCGAACATCAAATCGATCGTCTTCGACACCGCTCAGGCCGCCTACCTGGCGGGTTACCTCGCGGCCGGCGTCTCGAAGTCGGGGAAGGTCGCGACTTTCGGCGGCGGCAACCAGCCGCCCGTCACCCTGTTCATGGATGGCTTCGTCGACGGCGTCGCGAAGTACAACGAGGTGCACGGCACGGCCGTGGTGGCACTGGGCTGGGACAAAGCAGCGCAGGACGGCACGTTCACCGGTGATTTCGAGGACATTGCCAAGGGCAAGACCTTCACGCAGGCGTTCATCGACCAAGGCGCCGACGTCATCCTGCCGGTTGCCGGACAGGTCGGCGAGGGTGCGGCTGCGGCCGCGATCGAGAACGAGGGTGTCTCCCTCGTCTGGGTCGACAACGACGGCTATGAGACTCTCCCCGCGGAGTTCCGGCCGATCGTGCTGACGAGTGTGCTCAAGAACACCCAGGATGCGGTGGTCGGCATCGTCGGGAACGATCTCGACGGCACATTCGACAATGCGCCATTCGTCGGAACGCTCGCGAATGGCGGCGTCGAGATCGCGCCATACCACGATCGGAGCTCACTCGTGTCGCCGGCACTGGCCGGTGAGATCGACGGGCTGCGCGAGGCGATCAAGGCCGGCGTCGTCGTTGTGACGTCGCCGAGCGCTCCTGGGTAGCGGGATCGTCGTTATCCCCGACCGGAACCCCTTTACCGTGCTCATGTGAGCACAACGTCGCGGATTCATAACCATTCGGCCGCAACGACACTTTGCTCGGATGAGCAAGGAAATATTCGGTAACGTGATTCGCACACAGGTCCCCGCACTCTGTCGGGGCAGCACCTTGGAGGTCACTTTGACTATCACGACTCGTAAGGTCGCGCTCAGCGGCCTTGCCATTCTCGGCGTAGCTGCCCTGCTCGCCGGCTGTGCGTCCGCACCCAAAGGCGGCGGCTCCTCCGGCGCAGCCGGCGCGGACTTTCTCCCCTGCATGGTCTCCGACTCCGGCGGGTTCGACGACAAGTCGTTCAACCAACTCGGCTATGAGGGACTCATCCAGGCTTCCGACGAACTCGGTATCAAGCCCGTCACGGTCCAGTCCGAAACAGAGACGGACTTCGCCCCGAACATCAGCAACCTTGTCGACCAGAACTGCAACCTGATCGTCACGGTAGGCTTCCTCCTGGCCCAGGCGACGGCAGAGGCCGCGGTGGCGAACCCCAACGTCAACTTCGCCATCATCGACGACCTTGCCGACATCGACGGCGATGGCAAGACCGACTCCTCGAACGTCAAGCCGATCCTGTTTAACACCGCGCAGGCCGCCTTCCTCGCCGGCTACTCGGCCGCAAGCTACTCGAAGACCGGCGTCGTCGGCACCTTCGGCGGCATCCCGATCCCGCCCGTGACGATCTTCATGGACGGCTTCGTCGACGGCGTCAAGTACTACAACGAGAAGAACGGCAAGAGTGTTCAGACCCTCGGCTGGGATGTCGCCACTCAGAACGGAGTCTTCACCGGTGGGTTCGCCCAGGGTGTCGAGGCCAAGACGGCGGCCCAGGGTCTCATCGATCAGAACGCCGACGTCATCCTGCCGGTCGGGGGCGCGATCTTCATCTCCGCAGGTGAGGCAATCCGGGACTCGGGGAAGGACATCGCCATGATCGGTGTCGACGCCGATCTGTACGAGACCTACCCGAACTTCAAGGATCTCTACCTCACCTCCGTCCTCAAGGGCATGAAGGTCGGCGTCTACACGGTCACCAAGGATGCCGCTGCCGGCAAGTTCAACGGCTCGCCCTACGTAGGCACGCTCGAGAACGAGGGTGTCGGCATCGCGCCGTTCCACGACCTCGAGTCCAAGGTCTCGCCCGGGCTCGCCGCTCAGCTCGAAGAGATCAAGGCTGGTATCATCGACGGTTCGATCACGGTCGAATCGCCGTCTTCGCCCAAGTAGCAGACGACCGTCAACTGTCGGGGAGGCCAGCGTCGAGCTGGCCTCCCCGAGTTCGTTCGGGTCGAGACGGGGGCTCGTAAGAGCGTTCTGTCTCAACAGGCCAAAAACTGATAGCCACTCAATAGAATCGGGAACATGAAGCTCGAACTTCGCGGCATCACGAAGAAATTCGGTGCCCTGGTCGCGAACGATCACATCGACCTCACTGTCGAGGCCGGCGAGATCCACTGTCTGCTCGGCGAGAACGGCGCGGGCAAATCCACCCTGATGAACGTGCTCTACGGACTGTATCAGGCCGATGAAGGCGAGATCCTTCTGGACGACGTCGTCCAGAACTTCGCCGGCCCCGGCGACGCCATGAACGCGGGAATCGGCATGGTGCACCAGCACTTCATGCTCATCCCCGTCTTCACCGTCGCGGAGAACGTCATGCTCGGCCACGAGTCGACGACGTTCGGCGGGCGCCTCGACCTCGCCGCGGCACGCGAGAAGGTCAGGGAGATCTCTGAACGCTTCGGTTTCCATGTCGACCCGGATGCGCTCATCGGCGAACTGCCCGTCGGCGTCCAGCAACGTGTCGAGATCATCAAGGCGCTCTCCCGCGACGCGAGGGTGCTCGTCTTCGACGAGCCGACGGCTGTGCTCACCCCGCAGGAGACCGACGAGCTCATGGGCATCATGCGGCAGTTGCGCGAATCGGGGACGTCGATCGTGTTCATCACCCACAAGCTGCGTGAGGTACGCGAGGTGGCGGACCGCATCACGGTCATCCGACTCGGAAAGGTCGTCGGAGAGGCCGCCCCGAGCGCTACCAACGCGGAGCTCGCCTCACTCATGGTGGGTCGCGCGGTCGAGCTCACCGTGCACAAGAACCCGCCACAGCTCGGCGACGAGGCACTCGTCGTCTCCAACCTCTCTGTCATCGATCACGTCGGCCAGCTCGTCGTCAACGACGTGAGCTTCGAGGTGCGTCGCGGCGAGATCCTCGCCGTCGCCGGGGTGCAGGGCAACGGTCAGACCGAGCTCACCGAGGCCATTCTCGGATTGCAGTCGCGCGTCACCGGGAGCATCGAGCTCGACGGTCGTGAGCTGCGCCACCTCAGCGTGCGCAAGATCCTCAACGCCGGGGTGGGTTTCATTCCTGAGGACCGGCAGGATGACGGCCTGGTCGGCGAGTTCACGATCGCCGAGAACCTGATGCTCGACCGTTCGGACCAGCCTCCCTTCGTCAAGGCCGGCAGCCTGCAGCTCGGCTACCTGAACGACTTCGCCGAGGCGAAGTCGAAGGAATTCGATGTGCGTTCGCAGGGCATCGGCACGAAAGTCGGGCGGTTGTCGGGCGGGAACCAGCAGAAGGTCGTGCTCGCCCGTGAGCTGAGCCGTGAGCTCCGCCTCTTCGTCGCCGCCCAGCCGACACGAGGAATCGACGTCGGGTCGATCGAGTTCGTGCACAAGCGCATCGTGGAGACCCGTGACGCTGGCGTTCCTGTGGTCGTCGTCTCGACCGAGCTCGATGAGGTCGTCGCGCTCGCCGACCGCATCATGGTCATGTACCGCGGCAAGGTCGTCGGGATCGTTCCTGGCACCACCCCCAGAGATGTTCTGGGCTTGATGATGGCCGGCGAGGTTCCGGCAGGGGAAGGAGCTGCCGCGTGAGCGACGGTCACGAGCCTTCGTCCGCTGTGCCCGAGGCGACGGACGGCCGGGTGGCAGGGGCGCCGCTCACCGATGCGGGACAGGCGGCTCGGTCCGCCGGTCAGGGAAACCGGGAACCCCGTTCCGACGATCCCTCCCGCTGGCACGGGGTCTTTCAGCAGATCGTGACCGGCAACGCGATCATGTCCGTCCTCGCCGTCGTGCTCGCGCTCGTCGTCGGCGCGATCATGATCGCGTTCACGAACGAGGAGGTGCAGAATGCCGCCGGCTACTTCTTCGCGCGTCCCGGTGACACCGTCGCGGCGATCTGGAATTCCGTCTCGGGTGCATATACCGCCCTCTTCCAAGGCGCGATCTACAATTTTCGTCGCCCCGATTTTCTCGACGCGATCAAGCCGCTCACCGAGACCCTCACCTTCGCAACACCGCTCATCGCCGCGGGTCTTGGCGTCGGGCTCGCCTTCCGCGTCGGCCTGTTCAATATCGGTGGACGCGGTCAGATGCTCATCGCCGTCGCGTGCACCGGCTGGGTGGGTTTCGCCGTCGACCTGCCCTGGGGCGTCCACATGGTCGTCGCGGTCGTCGCCGGGATCATCGGTGGCGCGCTGTGGGGTGGCATCGTCGGCCTGCTCAAAGCGCGTACAGGCGCGCACGAGGTGATCGTGACGATCATGCTCAACTACGTCGCCTTCTACCTCGTCTCTTTCATGCTGCGCACGCCCGGCCTGTTGCAGGCGCCGGGGCAGAACACACCCAAGTCGGCGCCGATGAAGGACACCGCCGTCTTCTTCGATCTGCTCGGCCCCCGGTACAACCTGCACTTCGGATTCGTCATCGTGATCGCTGCGACGATCTACGTGTGGTGGCTGCTCAACCGCTCAGCGCTCGGGTTCCGCTTCCGCGCGGTCGGCGAGAACCCGAATGCCGCCCGCGTCGCTGGCATCAACGTCAAGAACATGTACGTCTACGCCATGCTCATCTCCGGTGGTCTCGTCGGTCTCGCGGGCGTCAACCAGGTGCTCGGAACGGTCACGACAGGCTTCGCGGCCGGCATCGACGCCGGAATCGGCTTCGACGCCATCACGGTCGCCCTGCTCGGGCGCTCCAGGCCATGGGGTGTCTTCGTCGCCGGCATTCTGTTCGGCGCGTTCAAGGCCGGAGGATTCAGCATGCAGGCCGCCGAGGGCGTGCCGATCGACATCGTGCTCGTCGTGCAGTCGCTCATCGTGCTCTTCATCGCCGCGCCGCCGCTCGTGCGCGCGATCTTCCGATTGCCTGCCCCCGGAACCGCCCCGCGAAGGCAGCGACCGATCGTGACGAAGGAGGTGACGGCGAGGTGACGACCACAACTCAGCCCGGGATTCCGGACCCCGGTCCCGTCGTGCTCGACACCACCGTCGTCAAGAGCTGGAAAGCGCCGATCGCCTACGCGGCGTTCACCATCATCGCCTTCGTGCTCTTCGTCATCGTCGGGCGGGAGGAGACCGAGAGCGGCTTCCGGCTCTCGACCGACTCAGATTTCTTCCAGCTGCCCGTCGTCGCGGCGCCGACGCAGCTCACGTGCACTCTCGTCACCGTGCTGCTCGCCGTCATCACGATCTGGAGCGCCGTGCTGGTGCGATCGAGCAGACGGGTGCCGCTGTGGCTCACGGTGGTCTTCGCGGCGTCGTTGCTCTTCGGCTTCCTCACCTGGGCTGCCGCTGGAGGAGTCATCCCGGTCACCGGCCTGCTGTTCGGCTCGCTCGGGCTTGCTGTTCCGCTCATCTTCGGAGCGCTCGGCGGTGTCATCTCGGAGCGTGTCGGCGTCGTCAACGTCGCGATCGAGGGGCAGTTCCTCGCCGGGGCGTTCACCTCAGCGCTCGTCGCGTCGATCACGGGCTCCCCCTACGTCGGTCTTGTCGCGGCGATGGTCGCCGGCGTCCTCGTCTCTTTCGTACTCGCCGCGTTCGCGATCAAGTACCTCGTGGACCAGGTGATCGTCGGTGTCGTTCTCAACGTGCTCGTCACCGGCCTCACGAGCTTCCTCTACTCGCAGGTGCTCACCCCGCATGCCCAAATGCTCAACTCGCCACCGCGATTCGATCGTGTCAACATCCCCCTGCTGAGCGAGATCCCGATCATCGGCCCCGTGTTCTTCCGGCAGACGATCATCGTCTACATCGTGTACGTATCGATCTTCGTCGTCTATTTCGCTCTCTTCCACACGAAGTGGGGCTTGCGCCTCCGTTCGGTCGGCGAGCACCCGCAGGCCGCCGACACCGTCGGCATCAACGTGAATCGCACGCGTTTCTGGAACGTCGCCCTCGCAGGCGCGATCGCCGGACTCGGAGGCTCGTACTTCACGCTCGGTGCCGTCGGCGGCTTCAACAAGGAGATGACAGCCGGTTACGGCTTCATCGCCCTTGCCGCGGTCATCTTCGGTCGGTGGGATCCGATCAAGGCGACCCTCGCGGCGCTGCTCTTCGGCTTCGCCACGAACCTGCAGAACGTGCTCGGCATCATCGGCTCTCCGGTTCCGAGCGAGTTCATGCTCATGCTGCCGTATCTGGTCACGATCTTCGCGGTCGCTGGCCTGGTCGGGCGGGTGCGCGGGCCGGCGGCATCCGGCAAACCCTATATCAAGGGATGACCATGGCCGACGACATGATCGAGCCGCTCTCGGGCGACATCGACTGGGGCGTGCTGCGCGAGGCCGCCACCGAGGCGATGGGCAAGGCCTACGTGCCATACTCGAGGTTCCCCGTCGGCTGCGCCGCGCTCGT
The DNA here is from genome assembly GCF_042660285.1 of Luethyella okanaganae. NCBI lineage: Bacteria > Bacillati > Actinomycetota > Actinomycetes > Micrococcales > Microbacteriaceae > Luethyella > Luethyella okanaganae. The sequence goes on from NZ_JBHSTP010000001.1 coordinate 304,585, forward strand.
CACCGACGGCCGCGTGATCGTCGGCTGCAACGTCGAGAACGCGTCGTACGGCGTGACGCTCTGCGCGGAGTGCGGACTCGTCTCCACCCTGTTCCTCTCGGGCGGTGGGCAGCTCGTGGCATTCACGTGCGTCGACGGTCATGGCAATATCCTCATGCCGTGCGGTCGCTGTCGGCAGCTGCTCTCTGAGCATGCCGTGCCGGGGATGCTGCTCGAGACGGTTTCCGGCATCCGAACGATAGAAGAGGTATTGCCCGACGCGTTCGGACCTCGACAGCTCACAGAATACGGAGACGAGTGACACATGGCCGCCCTCGAGGCCTTCGATGCAGTAGACCTGATCCACGTCAAACGCGATCGCGGTGAGCTGAGCACCGAGCAGATCGGCTGGCTGGTCGACGCCTACACGCGCGGCTATGTCGCGGACGAGCAGATGTCGGCCATGACCATGGCGATATTTCTCAACGGCATGACCCGACGCGAGATCCGCGATCTGACCATGGCGATGATCGCGAGCGGCGAGCGGATGAGCTTCGCCGGCCTCGGCAAGCCTACGACCGACAAGCACTCGACCGGCGGCGTCGGAGACAAGATCACCCTCCCGCTCATGCCCCTCGTCGCCGTCTTCGGTGCCGCCGTCCCACAGCTCTCCGGCCGCGGCCTCGGTCACACGGGAGGAACCCTCGACAAGCTCGAATCCATTCCCGGATGGCGTGCGAACCTCTCCAACGAGGAGATGTTCGCGCAACTCCGCGATCACGGTGGAGTCATCTGCGCGGCGGGCAGCGGGCTCGCCCCGGCCGATGGCAAGCTCTATGCGCTGCGTGACATCACGGGGACGGTCGAGGCGATTCCTCTCATCGCCTCGTCGATCATGTCGAAGAAGATCGCAGAGGGCACCGGCGCCCTCGTGCTCGACGTGAAGTTCGGCTCGGGTGCCTTCCTCAAGGACATCGAGAAGTCGCGGGAACTCGCCCGCACCATGGTCGGCCTCGGAGAGGACGCCGGAGTCGCCACCTCGGCGCTGCTCACCAATATGAACGTTCCGCTCGGCCTCGCCATCGGCAACGCCAACGAGGTGCGCGAGTCGGTCGAGGTGCTCGCCGGCGGTGGGCCAGCCGACGTCGTCGAACTCACGGTGGCGCTGGCGCGTGAGATGCTCGCCCTCGTCGGCCAGGTCGACGTGGACGTCGAGGCGGCGTTGAGAGACGGTCGCGCGATGGACAAATGGAGGGACGTCATTCGCGCCCAGGGCGGCGATCCGGATGCGCCTCTGCCCGTCGCCCGAGAGACGCACACGGTGCTCGCGGATCGTGACGGCGTGCTCGTCGAACAGCAGGCGCTCCCGTTCGGCATCGGCGCCTGGCGTCTCGGCGCCGGACGCGCTCGCAAGCAGGACCCGGTGCGGCATGCGGCCGGAATCGATCTGCATGCCAAGCCAGGGGACACCGTGGTGAAAGGTCAGCCGCTGTTCACCCTCAGCGCCGACGAGCCTGAGCGATTTCCGAGGGCGCTCGAAGCTGTCGAGGGCGCTTGGCGTGTCGGCGCTCCGGGCGAGCCCGTGCAGGACGGTGGCCCGCTCATCGTGGAGCGCATCGGCCGCTGAGGGGTCGCCGCCGTCGGCCTGACGCCGACTGCGCTTCTCGGCCCGACGAATGAGCACTCGCGGTCGTCTCGACGCGCTGGCGAAGGCTTGCTGCGAATTCGCAGAGACGAGTCGCGGCATCCGCCACTAGGTTTGAGATGTGAACACGCCTCAGACGGAGTACCTGCTCGCGGGCGGCGGCACGAGCATCAACGCGCTGCCCAAGATCTCACTGCATGACCATCTCGACGGAGGCTTGCGTCCGCAGACGATCGTCGAGCTCGCAGACGGGATCGGCCTCGACCTGCCGGAGACGGATGCCATCGCGCTCGGGGCCTGGTTCGCCGAGCAGTCCAACTCTGGTTCTCTCGTCGAGTACCTCAAGACCTTCGACGTGACGACCGCAGTCATGCAGACCACGGAGGGTCTCGAGCGCGTCGCCCGTGAATTCGTTCAGGATCTCGCCGCCGACGGCGTGATCTACGGCGAGATACGGTGGGCGCCCGAACAGCATCTGAGCAGAGGCCTCACACTCGACCAGACGGTCGAGGCCGTGCAAGACGGCATCGAGGCCGGAATCGACGACGTGCGGGCATCCGGTCGGCAGATCAAGATCGGCCAACTCGTCACCGCGATGCGTCACGCGAACCGCGGACTCGAGATCGCCGAGCTCGCCGTGCGGCACCGGAACCTGGGCGTCGTCGGCTTCGACATCGCCGGGGCCGAGTTCGGCTTCCCTGCCCGCAACCACCTCGCTGCCTTCGACTTCCTCGCCAAGGAGTTCCTGCCCGTCACGGTGCATGCAGGCGAGGCCGACGGCATCGAGAGCATCCGCGGTGCTCTGTTCGACGGGCGCGCGCTCCGTCTCGGCCACGGCATTCGCATCGCCGAGGACATCGTCATCGAGCGGGAGGACGACGAGAACACCTATGTGACGCTCGGCCCCGTCGCCCAGTGGATTCGAGATCGCGAGATCGCGCTCGAGACGAGTCCGTCATCGAACCTGCAGACCGGTGCGATCGCCGCCTGGGGAGACGAGCTCGTCGACCACCCGTTCGACCTGCTCTACCAGCTGGGGTTCCGAGTCACCGTCAACACCGACAACCGACTCATGAGCGACACCAGCCTGAGCCGGGAGCTTGCCCTGCTGAGCGATGCGTTCGGCTACGACCTCGGTGACTTCGAGGCCTTCCAACTCAATGCGGCCGCCTCCACCTTCCTCGCGCTCGAGGAGCGCGAGGAGCTGGCCGACATCATCTCTGCGGGCTTCGAAGAGGTCTGACCCCCGCGGGGTCGAGGCCTGACGATCGACTTAGCCCCGACCCATCACGAGAAAGACACGGATGACCCTTCCGCCCTTGCCAGACACCGCCATCGACATCAAGGCCCACGCGGTGGATTGGCGTGCCGCCGTCGAGTTGAGCGGTGCCGCCCTGCGTCGGTCCGGGGCCACGGGCGCAGGCTATACGCAGCGGATGGTGCGGATGATCGACGAGTTCGGCGCCTATATCGTGATCGCCCCGGGGCTCGCGCTCGTTCATGCGCGGCCGGGACCCGATGTGCTGGCCGATGGCCTGAGCGTCGTGATCCTCGCCGAGCCGGTGGTGTTCGGGCATCCGCACAACGACCCGGTGAGCGTCGTGATCGGTCTTGCGGTGACGAGTGCGGACGAGCACGTGCACTCGGTCGCCGAGCTCGCCAACGTGTTCAACGACGAGAGTGTCATCCCCGCCATCGCCGCGGCGACCGATGCCGCGCAGGTGCGCGAGATCCTGGGCGTGGCCGGGTGAAGGTCGTCGCCATCTGCGGGGCGGGAATCGGGACATCGGTGATTCTCCAGGTGAACGCCGAGCGTGCTCTGCGGCGACTGGACATCGAGGCGAGCGTGACCGCGTCGAACATCGCGAATGTGCAGCAGGCTGCGGCGGACGCGCAGGTGATCCTCACTTCTCCCGAACTGGTCGAGCGAATCGGGAAGACCAACGCGGACGTCGTCGTGATCCTGAACTACCTCGACATGCAGGAGATCACCGAGAAGCTCGAAGCGGCGCTCGGCCGGTAACGTCGGACGGCCGCCGGGCGGCTCACTCGCTCCCGATGAGCTTCCTCATGCCTGCCTCGAGCTGCGAGACCGTGGCTATGGCAGCGGCTTTGCGCTCGGCAATGGATCCCGTCGCCGATGAAGCGTCGATGTAGATCTTGAGTTTTGGTTCGGTGCCGCTCGGTCGCACCATCACGCGCGCACCGTCATCGAGCCGGATGCGCAGGACATCGCTCGGCGGGAGGCTGCCGAAACCATCGCTGAGGTCCTCGATCCTGTCGACGCGAAGGCCGCCGATCTCGGCGGGAGGATCTGCGCGCAACGCCGCCATGATCGTCGTGATCCTGGCGAGGTCGGTGACGCGCACCGAGATCTGACTGGAGGCGAAGTGCCCGAACGTCTCACTGAAACGGTCCAGGTGCTCGGCGACGGAACTGCCGTTCGCCTTGAGCTCGCTCGCAAGCGAGAGGAACGCGACGGCGGCCGAGATGCCGTCCTTGTCGCGCACCGTCTCGGGGTTGACGAGGTAGCCGAGAGCTTCCTCGTAGCCGTAGATGAGTCCGGGAGCCCGGGAAACCCATTTGAAGCCCGTGAGCGTGTCCGAGAACTCGAGGCCGTAGGCCGTCGCCACCGCCTCGAGAGCTGGGGAGGACACGATCGAACAGGCGAGCGTGCCGCTCGGGCCGCCGTCGCCGGGCTGCTGAGCTGCCTGCTCGGCGGCACGCCAGCCGAGCAGGGCGCCGACCTCGTTGCCGCTCAGCCGACGAAAGCCGTCCGTGCTCGCGGCATCGGGGATCGCGACTGCGAGCCGGTCGGCGTCGGGATCGTTCGCGATGACGAGCTCCGCACCGACCGCGCGTGCCGCGGCGAAAGCGAGGTCCATCGCACCCGGTTCCTCGGGGTTGGGGAACGCGACCGTCGGGAAGGCTGGGTCCGGGTCGATCTGCGCACTCACAAGGTGGGGGTCATCGAAGCCGGCGATCCTGAAGACGCGCTGCGCGGTCTGCCATCCGACGCCGTGCATCGCCGTGTACACGACCTCGACATGCGAGCGGGGGGCGGAGGCCACGGCGGCCGTCGCAGCCACGTACGCCTCGATCACGGCCTCGTCGGCCGTCTCGTAGGAGCCGCGAGGAAGCTCGAGGACATCGAGTTCGGCGGCGACGCGCAGGATCTCCTCGGCGATCTCGGCATCGGCAGGTGGAACGATCTGAGAGCCCTCGTCGCGGCCGCCGAGATAGACCTTGTACCCGTTGTCGTCCGGCGGATTGTGCGAGGCCGTGACCATGACTCCGGCGCTCGTGCCGAGGTGGCGGACCGCGAAGGCGAGCACGGGGGTGGGCAGCAGCCGGGGGAGGAGGGTCGCGCGCACCCCGGCACCGGCCATGAGCTCGGCGGTGTCCGTGGCGAAGACGCGCGAGTTCTTGCGTCCGTCGTAGCCGATGACGACGGATGGTGCGGTGCCGGGAACCGCGCGGGCGACCAGGTAGGCGGCAAGGCCCGCTGCGGCCTGGGAGACGAGCACCCGGTTCATCCGGTTGGAGCCGGCGGCGATCTGGCCGCGCAGGCCGGCCGTGCCGAACGCGAGACGCTCGTCGAAGCGGTCGTGCAACTCGGCGACGGCGTCTTCGGAGCCGGCACCGGCCTCGTCGATGAGCTGCTGTAGCTCCGCTCGGGTCTCGGCGTCCGGATCCTGGGCGAGCCAGGCCAGGGCCTCGGCGACGACGCCAGCGGCCGAAGCGTCGGTAGGGTTCACAGTTCGGCCACGATCCGTGCGAGCAGCGCGCTGATCGCCGGCCCGGCGGCCTGACCGGCCTCGATGACCTCGTTGTGGCTGAGTGGCGTCTTCTGGATGCCGGCGGCGAGGTTCGTCACGAGGGACATGCCGAGGATCTCCATGCCTGTCTGTCGAGCGGCGATCGCCTCGAGCGCGGTCGACATGCCCACAAGGTGCCCGCCGATCGCCTTCGCCATCTGCACCTCGGCGGGGGTCTCATAGTGCGGGCCGCGGAACTGGCAGTAGACGCCCTCGTCCAGGCCTGGGTCGATCGAGCGGGCGAGGTCGCGCAGGCGCTTCGAATACAGGTCGGTGAGGTCGACGAACGTCGCACCCTCGAGCGGGGAGTCCGCGGTGAGATTGATGTGGTCGCTGATGAGCACAGGGGTTCCCGCCTTCCAGTGCTCCTTGATGCCGCCGGCGCCGTTCGTGAGGATCATGGTCTTCGCACCCGTCGCTGCGGCGGTGCGAACACTGTGCACCACGCGGCGCACGCCGTGACCCTCGTAGTAGTGTGTGCGGGCGCCGATGACGAGGGCTCGCTTGCCGTTCGGCAGGAGCACCGAACGCAGGGTCCCGACATGCCCATCGACCGCCGGCTTGCTGAAACCGATGATCTCGGTCGCCGCGACGGTGGCCGTCGTCTCGCCGATGAGGTCGGCGGCCTTGCCCCAGCCACTGCCGAGGGTCAATGCGACATCGTGGCGTTCGACGCCGGTCTTCTCCGCGACCTGCTCCGCAGCGGTCCGTGCGACCTCGAACGGGTCGGTTTCCGACAGGTCAAGCGGATTCGTCTCAGACATGAGACCACTCTAACGATCGGCGATCCCTGTTCGACGGCCACGCTCGTTTTGCCGGTGAGAGAACCGCTACGCCAGAATATGAGCATGTCCTACGAGTTCGAGCGCAAACAGAGAATCGCCGTACTCGGGGGCGGCCCCGGCGGGTACGAGGCGGCGCTCTCCGGCGCCCAGCTCGGTGCGGAGGTCACGCTCGTCGAACGGGTTGGCGTCGGAGGCTCGGCCGTGCTGACCGACGTGGTGCCTTCGAAGTCGTTGATCGCGACCGCCGAGGCGAGCAATTCCATCAAGGAGGCCGCCGACCTCGGGGTGCAGTTCTACCTCCGAGGTGAGTCGGGCAAGCCCGTGCGACCCGATGTCGCGATCAATCTCGCCGCCGTCAACAAGCGCCTGCTCGGCCTGGCTCACCAGCAATCCGAGGACATGAGAGCGAACCTCCTGCGTGCCGGAGTTCGGCTTGTGCAGGGTGAGGGACGCCTCGACGGCACGAGCGGCGTCATCGTGTCGACCGCACCAGGGGGCTCCGGAACGGACTTCGACCGCATCGACGCCGACACCATCGTCGTCTCCGTCGGCGCGAGTCCACGCGTGCTGGCGTCCGCCGCGCCCGATGGGGAGCGGATCCTCACCTGGACCCAGCTGTACGATCTGCAGTCGGTGCCCGAACATCTCATCGTCGTCGGATCTGGCGTGACCGGTGCCGAGTTCGCATCCGCCTATCGCGCCCTCGGCGCCGAGGTGACGCTGATCTCCAGCCGTGACCAGGTGCTCCCCGGTGAGGACGCCGACGCCGCCCGCGTGATCGAGAACGTCTTCACCCGCAACGGCATGACGGTTCTCTCCACCTCGCGCGCAGACTCCGTCGTGCGCACCGCGTCCGGCGTCACCGCGACTCTGTCCGACGGGCGGGAGGTCGAGGGGAGCCACTGTCTCATGGCGGTCGGGTCGATCCCGAACACGGCGGGCATCGGCCTCGAAGAGGCGGGAGTGCAGCTCAGCGAGAGCGGGCACATCCGGGTCAACCGGGTCGCGCGCACCTCTATGCCGAACATTTACGCTGCGGGGGACTGCACGACGTTCCTGCCGCTCGCCTCGGTCGCCTCGATGCAGGGCCGCACCGCCGTTTTCCACGCGATGGGCGACATCGTCAGCCCGCCGGAGAGGCGCAACATCACCTCGAACATCTTCACGCAGCCCGAGATCGCCACCGTCGGTTGGAGCCAGAAACAGATCGAGGAGGGCATCGCGCAGGGCGACATCTACAAGCTTCCGCTCGCCTCCAATCCGCGCGCGAAGATGATGGGCATCAAGGACGGCTTCGTGAAGCTCTTCGCCCGCACCGGCTCTGGCACCGTCATCGGCGGCGTCATCGTCGCCCCGAAGGCGAGCGAGCTGATCTTCCCGCTCGCGCTCGCCGTCGAGCACCGGCTCACTGTTGACCAGGTCGCTGAGGCCTTCTCCGTGTACCCGTCGCTGACCGGCTCCATCTCGGATGCCGCGAGGGCGATGCACATCGTCCTGTAGCTCGTCACCCCTCCGACCGCGCCGCGATCACTCTCTCGCTATGCGAAGGCGCTCTCACCCGTCACCCTGCGCCCGATAAGGAGCGCCTGGATGCTCTCCGTGCCCTCATAGGTGTGCACGGCCTCCATATCGACGAGGTGCCGGATAACGTGGTTCTCGAGCAGGATGCCGTTGGCACCCATCATGTCGCGGGCGATCGACGCCACGGCGCGGGCTTTGCGGGTGCAGGTGTACTTCGCCATCGAGGCCATCACGGGGTCGAGCTCTCCGCGGGTGTCCAGTGTGGCCAGGTGCATGCAGTGCAACTGCATCGACGTGACATCCGACAGCATCTGGGTCAGGCGTTCCTGAACCATCTGCGACTGTGCGAGCGGACGGCCGAACTGAATACGCTGCTGCGCGTAGTTGAGCGCCGCCTCGTAGCAGGCGATGGCGTGTCCGAGCGCAGACCAGGCGACGCCGAGGCGCGTCGCATAGAGCACGCGCGAGGTGTCCTTGAAACTGTTGGCGCCGGGCAGAACGTTGTCGAGCGGCACGCGAACGTCGTCGAAGGTGATGCGGGTCTGGTGCACCGAGCGCAGGGCGACCTTGCCGGTGATGAGCTCGGCGCTGTAGCCGGGCGTGTCCTGCGGAACGAAGAACGCCCGAACCTCGCCCTCTGGCACACGCGCCCAGACGATCGTCAGGTCGCCGTTCAGGCCGTGGCCGATCCACTTCTTCGTGCCGTTGATCACCCAGGAGTCGCCGTCCCGCACCGCGGTCGTCTCCAGCGCGACCGAGTCGGAGCCGTGGCCCGGCTCGGTGAGGGCGAAAGCGGTTATCACCTCGGCGCGTTCGACGGGGACGAGCCACCTCTCCTTCTGCTCCTGGCTCGCGTGCAGTGCGATCGTGCGCAGGGCGAGTCCACCCTGGATGGCGATGATCGTGCCGAGCGAGCCGTCACCGCGGGAGACCTCCATGGTCACCAGTCCCGCGGCCAGTGGCGAGAGCGTGCGCAGGCCGGGTCCCTCGACGCCGTCATTGAGCAAACCGAGCTCGCCCATGCGCCGCACGCGCGAGAAGGGGTACTCGGCGTCCTCCCACGCCTCGTTGATCGTTGGCCAGATCTCATCGACGAAGCCGCGCGCGCGTCGCCAGGCCTCACGGTCCTCGGCGGGGACGTCGGCGAACACCCGGTAGAAGTCGGTGTCGAGCGGCTGGGATACGTCGTAGTCCTGAATCACTGTGATCCTCCCCGTTGGTGACGGCTCTGCGGTGACGCAGGCTCAGCGCTCATGACGCTCAGCCTGAAAGTGCCCGAAGGACGTTCCGGATGGCGACGTCGCCAGGGCATACCAAGTCTTCCGCACGGAGACGGGCGTGTCGAATCAGGGGGCGAGCGGCGGCGCGTCCCTCAGCCGGTGATGGTGAGCAGCAGGTGGCCGGATGACACGGTCGAGCCGACCTCGGCGTTCACGCCGCCGACACGGCCGTCCTTGTGCGCGGTGAGAGGCTGCTCCATCTTCATGGCCTCGAGGACGAGGATGAGATCCCCCTTGACGACCTGGTCGCCCTCGGCGACCGCGAGCTTGACGACGGTCGCCTGCATGGGTGCCTTGACGGCGTCGCCGGTGGAGGTGTCGATGGCGTGGCTGTTGCTCCGGCGGCGTGGTGCGGGACCGGCCGTCTGGTCGGATGCCGTCCCGGGGATCAGCCGGGCCGGCATGCTGACCTCGATGCGTCGGCCCTCGACCTCGACGACGACGTTGTGGCGCTGCTGTGGCTTCGTCGCCTCCTCGGCGGTACCGCTCCAGGGCTCGATCGTGTTGACGTACTCGGTCTCGATCCAGCGGGTGTAGATCGAGAACGGCTCGCCGTTCACGGGGGCGAAGGCCGGATCGCGCACGATGTCGCGATGGAACGGGAGCACGGTCGGAAGGCCGGCGACCTCGAACTCGTCGAGGGCGCGGCGTGAGCGTTCCAAAGCCTCCTCGCGCGTCGCTCCGGTGACGATGAGCTTGGCGAGAAGCGAATCGAAAGCGCCGGAGATCACATCCCCGGCCTGCACGCCGCTGTCGACCCGTACCCCGGGGCCGCCCGACGGTTTGAAGACGTGGACGGGACCGGGCGCAGGCATGAAGTTGCGACCGGCGTCCTCGCCGTTGATGCGGAACTCGAAGGAGTGCCCCTGCGCGACCGGGTCGTCGTAGTCGAGCACCCCCCCCTCTGCGAGCCGGAACTGTTCGCGAACGAGGTCGATGCCGGTGATCTCCTCGGAAACGGGGTGTTCGACCTGCAGCCGGGTGTTGACCTCGAGGAAGGACACCGTACCGTCTTTGCCGATGAGGAACTCACAGGTGCCTGCGCCGAGGTAGCCGACCTCCTTGAGGATGGCCTTGGACGCCCGGTAGAGCTCGGTGTTCTGCTCGTCGGTCAGGAATGGAGCCGGAGCCTCCTCGACGAGCTTCTGGTGGCGGCGCTGCAGCGAACAGTCGCGCGTCGAGACGACGACGACGTTGCCGTGGGCGTCCGCGAGGCACTGGGTCTCGACGTGTCGTGGCTGGTCGAGGTACTTCTCGACGAAGCACTCTCCTCGTCCGAACGCCGCGATCGCCTCGCGCGTCGCCGAGTCGAAGAGCTCGGCCACCTCATCGCGCTCCCGCGCGACCTTGAGACCTCGACCGCCGCCGCCGAACGCCGCCTTGATGGCGACGGGCAGGCCGTGCTGGTCGACGAAGGCGAGCACTTCGGCCGCATCCGAGACGGGGTTCAGTGTTCCCGGGGCGAGCGGCGCACCGACCTTCTCGGCAACGTGCCGCGCGGAGACCTTGTCGCCGAGCTGCTCGATCGCCTCGGGGCTCGGCCCGATCCACACGAGACCTGCGGCGATGACCGCTCTCGCGAAGTCCGCGTTCTCGGCGAGGAAGCCGTAGCCAGGGTGCACGGCATCCGCCCCGGCACGGCGTGCGACCGAGAGTAGCTTGTCGATGACGAGGTAGCTTTCCGCGCTCGTCGAGCCGTCGAGCCCGTAGGCCTCGTCGGCGAGGCGTGCGTGCGGGGCATCCCGGTCCTGATCGGCGTATACGGCGACCGAGAGGATTCCGCTGTCGCGAGCCGCCCGGATGACGCGGACGGCGATTTCGCCTCGATTGGCGACGAGAACCTTGGTTATGCGCGGCATAGTTCCTTAGCCTATTGCCCTGCCTCGCCTGACCTTTGGCCGGTGTCCACAAAAATGCCCGGCAGGTCCTGCGGATCTCGACAACACCCTCGCCTCGACCGGTTCAGCCGCGATTCCACAAGGCAGGCCAGTCGATGCCGAGTTCGCGCACCAGGTCGCGCAGCGTCGAGAGGGAGAGGCCGACGACGGTGCTTGGATCGCCGTCGACCGAGCGTATGAACGGTCCGCCGAGGCTGTCGATCGTGAATGCGCCGGCGACCTCGAGTGGCTCCCCGCTCGCGACGTACGCGTCGATCTCGGCATCGTCGGGATCCGCGAAACTCACGACGGCGACCGCATTCGCCCCGACGGCCCGACCCGGTCGGCCACCGCGGTGGTCGATGAGCCAATGGCCAGACCAGAGCTGACCGCTGCGGCCACGTTGCCGCCGCCACCGTTCGCGGGCCGCCTCGGGGAGGTGCGGCTTGCCGTAGATCGTGCCGTCGAAGAGGAAGGCCGAGTCCCCGCCCAGGATGAGGCCGTCGATCGGTGCGCCGTCGTGCGGTTTCCCGGCCACGGCCTCGGCTTTCGCACGGGCCAGCAGACCGACCATCCTCGGAGCGTCCAGTGGCCCGTGCTCGGCCTCGACGGCCGAGACGAGGGAGTCCTCGTCGACGTGCGGTGGGACGGCGAGGGGCTCGACGCCCGCTGCACGCAGGGTGGCGAGTCGGGCGGGCGACGTGGAGGCCAGGTAGAGGCGCATGCGGCTCCTTCGTGCGACGTCGGTCGCGGTGTGGGATGCTCTGACGATGGGCACGAGCAGCACACGCGAATCCGGCGTCGGCGTCACCGAGGTCGAACTGGACGTCACCAACGTAGCCCACGGCGGCGTCTTCGTCGCCCGCCACGACGGTCGTGTCGTGTTCGTCGGCGACACTCTGCCGGGAGAGCGCGTGCGCGCCCGCATCACCGACGACGGGCACAAGAGCTTCTGGCGCGCCGAGACCGTCGAAGTGCTCGAGGCCGCGCCGGAACGCCGGCCGCACGTCTGGTCCGAGGCATCCGTGGACCGTGCGCCGTCCGAGCGCGCGGGCGGAGCAGAGTTCGGCCACATCCGTCTGGAGCATCAGCGCGAACTGAAGCGACAAGTGCTGGCCGACGCTCTGCAGCGGATGGCCGGAGTCGAGACCGACGTGACGGTCGAAGCCGTCGCGCCGCCAGCCGGCGCCACCGGAGTTGCCGAAGCGGATGGGACCTGCTGGCGCACACGTGTGCGTCTGCAGGTGGCCGACGACGGCTCGATCGGCCCGTACGCGTCTCGCACGCATCGCGTCGTGGATGTCGGGTCGCTACCCCTTGCGACCGTGAGGATCGGGGAGGTCGCGCCGTTGACGCGGCGTTTTCCCGGGGCCGCGCACGTCGACGTCATAGCCCCCAGTGCAGACTCCGCCCGCGTTCTCGTTGTGGAGCGGGACGGCAAGGGGCGGCCGAAGCCCGCTCGGCACGGTGTCATCCACGAGACCGTCGCCGGCCGCACGTTCCGGCTCGAGACCGGTGGGTTCTGGCAGGTGCACGCGCGGGCAGCGGAGACGTTGTACCATGCCGTCCAAGACATGATCGACGAGGGCGACTTCGATCCCCGCGCGTCGAACCTTGACCTTTACGGCGGTGTCGGCCTGCTCGCGGTCGCCGTCGGCGACCGGTTCGGCGAGACCGTGCGGATCACGACGGTCGAGAGCGATGCGCGAGCGACCGAGCACGCCACCGAGAACCTTGCCGAGTGGATCGGTGCGAACGCGCTGACCGATCGGGTAGACCGCTATCTCCAGCACGTCACGCGTGAGGCGGGAGCAGCGGAAAGGCGCAGCTTCGAGGCGGCGACCGTCGTGCTCGACCCCCCGCGCGCCGGCGCCGGGCGCGCCGTCGTCGACCGGCTCGCCGCCGTCGGCCCGCGTCAGCTCGTCTATGTAGCCTGCGACCCCGTCGCGCTCGCCCGTGACGTCGGGCTGCTTCGAGAGCACGGCTACGAGCTTCGTGAACTGCGCGCATTCGATCTGTTCCCCAATACACACCACCTCGAAGCGGTCGCGCGGCTCACCCGCTGACTATCGTTGTCTGTGCAGCGCTTGAGAAAAGGATGAATGTGACTCGGAAGACTTCAGAGCACTCGATGACGGATGCTGTGTCAGTGAGCGTTGCGATCGTCGACGACCACGAATCGGTACGACTCGGCCTCCAGGCCGCCTGTCAAGAGGCCGGCTACGAGGTCGTTCTGACAGCCGCCACTACGCAAGAGCTCGTCGACGGACTCGCCGGACGATCGTGCGACGTCGTCGTTCTCGATCTCTCGCTCGGTGACGGCTCACGCGTCACCGACAACGTGAAGCTCGCGCAGGGCACGGGAGCCGCGGTTCTCGTCCACAGCATCGCCGATCGCGTCGCGAGCGTACGCGAGTCTCTCGCCGCCGGTGCGGCGGGCGTCATCCCGAAATCGTCGCCGACAACGACCGTCATGGCGGCGATCGCGACGGTCGCCCGTGGCGAGGTGCTCAACAACCTCGAATGGGCTACAGCCATCGACGCCGACCGCGACTTCGCGAAGGCTCAGCTGGGGCGTCGCGAACGCGATGTGCTGCATCTCTATGCGTCGGGACTGCCGCTGAAGCTGGTCGCGATGCAGCTCGGGATCGCGCACTCGACCGCTCGCGAGTATCTCGATCGTATCCGGGTCAAATACGTCGAGGTCGGCCGTCCGGCGCCGACCAAGGTCGACCTGCTCCGCCGTGCGGTCGAGGATGGCATCCTGCCCGGTCTCGACCAGGACGGCGGGGATGACCGCGGCTAGCGGTTCTCAGAACCAGGAGCCTGTCAGCACCCGGGAGACGGGACGACTCGGCGGGAGCCGACGCGAGAGCCGAGTGCTCTTGAGCGATGCGGCTCAGCCCCGCAACCCGATCAGCACCGCACAGATCGAGACTGTCGCCTCGCGCTCCGTCGGGATCTTCGGCGTCGTCTTCGGGCTGCAGACGCTGTCGCCCATGTTCAGCCAACTGAACAACCTCCACCCGACGTGGGCGGACGGCATGAACATCGCCGTGTTCGGCGGTATCGTCGTCGTGGCCCTCGCCACGATGATCAAGGTACTCGTGCGCGCGACCACCGCGATGTTCGCCATCGTCTATCTCCTCGCGCTCATAGCCTGGCCGTTCGCGGTGGTTGACGTTACCGCCTTCGCCAATGAGAAGCCCTGGCTCTGGTATCTCTGCACCGTCGCCACAGCGTGCGCGGCGATCGCCTTCAGACTGCTCCTGGCCTCCGTCTACACGATTGTCGTACCCCTCGTGTACGGCATCCTGCGCACTCTGCCGGCCGGAGGGAACGTCGACCTCGCATTGGCCTCCCTCGATGCCGTCTATGCGATCATCCTCGGTGAGGTCGTGCTCATCATCATCACGATGCTGCGCCAGGCGGCGCTCGCGGTCGATGTCGCTCAGTCGGCGGCTCTCCGCAGGTACGCGGTCGCCGTTCGCCAGCATGCGACGGAGGTCGAGCGAGTGCAGGTCGACTCGATCGTGCACGACAGCGTGCTCACGACACTTCTCTCGGCGGCCAGTGCCCGCACGCCGCAAGAGAAGGAACTCGCCGCAAGCATGGCGCACGATGCGATCGACCGCCTGGACGCCGCGGGTGCCATCGCCCCCGGTGACGAACGGATCGTGACGCTCGGCCGGCTCGGGCGGCGTATCCGCGCGGCAGCCGAGGCGTTCTCGGCACCGTTCGCGATCGTGACCAGGAACGTCGAGGAGCACAGCCTACCCATCCAGGCCGCAGAGGCCATCTACTCTGCGACCGTGCAGGCGATGGTCAACAGCATGCAGCACGCTGGCGGAGAGGAGATGCACGTGAACCGTACGCTCACGCTGAGCGGCACCGACGGCGGTGGGTGCACGGTCGTGATCGCCGATACGGGCGCGGGCTTCGACGAGCATCGGATACCGACGGGCCGGCTCGGGCTCCGCGTGTCGATCCATGAGCGAGTCGCGAACGCGGGCGGGACCGTGCGGGTGCACTCCCGGGTCGGAGAGGGGACCAGGATCGTGATCGTCTGGCCGGTGGCCTCGAACGCGCCCGATCCGGTGGTGAGCCGGCTGAGCAACGACGAGAAGCCCGTGCTCGGTTTCGACGATCAGCAGGAGAACGAAGAAGAGGCCGGCACATGATAACGGTGCCACGCATGCTCATCCTCAGCCTTGCCGCGCTCTTCTCGGCGTATCACGTGGTGCTCGGCGTCTACTCTCTCGACGTCCCGGTGTCTCGCTGGCCCCCGATCGCGGCGATGCTCCTCTATGCCGTCGCCACCGTCATCAGCCTGTGGCCGACGAGTCCCACTCGGATGCCTGCCTGGCTGGCCGCATTCAACCTCGCGGTCTGCGTGGCATTGCCATTGCTGGTCACGAGCCAGCTCGACGGTGGAGCAGCCGACAACGGTTACGCCACCTGGTACGTAGCCGCAGTCGGCACGCTCATGACCATCACGGCCACCAGGCGTCGCCAGACCGTCGCCTGGATCGGCGTCGGATTCCTCGTGGTTCAGACGATCGTATGGGCTGGTCCGTTCGCACTCGGTAACATCGGCGTCGTCGGAAGCGTCGTGTGGGTCGGGATCGCGCACATGCTGGCGCGAGCGTTGGCCAAGGCAGGCAGGGACACCCGGCAGTTCGCGGTCGCGGAGCGGGAGGCGACCGAGTGGCAGGCCGCTCAGGACGCCCACCTCTACGAAAGGCGGTTCCGGCTCGCGCAGACGAATCGGATCGCCGCGCCCATGCTGCGACGTATCGTCGATCGTGGTGGCGACCTCACAGACGAGCAGCGCCTGGAATGCCGCTACCTCGAGGCGGCCATCCGCGACGAGATCCGTGGACGCATGCTGCTCAACGATGCGGTGCGCGATCGTGTCCGGGCGGCGCGCAACCGTGGCACCGTCGTGACCTTGCTCGACGAGGGCGGTATCGACGATCTGGACGAGGAGGAGCGGGAGCGTGTGCTCAATCATCTCGCCGAAGCCATCGGCGGCTCCACGGCGGACAAGATCATCGCGAGGACCGTCTCGGATGGCTCGGCCACCGCGGTCACGGTCGTCGGTTTGAGCCAGGGCGGTGATGGGAGCGCGAGTGCGCTCGGTCAGGAATCCCTCGACGACGAGGTGGATCTGTGGCTGGAGATCCCGCGCAAGACGTGTGACGCCTAGCTAGCGTTCGAGAAGTCGCAAGCCGGCGAAGACCGATACAGAATGCCGACGTTGCCGCACGCATGCAAGCCGCTGCCTCGAGAATGCCGACGGGCAGGAAGAAGGGGAGCCGGTCCATGACCGGCTCCCCTTCGAGAATCCGAGTCAGGGCGACAACCCGAATATCACCCTGACTCGCCCCCAAAACATTCGCCTGCTTACCCTAGTCGGCAAATGATTGGTGGTGTAACTCTGAGAGAGACACCTAGCAATACTTATAGTGCCGGATGCGAAACTCTTCCAAAAGTCGTCATTTAGGGGGACATCGGGGGACAAATCCCACTGGCACTGCGCTAATCCTCCCCGCAAACTAGGGGCACCGTCAAGAGGGGCAACGAGAATCGGGGTACATCCTCGTATTGAGCATGGAATCTGTCGTCAAAGCGGAAAAAGTAGGAGGTTGTCCGCGTCTGGTGCGACGGATTCCATAGGCCTTGTCGGTCGGGTCTCAGCAGCCTGCCGGATTTTTCGCGGCGGTCGGCCAGCGCGGTCGGCGGGTGGCTGGCTCAATCGGGGAAGCTCCTCCATGCGCCGTGCCCCGGCACGATCGGGCTTCGAACGCCGCGCTGGCTTCGCTGCCAGGCGCTCTGACCTCGATCGGGGCGTGATCGCAAGTCTGACTCCGTCTGGAGCATGCCGCTGAGCACGGCGGTCACAGCTGCCACCTCCTCCTGGGTGACCCCGCGAGTGACGAAGCATATCTCGGACGGCTCGAACGCGTCTGGTTTCTCGAACGCTGCCATGACGCCCCTTAGAGGGGGATGTTCCCATGCTTCTTGGGAGGCAGGCTCGCCCGCTTGGTACGCAACGCGCGCAGCGCCTTGATCACCGAGACACGTGTTGCCGCCGGTTCGATCACCCCGTCGAGCTCTCCGCGCTCGGCGGCGAGGAACGGACTCGCGACGTTGTAGGTGTATTCGTTGGCGAGTTTCGTGCGAACCGCCGCGACGTCCTCGCCCGCCTCTTCCGCTCGTTTGATCTCCGGTCGGTAGAGGATGTTGACGGCGCCCTGCCCTCCCATGACGGCGATCTCGGCGGTCGGCCAGGCCAGGTTGATGTCGGCGCCGAGCTGCTTCGAACCCATGACGATGTACGCCCCGCCATACGCCTTGCGTGTGATGACCGTGACGAGCGGCACGGTGGCCTCGGCGTAGGCGTAGAGCAGCTTCGCACCGCGACGGATCACGCCGGTCCACTCCTGGTCGGTGCCGGGCAGGTAACCGGGCACGTCTACGAGCGTGAGGATCGGAATCGAGAAGGCATCGCAGAATCGCACGAAACGACTGGCCTTCTCCCCGGCGTCGATGTTGAGTGTTCCGGCCATCGCGCTCGGCTGGTTGGCGATGATGCCGACGGAACGGCCCTCGACACGCGCGAAGCCGATGACGATGTTGGGGGCGAAGAGCGGCTGCACCTCGAGGAAGTCACCGTGGTCGACGACGTGTTCGATGATCGTCTTGACATCGTAGGGCTGGTTGGGGGAGTCCGGGATGATCGTGTTGAGCTTGCGATCGGCATCCGTGATCTCGAGCTCGACGTCGTTGTCGTAGAGCGGAAGCTCGGCCAGGTTGTTGTCGGGCAGGAAGCTCAGCAGGGTGCGTGCGTAGTCGAGAGCATCGGACTCATCACTCGCGAGGTAGTGGGCGACACCGGAGACCTTGTTGTGGGTGAGCGCGCCACCGAGCTCCTCCATTCCGACATCCTCACCCGTGACGGTCTTGATCACGTCGGGACCCGTCACGAACATCTGACTGGTCTTGTCGACCATGATGACGAAGTCGGTGAGGGCCGGAGAGTAGACGGCGCCACCGGCGGCCGGACCGCAGATGATGGAGATCTGGGGGATGACGCCGGACGCCGCGGTGTTACGGCGGAAGATCTCGCCGTACTTGCCGAGAGCGACGACACCCTCCTGGATGCGTGCTCCGCCCGAGTCGAGGATGCCGACGATCGGCACGCCTGTCTTCAGTGCGAGGTCCATGACCTTGATGATCTTCTCGCCAGCCACCTCGCCGAGCGAGCCCCCGAAGATCGTGAAGTCCTGTGAGTAGACAGCCACCTGACGGCCATGGATCGTGCCGAGTCCGGTGACGACGGCGTCGCCATACGGACGCTTGTTCTCCATACCGAACGCGTGGGTACGGTGGCGAACGAACTCGTCGAGTTCGACGAAGGAGCCCGGGTCGAGCAGGCCGTCGATGCGTTCACGCGCCGTCATCTTGCCCTTGGCGTGCTGCTTCTCGATCGCGGCATCACCGCTCGCTGTCACGGCCTCGTGATAGCGGCGCTTCAGATCGGTGAGCTTGCCCGCCGTCGTGAAGAGGTCGGGGCCGGGCGTGCTGGGATTCTCGGTCACGCGGTTCACTCTACCGGCCAGTCCCCGCCGCGATCCTTTGACGAATTCATACAAAGTTGTCGGTGGAGTCTCGTGATTACCTCCCAGCCGTGGTGCACAACTCAGGCAGTTTCGGGGACTTGCCGTCAAAACGGGCGGATGCGGCTCTGTTCGGAGAAAATAGCCTGAGTTGTGAACGAGGAGGTCGGGTGCAGGATTCAGCGGGCGGGCAGGCGTCGGGTGGGCGGGCCGCGGGCGGACCTGCGTCGAGTCGAGGTGCCCGAACCTCAGGCGAGCGAGCGCGGAACGTATCGGGGTCCGTTGCGCGATTTCCGCTGAGCGCGACGGCGGTGCCGCGGTTCGAATATCTCGCGGAGGCCGGCTCGACGAATGACGAGCTCGTCTTGCGTGCGATCGGCGTCGACGCGGCATCCTGGTCCGACCTCTCCGTCGTCGTGACCGACAACCAGACCCGTGGTCGCGGCAGGCTCGGACGCACCTGGATGGCGCCGACCGGCAAGTCGCTCGCCATCTCCCTACTGCTCAGGCCGCTCCTGCCCGGTGGCGAGCCGCTCGCCGTCGAGCACTTCGGCTGGCTGCCCCTGCTGGCGGGCGCCGCAATGACCAGAGCGGTTCGCGGGGTCGTGCTCCCGGCCTTCGAAGCCGACGTGGAGCCCGATGCCCAGCAGCACGACGCCGACGGGATGGGAGGCGTCGAGGTGTCGCTCAAGTGGCCGAACGACGTCTTGATCTCGGGCTACAAGGTGGCGGGGATACTGTCTGAGCTCTTGCCGGATGCGCGTGGCGTCGTGATCGGCGCAGGGCTCAACGTCTCGCTCGACGAGCACGACCTGCCGACGATCACATCGACATCGCTCTCGCTCGTGACCGGGACCGCACCTGACCAGGATGTGGTACTCGCCTCATACCTTCGGGAGTTGACATCGCTCTACCACGACTTCGTCGCGGCCGAGGGGGACGCGGCCAAGAGTGGGCTGCTGGGGGTCGCCACCGAGCTGTGCGGAACGCTCGGGCGGGCTGTGCGGGTCGAACTGCCCGGTGAATCGGAGCTGCTCGGCACCGCCGTCGCGCTCGACAATGCGGGGCGCCTCGTCGTTCGCGACCGGGAGAACGACGAGTTGCAGTCTGTCGCCGCCGGCGACGTGACCCATCTACGGTATTAATGTCCTATGACCTACCAGGGCGAGAGCATGCCCGGGAGTCGGGCCCCGGCCCCGGCCCCGGCCGAACAGGTCGTCGTTCGTCTCCGTCGACACGCCCGCATCCTGTTCTGGCCGTCCCTGCTGCTCGTCGCCTGTTGCGGTGTGACCGGATACTTCGCGGGAGAGCTGCCGGAGTCATGGCAGAACCTCGCGCTGCTGGGCTCGGCTGCGGCTGTCGTGCTACTGCTCTGGCTGCTTCCGCTCGTCGCCTGGCTGAGTCGCCGCTATACGATCACGACGCGGCGGGTGATCGTGCGCCACGGTTTCTTCGTGCGCGTGCGCCAGGAGCTGTTGCACAGTCGCGGCTACGACGTCACGGTGCGCAAGTCGTGGCTGCAGAGCGCGTTCGGGTCGGGGGACGTGCATGTCAACGCGGGCCTCGAGAAGCCGATCGTGCTACGCGACGTGCCGAATGCCGATCTCGTGCAGAAGGTCCTTCACGACCTCATGGAGTCGAATCAGAGCGTCATGGCGGCGCGAAGGCAGCAGGAGCAGTCGCTCGCAACCGACCAGACCGTGATCTGGAGTCAGCAGCGCTAGCCCTGTTGACCGGCAAGCCCGGGGGAGTGTCGGTGGGGCGCGAACACCCAGTAGCGGTAGAGCACGAAGCGGAAGACCGCGCCGAGCAACAGGCCGATGACATTTGACGAGATGTTGTCGGCGGCGACCGAGGTGAAGCCGAGCACATAATGCGAGACCCAGAGGCAGAGCAGGCCGATGCCCATGCCGACGATGCTCACCGCGAAGAACTCGATGCCCTCTCGTGCCGTATTCTTCCGGCGGTTCTCTCCGAAGGTCCAATAGCGGTTTCCGAGCCAGTTCGCGAGGATCGCCAGCGTGGTCGAGACGATCTTGGCGATGAGCGGACCTGCTGCGACATCCGAGGGTTCGAGAACGGTCGTGCGCAAGAGGTTGAACACACCGACATCCACGACGAAGCCGATGAGCCCGACGGCGCCGAACTTCGCCACCTGCACGGAGAACGTCATCCAGCGGCGTCTCGCGGGCTGAGCCATGGTCATACATCCAAACCGTGAAGATGGGCGAAGATAGGAGTGCGCCTGGAAGTCTACGACGCGGCGTGCGGCGGATCCTGAGAGTTCTCTCTCGGGCATCCTGGGGCAGACTCACAGTTCGGAGAGTGCGGGTTTCATGATTGTTGGAGTGATCGGCGGCGGTCAGCTCGCCCGGATGATGATCCCGGCTGCGGTCAATCTCGGAATCGAGATCCGTGTGCTCGCCGAGAGCGACGGCATGGCCGCGGGTCTCGCCGCGAGCGATGTCGGCGACTACCGCGACCGTGACACGGTGCTCGCCTTCGCGGAGACCGTCGACGTCATCACCTTCGATCACGAGCACGTGCCGCAGGAGATCCTGCGGGAACTGGTGGAGCGTGGCGTCCGGGTGCATCCAGGGCCGGATGCACTGCTCTACGCCCAGGACAAACTGCTCATGCGTGCGAAGCTTTCGGAGCTTGGACTTCCGGTTCCCGACTGGGCGCGGATCGAGAATGCGGCCGAGCTCGGTGACTTTCTCGATGCCCATGGTGGACGAGCCGTTGTGAAGACCGCGCGCGGCGGATACGACGGCAGGGGCGTTCGTGTGGTGAGCGCCGCGCACGAGGCGGATGACTGGTTCATCGCGCTCGCCGAAGACGGCCGGGGCGGGGCACTTCTCGTCGAGGAAGTCGTCGACTTCAGGCGGGAGCTCGCGCAACTGGTCGCTCGTCGTCCGTCGGGCGATGTCGCCGTCTGGCCGGTCGTCGAGACGGTCCAGCGCAACGGGGTGTGCAGCGAGGTGATCGCGCCTGCGCCGCAATCGACGGGACGCGTCGCGGACGTCGCCGCCGAGATCGCCGTGACCATTGCGAACGGCATCGGAGCGACCGGAGTGCTCGCGGTCGAGCTCTTCCAGACGACGGACGAGCGGCTGCTGGTCAATGAGCTTGCGATGAGACCGCACAACAGCGGCCATTGGTCGATGGATGGCTCGACGACGAGTCAATTCGAACAGCATCTGCGTGCCGTGCTCGACCTTCCGCTCGGCGGCACGGAGAGTCGCGGCGCCTGGTCCGTCATGGTCAACATCCTGGGAGGGCCGGCAGAGGGCAGCCTCGCCGACCGGTATCAGGCGGCGCTCGCGGAGCATCCGACGGTCAAGCTGCACAACTACGGCAAGGATCCTCAGCCAGGGCGCAAGGTCGGACACGTCACGGCAACCGGCGCCGAGCTCGACGTCGTCGTCTATGAAGCGCGCGCCACTGCGGCTTTCTTTCAGGACTGACGCTTAGCATGGTCTCCGTGCCGAAAGACAGCAGGAGTCCCCTCGTCGGGGTCGTTATGGGTTCCGACTCCGACTGGAACGTGATGAGCGACGCCGCACAGCTGCTCGCCGACTTCGAGATCCCCTACGAGGTCGAAGTCGTCTCGGCGCATCGCACCCCCGAGAAGATGATCGCCTACGGCAAGACCGCGGCCGATCGCGGGCTCAAGGTGATCATCGCCGGCGCCGGCGGCGCGGCGCATCTGCCCGGCATGCTCGCATCCGTCACAACCCTTCCGGTCGTGGGTGTTCCCGTTCCGCTCGGCCACCTCGACGGCCTCGACTCGTTACTCTCCATCGTGCAGATGCCCGCGGGGGTCCCCGTCGCCACGGTGTCGATCGGAGGGGCGAAGAACGCCGGGCTCGTCGCGGTCAAGATCCTCGCGACAGCCACCCCTGAGCTGACCGGCAGGCTCGCCTCCTATGCCGAGGGACTCGCAGCGCTCGTCGAGCGGAAGAACACGGACCTGCAATCCCGACTATGACAAGCGTCGCCAATCCGATCCGCTATCCGAACACCGGCTCGTCCCAGGTCATGACCCGACGCGGCTGGTGGCTCATCGTGCTCAACTTCCTCATTCCAGGCTCGCCGCAGGTGCTCGCGGGGAATCGCCGACTCGGCCGTTTCGGCCTCGCCACCACCCTCCTGCTCTGGGCTCTGCTCGTCGCGCTCCTCGTGACCTACCTGTTCTGGCCGGCGACGGTCTTCACCCTGTTCAGCACGACGATCAGCCTCTGGCTCGTTGCCTTCGTGCTTGCGTTCTACGCCGTGGTGTGGGTTGTGCTCGCACTCGACACCCTGCGGCTCGTGCGGCTCGTGCGCACCGCGCCGTTCGCGCGAGTGTGGATCGCCGGACTCACCACGGTGCTCATGATCGGTCTCTCCGGGACGGCGGCTTATGGCGTCTATCTCGCGACGACGGCGAGTGGGTTCCTGTCATCCGTCTTCGTTGCCGGCCCCTCGGATCCTCCTATCGACGGCAAGTACAACATCCTCCTGCTCGGAGGCGACGCCGGACCCGACCGCGAAGGGCTGCGCCCCGACAGCATCTCGGTCGTGAGCGTCGACGCCGAGACCGGGCAGGCCGTCATGATCGGCTTGCCGCGCAACCTGGAGCACGTCCCGTTTTCGGAAGGCTCCCCGCTCGCCGCCGTCTACCCGGAGGGCTATGGCGCGATCGACGGATGCGAAGTCGACGCCTGCATGCTCAACTCCATCTACACAGAGGTCGAGTTGAAGAGCCCGGATATGTATCCGAACGCGGTCCATGAAGGCAGCGAGCCGGGCATCGAGGCGATGCGGGACGCAGCCCAGGGCGTCACGGGCCTCCAGATCCAGTACTATGCGCTCATCGACATGCAGGGCTTCCTCGACCTCATCGACGCGCTCGGCGGGGTCGACATCAATGTGCCCGAAGACGTGCCGATCCACGCGGACGAGACCTTCACGACTGTCGCCGAATGGATCCCGGCGGGCGAGCAGCACCTCGACGGCTACCACGCGCTGTGGTATGCGCGCTCGCGTCACGACACGAGCGACTACGATCGGATGGCGCGGCAGCGGCAGCTGCAAGAGGCCGTGCTCAAGCAGTTCAACCCCACAAACGTGCTCTCCAAGTTCCAGGACATCGCCAAGGCGGGAGCGCAGGTCGTGAAGACGGATGTCCCGCAGGGCATGCTCGGTTACTTCGTCAACCTCGCCATGAAGACGAAGGAGCTGCCGATCCAGACGGTCGAGCTCGTGCCAGACAACGGGGTGGATCCGGAAGACCCCGACTACGAGTACATCCGCCAGCTCGTGAACCAGGCCGTGTATCCGCCATCGCCCGAGCCGACGCCGGCCGGTTGACCCCGTGGGAATCCTGGCCATCCGACCCTTCGCTTCTGGTCTTGTATGTCGCAGATGAAATGTCGCGCGCCTCGCCGACAGGGAAAAGGAGAGGAGTAGCAAGCATGGAAGACGTCATTCCGTTCTCTCGCCCGTTCCGCTCAGCGCGGGAGCTCGAAAATCTCGCGACAGTCCTCGCGTCCGATCACGCGCACGGTGACGGCAGGTTCACACGATCGGCCAGCGCGCGCATCGCCGCGCTTTCGGATGCCGACCACGTGTTGCTCACGACATCGTGCACCCACGCGCTCGAGATGGCGAGCTATCTGCTCGACCTCGGCCCGGGAGACGAGATCGTGATGCCGAGTTTCACCTTCGCCTCCGCCGCGAATGCGGTGGCGCGAACCGGAGCGACCCTCGTCTTCGTGGATCTCGACCCCACGACGGGAAACATCGATCCTGTCCAGATCGCCGAGGCGGTCGGGACCGCTACGAAGGCGATCTTCGTCATGCACTACGGCGGCATGCCGGTCGACATGCCGGCGATCGGTGCGGTCGCCCGCGAGCACGGCCTGCCCATCGTCGAGGACAACGCGCACGGCCTGGGGGTGGACGCCGGCGATCGCACGCTGGGAACCTTCGGCGTGCTCGCCACGCAGAGCTTCCACGACACGAAGAACGTGCACAGCGGAGAGGGCGGTGCCCTGCTCGTCAACGATCCTGCGCTCGTCGATCGGGCCGAGATCATGCGGGAGAAGGGGACGAATCGTTCGCAGTTCCTTCGTGGCGAGGTCGACAAGTACAGCTGGGTCGACTGGGGATCGAGCTACCTGCTCAGCGAACTCAACGCCGCGGTCCTCGACTCGCAGCTCGAAGAGTTCGACGGGATCCAGCGTCGACGTCTCGAAGTCTGGGATCGCTACGCCACCGAGCTCGCCGACTGGGCTGGTGAGAGCTCCGTGCGTCTCATGCTGCCGCCCGATGGCATCCACGCCGCACATCTGTTCTATCTGCTCATGCCGAGCTGGGAGCTCCAGGGTCGGATCATCCGGCATCTGCGCGAACGCGGGGTCATCGCAACCTTTCACTACGTTCCGCTCGACTCGAGCCCGGCCGGCCGGCGATTCGGCCGCGTTCTGAGGCCGCTCGATCGCAGCGAGGACTTCTCGCGGCGCCTCGTGCGACTCCCGCTCTGGGCGGGGATGAGCGAGGATCAAACGACTAGGGTAATCGAGGCGGTTCAATCGTTCCGCCTCTAGAGTAGTGAGGGATCACCGTTGGACAAGGTTTCGCGTGTCGTCAGCGCACTCAAGAACGAGGGGCTGAGATCGACCGCCTGGCGTACCGGCAAATGGTTGTCGACGCGGTACAACGGCTTCAGCAAAGCGCCGCTCTCTACCGTCTACAGCGATGACGTGATCGCCGTGGATTGGTCGAAGCCGCACGACTTCAATGGATTCGTGAGCGAGGGGCGCAACGGAAAATATCGCATCGCCTGGGTGATCACCCCGCCGGGACGTACGAGCGGTGGCCACCAGAACGCGTTCCGGTTCATGAAGTTCCTCGAGGACGCCGGTCATGACCTCACCGTGTACCTCTACTCGCCGGCCCGGTATCCGGTGGTCAGCGTTCACGTCGTGCGCGAGATGATGAGCAGCACGACCGGCTATCCTGACCTCGCCGCCGAACTGCGTGTCTACGACCCGTCCGAGGGCTTCGCTCCGGGATACGACGCGCTCGTCGCATCCGACTGGGAGGCGAGCTACGCCGCCTACCGTTACGAAGGCGAAGCGAAGCGGTTCTATTTCGCCCAGGACTATGAGCCGTCGTTCTTCGCCGCCGGCAGCGATTTCGTGCTCGCAGAGAACTCCTACCGACTCGGGTTCCACGGACTCGTCGCCGGCGGCTGGCTTGCTTCGAAGCTTCGCGACGAGTTCGGCATGAGCTGCGACCATTTCGACTTCGCCGTCGACGTCGGCCGCTACAACTACCTCAACGCCGGGGCGCGCAACGAGGTCGTCTTCTATGTGCGGCCACCGACCCCGAGGCGTGCGAGCGAGTTCGGTCTGCTCGCTCTTCAGGAGCTCCATCGTCGCCGACCCGATGTCGTCATCAACCTGGTCGGCTGGGACATGTCCGGCTACGACGTGCCGTTCCCCTACGTGAATCACTCGGCCCTCGACATCGCGCAGCTCAACGACATCTACAACCGCTGCGCAGCGGGCCTGGTCCTCTCGCTCACGAACATGTCGTTGCTGCCCATGGAGCTCATGGCCAGCGGTGTCGTTCCGGTCGTCAACGATGCGCCGAACGTACGTGGCGTCCTCGACAGCCCCAATATCGAATACGTGCCGATGTCGCCGAAGGCGATCGCCGATCGGATCGAGAGCATCCTCGACCGACCGGACGCCGTGGAGCACGCGGCGGCCATCGCGCGATCGGTGGAGAGCGTCGACTGGGAGACCCTCGGTCGCGGGTTCGTCGCGGATTTCGTCGCGGCGATGCGGACGGCGCTCTGAGAACCGGCGCGGCATGAGCGAGCGTGACGCCGAGGTCGTGGACGATACCATCGTCGATGTGACGGTCATCGTTCCGACCTTCAACGGTGCCGACCATCTCGACGATGTCCTCCACGCGCTCGCACGGCAGGAGTTCCCGGGAACGGTGGAGATTCTCGTGATCGACTCGGGCTCGACCGACGGAACGGTCGAGATCGTGCGGTCTCATCCGACCGTTCGTCTCCATGAGATTCCGAACGTCGAGTTCGGTCACGGCCGCACACGCAACCTGGCCGCACGGCTGGCGCGGGGACGGCTCCTCGCCTATCTCACGCAGGATGCGATCCCGGCCGACCAAAACTGGCTGCGCGAACTCACGGCGCCGCTCGAGCCCGATGGCGACGATGCGGTCGCCGTCGTCGGCAAACAGATCCCGCGTGCCGGATGCTTTCCGCTCGCGAAGTACGAGATTCAGGGTGTCTTCGCGCGTCTTGGACCTGAGGGCCGCACGACGGTCGTGCAGAAGAACGACGCAGACGGTCCCGACACCTTCTACTCCGACGTCAATTCGGCGACACGGCGGGACTTCCTGCTCGAGACCATCCCATACCGCGACGTTCCGTATTCGGAGGATCTCGCCTTCGGGGCCGACGTCGTGGCAGCCGGCTATCGCAAGGCCTATGCTCCAGGCGGGGCCGTCATCCACTCGAACGATCTGACGCTCCGTGAGTACGGCGCACGCATCTTCGACGAGGTCGTCGGGATGCGCCGCGTAGGCGAGCGCACAGCGGCGTTCGGTCTCCTGAAGATGTTCGCCCACATCGGCTATGGTGTGCTCGGCGACTCGGTGCGGATCGTTCGCGACCCGGACTATGGTGTTGCGCACACGATCGGCTGGCTTCTGCGAAACCCGGCCTATCACGTGGCGAGGTGGGTCAGCTATCGTCGCGCGAACCGGGTGGATCTGAGTGACGTCGCCGCGATCGAGCGCGGCTCGCTGGAGCACGCGCGGACACGCACTGCCCGGAGCTGACTCCCGTCTCAGCCTCGAGATGGAGTCAGGCTCGCCTGCAACGCGGCCGGGATCATCCCGCGCCGCCGAGCGAGACCGTGCGCCACCCCGGTGACGGCTGCAAGGAGATGACGGGCACGATGCGGCCCCGATGTAATGGTCTTGATGGCTGGCGTGACCTCACGGCGGACCATGGAGAGCACCCAGCGTGGACGCGAACGCAGGCAGCGGAGTGCGAGGTCGATATTGTTGCGGGTGATGTAGTAACGCCGCATCGGCGAGTGGTATTGGTAGCGCGCCGGCTCCCCGTTCACGTAGCGCTGGAAACCGAAGGGCCGGAAGAGGGCTTGCTCGCCGAGCGAGTGCTCGAGGTTGGTGCCCGCGGCGACGGCTATGCGGAAGCCCGCGGCGCGGACGCGCAGGCAGAACTCCGTGTCGACGCAGTCGATGACGAGCCGGTCGTCCATGAGCCCGGCGGTCCTGAGACATTTGGCGGAGATCACGAGTCCGGACTGGATTGCCTCGTCAACGAGCCCGAATCCTTCGGGGGAGTGGCGTGGGGGAATCGAGGGGTGGCCGTTGATGGCGTCCGCACAGACGATGCCGAGACGCGTGGCCGGACTCGCTGCGTCGAAGGTGTCGAGACAGGCGTCGACATAGCCGGGTGGAACGACTGTGTCCTGGTCGAGGTTGACGACGAACTCGGCTCCGTCTGCGAGGGCACGTGCGATTCCGTCGTTCAGGGCGGTCGCGATGCCGCCGTTGCGTGCGCGCCGGATCAGGATGTGTCCACGTGCCTCGATCTCATCGAGGACCGTGGAACTGCTCGGGCTGCCATCATCGACGACGACGACGCGGTCCAATTGTTCGGCGATGGCGTCGAGTCGTTCGAGGACGCCGGGGTCGGGACGATACGTCGGGACGACGGCGATCACGGTGTGCACGGGGGAAGGACCACTCTCTATCTGGCAACTGGGCGACGGCGATGACTGTTCGGAGCACGAGCCGCCCAGCCGACACAGCTACAGTAGTTCACGTCCATCCACGAGGGGAAACGACTGCACCGTGACGACACAGCCGGAACACATCTGGACCGGGCCGGAAGCCGAGCTCACCGCCGATGAACGTATCGTGACGCTCGAACGCCAGCTTGCGCTCGTGGATCGCGTGCTGGGCCTCGAAGCCGAACTCGCTGAGCGTTCGGCCGTTTCCAGCCTCACGCCGGCCGATCAGTTGAGCGTCGAGGAGCGGCTCGACCGTCTGCAGCGATCGCCGTCGTGGCGCATCGGCCGGCTGATGACCTCGCCGTTTCGAGCGGTCAACCGTGTCCGCAACAGCCGGAGGGGGCACCACGAGTGAGCGCCTCACTCGCGTCGTTCGCCGTTCTGGTCGACGGGCGGCACGCGTCGGAGGATGCGCTCGCCGCCTGCCTCGATTCCCTCGTCTCCGTCTCGCTGTCCCCGCGTGTGCTGAGCGCGGACGAGACCGATCCCGGCGCCGTCTTCGTCTCTGCGCTCGATGACGCGGAATTGCTCGTGGTTCTCGATGGCGGCGCTCGTCTCATGCCCGACGCGCTTCAGACCCTCGGCGCAGCTTTCGAGCGCTTTCCGGAGATTCAATCCGTGTACGGTGACGACGACGAGATCCGCCGGCCCGAGTTCTCTCCGATCCGCCTCCGATCCCAGGACTACCTCGGAGCGATACGGGTGTTCCGCAGCGGGACAGCCCGCACGGCGCTCGCAGCAGGGCCGCTCGTTCCCGGGGCCGAAAGCCTCGACTTGTTCTTCCGATTGGCCGAGGCGGATGCTCCTGTGCTTCGCCTCCCGAGTCCGCTGTCCTCCCGTATCGAGCCGGAGGCCTTCGGGGAAGACATGACCATCGCGCGCCGCACAGCAGTCGGCGATCACCTGGAACGGCTCGGCGTGGACGCCGAGATCGACACTCTCGGCGATGGCACGTTCCGTTTGCGGTACGCCGTCGTCGGCGAACCGCTCGTCTCGATCGTGATCCCGACTCGGGGGGGCGATGCCGTGATCGCGGGCTCCGAGCGGGTGCTCGTCGTCGAAGCCGTGCGGAGCATCCTCGATCGCTCGAATTGGGCGGCTCTCGAGTTCGTCGTCGTCGCCGACGACGCCACGCCGCAGACTGTCATCGACGACTTGGTCGAGTTGGCCGGTGAGCGACTTCGCCTCGTGCGTTGGTCTGAGCCGTTCAATTTCTCCGCGAAGATGAATCGAGGCGCCTTGTTCGCGCGCGGCGAGTACCTTCTTCTGCTGAACGACGACACGGAACTCGTGAGCGGTGGCTGGATCGAGGAGCTCGTCGGCCTCGCGCAGCAGCCGGGCATCGGCCTCGTCGGCACGATGCTCTATTTCGACGACGGTACTGTCCAGCACGGAGGGCATCTCTACCGCGGCGGTCAGGCCGGCCATATCGCGCACAGCTGGCCGCCGGAGTGGAATGATCCTCTGCGCTCGATGGGTGTCGTCCGGGAGGTGTCAGGAGCGACCGCCGCCTGCGCGATGATCCCCGCGGATGACTTCTGGGAGGTTGGTGGTTTCTCGAACCTTTTCCCAGGGAACTATAACGACGTCGATCTCTGCCTCAAGTTGCGCTCGATCGACCGGTCGATCCTCTGGACACCTTATGTGCGGCTCTACCATTTCGAGTCGAAGTCACGCGTTGCGACGATTGCCCCCTCTGAGCTCACGGCCATCCAGAACCGGTGGGCGAGCAGGATGCAGGTCGATGCGTACTGGCCGAGCTACGTCGACTGACGACCGTCCAGGCTCCTCCCTAGAGATCTGCGTGCAGTTGCCAGACGCGCTCGGCGGCGTCGCGCCAGCTGAAGGCCCGTGCACGGTCCGCCCCGGAGATCCTCAGGCGCGCGGCTCGCTCGTCGTCGCCGAGAACGGCCGCGATGGACGCGGCCAACCGCCCTGGGTACTCCTTCGCGGGCTCTCGAGCGACCGCGACCCCTGCGTCTCCGGCAACCTCGACGAGTGCCGGCGCATCGGAGTGCACGACGGGCGTCTCGAAGCGGAACGCGTCGATGATCGACGAGGCGAATCCTTCTTCGAGGCTCGGGTTCACGAAAACGGTCGCACGCGCGAGTGTGACCGCGTAGTCCTCGTCTGAGAGCGTGCCGAGTGCGCGCACTCTGCCTTCGGGCAGTCCGGCCTCGTCGACGATCGCGGCAAGCTCGATCTCGCCCCAGCTGTCCGAGCCGAGGATGAGCAGCGGCACGTCTGGGGCGCCGGATGCGCCCAGCCCTTCGATGAGGGCGGTAACGCCTTTTCTCGGCTCGAGGGAGCCCGTCGCGAGAACGAAGGTCTCGGGGAGTCCGAGAGCCAGTGCCCGCTTGTTCGCGTCGAGCGGCACCGACAGATTCGAGCGTCCCGCACCGGGGATCACCTGGACGCGGTCTCCGAAGTCGGCGATCTCGCAGAGCTGCTCGGCGAGCGCGTGGCTCGGCACGACGATCGCATCGGCGTGCTTCCGTGCGCGTCGCACCATGACCTTGTGCCAAGCGACCGTCGCGTTCGTGAACGACCCAGGATGGGTCCAGGCCAGCAGGTCGTGGATCGTGACGGCTATCTGGGTTCCATCGTTGAGACGATCGTGCCGCCGTAGGGGTGCGAGCAGCCCTGGCGCATGGATCATGCCACCACCGGGAGATGTCGTGAGCCCGAGTTGCCACGTCGCGGCGAGCTCGCGCCGGGCGAGCGTCGTCTTGTAGAGCCCGCTGAGACCCGGCAAGGCGGCTTCGAGCTGTTCGTATCTCTCGGGAGGCGACGACGAGACGATACCCTCGACCTCGCAGTCGAGGGGGGCGGTGGCGATGAGTCCACGGGTGAGCTCTTCGGCGTACCGGCCGATCGGCCCGGGAACCGGTGCGATCATCTGGTCCACGACGACGCGGAGCACGGTCATGAGATGTCCAGGGCGCCGGTGCGCGCGGCTTCGTCCAGGGCCTCTCTCCAATCGCGCATGGGGGCAAGGCCGGCCGTGCGCCAGGCCTCGTGTCCAAGCACGGAGTAAGCCGGCCGTGCAGCAGGCCGGATGAACTGCGAACTGTCCGTCCGGGTGATCCGCTCTTGATCGAGTCCAGACACGTCGAGCACGGCGCGGGCGAAGTCGAACCAGCTCGCGTGGCCGGAGTTCGTTCCATGGTAGATCCCCGTGGGTGCTCCGGCGTCGATCAGCATGACGATCTGACGTGCGAGGTCTCCGGTCCACGTCGGTTGACCGATCTGGTCGTCGACGACCCCCCAGCTGTCTTTCGACTTGGCGAGCTTGAGCATGGTCTTGGCGAAGTTCGAGGCGTATGCGCCGTAGGTCCATGCGGTACGCACGACATAGGTTCCATCCGGATGCTCTAGGAGCGCGAGCCGCTCACCCTCCGCCTTCGTGCGTCCGTACGCCGAGATGGGCGTATACGGAGTGTCCTCCGGATAGGGCTCCCTCGCCGAGCCGTCGAAGACGTAGTCGGTGGAGATCTGCACGAGTCGTGCCGCGTTCTCGGCGACGGCGCGCGCGAGATTCCGAGCGCCCGTCGCGTTGACCGCGAAGGCCTCGTCTTCGTGGGTCTCGGCATCGTCGACCCTGGTGTAGGCCGCTGCGTTGATGATCACATCGTGTCCGGCGGTTGCCGAGCGCACGGCGTCCGCGTCTGTCACGTCGAGGTCTGCGCGGCCGAGGGAGGTCACGTGACGACCGGCCAATGCGTGCTGGAGGTCACGACCGAGCATGCCGGACGCGCCAGTGATGAGATAGCGGCTCATAATGCCCTAGCTCAGTGCGGCGCGGGTTTTGAGGGGCTCCCACCAGTTGCGGTTGTCGCGATACCACTGCACGACATCGGTGAGGCCCTGCTCGAAGGGAACTTCGGGGCGGTAGCCGAGCTCGGCCTGGATCTTGGAGATGTCGACCGAGTAGCGCAGGTCGTGGCCGAGGCGGTCCGCGACTCGATCGACAGAGGACCAGTCCTTGCCTGTCGCATCCAGCAGAAGCCGGGTGAGCTCCTTGTTCGTGAGCTCCGTTCCACCGCCGATGTTGTAGATCTGGCCGGCGCGACCGCCGACGAGCACCATGGCGATTCCCCGGGTATGGTCGTCGACGTGCAGCCAATCGCGGATGTTGTCGCCCTCGCCATAGAGCGGAACGTGCTTGTCGTCGATGAGGTTGGTGACGAAGAGCGGAATGACCTTCTCGGGAAAATGATACGGGCCGTAGTTGTTCGAACAGCGTGTGATCGAGACGTTGAGACCGTGTGTTCGGTGGTAACTGCGGGCGAGCAGGTCGCTTCCGGCCTTCGAGGCCGAGTAGGGGGAGTTGGGCTCGAGCGGGCGTTCCTCGTTCCAGGAGCCTTCGGCGATCGAGCCGTAGACCTCGTCGGTGGAGACGTGGACGAAACGTTCGAGGTCGTTGCGGAGAGCGGCATCCAGCAGCTGCTGGGTGCCGAGCACGTTGGTCTCGACGAAGATGCTCGCGTCGCGCACCGAACGGTCGACGTGACTCTCCGCGGCGAAGTGGACGACGGCGTCGATGCCGGGGAGGAGCTCATCGAGCAGACGCCCGTCGCGGATGTCGCCCTGCACGAAGCGGTACCGCGGCGAGTCTGCGACCGGTGCGAGGTTCTCCAGGTTGCCCGAGTACGTGAGCGCATCGAGCACGACGACCTCGGCGCCTTCCAGGCCGGGATAGGCGTCCTGCAGGGTACGGCGAACAAAGTTCGAGCCGATGAAGCCGGCTCCGCCGGTGACGAGGATCTTCATACGTCGAGTACCGTTTCCAATCGCTATATGACCTCTGTGATTCTATCGGGAAGCCGCTTGGTAGACTGCTGGGCGTGCAAATCCGCGAGCTGAAGGTCCCCGACTCCTACGAGATCACACCGAAACAGTTCGGCGACGACCGCGGGGTCTTCCTCGAGTGGTATCGCTTCGACAGGCTCGAAGAGGCCGTCGGGCACCCTATCGACCTCAGGCAGGCCAACACCTCCGTCTCTCGCCGCGGCTCCGTCCGTGGCATTCATTTCGCCGACGTCCCGCCGAGCCAGGCGAAGTATGTCACCGCCATGCGCGGAGCCGTCCTCGACTTCGTCATCGACATCCGTGTCGGCTCGCCAACGTTCGGAACCTGGGACGCCGTCCGGCTCGACGATGTGGACCGCCGCGCCGTCTACCTTGCCGAGGGGCTCGGACACTGCTTCGTCGCGCTCACCGACGATGCCACGGTCAGCTATCTCGTGACGGACGTCTACAGGCCGGAGCGTGAGCACGGCATCAATCCGCTCGACCCTGGCATCGCCTTGGCCTTTCCCGAGGAGGCCGGTGAGCTGCTCCTCTCTCCGAAGGACACCGAGGCGCCGGGGCTCGCAGAGGCGGCGGCTTCCGGTCTGCTGCCCACCTGGGAGGCGGCACGCGCCTACTACGACGAGCTCGACGGGAAGGCATAGTCCATGCGCGGAATCATTCTCGCCGGAGGATCCGGGACCCGGCTCTGGCCGATCACCAAGGGCATCTCGAAGCAGCTCATGCCGATCTATGACAAGCCGATGATCTACTATCCGCTCTCGACGCTCATGATGGCGGGAATCAGCGAGATCCTCATCATCACGACGCCCGAGTACAATGAGCAGTTCCGTGCCCTTCTCGGTGACGGCTCCGACCTCGGAATCCGACTCGAATATGCCGTGCAGCCATCGCCGGACGGTCTCGCCCAGGCATTCATCATCGGCGAGGAGTTCATCGGCGACGAGAGTGTCGCCCTGGTTCTCGGTGACAACATCTTCCACGGTACGGGGCTCGGATCGTCGCTTCGGCACAACGCCGACATCGATGGTGCCGTGATCTTCGCCTATCAGGTCAGCAACCCGACCGCTTATGGGGTCGTCGAGTTCGACGGTGGCTTCACCGCTCTGTCTATCGAAGAGAAGCCGGTGAGACCGAAGAGCAACTATGCGGTTCCCGGACTGTACTTCTACGACAACTCGGTCGTCGAGATCGCCAAGACGATCGAGCCGAGCGCGCGCGGCGAGCTCGAGATCAGCACCGTCAATGAGCGCTACCTCGAGCAAGGCCGTCTCCAGGTCCAGGTCCTCGATCGTGGCACGGCCTGGCTGGACACGGGAACCTTCGAGTCGATGATGCAAGCGTCGGAGTATGTGCGTGTCATCGAGGATAGACAGGGCTTCAAGATCGGCTGCATCGAGGAGATCGCCTGGCGTGCCGGGTGGATCGACGACGACAAGCTCGCCCAGCTTGCGGGATCGCTCGTGAAGAGCGGCTACGGCTCGTACCTCAAGCAGCTACTCGAACTCCCGTCCTGAGCGTCGTCGTCGCTCCCGAACGAGCTCGGACGTGGTTCGCTCGCCTCGGCGGGAGCGGCGCTCAGCGACGAGTGAACGCAGGCGGAGTCCGGCGAGGAGCGCCGTGCGCACCGGCCACATCACAGGCGAGGAGTACTTCTTCGAGATGAAGCGCTCTGCGCTGCGATGGTGGGCTCTGACCATCGCAACGGAGGAGCCGGAGGTCGAGTGCGCGCCTGTGTGCACGACCTCCGCCGCCGGCTGGTAGATGTTGTGCCAGTCGTTTTTTGCGAAACGGTAGCCCAGGTCGACGTCCTCGAAGTACATGAAGAAGCCTTCGTCGAAGCCGCCGCCAGCCTCGAAGGCTGAACGGCGCACGAGGAGGCATGCGCCTGAGAGCCAGCCTGCGGCGCGGGGGCGATCCGTCGCCGTGTCGGCGTGGTAGCGGGCGGTCCAGGGATTCCCGGGCCAGATGTTCGCGAACAGGCCGTGGCCGATGCCGACGCGGATCGACGGCACCGCGCGGGCGGAGGGGTAGACGGTGCCGTCGTCGTTGCGGATGAGCGGCCCGACGCTCGCTGCGCGCGCATCGGACTCAGCGGTACGGCGCAGCGTGTCGATCGAGCCTGGCAAGAAGGTGACATCCGGATTCGTGATGACGACCCACTCGACCTCGGGTGGCAGGGTGGCGACCGCCGCATTGATGGCGCCGCCGTAGCCCCGGTTGCTCGTCATCGGCAGGTAGCTGCCCCCCGTTGCGGAGACGATCTCCTTCGCGCGGCCGGTACCGGGCAGGTTGTCGGCCGCGACGATCAGCAGGGGGTGGGTTGTGGCGTCACAGAGGCTCGCGAAAAGCGCGGCGAGGGCGTCGTCCGATCCGTAGCTGACGGTGACGAGTGCAAGTGCAGTGGACGTCATTTCTTCGATGATATCGAGGTGTCCGGCTCAGCTGTCGGCCGACGTCTCGATTCGGCCGCTCGCCGCGAACTGGACGAAGCCTGCACCCGATGGGTCCGCCGTGAAGTCGAGGTGCCCTGCGGGGTTGACGGAGGCGATGATATGCCCATCGGGTGTCGTCGCTCCGGCACTCAGCACGAGCTGACTCGAGGAGAAGTTCGTGGCGGGGACGGAGAAACTCACCCTGTAACGGCCGGGCGTGTCGGGCAGCTCCATTCCGAGGCCTTCGGTATTCAGCCTGTAGACCGTCTGACCGAGCGGATTTGCCAACGTAAAGCCCGTGATCCAGGAGAGGGTCTCCTTGAGCTGGGCGTCGATCGTGATGGTGAGGTCGGTTCCCGGCTCGACGGGGCCGTCGATCGCGACTCCGGCGCCATCGGTCACGGAGACACCGTGAATCGTGAGCGGCTCGGCGAGCGTGACGCGGTGGCGCTGCGCCGACTCCTGCTCGGCTTCGACGCGATCGCGTTCGTAGCCCTCGCGGAGCGTGCGGATGCCCTCGCCGACATCGCCGTCGTGCACCACCTTGCCTGCGTCGAGAACGACGGCGCGCGTGCAGATCTCGGCCACCTGGTCGGCGGAGTGGCTGACGAGCACGATCGTTCGGCCCTCGAGTTGGAACTGGCGGATCTTCGTCATGCACTTCAGCTGGAACGGCTCGTCGCCGACCGCGAGGACTTCGTCGACGAGGAGCAGATCGGGGTTTGAGTGCACCGCGACGGCGAACGCTAGCCGCACGTACATGCCGGACGAGTAGAACTTCACCTGGGAATCGATGAACTCTCCGATGCCGGAGAACTCGACGATCTCTTCGAAGACGGCATCGGTCTCGGGACGGCTCATGCCGAGGATCGCAGCATTCAGGTAGACGTTCTCTCGGCCGGAGAGGTCGGGGTGGAAGCCCGCGCCGAGCTCGAGCAGAGCGGCGACACGGCCGCGCCGCTCGACGACCCCGCCGGATGGGTCGATGATGCCGCCGATGACCTTTAGGAGTGTGCTCTTGCCCGAGCCGTTGTGGCCGATCAGGCCGACTGTCTCGCCGAGTTGGATCTCGAGGGAGACGTTCGAAAGCGCCCAGAAGTCGGAGCGCGACTGTTTGCGCGACGTGAAGTAGAGCGCGCGGTCCTTCAACGACTTGTCCTTGTGCAGGATGAAGCGCTTGGAGACGTCATCCAGCCGGACGATGGGGATGGAAGCGGTTTTTGGCATCTAGAGTTCCTGAGCGAAGTTGCTTTGCAGGCGGGAGAACACCCGCTGGCCGATCCAGAGGAGTACGAGGCTGACGCCGAGCGCCGTGAGCATGCGCCATTCGAGGCCGGGCGGCCAGTATTGAGCGGTATCGAGTGTCCCTGCGACCCACATCGCCTTCTGCATGCCGAGGGCGGCAAGGGTGACAGGATTGGCCAGGTAGATCTCCTCGACCCAGGAGCCGTGGAGCGTGCCGTTGACGAAGGTGATCGAGTAAACGATCGGCGAAGCCCAGAACAGGATGAGCAGAATGATCTCGACCAGGTGCTGGACATCGCGCAGATAGACGTTGATCGCCGCGAGGGCGAGCGCGAAAGCGGTCGCGAACACGACAATGAGCGCGATCGAGAGGGGCACGAGGAGGAGGTCAGGATGCAGCGGGGCCCGGCCGAGGACGAGTGTCGCCGCTACAAGGATGATGAACTGGACGAGGAAGTTGAACAGCGCGCTGCCCACCGAGGCGAGGGGGAAGATCTCGCGCGGCAGATAGACCTTTTTGACGAGGCCTGAGTTCGAGACGATCGACATCGTGCCTGCGCTGATGATCTCGCTGTAGAGGCCCCAGACGGTGAGGCCTGTGAAGACGAAGATCGCGAAGTCGGGGATCTGCCTGGCCGCTCCGAGGAACTGGCCGATCGCGACGTAATAGATGAGGAGCTGGGCGAGGGGCCGCAGGAGCGACCACACGATGCCGAGGCTGCTGTTCTTGTAGCGGGCGCGCAGTTCGCGGCTGACGAGTAGGCCGAGCAGGTGCCGATAGTCCCAGATCTCGCGTATGGACGCTATCGTTCCGCGATGGCCGCCCGCTGCCCGCCCGACACGGGTCATCGGTTCGGTGAGGATACGCTGAGCGCGCGCCTCCTCGGGGGTTGTCGACATCGTGAGCCTCTCGGGGTCGGGATCGATCCAGAGAATCCTATCGACTTGCGCTGCGTATCCCGATCGTGCGATGCACAGCGACCTCGCAGCTTCCGTGTCTATGTCTAATGGCGCTCTACTCGTTCGAGCGCGGCGGTACAATTCGAGGCGACGTGATAGCCGACGAGAGTGATTCGATGACCGAGCAGCACACTGAGACCGTACACAGCGAGAGAGAAGCCTTCCGGGTGCTCCAGCGGGAACGCGATGAGCTTCTGATCAGTGTCAGGGAGCTCAGCCACGCGCAGCTCATCGCTCGCGACATCGAGGTCGGACTGCGCTCCGAGCTGATGCAGGCACGTATCGACCTCGAAAACGCCGAAGGACGCACGATCCACACGGTGGGCCTCATCCGGAAGTCCACGACGTGGAAGATCGGTCGTATCGTGACGAAGCCGGTCGGACTCGTCCGTCGACTCCTCGGGCGCAAATGATGGGCGGAGTTCCGCGATTCTCGATTTTGACGCCGGTCTACAACACGCCAGTTGTCGTCTTGCGGAGCACCATCGACTCCGTGCTCGCACAGAGCTATCCGGAGTGGGAGCTCATTCTCGTCGACGATATGTCGCCGGATGATCGTGTGCGCACAGCGCTTCGGAAAGCCGCTCGCGCCGATCCGCGTATCCGGGTGATCGAACGAGCGGAAAACGGCGGCATAGTCGCCGCATCGAACGATGCCCTCGCAGTGGCGGCGGGTGAGTTCATTGCGCTTCTCGACCATGACGACGTGCTCGACCCAGACGCTTTGCGGCTCGTCTCAGAAGCGATCGACACCGACCGTGATGTCGACTATGTATACAGCGATGAGGACAAGGTCGACGCGATGGGGGGGGTCTTCGATCGATTCGACAAGCCGGATTGGTCGCCGGAACGTCTCCGAGGGCAGATGTACACAGGGCACTTCTCTGTGCTGCGCACCGAGCTCGCGCGAGCGGTCGGAGGATTTGACCCTTCCACTGAGGGCTCGCAGGACCACGATCTCGTCCTCAAGGTGACTGAGCGGGCGCGTCGCATCGTTCACGTTCCGGACGTTCTGTATCACTGGCGGGTGTTGCCGGGGTCGACCGCGCATTCCTCGGATGCGAAGCCCTACGCTTGGGAGGCGGGGCTTCGCGCGGTCGATGCCCACCTTGGGCGGGTAGGCATCCTCGGCCATGCTGAGTTCGGGCCTGTGCCGGGCACATACAGGATTGCACGGGAGCCGGAGCTCGATCGGCGGGTGAGCGTGATCATCCCGACGCGCGGAACGGCTGGCAAGGTCTGGGGTGCACAGCGTGTCTTCGTTGTCGAGGCCGTCAGGAGCTTGCTGGCGCGAACCGAGCATCGCTCTCTCGAGATTGTTGTCGTCTACGACTCGGACACTCCTGAATCGGTGTTGGACGA
Source organism: Luethyella okanaganae (assembly GCF_042660285.1). Classification (NCBI taxonomy): domain Bacteria; kingdom Bacillati; phylum Actinomycetota; class Actinomycetes; order Micrococcales; family Microbacteriaceae; genus Luethyella; species Luethyella okanaganae. The sequence continues at coordinate 343,774 of NZ_JBHSTP010000001.1, forward strand.
ACTCGGTGAGATCGCCGATGACCGCTTGTTGCCGGTTCTTTTCGAGGGCGCCTTCAACTTCAGCCGAAAGTGCAATGTCGGTGCACTCGCGGCTACCGGCGATGCGCTTCTCTTCCTGAACGACGATGTCGAGGCCATCAGCGAGGAGATCGTCGGAGCCATGCTGGCACCACTTCGGGAACCAGACGTCGGCATGACCGGTGCCATGCTCTATTTCGAGGATGGCGGGATTCAGCACGCCGGTCACCTACACCACATGGGGCAGTACACTCATGCCTATCTGGGTGAGAGAGCCGATGCCTATGGGGCGTTCTCCTCGCTGCTGATCAATCGTGAGGCCTCTGGGCTTACCGCAGCCTGCATCGCCATGCCGCGCACGGTCTTTCTCGAGGTCGGCGGCTTCTCGGAGTCATTCCCCGGCAACTTCAACGATGTCGATCTCTGTAACAAGGTGCGACAGGCCGGCTACCGGCTTCTCTGGCTGCCGGATGTCCGTCTCTACCATTTCGAGTCCCGTTCGCGGAACCCGCTTGTGCACTCCTACGAGGAGAAGTCCATCCTCAACCGGTGGGGTGGTCCCCAGAGGGATCCCTTCCTCGCGTGATGGCGTCAGGTGTCGAGGCGAGGAGGGGATGACTATCGAGACGGCGTCTTTGCCCTTATGAGGTGTCGTCTTCGGGAGAAGAAAGCAGGGTCGCAGGGAGGTCATTTCGCTCGAGAGTGTCGTGTCACGGTGCGGATGGACCACTCCTGTCGTACCGTTGGACTGCTCACGAAAGGGAGCACGAGGCGCTCGGTCGGCACGTGACCGTCGTTCACTCCACGTCTCGTTGACTGTGTGCGACCCGACGCCGCACCGGAGGAGATCACAGACCAATGACAATCGGACGGATGCGCGTTGTGGCGTGGGGGCTCGTTGTCGCCTGTGTGACCGCGCTGCTCATGCCTGTTGTACAGCCCGCTCAGACCGCGTCGGCGCTCTCCGGAGCGGACTTCGATCCAGGATCGATTATTTCCGATGGTGAATTCTTCGACGCGAATGCGCTGAGCGAGGCGCAGGTCCAGGCGTTCCTCGAGTCGCAGGTGCCGAACTGCATCGGTGCGAACGGGTACACATGCCTGAAGAACTACTCCGTGGACACCTTCAGTCGTGGCGCGGTCGAGCCCGGCCACTGCGATGCCTACACCGGCGCGACGAACGAGCCGGCCAGCCGTATCATCTTCAAAGTCGCCCAGGCCTGTGGAATCAGTCCCAAGGTTCTGATCGTCACGTTGCAGAAAGAGCAAGGACTCGTCACGGCATCCTCACCCACGGAGCGCCAGTATCGTGTCGCAATGGGCTACGGCTGTCCGGACACCTCCGACTGCGACGCGCAGTTCTACGGCTTCTACAACCAGGTCTACAAGGCCGCCTGGCAGTTCCGTCAGTACACGAACTACCCGAGCCGCCAGTACCGGATCGGGAACATCTCGGTGGGCTACCACCCGAACGCCTCGTGTGGCTCAAGCATCGTGAACATCCGAAACCAGGCGACGGCCAACCTCTACAACTACACGCCCTATCAGCCGAACGCGGCTGCGCTGGCGAACCTCGGCGGCACGGGTGACTCGTGCTCCTCCTATGGGAATCGCAACTTCTGGGTCTACTTCAACAACTGGTTCGGCTCGCCGAACGACTCGAGCAGCCCGATCGCGAGCCTCGACGTGGTGCAGGCGAGCCCGGGAACGGTGCGCCTCGCAGGCTGGGCGTTCGACCCGGATACCTCGCAGTCCATCTACCTCCACGTCTACATCAACGGTGTCGGGTTCCAAGTGCTTGCCGGCAACAACCGGCCCGATGTCGGAGCGACATGGCCGAGCGCAGGCCCGTACCATGGCTTCGATGCGAGTCTGCCCATGCAAGGCGAGGGTCCTCAGACCGTCTGCATCTATGGGATCAATCTGGGACCTGGGCAGAACAAGCTCTTCGGGTGCCCGGTTCTGCCCGGGATGACGGGATCGCCGTCGGGCGTCATCGACGCCATCACCGCGGTCGGCGACAAGATCACGGTCACCGGGTGGGTGTATGACCCCGACACCGTCGCGTCCGCTCCTGTGCACATCTACGTGGACGGCGACGGTTACGCCTACACCGCTGACGACGATCGCCCCGACTTCGGTTCGACCTATCCTGCCTACGGTCCGAAGCATGGGTATTCCCGCACGATGACGGCGAGTCCTGGCATACATAACGTCTGCGTCTACGGCATCAACATCGCCGGTGGTGGACAGAACAAACAGATCGGGTGCCGTACCGTGACGGTGCACTCGGGGTCTCCTTACGGTGTTGTGGACTCGGTGACGGCGAAGCCGGGCAGCTTTACTGTGACCGGGTGGACCTTCGACCCGGACTCGGCTGCTTCGACGCCCGTTCACGTGTACGCGAACGCAAACGGCGTGGCGGGAGCGGCCGATCAGTCGCGGCCGGATGTCGCCAGCGCTTACCCCGGTTACGGCGACAAGCACGGCTATTCGGTGACCGTGCCCGCATCGCCCGAAGCCAATACGGTGTGTGCTTACGGCATCGATATCGCCGCGCCTGGCGGCAACCGTGTTCTCGCTTGCCGTGTCGTTCAGGGGATGAGTGGACCACCCGTTGGCGTCATTGACTCCGTGACGGCTTCCAATGGCGTCATTTCGGTGGCGGGTTGGGCCTACGATCCCGACACGGCAGATCCGGTTCCGGTTCACGTCTATGTCGATTCGAGCGGATATGCCTTCATGGCGAACCGCGATCGCCCAGATCTCGCGGCCGTATACCCTGCTTACGGAGCGCCTCATGGGTATTCCGAGGCGATCCCATCGAGTCCGGGCTCGCATCAGGTATGCATCTATGGCATCAACATGGGCCCTGGCGACAACAAGTTGATCGGCTGTAGAACGGTCATCGTCTGATCCGCTTGAAGCGGTTGCTGGTGTGGACCTGAACGCGTTCGTGCCAGCAGCCGCGCTTTTGTCGCGCCAATACAGGCGCTAGGGTCAATCGACCGGAAGGAGTAAGCGTGCGTTCTCGGGTCTTGTTCGTCGTCGGACTGATCTCGGGTCTTCTGGTCGCCACTGCAGTCCTCGGACTCCGATCGGCCGGCCTTCTCGCCGGGGTAGGCGTGCTCGCCTTCACCGCACTTCTCATCGTTCTTTTCCCCGTTTCGAGCAGCCTCTCGCGACGCATCCTCTACAACGGGGCGATCGTCCTGGGTTGGATCCCTGTGCTTTGGTGGTTCGACCTCGGTGAGTTCTCCGACCGGATGTCGTGGGTTCTTGCGCTCTCCGCCGGAGGGCTCGTCGCGTGGTTGTTCGGACGCCCTGACACCGTCGGACGTGCGAAGCGTCTGCTCCCGCGCCTTCGATGGTCCGACCTTATTCCCGTGGGAACGGGTGCGTGGGGACTCTGGCTCTTCTCCCCGCTGCTTCTCTCTCCGAGCGACGGTCGCACGCTCACTCTTCTCATGAAGAGCGGGTGGGACCACGTCGCACACTTCTTCATGACGCAGCGGCTCGAGCAGGGCGGGTCGCTGTGGGGAACCACGGGTAGCTCGCCGGATGGTTCTCTTTGGGTTGGCGCCGCCTATCCCAAGCATTTCCACATCCTGGTGGATATGTTCCACGACCTCATTGGACTGCCTGTGACAGACGGCGTCCTCACGATCCGGGACTACGGGCGCGGCACTTCTTTGACGCTTGTCATCGCGATTGTTGTCCTCTCGTCCGGCCTCGCGCAGTTGCCTTCTCTCGTCCGCCGCCCTCTCGTTGCAGTTCCGCTCGTCGCGCTCCCCGTCTCTGCATATCTCGTTGGCCCGGGAGCCGTTGGACTAGCAGTGGGGTTCCCCAACTTCGTGCTCGCGTGCACAACAGTTGGGATCGCAGCCTGTATCGCCGTCGGCATGGTGCGGATCGCAGCGCCCGTGCAGATGTTCGCCGCCGTCGGTATGCTGGTCGCTGCGGCGCACAGCTGGCTTCTCATGCTGCCGCTCGCCGGGGCGGTCGTCCTCGTGGTGCTGTTGCCGTTCGCCCGCGCACGTTGGCGTGGGACTCCCGTGCGGTGGGGACTCACTCTCTTCGCTGTCGTCTGCGGAATCGCTGGAATGGCACTCGCGGTGTACATTGCGCTCCAGAGTCTGAACGAAGAGACGCTGACCACCGGTGAAACAGAGTCGTTTCCCGCAGGAATGGCGCTCGGAGTGCTGCTCTCGACGGCCGCCATCGCCCTTGTCGTCATCGCGAAGGGCAGGCCAACTCGCGCGCGTGGAACGCTCGTGCGAACGACCGCGCTCGCTGTCATGCCGACGGTGGCGCTGTGCATGGTGTTCCTCCTTGGCTACCGTCAGCTCTGGCTGACGGGCGAACTCTCGTACTATGTGTCGAAGTTCATATCCGGAGCGTTGCTTGCGGGCATCCCCATCGGCATAGTCGTTGTCAGCGCACTGATCGGAGAGCGGACGATCATCCGACGAGGCTGGCGCCGAGCCACCGCCGTCGTGGCGTCGGCGTTGTTCACGATCGCTGCACTCCAGCCGTTCGGCTATGTCGGCCCGACGTTCGGCGGTGTGATCCAGGAGCAGGCTTCCGGCATGAAGTACCGTTCGGATGCCGTGATCCTTACGGGAGGTGACTCATCGGAGGCAACGAGGCTTCTTCGCGCAGCCGAAACGGCAGCTGGTCTGCCCTTCGGAACAACGGTGTATTTCGCGCCGCTCCCGGGAGATCCCACCATGCATCTGGCCAACCAGTGGCATCTTTCCTTGGCTGGAATCTGGTCGGTGAACGCGGACGCGCCGAGCAAGCTCCTCAGCAGTGCGAAGATCGCCGATCTGATCGCGGCCGACGATGTCGCAGGAGCCGTCCGTATCGTCCTCCAGGCCGATCCGAGAGTCACAGTGATCGTAGCGCCGCAGCTCATGACAGAGCTGGAGTCGAGGATGTCGCTGAGCGAGCTCGAACGGGTGGTCACCTGGACGAAGTAGACAGTGGGCGCGAGTTCCGTTGGACTGTGCCCGTCCACGTATGCGCCAACGGGAACAGGGTGGCAGGAATGGCTGATCTCTCGTGAGCGGATCAATCTATGTGGCAAGCTGAGCATCGGTGAAAGATCGAGCCAAAGCCGCTTCGTTGTGGAGCCGAGCAAGATGCACACTCGCGCGACTCGTCGAACCAACGCCTCAGGGCTTGCCCAACTGGCGGGTCATGACGTGGTTTCCGTTAGCCGCCCTGACAGTTGGCACGATTCTGATCGTGCTCGGCTGGAGTGGCACGTCCTCGGGCGTGCATTGGCTCGCGCTTGAGAACGGTGCCGATCCGCGTCTAATCGTAGGAATGCCTCGCGCGATCCGTTCCGACGAGTGGCTGGTTCAGCAGGCGTGGGTGGTGTCCCAGGCGAACAGCGGCTATCCAGCGCTCAACGACCATTTTCCCGGTGGCATCGACATGACGGTGTTCAACGAACTGCCGACCTGGGAGTGGTCGTCGATCTTTCGCCCGCATGTCTGGGGTTACCTCTTCTTCGGGCTCACAACCGGTGTGGCCTGGCACTGGTGGCTACCAGCACTCGCGTTGGTATGCGCGGTCTACTTCCTCGTGGTCGCGCTGGCGCCGAGGCGTCCCCTCGTGGCCGCCGCGCTCGCAGGAGCGACATTTCTCGCCCCGTTCGTCCAGTGGTGGTATACGCCGACGACGCTCTGGGCCGTCGCATGGTCGGTGCTTGCGATGGCGGGAACCACCTGGATCCTCACCGATCGTCGACGCTGGGTTCGCTATGTCTGGGCGAGTGTGCTCGGTTACACGGCCGTTACGATGGCGATGACCCTCTACATTCCATTCCTGCTCCCGGGAATCCTCGTCTATCTGGGCTTCGCCGTCGGAATGCTTCTTCGCGTCGCGCCCTGGCGAGACGGTGGCTTGCTCGGGAGCATCGTACGGCTCGGCCCTCTTCTTGTGGCGGGGGCGGCGGCGGTCACCGTGCTCGGAATCTGGGTGCTCACGCGTGCAGCCACCTTCGAGGCAGTTTTGTCGACCGTCTATCCCGGACAGCGTTTCGAAGCTACCGGGCAGCTGCTCGTGCGCGACCCGCTCTTCGTCGGCTTTGCGGGGGCGCCATGGAACCAGGCGCTCCGCGCCCTCGGCCCGACAATGCTCGGCGGCAACCCCTCCGAAGCGGCAAGTGTCCTTCTCGTCGCGCTCTTCCTGTTGCCCGCCATGCTCTGGTTCGCGGTGCGCTCCATTCGGCAGGGGAGGCGGCCCGAGTGGCTCCTCATCACCGTCCCTGCCGTGATGCTCCTCTTCCTCGCGTTCCTCTACATTCCTGGGTGGGACTCCCTTGCCCACGTACTGCAGCTCGATCGGGTTCCGGCAGAACGATTCCGCATCGCATTCGTCGTGCTGCTGCCGCTGAGCATTGCACTGATCATCGAGCACATCGATCGCTTCCCCAAACGATCGAACTGGGCCGTCGGAGGTGTTTGCGCGCTGGGGGCGGCTGCGCTCTCCGTCTTCGTCTGGTTGCAGCTGAGATCGGGAGATCCGGGTGTTGTCGGGTTTTCCCGTCAGTGGAAGATCATCATGATTCTGCTCGTGCTCGGCGTCTTCCTCATCTTCGTCAAGCGCTTGGCGTTCGCGGGTGCCCTCGCGCTGTTCCTGGCCTCCGGCTTGACCGGATGGGGTGTGAATCCCATATATCACGGCGTCTACGACTTGCGCGAGACCCGCACGGGGCAAACCGTTGGGAAGGTCGATCGGCACGACCCGGGCACGTGGGTCGGGGTCGGATCATCGGAAGTCATGGCCATTCTGACGGAGACCGGGGTCACGTCGCTGACGGGCGTTCAGAACTACCCGCCCGACGGAATGTGGGACGAGATCGACCCGGCCGGCAACTACGAGGGACAGTGGAACCGCCTCGGGCATGTCACGTGGACGTTCGAATCGGGAGAGCCCCAGGTCTCGAACCCTTATGCCGATGTGATATTGGTGACGTTCGACGCCTGCTCGAGCTTTGCGCAGGCCAACGTCGACTTCGTCCTCACCGACATCGATGCGGTGCCGGACACCCGTTGCCTGTCCGAGCAGGGTGAGGTCAGACAAGGGGGCAGCACCATGCGCGTCTACTCTGTCGAGCCTCCTGGATGAGCGCAAATGCCGTGTATGGAGGCAAGGCATGACTCATGCGGATATGATCGGGCGAGTGCGCGCGGCTGGTACCGCATCCTGATGGCCGTGACACGGTAGCGAATTGTCAAACTATTCGGGAGAACGTACGAGATGAGCGCTGTGCCTGAATCGACTATTCGTCGATCGGTGCAACGCCTGAGGGATGGCTATCGTCGTATCGTCCTGCCCACTGCGCTCGGTCTCCCGAACTGGCGTGTCCTCACCTGGTTCCCGATCCTGGCGGCAGCGGGGAGTCTCGTGCTCATCGTCCTCGGCTGGAGTGGCACCTCCTCGGGAGCGCACTGGTTCTCGCTGGGAATCGGCGACGACCCCCGGTTGATCCTCGGAACTCCGAGGGGGATCCGATCGGATGAATGGCTGGTTCAGCAAGGCTGGGTCGTCTCGCAGTCGTACCGTGGCTATCCTTCGACGAACGAGATGTTCCCCGGTGGCACGGACATGACGGTGCTCAATGAGCTTCCCTCCTGGGACTGGTCGTCCGTCTTCCGCCCGCATCTCTGGGGCTACCTCTTCTTCGGGCTGACATCCGGCATGGCCTGGCATTGGTGGATTCCGGCGCTGGCCCTCGTCTCGGCCTGTTATGTGTTCGTCGTCACGCTCCTCCCGCGGCGGCCGCTGACGGCTGCCTTCCTCGCGGTCGCACTCTTCTTCACCCCCTTTCTCCAGTGGTGGTTCACGCCGAGCTCGCTCTGGTCGGCGGCTTGGCCGCTCCTCGCGATGGCAGGCACCGTGTGGATCCTCGTAGACACCCGACGCTGGACCCGGTTCCTCTGGGCTGGGATTGTCGGCTATACCGCCGTCACCCTCGTCATGGGGCTTTACGTCCCCTACATCCTGCCTGGGCTGTTCGCCTACCTGGCGTTCGCGATTGGCTACCTCCTCATGGTCGCACCGTGGCGACACGGTGGATTCCGAGCCACCTGGCTGCGTCTCGCTCCGCTGGTGGTGGCCGGAGTCGCCGCCCTTGGAGTCACCCTCGTGTGGGTGATCACCCGGATCGGAACCTTCGGCGCCATCATGTCGACCGTCTATCCTGGGCAGCGCTCCGAGCCGACAGGATCCGTGTTCCTCAAAGATCCCTTCCTCCTTGGCATTCTCGGTGCCCCCTGGAACCAGGCTTTGAAGGGGGAGTCCGGCACGACCGTCCTTGGGCTCAATTCCTCCGAAGGCTCTTCGGTGCTTCTGCTCAGCGTTTTCCTCCTTCCTGGTCTCCTCGTGCTGGCTCTCGCCACTCTGCGACGAGGTCGCAGGACCGACTGGGTGGCCTTGTGCGTCCTCGCATATTTCGCCATTGCGCTTGCGTATCTGTTCGTGCCCGGTTGGGACGCGATCGCCCACGTCCTCCAGTTCGACCGTGTGCCACCCGAGCGCTTCCGAATACTCTTCGTCGTCCTGGCGCCGATCATCGCCGTGCTGACGATCAAACGAGTCGATAGTGCCTCCGGGAAGCGCGCCTGGCTCCTCGGTCTGCTGTCGGCGTCGGGTGCGGGGCTTCTCATCGGCTATGCCTGGTATCGCATCAAGACGCTGCAACCCGAGCTCTTCGCACTGGCACCGACCTGGAAGGTCATCGCCGTGCTCGTGGTTGTGGCGACCGCGCTGTTCTTCGTCCGACGCGGTGTCACGGTGGCTGCGGCCTGCATCGCCCTCGCGACCGTTCTCATAGGCTGGGGGGTGAATCCGATCTATCGAGGCGTGTTCGATTTGAGAGCGACCACAGCCGGTCAGACGATCGATTCCATCGACGACGCCGACCCCGGCGTCTGGGTCGGCGTCGGATCCCATGAAGCGATGGCGTTGCTGATGGAGTCCGATGTGGAGTCTCTGAGCGGGGTGCAGACGTATCCTTCGCGCGAGATGTGGGAGCTCGTCGATCCTCAGGACCGTTTCGAGGAGCAGTGGAACCGTCTGGGGCACGTGCAGTGGAACTTTGCACCCGGCGAGCCGACGATCCAGAACCCGCAGCCCGACGTGATCGCGGTCACATTCGACCCGTGCTCGACCTTCGCGCAGGAGAATGTCGACTATGTGGCCTCCGTTGTGGTTCCGGAGTCAAGCAGTTGCCTCGTCGAGCGCGCGTTCGTGCAACAGGGCCAGCTCCCGCTCCACATCTACGAGGTCGTGCCGCGCTGAGAGAGTCAAGGCCGGACGCTACGCTTGAAGAGGCGTGCGAGCGCACGCATACAGGAGACCAGGAAGAGTGGCGATGACGGACCAACGCGGCGACGCGGCAAGCTCGAGACCGCGGATCGTCGTGACGGGGGCCGGAGGGTTCCTCGGCTGGCACGTGCGAGCCGCCCTCGTGTCAGAAGGATTCGAACCGGTGGCGCTCGGTCTCGGCGAGGGTTTCGACCTCAGCCGGGCGGCACGCATGGTTTCCTCCGCCCAGAGCGTCATTCACCTCGCGGGCATGAACCGGGGCACGGATCCGGAGGTCCACGACGGCAACATCCTCTTCGCGCGACAGTTGAGCGATGCGCTGGCTCTGGCGGACTCGTCACCACGCTCGCTGGTGTACGCCAATTCGGTTCAAGCCGACAACGATTCGCCCTATGGTCGTTCCAAGAGGGCTGCTGGTGACCTTCTCGCCGCCGAGACCGGTCTCCGCGGCGTTGTGTTCCGAGACGTTCTCCTGCCCAACATCTTCGGTGAACACGGTCGCCCGTTCTACAACTCCGTGGTAGCGACCTTCTGCCACCTCGTGGCGACGGGCGGGAGCCCGACGATCGATCAGGACCGCTCGCTCACCCTCCTGCACGCGCAGAATGCCGCCGATCTTCTGATCGGCACCACCGAGGATCTCACTGCGATGACACGTGAGATCACGGTGAGCGGGGTGCTCGAGTCCATTCAGGGCATGGCGGCGCGGTACGCAGGAGGCGATGTCCCTGACATCACCGACCCGTTCGACCGCGACCTGTTCAACACCTACCGATCCTTCCTCTTCGACGTTCGTCCGGCCATCCCGCTGCGGCGCCATGCCGACGCACGCGGGTCTTTCTTCGAGATCGTGCGTTCGCACGGCGGCCAGGGCCAGTCCTCGTTCTCGACGACGGTGCCTGGCATCAGTCGCGGTGATCATTTTCACCGGAGGAAGGTCGAGCGCTTCACGGTGCTCTCGGGCGAGGCCGTCATCTCGATCCGCCGCCTGTTCGGCGACGAGACCGTCGAGATCCCGGTGTCCGGCGCCGAGCCCGTCGCGGTCGACATGCCGACGATGTGGTCGCACAAGATCACGAATACGGGCTCGAGCGAGCTTTACACCTCTTTCTGGGCGAACGACGTGTTCGACCCGGCATCACCCGATACGTTTCCGGAGGCTGTGTAAGTCATGGTGAAGAGACTGAAAGTCATGACGGTGGTTGGCACGCGTCCCGAGATCATCCGTCTCGCCGCGACCATCAAGCGGCTGGATGCCTACACCGAGCACGTCCTGGTGCACACAGGCCAGAACTACGACTACGAACTCAACGAGGTGTTCTTCCTAGACCTCGGCCTGCGGAAGCCGGACCACTTCCTGGACGCCGACACGACTTCGCTGGGCGCCGTGCTCGGCTCGGTGCTCAGCAAGGTCGAGACCGTCATCCTCGCGGAGAAGCCGGACGCGCTCGTCGTGCTCGGAGACACGAATAGCTGCATCTCGGCGCTCATGGCCCGCCGTCTGAAAGTGCCGGTCTACCATATGGAGGCCGGAAACCGCTGCTTCGATGAGAACGTCCCCGAGGAGGTCAACCGTCGTCTCGTCGATCACGTTTCCGACTACAACCTCGTGTACACGGAGCACGCCCGACGCAATCTCCTCGCCGAGGGCATCCACCCGGCCAGGATCCTCCTCACAGGTTCGCCGATGAAGGAGGTCCTCGACGCGAACGCGGACGCCATCGCCGCCAGCGACGTGCTCGCGCGTCAAGGACTCGAGCCACGCGGCTACTTCATGGTGAGCCTGCACCGCGAAGAGAACGTCGACAATCCGGAGCGTCTCCGTTCCGTGCTCGCCGGACTCGAAGCGGTCGCAGCCGAGTATGGCCTTCCCGTGCTCGTCTCGACGCACCCGCGCACACGGAAGCGTCTCGAAGCCCTCGGGGGCACTCTCCCAGAGAGTGTGGTGTTCCACGCCCCGTTCGGCTTTCACGACTACGTGAAGCTGCAGCAGGAGGCGAGACTCGTCCTCTCCGACAGCGGCACGATCAGCGAGGAGTCATCGATCCTCGGCTTCCCGGGGATATCGGTCCGTGACGCGATCGAACGTCCCGAAGCGATCGACACCGGGGTCACGATCACCTCGGGGGTCGAGGTGGAAGACATCCTCGATGCCGTGCGGATGACGCTCGAGGGGTTCGACGCAGACGGACCAGCCGCCGTGCCGTGGGAGTATGAGATCGCCGACGCATCCCGTCGCGCGGTGAACTTCATCCGTTCGACCGCGGGCACGCACCACGCGCGAGCCGGAATCCGCCGCTGAGATGCATACGCGTCGCTTATCCTGGGCGAGCGCGTCTATTCGCCGTTGGCGCGGCGCTCACATGGTTGCAGAGGTTTCTTGATGCGGATTCTGTTCATTCACGAGGTGAACTACAGCAACAAAGTGATCTTCGAGATGCACGAGTTCCCCGAGATGCTCGCGTTGCGAGGCCATGAGATCTCCTTCTTCCATTTCCCAGAGCACCCCGATGTTCCCCGTCGTTCGCTGCGGACTCGACACGAGCGCATCCGTGGTCGGGTCTACCCGGAGGCGGAGATCGAGCTGATCACCCCTCCGACGCTCGGCGGGGGTGCCATGGAACGCTACATCGCGCCCCTCTGGAACCTGCCGTCTCTCCGTCGGGAGATCGTGCACGGCGGTTACGATGTCATCGTCCTCTACGCGGTTCCGACGTCCGGCTGGCAGACGGTCGGGCTGGCCAAGAAACACGGGATCCCCGTGATCTTCCGCGCGCTCGACGTCTCGCACCAGATTCGCGAGTCCCCGCTGTCCGGGCTCGTCCGCGCAGCCGAGAAGTACGTCTACCGTAACGTCTCTCTCCTCTCCGGCAACAATCCGGCGATGGTCGACTACTGCGTCGAGATCTCCGGTCGGACGGGACCGAGCCGGGTGAACGTGCCGCCGATCGACCTCGGCCACTTCGAGACGCCTGTCGAGGGCATCGACCGCGCGGCTGTCGGTCTCCGTGCGGAGGATCGGGTCGTGCTGTACATGGGCAGCTTTTTCAGCTTCTCCGGTCTCGATGTCGCGCTCCGGCGCTTCTCGGAAGAGTTCGACGAGCACCCGGATCTCCGGATCGTCCTCGTCGGTGGAGGCGAACTCGATGGTGCCCTTCGTGCGATCGTCGCAGAGCTCGGCATCGAGGATCGTGTCATCTTCACGGGCGTGGTTTCCTACACGGATCTTCCGTCCTACCTCAAGCTCGCTGACGTCGCGATCAATCCTTTCGTTCCGCAGCTGCTCACGCACGTCGCGCTCCCGCACAAGATCCTGCAGTACATGGCGTCCGGTATCCCGACGGTCTCCACCTCTCTGGGCGGAATCCGCGGTCTCCTCGGCGACGACTCAGGAGTTATCTGGGGTGCCGGCCCCGAAGAGGTCGCGGAGCTCGCGACGCGGCTTGCCTATGCGGAATCTGCGGAGCGCTCGGCGATCGCCGAGAGGCAGCTCGCGAGCATCGCGGCGACGTTCTCCAAGGAGGACTCGGTGGCCTCTTTAGAAGAGGCGATGAACACTGTGCGATAGCATGGAGGACGTTATTCAACCGGGAGCGGCGGCGGCGGCCACGGCCCCGATCGCAATCCGCCTCCTGTGATTCCGGCGCTAGAAGCGCGCTACGCAGGGCGGGTCGATGGAAGAGGGCACATGACGTCGAGGCAGATCGCTGGTTCCGTGGTGACGATCACGGGAGGAACGGGTTCCTTCGGTTCCACTATGGCGAAGTATCTTCTCTCCCAGGACGTCGGCGAGATCCGTGTCTTCAGCCGCGACGAGTCCAAGCAGGACATGATGCGGCACGCTATAAAGGACAATCGGCTCAGTTTCTACCTCGGCGACGTGCGCGATCCCGCCAGCGTCGATCAGGTGATCCGCGGCACGGATCTCGTGTTCCACGCGGCGGCGCTCAAGCAGGTGCCGTCCTGCGAGTTCTTCCCGATGGAAGCTGTCGCCACGAACGTCATCGGAAGCTCGAACGTGGTCAAGTCCTCACTCGAGTACGGCGTGAAGTCCGTCGTATGCCTCAGCACCGACAAGGCCGTCTACCCCATCAACGCCATGGGCATGTCGAAGGCGCTCATGGAGAAGACGGCGATGGCACTCGCCCGCAACAACCTCGATTCGGACACGGTCATCGCCGTCACCCGCTACGGCAACGTCATGTACTCGCGTGGCTCCGTGATCCCGCTCTTCATCAGCCAGCTCACGAACCGTATGCCCGTCACCGTGACGGATCCCCAGATGACTCGTTTCCTCATGTCGCTCTCCGAATCCGTCGACCTCGTCGAATACGCGTTCACTCAGGCGAGCACCGGGGATCTCTTCGTGCGCAAAGCCCCGGCGAGCACCGTCGAGACCCTTTTGCTTGCGGTGGCGTCCATCGTCGGCGTCGCGAACCCCGAGATCAACGTCATCGGCTCCCGCCATGGCGAGAAGCTCTTCGAGTCGCTCCTCAGCACAGAAGAGACTGCTCACGCCGAAGATTGCGGTGGCTACTACAAAGTGCCGCTCGACACACGCAGCCTCGACTACCATCCGTATGTGGACGAAGGGGAGAGCCGCTCGGTCGCGGCGGATTCCTACACCTCGCACAACACCGAGCGCCTCGATGTCTCCCAGGTCGAGAGTCTCCTGCTCACTCTCCCCGAGATTCAGCAGTTCCTCGCGTCTCGCTGAGCTTGCGGTCAACTCCCCGGGCTCGTTCCCTGTTCACCGCGAGACTGCGTTTCCTCGAGACTGCGTGAATCGTCGAAAAGAGCCTTCTATACGACGATTCACGCAGTCTCGCGGAGGGGGAAGCAGGAGGAGGGAGGGGTGTGTTCACGCAACCATGTCAGTGAGAGTCTTCGGCGGCTCGCCCGCCGAGAGCGCCTTCGAGTTCGCGGATCCGGAGGTCTTGCAGTGCGGACATCTCGGCGAGCGTACGGGTCTTGTTCTCCAGATCGGTGAGTTCCGAGCTGTGCTGGATGCACACCAGGAAGAGAATCGCAATGCTGACGAAGAACACGAGGTTCGTGGGCTGTCCGACCCCGATGAGGGTAGCCGCCCAATCGAGGATCGATGGGAAGATCCCGATGATCAGGGCGAGGGAGCCTGCGATGAGCCACCATACTGCATGGCGTTCGCGAAGCCTGCGGCGGCGGAGCATCTCGATGACCACGCCGAGAGTTGTGAGTGCCGCGAGAATGCCGAAGACGTAGGAGGGTACGCTCATGGCTCAACTTTCACCGTGAGAGTGCGAACGGGACGGACGGAAGCGAAGCCGAGAGCGAGGAATGCGCGGCCCAGATACAGGGCGGCTTTGAAAGGGTTGTGCGAGGGTGTGCCACCGGCACGAGGCCTCATGGCTACCGGAACTTGTCGGACGGCGCATCCCGCGCGGGATGCGATGACGAGTGCTTCGATCGTGTCTCCCAGATATTCCGCCGGGTAGTGGTCCGCGAAGAGCGCAACCGCCTTCGGCCCGCAGGCTTTGAATCCTGAAGTCGTGTCGGTCAGGGTTGTTCCGCTGGTGTGGCTGAGGATACCGGCGAGCGCGCGCATCGCCCATCTGCGGGGCCCGCGCACCTCGTAGTCGCCTTCGCCGGCGAAGCGAGCTCCTATGGCGAGGTCGCATTCGCCCAGGCGCGAGAGAAGCTCCGGTACATTGCCGGGATCGTGTTGACCGTCGGAGTCGATCTGGACGACGTTGGCGTAGCCATTGGTCACAGCGTACTTGAAGCCGAGTCGCATAGCACCGCCGACGCCCAAATTGAAGGGGAGTTCTGCGACGGTCGCGCCTGCGTCTCGAGCAACGCGCGTCGTGTCATCCCGGGAACCGTCGTTCACGACGAGGCAGTGTGCGCCCGGGAGCTTGCACAGTACTTCGCGCACGACATCCCCAACAGCCTCCTCCTCGTTGAACGCAGGCATGACGATGAGCGTTCGTTCGAGGTCGGTCGGCATGGCTTCGATCTTATCAACGAAGCTCGACACCCCGGCGCGGCTACACCCGGCGACTCTCGCTTCGCCTCGGGCCTGGCAGCGCCTAAGGTTATGGGGTGACAGAAGCGAGCTCCGAGCCGGTGCCTGCCGCAGCCTCCCGCGTCCGACACGGTCCTAGCGGACTGGCGATCGTGTTGATCTCGACCGCGGTCGCGGGCGGGCTCGGCTACATCATCCAAACGGTGGCCGGACTCGCTCTGACACCCGCACAGTACAAGGGGTTCGGCGTCTTCTGGGCGACGCTCTACCTCATCGTCGGCGGAGTCTCCGGCATCCAGCAGGAGGTGTCACGCGCGACGCGCGAACCCGAGGCCGAACGTGATAAGAAGGCGAGCAATCCACTGAGATCTTTCGTGGTCGTCTTCGCCGTGTTCGTGGCAATCGTCATCGCTGCGAGCACACCATTGTGGGTGGGCGCCGTCTTTCCGGGGCACGTCGTGACGAGCGCGAGTGCTGTTGTCGTCGGTGCGGTGTCGTATGTAGGTTTCGCGACCATCTCCGGCGTGCTCTACGGCCGCAAAGCGTGGCCGATCCTCGCGCTGGTGGTGGTGGTGGATCCTGCGCTCCGGCTCCTCTTCGTGTCCATCGCCCTCGGCGTCGGAGGCGATCAGGAGCTTCTCGACTGGGCCATCGTCCTTCCCATCCCCATCACGTTCCTGTTGAGCCTTCTCCTGGTGAGGTTCCGTCTGCCGCATCGGTCCGTCGTGGATGTGCCACTGCGCGTACTCGTATCGAACAGCGCACAGACGATCGTCGGAACAACGGCGACGGCGGTTCTGGTGAGCGGGCTCCCGCTCTTCATCGGTGCGAGCTCGGGCGGCGAAGACCCCTCCGATGTCGGTTCGCTCATCTTCAATATCACCCTGACCCGTGCGCCTCTCGTGATCCCGTTCCTCGCGTTGCAGAGCTATCTGATCGTGCACTTCCGGGATCAGCTTCGAGCACTGTGGGCATCGCTACTGAAGGTGCTCGCGATCGTCGCGGTTGCGACCGTCGTTGCCTCGGTGCTGGTTTGGCTCTTCGCCCCCGTGGTCGTCGGCTGGATCTTTGGTTCCGGTTACGTTCTGAGTGGTGCGACGCTCGCGGGACTGGTCGCGTCGGCAGGATTGACGGGAGCGCTGTGCGTGTCAGGACCGGCCGTCATCGCCCGCTCAGGGCACACGGCGTTCCTCGTAGGATGGGTTCTTGCCGCACTGTGTCTCGTGGCGGTGCTGTTCACGCCCTGGGACCTCCTCAGCCGGACGGCCACCGCGCTCGTCGTGGCGCCGCTGCTCGGGCTGATCGTCCACCTCGGCTACCTCCTACTGTTTGATCTCGGCGAGCGGCGTGCCTCAACGAGCTCTTGATTCTCGCCCCATTTCTCTGGATCAGGGCAGTTGGATGCGAGAGACGGCGTTGAGCGCAGCCGCAAGGCAGGGAAGCTCGCGGCTCGGCGTTCCGCTGCATGGCTTGTCGTCTTGGTGTGACGGTGTACGGTGCGAGGGTTCTCTGGTCGTGGCCTCGGATAGTGTTGCAACGGTGGAGACGTTGTCCGATGGGTGATCGTGCCGGTGAGAGAACCAGACTCTCATCGGCACGGTTGAGAGATCGATCCCGATGGACGGCGTTCTGGGTGCCGTTCCTGCTGTTCTCGGCCCTCGCCTCGCTCTGGGCGCTCGCGAGCCCGATCCTGTCGGTGCCCGACGAGAACGCGCACGCGACGAAGGCGGTCGCCCAGCTACGCGGCCAGGTCATCGGCGAGGTGGTTCCCGGGGTCAAGCACCTGGTCGTCCAGCTTCCGGACGGCTATCGTTACAGCCCGCAGATCGTCTGTTTCGCGATGGCGCCCGACGTCACCGCGGATTGCGGCGTGGAACTCGGAACGTCGACCGGGACGAACCAGTTCAACACCTGGGTCGGCGCCTACAACCCCGTCTATTACTATGTCGTCGGATGGCCCAGCCTGATCTTCGACGGCTCGGCGGGGATCTACGCGATGCGCATCGCGAGTTCCCTGTTCTGTGCCATGTTCTTCGCGTGGGCCTGGCAGGCGGGGATGGCGGCCAGGAGAGCCAGGTGGATGCCGGCAGGTCTCGCGTTCGCCGCCGTTCCGATGGCTCTGTACCTCGCCGGCTCCGTCAACCCGAACGGCGTCGAGATCGCGTCGGCAGCGGCACTCTGGGTGTCCGTCCTCCGGCTGCTGCAGACCTTCGGACGCGACGAGGATCCCGATCCCTTCGCCTTGCCCCGGCCGTACCTGTGGTCGATCGTCACGCTGTCGTCCATCGTGCTGGTCAACGCTCGCTCGCTCGGTCCCCTGTGGCTCTTCATCGTCGTTGGGTTGTGCTTCGTCGCGAGTGGATGGGATCCCGTCAAGGCGCTCTTCACGCGGGGTTCGAGCTATGGCTGGCTTGCGGCGATCGTAGCCGGCGGCATCTTCTCCGTGGCGTGGACGCTCGGTGGCGGAGCCCTGTCGAGCCAGGCGGAGGCTTCGGACGCGTCTTTGGTGGGTGGGAGCTTCGCGCAGGGGTTCTTCCACACGCTCCGCTATACGCCCGACTACCTCAAGGAAGCCTTCATCACCTTCGGCTGGCTCGACACCCAGCTCGCGCCCGAGATCGGGTGGTCGGTCGTGGCAGCCTTCAGCGTGCTCGTCGTTCTCTCCGTCGTGGCCGTCGATCGTCGCAGCGTGCTCGTGCTGTGCGCCATCCTGGTTGCTTGCCTACTCGTACCCGCACTGGTGCAGGGATACAGCGTTCACCAGACCGGCATCATCTGGCAGGGACGGTACGGGCTCTTCCTCTACCTCGGAATCCCGTTCCTCGGTGCCTGGCTGCTCTCTCGGAACGGTCGCGCAGTAGTCTTCATATCTGTGCGCGTGACCTGGATCATCGCGGTTCTCATGGGGACGTTCGGCGTCGGCGCCTATCTCTTCGTGCTCCATCGTTATGTCGCGGGGTTCGACACCGTGCTGGGTGCTCTATGGAACGCGGCGAAGTGGCAGCCACCCCTCGGCTGGCTGGCACTCACCGTCGCGTTCAGCCTGATCTCGCTCGTCTACATCGCCTGGACCGGCCTGACCGCGCATGTTCTCGCTCGACGAGAGGACGACATCCTGTCTGAGGTGCGCACGAGTCCCGAACTGTCGACGGATGCGCGCGACTATGCCTGAGCCTCGCGTCGCAATCGCCTACGACTGCCTGTTCCCGGTCAACGCCGGGGGAGGGGAACGCGTCTATCGGCGTATGGCGGAGTTGTTCGCCGAACGCGGCTGCAGCGTCGATTATGTGACGCGAGGGCAGTGGGCTGCAGGCGGGGCACCGACTGCGACGTTCACGATCGCTCCCGTCTGGTCCGGCGACATCTATGACCGCAACGGGACCCGGACGAGCGCGAGTGCCGTCGCGTTCGCATTCGCGCTCTTCAGGCATTTCCGTCGCCACCGACGCGACTACGAGTTGGTCGTCGTGAGCGCCTTGCCGGTGCTCAACGTCTTCGCCGTTCGGCTCGCCCTGCTCGGCTCCGGACACTACATCGTGGTCGACTGGCTCGAGGTGTGGGGGTGGCGCAAATGGCGCGACTATTCCGGGCCGCTCGTCGGCTCCGTCGCCGCCGCATTGCAATGGTTCGGCCTTCGACTCGGGCAATTGCACACCGTCAACAGCCGTTTCACACGGGATCGGGTGCGGCGCTACCGCGCAGCGGCCGATCCGATCGTGCTCGGCCTCGTCGACCTCGTCGGCGAGGTCCCGGAGGCCGCAACCGACCGATCAGTCGACCCGTACGTGCTCTTCGTCGGCCGGCACGTCGCAGACAAGCGTTTGCACCTGCTGCCCGACGCGCTCGCCGAGGCAAGGCGCAGCATCCCGGACCTTCGTGCAGTCGTCGTCGGAACAGGCCCTGCGACGGAGGTCGTGCGTGCACGTGCTGCCGAGCTCGGAGTGGAGAAGGCGATCACCTTCGCTGGACGGGTGGACGACGAGCTGCTAGACGGCCTTTTCGCACGAGCACTCGTGCTCGTCAATCCGTCTGCCCGGGAGGGATTCGGCCTCGTCGTCGCCGAGGCCGCCGCGCATGCGACGCCGAGTGTGGTCGTCGAAGGAGAGGACAATGCGGCCGCCGGGCTCGTCGTGGACGGTGTCAACGGCTTCGTTGCGACGACAATCCATCCGGTCGTTCTCGGTGCTGCCATCGTGCGTGCCATCCGCGCCGGCGCGGAGCTGCGTGCGAGCACGCGATCGTGGTTCCTGCGCGAGCGGGAAGGCCATGGACTCGCCTCGTCTGTCGACGCGATCCTCGAACGCTACCGTTCGGCGAGGGCACGCTGAAGCGAGTCCAGCGTCTGCCGGGCCGTGCGTTCCCAGGAGAACTCCGCAGCGCGGGCGAGACCCGCGAGGGACATCCGCTCCCGGGTCTCCGTTGAGGCGAGGACGTCGCCGATTCCGCGAGCGACCGATGCGGCACTGTGCGGATCGACGTAGGCCGCCGCGTCGCCGGCGACCTCGTGCAGCACGGGGAGGTCGGAGCATACGACGGGGCAGCCGCGCGACATCGCCTCGAGCGGTGGCAGCCCGAACCCCTCGAACAGAGTGGGAAAGACCACCATGGTCGACTCCGCATAGAGGGCGTCGAGCTCGGTGGGGTCCAGCCAGCCGTGCAGTGACACCCAGGGCCCGAGTCCGAGCCGTTCAACGACAGGGGTGAGGGGGTCTGCGCCGTGGCCGCCCGTGACGACGAGTCGAGGCCGGGACTCCGCGGGGAGGAGCGCGAGGGCTTCCAGCAGGAGGGGGAAGTTCTTGTGCGGCATACGGTTGCCGACGGCGAGCACCTGATCGTCGAGCCGCGGTCCGCCGGCAACGGCCCCCGCACGGCCTGTCCCGGATAGGGGCACGACATCGACACGAGCGGCCGGAACGCTGAGGTAGCGGACGATGTCGTCCCGCGAAGCACGGCTCACGGTGAGCACGCGGCACGCTCGACGGGCGGCGCGTCGGATCATCGCACGCAGGACGCGCGCATACGGGCCGGGCACGTACTCCGGATGCCTGAACGGCAGCAGGTCGTGGATGGTGAGCACCACGGGGACACGGGAGCGGGCGGGGCCGAGATTCGCCGGGCAGTGCACGAGATCCGCGTCGAGCCTTCGCGCGAAGCGGCTCACGCCGAACAGCTCGCCGAGCGCCCACGCGGCCCGGTTCTCGCCGCTGACGCCGGAATCCACGATCGTGCCCGGGAACCAGCTCGTGTCCGTCGCGGCGAGTTCCGTCGAGGCGAGGCCCACGAACTCGATCTCCGGGTGGGACGGCATACGGCCGTAGACCTCGCGCACATACGACTCCATGCCGCCCTTCTTGCCGGTGAAGAAGAGAAGGTCGACGAGAACACGGGTCATACGCTCGCGCCGCTCGTCGCTTCAGGGTCAGCGCCTCGCCCGGGATTCTGGACTTTCCCCGCCGTCGACGTTGCTGCCCGCTGGACGCGGCTGGTCCGATGCCGACGGGCCCACTCGTAGACGACGGCGGAGAGCAGCTCCGCCACGAGCAGCCCGATGAACACGGCCGAAAGACTCTGAACCCAGAGGCCGAGGGCTGCGAGGGCGAAGGTCATCGCGGACACCGCCGCGCGGAGTCCGGTCAGCAGACGCACCTCTCCTCTTCGACGCAGCGCGGCGAACGGGATGGTCGTCGCAAGCGAGGCCGCGCGCCACCCGCAGGCCAGGACGAGCGGCAGCAGGGTCGCCGACGCGGTCCACGCCTCGCCGAAGACGAAGCCGAGGACGCCGCTCAGCTCCAGCACGACCAGGGCGACGACGGCCGCGAGCACGGCTCCGGCGGACACGACGATGTCGAGCCCGGAATGCTCCTTGAGCAGGCGGAGGCGCAGGAAGTTGAGCGGGATGGCGAGCAGGCCAGACACCGTCGCGATCGAGATGAACAGCACGGCATCGCTCGGGCCCAGGAACGTGAGGATCATCGCATTGAGGAGGGGATAGATGACTCCGGTGATCGCGGTATCCGCGACCACCCAGCCCATGACGGCGGGTTCCGGGCGGCTGGCCTCGTGCTCGACGGGCAGACAGCGGATGCACGTGGCGACGGCGATCCCCGCCACGAGTGGAATCAGTGCCCAGCTCTGACCGGCGAACCCGGCGGCGACCCCGAGCAGTGCGCCGATGCCGACCACGACGGACGCCCAGATCTCACGCCCGTCGAGCCTCTCTGCGACCGAGACCCCACGGCCGACCTCGAGGGCGGCGACCAGGATCGGCAGGGCGATGCAGAGCACCACGGGATTCGTCGCGTTGAAGGCGAGCACGATCGCGGTGAGCACGGATAGCGCCGCGAGCCAGAGCGGGAACACCACACGCCGCTCGGTGGCCGCAGAGCTCAGCCGGGATTCGACGACGACGGCGAAGGCGAGCTGTCCGGCGAAGGTCGCGACCATGACGGCGACCGCGATGACACCCTGTTCCTGTTCGGAGAACAGGCGGGAGGAGATCGACACCGTCGCCGCTGGAATCACGGCGAGCGAGACCCCGCCGAGCAGAGTGATGAGGCTCGTCATCGCTCGGCGCATGCGCAGCGGAGCGGGCAGATCCGTCGTCATCGCGTCACCGCCGTCATCGTGCCGTTCCCGACGGTGCGGCCGAGCATGCCCTCGAATCGGCCGAGGAAGACCCACCAGCCGTCGCCCAACTCGTTGGTGCGGCGATTGCGCGCGCCGAACAGCATCCCGCCGAGGAGGAAGGCGAACCGCCACCACAGCGGATACCGCCAGCGCGTGACGAGGCGTCCGAGTCCTCGCCCGTAGCCGCGGAGCTTGCGCCGGCGTTCGGAACGGCTGAGACCTCGCGAATCTGCGACACCACCGACCGAGACGTCCGGCGGCTGCCAGGCGAAGCCCGTCGCATCCCGTCGGTCGCGCAGGAGCCTCAGCAGCAGGTCCGTGGCCTCGCCCGCCTGCCACGGAGTAGGAGCCCCCGTGCCGACCCCTGGGTCGAATCCGCCGAGCTCGTCGAAAACGCTCCGCCTGATCAGGATGCCCATTTCGATGACATTCCAGACGTTCCACCGATCGAGGGGGGTGCCCTCCGGCGGAAGCTCGAACTTCGGACCGTTCTCGTCGAGAACGGTGAGCGCCCCCGCCGAGAACTCCTCCGGCAGCGTCCGCAGACGGTCGAGGACCCCTTCGGGGAACCAGGTGGTATCGTTCGGAAAGGCGAGGAGGTAGTCGGTGCCAGCCGGGAGCGTCGCGACGCCGACGTTCCGACCCCTCGACGCCCCCCGCTCCGAGGTCGTGACATCGATGACGAAATGCGGCGCGCGGAATCGCTCGGCCAGGGATTCCACGGCGACGAGGTTTCCCTGTGCGACGACCACGAGCCGGTCGCCCGCCCGCATCTGGCCGTCGATGCTCTCGAGCAGTCGACGCAGACCGCTCTCACGTCCGAGCGTCGACACCACGAGTCCAAGATTCACGATGTTCTCATTCTGTACGATGAGAAGGCCCCGCCGAGAACGACAGGACGCATGAGCCGGATGACGACTACCGAGACGATCGAGCTCTCGATCGTGATGCCCTGCCTCAACGAGGCGGAGACCCTCGCCACCTGCATCGACAAGGCGCACGACTATCTTGCGCGGAGCGGGGTCGTCGGCGAGATCGTGATCGCCGACAACGGCAGCTCCGACGGCTCCCAGCAGATCGCCATCGACCACGGAGCACGTGTCGTCGACATCGTCGAGAAGGGCTATGGAAGCGCGCTGATGGGAGGCATCGAGGCCGCCCGCGGTCGCTACGTCATCATGGGCGATGCCGACGACAGCTATGACTTCTCCCGCCTCGACGCTTTCGTCGAGCGCCTGCGAGCCGGCGACGAACTCGTGATGGGCAATCGCTTCCGTGGCGGGATCGAGCCAGGGGCGATGCCGCCATTGCACAAGTATCTCGGCAACCCCGTGCTGTCGTGGATCGGGCGGATCCTCTTCCGTTCGCCGATCAAGGACTTCCACTGCGGTCTCCGCGGCTTCGACCGGCAGGCCGTCCTCGACTTGCACCTGCAGACGACGGGGATGGAGTTCGCGAGCGAGGTCGTCGTGAAATCGACTCTCGGCGGGCTCCGCGTCAGCGAGGTGCCCACGACGCTCAAGAAGGACGGCCGGAGCCGCCCCCCGCACCTGCGCAGCTGGCGAGACGGCTGGCGACATCTTCGCTTCCTCATGATCTTCAGCCCGCGCTGGCTGTTCCTCATCCCCGGCAGCGTCGCGTTCGGGATCGGGTTGCTCGGCACGCTCGTGTTGGCCTTCGGTCCCCTCGACTTCGGCGACATCGGTCTGGACGTCTCGAGCCAGCTCTACCTGACGGCGCTCGCCGTCGTAGGGTATCAGGCGGTGCTCTTCGCCATCCTCACGAAGATCTACGCGCAGCACGAGGGGTTCAACATCCCGCGTGGCCGGAACTTCGACAGACTCGAGAAACGACTGAGCCTGGAGAGCGGCGCCGTCGTCGGGGTGTTGATCTTCTTGATCGGTCTCGTCATCGCCGTCGTGCAACTCATCGCCTGGGGAGCCGAAGGGTTCGGGGCGCTCGACACGTCGAAGATGTTGCGCGCGGCGATCCCTGCCACGCTCTTCATGATGCTGGGTGCGCAGACCGTCATGGCCGGGATGTTCCTCGGCATCCTCGGCGTCGGCCTCAAACGTCGGTAGCCATGTCGATCACCGTCTCGGTAGCGCTCTGCACACACAACGGTGCGCGATTCGTGGAGCGTCAGGTGCGCAGCATCCTCGCCCAGTCCCGTCCGGCGAGCGAGATCGTCGTCTCGGACGACGCTTCCACAGACGGGACGACCGGGATCGTCGAGCGTACGGTCGCCGCATGGCGCGCGCAGGGGCGCCGGCCACCGCTCGGTCTCCGGGTGCTGAAGAACGAGAGTCCCCTGGGCGTGACGCCGAATTTCGAGCAGGCGCTCGCGGCATGCGAGGGAACCCTGATCGCTCTCTGCGATCAGGACGACGAATGGCATCCAGACAAGCTCGCCCGTATGGTCGCGGAGTTCGAGGCCCGGCCGTCGCTCGAGCTGCTGCACTCGGATGCTCGGATCGTCGACGCGGCGGGCACTCCGAGCGGCGCGACACTCCTCGACACCCTTGCCGTGTCGGTGGAGCAGAAGAGCGCCATCCATGGCGGGCGGGCGCTCGACGTGCTGCTACGTCGCAACGTATGCACGGGGGCCACCATGCTGGTGCATGCTCGGCTCGTCGAGCAGGCGAGGCCGTTTCCGGCCTCCTGGGTGCACGACGAATGGCTCGCGGTCGTCGCTGCGGCGACGGGCGAGATGGATCTTCTCGAGCAATCGCTGATCGACTACCGGCAACACGGCGGCAACCAGATCGGCGCGACGATCCTGAACGGTTCGGGCAGGCTGGCGCGGTTGCGCACCCCGCGCACCGAACGCAACGCCCGGCTGCTCGATCGAGCCGCAGACCTCGCTGAGAGGATGCCGCGGCTTTCTGCGGTCTCTGCTGAGACGATCGCGCGGAGCGTCGAAAAGCTTCGGCATGAGCGAGTGCGCAGTTCGCTCCCGAAGGCGAGGATACTGCGTGTCGGACCGGTGCTGCGCGAGTGGCTCAGCGGTCGCTATCGCGAATACGGACTCGGGGGGCAGGATGTGCTGCGGGATCTCGTGCAGCCGGTCTAGCAGCGCGGAACGCAGCACAGGGCGCTGATGGTCGGCTCGAGGTGAGGCGGTCGGGACAAGCTCGCGATCGGCTATCGCCCCGCCGCCGTACCGAGCTCACTCGTTCGGCACGGGCGAGTGCTCATGCCGGCGCAGCGCGTCTCGCCAGCTCATGCCCTGGGACGCCTTCATCGAGCACATGATGAGCAGCATCCAGCCGTATCCGACCAGGACGGTGCTCTCCGCGATCGAGGTGGCCGCGAGCACCACGAGAACGAGCGCCGGCCAGAAATAGACCACGCTGCGCTTCTCGCTCGCGAGCAGCCAGGAGCGTACGAGCGCGAGACCGATGAGGGCGGTGAAGGCGATGAAGCCGATGAGCCCGACCTGGAAATAGACGTCGAGATAGGCGTTGAGACCGGAACTCTGCGGGCGTCGCGTCGCGAGGTTCACCCAGAAGTACGGCGGTGTGCTCATGGGCCATTCACCGACCCAGCCCCAGCCCTGCAGGGGATTCGCGCCCATGTAGCGCCACATCTCGCGCCAGGTGCTGAGGCGCACCTCGAACTCGCTGCCCGCGTTGAGCAATTCGATCAGGCGGCTACGGGCGAGCCAGGCGACCACGGCGCCGAGCACGGCGGCGCCGAGCAGGCCGAGCTGCCACAGCCATCGCGAATCCGCTGCGACCCGGCGCAGGCCGATCAGGGCGAGCGCGGCGACTCCGGCCGCCGCGAAGGCTCCGAGGGTCACGGGGGAGCGTGACAGCAGCACACAGGCGCTCGCGAGCACGATCGAGAACTGACCCATCCCGCGCGGAACGGAACGGGTGAAGAACTCGATCGCGAAAGTGATGAGCGCGACAAGGGAGATGAGCCCGAGTTCGTTGCGCGTTCCGAAGACGCCCTGAATAGGCCCGAGATCGGCGAGGTCGCCCTGAATGCCGAGGAACGAGATCGGCACGTCGAGCAGAAGCCCTGAGAGCACCTCGAGCACGATGGAGGTCACAAGCAGCAGCCGCAGCACGTCCCCGAGCGATCGCACCACCTGGATGGTGTCTCGCACGAGAGCGACATAGACGCCGAGGAAGGCGAAGGCGAGCAGGTAGAGCACGCGTGACACGCTCGTGAGTGTCGTGTTGCTCCAGAAAACCGAGATGGCGCACCAGCCGACGAAGACGATGATCGAGATCGGCGGCAACCCGCGCCAGTCGAGGCTCGCGCGACGAGTCGTGAGCGAGATCGCGGCGAGCGTCACGAGGCCACAGACGATTCCGAGCAACCCAGGCCATCCCATCGTGCTGAGCAACAGATGGGTTCCGAAGGCCGTGCCGATGATCGCGAGGGTCAGAGCGGCGGTGAAGCGAGCCGAGCCGAAGAGCTCCTGCACGGCATGGGGGACGATGGGGCGTCGTGGTTGCTCGCTCATGCTGCTAGGGCATCGCCTCGACGAGACCATGGCGACGCTTCGTCGTCACGGCGAGCACGACCAGGAGAACCCAGCCGCCCTCGATGAGGATGCGGCTCTCGGCGACACTCTGCACGAGCAGGGCCGCCATCACGAGGAGGGGCAGGAGGCTGGACGCCGTATAGGGGCGATCTGCGTCGAGTCCGAAACGTGGACGATCGACGGCCAGGAACCAGGAGCGCCAGAGTGTCGCCAGCACGAGTGAGGCGAACAGGACCACGCCGATGACGCCGAGCTGCAGCCAGACGTCGAGCCAGGCGTTGTGGGCTTGCAGATAGACGACGCCATTGCGCGCCGCGAGATCGTCGAACGGCTCCACCCACGGTGCCCAATAGCTCACCCAGCCCCAGCCGGCGACGGGGCGCCCGGCCGCGAGCCCGGCCACGGCCGCCCAGATGTCGAGACGACCCGTGAGATCCTCGTTCTTGCCGAATGCCGTGAGCAATGGCTTCCAGAGCGTGATCGTCCCGGCTACTCCTGCGATGAGCACGAAACCGGAGGTCAGATAGACCGGTCGCCGCCGGTCCGGGCCAGCCATGCGCGTCCACAACGCGAAACCGAGGACGACGGCGACTCCGGCAGCGGCAAGGATGACCGTGGCCGAGCGGGCGAGCACGAAGACGGCGACGGCGAGCGCGAGCCAGACGACTCCCCGACCGCGTTTGACGGCTCGCTCGGCGAGCTGAACCGCGAACACGACGACGGCGAGCAGCGCGATGAAGCACAGCAGATTGCGGTTGGCTACGATCCCTTCGATCGGGCCGCCATCGAAGAGCAGCCCCCGTGACCAGTAGAAGGCCTTCGGGACCCTCTCGTCGCCGTAGTCGGTCCAGAACGGGAGGAGGGGGCCGCGCACGAAGATGGCGACGGCGAACTCGAAGACGAGCGACAGTGCGAGGATCCAGCGCAGCGCAGTGCCGAGAGTGCGGAGCAGTTCCATCCAGTCCAAGCAGAGGGCGAGAAACAGCGCGGCGGCTGTCGTGGCCCACTGAATGGCGATGCCGACGGCGGTCGCGCCCGGATAGAACGACCAGAGGATCGATAGGGCGGCGAAGACGAGGAACAGCAAGAGGCTCTTCGGCATCCTCCGCCATCGCCACTCCGGCTTGAGCAGGATGAGCGCGGCTACTGCGGCGATGACGGCGATCGCCGCGACGGCTCCAAACCCCCACCAGCCCAGCAGGTTCCGCCAGAACTGCCCGGCGAAGGCCGTGAACAACACGAAGACCGCCAGCGTGCGAACGGCGAAACGGCTGCGGCCTGGCTTCATGCGTTCAAGGGTATCCAATCGTCAGGCGAACGCGGCCTTCTCGGTGATGCTGCGTCCTACGATGAGGGTCTTCACCCTGTGTGTCCCTTCGTGAGGCGGTCCTCGGCGATCACGGCCGGCCCATGCGGGTCGGCACCGACTGCGAAGGGGATTGGTAGTTTGGGATAAACCAATCGATCGGGAACCGACTATGTTTGTGGCCATCACCAATACCCCGCGGGACTACGCGTGGGGATCGAAGAGCGCGATTGCCGAACTGCTCGGGCGGGAGCCATCCGGCCGACCGGAAGCCGAGCTGTGGCTCGGTGCCCATGCGGGATCGCCGAGCAGGATCGTCACTCCCCGAAGCGTGGACGCCCCCGATCTCGCCGTGCTTGTCGAGCGGGATGCCGCGCGCGCGCTCGGTGCAGGATCCTTCGCGCGCTACGGCGCACGGCTCCCCTTCCTGTTGAAGGTACTCGCGGCGGCCGCACCGCTCTCGCTGCAGGCGCATCCGTCCTCAGAGCAGGCGCTGGCCGGCTTCGAGCTCGAGGAAGAGGCCGGAGTCCCGATCGATGCGACCGATCGCAACTACAAGGACCCCTTTCACAAGCCGGAGCTCATCGTCGCCCTGAGTCCCGACTTCGAGGCATTGAGCGGCTTTCGTCCGGTCGAGGAGACGGTGTCGGTCCTGACCGCGCTCCGTGAGCTGGATGCGGCGACGAGCAATCCGCAACCGGACCCGCTCGACGTGTTCGAGGCGCATCTGCTGGCGGAGGATCCGCTGCGCGACACGGTCGAATGGCTGTTGCGTGACGGGCGTGGCGAGGACAGCGGGGAGGTTTCCTGGCTCGTGGAGCGCGTCGTCGCGCTAGCGGGGGAGGCGGGGGCATCCGCGTCGCCGTACGCTCGCGAGTTCGGGACCGTGCGCGATCTCGCGCGAGCGTACCCCGGCGACCCCGGGATAGTCCTGTCTCTTCTGCTGAATCGGGTGACCCTGCACGCCGGCGAGGCGCTCTATCTGCCGGCGGGCAACATCCATGCCTACCTCTCCGGCCTGGGAATCGAGCTCATGGCGGCCTCGGACAACGTGCTGCGCGGTGGTCTCACCCCGAAGCACATCGATGTCGATGAGCTGCTCGAGGTGCTCGACTTCACGCCGCTCCCCATTCCCCTGCTCGAGGCCGAGCATCCTGCTCCGGGTCTTTCGGTGTTCCGGCCAGACGTTCCCGACTTCGTGCTCTACCGTGTCGAGGGCGGGGGCGAGCAGACGCTCGAGCTCCGGGGTGCGGCGATCGGGCTCTGCACGAGCGGTGCCGTACGGCTCAGCGGCGCCGTGTCCTCAGCCTCCGTCACGCGCGGCGAGGCGCTCTTCATCACTCCGGACGAGGGGCCGCTCGCCGTCGTCGCGAACGGCACGTTCTTCCTCGCGACCGTCGGCTGAGCTCAGACGGCCTTGCGGGCGCCGAAGGTGCGCCGGTACGCGGTCGGCGTGGTCTGCAACACCTTGAGGAAGTGGTGCCGCATGACGGCGGCTGCGCCGAAACCGGTGTCGCTCGCGATCGCCTCGAGCCCGAGGTCGGTCTCTTCGAGCAATTGCTGGGCGCGGAGCAGCCGCTGACGGTTGAGCCAGGCGGTCGGCGTCGTGCCCATCTCGGCACGGAAACGACGGGCGAAAGTGCGCGAGGACATGAGCGCCTTGCGTGCAAGCTGGTCGACGGTGAGCGCCTGGTCGAGGTTCTCGAGCATCCACTCCGTGACCGAGGCGAACGAGTCGCTCTGGCACTCGATGACCGGGGTCCGGATGAATTGGGACTGGCCGCCGTCGCGTTGCGGCGGGACGACCATTCGCCTGGCGATGATGTTCGCGGCGGCGGCGCCCAGTTCCTTGCGCACGATGTGCAGCGCGGCATCGATGCCCGCTGCGGTGCCCGCGCCGGTGACGACGTGGTCGTCCTGGACGAAGAGCACGTCAGGGTCGACCTCGGTGCGTGGGAAGCGACGGGCGAGGCGGTCGGTGTGCATCCAGTGGGTGGTGCTGCGGCGACCGTCGAGCAGCCCGGCCTCGCCGAGCACGAACGCACCGCTGCAGACACTCAGCACCCAGGCGCCGCGCGCCTCGGCCTCCTGCACGACCCTGATGATGTCCGGATGCACGCGGGGGTGAGCGTCACCGGCGACCAGGGTATCCATATAGTAGGCGGGTACCGCCACGAGGTCGGCGTCGGCGGCGGCGGCGAGGTCGTCGTGCACGACGATGTCGAAGCCGAGCCTCATGTGGATCGGGCCTGGCTCCGCCGCGACGACGTGGAAGTCGAAGACCGGACCGCCCTGATCGCTGCGGTCGATGCCGAACACCTCGCAGATGACGCCGAACTCGAACGGCGCCATGCCCGGCAGGGCGATGCAGGCGATCTTCTGGAGCATGGAACCCTCCATGGGACGAGGCGCATATCGTTGGCAGAAATATGCCGAACAGTGTCTATTCTGCCACTCGCGGCAGAAACACGCAATCCGTAGAGTTTCTGCCATGACGGCAATCGTTCTCTTCGCACTCGCGGCTCTCGTGCTCTGGGGTGTCCTGGCAACGGTTCTCGGGGTCGATCAGGATGGGTACGGCCGTCCGGAGATCAGCGAGCGCAACAGGCACAGGGGCGACGCGACCGACTGGCGCTAGGGTGGTCGTGGCCGGTGGATCGACACCGGCCACGACGCTGAGAGGTGCGCGGGATGGCTTGGCTTGTCACCGGGGGAGCCGGCTACATCGGTGCGCACATCGTGCGAGCGTTCCGTGACCAGGGGGTCGAGGTCGTCGTCGTCGACGACCTCTCGAGCGGTCATCGCGACTTCGTCCCCGCCGACGTGCCCTTCGCGATGGGAACGATCCTCGACCGCGCACTGCTCGACGGCGTCTTCGCCCAGCACGAGGTCTCCGGCGTCGTCCACGTCGCGGGATTCAAGTACGCTGGCGTCTCGGTGCAACGCCCGCTGCACGCCTACGAGCAGAACGTCACGGCGACGATCACCCTGCTGGCCGCGATGCAGGCGGCGGATGTCCCGAGCATCGTGTTCTCATCGAGCGCCGCCGTGTATGGCACTCCCGACACCGACCTCGTCACCGAGCGGACGACGAAGAGTCCGGAATCCCCCTACGGCGAGTCGAAGCTGATCGGCGAGTGGCTGCTTCGCGATCAGGGTGCGGCCGTCGGGCTCCGTCATACCTCGTTGCGCTACTTCAACGTCGTTGGATCCGGCGCCGCCGATCTCTACGACTCAAGCCCGCACAACCTGTTCCCGCTTGTGTTCGAGGCTCTGCTCGAGGGTCGTTCACCGCGCATCAACGGAGACGACTATCCGACTCCAGACGGCACCTGCGTGCGTGACTACATTCATGTCGCCGATCTCGCGATCGCGCATGTCGCTGCGGCGAAGCTGCTCGACGCCGGCGATGCGATCGAGCCCGTGTACAACCTCGGCAGCGGCGACGGGGTCTCCGTCGGGGAGATCATGGAGGCGATGGCGAAGGTCACGGGCATCGCCTTCGTGCCCGATGTCGGTCCACCGCGTCCCGGCGACCCGGCACGGATCGTCGCCTCGGGGAAGCTCGCGGCCCGGGACCTCGACTGGCGCATGCGGCATACGCTCGACGAGATGGTCGCGAGCGCCTGGAACTCGCGACGGAATGCGACGCCATGACCGCACCCTCGAACGGGGGGATCGCGCTCCGCGCGGTGTGACACGAGTGTTCTCCGGCGCGTCGTAAACCCTCGAGGGTCGGTTGAGGGTTTACGATCTGCGACTTGACTCCACGGTAACTACAACGGTGTAATTACTTGTGACGCGCCGCGATGGTGCGCCACACAATGGGTGGGAGACGATATGGCAGTTCCTGAGTATCGTTCTGGGGTACCCGAAGACTGGTTCGTTGATCCTGTCACACTGGGGGTGCCCGGAGTTCGGTCGAACATCGACGATGACAACCCCTTGGCATGGCAGTCCGATTCTCTGTGTGCGCAGACCGATCCCGAAGCGTTCTTCCCTGAAAAGGGCGGATCGACGAGGGATGCCAAGAAGATCTGCGGATCGTGCGAGGTGCGGACGGAATGTCTCGAGTACGCGCTCGCCAACGACGAGCGTTTCGGAATCTGGGGTGGGCTGTCCGAACGCGAGCGGCGCAAGCTGCGTAAGCGCGCTGGCTAGCATCCGCGCCGGTTAGCATCTGCGTTGGTTAGCATCCGCGCTGGCTTACATCTGATGGTCGGTGTGCCGCGAACGCGGCACACGACGGCCTCGGCCGATTTGAGGCGCGCCCGTCTCGCCTAGGCCGAGACGGCATGGAGTCGACTTAGGCTTGCCACGATGTATCCGAGAGTCACCGCCATACTGGTCGCGCGCAACGGCGCAGCGCACCTTCCACGGACTCTCGATGCGCTCTCCACACAGACGCGGCGTCCCGATTCCATCGTCACGGTCGACTGCGGGTCGACGGATTCCACGGCCGAACTGCTCGCTGAATTCGGTCCGACACATTTCATCGCGGCGGGCGAAGAGCTGAGCTTCGGTGACGCGGTCGCCACCGCGGTGCGGGTCACCGCCCCGCCGACATCGAACAACGAACTGCTCTGGCTCATCGCGCAGGACAGTGCGCCCGAGCCGGATGCGCTCGCCGCCCTGGTCGGTGCGCTCGAGATCGCTCCGTCCGTCGCTATCGTCGGCCCCAAGCAGATGGACTGGGACCGAGCCGACTACTTCCGCGAGTTCGGCGAGTCGATGACCCGATACGGGGCGTCGATCTCGCTCGTCGGCCAAGAGCTCGATCAGGCCCAGCACGACATCCTGAGCGACGTCATGGCCGTCGGCGCCGGCGGGATGCTCGTTCGGCACCGCGTGTGGGAGCAACTCGGCGGATTCGATCCGGCGTTGCCCGTGGTCGACGATGCGCTCGACCTCTGCGTGCGTGCCAGGCTCGCCGGACATCGGGTATCGGTGGTCCCGGCGGCCCGCATCGCATCGGCGGGAGACGGCGTCGCAGGACCGAGTGCGTCACAGCGCGGCGCGGCGCGGCGCAAGCGCCTGCGGCAGCGTCGCTCCGCTCAGCTGCACCGGCGCCTCGTCTATGCGCCGGCCGCCGCCGTGCCGTTCCACTGGTTGTCGCTCGTGCCGCTCGCGATCCTGCGCTCGATCCTGCGCCTCCTGCGCAAGCAGCCTGGCGCGATCGCAGGGGAGTTCACGGCCGCGTTCGGCGCGGCGTTCTCGGGCTTTCGCACGAGCGCCGCGAGACGGCAGCTCGCGAGAACGCGAGCGTTGGGCTGGGCGTCGATCGCGCCGCTACGGGTTCCGGGCGCCGAGGTCCATCGTCGTCGTGCGCTCCTGCGCGAGGCTCAGATCACCCGGGCGCGCGGCGCGCGAAGCGAACTGCGCTTCTTCAGCGGGGGCGGCGCGTGGACCGTGCTCGCCGCGGTCGCCGTCGCCGCGGTCGTCCTTGCGCCATTGTTCGGCGCCCCGGCCATCTCGGGCGGTGGACTCCTGCCGCTCAGCGCGACGCCAGCCGAGCTGTGGCAGAACACCGGCTATGGGTGGCGCGACATCGGCGTCGGTTTCGTCGGCGCTGCCGATCCTTTCGCCTCCGTACTCGCGGTGCTCGGTTCGCTTGCCTTCTGGGAGCCATCTTTCGCTCTGCTCCTGCTGTACTTCCTCGCCATACCGCTCGCCGCTCTCGGTGCCTGGATGGCGGCTGCACGGCTCACAGAGCACGGTTGGCTCCGCGCACTCGCCGCAGTCCTGTGGATGCTCGCTCCGACCTTCCTCAGCGCGGTCGTCGATGGCAGGCCCGCAGCGATCCTCGTGCACCTCCTGCTTCCCTGGTTGTTCTTCGCCGGGGTGGCAGCGGCCCGGTCCTGGTCGTCGGCTGCCACCGCCGCGCTCCTGTTCGCCGCGATCATCGCCTGCGCCCCGTCGCTCGCACCGGCGCTGCTCGTGATGTGGCTCGTCGCGGTGGCGCTGAGCGGACGCTCGGCCATACGGTACCTCGGCATCCCGATTCCGATGCTCGCCCTCGCCGCTCCCCTCGTCTTCGACCAGTACAGCAGAGCTCAGTGGCTCGCCCTGGTCGCCGACCCGGGAGTAGCCATCGTCGGACCCCGGGTCTCTGTGTGGCAGCTCGTCCTCGGCTTTCCGGATGGAGGTCTCGGCGGATGGACGGCCCTCGCCGACGTGGTCGCACTCCCGGGAGTCACAGCACAGGTGATCGTCGCCGTCCTGCTCGCCCCACTCGGGTTCCTTGCTCTGCTCGCGCTCTTCCTTCCTGGCTCCCGGCTGGCCGCACTATCCCTGCTCACCGCGTCGCTGGGGTTCGCGACTGCGGTCGGCGCGTCCCGAATCGCCGTGGCGACTGTCGGATCGCAGGCCGTTCCCGTCTGGACCGGAACAGGACTGAGCCTCTACTGGCTCGGGTTGATCGGGGCGCTCGTCGTCGCCCTGCGCGCGCTCGGGCGGTGGGCGACGCTGCCCGCCGTCGCATCCGGCGTTCTCCTCGTGATCGCGGCCGTGCCGTTGGCCATCGCCCTTCCCCTCGGGCAGTCGAGTGTGCGAGGCGGTCTGCAACGCGCGCTCCCCGCCTTCGTGACCGCGGAGGCGCAGTCAGATCCTCGTGCGGGAACGCTCGAGATCGTTCCGCAGCCCGACGGCGGGGTGCGTGCCGTACTCCAGCGCGGCACGGGAACGACGCTCGACGACCAGTCGACGCTGAACGACACGAATGAGTCGCAGAGCGGCGACGAGGTGAGACTCGCCGAGCTCGCCGGCAACCTGAGTTCCCGCAGCGGCCTCGACGCGAGCGACGGCCTCGACGCGTTCCGTATCCGCTTCGTCTTGCTCGCGCCGCCGGCGCGGGAACTCGGTCATGGAGTCGGCACCGCCGCGGAGGAGACTTCCCGGCGGACCTCGACGTCTCTGGACGGCAACCCGTTGCTCGTTCCCGTCGGTGAGACGGCGTTCGGCTCGCTGTGGCGCTATGAGAGGGACGGAGCGGCTGCCGATGCCGCGGTCATCCCCGCGCATGCCGGCGGCTGGTTCGGGACGCTCGTGCTCGTCGTGCAAGCCGTCGTCTTCGGAGTGACCTTGCTGTTGTCGATCCCGACGGGTGCCGGCCGCGACGAGCCTCGCGCTCAGACCGGGCGAAAGGGGCGACCCAAACCGCTTGCAGACGCCGCGGTCGAGGCCGATGTCGCTGAGGACCCAGAGCCGAGAGAGTCGGTGGAGGTCGATTCAGCGGAGGACGATCCGACAGCGGCCGACGGCACAGAGGAGGATGCCGACGCATCGGACCCCGTAGCCGTGCCGGACTCGAACCGGGCACAGGCTCCGGTGCCGAGTCCCAGCGCCGATAGCCCGGCTGAGACCGATGGCGCGCAGCCCGAGCGCGGCGACTCCGGCGTTCTCCGAGAGCCTTCCGATCCCGCCGAGGGGTCCGCCCAAACGGACGATACGGAGGCGACCGCCGTCGGATCCGCCACGCCCATGCAAGGAGACGATGATGCCCACTAGGCGAGGATGGGCTCTGCTCGGAGCGCGGGCCGTTACCGGCGTCTTCGGGATCGCCGCGGTCGTCGTCGTCGTGGGAGCCGCCGCGTTCGTGCCATGGCCGACCGTGACGGCGACGCCGCCGGCGACGGTCGTCTCGCCGAATCCGACCGAGCAGCAGAGGGTCTGCCCCGGGCCGCTCCTCGGACTCGCGGCGGACGCCGGCGCCGCGACGACGGCCTCGTCGTTCGGTTCGGAATCGGCGAGCTACGGCTCCGATTCCGGTGCGGGCGTCGCGACCGTGACCGACCTCGCAGCGCCGGACAACGCGAGCGGAGGCCGAGACGGCACGCCGCTGCTGCTGAGCGTTCCCGTCGCCGAGAACGCGAGTAGGCCGCCGCTCATGGGCGGCAGCCAGTCTCAGACCGCCCAGCAGGAGACGATCGCCGGGCTGGCGGTCGCCGCCTGCGGCGAGGCGGCTGCGGACAGTTGGCTCGTCGCCGGCTCGACGGACATCGGGCGGACGAGCCTCGTTCTGCTGAGCAATCCGACAACGGTGGCCGCCACCGTCGATCTGACGGTCTACGGCGAGAGCGGTGCCGTCGAGGCGCCGGGCGCGACGGGAATCCTTGTGCAGCCCGGATCGCAACGCGTCGTCCCGCTCGCCGGACTGGCGCCCAACCTCAAGTCGCCCGTTGTGCGGGTCTCGACGAGGGGCGGTCAGGTCGTCGCCTCGCTCGAACAGAGCATCGTCCGCGGCCTCGAGCCTGGCGGAGTCGAGCTCGTCGGCATCACTGCACCGCCGAGTGTTGAGCAGGTGGTGAGCGGATTCATCGTCGTGGCGCGGGCCGCCGATCCGGCGTTGAGCAACGACACCGGATACAGCGACGATCAGCCGGGATTGCGACTGCTCGCACCCGGCGGGGAACCCGCGACGGCGACGGTGAGTGTGGCGGGTGAGGGCGGGGCCGTCGGAACCTCCCTCGAGGTGTCGCTCGCCCCCGGCATCGTGACCGAGGTCCCGTTGTCGTCGCTCGCGACCGGCACATACACCGTCAGGGTGACCGCCGATCAGCCGGTCGTGGCCGCCGCGCGCAGCTCGGTCGTCGGCGCAGGCGGAAAGGACTTCGGCTGGTTCGTCTCCTCCGGCGCGCTGATCGGTGACGCGTTCCTCGGAGTCGCCT
The DNA here is from genome assembly GCF_042660285.1 of Luethyella okanaganae. NCBI lineage: Bacteria > Bacillati > Actinomycetota > Actinomycetes > Micrococcales > Microbacteriaceae > Luethyella > Luethyella okanaganae. Next base: position 380,235 of record NZ_JBHSTP010000001.1, read on the forward strand.
CGGGGCCGTCCCCCGTCATGCATCTCTCCAATCCGACGAGCATGGATCAACGTCTCATCCTGACACCAGAGGATGGTCAGCCTGTCGAGGTCGTGGTCGCGGCCGGTAAGTCCGTCTCCCAGCCTGTCCGTCCGGTGACACGATATACGCTTGCCGGAGCAGCCGGCGTCGTGGTCTCCGTTGGCTATCAGGGCGACGGTCAGCTCTCCTCGTTCGCCGTCCTCCCCGCCGGCCCGCTCGCGGCGCCGATCACGGTGTATGCCGAGACCGCCCGTCGCTTGGCCGAGGGGCTTTCTCTTCCGGACGATGATCGAGATCCAGGTCGTAGGAACGACTCGTCGTTCGTGATGGGGACCCGAGACGATTCGCAGGGGTGAGAGCAGCTTCTGTGAAGCAACCAATCTTCTATGGGGCCATATGTCGGAGAGGTGGTCGTTCTCGAGGAGCCTGAGGCGGCCCGGCAGATCGTGAGGCGACGCCGGCCGGCGCTTCTCTGACGCAGCGCGGTGTCAGAAATGCCGGAAGCGCTCGGGCGCCAGATCCCACGGATCCTTGCCGAGCAGTTCTGCGACGGCGCGGAACACGCAACTCTCCACCATGAGCCGCTGGTGCACCTCGTCGTTGCGGTGGAGTTTGCTGAGTCGCTGGATGGGAACGCGATAGAAGACGATCCTGTTGTCGTGCGGACGCACCGTCCAGCGGTCGACGTGGTCGCCGTGCAACGCATCGTGGGGCGCGGACGCGATCTCGATGGTCATCGCCGACAGTTCGCCCGGCCAGAGCCCGCGCAGGTATTCGGCGGTCGACGCGATGGTCGTGTCGAAGAGCTCGATGCGCCCGCGCAGCATCGGCAGATACGGTCCAGCGACGGAGGATCGCAAGCCACGGCCGTGCCGGTCACGGATGCCTCGGCGTGCGGAGGGCGCCGGTGCGAGTGCACGTCGTGATCGAGGCATGTCGCCATCCTATTCCGCCCGGGTGACGGTAATCTGGATTCGATATGACCAGGCCGTGTTCCAGGATCGTGTGCGCCGATGAAGCGGTGGCGACGCTCACTTACGTCTATGCCGACTCCATGGCAGTGCTCGGCCCTTTGAGCATCAGTTCGGAGCCGCACAGCTACGATCTTTGCTCCCGCCACGCCGACCGCCTCTCGGCACCGCAGGGGTGGCAGGTCGTGCGGCACGTCGTGCTCGGTGATGTAGGTTTTAGCGCGTGACCTCCGAACACCCCGAAGACTCCGTTGCCCGTCTGAACACGATCGTCAAGGCCTACGACGTGCGTGGACTCGTCGGCGAGGCCATGACGGCGGACATCGTCGCCGCGCTCGCGGCCGGCTTCGTCGACGAGGTGGGTGCAGCGGGCTCCGACGTCGTCGTCGGCCACGACATGCGCGACTCCTCGCCAGAGTTCGCGGCCGCCTTCGCCCGCGGCGCGCAGGCCCGCGGCGCCAACGTCGTCAACATCGGGCTGTGCTCGACCGACGAGAGCTACTTCTCGTCTGGCGCTCTCGGCGCCCCGGCGGCCATGTTCACGGCGAGCCACAATCCCGCGACGTACAACGGCATCAAGTTCTCCCGTGCCGGCGCCCAGGGCATCTCGCTCGACACGGGTCTCGTCGCCATCCGCGACCGCGCAGCCGCCTACCTGAGGAACGGCGTCGCCTCCCTCCCCGCCGAGGGCGGCTACCGCGAACTCGACGTGCTCGCGGACTACGCCGCGTACCTGCGTTCGCTCGTAGATCTCTCCGGCATCCGACCGGTCAGGGTCGTCGTCGACGCCGGCAACGGCATGGGCGGACTCACCGTGCCTGCGGTGCTCGGTCGGGCCGCCGGCCTGTCCGCATTGCCGATCGAGATCGTGCCGCTCTATTTCGAACTCGACGGCACCTTTCCGAACCACGAGGCCAACCCTCTCGAGCCGGCGAACCTCGCCGACCTGCAGAAGGCGGTCGTCGAGCATGGCGCGGATCTGGGTCTCGCCTTCGACGGAGACGCAGACCGCTGTTTCGTCGTCGACGAGACCGGCGCGGCCGTCAACCCCTCAGCGATCGCCGCGATCGTTGCTCTGCGTGAGATCACCCGGGTGCGCGCAGCCGGATTCGACGGGGAGATCTACGTCATCCACAACCTCATCACCTCGAGGATCGTGCCGGAGACGATCGAGGCGGCCGGGGCGATTCCGGTCCGCACCAAGGTCGGGCATTCGCTCATCAAGGACGAGATGCGCGCGACGGGTGCCATCTTCGGCGGGGAGCACTCCGCCCACTACTACTTCCGCGATTTCTGGGGCGCCGACAATGGCATGCTCGCCGCGATGCACACCATCGCCGAGTTCGGCGGTCAGGAGCGTCCGTTTTCGGCGTTCGCCGCCGAGTACACGCCCTATGCGCTCTCGGGCGAGATCAACTCCACCGTCGCCGACGTGCCCGCGGCCTATGCGCGCATCGTCGAACACTACACCGGCCGGGCCGAGTTCGACGAGTTCGACGGGCTCACCGTCACAGGCATCACCTCGGCGGACGAGCCGTTCTGGTGGTTCAGCGTGCGTCCGTCGAACACGGAACCGCTCCTACGCCTCAACGTCGAGGCCGCCAGCCAAGGCGAGATGGGGCGCATACGCGACGAGGCGCTCGCCCTCATCCGGGCATAGCGCACTCCGGACGGTCGGATCGGTGCGGGTGACCGCCTCGGATGCTGCGAGAATGGGGGCATGACCCTCGCCGCGACATCCGCCCTGCCGTTCAAGGTTGCCGACCTCTCGCTCGCCGAAGCGGGTCGTCACCAGATCCGGCTCGCCGAGAACGAGATGCCGGGCCTCATGGCGCTGCGTTCCGAGTTCGGCGAGACCAAACCTCTCTCCGGTGCCAGGATCGCAGGCTCGCTGCACATGACCGTGCAGACCGCGGTGCTCATCGAGACCCTTGTCGCCCTCGGCGCCCACGTGCGCTGGGCGAGCTGCAACATCTTCTCCACGCAGGATGACGCCGCGGCCGCCATCGCCGTAGGCCCTTTCGGCACCGAGGACGAGCCGGCAGGCGTGCCCGTGTTCGCTTGGAAGGGCGAGACCCTCGACGAGTACTGGTGGTGCGCCGAGCGTATCTTCGACTGGAGCGCCGAGGCCGCGGCGGCCGGCGCGACCTGGGCCGGGCCGAACATGATCCTCGACGACGGCGGCGATGCCACACTGCTCGTGCACAAAGGCCGGGAGTTCGAGCTCGCCGGGAGTGTTCCGGCCCCCGGCGACGCCGACAGCCACGAGTACCGTATCGTGCTCGAGACGCTGCGGCGGTCGCTCGACCTCTCGGTCGACCGGTGGACCCGCATCGCGGCCGAGATCAAGGGTGTGACGGAGGAGACAACGACAGGCGTGCACCGCCTCTACGAGCTCGCTGCAACCGGTGGACTGCTCTTTCCCGCGATCAACGTGAACGACTCGGTCACCAAGTCGAAGTTCGACAACAAGTACGGCATCCGTCATTCGCTGCCCGACGGTCTCAACCGGGCGACCGATGTGCTCATAGGCGGCAAGACCGCCTTCGTCGCGGGTTACGGGGATGTCGGCAAGGGTGCGGCCGAGGCGCTGCGCGGCCAGGGTGCTCGGGTGATCGTGAGCGAGGTCGACCCGATCTGCGCGCTCCAGGCGGCCATGGACGGCTATCAGGTGGCGCGTATCGAGAGCGTCGTCGGCGAGGTGGACATCTTCGTCACGGGAACAGGGAACTACAACGTCATCACGACGGAGCACATCCTCGCGATGAAGCACCTCGCGATCGTGGCCAACGTCGGCCACTTCGACAACGAGATCGACATGGCGGGTCTCGAGAGCCTCGCTGGGGCCGAGAAGGTGCGGATCAAGCCACAGGTGCACGAATGGCGCCTGCCGACGGGGCGTTCCGTGCTCGTCCTGAGCGAGGGACGTCTGATGAATCTCGGCAACGCGACCGGTCACCCCTCCTTCGTGATGAGCAACTCGTTCGCCAATCAGGTGCTTGCACAGATCGAGCTGTACTGCTTTCCGGAGCGCTACCCAATCGGGGTCTATGTACTGCCGAAGCACCTCGACGAGAAGGTGGCGCGCCTGCACCTCGACGCGCTCGGCGTGGAGCTCACGACGCTTTCGCCGGAGCAGGCCGGCTATATCGGCGTCTCCGTCGATGGCCCGTACAAGGTCGATCACTACCGCTACTGATCGAGGCCTCGGCGGCCTCCGGTCACGCCCGCCCGCGCGACGCTGCCTGACCCCGGCTCGGTGGACGGCATCCGAGGCGGACGGCGCGTTCAGCGCTCGGGAAAACCGTGCGGTAGTCCGGTGAGCGCGGGCGCGAGCCGGAGCATGTGTTCGCGTTCGATCATGAGAGCGGCGTACTCGCGATCGCGCCTCATGGCGATGACCCCGGCGAGGAACATCTCGGCGGGCACCCGAGGCAGCGGCGAGACGTAGGGGGAGGCCTCCTGGGCGAGGTCCGCGGCGAGCCGAACCCGGGTTTCAGGAGTGAGCTTCGAGGCCTGGGCGAGGAACTGCGCGATGCGGCGGGACAAGGGGTCCGGCATCTTCGCGACATCGACGATCCGTGCCCACTCGGTCAGCGGTAGCGGAACCCCGTAGACCGGCTGGTCGTAGGCTGGGACCCGTTCCATCTGGCTATAGGTGCCGGCGATCATGTCGCCGAGCCGTTTCGCCTTCGCGTTGAGGAGACCGGTCATTGCGGCGAGACCTCCGAAGGTCATGTAGATCTCGAAGACACCGACGAGGGCACGGATGAAGGCGTGGCGCAGCTGGATCGCTCCGCCGTCGTCGCGCACGATGCGTGCGCCGATTGCGAGCTTGCCGAGCGATCGTCCCCCGGTCGCGGTCTCGACGACGGTGGGAACGACGACGATCGCGAACACGAGGCTGGCGGTCGTCAAGGCCGTCGCCAGTGCCGGGTCGAGGCGCGAGCCGGCGATCGTCATGACGGCGAAGGCGGCGAGGAGGAACAGGGCGAGGGAGAGCGCCCAGTCGATGAGGGTGCCTGCACCGCGCAGGATCACACCAGCGGGACGCACGTCGAGCGCGACGGCCTCGCCGGTCACGAGCGCCTCATCGTCGCGCTGACTGACGAGGGCCGTACTCGGCGGAACAGGCTGGGCCATAGATAGTATTCAAGCAGATGGATCTCGACGCATACTCCGCCGCACACCGCGATGAATGGACCCGCCTCGCCGAGTTGGGCGGTCGCCGCTCCCTGACGGGAGCCGAGGCGGACGAGCTGATCGACCGATATCAGTCGGGCGCGACGCAGCTGTCCGCCATCAAGACGACGGCAGGCTCGACCGTGCAAGGAGACCGGCTCTCGGTGTCGCTCTCGCGCGCCCGGCTTCGATTCACCGGGGCGGGCGCCAACCTGCTGGCCCAGATCCCACGGTTCTTCATCGCGCAGCTTCCCGCCGCACTGTACCGCTTGCGCTGGCTGACCCTCGCGGTTGCCATCGCTACCGTCGTGATCGCGGGCCTGTACGCGTGGTGGGCGCTCGGAGATCCCCAGGTGCTCGCGAACTTCGGAAGCGACGAGCAGCTTCGGAAGGTCGCCGACGAGGACTTCGTCGACTACTACTCCGAGAATCCCGCCGCGTCGTTCACCGGGCTCGTCTGGACCAACAACGCGTGGATCGCGGCACAGTGCATCGCGTTCGGCATCTCGGGCGTGTACGTGCCCGGCGTCATCTTCAGCAACGCGCAGAATTTTGGAGTGAGCGCCGCGGTCATGTTCGCCTACGGCAAGGGCGACGTCTTCTTCCTCTACATCGCACCGCACGGACTGCTCGAGCTCACCTGCGTCTTCGTCGCCGCCGCGGCCGGTCTGAGGATCTTCTGGGCGTGGATCTCGCCAGGCCCGCGCACGCGTGGCCAGGCGCTCGCCGAGGACGGGCGATCACTGTTCACCGTGGCGACAGGTCTCGTGATCGCGCTTTTCGTCGCGGGAATCATTGAGGGCTTCGTGACGCCGGCGGACTGGCCCTGGCCGGTCAAGATCGGCGTCGGCGTGCTCGCTCTCTGCGCGTTTCTCTTCTATATGCTCGTGCTCGGGCGGCGGGCTAACGACGCGGGCGAGACCGGCGATCTCGGCGAGTACGAGGCGGGTGCCCGACGCATCATCGCTGCGTGACACAGCCGGGTCGAGCATCGTTCGACGAGGTGGCAGCGTCAGAGTCGACCGGCCGCCTTGAGCGCCAGGTAGTGGTCGACGAGGGCAGGTGGGAGCTCGGTCGGTGCACCCGTCACGACCTCGCCGCCGAGCCGACGGATCGCCGCTGAGACACGCGCCACCTCGAGCAGAGACCTTTCACCGGACGCCGCGCGATAGACCTGTTCGCGGCTGTCGCGTTCGGTCGTGGCCTGCAGCGCGGCCGGATCGGTGACGGACGCCACGACGACGGTGTGCCGTCGGCTGAGCTGCGGCAGCACAGACAGCAGTCCGCGCGAGGCTCCCGGCGCATCGATCGATGTGATCAGCACCACGAGCGCGTGCTGGCTCGTCACCGTGCGTACCTGGCCCGGCACGGCCGACCAGTCGGTCTCGATGAGCTCCGGTTCGATGAGCGCCATCGAATCCACCATGCGCGAGAGCAGATCGGCGCCCGTCGCACCCTGAACCCGGCCTCGCGCGCGACGGTCGTAGGCGAGGAAGTCGACCCGGTCGCCGGCGCGGGTCGCGAGCGCAGCTAGCAGGAGCGACGCTTCGAACGCCGTGTCGATGCGTGGCTCGTCGTCGACCCGGGCGGCAGAGGTGCGCCCGGAATCGATGAGGACGACGACCCTCCTGTCGCGTTCCGGCCGCCAGGTGCGCACCATGAGTTTCTGTCCGGCACCCGAAGGATCGTTCCGCCTGGCGGTCGCACGCCAGTCGATGGACCGCACGTCATCGCCGCGCACGTACTCGCGCAGGCTGTCGAACTCGGTGCCCTGGCCGCGCACCATGACCGATGTCCGACCGTCGAGTTCGCGCAGGCGCGCGAGTCGAGACGGCAGATGCTTGCGCGAATGGAACGGTGGCAGAACCCGGATGCGACCTGGATACGTCAGCGTCGCCTGGCGTGCCCACAGCCCGAGCGGGCCGAACGAACGGACCGTGACCTGCTCCACTCGGCGCTCCCCGCGGCGGAACGGCGTGAGCGGAATCGCGACACGCCGTCGCTCGCCGGGCGGAATCGTGATCCGCGTGCGTGTGATCGTGGCGCCGGCTGACGGCTGCCAGGCATCCCGAACGATGCCCCGCAGCGTGCGCTCACCGCGGTTCGCGATGAACAGTTCCGATGTGACGGTCTCGCCGAGGCGCACCCGTTCCGGCACGGCCCGGTTCACGGCCAGGAGGCGTGGTGACGCCGCCAGGGAGAGATCGAGCATGCCGCACAGGGCAGAAAGCAGCACCCACGCGAGCAGCACGAGCGCCGCTGCCTCCTGGGTGCGTCCGAGCAGCACGATCGGCACCGCCCCGATGGCGAGGAATGCGACGAAACGTCCGGTGACGGCCATGTTAGATCGGGACTTGGACTTGCTGCATGATCGAGCGCAGGATCGCGTCGACGGAGACACCCTCGAGCTCGGCTTCCGGCCGCAGTTGGATCCGGTGTCTCCAGACCGGCAGAACCATCGCCTGAACATGGTCGGGGGTGATCGAATCGTAGCCGCTCAGCCAGGACCAGGCCTTCGCCGAGGCGAGCAGCGCGGTCGTTCCACGGGGGCTGACGCCCAGCTTGACCGAGGGGCTGCGCCGTGTGGCGCGGGCGAGGTCGACGGCGTAGCCGAGCACATCGGGGCTAGCGCCCACCGACGACACGGATGCCTGGGCCGCGGCGAGCTCCGCCGAACCGACGACGGGCGTCACTCCGGCTGCCGCGAGGTCACGCGGGTCGAACCCGGCGGAGTGGCGGCGCAGCACCTCGACCTCCGCCTCCCGCTCCGGCAGATCGAGCACGAGTTTGAGCAGGAAGCGGTCGAGTTGCGCCTCCGGCAGCGTATAGGTGCCCTCGTACTCGATCGGGTTCTGGGTAGCGGCGACGATGAACGGATCCGGGAGTTTGCGGGAGACGCCGTCGACGCTGACTTGGCGCTCCTCCATCGCCTCCAGCAGGGCCGACTGGGTCTTCGGCGGCGTGCGGTTGATCTCGTCGGCGAGCAGGATGTTCGTGAAGACGGGTCCTTCGCGGAACTCGAAGTCGGCCTCCTTCGCGTCGTAGACGATCGATCCGGTCACATCGCCGGGCATGAGGTCCGGGGTGAACTGCACACGACGTGTCTCGAGGCTCAGCGCCTGGCTGAGCGATCGCACGAGGAGCGTCTTGGCCACCCCGGGAACGCCCTCGAGCAGCACGTGGCCACGTGCCAGAAGGGCGATGATGAGTCCCGTGACTGCTCCATCCTGACCGACGACGGCCTTGCCGACCTCGGTGCGCACCTGTGCGAGCGCGGTGCGCAGCTCGTCGACCGTCTCCGTGTTCGTGGCGTATGCGGTTTCGCTCATGTGTCCGTTCTTCCGTGTGCGTTGTGGGGTGAATCGAAGGAGGTTGCGCGCTCGACGGCGTGTTCGAGGCCGAGTAGGTGGTCGGAGAGGCGTATCAGCTCGGCGTCGCCGGAGGGGACGGCGTCGACGAGCCAGAATCGTACCTCGTGCAGCTTCGCGCCGATCGTCGTCGCGACCGAGCCGGCGACCTCGTCGACGCTCGCGGTGCGGGAGAGACCCAACCGGTGGGCGAGGCGGTCGATCGTTCCGATGCGCAGGGCGTCGAGTGCGCGGAGCCGCGCGGAGTTGCGTGCGTAGAGTCGAGCGCGGCCCTCCATGGTCTCGCTCGCCTTGACCACGACGGGAAGGTTCTCGACGACGATGGCGCCGAACCGGCGACCGCGCCAGACCGCCGCGGCGAGGGCGACGACCGCTGCGAGACTCAGAACCGGGGTGACCCAGCCGGGAGTGAGCTCCGCGAGGCTCGGCGGCCCGTCGACCGCGACGTCAGCGAGGGTGGGGATGTACCACACGAGGGTCTCGTGCTCGCCGAGGAGATTGAGAGCGAGCGCGGCATTCCCGAAATCGGCGATCGTATCGTTGCTGAAGACCTCGGTCGGCGCGACGAGGGTGAGCGTCGTTGAGCCGCTTTGTCGCTGTACCAGAGCGTAGGTGTCGCCGCCGCTCGGGAAGCAACCCGTGAGGCTGCCCGATGCGTCGCCGGCGAGGGAGAGCGTGTTCGTTCCCGGGGTGATCTGCCCGGCCTTCCGAGCCGCAGGCACCGCACATGAGGCGTCTGCTTCTGCTGCTGCTCCGACTCCGCCGAAACCGACGTCGGGTGCGAGCGTCTGCAGCGTCGAGAAGTCGGGGTCTGCGACGACAGTGTGCTCCGCGAGTCCGGCCATCTCGATCAGCTGGTCGTCGCCCAGATACCCGGTGGGGTCGTAGAAGAACAGCGTCGCTTCCGGGGCGGACGCCGCAGCGTCACGTGCCTCGGCGAGGCTATCGGCGGCCACGACGGACACCCCGCGCTGTCGCAGCACCTCGGCGAGGGCTTTGCCACCCGCCTGCGCCGGATTGTCGGAGGCGAGGGGCGGCCCGCCGGTCGAGCTCCCGCCGACGATCAGGATCATGAGAACCCCGACGAGAAGAGTGCCGACGGCTGCGACCACCCAGTAGGCCGCTTTCCGTGACGCGGCACGGACGGTCGGAGTCGCCGATGGCGCGACATCGTCGGCCACGGCCGATTGGTCGCCGAGGGGTGAATCGGAATGCGCGATGAGCTCGGCTCCGGGATCGCTGCGCCTGCTCATGCCCGATCACCCGGCGTTCCCACGTGTGACGGGCCGAGATTCCCGGGTCGTGTGGTACGCAGCCGCTCGTCGAGAGCGAGAACATGACGGAAGCCGTCCTCCGTTCCGGCGCGGTCGAGATAGCGAACCTCGTCGAAGGCCGCCGCCGCAGTGCGCAGTCCCTCTCGTTCTGCGGGGAACGAGTAGGCTGCCGCACGCGCGAACTCGTTCGCGGTGGTGCCGGGGGTGACGTTGAGGATCGTGCGCGACGAGAGGTCGCTCGCGATCGCGCGGAACTGCTCCTCGATGGCGAGTGACCAGTCGCCGGATGCCGCCGCCGCCCGTGCCGCCTGTCGGATGTCACCGGCGCTGCGGCGCTCGTCGATCCCGAAGAGCGGGATCGCCGTACGGCTGCGGCGATTGAGGCGGGGGAGTCCGAAGACGAGGAAGGCGACGGCGATGAGCACGACGACCACACCGACGACGAGTATGGGCAGCCAGCCGTCGAACGCGTCGCCTGTGGGGACGAAGAGCGAGTTCAGCCAGTCCCAGACGGCCTTCGATGCATGATCGAACAGGCTCGGCTTCGCAGCCTGATAGGGCGGCTTGGCGAGCTCGTCGATGAGCCATTGCCTGGCTTCCGGTGCCTCCGGGTCGACCGGCACATCGATCGTGGCCATCCCGAGCACGGCGGGAGGGTGCGCGACGGGAGCGGACGGCATGGTCGGCGTCGGAAGCATCATGCCCAGGGGGAAGCGGGTTTCGGGGCGGTCGCGTGCGGTGTGCCGGCCGCGACGAGATACGGGTTGGCGACGTCGTCATTTCCCGCTTCGCGCGCCTCGACGAAACGTTGCAGTTCGAGGTCGAGACCCTCCTTGCGCATCCGCAGATCGATGTAGATGAGCGCGACAGTGGCTGCCTGGGCGACGGCCGCGATCGAACCGACGACGAGGGTGACGATGATCAGCACGAGGTAGAGCCCGATGGCGGGCCCGATGCTGTTGAGGACGTTGTTCGGATCGATGAGTGTCACAGCGAAACTGTAGAGCAGCATGATCGGGGTCGTCACGACCTGGCTCACGACGTTGACGATGAGGCCGACGAGCAATTGCACGCCGAACGTCTTCCAGAAGTAGCCGTTCGTGAGGGCCCACGATCGCCGGATGGCGGCTGACACTCCGGCCCTCTCGACGACGACGAGGCAGGGTACGAGAGAGGTCTTGACGAACAACCAGACGAACAGCAGGGCGAGGCCGAGGCCGCCGACGACGCCGGCGAGCACTCCGACGCCGATGAAAGCACCGCCGAGCAGGACGAGGCCGGTGATGATCGCGACGAGAACGCCGAGAGCGACGAGAAGGGCCCCGGCCAGGATCAGGATCCACAGGGTGAGCGGCCAGAGGCGCTTGAACACCGCTTTCCAGAGCATCCCGAGGGTGAGCTTCTCGCCGAGGGTCGCGCGTGCGACCTCGAGCACGATGACCCCCTGCAACAGAGCTGAGGCCAGGATCGAGATCGCGAGTGGCACGAGCGCCGACAGCACGAGCGCTGCGATCCCGCCGGCTGCGACCGCATCGCGCTCGCCGAGAGTGGCGCTCTCGATGCGCCCGACGACGCCGATGCCGACAGGGATCAGGACGACGAGGGTCGCCACCAGGGTGATGGCCTGGATGAGGAGCGCGCTGCCGAAGGTGGCCTTGGGGTTGCGCCTGAGCACCTGGAACGGGGTGCCGATGAGGGTGCCGAAGCCGAGCGGGCGCAGCGGGATGAGACCGGGCTTCGGTGGGGGAGTCCAGCCGGGCTGCTGCTCGTATGGTGCCTGCCCGTACGGCTGCCGGCCCATGGCCGGCTGCGGATAGCCGTACTGCCGAGAAGGCGGCTCGACGGGTGTCGGGGCATACTCGCCGTAGCGTGGGCGATCCTGCGGGGCGGCTGCGGGAGGTTGCCAGTTCTGCTCATCCGTCACCAGACCAATGCTGTCATAGCCGGCCCCTTCGCACAGCGTCTCCCGCACCTTTCCGGTCGTCTCGACTACTCTTATGCGAGAGGACGCACGGCCGAGCCCGACGGAGCACCCGGCCTCAGCGAGAGACGGAAGCATGAACGCACGGATTTTGGTCGTCGACGACGATACCGCCCTGGCGGAGATGATCGGCATTGTGCTGCGCGGCGAAGGCTTCGAGCCGGGCTTCTGCACCGACGGCGCCCTCGCTCTCGACGCCTTTCGTCAGACCAGGCCGGACCTCGTCCTGCTCGACCTCATGCTGCCCGGCCTCGACGGCATAGAGGTGTGCAGCCTCATCCGGGCGGAGTCCGGCACCCCGGTCATCATGCTCACGGCCAAGTCAGACACGACCGACGTCGTGAAAGGCCTCGAATCGGGTGCGGACGACTACATGGTGAAGCCGTTCAACCCGAAGGAGCTCGTCGCTCGCATCCGCACGCGGCTGCGGCCGATGACGGCCGTTGCCGAGACATTGCAGATCGGCGATCTCATCGTCGACGCGGCCGGACACGAGGTGCGGCGCGGCGAGCAGCGCATCAATCTGACACCCTTGGAGTTCGATCTGCTCCTCGCCCTCGCCTCCAAGCCGCAGCAGGTGTTCACACGCGAGATGCTGCTCGAGCAAGTCTGGGGCTACCACTACAAGGCGGATACCCGGCTGGTCAACGTGCACGTGCAGCGGCTACGCGCCAAGGTCGAGGACGACCCGGACAATCCGCGTATCGTGATGACCGTGCGCGGCGTCGGCTATCGGGCCGGCACCGTCACCTAGCCCATGATCACACGCGTCGGCAGGCCGTGGCTGGATTGGCGGTCCTGGCGCAGCTGGCCGCAGCAGCTGCTCCGCCTCTGGCGGGAGTCCCTCCAGTTCCGCACGGTCGCCATCACCCTCGGCCTGTCCGGGATCGCGATCCTGCTCACGGGGGTCTACCTGTCGCTGAGTGTGAGCAACAACCTGTTCCAGTCCCGTCTTGAACAGGTGCTGCTCGATTCGAGCCGTGCGACGAGCTCCGCCCAGCACATCCTCGACGCTTCGGACGCGACCGACCGCGCGGCCGTTCAAGCGGTGCTGACCTCCGCCCGTATCAGCATCAACGCGACCTCGTCGAGCCGCCTCAGCGCGGTGTTCCTCATCCCAGGAGCGACCTCGGCCGTTGCGCCGCAGGACTTCGCGAGTCCTGAGCTGCGGAACGGTGCCATCACCCCGGAACTGCGCGCGCAGGTGCAGCAGAACCCCGACGAGCAGTACTGGCAATCGGTCGAGCTCCCGACCGGGGATGGCGGGACTGCGCCGGGGATCGTCGTCGGCTCGCAGATCCTGCTCCCGGCTGCTGGCGCATACGAGCTCTATCTCGGTTACAGCCTCGCCGACGCCGAGAACACCCTCCTGTTCGTCCAGCAGACGGCGTTCATCGCCGCCCTCGCCCTCATGCTGCTCATCGGCGCCGTCACCTGGGTCGTCGTGCGTTTCGTCGTGACCCCGATCCGTGTCGCCGCCGAGACCAGCCAGAAGCTCGCGGCGGGAGATCTCGAGGTGCGCATCCCCGAGAAGGGAGAAGACGTCATCGCAACACTGGCCCGCTCGTTCAACGGCATGGCAGACAGCCTGCAGAGCCAGATCAAGGAACTGGCGGAGCTCTCGGAGGTGCAGCAGCGTTTCGTGTCGGATGTCTCGCACGAACTGCGCACCCCGCTCACGACGATCCGGCTCGCAGGTGACGTGCTCTATGACCAGCGTGCGACCTTCCCGCCCGCGACGGAGCGCACCGCCGAGCTCCTGCACACCCAGGTGGAACGGTTCGAGGTGCTGCTGGGCGATCTGCTCGAGATCAGCCGCTACGACGCCGGCTCCGTGCGCCTCGAAACAGAGCCGACCAATCTCGTGCATCTCGCCGAGGACGCGATCGACAGCATGCGGTCGCTCGCCGAGAAGAACGGCACCGAGGTACGGCTCGTCGCTCCCGGTGGCCACCTGAGCACGGAGCTCGATCCGAGGCGGATCCGTCGCATCGTGCGCAATCTGCTCGGCAACGCGATCGAGCATGGTGAGGGAAAGCCCATCGTCGTCTCGATCGACAGCACCGCGTCGGCCGTGGCGCTCATGGTGCGAGACTACGGCCTCGGCATGACCGAGGACGAGGCCGATCGCGTTTTCGACAGGTTCTGGCGCGCGGATCCGTCGCGACAGCGCACGATCGGGGGAACGGGGCTCGGCCTCGCGATCTCCCTCGAAGACGCAACCCTGCACAGCGGCCGCATCGAAGTCTGGTCATCTCCCGGACGAGGATCGGCGTTCCTGCTGGTCGTGCCCCGCATCGTCGGCGTCGAGCCGGGTGAGTCGCCGTTGCTGCTCCCGCCTGAGGACGCCGGTGCTCTGCAGCCGGCTCAGGAAGGGAGGAGAGATGACGATGCGTAGAGTCATCCGCTCGGTTGCGGCTGCCGCGGCGCTCGCCGTCGTGCTCGTCGCCTGCGCGGGCATTCCCCGCTCCGGAACGGTGGAGGTCGGCGACGTCATCGTCTCAGAGGACAATCCCGAGATCGACATCCTCTCGCGCGGCCCCGAGAAGGACGCCCTCCAGGAGGAGATCCTGCGCGGCTTCGTCGACGCCGCCGCGAGTCCGCAGGATCGCTATGCGACCGCCCGCGAGTTCCTCACGCCCTCCTTCAGCCGTGAATGGGATCCCGACGCCGGGGTGACGATCGACAAGGAGGCGAGCCGCAGCTATTCGGTGACCGGTGAGAACTCGATGGTGCTCACCCTCACGCCGGCGGCGGATGTTGACGCGGCCGGCGTCTTCGACGTGCCGGACTCGACCGCGTCCGTACCGCTCGGCTACGAGTTCGAGCAGGTGGACGGCCAGTGGCGCATCAGAAAGGCACCGCCGGGGATCGTGCTGGGCGAGCCGACGTTCGGGCTCGTCTTCGGCAGCTATCCGCTCTATTTCTACGATCCGAGCTTCACCTACCTCGTACCGGAGGTGCGTTGGTTCCCGCGCAGGACCTCCACGCCCACCCAGATCGTCAAAGAGCTGCTGAAGGGGCCGAGCACGTGGCTCAAGGGTGCGGTCGTCTCTGCATTCCTCGACGGCACCAAGCTGTCGTCGGACTCCGTGCAGGTCGTCGCACGCAATGCCCAGGTCGATCTCAACGGTGAGGCGCTTCAGACCGAGCTGATCAATCTGCAGAGGATGCAGTTGCAGCTGAGCGCGAGCCTGAGCAGCGTCAGCGCGATCTCCGACGTCACGATCTCGACCGATCAGATCGACCAGCAGATCCCCAAGATCACCGTGAACCCGCCGATCAAGGACCCGCATGTCGATTCGCGTTCTCTGGTTTTGCGCGACGGCCAGTTCGGCTTCCTCGCGCCGACCGCCAACACGGTCGCGCCGATCGTCGGATTGTCCGACGCGATCGTGGCGATCGAGCCGTCGGCCGTCACCCTGGGCAGCCGACAGGCCTCGGCTGCGGCGCTCGGCCAGGACGGCGTCTACTCGGTGCGCGCGGGCAGCGGCGCGCAGCTCGTCGATCTGCGCCGCGGGCTGATCCAGCCAGCCATCGACGACTTCGGCTACGTCTGGTCGGTCCCGGCGGACGCTCCGGGGGAGCTGTTCGTCTACGCCCAGGACGGAACGGCCACTCACGTCGAGACGCACTGGCCCGACGCGACCCGGATCATCTCGCTCGACGTCTCCCGCGACGGCACCAGAGTGGTCGCGCTGTACCAAGCGGGCGACACGACCCGATTCGTGGCCGCCGCCGTGCTGAGGGGGGACGGCGAGAAACGTAACGCGCCGCAGAGCCTCGGCGGGTCCGTGACGTTGGCGACCGGGGCCGGCGTGCCCAGCGACGCGGCTTGGGTCGACGAGCTGACGGTGGCATCGCTCACCGCGCTGCCGAGCGGTGAAACCCAGGTGACGACCCAGCAGCTCGGCGGACTGAGCGCGAGCATCGAGGGGACGCCGGGCGGTGTCACGATCGCCGGAGGGAACTCCGTGCGAGAGTTGCGGATTCTGACCCGGACAGGGGAGCTCGAGCTTCGGCGTGGGGGAGGCTGGCAGGAGCGGATCAACGGGGTGTCGATGCTCGGAACCCAGCAGGGGTCCTGAGCCAGAGCGCTCAGGAGGCGAATCCGCTCCTGCACAATGTGCCGGGCCCGCTCGTCGTCCACGGTTCCGCGGCGGCGGAGACCGCACAGCGTCCTCGGGTGTCACACTCGGGGCCATGGGCGGACTCGACGGGCTTGCGCGAGCGGCGACCGAGGCGTTCTGCGTGGTCGTGCCGATCGTCTGCGCGTCGTGCGGGCGGCCCGACGGCTCGCTCTGCGCGGCCTGTCTGGCAGAACTCGAACCGCGACCGCACCTCACCGCACGACTCGGCATCCCGATCTGGTGCGTCTACGATTACGACGGTGCCGTGCGGAGGGCGATCATCGCGTTCAAGGATGCCGGCAGAACCGATCTCGCGCGCGTGCTCGGTCGTGGGCTGAGAGCGGCGGTCTCTGCTGCGCTCGGAGGCGGGTTCCCCCTCGGTCTGGCGTCAGGCGCTTCGGCCGTGGAACTCGTGACGATCCCCTCGTCGCGGACGTCCTGGCGGGCGCGAGGCTATCATCCGGTTGGGGTGCTGCTGCGCAGGGCCGGTCTTCGACCGAGCGCGCTCCTGCGGCACTCCATCGCCCGAGCCGATCAGGTCGGGCTGGGGCGCGAAGCGCGGCGGGTCAATCTCGAGGGGACGCTCGTCGTGAGATCCGGCATTCGTCGCTCCCGGCGGGCATCCATCGCCGGGCGCGCGTTCCTCATCGTCGACGACATCGTCACAACGGGGGCGACGATTCAGGAAGCGGCGCGCGCGATCGAAGCCGCCGGTGGCAGCGTGCTGGGGGCGGCGGTCCTCGCCGAGACCAGGCTGCGTTCCGACCGAAACTTCGGCGCACGGGAGACTCGGAGAAATAACCGATGACTTATCCGGATGCGACGACTACGGTTGGCCTAAAGGCGTGAAAGGACCGCCCTGTTGTTTCTGGGCGGCGCGCCAGATCTGGGAGGTCGTCATGGAAACAAACATCGTCGGACGCAACCTGGGAATCACCGATCGATTTCGCGAATACGCGACCGAGAAGGCCGACAAGATCGCTCATCTCGCCGATCGTGCCCTCGCTCTCGAGATCAAGGTCAGCCGTCACCATGAGACGAACGGCAGCTCGGGAAACGACAGGGTTGAGTTGACCCTCATCGGGAAGGGTCCGCTGGTGCGTGCGGAGGCTGACGGCTCCGACAAGTACGCCGCGTTCGATGTCGCCCTCGGCCGACTGCTCGAGCGAGTACGTCGCGCGAAGGATCGCAGGAAGGTGCATCGAGGCCAGCATCGACCGACGTCGCTCCGCGAGGCCAGCACGGGTGGGTTCAGAGTCGTCGACATCAAGCCGGCCGACGCGGAGGTTCTGTACCAGGTGCGCACGGGCTCGATCCCGGTCATCGACGAGGGCAGCCACGTGGAAGAGACAGAGGACGCCTACTGCCCCGTCGTCATCCGCAAGAAGGTCTTCGCCTCCGTTCCAATGACGATCGACGACGCTCTCTACAACATGGAGCTCGTCGGCCACGACTTCTACCTGTTCCACGATTCTGAAACGGATCGTCCGAGCGTGGTCTATCGCCGCAAGGGCTGGGACTACGGGGTGATCGGACTCGGAGAGGAAGACGAGGAGGACCAGGCGGCTCGTGCCTGATCGCTTCCGACGACGGCCGCGGTGCGCCTCACCGCGGCCGTGTATTGCATGCGGCTCCCGATCCAGCGGTTCCCGTATCCGTTCGACGGACTGCCACCGGCCGGGCTTCGCGACCGACGGTGCTCGGGTGATCCTCCCGTCGACATGAGCTTTGTGAGCGGTTCTCCGGGTCGGTGGTCTTTCAGTTCGATGGGGCGGCCCGGTGTTCTCATCGGGCAGGAGCGGTCGCTGCTGTGTCTTCGCACCATGCGGCGGCTCGCCCGGGCCGCATCCCGGTACGATTGCTATGATTGCCGGCTGCGGGCGGTAACCCGGCGTCCGACCGGACGCAAGGCGTAGCGACTACGCCGTGACGACAACTGGAGTGCATTCGTGGCCTCGATTCTTGAAAAGGTTCTTCGTGTGGGTGAGGGGCGCATCCTGCGTCGCCTCGAGAACTATGCGAAAGCCGTCAACGCGCTGGAAGAGGACTTCACCCACCTCAGCGACGAAGAGCTGAAGCACGAGACGGTCGAGTTGCGTGAGCGCTATTCGAACGGCGAGTCGCTCGACGACCTCCTGCCCGAGGCCTTTGCCGCCGTGCGCGAGGCAAGCCATCGCACGCTCGGTCTGCGTCACTTCGACGTGCAGCTCATGGGAGGCGCGGCGCTTCATCTCGCCAACATCGCGGAGATGAAGACCGGTGAAGGCAAGACCCTCGTCGCGACGACGGCCGCCTACCTCAATGCGATCACGAGCCGCGGCGTGCACATCGTCACGGTCAACGACTTCCTGGCGAGCTACCAGTCGGAACTCATGGGGCGCGTGTTCCGCGCCCTCGGCATGACGACCGGTTGCATCCTCTCCGGGCAGACCCCCGAGCAGCGCAGAGAGCAGTACGCGGCCGATATCACCTACGGGACGAACAACGAGTTCGGCTTCGACTATCTGCGCGACAACATGGCCTGGCAGGCGAGCGACATGGTCCAGCGTGGCCACTACTTCGCGATCGTCGACGAGGTCGACTCCATTCTCATCGACGAGGCCCGTACCCCGCTCATCATCTCTGGGCCGGCATCTGGCGAGGCCAATCGGTGGTTCAACGAGTTCGCGAGCCTGGCCAAGCGCCTCGTTCGCGATGCCGACTTCGAGGTAGATGAGAAGAAGCGCACCGTCGGTGTGCTCGAGCCCGGCATCGAGAAGGTCGAGGACTATCTCGGCATCGACAATCTCTACGAATCGGCCAACACCCCGCTCATCTCCTTTCTCAACAACGCGATCAAGGCCAACGCCCTGTTCAAGCGCGACAAGGATTACGTCGTAATGAACGGGGAGGTGCTCATCGTCGACGAGCACACAGGCCGCATCCTCATGGGTCGTCGCTATAACGAGGGAATCCACCAGGCGATCGAGGCCAAAGAGGGAGTCGCCGTCAAGGCCGAGAACCAGACCCTCGCCACGGTGACCCTGCAGAACTACTTCCGTCTCTACTCGAAGCTCTCCGGAATGACCGGAACCGCCGAGACCGAGGCCGCAGAGTTCATGAGCACGTACAAGCTCGGAGTGGTGCCGATCCCGACCAACAAACCCATGCAGCGCATCGATCAGCCCGATCTCGTCTACAAGAACGAGGAGGCGAAGTTCGGCCAGGTCGTTGAAGACATCGTCGAGCGTCATAAGAAGGGCCAGCCTGTCCTCGTCGGCACGACGAGCGTCGAGAAGAGCGAGTACCTCTCCCGCCTGCTCGCCAAGAAAGGCGTGCGGCACGAGGTCCTGAACGCGAAGAACCACGCGCGCGAGGCTGCGATCGTCGCACAGGCTGGCCGGCTCGGATCGGTGACGGTGGCCACCAACATGGCGGGCCGCGGTACCGACATCATGCTCGGCGGAAACGCCGAGTTCCTCGCCGTGTCGGAGATGAATGCCAAGGGGCTCAGCCCCGTCGAGACCCCCGACGACTACGAGGCCGTGTGGGACGAGGTGTTCGACCGTGTCAAAGAGGTCGTCGCAGAGGAGGCGGCGAAGGTCATCGACGCCGGTGGTCTCTACGTGCTCGGCACGGAGCGTCACGAGTCGCGCCGGATCGACAACCAGTTGCGCGGTCGTTCCGGTCGCCAGGGCGACCCGGGCGAGAGCAGGTTCTATCTCTCGCTCACCGACGACCTCATGCGGCTGTTCAACGCGGGTGCTGCCGAGAGTCTCATGGGTCGTGGCGGTGTGCCGGACGACATGGCGATCGAGTCGAAGGTCGTGAGCCGCGCCATCCGCAGCGCGCAATCGCAGGTGGAGGCGCGCAATGCCGAGATCCGCAAGAATGTGCTCAAGTACGACGACGTTCTCAATCGTCAGCGCGAGGCGATCTACGGCGATCGCCGACACGTGCTCGAGGGCGACGACCTGCATGAGCGCACGCAGAAGTTCCTCGACGACGTCATCGGCGAGGTGCTCGAGGTGCATACGGGCGAGGGCAACGGCGACGACTGGGACTTCGACGCGTTGTGGACCGAGCTCAAGACGCTCTATCCCGTTGGTCTCACGATCGACGAAGTCGTCGCGGAGGCGGGCAACAAGGGCAAGATCAACCGCGATTTCATGCGCAGGGAGATCCTCTCCGACGCCAAGCTCGCCTACCGCAGGCGCGAGGAATCGCTCGGATCGCCTGCCATGCGCGAGCTCGAGCGTCGCGTGGTGTTGTCGGTGATCGACCGTCGTTGGCGCGACCACCTCTACGAGATGGACTATCTCAAGGACGGCATCGGCCTGCGTGCGATGGCGCAGCGCGACCCCCTCGTGGAGTACCAGCGCGAGGGCTACTCGATGTTCCAGCAGATGATGGGGCAGATCCGTGAGGAGACGGTCGGCTTTCTCTTCAACCTCGAGGTCGAAGTGAGCCAGGCTCCTGGTGAGGTCTCCGGTCCGCGGGTCGCCGCGAAGGGCCTCGCACGATCGGAGGCCCCAGCCGAGAAACTCAGCTACACGGCTCCGAGCGACTCCGGTGGGGTCGAGGTGCGCAACCAGCGCGGCCAGATCCAGCAGGCTGCCACGGAACGTGCGCGCCGGCAGGTGGCGGCGAGCCAGAGCGAGCCTGTTCCCACACAGGAGCCCGCGCCTCGCGGTGCGTTCGGACAACGCGCCGAGGGAGGAGAAAACCCGACCCCCGGCAATCGCGCTGAGCGTCGCACCCAGGGGAAGCGCAAGTAGAGGGAGAGTCCTCCAAACCCCACCGCGAGACTGCGTGAATCGTCGAAAAGAGTCTCTTATCCGACGATTCACGCAGTCTCGCGGTGGGGAGTGAGTGGGCGCGTTCGGCGTCCGTCAGAGGACGCTGATCGCGGTTGCCCGCCAGCGTCTGTCCATGCCTTCGAGGCGCAGCGCCACTGCGCGAGATCGCGAGCGGCCGTGCACCATCACGACGGCTTCGACGACACCGTCGCGCGGTTCGAACATCATGACCCGTCCGATCTGCACGGTGGGGCGCTGCGCTGGCTGTCGCTTGACCGCTCGGGCGCGGGCAGCGAGCACGACGCGTTTCAGGAGCGTGGCGTACACCTCGTCACTCACCCAGCGCGCCATCTGCTCGAGTTCTCGAGCGCCAGCGAGCACCTCCATGACGCACCGCGTGAGGTTGACGAGGAGCGGCTCGGGATCGGGCAGCGCAGAGCGCGACGTCGGCTGATGGGCGAAGTAGTCGTCGTGGTCTGCCGACCGAGAGACTGCTGGCCCGCCGGCGTTCGTGGCGGCGCTCATGTGCGGGGCTCGCGATCGGTGGGGTCGTCGAGCGGGACGATTGCGGTGCTCATCGATGCAACTCCGTTGATTCAACGGTCGGGTGCACCGGGTTCGACGCACGAACGACAAGACCACCCCCGTACGGGGGTGGAATCCTTAACATGGGATGAAAGCAGAACCGTATGGCTCGTGTCCAGAGCAAAAATGCGCTGTGGATAACTTTGACGGACGGCGGATGTCGAAGACTAGCGTCGTCGCATGCGCTGGGACAGCCTCTTCGACGACCTCGAGAGTCAGCTCGAACATGAGCTGAACGCCGACGAGGTCGACCTGCGTGCTGAGGAGGAGCGGCTTCGGATCGGGCGGTTGTCTTTGCGCGCTCGGCTCGCGGCGCTCGCTGCTTCACGTGTCGACGGCAGGATCATCCGCCTCGAACTGCTCTCGGGAGTCGTCGTCGCGATCCGTCCCATCACCTTCGGCAAGGACTGGCTCTCGGGCGATCTCGTTGACGGGAGTCGGCGGGACTCCCAGTGCATCGTGCCGACCGCGGCGGTCGTGGCCGTGCTGATCGATCGTTCCGGAGTCGAGCCGAGTCTTCGCTCGCTTGCGGAGACTCCGGAAAGATTGGCGGACCGGATCGGCGTCGCGTTCGTCTTGCGCGATCTCTGTCGCCGACGTAAGGCGATCGAGCTCGTCACGACGAGCGGATCCGTGCATGGCACGATCGACCGGGTTGGTCGCGACCACCTCGATCTGGCCGTGCACGAGACGGGGCTCCCGAGACGGGAGTCCTCGGTGTCTCAGTATCGGATCGTGCCGCTCGAGCGGATACAGCTCGTGCGGATCGACGATTAGCCCGAACCGAGTTCGACAGGAGGGGAGGCATGAGGCCGGAAGGGCGGCCAGTTCGGCGCATTCTGCCTTCTTTCCCTTCGAAGGCCTCTCCTTATGCAGACGGGCCGGTCGTCAGTGGTCGCTCCGGAGAATCGTTCCGCCGGACAGCTCGGGGATGTTCGCGAAGTCCGATTGCTGCCACAGGCTCATACGACGCGACTCCTCGTACTTCGCCTCGATGTACGACTCGAGAACCACTCGTTCGACGCGCCACGAACCGCCGAGCCTGATGGCCGGCAGCTCGCCTGAATCGACGAGTCCGCGTATTTCGGCGACCGTGAGGTTGAGGATCTCCGCCGTGTCGGCAAGCGTGAGGAACCGTCCCACGGCATCGCTGGAGGGGGAGGAGGCCATTTCTCGATTATCCCGCGATCGGCTGCGAAGGGGATGAGACCCTTCCGCATGTGGATAACTTTCTCGCGATTTTCTCAAAGCGGTCACGATGGTACTGGTCGGTCAACGGCCGATTCGACAGTGAGAGCGAGGGAGACGGATGGTCGCACGCAAGGACGGGGCGCGAGGTTCCGGTGCGCGTACCTTCTGGTTCGATCCACGTTTCGCGATCGGCATCGTGTTGATCGCGGCATCCGTCGGCGGCGTCTACGTCGTCGTCGCCAGCGCCGACGACTCGGCACGGGTCTATGCGGCCCGAGATGCCCTGACGGTCGGCCAACGCATTGACACGGCGGATCTCGTCGTGACGAATGTGCGTCTCGGATCGGCGCGAGGTGAATATCTCGATGCCGGCGTTGTCCCGGAGGGCGGACTCGTGGTCGTGCGATCGGTCGCCGCCGGCGAGCTCGTGCCGGCGTCCGCGGTCGGGTCGAGTGCCGATGCCGACATGACCTCTGTCGTGGTGATCGCCTCGGGACGTCTCTCGGCTACGGTCGCAGCTGGGGCGCGTGTCGACGTGTGGGCGGCCGACCGGCTGGAGCAATCGCGATTCGGTCCGCCGACCGTGCTCGTGGACTCGGCGGAGGTCGTGCGTGTGCTCGAACCAGAAGGCCTCATCGCCGACGGCGGCGGCGAGGCGGTCGAGATCACCGTGCGACGCGGAAGGGTCGCCGCCGTGCTCGAGGCGATTGCCAACGGGGATGCCCTCTCGGTCGTGCCTGCGACGACTCCGCTCGGACGCTGAACGATGGCCGTCGTCGCTCTCGCCCTCGACCGAGAAGTCGAAGACCGTCTGCTCGGCGACATCGTCGAATACGGCAACAGCATCGTCGCCAGGGTGTCGTCCGCTCGGGAGCTTCTCGCAGCTGTCGAGGCGTTCACGCCGAGCGTGGCGCTCGTGGGCGCTGCGCGCTCGGTTCTCAACGCCGAGCTGATCGCGGTATGCGATGCGCGAGGGGTTCGTGTCATCGCGCTGGCGTCGAGCGACCTGGAACGGAGGCATGCGGCATCCCTCGGGCTCTACGAGGTGCTGGAGGCGACGGCGGACTGGCCGGAGATCCAGGCCATGATCGATGCCGGCGTACCCGTTCCATTGCGTCTCGGGCAGGGGCCGCTGTCGAGTTCGCCCGATCGAGGTTCGGTTGTCGCGGTGTGGGGGCCTGCTGGGGCGCCCGGTCGCACGACGCTTGCGATCACGATCGCCGCAGAGATCGCGGCGATCGGCTACGGTGTCGTGCTCGCCGATGCCGACACCTATAGCGGTTCGGCCGCGCCCGCGCTGGGGATGCTCGACGAGGCGCCGGGGTTCGCGGCGGCCTGCCGACTTGCGGCATCCGACAGCCTCACCCGGGCCGAACTCGAAAGGGTCGCCCAGCGCTATGAATCGCCCCGTGGCGCCTTCTGGGTGCTCACCGGCCTCGGCCGGCCGTCTCGTTGGCCCGAACTGGGTGCCGAGCGGGTGACGCGAACGATCGAAGCCTGTCGAGACTGGGTCGACTATGTCGTGCTCGACACCGGATTCAACCTCGAACGCGACGAGGAGATCTCGAGCGACCTCTTCGCGCCCAGGCGCAATGCAGCGACGCTCGCTGCGCTGCGCGACGCGGATCATGTCGTCGCGGTCGGTCTCGCCGATCCCGTCGGCATGTCTCGCTTTCTTCGTGCCTACGCCGAACTGGCCGCGGTGATCACGACCGATCGGGTGAGCGTGGTCATGAACCGCGTTCGCTCGAGCGCGATCGGCCTCGACGCCGGAGGACAGGTGCGGTCGACGCTGAGGCGTTTCGGCGGCATCGACGACGTCCTGATCGTTCCGGACGATCAGCAGGGTCTGGATGCTGCGTTGTTGAGCGGCCGCACCCTGCCTGATGCGGCGCCGAAGTCGCCCGTCGGGCAGAGCGTGCGGCGTTTCGTGCGACAGGAACTGCTCTCAGCGCCCGAGACCCGGCAGGGGCACCGGCGTGGGCTTCTCGGACGGCTCGGCTCGGCTCGGGGGCTACGCTGGAAACGTGTCGACGCTCAGTGATCTCGTATTTGCCCAGGGGCGGAGCAGTCAGGCGGACGTCGACTGGTTGCATATGCTGATCGCGGACTGCCAGCTCATCGCGGATCTCGCCTTCGCCGACATCGTGATCTGGGTACCGGCCGCGGACGACAGTTTCGTGGCGGTCTCCCACGCGCGTCCGTCGAGCGCCGCCACGCTGTTCTACCGCGACTTCGTCGGTCAGGAGGTCAAGGGCGAGTGGCGCAAGCAGGTGACCGAGGCTTTCGAGACGGCGCACATCGTCGATTCCTCGGCTCCGGACTGGTATGAGGAGACCCCAACCCGGGTGCGTGCCGTTCCGGTCATGCGTCGTCTGTCATCGGGCGGTTCCGCCATCGCCGATGCTCCGGTCGCCGTGCTCACGCGTCATACCAATTTGAGCGAGGCGCGCACACCGAGCCGCCAGGAGCTCACCTTCAATGATTGTGCGAGTGAGCTGTTCTCGATGATCGCGTCCGGTGACTTTCCCGATCTCGGTGCGCCGACCGGCCCACGACGCGGTGCACCGCGCGCATCGGACGGCCTCATCCGTCTCGATGTCGATGGCGTGACCACCTTCGCGAGCCCGAACGCGCTCTCGGCGTTCAACCGGATGGGATTCGTCGACGAGCTCGAAGGCGAGTCGCTCGCCGAGGTGACGACGCGGCTGCTGACCGGAAAGCTCGTCGTTGATGAGTCGCTTCCGCTCGTCGTCACCGGACGAGCCCCGTGGCGTACTGACATCGAGGCTCGTGGAGTCACGGTGTCGTTGCGCGCGATCCCGGTTCGCAATCGTGGCGAGCGCACGGGTGCGATCGTGTTGTGCCGCGACGTGACCGAGCTTCGGCATCAGGAGCGCGAGCTCATCACGAAGGATGCGACGATCCGCGAGATCCATCATCGGGTCAAGAACAACCTGCAGACGGTCGCATCTCTGCTGCGCATCCAGGCGCGCAGAACCCACTCCGACGAGGCACGCGAGGCCCTGACGCAGGCGATGCGCCGGGTCGCCGCTATCGCGGTCGTGCATGACACGCTCTCGGAGGGGCTCTCCCAGAATGCGGACTTCGACGCGGTTTTCGACCGGGTGCTGCTGCTCATCGCCGAAGTCGCGTCCGTCCACAACACGACCGTGCACCCGAAGTCATCGGGCAGTTTCGGCGTCTTGCCCAGCGAATACGCGACGCCGCTTGCACTCGCGCTGACCGAGCTCGTCACGAACGCCGTCGAGCACGGACTCGCCGGACTCGAGGGAGATGTCGAGATCGTCGCCAGCCGTTCCGATGAGACGCTTGCCGTCAAGGTGCGCGACACCGGCGCCGGTCTACCGGAGGGCAAGGTCGGGTCGGGACTTGGCACGCAGATCGTGCGCACGCTCATCCAGGGCGAGCTGGGCGGCACGATCGACTGGCATACCATCCTCGGAAGCGGAACGGAAGTGACGATCGAGATTCCGCTGCGCTGGATACAGAAGGACTAGCGGGGCATCGGATCGAGGTTCACGCGGGTGTGGTGGGCGACGACGCGGCGTTCCGCACTGTGACGCGCGGCCGCCGTCAGCAGGCGCAGAAAAACGCGCCGCACGCGAGGCGTGCGGCGCGTTTCGAGTCTGGTACTAGGAGGCGCGGCGTGCGCGTGCGGCGCGGCGCTTGAGCGCGCGGCGCTCGTCTTCGCTGAGGCCGCCCCAGACGCCCGAGTCCTGACCGGTCTCGAGCGCGTACTGCAGGCAGACCTCGGTGACGCTGCACCGTGCGCAGACAGTCTTCGCCTTCTCGATCTGGTCGACGGCTGGTCCGGTGTTCCCTACAGGGAAGAACAGCTCGGGGTCGGCGGTCAGGCAGGCGGCTTTGTCGCGCCAATCCATGGGGGGTGCTCCTTTGTTGCGGGGGTGCATGGCCGAACGGCCTGAAATGGGGGTAACGGCCAGGTTGCAGGAAGTAGGATCTTGAGTGACCAGCTCACGTCCCTGTGAGCGTCAACTTGACCTCAAATATGGTCGCATAGTAAAAGACCCAAATCAATAGTTTTGTATGGGATATCCCTGTGAGTGAACAGCCTTCCGGTGGCGTAGATGACGCGATCAGCTCCGAAATCCACCGCCGTGCGCCGCGCGAACTCATGCTCCTCTCGGTTCTGCTGTTCGCCGAGGCGGCCCTTCTGGTCGTTGCGCTGGTCTGGCTCGTGGTCGAATCGCTCACTGAGCGTCCGGCGTTGATCGAGAGCGCCGTCGCCATTATCGTCCTGACTGCGGTCGCTCTTGTCTTCGTGCTCGCCGTTGCGATCGGATCGCTCCGACGAAGCCCCTGGATCCGCGGGGGAGCGGTGACGTGGCAGCTCCTGCAGATCGCCGTCGCCGTCGGCTGTTTCCAAGGGACCTACGCGCGGCCCGAGATCGGCTGGGCTCTGATCGTTCCGTCGCTTCTGGTCATCGGCCTGCTGTTGAGCCCGCGCATCAGAGCCGAGTTCGTGCGCGACGGCGAACCCGGCTCATGAGGCGGGCTCAGGCTGCCGCGTCGATGCCGAGCCGTTTGCGCAGCATCGCGACGTGGCCGGTGGCCTTCACGTTGTAGAGAGCCAACGCGATGACCCCGTGCTCATCGATCACGAAGGTCGAGCGCAGTGTGCCGGTCACAATCCTGCCATAGAGGTTCTTCTCGCCCCAGGTGCCGTAAGCGTCGTGCACGGAACGATCCTCATCGCTGAGCAACGGAAAGTTGACGGAGTCGACCTCTTCGAACTCCTTGAGCTTGGCCGGGGCATCCTGGGAGATGCCGAGCACCTGGTACCCCGCCGATGCCAGCGAGTTGAGGTTGTCGCGGAAGTCGCACGCCTGGGTGGTGCAGCCCGGAGTCATCGCCTCGGGGTAGAAATAGACGATCACCTTGCGACCGGCGAAGTCGCCCAACGAGACGGGCGCGCCGTCCTGGTCGCCGAGAGTGAACGGTGGGGCAGTGTCGCCTGCTTCGAGGCGCGTGGTTTCCGTCATGTCTCCATCGTAGGCAGTCGACTGGCGGCTCGCACGACGGCTCACTCGCGGCGTGGGTGCACCGCGAAGGTCTCGAGCAGGCGTTGGAGCGAATCGAGCCGGACACGTCCGGTTTCGCCGAGCTCCCCGGCCTCGACGGCCTCGATGATCGCGCAGTCGGGGGAGTTCTGGAGGTGTGTGCACCCACGAGGGCAGTGCTCGGCGACGGCGGCGAGGTCGGTGAAGGCCTTCAGGATGTTGTCGGTGTCGATGTGGCCCAGGCCGAAGGAACGCACGCCAGGGGTGTCGATGACCCAGCCTCGGCCGGCGTCCGTGTAAAGCCGCAGCGAGACCGTCGACGAGGACGTGTGGCGTCCTCGCCCTGTGACGGTGTTGACGACGCCGACGGCCCGGTCAGAGCCGGGAACGAGGGCGTTGACGAGGGTGGACTTGCCGACACCGGAGTGGCCGACGAAGACCGTGTCGTGCCCCACGAGGGCATCGGCGATCGTGTCGATCGGGATGTCGGCGTCCCGGCTCGTGAAGATCGGCAGCTGGAGTGCTGCGAAGTTCGCGAGGAAGTCTGCGGGATCGGCGAGGTCTGTCTTGGTGACGCAGAGGATGGGAGCGATCCCGGCGTCGTAAGCGGCAACGAGATAGCGGTCGACGAGGCGGATGCGCGGCTCGGGATTGGCGGCCGACACGACGATGAGCATCTGGTCCGCGTTCGCCACGATCACGCGCTCGACCGCGTCCGTGTCGTCGGCACTGCGCCGAAGCAGCGTGGCGCGCGGACGGATGCGGACGATGCGGGAGAGACTGCCTTCAGCCCCGCTCGTATCACCCACGATGTCGACACGGTCGCCCGTGACGACCGCGTGTTTGCGCAGCTCGCTCGCGCGGGCGGCGGTGACCTGGCGTTCCTCCGGCGTGTTCTCGTCGAGCATGACCGCGTAGCGGCCGCGGTCGACGCCGAGCACGCGCCCGGTCAGAGCGTCGTCGTGGTCCGGCCGGGTCTTGGTGCGGGGACGGTTGCCTTTGCGATTCGGACGCACGTGCACATCCGACTCGTCGAACTCCGGTTCGTCGTCATCGTCGCCGTTGTCCCACCAGCTCACGCGGGAGAGCCTCCACCGAGCATCGTGTGCCACAGCGCGGGGAACTGCGGGAGCGTCTTCGAGGTCGTCGCGATGTTCTCGACCTCGATTCCGGGAACGGCGAGGCCGAGGATGGCACCCGTGGTCGCCATCCGATGGTCTTCGTAGCAGTGCCAGATCCCGCCGTGCAGCGTCGCCGGCTCGATGTGCAGCCCGTCCTCGAGCTCGGTGACGGCGCCGCCGAGCCCGTTGATCTCGGTGACGAGCGCGGCGAGACGATCGGTCTCGTGGTGGCGGATGTGTCCTATGCCCGTGATTGTGCTCGGCGAGTCCGCGAGCGCAGCCAGGGCGACGAGGTTCGGCACGAGTTCGCCGCCTTCTGGCAGGTGGAGCTCGACACCCCGTATGCTCTCTCTCCCCGTCACGGTCAGCAGACCGTCTGCCCGTTCGACAGAGCCGCCGAAGAGTGGAAGCAGCTGCTCGAGCCGTGCCCCGATCTGCGTTGTCGGCGACGGCCAGCCGGTGATGGTGACGCGGCCCCGGGTGACGAGCGCTGCGGCGAGGAACGGCGCGGCGTTGGAGAGGTCCGGCTCGATCGCGACGTCTCTACCAGCGATGATCCCCGGCGAGACGACCCACTCGCCGACCGATGGCGATTCGACCGCGACGCCGCGCGCTGCCAGGGTGGCGATCGTCATGTCGATGTGTGGCATGCTCGGCAGTCGCTCACCGGAGTGGGTGAGGCGCAGACCCGAGTCGAAGCGCGCCGCCGCGAGCAGGAGTCCGGACACGAACTGGCTCGAGGCTGAGGCGTCGATCGTGACGGCTCCGCCATCGACGGTGCCCATGCCGTGCACGGTGAAGGGAAGCGAGCGTCGGCCGTCGTCGTCGATGTCGACCCCGAGGGCGCGCAGGGACGAGATCGTGGTGGCCATGGGCCGCCGGCGGGCGCCTTCGTCGCCGTCGAAGGTGGTGGGGCCAAGGGCGAGACCGGCGAGCGGCGGCAGGAAACGCATGACGGTGCCGGCGAGCCCGCAGTCGATGGTCGTGCTTCCGGTCAGTTCGCCGGGGGTGACGAGCAGGTCGGGGCCGAAGACGCCCTCGCCCGGAACGGTTTCGATCGTCGTGCCGAGCGCACGCAGTGCTTCGACCATGAGCCCGCTGTCGCGCGAATGCAGCGGGGCGATGAGCCTGGAGGGCGAGTCGGCGATGGCGGCGAGGACGAGCTCGCGATTGGTGAGAGATTTCGAGCCGGGGAGGGACAGCCTCGCATCGAGCGGGCCGGACGCGAGAGGCGCTGCCCACAGCACCCCCTCGTCCTCCGGGCGGTTGTCGCCGTACGGATCGAAGTCCGGGGCGGAATATCTCGAGATCAGCATCGGTTATCAGAATAGTCGGTATAGCGAACGACTTCGGAGGTCACGGATGCCGCAGGCTCTGCTTCTGGAACGCGCGCTCGACGTATCCGCGGTGCCCGCAGAGCCTGACGCTCTAGGATTGCGGGTGATGACCTCTGAATCGACAGACGCGGCCACGCCGGACCTCAACGCCTTGTTCGAGGAGCAAGCGCTCCCGTTCATCGATCAGCTCTACGCGGCCGCGCTCCGCATGACGAGGAATCCTTCCGATGCGCAGGACCTCGTGCAGGAGACGTTCGTGAAGGCCTTCGCCGCCTTCAAGCAATTCGAGCAGGGCACCAACCTCAAGGCGTGGTTGTATCGCATCCTCACCAACACCTTCATCAACAGCTATCGCAAGAAGCAACGCGAGCCCTACCAGGGCACGATCGACGATCTCGAAGACTGGCAACTCGGTGGTGCGGAGTCGACGACCGCGAGTGCGAGTCGTTCGGCCGAGGCCGAGGCGATCGACCATCTTCCGGACAGCGCCGTGAAGGATGCCCTCCAGACGCTTCCGGAGGATTTCCGGCTCGCTGTCTACTTCGCCGACGTCGAAGGATTCTCCTACCAGGAGATCGCCGACATGATGAAGACCCCGATTGGCACTGTGATGAGCCGGCTGCACCGTGGCAGGCGGATGCTTCGCGAGCTATTGGCCGACTACGCCCGTGAACAGGGCGTCGGGCTCGCAGCCCCGGCCGGCGATAAACCCCCCAGGAGTACGAAATGAGCGATTGCGGCTGCGAGAAGGCCAAGGCAGAACTCGAGGAGTACCTGCACAACGAGCTGTGCAGCGATGACGCGGCGGACATCCGCGAGCACCTTGAGAACTGCACGGACTGCACGACCGAGCACCACATCGGCAGGGTGCTGACCGAGGCGGTGCAGCGTGCCTGCAAGGAAGTGGCCCCAGAGGACCTGCGCGACCAGGTGCTGCTCAAGCTCCGCGCCGTTCAAGCCAGCCACTAGATCGTCCACGCGATGAGGCCCGCCGTCGGACGGGCCGAGCGCAGGCTGCTCCCGTGCCGTTCTGCGCCCTGTCAGGTGGCCTCTGCCGACCCAGCGGAACCCCTGCGGGGCGGCTCCACCCTCGGATCTCAGAGGGTGAGGGCTTGGCGGATGAGTTCCGTCTGCTCGGCCGCGTGCCGTTTCGCCGATCCGGCCGCCGGGGACGCCGAGGCTGGACGGGAGATGACGCCGACAGGGCGGGTGCCCAGCTTGTTCGTCTCAAGGCAGAAGAACGGCCAGGCGCCCTGGTTCTCCGGCTCATCCTGCACCCAGTAGATCTCGGCGTTCGGATACTGGCCGGCCGTGCTTGCGAGCTCGGCGCCGGGAAGCGGGTAGAACTGCTCGAGGCGCACGAGGGCGATCTCGGGGTTCGGACTCTTCTCGAGCTCGGCGAGCAGGTCGTAGTAGAGCTTGCCTGCCATGAACAGCACGCGCTTCACAGCGGCCTTGTCGGTGACGCGAGCATCATCGATCACCGGTTCGAACTTTCCGGTCGTGAAGTCGGCGACGACGCTCGACGCCCCGCGCAGCCTCAGCATCGCCTTCGGGGTGAAGACGATGAGGGGACGCCGCGGGCGCATATACGCCTGCCGACGCAGCAGATGGAAATAAGATGCGGGGGTCGATGGCCGGGCGACCGTCATGTTGTTCTCCGCGCACAACTGGAGGTAACGCTCGATCCGGGCGGAGGAGTGGTCCGGCCCCTGCCCCTCGTAACCGTGCGGCAAGAGCAGAACCACGCTCGAGCGCTGTCCCCACTTCTGCTCGGCCGAGGAGATGAACTCGTCGATGATGGTCTGCGCGCCGTTGGCGAAGTCGCCGAACTGCGCCTCCCAGAGCACGAGGGCGTCGGCACGTTCCACCGAATAGCCGTACTCGAAGCCCATCGCCGCATACTCACTGAGCAGTGAATCGTAGATCCAGAACCGGGCCTGGTTCTCGCTCAGATTCGCGAGCGGCAGCCATTCCTGACCGTTCACCCGGTCGTGCAGAACCGCGTGCCGCTGCACGAAGGTTCCGCGGCGCGCGTCCTGACCGGCGAAACGCACCGGAGTGCCCTCGATGAGGAGCGAGCCGAGCGCGAGGAGCTCGCCGAAGCCCCAGTCGATGTTGCCGTTGCGGCTCATGTCGAGTCGCTTCTGCAGCAATTGCTGGAGCTTGGGGTGCACAGTGAAGCCGGCCGGCTTGTTATTGAACGCGTCGCCGATGAGGTGCACGACGGCCTCGGAGACGCCTGTGGTCTCCGGTTCGCCGACCGCGTTCACCGCAGCGCCCTTCTTCTCGTCGATGACGATCGACATCGAGTTCGTCTGCGCGGCGTGCGTCTCCATGAATGCACGCTCGAGGCGGTCCTGGAAGTCGCGGTGCGCGGCCTCGTACTCCTCCTCGGTGATGTCACCACGACCGACGAGCGCCTCGGTGTAGAGCTTGCGCACCGACCGCTTCGCCTCGATGAGGTTGTACATGAGCGGTTGCGTCATCGAGGGGTCGTCGCCCTCGTTGTGACCGCGGCGACGGTAGCAGACGAGGTCGATGACGACGTCTCTCTTGAACTCCTGGCGGTACTCGAACGCGAGCTCGGCGACCCGCACGACGGCCTCGGGGTCGTCGCCGTTCACATGGAAGATCGGTGCCTGGATGGTCTTGGCCACATCGGTCGAGTAGATGGACGTGCGC
Organism: Luethyella okanaganae; assembly: GCF_042660285.1. Taxonomy (NCBI): domain Bacteria; kingdom Bacillati; phylum Actinomycetota; class Actinomycetes; order Micrococcales; family Microbacteriaceae; genus Luethyella; species Luethyella okanaganae. Next base: position 412,904 of record NZ_JBHSTP010000001.1, read on the forward strand.
CCCTCGCCAGGAGGAGTCGTGAAGCCGACCTGGTTGTTGACGACGACATGGATGGTGCCGCCCGTGCGATAGCCGCGCAGCTGGGACATCTGCAGTGTTTCGAGCACGACGCCTTGGCCAGCCATCGCAGCGTCGCCATGGATGAGCACGGGGAGCGTTGAGAAGGTGCCGATGGGCTTTCGGTCCTGTTTGGCGCGAACGATGCCTTCGAGCACGCCGTCGACGGCCTCGAGATGCGAGGGGTTCGCGGCGAGGTAGACCGGGATCTCCTCCCCGTTCGCGCCACGGAACACTCCCTCAGTGCCGAGATGGTACTTGACATCGCCCGAGCCCTGCACGGTCTTCGGGTCCTGGGTGCCCTCGAACTCCTGGAAGATCTGACCATAGGTCTTGCCTGCGATGTTGGTGAGCACGTTGAGGCGGCCGCGGTGGGCCATCCCGATCGCGACCTCGTCGAGACCGTTCTCTGCAGCGCCCTGCAGAATCGAGTCGAGGAGCGCGATGGTCGACTCGCCGCCTTCGAGGCTGAACCTTTTCTGGCCGACGTACTTGGTCTGCAAAAAGGTCTCGAAGGCCTCGGCCTCGTTGAGCTTGCCGAGGATGCGCATCTGCTCGTCGTGCGTCGGCTTCTCGTACTTGCGCTCGACCTTGGACTGAACCCACCTGCGTTGGGCGGGATCCTGGATGTGCATGTATTCGATGCCGGTCGTGCGGCAGTACGAATCGCGGAGCACGCCCAGGATGTCGCGCAGCAGCGCGGAACGCTTGTCGCCGAAGCCGCCCGTCACGAACTCACGGTCGAGGTCCCAGAAGGTGAGTCCGTGCGTTGAGATGTCGAGGTCGGGGTGCGAACGCTGCACATACTCGAGCGGGTCGATGTCGGCCATGAGGTGGCCGCGTACGCGGAAGGCGTTGATGAGCTCCTGCACGCGGGCCGTCTTGTCGATGGCGCTCGCGATGTCGACGCTGATGTCCGGCGCCCACTCGATCGGAGAGTACGGGATGCGCAGGGCGGCGAAGATGTCGCTGTAGAAGGTGCGCTGACCGGTGAGCAGCTCGTGCACGACCTTGAGGAACTCGCCGGAACCCGCGCCCTGGATGACGCGGTGGTCGTAGGTGCTGGTCAGAGTGATGGTCTTGCCGATGGCGAGACCGGCCAGGGTCTTCTCGCTCGAACCCTGGAATTCTGCCGGATACTCGAGCGCGCCGGCTCCGATGATGCAGCCCTGGCCCTTCATCAGACGGGGAACAGAGTGCACGGTGCCGATGCCGCCCGGATTCGTGAGCGAGATCGTGGAGCCGGCGAAATCGTCGGCTGTGAGCTTGTTGTTGCGTGCGCGCTGCACGAGGTCTTCATAGGCGGCGAGGTATTCGCCGAAGGTCATGGTGTCCGCTCGCCTGATCGCGGGGACCAGCAGGGCGCGTGAGCCGTCTGGCTTGGGGAGGTCGATCGCGATGCCGAGGCCGACGTGCGCCGGCTTGACGACCGACGGTTTGCCGTCTACCTGTTCGTAGAACACGTTCTGGCTCGGGAAGATCTTGAGCGCCTGCACGAGCGCCCAACCGATGAGGTGGGTGAACGACACCTTGCCGCCGCGGGTGCGCTTGAGATGGTTGTTGATGACGATGCGGTTGTCGATCATGAGCTTTGCCGGGATCGTGCGCACGCTCGTCGCGGTCGGAACGGCCAGACTCGCATCCATATTGGTCGCGAGCGACTTGGCCATGCCACGCAGGGGGGTGATCACATCCTGTGCCTGCTCGGCCTGCTCCCCGCTGATGACGGGTTGCGGGCTCGTAATGGGCACATCGGCTGGCACAGGCTCGGGCTTCGGCGCCAGCGAGGTGGTCTTCGCCGCGGGCTGGCTGCCGATGATCGGGATCGGCGCGGTGATCGGATGCGTCGGCGGCGCCGGTTCGTGGTCTTTCTGGGTCTCGGCTGGAGCAGCAGGAGTGGCGGGCTCGGCGGGCTCGGCGACAGTGGCGGCAGGCGTCTCCGCAGGGGTCCCGGGGTGCTCTGCTGCGGTCCCGGTCTGGGCATCCACCTGGGCATCCACCGAGGCATCCACCGGGGCGGACGGTGACGCGGGAGGCTGGTAGCTCTCGAGAATCGACCACCATGAGCGGTCGACCAAGTTCTTGTCGATGAGGTACTTCTCGTACATCTCGTCGACGAGCCATTCATTGGCTCCATATTCGCCCGACACTGTTTCGTCGGAACCCGATCCGGTCAACTGGCTCGACACAGCCGATCGCCCACTCTCTCCGTTGATTCTGGATGTCACATGCTGCGTCGCAGGGGCGCAGACGTTCTGCTCGTCAAGCCTAATCCTCTTTGCAGAAGGCTGCGGTCAGGCTGCCGGGGGGATAACGTTGTCGGCATGGAGTTCTATCGCACGGCTCCGAGCCATGATCTGACGTACTCGGACGTCTTCCTCGTCCCCAGCCGGTCGGCGGTGACGAGCCGTCTCGACGTCTCCCTCGCCCCCGGCGACGGGACGGGAGCCACCATCCCGATCGTGTCGGCGAACATGAACTCTGTGACCGGTCCGCGGCTGGCCGCTAGCCTGGCCAGGCGCGGCGGCCTGGGTGTGCTGCCGCAGGACATGCACCTGCAGGACCTCGACGCCGCCATCCGCTGGGTCAAGGCTCAGTCGGTGCGATTCGACACCCCTCTCGTGCTGCGGCCCGGCGACACCGTGGCCGATGCGCTGCGCCAGCTTCCCGCTGTCGAAGGGCACGGCATCGTGGTCCACGACGAGACCGGCGGCTACCTCGGCTGCATCGACGCAGCGCGACTGGGCACGGCGTTGCCGGATGCCCGCCTCGGCGAACTGCTCCACGGTGCTCTCACCTCCCTCGATGCCGATGACGTCGACGGTCCGCGCACGGCTTTTGACGTCATGGTCGCGGCCGGCCTGGAGTTCGCGCCCGTGCTGCACCACGGAGCGGTGGTCGGAACGCTAAGCCGCAAGAGCGCCCTGCGTTCTACGATCTACCAGCCGGCCGTCGACTCGGATGGTCGTCTGCTGGTCGCCGCCGCCGTCGGTATCAACGGCGATCTTGCCGCCAAGGCCCAGGCGCTCGCAGCGGCAGGCGTCGACGTTCTCGTCATCGACACTGCGCATGGCCACCAAGATGGCATGCTCCGTGCCCTGCGCATCGTCAAGGAGCTCGATCTGGGCGTGCCCGTCGTCGCCGGCAACATTGTCACGGCGGATGCGGTCGCCGACCTGGTCGAGGCGGGCGCCGACATCCTCAAGGTCGGCGTCGGCCCCGGCGCCATGTGCACAACCCGCATGATGACGGCCGTCGGCCGTCCGCAGTTCTCAGCCGTGCTCGAGACGGCGCAGGCTGCGCGCGAACTCGGCGTACACGTGTGGGCCGACGGTGGCGTGCGCTACCCCCGCGACGTCGCGCTCGCGCTCGCGGCGGGCGCGGCGTCCGTCATGATCGGTTCGTGGTTCGCGGGGACGATCGAGGCGCCAGGAACCCTCAGCAAGGATGCGAGCGGTCTCTTGTTCAAGGAGAGCTGGGGCATGGCGTCGACGAAGGCCGTCCAACAGCGCTTCGAGCGGCTCGACGCTTACGATCTCGCGCGCAAGACGCTCTTCGCCGAGGGCATCTCGTCGAGCAGCATCTACCTCGACCCGCTGCGGCCCTCCGTGGAGGACCTGCTCGACATGATCACCTCGGGAGTGCGCAGTTCCTTCACCTACGCCGGTGCGCGCAGCATCGACGAGTTCCACGAGCGCGCGCTCGTCGGCATCCAGTCCGCCGCCGGCTACGAGGAGGGCAAGGCGCTTCCCATCAGTTGGTAGCCGGTCGGCCTTCTCGTAAGATTCTCGCTCTCTTTTCTCGCCCTGTGGGTCGTGGACGCACACTCGGCGGCGGAACATGCGCTTGGTATACTGGGCCCCACAATGGACGAACCTCCTTCTGCCAATTCGCCCAGCCATAGACCCCTGCCCGTGACCCGCGGGGGTGACGGCCATGTATGAGTGGATCATGCTCGGCATCGGCGTCATCCTGACCGTGGGAACGGGCTTCTTCGTCGCCAGCGAATTCGCGCTGGTCAATCTCGATCGCTCCGAACTCGAGGCGCGTCGCGAGCGCGGTGAAACCCGTCTTAGCATGACGATCGCGGCGCTCAAGATCACCTCGACTCACCTCTCGAGTGCGCAGCTCGGCATCACCCTCACGACGTTGCTCACCGGTTTCACGATGGAACCGGCGCTCACGAGCCTGCTGAAACCGGGATTCACGGCGCTCGGCGCGCCATCGGTCGTGGTTTCGGCGTTCTCGGCGACGATCGCGATCGTCGGCGTGACCCTGCTGTCGATGATCCTCGGCGAGCTCGTCCCGAAGAACTTCGCCCTCGCTCTCCCGATCGCGACAGCGAAGTTCGTCATCCCGTTCCAGACGGTCTTCACGGTCGTCTTCAAAGCTGCCATCCTGTTACTGAACGGCAGCGCCAACGTGCTTCTCCGCGCTGTCGGCATCGAGCCGAAGGAGGAGCTCTCCGGAGCGCGTACAGCCGAGGAGCTGTCGTCACTCGTGCGCCGTTCGGCGAGCGCCGGCCTGCTCGAGAAGGACACCGCGACCCTACTGAACCGCACGTTGCGATTCTCGGGCCACACCGCATCAGATGTGATGACGCCGCGTCCACGTATCGCGAGCGTGCAGCGCACCGCATCGGCCCAGACGGTTCTCGAGCTGGCGGCGCAGACCGGATACTCGCGATTCCCGGTGATCGACGAGAGCGCCGACGATGTCGTCGGTCTCGTGCACGTCAAGCAGGCCGTCGCCGTACCGCGCGAGAGACGGCCGGACGTGCCGGTCTCGGCTCTACAGTCACAAGCGTTGCGCGTTCCCGAGACGATGAAGCTCGACACGCTGCTCGGCGAGCTGCGCGGTCGCGGCTATCAGATGGCTGTCGTCGTCGACGAATACGGCGGAACCGCTGGCGTCGCGACCCTCGAAGACCTCGTCGAGGAGCTGGTCGGAGAGGTTGCCGACGAGCACGACCGTACGCGTGCCGGTGTCGTCCGCCAGCGCGACTCGTTGACCTTCCCCGGCATGCTCCGACCGGACGAACTGCTCGAGCGCGCGGGCGTCGTGGTGCCGGAGGTGGGCCCGTACGAGACGGTCGCTGGCTTCGTCATGAGCGAGCTCGGACGGCTGCCGATCGTGGGGGACACCGTTCTCATCGACGGGGGAGAACTCCGGGTGGAGCGTCTCGACGGGCGACGCATCGACAGGATCCGCTTCACCCCCGAGCCGGAAGAGGAGAACGGCGGGGGCGGGCGGAATCCGATCGATCGAGGCTCGACCCACTCGAGGGCACCCGAACGAGCGAGAGGCCGCTCATGAGCGACTGGGCCGGACTCGCCTGGCTGGTGGTGCTGCTCGTCGCCAACGCCTTCTTCGTCGGCGCCGAGTTCGCCGTCATCTCGGCGCGCCGTTCGCAGATCGAGCCCCTCGTCGAACAGGGTAGGCGCAGCGCGAAGACGGCGCTCTGGGCCATGGAGCACGCTACGCTCATGCTCGCCACCAGCCAGCTCGGGATCACCGTGTGCTCGCTGCTCATCCTCAATGTGTCCGAGCCGGCGATCCACCACCTGCTCGAGCACCCGCTCGCCCTCACTGGTTGGCCTGAGGAGGCCATCGCGGCGATCGCCTTCGCGATCAGCCTGGTACTGGTCTCCTACCTGCATGTCGTGTTCGGCGAGATGGTTCCGAAGAACCTGTCGTTCTCGGTGCCCGACCGGGCCGTGCTCATTCTCGCGCCGCCGCTCGTCTTCATCGCCCGCATCCTCAAACCGGTCATCGTGGCGCTCAACGCCGCAGCGAACGGAGTGCTTCGGCTGTTCGGGGTCGAGCCCAAGAACGAGACGACCAACACCTTCACCCTCGACGAGGTCGCGACGATCGTGAACCAGTCGACCCGCGAGGGTGTTCTGCGTGACAGCACGGGCGCGCTCAGCGCTGCTTTCGAGTTCACGGCCAAGAAGGTGAAGGACATCGCGCTGCCCGTGAGCGATCTCGTGAGCCTCGCCGAGACGGCCACACCGACAGACGTCGAACGAGCGGTGGCACGACACGGGTTCTCCCGCTACGTGACCATCGATACGGAGGGCGAGCCCAGTGGATACCTCCACCTCAAGGACGTGATCGACGTCGACAGCGCACCCGGGTCGAAGCGATCGAGCTGGGACGAGCCGGTCCCGGCGAAGCGCATTCGTCAGCTCGTGTCGATCTTCGAGGAAACCGACCTCGAGGACGCCCTCTCGACCATGCGGCGCAGCGGCACCCACCTCGCGCGGGCGTTCGACGTCGACGGGGCGACGAGCGGGGTGCTCTTTCTCGAGGACATCATCGAGGAGCTCGTCGGCGAGGTGCAGGACGCCACGCGACGGGTGTGAGTCACGACTCGTCGTTCCGGATGGGAGCAGGCCGGCGTAAGCTCGGGAGCGGAGGTTATACGAGGAGGTCTTCTCATGATGAATGCAACTCGGATGTTCGCCGTCCTGCCCGCGCAGGACATCACGCGAGCACGCACGTTCTACAGCGAAAAGTTCGGCATCGAGCCTGACGAGTCATCCGTGGAAGGCGACTTCTACCGGCTCACAGACGGCTTCACCTTCCTGCTCTACGAGACGCCATACGCCGGCACGGCTCAGAACACGGCCATGGGCTGGGAGACGGAGGACCTCGACACCGAGGTCGCGCGGCTCCGCTCGCTCGGGGTCGAGTTCCAGGACTACGACATTCCCGGACTCAAGACCGAGAACGGCATCGCGACGACGGGGAGCGAGAAGGCGGCCTGGTTCACAGACAGCGAGGGCAATATCCTCGCCGTCTCGCAACGTCTCTAGCTCAACTCGTCCAGCGGCCACGCAAGTACTGCGGCGGCCAATAGTCGATCTCCGCGCCGAGTTCGTGAGCGGCGCGGAGGGCGAAGTGCGGGTCGCGCAGCATCTCCCGACCGAGCATGACGGCGTCGGCCTGACCGGACGCGACGATCTGCTCGGCCTGCTGCGGCGTCGTGACGAGTCCGACGGCGTTGACCGCCACCGCCGCGCGCTCCCTGACGAACTCGGCGAACGGCACTTGGTAGCCGGGACCCAGGGGAATGGGTGCTCCGGCGATGTTGCCGCCGCTCGAGATGTCGAAGAAGTCGGCGCCGGCCTTGCTCGCCCAGCCGGCGACGATAGCGGTCTGCTCCTCGTTCCAGCCGTTCTCGGCGTAGTCCGTTGCAGAGAATCGCACGAAGACGACCGTCTCCTCGCCGGCACTCTCGCGCACCGCCGAGACGATACGAAGCAGGAACCTCGCCCGGTTCTCGAGGGTTCCTCCATACTCGTCGTTGCGCTCGTTGCTGAGCGGCGAGAGGAACTGATGGATCAGATAGCCGTGCGCGGCGTGGATCTCCACGACGTCGAACCCGGCGTCGGCCGCCCTGCGCGCTCCGTCGGCGAAGGCGGCGACGATGCGCTCGATTCCGCTCGCGTCGAGAGCGGTGGGTTCGGTCAGGCCTGCGAAGGCCAGCGGCGACGCCGACACGGTCGGCCATCCTCCGTCTTCCGGCGCCATGCTGCCTCGGCGCTCGTGACCCCATTCCGGCCATACGGAGGCCTTGCGCCCTGCATGGGCGAGTTGAATGCCCGCCGCCGCGCCCTGTCCGTGCACGAAGGCGACGATCCGGGACCAGGCCTTCGCCTGCTCGTCGTTCCAGATTCCGGTGTCTTCGTCGGAGATCCGGCCTTCCGGATTCACCGCGGAGGCCTCGGCGACCACGAGCCCCGCACCACCCGCCGCCATCGCACCGAGGTGCACGAGATGCCACTCGCGGGGCACCCCGTCTTTCTCCCTCACGGTGTACTGACACATCGGTGCCGCCCAGATGCGGTTGCGGACCGTCAAGCCGCGGATCGTGAGAGGCTCGAAGACGCCGGCCATCTGGATCAGTCCGCGAGCTCGGTCAGGAACCGGCGGAGCTCGCCGGCCGAGGTGAAGAGATGAGTCGTGATGCCGAGTGCCTCGGCGCCCCGCACATTGGCCGGCCGGTTGTCGACGAAGACCATCTGTGTAGCGACGATGCCGAGCTGATCGAGCACGTGCTCGTAGATGGCCGCATCTGGCTTCACGAGGCCGAGTTCGCCGCTCACGAAGACGTGCTCGAAGAGGGGGCCTAGCGAGCCGAACCTGAAGAAGCTCGCGAAGTCGCGCCCGGCGTTGGAGAGCAGAGCGAGGCGCGTTCCGCCGGCTGCGAGCCCGTCGATGATCTGAGTCGTGTCGATGTTGATGCTCAGCCAGCTCGTGTAGTCCGTTACCCAGAGCTGGTGCACCCGATCCGGCGGCCACTCGACGCCGAGGTCGTCAGAGATCGCGCCCCAGTAGTCGTGGATGCCGAGAGAGCCCTCGTCGAGCGCCTCGCGATACCGCCAATACGCAGGCCAGAACGCGTCGGCGTCGGCTTCGGCGACCGAGAGCAGCCGATCCCGGTCCTCCTCGCTCGGGGTGAGGGAGATGACCTCTCCGTAGTCGAAGACGACGACACGACCGGGGATGCTGATTGGTGCGAGTTCTGAGCTTTCCATCGTGAAACAACCTATCGTGATGGCATGGCGGATGCTGAGGAGTGGATCGAATGGGACGTCGCGAGGGCGCGGGATTGGATCGCCGTCCCACGGTCGGACGACGACAAGTACTCCCGTGGCGTGCTCGGCGTCATCACCGGCTCTCATGACTATCCCGGCGCGGCCGTGCTCGGTGTCGAGGCTGCGATGCGCACGGGAGTCGGCATGGTGCGCTACACGGGGCCACGGGCCGTTGCGGGGGCCGTCTTGGCCCGCCGCCCGGAGGTTGTGACCATCTCGGGACGGGTGCAGGCTTGGCTGCTCGGATCCGGCATGAACCCGGCCCGGCGCACGCTCGTGCTGAGCGGCGAGCTCAGTCAGGCCATCGGAGAGGGCCATCCGATCGTTCTGGATGCCGGCGCCCTCGATCTCGTCGGCGAGACGCACGGTGCCGCCGTCATCACGCCGCACTACCGTGAGCTTGCAGCGCTTCTCGGTGGGCGCAAGGGACCGACGGTCGAGGAAGTCGCAGAGAACCCCGGCGAGTGGGCGATTCGCGCGGCGGAGGCGCTCGGCGCGACGGTGCTGCTCAAGGGCGCCGTGACGCATATCGCGCAGCCCGACGGGATCCGGCTCACGGTCTCGAGCAGCCCTGGCTGGCTTGCGACAGCGGGAACGGGCGATGTGCTCGGAGGCGTCCTCGGCGCTTTGCTCGCAACGCATCACGAAGTGCTGAAGTATGATCCTTCGAAGCTGGCGCCGCTCTCGGCGACCGCGGCGCTCCTGCACGGACTCGCCGCACGGCGGGCGTCGGGTGGCGGGCCGATCGCCGCCCTCGATGTCGCGCAAGCGATCCCGGCGACGATCGCGGCACTGCTGGCGCGGTCAGAGGGCTGATCTCTCGCGGCTCCAGGCGGACCGGAGTCCCCGCCGATCTGGTTCAGGCCGGCGAGATGTCGAGCAGGAACTCGATCGAACCGGCGTTCCCCACCGAGACGAAGCCGAGGTTGGGCGCCTCGATGCCGAAGTCTGCGAAGGCGATCGGAATGCTTCCGCTCACCTGACCTCCGTCGCCGGAGAACACCGCCTGGAGCTCGGCCGTGACGGGGCGGGTCTCGCCCCGCAGGGTGAGTTCGCCTGCCACGGTCACGGTCTGCACCTCGCCGTTCGTGGGGGAGGAGCTCGCGGTCACCGGCTCGGTGAGCTGGAAGGTCGCTGTCGGAAAGGAACTCACGTGCATGGTGCTGTCGCGGAAGAACGCGTCACGGTTGGGCTGATCCGTCGTGATCGATGCGACATCGACCGCGATCTCGGCGCCGGTGAGCGTCAGGCCGTCGACCTCGAGGGTTCCGGAGACCTCGGAGGTGCGGCCGACAACCGTCACATCGGTTCCGTTGAGCACTTCGTCGACGCGATATCCCGCGAAGGACTCGCCTCCGACCTTCCAGGTGCCGCTGAGGTCGTCGACGCTCATGCCAGACCCCACAGCAGGGGCGGTGGCCTGAACGGTCGGTGCGGGATCCGCCGGCCCGACGATGAGATCGCGGTAGACGAGCGGGCCGGCCACGGCGACGGTCCCCCCGAGAAGGAGGGCGCCGGCAACGACGGAGACCCAGACGATGGTCCGCTTCTGCATTGTTCCCTAACGGTAGTCGGTTTCGAGAAAGCGGGAGAGGAACTCCCGGGTTCGATCGTGCACGGGATTCCCGAAGAGTTGCTGAGGATCTCCTTGCTCGACGATGACGCCGTCGTCGAGGAAGACGACCCGGTGGGCGACGTCGCGCGCGAACGCCATCTCATGCGTGGCCATGACGATGGTCGTGCCGCCGAGGCCGAGCTCGCGCACGAGGTCGAGCACCTCACCGACGAGTTCGGGGTCGAGCGCGCTCGTGATCTCGTCGAGCAGGAGCAGTTCGGGATCCGTCGCGATCGCGCGCACGATCGCGGCGCGCTGTTGTTGTCCGCCAGAGAGCCGGTCGGGAAACTCCCGTGCCTTGTCGGCGAGGCCGATCTGGGCGAGGAGCTCGAGTCCGCGTCTCTCGGCCGCCGCTTTGTCGACGCCGTGAACCACCCGGCTCGACATGGTCACGTTGTCGAGCACGCTCAGATGCGGAAAGAGGTTGTAGTGCTGGAACACGACGCCGATGCGGGCGCGGACCTCATCGGCCTTCGTCCGCGGGTCGCTCACATCCTGTCCTGCGAGGAACACCTGGCCGTCGTCGATGCGCTCGATCAGGTTCGCGGTGCGCAGCAGCGTCGACTTTCCAGAGCCGCTCGCCCCGATGAGCGCGACCACCTCGTGACGGTGCACGTCGAGATCGACACCCTTCAGCACCTGAGTGTCGCCGAACGACTTGTGGATGCCGCGGAGTCGCAGCACCGGCTCGGATGCGGGCGAGGCCGGCTCCGCCCTGGGCGGCGGGATCACGATCATACGATGCTTCCCATCTGCTCGCGCTCGCGTACCCGGGCCGTGTACCAGTCGGTGAGGCGGATCATCGGCAACGCCAGCAGCACGAAAAGCAGCCCGGCGAGCACGTAGGGCGTGAAGTTGAACGTCGCGGCCGTCTCGATCTGCGCGGCCCGCACGGCGTCCACCGCGCCGAGCACCGAGATCAGCCCGACATCCTTCTGCATCGCGACGAAGTCGTTCATGAGAGCCGGGGTCACCTTGCGCACCGCTTGGGGCAGGATCACGCGGCGCATCGTCTGGCCGTGGCTGAGGCCGAGCGAGCGGGCCGCGAGTCGCTGCGAGGGGTGTACGGCCTCGATGCCCGCGCGGAACACCTCGGAGACGTAGGCGGAATAGGTGAGGATGAGGGCGATCGTTCCCCAGAACTCCGCAGCCATACGGGGGAACACGTTGAGCCCGGGGAGGCCGAACCCCACGAGGTAGAGCACGATGATGAGCGGCACGCCGCGGAACAGGTCCGTGTAGCCGGCGGCCAGGGCACGCACCGGGAAGAAGATCGGACCGCGCAGGGTGCGCAGAATGGCGAGCAGCAAGCTGAAGACGAGCACGCCGATCGCCGCGAAGACGAGCACCCGCACGTTCAACCACAGTCCGTCGATCACCCGGGGAAACGCCTCCACCGCGACCGTCGGGTTGAAGAACGTCTGCTGCACCTGGGTCCAGCCGGGGGTGTTGACCACGAGCGCCCACACGAGCAGCGCGAACCCGATGGTGCTGCCGATGCTGGTGAGCACCGAGATCCGGGTCTGTCGGCGACGGAACGCCCGGCGTCCGAGCTCGATGGCGCTCGGACGCCGGGCGACGATCTCTGAGGTGCTCACTCCACCAAAACTAGCGCGCGGGAGCGTGCTACTTGAGCACGGGTGCATCTGCTCCCGAGGCCAGCCACTCCTCGGCGAGCTTGTCGAGCGTGCCGTTCGCCCGCAGGGCGTCCACTGCTGCGGTCACTTTCGCCGTGAGCGCGCTGTCCTTGGCGAGCACCAGGCCGAACTGGTCGCCGGTCGCGCCTTTCACCTGCGGAAGCTGCCCGATGATGGTGCCGCCGTCGAGCTCGACACCCGTGAGGTAGAACGCCGTGGGCAGGTCGACGACGATGGCGTCGACGGTGCCGTTCTGCAGGGCGAGCTTCGCGTCGTCGTTGGTGTTGAAGACCTGGGCGCCGGCCGTCGGCTCGATGATGCTCTCGATCGTCTGGAAGCTCGTCGTTCCGGTCTGGGCGCCGATGAGCAGCCCTCGGAGATCGGCGATCGAGGTCGCGGATGCCGCTGGCGAGCCCTCGACGGTGATGACCGTCTGCGTCGTCTCGTAGTACGGCGAGGAGAAGTCGACCTGCTGCTTGCGTTCGTCGGTGATCGAGAACTGCTGCAGGTTGAAGTCGAAGTTCTTCGACCCCGGTGCAATGGCTTCCTCGAAGGTGCTGCGCACCCACACGACGTCGTCTTTCGAGAAGCCGAGCTCGTCGGCCACGGCGTAGGCGACCGCGGCTTCGAAGCCTTCGCCGGACTCGGGCGTGTTGTCGATGATCCACGGATAGTAGGCTGGCTCGCCCGTCGCGATGGTGAGCTTTCCCTCGGTGAGGTAGCCGTCGGCCGAGGCGGAGGAGCCGGAACCGGCCGCGCAAGCGGTGAGGGTGAGGGCAGTGGCAGCCAGCGAGGCGACGGCGATGGTGCGGGTGAGAAGAGTACGTGACGGCATGGGCGCTCCAGGGTGACGGGAAATTCCAGCATGCCGCATCCGTCGTCGTCGTGCTCAGAACGGCGACGAATTGTGACGCGTCCCCGCGGCAGTGCCGCCGTGGGGAGTGCTGCGGTGGAGAAGGGGGATCACGACGGGCCGAGCTCGAGTGGCCATGGACGGTAGCATGGCTGGCATGGCTGGCATGGCAGGCATGGTCGATGCCCCCGCCCCGACGAGGGCGCGTGTGTCGGCGCTCGCTCGGATGGCGCGGCATCCGCTCGCGCTCTGGGGTGTTTTCGGTCTTGTTCACGCCATGCTCGTATGGCTGTGCCTCACCGCGCCGGGTCTCCCGCTCGGCGACGTGACACGTGTCTACAAGCTCTGGGTCGTCGAGGCTCAGGCCGGGGCGTTCCAGGTGGGGATCGACAGGGCGTGGGTGTATCCGATCCTCGCTTTCATCCCGATGGCCGCGGCCATGGCGCTCGGCCCCGAGCTTTACCCCGTGACCTGGTTGGGCATCATCGTGCTCCTGGACATCGCGGCGTTCGCCGTGCTCGTCGGCGGATGGCGTCGGCCCCCGCGGCGGCGTGCCGCGGCATGGTGGTGGATCGGCCTCCTGATCGCCCTCGGGCCGATAGCGCTTGCCAGGATCGATGCCGTGACCGTGCCGATCGCGATCGTCGCCCTGCTCGTCGTGGCGCGACGCCCCGCTTTGGGCGCGGCATTGCTTGCGATCGGTGCCTGGCTGAAGATCTGGCCTGCGGCGGTTGTAGCCGGGTTGATCGTCGCGTCCCGCGCCCGCCTGCGTGTGATCTGGTCGGCGCTGACCGTGACGGCGACCGTGCTCGCGATCGGCCTTGTGCTCGGCGGCGGAACCAACATGCTGAGCTTCGTGACCCAGCAGACCGGCAGGGGACTGCAGATCGAGTCCCCCGTCAGCACGATCTGGATGTGGCAGGCGGCGATGCGGATGCCCGGCGTTCGGCCCTACTACGATCGCGACATCCTCACCTACCAGGTCGCGGGGCCCGGCGCCGACGTGGCGAGCGCCATCATGACTCCTCTGCTCGCGATCGTCGTCGCCGGGACGATGCTGCTCGGAGTGCTCGCTATACGTCGTGGTGCCGCCTTCGTCGCCGTGTTTCCTGCGCTCGCGCTCGCCATCGTGACTGCGCTCATCGCCTTCAACAAGGTGGGATCGCCGCAGTTCATCTGCTGGCTCGTGGCCCCGGTCGTCCTCGGCATCGTGTATCGCCGCCGAGGCTTCGCCGTGCCCGCCGTGCTCGTGCTCGCGATCGCAGCTCTCACCCAGCTCATCTACCCGTATCTGTACGACTGGCTCGTCGTCGCGGACCCCGCGCTCGTTCTGCTTCTGACGGCGCGCAATCTGCTCGAACTCGTGCTGTTCGGCTGGGCGCTGTTCGCGGTGTGGAAGAGTGGAAGGCGAGCAAAGGAGTAATCATGCTTGTGGCATTCTCTGTGGCGCCGTCCGGTGCGGCGCCGGGTGTTCCGGGAGCGGGCGAGAACGTGGACGCCTCGGTGCACGACGCCGTCGCGGCAGCCGTCCGTATCGTGCGCGAATCCGGGCTGCCGAATCACACCGATGCGATGTTCACGACGATCGAGGGGGAGTGGGACGAGGTCTTCGACGTGGTCCGACGGGCGACCGAGGCCGTCGGCGCCTATGGATCGCGTGTGTCCCTCGTGCTGAAGGCCGATATCCGCCCGGGCTACACGGGGGAGCTCAGCGGCAAGGTCGAGCGGCTCGAGCGCGCGCTCGGCGCGTAGCCTCTCTCGCGACATGACGCCAGTTGCCTCCGTCTGCGGCTCTGAGCGGCAGTTCTCATCGGCTCGCACTCGGGGTCGAATCGATTCGACTCGCTGCGCTATACTGGCTCGGTGACCCTCCCCTCATCCGACGGGCCGACGACGTTGTCGCCGGCCCGTATTCGTTTTGCCCTACTGGCACTAGCCCTGGGCGGCTTCGGCATCGGCTCGACCGAGTTCGTCGCGATGGGCCTGCTGCCCAACCTGGCCAGCGATCTTCTTCCCGGACTGTACGCGGCCGATCCTTCCGCCGCGAACGCGCAGGCGGGATGGCTCATCTCGGCCTACGCACTCGGTGTGGTCGTCGGCGCTCCGACGATCGCCGCCGCCGCGGCACGATGGCCACGTAAACAACTGCTGCTCGCACTCCTCGCCGCGTTCACACTCGGCACGGTCGCATCCGCGTTGCTGCCGAGCTTCGAACTCGTGCTCGCGGCGCGGTTCCTCTCCGCACTGCCGCACGGTGCCTACTTCGGCATCGCCTCTCTCGTCGCGGCGAGCCTCTTAGGACCGGGCAAGCGGGCTCGCGGCGTAGCGCTCGTGCTCTCCGGTCTCACGATCGCCAACGTCGTCGGGGTCCCCGCGATCACGTGGTTGGGACAGAGCGCCGGATGGCGCGCCGCCTACCTCGTCGTCGCCGCGATCTTCGCCGCGACGTTCCTCGCCGTCGTACTCGCCATGCCATGGCAGGCCGGCGATCGCGCGGCGACCATGCGCAACGAGCTGAAGGCGTTCACCCGTGCGCAGGTGTGGTTCGCGCTCGCGATCGGTGCGATCGGCTTCGGCGGGCTCTTCGCCGTCTACAGCTATGTCGCCCCGCTCGTCACCGATGTGACGGGGCTCAACGCCGGTGCCGTTCCGTTCGTGCTCGTCGTGATCGGCGTCGGCATGACGGTCGGCAATCTCGTCGGCGGTGCCTTCGCCGACCGTAGTGTGCGACGCACCATGTACGCCTTCTTCGGTGTCATGCTGCTCGCCCTCGTCGGCCTCGCGCTCACGGCGACGAACATCGTCGGGCTGCTCCTGTTCCTCTTCCTCGTCGGCGCATCCGCGGCGGCTCTCGCGCCAACGATCCAGACCCGGCTCATGGACGTCGCGCGCGACAGCCAGTCGATCGCCGCAGCGCTCAACCACTCAGCGCTCAACCTCGGCAACGCGCTCGGTGCCTACCTCGGCGGCCTGGCGATCGCCACCGGTCTCGGCTACGTCGCGCCCGTGTGGATCGGACTGGGTCTCAGCGCAGTGGGCGTCTTGTTCGCGGTCGTGACGTTCGCGATCGACCGTGAACGTCGCCGTCGTGGCTTCGTCGTGCCATATGGAACGGGACTCGTCGAGACGGTCGAACCCGCCTAGCCGAGTTCTGCTCGCCGAGTTCTGTTCGGGGTGCCGACCGGGCTCTGCGGGCCTCCGGCTCAGTCGCCCTGCAGCAGGATGCCGTCGTGGATGGCCCGCTTGCGCAACGCGACCTTCGTTCCGACATCGAATCCAGCCACCCGGTACTTCTCGCGGATGCGCTTGAGATACGACTTGGCGGTCTCCTCGGAGATGCCGAGCTGATAGGCGACGGCCTTGACGGGTTCGCCGGCTCCGTAGAGAGCCATGACACGCCGCTCCTGAGCGCTCAGACGCGGGGCGTCCCCGCCCGGACCGGCATTGAGAGCCAGATCGAGCTCTTCGGAGATATAAGACTCGCCCGCATAGGCCGCTCGGATCGCCTCGACGATCATGTCGGCTTCCTCGCTCTTCACGAGATAGCCGAGCGCCCCTGCGGCGAGTGCCTCGCGCACGAGCGCCGGCTCAGAATAGGTGCTCATGAGCACGGTCTTGACGCCCGTCGTCTTGAGAGTCGAGAGCTTGAGCGAGACCGGGATGTTGTCTTTGAGATCGAGGTCCAGCAGCACGACGTCGACGGGGAACTCCGGGTGCGTCAGCAGCTCAGGCCAGGTGGTGACCGCTGCCACCATGCTGATGTCGTCTGCTGCGCCGCGAATCCACTCTGTCAGGGCACCGAGGAGCATCCGATGGTCGTCGACGATCGCCAACCGAATCGTACTTTCTGAGCTTCCCACAATTGCCTCCTTGAGCTGATGCATGTTTCCAGCCGCCCCTGACGCCTTATGCATCTGCCGGGTTGTCGACGCTGCAGTCGATCTCCACCCGAAGGTCGCCGTTGTGCGTGGAGTCGAGGTGCGGACCTACAACTCCCATAGCCTCCCATGCCGCGAGGTCGACACGCCGTCGTGGCACGCCCCTTATCGCGAGAACGATCGGAAATCGCAGCGTGCGGGGATACTCGGCGGTGAACGGATGTCTTGGGCCGATCTCGATGTGCACCGTCGCATCCCGGCGTTCGGAGTCGCTCACGAGCAGCCAGATCACGATCAGCAGGGCGTCGCGCTGCTCGGGATCGAGCAGACCGGCGAGGCTCGCGGGGTCGTCGATGGTCACGGAAGGGGCGAGGAATTCCGACTCCATGACCGCGTTGCGCAGCCAGGTCTCCTTGCGGCCTTCGATGAGGTGCAGGCGCAGTTGGGTGGCGAGCGACGAGGCCTTGCTGGACGATCCGCGCGCGAGCGGCAGGGCCGCCCGGCCCTCGGCCACCTCGTTGAGGAGCTGCTCCGCGTCGAGGTCGAGCCGGGCGAGCTCCTCGGAGGCGAGCATCCCGACGGCCAGCCGTGGCGCGTCGACGGTGCTCTGCACGAGAACGAGGTCGAGCTCGAGCTGTACCATGCGTCGGAATGCGCGCACGATGGCGACCCCGAGCATCGGCGGGACGACAGCGAGCGTGATCACCACGAAATCGGGGGCGAGGGTGAGCGGATCCGCTCGGACTTCGAGGAGAGCCGCCGCCGTCAGCACGCCGCCGAGCACGGCGGTCGCCGCGATCACCTGCCTGGTCTCACGCAGGGTGACGATCGGCAACAGCAGCGAGCCGACCGCGACGGCGGCCGTGGGATAGACATGCTGGTCCGGCCCCCAGCAGGCGGCGATGTCTAGGCCGACGGCGACGGCGGCGCCCGCGAGAGTGCTCGCGAACAGCCAACTCGGCATTCCGCCGGAGGAGAGCCCGACGCCGAGAAGCACCAGGGTGATCGTCAGGATCATCGCGCACCAGGATGCGATGGACAGGATCGGCTGCTCGTAAGCCGGCCACTGGTAGATGAACCGCCAGAGCAGGAAGACCACGATGATCCCGCCGCAGACGGCCATGCCGAAGCCGAGATCCCTGGTGCCCAGGCCGCCTTGATTGGCACGGGTCGTCGACACCGTGCGCGCCGAACGCCGGAAGTCGCGGTTGTTGCGCCGGTGTTTGTGCTCCCGGCCGACGACGACCCCGAGCGTGTTCTCCTCGATCCCACGACTCATTTGGGCACCTCGAGAACCACGGTCGTCCCCGAACCGGGCGATGAGAACAACCGGGCGTTTCCGCCGACCTCGCGCAGACGGCCGACGACCGACTCGGCGAAGCCGAGGCGGGCGCGGTCCACGTCCCCGAGCTCGAACCCGACGCCGGAATCGGTGACCATCGCCCTCACCGTCGTCTCGTCATCGGTGATGGTCACATCCGCTTCGGCCACGCCCGCATGCCTGCGCACGTTCTCGAGGCATTCGCCGAGGGCGCCGAGGAACGCGTCGAGGACGCCGCTCTGCAGCAGAACCTGGCCGCTGCCGTGCCAGTTGACTTCGAGGCCCATACGCCCGAAACGTTGTTTGACCGATTCAAGGGTCTTGCCGAGCGCCGACTCGGCGACCGGTTCGAGCGTGTACACCCCGGAACTGCGCGGCGTGGGCAGGCCGCCGAGGCGAAGCTGCCTGAGCAGCTGGGCGTCGTCGGCGGCCTGGTGCCTGAGCGCCTCGGCGCTCACGCCGACTCCCGAGTGGGCGAGCAAGGTAAGGGTCGCGAGCACCGTGTCGTGCAGGAGCCGCGCGTCCTGCCTGCGTTGTGCCTCGACCTCGCTCGCGTGGCGCTCGGCCTGATGGGCGCGGCCGATGCTCGCAATGCGTTGCATGATCCGTGGCACGCTCTGGCTGATCCACCAGCCGGCGAGCACCAGCGCCGCCCACGTGCACACGACCAAGCCGAGAGCGGTGGTGGACATCTCGTGGGTGACGGTGGTCACGGCGACCGTCGTGACCACCGTGACGAAGGAGGAGGCCAGCAGTGCGATTCGCGCCCGGCTGGCGAGAAGCACCAGCGCGAGCGCGCCGAGCGCGGCGGAGCCGATCATGGCGACGGTCGTCACGGAGGCGCTATTGAGCCTGAGCGGTCCCGTTCCGATGAGGAGCATCGCCGCGATCCCTGACACCAGCACGACCACGGCCCAGCGGATGGCCCCGTGCGTGCCGAGAAGGTAGTAGCCGATCGCCATGATGCCGAAAAGCGCGAGGACGCTCACCAGGGTGACGAATGACACGGCGCCGGGAATGCACACGCAAACGGCCGCGACCGAGGTTCCGGTCAACCCGGTGAGGCGTGCGGTGCGACGTAGCAGTCTGTCCCGCTCCTTGAGGATGCGCTGCATGAATCCTGCCGTGTCGAGAAAGATTGAGATAGTAAAACCCTAGCGTCGCGCGGCCATAGGCCGAAGCGACTCAGTGCACGGTCTGCTCGGAGAGGAGACGACGTAGCTGATTGCCGACCGCTTCGCTCTCGATGAGAAACCCGTCGTGACCGTAGTCGGATTCGAGGACGACGGCCTCCGTGCCGTTGATGTTCCCGGGGACGTTGGCGGCGATCTGCCGTTGGCCGCTGACCGGGAATAGCCGATCGCTGTCGATGCCGAGCACGAGGGTGCGTGCCGTGACGCGGGAAAGGGCGGATGTCACGCCCCCGCGATCGCGGCCGACATCGTGCGAGTTCATGGCCTCGACGAGCCTGACGTAACTGTTGGCGTCGAAACGCCTCGTGAACTTGTTGCCGTGGAAGTCGAGATACGACTCGACGGCGAAGCGTCCGCCGTCGCCAAGCGGGTTGATCTCGCTTTGCCAGCTACGTTCGAAGCGGTCGTTGAGCTCGGTGGGGCTGCGGTAGTTGAGCAGCGCCATTCGCCTCGCGAGGGCGAGGCCTCGCGAGGGTCCGTCGCCGTCCTCGGCGTCGTAGTACTCGCCGTGCCGGAAGAGCGGATCGGTGCGGATGGCCTCGATCTGCACCGAGTTGAGCGCGATCTGGTCGGCGGTCGTCACCGGCGGGGCGGCGAGGACGGCGAGCCGGGCCACCCGGTCAGGGTACATGATCGCCCACTCGACGGCGTGCATGCCGCCCATTGAGCCGCCGATGACCGCAACCCAGCGTTCGATGCCGAGCGCGTCGGCGAAGGCCGCCTGCGCCTCGACCTGATCGCGAATGGTCATGGAGGGGAAACGTGGCCCCCACTCGATGCCGTCGGGGGCGAGGGATGCCGGGCCGGTGGAGCCTTGGCATCCGCCGAGCATGTTCGGGGCTACCACGTACCAGCGGTCCGTGTCGATGGCCTTTCCCGGACCGACGACGTCTCCCCACCACCCGGCCGTCGCATGGCCGTCGCCCGCGGACCCGGTGAGATGGCTGTCACCGGTGAGGGCATGCAGGATCAGGACGGCATTGTCACCGGTGACCGACAACTCGCCCCAGCTCTCATAGGCGAGCCGGGCGAAAGGGAGGTTGCCGCCGTGCTCGAACTCGCGCCGCCCGATCGGGATGAAACGGCGGTTGCCGACGGGATCTCCCTCTCGCCAGGCTCCCGTCGCCGGGGGCTTGCCGAACAGCGAGCGCGTCTGGGCCTCCGTGACGAAGCTCGACGGCACGGAGTCGGCGGAAGTTTGCCAGTCCATGACCCAATTCTGCCGTCAGGATGCCGATGCGCCCGCATTGTTACGCGCCGTCCGTCGGCCGCCTCCGATCGTGGGTGGCCGAGCCGTCGGAACGGCGAGAGGAGGAGAATCCAGGCGGTACGTCATCCCTACCGGGGCGGGATACCGGGATCCTTCTCCTCTCGGAGTCGCGTGTGGCGGGCGTCAGGCGGCGGCGTTCGCCGCCTCGACGACGGCGCGCGCGGCGGCGAAGCCGGCCTCGAGGTCGGCTTTGAGGTCGTCGATGTTCTCGATGCCCACCGAGAGGCGCACAAGGCCCGGGGTCACCCCGGCTGTGAGCTGCTGCTCGGGGGTGAGCTGCGAGTGCGTCGTCGACGCCGGGTGGATGACGAGCGAACGCACGTCGCCGATGTTGGCGAGGTGGCTGAACAGCTGAAGGTTGTCGACGAGGGCGCGGCCGGCGTCGACGCCGCCCTTGAGCTCGAAGGAGAGCACCGCGCCGACGCCCTTCGGGGCATAGCGGTTCGCAGCGGCGTACCACGGGCTCGATGGCAGTCCCGAATAGTTGACGGAGGCGACGTCGGGGTGGCTGTCGAGCCACTCTGCGACCTCTTGCGCATTCTGCACATGGCGTTCGACACGGAGCGACAGCGTCTCGATGCCCTGGATGAGCTGCCAGGCGCTTGCGGGGGCGATGGCCGAGCCAAGGTCCCGCAGCAGCTGAACGCGGGCCTTGATGATGTAGGCGATCCCGTCGCCGAGCACCGCTGTGTAGCTCGCGCCATGGTAGCTCGGGTCGGGCTCGGTGAGGCCGGGGAACTTCTCGACGTTCTTCGACCACTCGAACGTGCCGCCGTCGACGATGACGCCGCCGATGACCGTGCCATGCCCGCCGAGGAACTTCGTCGCGGAGTGCACGACGATGTCGGCTCCATGTTCGAACGGGCGGATGAGGTAGGGAGTCGCGATGGTGTTGTCGACGATGAGCGGCACTCCGGCCTCGTGGGCGACATCCGCGACGAGGCGGATGTCGAGCACGTTGATCTTCGGGTTGCCGATCGTCTCCGCGAAGAGCAGCTTGGTGTTTGGGCGGACGGCACGGCGCCATTCCTCGGCGTCGTCCTGGTTCTCGACAAAGGTGGTCTCGATGCCGAGCTTCGCGAGGGTGTACTTGAACAGGTTGTAGGTTCCGCCGTAGACGGAGCTCGATGAGACGATGTGGTCGCCGGCTTGGGCGATGTTGAGCACGGCGAACGTCTCCGCGGCCTGGCCGGAGGCCACGAGGAGGGCTGCGGTGCCGCCCTCGAGCGCGGCGACACGCTGCTCGACGACATCCTGAGTCGGATTCTGGATGCGGGTGTAGATGTTGCCGAACTCGGCCAGCGCGAAGAGGTTCTTGGCGTGGTCGGAGTTGTTGAAGACGTAGGACGTCGTCTGGTAGATCGGGGTGGCGCGGGCGTTCGTTACCGGGTCGGGCTGTGACCCAGAGTGCACCTGCTTGGTTTCGAACTTCCAGTTCGCGGCGGCGTCGCTCATGAGGTGGATTCTCCTTAGAGCGCGTGGGCCTTCCACCGCTCGTGAGCGAGCCTAGACAGCCGCACACCGCCCGGCAACGCACCCCGCAATACACCGTAATGCTGCAGCTCGTGTCACCGAGGCTCGCGGGGCGGCAGTACGAGGGTTCCCGTCGCCGTGTGAGGCTCGCGGCGGAGCGCCCACGAGGCTCTCGGCTCGACGACGGGGCGGAACAGTCGACGCACGAAGCGTTGCGAGAGCATGGCGGCGATCCCGACGCAGAACAGGATCACGGTGGGGAGGACCCACCACGGTCGCTGCCCAGTGAGGATTCCTGTCTCGCGCAGTGGGTAGAGCAGGAAGCTGTGCAGGAGGTAGATGTACATGGTCGCGGAGCCCCACGCGGTGAAGAAGACCGCGCGACGAGGTATGAGCGCGAGGAAGGCGACGGACAGCAGCATCCCCACCCCGATGAGCACCAGCCGGATGCCGCCGGCCCACAGCTCGTCGTAGCCGAAGGCTCGATATGCCTCGTCGTAGAGCAGGAATCGGCGGATCCTGATCTCGCGCAGCGGCTCGATCAGGATCATGATGGCGATGGCGATGGCGACGAAGAGCACGATCGCAGCCGTTCGCCAGCGCCGGACGGCGGACCGCGAGAGCGCGAGCCACCGGCCTGTGAGCTGCCATTGCCGCAGTTTCCAGCCGAACAAGAAGAACGGCAGCAGTCCGAAGGTGCGGGCGAGCGCGAAGGTGTCGTCGATCGTGCCGAGATAGCCGGCGCCGACCGAGACGGCCACGCTGATGAGCACAGGGTAGCGCAGCAGCACGAGGTAGGGGAGCACGATCCGCCAGATCCCGAGTGCGACGAGGAACCAGAGCGTCCAGGACGCCGTCGCGTAGTCGAGCCAGAAGTTGCCGCCGAGCAGCCAGCGGATCACCGTCCAGATCGTTTCGAAGACGAGGTAGGGGAGCACGATGTCGGTGAGGACCTTCATGAGCTGTCGTGTGCCGGGCGCACCCGAGGTGGCGAAGTAGCCGCTCACGGTCACGAACACGGGAACGTGGAAGGAATAGATGAACAGATACGTCCCGTAGGCGGTGTCCGACTCCGCGATGAGCGGCAGGATGCCGTGACCGACGACGACGAGGGCGATCGCCATCCAGCGGGCGTTGTCCCAGAGGGGAGGCGTCGTCCTGTGCGCATCTGCTGCGTGGTCGGTTCGTACGCACTCATCGCCCCATTGTCTCGCGTCGTCTCGCGGCGAACTGCCAGAATGAAGGCATGGCAGTGAAGAGAGTCGTCGTGACCGGTGCGAGTTCGGGTATCGGGGCTGCCACGGCACGGCTCTTCCGTGAGCACGGTTGGGAGGTCGTCGGCGTGGCACGGCGGGCGGACCGGCTGGCCGAGCTGTCCGAGCGCACCGGGGCATCCATGTTCGTGGCGGACCTCACCGTCCCGGGAGACGTCAACGCCCTGCGCGACCACCTCGCTGCCACAGGGCACGTCCACGCGCTCGTCAACAACGCCGGCGGTGCCATGGGTCTCGACAGCGTCGAGGACTCCGCTGTCGAAGACTGGGCCTGGATGTACGAGATCAACGTGCTCGCCGTCAAGCGGGTTACGAGCGCCGTCCTGCCTCTCCTGCGCGAGGCCGTCCTGGCGGATGGCGGCAGCGCCGACATCGTGAATGTCACGTCGATCGCCGGGCATTCCGCCTACGTGGGCGGGGGAGGGTACAACGCTGCGAAGTTCGCTGCGCATGCGATGACAGAGGTGCTGCGGCTCGAGCTCAACGGCGAGCCGATTCGGGTCATCGAGGTGGCGCCGGGCATGGTCCGCACCGAGGAGTTCGCCCTCGTGCGGTTCGGCGGTGACCGGGCCCGGGCGGATGCCGTCTACGAGAACGTGCCGAACCCGCTCTCGGCCGACGATGTCGCCGAGACCATCGTGAACGCTGTGGAGCGTCCGCCGCACGTCGACCTCGATCTCATCGTCGTGAAGCCTGTCGCCCAGGCCGCCCCCCATCGTTTCGCCCGCGGCGAGCTGCGGGTGCGCGAAGCGAAGGACGCGAACGGGGCATGAGCGACACGTCACCGTCGACACGGTGGGAGGAATGGACCACCTGGCCGCTCCTCGTCATGTCGCTGGTGTTCATCGCGAGCTACTCGATCATCGTGTTGCGACCCGAGCTGCCGACGGCCGTGCTTGTCGCTCTCCACCTCCTGAACGTCGTGATCTGGATCTGCTTCGCCGTCGACTACCTCACACGCCTGGTCCGGAGCCATCGGCGCTGGTGGTTCGTGCGGAACAATGTGCCCGATCTGCTGTCGGTGATCGTGCCGATCTTCCGGCCGTTCCGGCTGCTCACCTATCTGCATAAGGTGCCGTTCTTCCGGGCCGCGAGCGGTGCCGCGGTGCGCATCCAGCTCCTTATCCAGGCTCTGTGCTTCGTCGTGCTCTTCGTCTACGTGATCGCCCTCGCCGAGTTGCAGGTCGAGCGCGACGCCGACGGCGCGACGATCACCACCTTCGGAGACGCGGTGTGGTGGGCGTGCGTGACGATCGCGACGGTCGGCTACGGGGACATGTATCCCGTCACCCCACCCGGACGACTTCTCGCCGTCGTCCTCATGATCGGTGGGATCGCCATCGTCGGAACAGCGTCCGCCACCGTCATCTCGTACCTCAACGAGCGGGCCTCCGGCCGCAAGCGGAGGTAGCAGAAGGGGTGGCTAGCCTCTGGTTGCGGTCTGAAGCCCCGCGAACGCCTAAGCTCGAAGCAATGAGTGTTCACCTTGTCGGCGGCGGCTGGTCGCCAGCATCCTCTGCCGCCGTCTACTCCGCGTTCCTCGCGGAGGCGGCGGTTGTCGCCCATGGCAGCGATCGGGCGGATGCGCCGCGCATCGCGATCGTCGTCGTGCGTGGCGCCGACGGCGTGGAACACGCCGCGAAGCTCATCGAGGCGGTTTCGACCGCCGGAGCCTTCGAGCCCTTCGTGACCGCTGTCTCCGAGACCGCCGAGGTTCCCCTGGCGGCCTTCGTCGATGTCGACGGCATTCTGGTCGGCGGCGGCATCACGCCGGCCTATCGGGCCGCACTCGCGGGCCGGTTCGGCGAGATCCGCCGTCAGGTGGCGTCGGGGGTGCCGTACCTCGGGTTCTCGGCGGGGGCGTCGATCGCGGCGGAACGAGCAGTCGTCGGCGGCTGGCGCATCGGCGGAGTCGAAGTGAGCCAGGAGGGCGGTGCCGAGAACCTCGACGAGGTCACGGTCGAGCAGGGCATCGGCCTCGTCGACGTGGCGATCGACGTGCACGCTGCGCAGTGGGGGAGTCTCTCGCGCCTCGTCGCCGCCGTGGAGGCCGGACTCGTGGACGGCGGTCTCGCGATCGACGAGAACACGGCGCTCATCGTCGGCGACAGCGGCTTGAGGGTCGTCGGCGCCGGCAGCGTGTGGCGCGTCATCCCCGCCGAGAACGGCGTACTCGTCAGCACGATCGGAGTCTGAATGGCCGGCGGCAAGACCCTCTCAGAACTGGCCACGAGCGGCCTGATCGACCCGGGCTGGGCCACGGCACTCGAGCCCGTTGCGCCCGACATCGCGGCGCTCGGGGACTTCCTCCGCGGCGAGAGCTCTGCGGGGCGCGGCTATCTACCCGCTGGACGTCACGTGCTGCGCGCCTTCAGTTACCCGATCGACCGCGTGCGGGTGCTCATCGTCGGTCAGGATCCCTATCCGACTCCGGGGCATCCGATCGGACTCTCCTTCGCCGTCGATGCGCATGTGCGGCCGATCCCGCGCAGTCTGCAGAACATCTACCAGGAGCTGCGCGACGACCTCGGCGTCGTGCCGCCGGTTCATGGCGACCTCACGGCCTGGAGCGAGAGCGGCGTCATGCTGCTCAACCGCGTGCTGACGGTGCGCCCCGGCGAGGCCGCCTCGCATCGTGGCAAGGGCTGGGAGGCGGTGACCGACCACGCCATCCGCACGCTTGTGGCTCGGCAGAAATCGCTCGTCGCGATTCTGTGGGGGCGGGATGCGTCGACGCTCAAGCCGCTTCTCGGAGCGACGCCGGTGATCGAATCGGCTCACCCGAGCCCGTTGTCCGCGAGTCGCGGCTTTTTCGGCTCGAAGCCGTTCAGCCGGGCGAACGCGCTCCTGCGGGAGCGGGGCGGAGAGCCGGTCGACTGGGCGCTGGCGTAACCCGTCCGCAACACGACGGAGGTAATCTGGCGGCATGCTCGAAGAGGAATACCAGCCGCGGCGCGCGTTGCCCCGCCACCTGCGCAAGGTGCTGCCCGCCGAGACGCCGTTCGAGTACAGCCTGCGCGACGCCACCGCGGCCGATCTGCCCCACGTGCGGGAGATCTACAATTATTACGTCGCCAACAGCATGGTCACGTTCGACGAGGACCAGATGACGCTGCGGGAGTGGCGCAGCAAGTTCGAGTATCTGAGCAAGCTGGGCATGCCTTTCCTCGTCGCGGAGTCGCAGAGCGGCCAGATCCTCGGCTACGCCCTCGTCTCGCCGTGGAAGCAGAAGCGAGCCTATCGATTCACCGTCGAGAACTCGATCTACCTCGGACCTGCGTCGACGGGCAAGGGGCTTGGCCGTGTGCTGCTTGCGCAGCTCATCGAGCGGTCCACGAATGCCGGTCTCAAGGAGATCATCGCTGTCATCGCCGATCAGGGGGCGGAGGCGTCTCTGCGGCTGCACTTCGAGTTCGGTTTCGAGGAGATCGGCCGTATGGGCCGGGTCGGGTTCAAGTTCGAGCGCTGGCTCGGCACCGTCCTGCTGCAGAAGAGCCTCAAGTAGCGGCCGTCCGCAATTGATGCGTCGTCGCGTCACGGCTGCAGCAGCGCATCGAGGAGCTCTCCGGTGGTGAAGGTGAGGAAGAGGATCGCCATCACCTCGCAGACGATCGCGAAGCCCCCGGAATAGGTAGCCTATGCATGTGCGTTCCTTCGGATGCTGGCGCAGCATGCGACCGGCGCGTGTGGAACACAAATATCGAAGTGTCGACCGATCAGATAGGGGACGGCAGATGACCGTCAGCAATCCATCCGCGGGTGACGCCCGCGGATCGTCGAAGCCTGTGCGTCAGCTTCGTCTCGTCGTCGAGGCGGAAGACTACGAAGAGGCGCTCGCGTTCTACCGCGACGTGCTCGGCCTGCCCGAGCAGGCGGCGTATGCGGGGGAGGGCGGGGCACGCGTCGCGATCCTCGACGCCGGTCGGGCAACCCTCGAGATCGCCAACCCCGCGCAGAAGCGCATGATCGACGACGTGGAGGTCGGGCAGCAGGTGGCGCCGCGCATGAGGGTCGCCTTCGAGGTGGCCGACGCGGCATCCGTCACGACGACCCTCGTCGACGGCGGCGCGACCCTCGTGGCTCAGCCGGTCGTGACGCCGTGGCAGTCGCTCAACGCCAGGCTCGATGCGCCAGCCGGACTGCACATCACCGTCTTTCAGGAGTTGCGAACCGACCCAGAGCCGTGAGCAGCGAGCGTTTCGGCACGAGTCCGGCCGAACGGGCTGACGCAGCATTGCCGAGGCCGCTGATCACGCTCGGCGGTGTGGAGCGTCGGTCGAGGGCGCGGAACGCGACCGCGATGACCTGGCGGGCGTTCTGGGGGTTGCCAAAGAACAGTCGCTCGTTCTCGGCGACCTTCTTGAACTCTGTGTCTGTCGGGCCGGGGCAGAGGGCGAGTACCTTGAGCCCGGTGCCTTTGGCCTCGTACCAGAGCCCCTCGGTGAAGCTGAGCACGTAGGACTTCGTTGCGGCATAGACAGACATGAACGGAATGGGCTGGAACGCTGCAGTGCTCGCGATGTTGATGAGCGCTCCCGTCGCCGGAGCCGTGCGGGCATGGGCGATGAGACCGGGCCAGAGAGCGCGCGTGAGCGCGGTCAGGGCCGTGACGTTGAGCCCCACCTCGTCGGACACGCGCTCGGGCGCGAGCGATCCGAAACGCCCGTAGCTGCCGAAGCCGGCGTTGTTCACGAGTGTCGACACGCTGATGGCGCGGCTCTCCAGGTCGGCGACGAGCTCGTCGACGGCTCCCGGCGCCGTCAGGTCGAGCGGAATCACGGTCGACACCGTTCCGAATCGTTCGGCGAGTTCGACCGCGAGCCCCTCGAGCCTGTCCTGCCTTCGAGCCACGAGGACGAGGTCGGTGCCGCGTTCCGCGAGCTCTCGCGCGAACTCGACGCCGAGCCCGCTGCTGGCCCCCGTGATCAATGCGGTCGTGCCCATGGGGGCGAAGTGTGCTCGTGCCATAGTCAGAGGCTAGACCGTCGCGGGGCGCTGGACCAGATGCGTCGACTGGGGATCGGGCGGGGCGAGTCGGCCCTTGGGGGTCGCACCGCCCGCGACTCTAGTGTGGTTGCGCCAGAATGACCTCGCCAATGCGAGTCCAACCCGCGGGAGTCTCTCCTCCCTCGATCCATCCTCCGGGGCCGGTGTACTTGGTCAGGCAGTAGTCGAGGTCGTCCGTGCTCCCGACGAGGATGTCGGGGTGCACGCAGCAAGAACCGTCGCCGAGACTACGCAAAGCAGTGCCCAACCGATCGGTCTTCTCATTCGAGGCCTCCAAGATCCACGGCAAGCAGCGCGATTCCCGACAACACGCTGATGGCGAGCAGGATGCCGGGGTGCGCGAGCCCGATCACCACGGTGCGGAGCCCGGGGGCGGAGGAGAGGAGCCGGGCGGGGATCGTCGTGCGCGCGGGATGCTGGCGCCACCCGCGAACCCGGGTGAGGAACCATGCGCAGCGTAGGAGGAAGACGACCCAGAGCAGGGTGGCGACCAGTGGGAACGACCCGAAGACGAGCGAGAGCCCGCTGCCGAGAACTTCCTCTTCGCGGTTCTCAGCGGCGAGCTGGAGCGCGGAGGAGATCGAGGCACCGATCACGATCGACGTCGTCCAGGCGACGAAGGCCGCGACGAGGGTGAGGTAGCGGGTGAAGAAATGACCGAACACGGAACTGTGCGCGTGCAGGCTGCGTCGCGGGGTCGCCTGCAGCACGATCACCATGGCTGCGAACGACGGCAGCGCGCTGAACGCGATCAACAGGCCCCAGATCCAGTCTGGCCAGTCGAAGAGCTCTGTCGCGACCAGCAGCGCTGCGAAGAACAACAGCCAGAGCCAGCCGAGGGTGAGCGGATGAGCGACCATCCACGCGGGGAGGGTGGCGTCCAGTCTGCGCAGGGCACCGCCATCCGATTGCGGTTGCGCGCCCATGCTTTCACTGTACCGGCGTGTCCACGCCCGGGCGGGTGCAACGCACGGCGCGTAGGCTCGAGCCATGGCGGAACTCCACGATCTCACCGCGCTCGAGCAATGGCAGGCTTTGCAGTCCGGAGAGATCTCTCCGGGTGGACTCGTCGACCACTACCTCGCCCGCATCGCCGAGCTCGATCCCGGGCTGGGCGCCTTCGTCACGGTGACTCCGGATGCCGCCCGCGCCCGCGCGGCGACCGTCGAGACCTCGGTTCCGCGCACCGCACCGCTGTGGGGTCTGCCTTTCGGCGACAAGGACCTCACCATGCGTGCGGGCGTTCCGGCGGGCTTCGGCTCGCGGCTCTTTTCGGGCTTCGTGCCAGAGTCGTCCGACGAGCTCGTCGAGACGCTCGATGCGGCCGGAGGAGTAAGTCTGGGTCAGACGAACGCGCCGGAGTTCGGGCTCTCCTCGTACACCGAGAGTCTCGTGGCCGCGCCCGCGCGCAATCCGTGGAATCCGGAGCTCGGCGCCGGCGGGTCGAGCGGGGGTGCGGCGGTCGCGGTCGCGGCGGGGATGCTGCCGTTCGCGCCCGGCTCGGATGGTGGGGGATCCATACGTATTCCCGCCGCGGCATGCGGTCTCGTCGGCCTGAAGCCGTCGCGTGGGCGTGTGCCGTCCGGCAGCGGGATCGACAAGCTTGCCGGTCTCGTCGTCCCTGGGCCTCTGGCCAGGACCGTTGCTGATGCCGCGCTCCTGCTCGACGGCATGGTGCTGCCGCATGGTGCGCCGGCCGGCCACCGTTTCGCGCTCCGCGCGCCGGGCGGCGACGGGCCGTTCCTCGCCTCGGCGGTGCGCGGCGAGGGCCGATACCAGCTCGGGGTCATGACGAGTTCGGCATGGGACGACGCCTACGACATCGATCTCGCTCCCGAGGCGCTCGCGGCGCTGGAGCGCGCCGTCGGCGAGTTCGCGGGGCTCGGCCACGGTATCGAGCAGACCGCGCTCGAACCCGACGACAGCTACGCACCGGCGTTCCGCACTGTCTGGCAGGCGGGAGCGGCGAGCATCCCCGCTGAGGGCGGCGAACAGGAAGACATGCTCGAGCCGCTCACGCGGTGGCTTATGCGCCGCGGACGGGAGCTCTCCGCGCGAGCGCTCTCCGAGGCGCTCGCGACACTCGCCGTGTTCGAACGCTCGCTCATCCGGCAGCTCTCCCGCTTCGACGCCGTGCTCACACCGGCCCTCGCTCTGACTCCGCGGCCGATCGGCTGGTATGACGCCGAGGATGGCGAGCGCAACTTCGCCCAGCAGGTGCGATACACGCCGTTCACCTCGATGGTCAATGTGAGCGGACTGCCGGCGATCGTGCTTCCCGTGGATGAAACAGAGGAGAGGCTGCCGATGGGTGTGCAGCTGATCGGGCGACCGGGAGGCGAGGCCGCGCTCCTCGCCCTCGGCGCGCAACTCGAGCGACGGCTGCACTGGGAGCGTCGCCGCCCTCCGGTACGGTGACGCTCCGGCGTCCGGTCCTGCGGTCGCGGAAGGCGGGGCGCCATCGTGTTCGCGATCGCGGCTGACGGAAAGGCGGCGAGGTTTTTGAACCTAAGGACTGGCTGACTTAGGTAAGGCTTGCCTATAGTGTAACCATGCTCGGTCTCGACCTCACGCTCTCCTACAACGGCATCCCTGTCGTGCACGGTGCCGATGTCGCCCTCGCACCCGGTCGGATCACAGCCCTGGTGGGGCCGAACGGCAGCGGAAAGTCGACGTTGCTGCGGGCGCTCGCTCGTCTGCACACGCCCGATGCCGGCCGAATCGTTCTGGCATCGCCCTTCGAGCCGGACACTGCGGCCGTCGACGATCCCGAGCGCGGCGTCGACGCCCTCGCGCTGAGCAATCGCGAGTTCGCGAGACGGGTCACCTTGCTCACTCAGAACCGCCCGACGCCCTCAGGACTCACCGTGCGGGAGGTCGTCGAGTTCGGACGTCACCCGCACAGGGGGCGCTGGACAGGGGGAGACGCCGAGGGGCCGGCCATCGTGCGGCACGCCATGGCGATCACAGGCGTCGAGTCCCTCGCCGAGCGCCCCGTCGACCGGCTTTCGGGAGGGCAGTTGCAGCGGGTCTGGCTCGCGAGCTGCCTGGCCCAGGACACCGGCGTGCTTCTTCTCGACGAGCCGACGACCTACCTCGACCTGCGCTACCAGGTCGAACTGCTCGACCTCGTGCGCGACCTCGCCGAGCTGCACGGGGTCACGATCGGCCTCGTGCTGCACGATCTCGATCAGGCGGCGGCCATCGCCGACCGGATGATCCTTCTCGAGGCCGGTCGAGTGCGCGCCGTCGGCACTCCGCGCGAGGTGCTCATGAGCGACGTGCTGAGCTCGAGCTATGGCATTCGCGTCGACGTCGACGTCGACGAACGGACCGGCATCGTCCGCACACGCGCGGTCGGACGCCACAACAGCAGAGCTTTCGCACCGGCTTTCGTCTAGCCGGACCGGACTCCTCCACCGACCACACCACCGGAGCGGTGCATTCGCCCGCCCGCCATGGAAGGAAACATATGAGAACGCACAACATCGCCCTGTCCATCGCCGCAGCTGGAGTCGCACTGCTGCTCGGCGGATGCGGAACGATCGGGAACGTCGGGTCCGCCGCCGGTGAGACGGCGATCACGATCGTCGACGACCGCGGCGAGACGATCTCGCTCGCGGCGCCCGCCGAGAAGGTCGTCGCACTCGAGTGGAACACCGCCGAGAACCTCGTTGCGCTCGGCGTCATGCCGGTCGGCGTCGCCGACGTCGACGGATACGGGACCTGGGTCAAGGCGGAGCGTCTCGACGACTCCGTGACGGACGTCGGAAAACGCGGTGAGCCGAGCATCGACTCGATCGCCGGTCTCGCCCCCGATCTCGTCGTCACGACCACCGACCTCCCCCAGAGCGCCATCGCTCAGATCGAGGTGTTCGCCCCGGTCCTCGTCGTGCGCGGCGCCGACGCCTCCAACGCCATCGGCCAGATGGAGAAGAACCTCAACGCCATTGCGACCGCGACGGGCACCGAGACCAAGGCCGTCGCCCTGCTCGACCGATTCGGCGCGAAGATCACCGAGGGCAAGGCAGCGATCGACGCAGCCGGTCTCGCGGGCAGAGCGTTCTTCATCAGCGATGCCTGGGTCAGCAACGGCCAGGTCTCCATTCGCCCCTACGCCCGGGGCTCGCTGCTCTCCGACATCACAGAGCGGCTCGGCCTGAAGAACGCCTGGACGGGAGAGGGCGACAAGGACTACGGCCTCGGGTCGACCGATGTCGAAGGGCTCACCGTCCTCGGTGACGTCGACTTTCTCTATGTGGCGACCGAGGGTATGGACCCCTATCGGAACGAGCTCGCCGGCAACGCCGTCTGGACCTCGCTTCCCGCAGTCCAGGCCGGCAAAGTGCACCGTCTCGCCGACGGCATCTGGATGTTCGGCGGCCCGTCGTCGATGAACGGCTACATCGACGCGGTCGTCGCCGCCCTCTCCGCGTAACGGCATCCGCCCCATGTGTGCGACCACGACCGTGTCCGCGGCCGGAGCTGCCCCGGCTGCGGCCACGGAATCCGTGGACCGCCGAGGCCTGCTCCTCGTCACGGTGATCGTCGGCGTGGTGCTCGCGTCCGTGCTGGCCGCCGTCCATCTGACCCAAGGATCCTCCTCCGTCGGACCCGTGGAACTGTGGCGCGTTCTCACGGGCGACGGCGGCGACCAGGCGGCATCGGTGCTCGTCGCCTCGCGCATCCCGCGCCTGCTCGCGGGTCTGCTCGTCGGAGTCGCGCTGGGCACAGCCGGCGCGGTCATGCAGACCGTCGCGCGCAACGTGCTCGCCTCGCCAGACACTCTCGCGGTCAACGCGGGAGCCTATCTGGCCGTCGTCGCGTTCGCCGCCTTCGGAATAGCCCTGCCCGTGCTCACGGGCGGCGCGGTCGCTTTCCTGGGTGGACTTGCGGCCGCCGTACTCGTGCTCGGCCTCGCCTCCGGCGGCGGAGAGGGCACTGTGCGTCTGGTTCTGGCCGGTTCGGCGATAGCCCTCGCGCTCGCGGCTCTCACCACGATGCTCTTGCTGCTCTTCGCCGAAGAGACGACGGGACTCTTCGCCTGGGGTGCGGGAACCATCGGCCAGACGAGCATGGACGGGGTGAGCCAGCTCGGTCCCGTGGTGCTGCTCGTCGTGCTCGCCCTCCTGTTGTTCGCTCGTAGGCTCGACCTTCTCATGCTCGGCGACGACGCGGCGGCCGTGCTCGGCGTGCGGGTGCCTCGCATCCGGTGGGCGGCGATCGTGCTCGCCGTGCTGCTCTCGGCCGCCGCCGTCACCGTCGCGGGGCCGATCGGGTTCGTCGGGCTCGCCGCGCCGGCGATCGTGCGGCTCGCGGCGACCCGCGTCCCTGGCCTGCAGCGCCACCGCGCGCTCATCCCCGCCGCGGCGCTCATGGGCGTGATCGTCGTGCTCGGCTCGGATGTTGCACTGCGTCTCGTTTTCGGTGGCGCTGCGGGGGTCGAGGTTCCGACCGGCGTCGTCACGACGATCTTCGGAGCCGTCTTCCTCGTCGTCCTCGCCAGAAGGCTCTCGGACGCCGGTTCGACCGCTCAAGCCGACAGCTTCGCACTGACCACGGCATCGGACGAACGGCTGCGTCGTCGCCTCGTCGTCCTCGCCGTGATGGTGCTGCTCGTCGTCGCCTTCTGCTCCCTGTTGCTCGGCGATGCGAAACTGTTCGCAGGTGACGTTCTCAACTGGATCACCGGCCAGGTCGGACCCGTCACGAACTTCGTGATGAACACCAGGGTTCCCCGGGTGCTCGCGGCGATTCTCGCTGGGGCTGCGCTCGCCATCGCCGGCTCCGTTGTGCAGGCCGTCTCCCGGAACCCCCTCGCCGAGCCCGGCCTGCTCGGGGTGACGGGCGGCGCGGGCGTCGGCGCGGTACTCGTCATCACGATCGCGCCCCTCGCGAGCTTCTGGGCGGTCACCGCCGGAGGGCTGCTGGGCGCCGTCGCGGCATCCGTCATCGTATTCGGTCTCGCCGCCCAAGGTGGACTCGACCGGAGCAGGCTCATCCTGATCGGCCTCGGCGTGTCCGCCGCCGCGGGGGCGGCCGTGAGCATGCTCATCATCGCGACCGACCCTTACAACGGCGCGAAGGCGCTCACCTGGCTATCGGGATCCACGTATGGTCGCACGCTCCCGCAGCTGCTGCCCGTGCTCGTCGCGGTCGTCGTCGCTGCGCCGATCCTCGCGGGCGCGCGGCGCGAGCTCGACCTGCTCGCACAGGACGACGACACCCCGCGCATCCTCGGCGTACCGCTCGGACGTGCCCGTCTCGGACTCCTGAGCGTGTGCGTGGCTCTCACGGCGACGGCGGTCGCGGCCGTCGGCGTGATCGGCTTCGTCGGCCTCGTCGCGCCGCACGCGGCCCGCGCGCTCGTCGGCGGCCGGCACGCGCTCGTCCTGCCGATGTCCGCGATCCTGGGCGGCTTGCTCGTCTGCGTCGCCGACACGCTCGGCCGCACCGTCATCGCGCCCGGTCAGCTTCCCGCAGGCCTGCTCACCGCGGTTGTCGGCGCACCGTACTTCGTCTGGCTGCTCTGGCGTTCGCGTCGTGTCGGCTGACCCGATCATCCACGATCCGTCCAGGGAGGACATCATGTCGAAACAGGGCTACCGCGGCTTTCGAGTGCGGGTGCGCACCGTCGACCGGCTTTCGCCGCATTTCACCCGGGTGACCTTCACCGCAGACGATCTGGCCGACTTCGGCTGTTTCGGCGCAGATCAGCGCATCAAGGTCGTGCTTCCGATCGATGGGCGCGGGGTCGACGCCTTTCCCGACCACGCCGATTGGTATCAGGCGTGGCGCGGCCTGCCGGAGGGGGAGCGCAACCCCATCCGCACCTACACGATCCGCGACGCGCGACCCGCTCAGCGCGAGGTCGACGTGGACTTCGTCGCGCACGGTGACAGCGGGCCTGCCTCGCGCTGGATCGCGACCGCCGCCGCGGGGGATGAGCTCGTGATCATCGGCCCGGATGCCACGAGCGAGGCGCCTGCGGAAGGCTATGAGTGGAAGCCGGGGCGGGCGGAGACCCTTTTGCTCGTCGGTGACGAGACGGCGGCACCGGCGATCTGCTCGATTCTCGAGGGGTTGCCGGCCGACGCACGCGGGTGCGCATTCATCGAGGTCCCGACCGCGGCGGATGCTCTCGCCGTATCGGCCCCCGTCGGAGTCGATGTGCGGTGGCTGCCGCGTGATGCCATGGCGTTCGACGCGGCCGCGGCGGCGATCGGGGGTGCGGGGTATGGTTCTGCCCTCGTTCCCGCCGTGCGTGGCTGGGCGGAGTCCTGGGTCGACGCCGTGCGTCCCGGTCCGGAGCCGGAGCCCGCCGATCTCGGCGTCGACCTGCTCTGGGAGGTGCCGGAGGGGTCCGCGGACGGCGATCTGTACGCCTGGCTGGCCGGTGAGGCCTCCGCCATCACGACACTGCGTCGACATCTCGTGTGCGATCTCGGCATCGACCGGAAGCGGGTCGCATTCATGGGCTATTGGAAGCTCGGTCGCGCGGAGAACTGATGGTCAGCGGCGCCGCGGCAGGTAGCCGCCCTTCTCGAGACCCGCCTCGATCTCGAAGCGGTTGTTCAGCGGGTTCCGTCCTGCGAGGAAGTACAACACGGGGAACACCATGCCGTAGCGCTGCCACTGCCGCTTGTGCACGACCTCGTGCTCGAGCACCTCCTCGCTCACGTTCTGGTCGGTGAGGTAGCACCCGCCGACGCAGGAGCCGCCCCGTGCGAATGCCCATCCCGGTAGGCCGCGGAAGACGATGAGCCCGCCGCGTCGCTCCACCCGTCCTGTGCTCCAGACGAACCCCCAGATGATCCCGACGAGGGTCGCGTAGAGATAGCCGAGGCGACTGATCGGGGAGTCGAAGAGGATGCGGCGCACTCTCTCAGCGTAGCTTCACCTGTGACGGGGCCACCTGTACCTGACCCATGCCACCCGCCCCATCACCCCATCTCACCCCATCGCCCTCAGCGAGCGGGTGCCCTCCATTCCGCGAAGAATGAGGCTGGATTCTTCGAATCCCGCTGAGCCGCACACCATCGACCGTCCTGGAGCGTCCGTGCCGAACACAACCGCCCCTCAGACCGCCCTCACAGCCTCCACTCCACCGTTCACCGTGCGACCGGCCCGCGCCGACGAGTTCGGCGTCATAGTGACCGTCATCGAGAACGCTTTTCGCGCAGGCCCATACGGGCACCTGTCGGTGAGTGCCGAGCGACGTGCCTTCGAATGTGACGCGGCAGGGCGTGCGGAATCCGGAACCCTGCTCGTCGCCGTCGACGACGCCGATCGGGTGACGGGCACAGTGAGCCTGTTGCGGGCCGGAACCCGCTACGCCCGACTCGCCCGCCCGGGAGAGGCCGAGGTGCGGTTGCTGGCCGTCGACCCTGCCACGCGTGGCAACGCCGTTGGCGACGCACTCGTACGGGTGTCGTTGGAGTGCGCTCTGGAGTGGGGTGAGCTGGCCGTGGTGCTCGACACCGGCTCCGAGAACCCGGCGCAGCGAGCCTGCACGCGACTCGGCTTCGAGAGGCTTCCCGAGCGGGATCCGGCGGTCGTGGTCGGCGGCGTGCAACTCCTCGTCTTCAGCTATCGGCTCCAGCAGCGCGACGACGTCGTCGTGCGCCTCATGCGGCCGGAGGAGACGGATGCGGTGTCGTTGCTCTCCGAGCGCGCTTACAGTCACGACTACGAGCTCTCGGACCCCTACCGGGCGTCGATCATGGCCGTCGAAGATCGTGCGCTCGAGCACCAGGTATGGGTGGCAGAGGATGCTGCTTCTGGTGATCTGCTCGGAACGGTCTCGACTCCGCACGCGGGCGAGGCGATCTCGGATCTCGCTCGACCCGGCGAACTGGACTTCCGCCTCCTCGCCGTCGACCCTGCTGTGCGGCGGCACGGAATCGGCGAGCTGCTCACCCGGCATGTGCTCGGTCTCGCTCGCATCCGCGGTCTCGGGAGCGTCGTGATGAACAGCGGACCGGAGATGACGAGTGCCCACCGCCTCTACGAGACGCTCGGCTTCGAACGGATGCCCGACCGTGAGCCCGTGCTCGAGCTCGGCGGTCACACGGTCAAGCTCTTGAGCTTTCGACGACCCACGTCCTGAACCGGCAGTAGCCGCCCTCATCCGCTGTCGATGGCGGCAGCTGCTGCCGGTTCATGGGGTGCCGAGCGGCTAGCGGATGGTCTTGCGCGCGGTGATCTGGCCGGTGTCGAAACCGAGCAGGTGCAGGCCTCCGTTGAAGCGGGCGTGCTCGATCTTGACGCAGCGGTCCATGACGACCGTCAGGCCCCGGGACTCGCCGTATTCGGCGGCATCCTGGTTCCAGATCCCGAGCTGGACCCAGATCGTCTTCGCGCCGATCGCGACGATGTCGTCGATGACACTCGGGATGTCGCTCCCACGCCGGAACACGTCGACGATGTCGGGCACCTCTGGCAGGCTGGCCAGGTCGGGATAGGCCTTCTCGCCGAGGATCGTATCGGCGTTCGGGTTCACGAAGTACACCCGGTAGTCGCTCGACTGCTGCAGGTAGGTGCCGACGAAGTAGCTCGACCGCGCCGGGTTGGGCGAGGCGCCGACGATCGCGATCGACGTCGCCTCTCGCAGGATTCGCAGCCGTTGCTTGGCATCGGGGCCTACCCAGGTGCGCTGCGAGCGCAACAGCCTGGCGAGTGGCGAGTCGGCCGGCAACTCGCAGCTCAGTCCGTTGGCGAGCTGCACGGTCTCGTCGCTCGTCACGATCGTGGCATCGACGCTCATCGGGAACCTCCTGTCGCGGCATCCAGAGCCTGGTCGAGATCGTAGACGATGTCGTCGACGTCTTCGATGCCGACGCTGATGCGCACCGAGCCGGGACGCACGCCCGCGTCGAGCAGCTGCTGCTCGGTGAGCTGGGCGTGGGTCGTCGACGCCGGGTGGATCACGAGGGTCTTCG
Organism: Luethyella okanaganae; assembly: GCF_042660285.1. NCBI lineage: Bacteria > Bacillati > Actinomycetota > Actinomycetes > Micrococcales > Microbacteriaceae > Luethyella > Luethyella okanaganae. The sequence goes on from NZ_JBHSTP010000001.1 coordinate 451,029, forward strand.
CATCACCGATGTTGGCGAGGTGGCTTGCGAGGTTGAGCGACTCGATGAACGTCTGACCGGCGGCGCGGCCGTCTTTCAGTTCGAAGGTGAACACCGATCCCGGACCCTTCGGCAGGTACTTCCGCCCGCGCTCGAAGTGCGGATGGCCGGGCAGGCCGGCCCAGTGCACTGCCGAGATCCGCGGATCGGCTTCGAGCCATTCCGCGACGGTGCTGGCGTTGTCGACGTGGGCCTGGATGCGGTACGGCAGCGTCTCGACGCCCTGGGCGAGCAGGAAAGCGCTGTGCGGGGCGAGCGTCGGACCGATGTCACGCAATTGCTCGGCGCGGAGCCGCGTCAGAAACGCGTACTCACCGAAGTTGCCCGACCATTCCAGCCCGCCATAGCTCGGAACGGGCTCGCCGAAGAGCGGGAACCTCTCGCTGTGCCAGTGGAACCGGCCGCTCTCGACGACGACGCCGCCCAGGGTCGTGCCGTGTCCGCCGAGGAACTTCGTCGCCGAGTGGATGACGACATCGGCACCCCACTCGATCGGGCGGTTGAGATAGGGGGTCGCGATCGTCGAGTCGACGATGAGGGGGATGCCGCCACCGTGCGCGACCTCCGCGAGTCCCTCGATGTCGGCGATCTCCCCGGAGGGGTTCGCGATCGTCTCCACGAAGAGGAGCTTGGTTCTGTCGGTGATCACTGCCGCGTAGTCGGCCGGGTCTGAGCTGTGCACGAAGGTCGTCTCGACACCGAAGCGGCGGAGCGTCACATCCAGTTGGGTGATGGACCCACCGTAGAGGTTCGCGCTCGCCACGATGTGATCACCGGCGCCGACGAGACTCGCGAAGGTGATGTATTGGGCGCTCAGGCCGCTCGCGGTCGCGACGGCGCCGAGGCCTCCCTCGAGGCTCGCGACGCGTTCCTCGAAACTCGCGACCGTCGGATTGGCGAGGCGGGAGTAGATGTTGCCGTACTTCTGCAAGGCGAAGCGGGCGGCGGCATCCGCGGTGTCGTCGAAGACGAACGCGCTCGTCTGGTAGATCGGCAGCGCTCGTGCTCCCGTCACCGGGTCGGGGATGTTGCCCGCGTGGATGGCGCGGGTCTTGAAGCCGTATTCGCGATCTGCCATGGGCTCACGCTAACCCGTGCGCTGGCGTGCCTCTCGCGAACGCGTAACGCGACGAAACGCGTCCGTCGGTTTCGGCGGCACGTGAACTCATGGCACGGCGCCGTCCAGGCTCGCTCATATCGTGATGAACGACAGGAGGATGCTCGGCGAGGTCGACCGATCGTTCCCGTCGCCTTAGGCTCAGGTCCATGGACATGGCGCCGCGTACGGCAGTGCTGAGACTGCTCACCGACCCTACGCGGGCGCGCATGCTGTCTTTGATCCTCGGCAGTCAGAACGCACGTGCCACCGTGACCCGTCTCGCGGAGATGTTGGAGCTGACGCAGCCGACGGTCTCGCATCACGTGAAGGTCCTCCTCGACGAGGGGGTGCTACGCCGCGATCCCGAGGGGCGGCAAGCGTGGTACTCCATCGCCCCTGAACATCTCGACCAGGTGTCCGAGTTGCTGCAGACGCCGGTGCCGCAGGTGGAGAGAGCCGTTCTCGAGCGCATCGGACGTGATCTCGCGCACCGTTTCACCGGGGTGTTCAGCCCGGAGACGGTCGAGCGATACGTCGAAGAGAGCTACGAGCTGCTGGCCGGGCAGGCGCGGATCACTCGGTATCTGCCGTCGTTGACGGCCCGTTTCACCGGCGAGCGGCTCACCGCCCTGGCCAGGGCGCAGCACACGCCGGGCGGCGCTCCCGAGGTGTTGTTCGTGTGCGTGCAGAACGCGGGCCGGTCCCAGATGGCCGCCGCGATCCTGCGGCATCTCGCTGGCGATCGCGTGCACGTCCGTAGCGCAGGCTCCCAGCCTGCGGCCGCGGTGCGCTCGGTCATCGTCTCCGTTCTCGACGAGATCGGCGTGCCGATCGGCGGAGAGTTTCCGAAGCCTCTGACCGACGAGGTGGTGCGTGCGGCCGACGTCGTGATCACGATGGGATGCGGCGACGCCTGCCCGGTCTACCCCGGGCGCCGTTACCTCGACTGGGAGCTCGAAGATCCGGTGGGTCTGCCTGTGCCGCGCGTGCGCGAGATCCGCGACGAGATCGAGATCCGCGTCCGCGAGCTCCTCAATGTCCTCGGTGTCCTCGCCGGAGGGTCCGCGGTGGACGATGCGTGAGTGTCTCGCGGATTCCCTCATCAAAACATAGACAATGATCTATGCTTTGAGAAACGACTGGAAGCGAGGACTCCCATGACCGGCAGACCCACCGTCCTGTTCGTCTGCGTGCACAACGCGGGCCGGTCCCAGATGGCCGCCGGCTACCTCCGCGCCCTCACGGGCGACCGCGTCGATGTGCTCTCCGCCGGTTCCGAACCGAAGGACCGGATCAATCCGCTCGCGGTGCAGGCGATGGCCGAAGAGGGCATCGACATCGCGAACACCGTGCCGAAGGTGCTCACCACCGAGGCCGTGCGCGACGCCGACGTCGTGATCACGATGGGTTGCGGCGATGCCTGCCCGATCTTCCCGGGCAAGCGCTACGAGGACTGGGAGTTCGACGATCCGGCCGGTCTCGAGCTGGACGGCGTTCGCCGCGTTCGCGACGGCATCCGCGCCCGCATCGAGGACCTCATCGCCGAGATCCTCCCGTCGGCCCCTGCGGGTTGACGGACGTCGTGCAGCCGAGTTCTGAGGCTGTGAGCCTCGCCCGTCGGGGCCGGCGAAATCGAAGGTGTGCGTGGCGTCGATGCGCGTCCGGCTCAGCCGGCCGACGATCCTGCGCGACGTGCCGCCGTTCTGGCCACTGGCCTGGCCATTGACCTGGCCACTGACCTGGCCACTGACCTGGCCACTGACCTGGCCACCGATCTCGCCACCGATGCGAGCGAGTCCGTTCGCTACGGTGGACGGATGATCCTCGAGCATGCCCTGCTGCCCGTCGTTCCCGGCCGGGAGGAGGCATTCGAATCCGCCTTCGTCGAGGCTCTCGCGATCATCGCGTCGATGCCGGGCTTTCTCGGTCTCACGCTCTCGCGGTCGCTCGAGACTCCCGGCACTTATCTGCTGCTCGTCAGCTGGGAGAGTATCGAGGCGCACGATCCCGGCTTTCGGGGATCGGCGGAGTATGGTCGCTGGCGCGAGCTGCTGCACGGCTTCTACGAGCCGTTTCCCGCCGTGGAGCACTTCGTCCGGGTCGCGGAGGCCGGTGCCACACCGTTCAGTGATCGGTGAGAACGTGCATTTTTTTCAAGATCGACGAGATCGACCATGGCGGCGTATGCGGGACCCACCTGGGCAATCTATGCGGTGACCACGTGATGGTTGTCGGAGTGTCTGCGGTCGTCTAAGCCGCATCAACCTCCAGCGATGCGTTACGCCTCCAGGCACCGCCTACGCGGTCCGGGTCGGGGTCGGCGCGGCGCCCACCTGTACGGCGCGGCTCGGCGGCTCAGCTCAGAACAACTGCCGCCAACGCCAGGGCCGCGATGAGCGCCCAGGACAGCAATCCCACGAGCAGCGCCCGCCAGCCGGTGCGCATGAGCTCGCTCAGCCGTACCGCCGAGCCGAGGCCGAACAGCGCCATGGCGAGCAGCGCCGTCTGCACTGCGTCCGCGACCTCGATGGCGGCGTCCGGAACAGGCAGCAGGGTGCGCACGAGGATCATGGCCAGAAAGCCGAGCACGAACAGGGGCACGATGGGCGGGCGCTCGCCGTCGTCGTCGTTCGCGACGGCTGCGATGTGGCGGCGCCGTTCGATGGAGGCGACGATAGCGACCATTGGTGCGAGCATCACGATGCGCGTGAGCTTCACGACGATCGCCACCGCGAGCGCGGCCGGGCCGGCGATCTGCGCGGTCGCGATCACCTGACCGACATCGTGCACGCTCGCTCCCACCCAATGCCCGAACTGCTCGTTCGTGAGGCCGAGCGGATGCCACAGCAGCGGCAGCACAGCGATCGCGAGCGTTCCGCACAGGGTGACGAGCGCGACCGGTGTCGCCGTCTCCTCGTCCTTCGCCCTGACGACGCCGCTCATAGCGCCGATCGCCGAGGCTCCGCAGATTGAGAACCCCGTCGCGACGAGCAAGGGCTGATGGCCGGGCAGGCCGAGAGTGCGGCCGAGGCCGATCGTGCCGACGAAGGCGAGCAGCACGACTCCGACGATGAGCAGGACGGACGGCCAGCCGAGACCGGCGATGTCCGTGAGACTGAGTTTGAGGCCGAGCAGCACGACACCGAGCCGCATGAAGCCCTTCGAGGCGACCGAGATCCCCGGCGCGAGGCTGCCGCCGAGGGCGGGACGGGCGATGGGGAGCTGCCCGACGACGATGCCCAGCGCGATCGCCGCCGTGAGCAGCGGGATGACGGGGATCAGCGTGTGGATGCCCCAGGAGGTGAGGGCTGCGGCCCCGGCGAGGAGCACACCGGGAAGCCAAGGCATCCCACGAGCCTAGCGTTCGGCGAGGCGCCATGGCCTCGCGGGGTCAGTGCGTGCGGAAGCGAGCCGTCATCGGGCAGTCGAACGGATCGCGCGCAGAGAGGCCGACCTTGTTGAGGTAGGCGATCACGATGCCGTAGCTCTGCACGAGACCGGTCTCCGTATAGGCGATCGAGTGTGTCTGGCAGTACTCGAGCACGATCTCGCGCGCCTTGCGCAGGTGGGGGCGCGGCATGTTCGGGAACAGGTGGTGCTCGATCTGGTAGTTGAGGCCTCCCATGAAGGTGAGCATGACCCAGCCGCCGCGGATGTTGCGCGAGGTGAGCACCTGACGCCGCAGAAAGTCGACCTTGCTGTCGTGGGGCAGCTGCGGCATTCCCTTGTGGTTCGGGGCGAAGGAGGCTCCCATGTAGAGGCCGAACACGGCGAGCTGCACGCCGATGAAGGCGAAGGCCATGCCGAGCGGAAGGAAGTAGAAGACCACGGCGAGATAGGCGACGAGGCGTGTGCAGATCATAGCGATCTCGAGCCAGCGATTGTCGACCTTGCCGCGCCCCATCACGGTGCGCAGCCCCTGCACATGCAGATTGAGGCCCTCGAGCAGCAGCATCGGAAAGAAGAACCAGCCCTGCTTGCGCGTGACGAGGGCATGGAGTCGTGAGACCTTCGCCGCCTCCTCGGGCTGGAAGACGATGAAGTCGGTGTCGATATCCGGGTCTTTGCCGATGACGTTCGGGTTGGCGTGGTGGCGGGAGTGCTTCGTCATCCACCACGAATAGCTGATCCCGACGACGGCGTTGGCGAGCACCCTCCCGGCCCGGTCGTTGGCCCTGCCCGATTCGAACACCTGACGGTGGGACGCCTCGTGCGCGAGGAACGCGAACTGGGTGAGCAGGATGCCGAGGGCACCGGCGATGAGCAGTTGGTACCACGTGTCGCCGAGCAACACGAAACCCGTCACCGCGCCGCCGAGGGCGACCACGAGGATCGAGAAGACCACCCAGTAGAAGACCCTGGCGCGGCGCAGCAGGCCGAGATTGCGCACCGTGTGCATCAGGGCCGAGTACTCCGTCGTCGGGTTCTTGGTGTCGCCGCCCGGTTTGGTTCGGATGATGCGCACAGAGGGTGCGGTGGAGACTTCAGACATCACACGGCCTTCGAATAGAGGCGACTTCCCAGCCGAGGAGAGAGCAAGTGCCCGGAGATCGCCGGAGATCGAAATATCGTCAGAGATCGGATGGCACCAGTCTAAGGGGCAGAGGCTGAGAAACAGCCGCGTCTTCGAGGGTGATCCATGCCGTTTCGGGCATACGCTCACGATTTCGGAATGCGAGGCGAAGGGGACTCAGCGCCAGCCTGGCAGCCAGATGTGCAGCTGCCAGAACCAGAACGGCACCTGCTGGGCGGTCCAGATCGGGTAGAAGAACGCGCTCACGGCGAGCACGCAGCCCAGGTAGACGCCGACGACCCCGATTCCTCGCTGGCGACGCCACCATGGGTCCTCCCGCGTGCCGAGGATCAGCCCGATCACGAAAGTCAGGCCGAGCAGGAGGTAGGGCTCGAAGGCGATCGTGTAGAACTGGAAGACGGTTCGGTTCAGGTACATGAGCCAGGGCAGGTATCCGGCGGCGAGACCCATAAGGATGAGCCCGATCCGCCACTCGCGGTAGCGGGCGAGCCGGTAGACCAGATAGAGCGCGGCCACCATGGCCGCCCACCAGACGAGCGGGTTGCCGACCGAGTTGATCGCCTCGGCGCAGGTGTCGACGAGGCATCCGTTCTGGCCGAAGGATGATCCTTCGTAGTACATGCTCGTCGGCCGGATCATGAGCAGCCAGGTGAGCGGGTTCGCTTGGTAGGGATGCGGCGTCGAGAGGTTGACGTGGTAGTTGTAAGCGGCCACCTGGAAGTGCCAGAAACTCTGCAGCGCGTGCGGAACCCACGCGAGCGGACCCGTCCAGGCGGCATCCGTCTGGTCGGCCCAGCCCCGGTAGAAGCCGCCGCTCGTCACGAACCAGCCGGTCCATGTGACCAGATAGCTTCCGAGTGCGATCGGCACGAGGAGCAGGAAGGCCACCGGGCCCTGCTTGAGCGCTGCGGCGCTCAGCCAGAACGGCACCCCCGCGCGGCGGCGGGCCAGAGCGTCGACAACCACGAGGTACACGCCGAAGGCCGCGAGAAAATAGAGCCCGGACCACTTGACCGATGCCGTGAGCCCGAAGGCAAGGCCTGCGGCGAGCAGCCACGGACGCCACCACAGTGTGGGACCCCAGCTCGGCTCCATCCCGCGGGATCGTCGTTCAGCGAGCCGGGTGGCGAGCCGTCTCTCATGCCAGGAGCGATCGAGGAGCACGGCGCCGAAACCGAGCAGGGCGAAGAACATGACCGAGACGTCGAGCAGTGCCACCCGCGACATGACGATCGCATGGCCGTCGACGGCGAAGAGCAACCCGGCGACGACGGCGAGGAGGGTCGAGGCGAAGAGCCGGCGCGCGATGACGGTGAGCAGGAACACCGCGAGCACCCCGACGACGACGGTGCCGATGCGCCAGCCGAAGCTGCTGTCGGCTCCGAACACCGCGAGCCCGGCGGCGATGATCCACTTGCCGAGTGGAGGATGCACCACGAAGGAGCCCTCGGTGGTGAAGATGTCGGTGTTGCCGGCGTTGAACTCGGGATCGGCATCCGCCGGCCACGTGGACTCGTAGCCGTTGTTGAGCAGGGTGTAAGCGTCTTTGACATAAAAGGTCTCGTCGAACACGAGAGCATGCGGATGGGCGAGGTTCCACAGCCGCAGCACGGCGGCAAGCACGGTGACCGCGATGGGACCACCCCAGTACCAGAGGCGCCGGCGGCCCGGCGATGACAGCACCCGCCCCCACCAATCGTCGAGCGGGCTGCCGCTCGGTTCGCTCGCCACTGGCGGCCCCGAGGCGGCTGCCACGGCGGGGCCGACATCGGATGCGGGCGACTCGGGCGCATCCTGCTGGACCGGTCCGGTGCTCATTCGCCCATGCTAAGCCAGACTGGGAACATGATCATTCTTGCGGCGACTCCCATCGGCAACCTCAAGGATGCGTCGGCCCGTCTCGTCGAGGCGCTCGCCTCGGCAGAAGTGATCGCCGCTGAGGACACCCGGGTCACCCAGCGGCTGCTCGCCGCACTCGGTGTCGAGAATCGGCCGCGACTCATCGCCTTGCACGACCACAACGAACGCGTGAAAGCGGCCGAGCTGGTCGAGCTCGCGCGCGACGCCGACATCCTCGTGCTGAGCGACGCGGGCATGCCGACGGTCTCCGATCCCGGTTTCCACCTCGTGGACGTCGCCGCACGTGCCGGGGTCGCGGTCACCGCCCTCCCCGGACCGAGCGCCGTGCTCACCGCGCTCGCCGTCTCCGGTCTCCCGACCGACCGATTCACCTTCGAGGGCTTTCTGCCCCGCAAGGCAGGGGAGCGGCTCTCCGCCCTCCGCGGCCTCGCGGACGAGCGCCGCACCATGGTCTTCTTCGAGTCGCCGAACCGTCTTGCCGCGTCACTCGCCGATCTGGCCGTCGCGCTGGGCGCGGACCGGCGAGTCGTCGTCTGCCGAGAACTCACGAAATTCTATGAAGAGGTCAGACGAGGCACCGCCGTCGAGCTTGCGGCCTGGGCTGCCGGCGGTGTCAAGGGCGAGATCTGCGTCGTCGTCGCCGGAGCCGAGAAACGGATCATCGATCTCGCGAACGGTGTGGAGGAAGTGCTCGCCCTCGTCGCAGCGGGGGAGCGGCTCAAGGATGCCGCTGCCACCGTCTCGGAGGCGACCGGGCTCGGCAAGCGCGAGCTCTATCAGGCGGCTCTCGCCGCCCGCTGAACCGGTGTCGAGGGTTCGCACGGCTCCGGATGGAACATCTGAAGGCTCCCGGTTGTTGCCATAAGGACAACGCGAGCGTTGGAGGTGAGCGCATGCCGCACGCAGTGAAGTTCTCCCGATACGGCGGTCCCGAGGTTCTCGAGGTCGTTGAGATCGCGATCCCGAGGCCGGCCGATGGCGAGGTACTCGTCGAGGTCGTCGCGGCTGGGATCAATCCTGCAGAGTCGGCGATTCGCGAGGGCAGACTCTCAGAGAGGTGGGTCTCGCGATTTCCCCAGGGGCAGGGCAGCGACTTCGCGGGCTTCGTCTCTGCGCTGGGCCGCGGTGTCACGTCATTCGAGGTGAACGACGCCGTGATCGGACACACCTCGCGAGGTTCGCACGCCAGTCACCTGGTCGTGCCCGCCACGAATCTCACTCCCAAGCCGCGGCGCCTCCCCTGGGAGGTCGCCGGCAGCCTGTTCGTGGTGGGCACCACTGCCTGGGCCGCTGTCAACGCCGTTGGCGTGAAGGCGGGCGATGTCGTCGTCGTCTCGGCCGCGGCCGGGGGCGTTGGCTGCATCGCAGCACAGCTGGCGCGTCTGCGCGGTGCGACGGTCATCGGCACGGCGAGTCCCGAGAACTTCGACTTCTTGCGGCAGCTCGGGGTGATTCCCGTCGCCCACGGCCCCGGAGTCGTCGAGCGCATCCGCGCGGTGACCCCGCACGGCGTCGACGCGTATCTCGACACGCACGGCGGTGACAACATCCACACCGCGGTCGAGCTCGGGGTGTCTCGGTATCGGATCAATACGATCATCGACTGGGAGGCGATCGACGAGTACGGCCTCAACACGATGGCCGACGCGGATTCGGAGGCCACCGAGGTGCTGGCCAAGGTCGCCCATCTCGTCGCCCAGCACAAGCTCGTCGTACCCGTCTCCGACATCTTCCCGCTCGAACGCGTGCGCGAGGCGTTCGTCGAACTCGACCGTGGCCATACCCGCGGCAAGATCGTGCTCGGCATGCAGCCCGTGAACTACCGGCACCAGCGCGTGCAGGCCGTCGACGTCAAGGAGGCGGCGGTGACGGTCGGGGTCTCGACGGAGCATCCGCACATGGACGTCTACGAGAACCTGCCGCCCGTCATCGGCCACCTACCGCATCAGGCGCATCCGCACCCATCGGACACGCGGCGTTCCGAGCCAGCAGACGACCCCCTTGATCGGCCGCAGGATCGGGATCGCGTCGGGCTTCCGCTCGGCTGACGAACGATGGGCGGGCCGGGGAGGAGAAGCCGGAATCAGCCCGAGGTAACACAGCAGGGGCGGCCTCGTGCGCCGAATAGGATGGTCAGCATGTCCGACGGCTCTTCGTTCTATATAACAACGCCGATTTTCTACGTCAACGACGTGCCGCACATCGGTCATGCCTACACGGAGGTCGCCGCGGACGTGCTCGCACGCTGGCACCGTCAGCGTGGCGACGACACGTGGTTCCTCACGGGAACCGACGAGCACGGCCAGAAGATCCTGCGCACCGCGACCGCCAACAGTGTGACCCCTCAGGAGTGGGCCGACAAACTCGTCGAGGAGGCCTGGAAGCCGCTGCTCGAGACGATCGACCTCTCGAACGACGATTTCATCCGCACGACGGAGCCGCGTCACGAGGAGAACGTGCAGAAGTTCCTGCAGCGCCTCTACGACGCCGGGTTCATCTACACGGGTGAGTACGAAGGCTACTATTGCGTCGGCTGCGAGGAGTACAAGCAGCCGAGTGAACTCCTCGACGGCGAGGGGGAGTACGTCGGCCTGAAGGTCTGCGCGATCCATTCGAAGCCCGTCGAACTGCTCAACGAGAAGAACTACTTCTTCAAGATGAGCGCCTTCGCCGAACGGTTGCTCGCTCTCTACGAGGAGCGCCCCGACTTCGTCCAGCCCGAGAGCGCCCGCAACGAGGCGGTGTCGTTCGTTCGCCAGGGTCTCGCCGACCTCTCCATCTCGCGCTCCAGTTTCGACTGGGGCGTCAAGGTGCCGTGGGACGACAGCCACGTCGTCTACGTCTGGTTCGACGCTCTGCTCAACTACATCACCGCGGCCGGTTACGGTCAGGACGACGAGGTCTTCTCGGATCGCTGGCCCGCGACCCACATCATCGGAAAGGACATCCTCCGGTTCCACGCCGTCATCTGGCCGGCCATGCTGATGGCGGCCGGCCTCGACGTTCCGCATCGCGTGTTCGGGCACGGCTGGTTGCTCGTCGGCGGCGAGAAGATGAGCAAGTCGAAGCTCACCGGGATCGCGCCGACGCAGATCACCGACACCTTCGGCTCGGATGCGTTCCGCTACTACTTCATGCGCGCCATCAGCTTCGGTCAGGATGGCTCGTTCTCCTGGGAAGACCTCTCGGCGCGTTACACCGCCGAGCTCGCCAACGGCTTCGGCAATCTCGCTTCGCGCGTCATCGCCATGGTCGCGCGCTACTGCGATGGGGTCATCCCGGTGCCGGGGGAGTTCGGCGAGTCCGACGAGACCATCCGGGCGATCGAGCGCACGGTGACGGACACCGCCTCTATCGCCATCGACCGGCTCGCGATCCACGAGGCCATCACCGCCGTCTGGGAGCTCGTCGACTCGCTCAACGGGTACATCACCGAGCAGGAACCGTGGGTGCTCGCGAAGGACCCCGACAAGCGTGCGCGCCTCGAGACGGTGCTGTTCACGGCTGTTCGCGGCCTCGGCACCCTCGCGGTGCTGCTCTCGCCCGTGCTGCCCAAGGCCACCGAGAGGCTGTGGACGGCGCTCGGCGGCGTCGGCACGGTTCAGAGCCAGCGCATCGACCGCGCCTGGGAATGGTCGGGCGAGTCATCGGTCGCACCGCTCGAGGCGCTGTTCCCCCGTATCGAATCGACGAGTGAGTAGGACGGGCCGTGAGTAACAACGCCGATGCGCACGTTCACCAGCAGACCGACGGGCATGAACTCGGCTACCCGCCGCTGCCGGAGGCGCTCACGGTCGGCGTTTACGACAACCACACCCACCTCGACCCTCCGACGGGACCAGGGCGGCCGATCGCCGACGGCAGGCATCAGCTCGACTATCGCGAGCAGCTCGACCGCGCATCAGCGGTCGGGGTGCGCGGAGTGATCCAGGTCGGCGGAGACGTCTGGACCTCGCGGTGGTCGGCGGCGACGGCCGCGATCGAGCCGAGGATGCTCGCCGCGGTCGCCATCCACCCCAACGAGGCACCCGTCTATGAGGCCGACGGCGGGCTCGACGACGCCCTCGCTGAGATCGACCGGCTCGCCGGGCTGCCGCGCGTCGTCGCTGTCGGCGAGACCGGACTCGACTTCTTCCGTACCGGGCAGGAGGGGCTCGCCGCGCAATACCGCTCCTTCGAGGCGCACATCGAGATCGCCAAGCGGCACGACCTGGCGTTGCAGATCCACGATCGCGAGGCCCACGGCGAGGTCATCCGCACGCTCAAACGGGTCGGTGCTCCCGAACGCACTGTCTTCCACTGCTACTCGGGAGACGCGGAGATGGCCGAGATCTGCGCGGTGAACGGCTGGTACATGTCGTTCGCGGGCAACGTGACCTTCAAGAACGCCGAGAATCTGCGCGAGGCGCTCAGGGTGGCGCCGCGATCCCTCGTCCTCGTCGAGACGGATGCTCCGTTCCTCACCCCGATGCCATACCGAGGCCGGCCGAACGCGCCCTACCTGCTTCCGCACACCGTGCGGGCGATGGCCGCCCACCTCGACACCGACCTCGCACTGTTCGCCGCGCAGATCACCTCGAATTCCGAGCTCGTCTACGGCCGCTGGGATGCCGAGGCGATCGTCGCTCCCGAGGCCGGTGCCGTCGGAGGGCTTGCGTGAACGCGCACCGTCACGAGAGCCCGATTTCCGCCTCGAACCCTGGACACGGCCGGCTGCTCGGCCCGGCCGAGATCCGTGATCTCGCGGAACTGCTCGATGTCACCCCAACGAAGAAGCTCGGCCAGAACTTCGTCATCGACGCGAACACGGTGCGGCGCATCGTCAAGACGGCGGGGATCATCCCGGGCGAACACGTTGTCGAGGTCGGTCCGGGGCTGGGCTCCCTCACACTCGGGCTGCTCGAAGCGGGGGCGTCCGTGATCGCCGTGGAGATCGACAGGCGCCTCGCCGAGCAACTGCCCAAGACGGTCGAGCTCATGCAGCCGGCGGCCCCGCTCACGGTGATCCACGCCGACGCTCTGCGCATCGAGGAGTTGCCGGGCGACCCGGTGCGGCTCGTCGCCAACCTGCCGTACAACGTGTCAGTACCGGTGCTGCTGCACCTGCTCGAGCACTTCCCGTCGATCCGCGCCGGCATCGTCATGGTGCAGGCCGAGGTGGGGCAGCGGCTGGCGGCCCGACCCGGGTCGAAGGTCTACGGCAGCCCCAGTGTGAAGGCGGAGTGGTACGGCGCGTGGCGCACGGCCGGGCAGGTGTCCCGGCAGGTCTTCTGGCCGGTTCCGAACGTCGACTCCATCCTCGTTGGCTTCGAGCGTCGGGACGCCGCCGATGGAACGGGTGCTCTCGGCACGGAGGAGGAACGGCTCGTGACGTTCGAGCTCGTGGATGCGGCTTTCCAACAGCGCCGCAAGATGTTGCGCCAGTCCCTTTCCGGTGTTCTCGGTGCAGAGGCCTCATGGGTGCTCGAGGCGGCAGGGGTCGACCCGACGGCGCGGGGTGAGCAGCTGACCGTGCACGAGTTCCTCGCCATCGCTCGGGTCCGGCCGCTCGACGCCTAGTAGTGCTTGGTTAGCTCGGTCCGGCGCGTTGGCAGTATGGGCAGCGGCTGAGGAGGCGGATGACCGCGGTTTGGAGTTCGCGGAGCGTCTCGTAGATAGAGTCGCTGCTGTTTGCGTCTTGAATTCGTCGCCTTGTCGGACCCGTCGCGAAACGGCAGAGCGTTCCTCGCTTGGTGGCTTCCGGTGTCGTCGCGGCGCTGACTACGGGCGCTGTTGCGAGCACTAGTACTATGCGAGCACTAGTACTAGGAGACCGACACAGTCCGTTCGGGCGCGAGCGCGCTGGCGCGCCTTCTTTCAGCTATCGTGAGGGCCGAGCGGGTGAAATAGCCTGAGCCGTGAACGGGAAGAGGCGCACATGGCGGACTGGACGGTGACGGGTCGCGAAGATGGCGTGAGCGACCAGGCGCTCGCGAACGCTACGGGCAAGGCCTGGCCGGCGTGGTTCGCGGTGCTCGACGAGGCGGGTGCGCAGACATGGAAGCACTCCAAGACCGCGCAGTGGCTCGACGCGAACTTCACGATCGGCGGATGGTGGGCGCAGGGTGTGACCGTCGGCTATGAGCAGGCGCGTGGCATCCGCCTGCCTGGTCAGCGTCAGGACGGAACCTTCGAAGTCGGCGCCTCGAAGACGCTTCCCCTCGATCAGCAGAAAGCCATCGACGCGCTGATCGCCGCTGTGAGCGACGAGCTCGGCGCGCATGCAGGCGTGGCTGAAGGCGGCGGGCACGCTGAGCTAGGTTAGAACCATGACCATCGCGGCCACCTCTCCGGTTGCGCACGCGAGAGCGCCGGGCAAGATCAATGTGTTCCTCAAGGTCGGTGCGCGGCTCGACGACGGTTACCACGAGATCGCGACGGCCTATCAGGCCGTGTCCCTCTACGAGGACGTGCGCGCACACCCCGCCGACGACTTCTCGGTCTCGTTCGGCGGCAGCGTAGACACCTCAGGACTCGAGACAGACGGCAGCAACCTCGCGATCAAGGCGGCACGGCTGCTGGCCAGAAAGACGGGCTTCCGCGGCGGTGTGCACCTCGAGATCGACAAGAGCGTTCCCATCGCGGGCGGCATGGGCGGAGGGTCCGCGGATGCCGCTGCCACCCTGCTCGCATGCGACGCGCTGTGGGGCACCGAGGCGACGAGGGAGGAGCTCGTCATCCTCGCCGCCAAGCTTGGTGCCGACGTGCCCTTCGCGCTCACAGGGGGGACGGCGATCGGTACCGGCCGTGGAGACCAGCTGAGCCCTGCGCTCGCACAGGGAAGCTTCCACTGGGTGCTCGCGATCGCCGAATTCGGCATGTCGACGCCGGCCGTCTACGCGGAACTCGATCGTCACCGGGAGCGCCACGTCCACGACATCTCGCCGTCGCCGGGGGTGCCGACCGTCGATGCTCGCGTGCTGCAGGCTTTGCGGGCGGGTGACGCCCGCATGCTCGCAGAGTCTCTGCACAACGACCTGCAGGCGCCAGCTCTGCACCTCGCGCCCGGGCTCGGCCAGATTCTCGAGCTCGGCGAAGAGAACGGAGCGATCACCGGCCTGGTCTCCGGCTCAGGGCCGACTGTCGCGTTCCTCACGAGCGACGCCGATTCCGCCCTCGAGCTCCAGGTCGCCCTCTCCGCGTCGCGCCTCACGGCCGTGCGCGCCCACGGTCCCGTGCACGGCGCGCGCCTCCTCCCCGACTAACTCACCACCTCCCTCCCATTCTTACCTGTTCGCGAGACTGCGTGAATCGTCCTTAAAGTGGCTTATTTCGACGATTCACGCAGTCTCGCGAACGGGCGGGAGGCGGGTTGTGGATAGTTTGCGCGTCGGGTGGGACGGAGCGTGCATGATGTGCGCGTGCGAAAGAGACGACCGATCCCCGATCACCTTCGCGGTCGCCCGATCGCCGCGCGTGATGCCGCGTCGGTCGGCCTGACGGAGTCGTTGTGGCGTGGTCCCGGATTGGCGAGACCATTCCATGGGGTGCGGATCGCGCACGATGCCGAGCTCTCTGTGCGCGAACTCATCGAGGCGTATTCGAGGAGGATGCCGCCGGCCCAGTTCTTCAGCCATACCTCGGCGGCACTTCTGTATGGAATGCCGCTGCCCACGCGCCTCGAGCGGTCGTCGCTCATTCATGTGAGTGCCGAACCCGGAGGCGCGATTCCGCGTGCACGGGGTGTGATCGGGCATCACGCGGCATGGGACAGGACTCCGACGACGCTCGGCGCGCTCCGTGCGAGCTCGCCCCTCGACACCTGGTGCGAGCTGTCGACGATTCTCGAACTCGACGACCTCGTCGCCGTCGGCGACTTCATCGTCACCGGCGACGAGCCTTTCTCGGGACATCCGCCGCTCTCCTGCCTCGATGACATGGGTGCCGCCGTGACGGCGCACGGACGTCGGCGTGGCGCCCGGAGCCTCTCGGCGGCTCTGCGGCTCGTGCGATACGGCCCTCTCTCCCGAATGGAGACGATCACTCGCTTGTTCGTCGTTCGCGCGGGGCTTCCCGAGCCTTCCATCAACTATCGAGTCTGCGACACGCATGGTCGACCGGTGTCGATGGTCGACCTCGCGTTCGTCGACTGGAAGGTCGCGGTCGAGTATCAGGGCGATCATCACCGCGAGAAAGGGCGGTTTCGAGACGACATCGCGCGTCGTGAGCGGCTGGAAGATCTTGGCTGGACCGTCGTCTACATCTCCATCGACGACATGGGGTTGCGCCCGGCCGAGACGATCGCCCGCCTTCGCACTCGCCTCCGCTCCCGAGGAGCCCCCCTATGACCGCGAGACTGCGTGAATCGTCGAAAAGAGCCCCCTATCCGACGATTCACGCAGTCTCGCGAAGGGAGAAAGGGAGAGGGGAGAGCACGAGCAGACCAAGGTCGGGCCCGCGGTCAATCGGGTCGAGGTGCACCCGTACTTCTCCCAGCCCGATATGCAGAAGGAGCCTGTCGCCACGCACGGCGACAGTCGCGGCAGCCCCTTCAGCGCTCATCAACAGCTCAGACACCGACAGCCGGGTCTCGGGCCGGCTGGATAGCCCTTCGAGGGCAGGTCCGCGACCGCGGCTTGACCGAAGGAGGAGGCTGCCGCGGGCTGGCAGGTTGCTTGGATATCCTGGGACAACATGGCGCACTTACTGGGGGCCCAAGCCCTACACCTCGAATACCCGACCAAAGTCGTCTTCGACTCCGTCTCGCTGGGAGTGAACGGGGGAGACCGGATCGGGATCGTCGGCCGCAACGGCGACGGCAAGTCGAGCCTGCTTGCGATGCTCGCCGGGTGTCGCGGCGTGCGCCGCGGGCCTGGCCTGGGGTGCCCTGGACGCCGGGCGATGGTTGGAGTGCGTTGATGGCTGTGTCGTTGGTGGTCGGGGAAGCCCTGCATTTGGAGTACCCGACGCGGGTCGTGTTCGACTCTGTGACGGTTGGGGTCGAGGGGGGCGACCGGATCGGGATCGTCGGTCGCAACGGCGATGGCAAGTCGAGCCTTATAGGGATGCTTGGCGGTCTGATCGAGCCGCAGGCCGGTCAGGTGACGAGGCGGGGCGGCGTTCGATTCGGGATGCTGTCTCAGAGCGATGACCTTGACCCGGCAACCACGGTGGGTCACTCGATCGTCGGGGATCGGCCCGAGCACGAGTGGGCTGGCGATGCCAATGTGCGGGACGTGATCGGCGGGCTCGTCGCCGATCTGCCGTGGGACGCGCAGATCGGTGCGCTCAGCGGTGGACAGCGGCGCAGGGTCGCCCTGGCCGTGCTGCTGGTGGGCGAGTGGGACGTGATCGCTCTGGACGAGCCGACGAACCATCTGGACGTTGAGGGCATCGCCTGGCTTGCCGAGCATGTGAAGAATCGTTGGGCGAAGAACTCCGGCGCCCTGCTGGTCGTGACGCACGACCGCTGGTTCCTCGATGAGGTCTGCACCGAGACCTGGGAGGTGCACAGCGAGACCGTGGAGCCTTTCGAGGGCGGCTACGCGGCCTATGTGCTCCAGCGAGTCGAGCGGGATCGGATGAACGCCGCGACCGAGGCCAAGCGGCAGTACCTGATGCGCAAGGAGCTGGCGTGGTTGCGCCGGGGAGCCCCGGCCCGCACGTCCAAGCCGAAGTTCCGCATCGACGCCGCCAATCAGCTCATCGAGGACGTGCCGCCGGTGCGGAACCCGATCGAACTACAGCGGCTCGCAGTCGCACGTCTCGGCAAGGACGTGATCGACCTCGAAGATGCGAGCGTGCGCTATGGGAATCGCGAGGTGCTGAGAGACGTGATGTGGCGGATCGCACCGGGCGAGCGGACCGGGATTCTCGGGGCGAACGGCAGCGGCAAGTCCACGCTACTGGGGCTGATCGCCGGAACCGTGCAGCCTGTCTCGGGACGGGTCAAACGCGGCAAGACGGTACGGCTCGGGATGCTGGACCAGCAGTTCAGCCAGCTCGCGGACATCCGTGACGACCGGGTGCGTGAGGTCTTGGCGCGCACAAAGACGACGTTCACGATCGACGGCAAGGACCTCACTCCGGCGCAACTGCTGGAACGGCTCGGGTTCGCCCGCGAACACCTCTCCGCCCGTGTCGGGGAGTTGTCGGGAGGCCAGAAGCGGCGCCTCCAACTCCTGCTGCTGCTGTTGAGCGAACCTAATCTCATCGCTCTAGATGAACCTTCAAACGATGTTGACACGGACATGCTGGCCGCGATGGAGGACCTATTCGACTCCTGGCCCGGAACGCTTATCGTGGTCTCCCACGACCGCTATCTCGTGGAGCGGATCACCGACCAGCAGTATGCGATCATCGACGGCCGCCTCCGGCATCTGCCGGGCGGGATGGACGAGTACCTGCGACTGCGCGCGGCGGCGACAGCGACACCGTCGGCTGTGACGCCTCCCCCTGTCTCTGAGCAGAGCGCTACGCGCCTGTCGGGTGCTGACGAGCGCGCTGCGAAGAAGGAGTTGAGTGCGACGGAGAGGAAGCTCGAACGTCTCTCGGAGCGGATCGCGATGATTCACGACCGCATGGCCGCTCATGATCAGGGCGACTACGAAGGCATCGGACGGCTGAACGACGAGCTTCGCCAAGCCGAGGCCGAGACCGCCGCTCTGGAGGAGCGCTGGTTCGAGCTCTCCGAGCTTGTCGGCTAGCGCCGGGCCGCGACCTTCAACCTGATCGTGTCGAGCACTGACAATAAACTCCCCGCAGGCCAAGCCATTCAGCATTCCCTAGACCCAGCGTCAGGACGACAAATCGGCCCACCTGCACGCCGATCGCGCTGACGAGGGAGGCCGTGGCCGGCATCTCGCGGATTGTCGTCCTTGCCGTCCTATGCCGCGCACTCCTGCCTGCTGGGGGTGTCGATCTGCACTCCTTCCGGTGCTCGCAGCACGGTGACATCGCCCTTCTTGTCGAGGTGGACGTCGAGCTGCCCGGTGGGCAGCTGGATCCCCTTGACGGTGAGGGCGCCGAGGATCGGCGACCGCGGGGGACGGATCCGGATGCGCCCGTTCGGCACATCGGCGTGCAATCCCAGTGCGGCCGTGATGATCGCGACCACCGATGCGGCCGACCATGCCTGCGGACTGCAGGCGGTCGGATAGGGAAGCGGGCGGATGACTGATCCGGAAGGCCCGCCGGCTGTTGAGATGCCGCTCCACAGCTCGGGCAGCCGGAACTCGAATGCTTCGCCGGCGGCGATGATGCCGTCCGCGAGTTGCGCAGCGACCTCGCCGAAGCCCGTCTCCGCCAGCCCGCGGATGGCGATGGCGGTGTCGTGCGGCCAGACGGACCCGTTGTGGTACGAAATCGGGTTGTAGCGGGGCGAAGACGCCGACAGAGTCCGCAAGCCGAACCCGGAATCCAGGTCGCCGCTGCCTAGGTAGCTGGCGATCAGCGCGGTTTCCCCGGCGCTCACGATGCCGGTGCCGAGCAGATGGCCCATGTTCGAACTGATCGCGTCGGCCCGGTGCACCCGATCCACGATCGCCAGGGCGGGATAGCTGGTGTCTTCAACCCAGAACGCAGTATGGAACCTCGCCCGCAGTTGGGCGGCCCACTCGCGCAGTTCGGGCGCTCCGTTCTGGCCCAGCGCGTCCAGCAGGTCGGCGGCTTCGACCGCGGCCTGGTAGGCGTAGGCCTGCATCTCGACGAGTGCCACAGTGCCGGCGTGCTCGGCGCCGACCGCATCGTGGACGGCGTCGCGCGAGTCCTTCCAACCCTGGTGAGAGAGCCCGGCGGGGTCAGGGCGGTAATCCAGCAACCCATCACGGTCAGAGTCCGCGTCGGAGGTCAGCCACTGCAAGGCGGCACGAAGATGGGGGATGAGCTCCTGCACCGTAGCGGGGTCGGCACCCCAACGCCACGCTTCCGTGAGCAGGATGATCCAGAGGCTCGTGGCATCCGCGGAACCGTAGTAACGCGCGGGCAGCAGCTGCGCGGCCTCCTCGCGCCGCAGCTCATGGAGAATCTTGCCCGGCTGCTCACCGGAGACCGGATCGTGGACCACCCCCTGTCGCCGGGCCAATGCCCGCAGCGTGCCGACGGCGAGGTCCAGGTCGAAGGGCAGCATCATGCGCGCGGCCCAGATCGAATCACGGCCGAAGAGGGTGAGGTACCACGGCGCCCCTGCGCACATGTAGCGGTCGGCCGGATCGTCGGTATCGGTGCGGACCAGCGCGTATGCGTCCGCCACCGACCGTTCGAACAGCCGCTCCAGTCGCGGATCCGCTTCCAGCTCGAGCGACGCGGACGGGACCGCGTTGGCGGGGGCCGCTAGTGCCCCGGCCGTGGTGACCTCGGCGGTCAACTCGACCGATTCCCTGGCGTGCAGCGTCACATTCCACTCCGCAGTCGCCAGTCCATCGCTGCCGGCTTCCACCGTGGCAGGCGGATCGAACGACGCGGCGACGCTGGCGTCGTCGAGCAGCCAGGTCACCATGCCGTTGCGCAGCTGGGGGGCGACCAGCGGACGCGTGGTGCCGGAGCGGGCCTCAGAGATTGTGGCGCCGTCGGTTCCCAGTGACAGCGCGACAGGAAGGCTGACAGATTTGCGGGATGCCGAACGCAGGGTGATCTTCTCGTGATAACCGGTTCGAGTGAGTGTTCGGCGGCGGCACACCGAGATCTGCGGGTCGCCGTCGAGCCCGAAGTCGGCATCCGCCGTGGCCAAACCCGGCACGACTGAAGTGAACTCGACCGACTGCGGACCCCGGTACGCGGTGGCGATGTGGTCCATGGGCCGACGCGCGACATGCAGCCTGACGCGGGAGAGGATTCGACGATCGTCAAGGTAGTAGCCCTCGATCGGGGTGACGCCGGTATCGCCTTCAGGATCCGAGACCGCGCTGGCCGGCGCGTTCAGCACTGTCGCCAGCGCTGCCAAGGGGGGCTGGCGGGTCGAGGTCATTTCAGCCATCGAGACTCCTTTGTTCTCCGGGCCTCGGCCGCGGTGTTGTAGGGATACTCATATTATTACCGCTCAAACAGTTGCGTTTGAGCGGTAAAATCACTTATCGTTCCTCTACCCGAACTTCCAGCCGGGTATTCCACCAAGAATCCGGCGGTCCATCCGGCCCGCCTTCGACCCAACGGAGTGTTATGAAGCACGCACGTATGTATGCCGTCGGCGCGGTCCTCGCCGTCGCCTCCACGGCCCTTGTCGGTTGTTCCGGTGGCGCGTCGCCCGATGCGGGCAAAGAAGGACGCGGCCCGATCACGTTCGCGCAGGGCAAGGACACCACAGGCAAGCTGCAGACGATCATCGATGACTGGAACGACGAGCACCCTGACGAGAAGGTCACCTTCGTCGAGCTGCCGGAGTCGGCCAACGACCAGCGCACCGCGCTGGTGCAGGACTTCCAGGCGGGCGCCGGCACGTACGACGTCGCCGGTCTGGACGTGGTCTGGACGGCAGAGTTCGCCGCACGCGACTGGCTGGTTCCGCTGGACGGCGTGGACACATCCGGGCTGTTCGAGTCCACCGTCGACTCGGGCACCTATGACGGGAAGCTGTACGCGGCGCCGTACAACACCAACGCCGGCTTCCTCTACTACCGCACCGACCTCATCGATACGCCGCCCACCACGTGGGCCGAGCTCGAAGGGGACTGCGCCGTCGCGGTGACCGCCGGCATCGACTGCTACGCCGGCCAGTTTGCCCAGTACGAGGGCCTCACGGTGAACTTCTCGGAGGCTGTCAACTCGGCAGGCGGGACCGTCATCGACGACGGCGGCAATGTGACGCTGGACACCCCGGAGGCCAAGGCGGGCCTGCAGTTCCTCGTCGACGGCTTCGAGAACGGCACGATCCCTGACGAGGCGGTCACCTACCAGGAGGAGGAGGGCCGCCGCGCGTTCCAGGCCGGCAAACTTCTGTTCCTGCGCAACTGGCCGTACGTGTACGGCCTGGCCACCCAGGACGGCGCCGACTCGGTCGTGCAGGACAAGATCGGCATCGCACCGCTGCCGGGTGCTGACAGCCCGGGCGCGTCGACGCTCGGCGGCTACAACCTCGCCATCTCGAAGGCGTCGAAGAACCAGGAGACCGCGAAGGACTTCATTACGTACATGGAGTCCGAGGGTGTGCAGAAGAAGCTGCTGACGGACCTGTCGCTGCCGCCGGTTCGTTCTGCCCTGTACGACGATGCCGAGCTGCAGAAGCAGGTGCCCTACCTGGCCACCCTCAAGGAGGCGCTGGAGAACGCGGTGCCCCGCCCCAAGGCGGTCTCGTACAACGAGCTCAGCACGCTGATCTCTGAGAACGTTTACAAGGCGCTGCAGGGCGCGATCAACGGGAACGTGTCGGTTGACGAAACGCTCTCCAAGCTGCAGGACGGCCTGCAGAAGATCGTCGACAGCCAGTAACAACCGAGCTGGACAGGACCAGTCGGTAAGAGCGAGCAGTGAGGCATGCAGCAGTGACAAACCTGGAAGCAACGGCGCAAGCCGGCGAGCGAACCCGATCCTCGGGTCAACCGATGAGGACCTCGTCCCACCGCGCACGCAAGACAGGTGACTCTCGTCTCGCGCTCTGGCTGGTCCTGCCCACCCTGGTGGTGCTGGCTGCGGTGATCGGCTATCCCGTGGTTCGCGCGCTGATCAGGTCCCTCTACGGCGACCGGATCGGCACCGAGCCGCAGTTCATCGGCCTGCAGAACTATCTGGAAGTCCTTGTCGGCTCGGAGGCGCCGGGCTTCTGGTCGGCGCTGTCGACGACCCTGTTCTTTACCGTCACCACGCTGTTGCTGGAACTGGTGATCGGTGTCGCGATGGCGCTGGTGATGAACCGGGCCTTCCGAGGACGCGGTATCGTCCGCGCAGTGGTTCTGGTGCCGTGGGCCATCCCGACCGCGGTCTGCGCGGTGCTCTGGCGATGGACGTTCGACGCCAACGGCATCGTCAATCACTTGATCGGGCAGCAGATCCTGTGGACCGGATCGGAATGGCCCGCCAAATGGGCGATCATCTTCGCCGACACCTGGAAGACCGCACCGTTCATCGCCCTGCTCGTGCTCGCGGGTCTGCAGACGATCTCGCAGGAGATCTATGAGGCTGCACGGGTGGACGGTGCCGGCGCGGTCCGCCGGTTCTTCACCATCATCCTTCCGCTGGTGCGGCCCGCGATCGTGGTCGCCGTGCTGTTCCGGATGCTGGACGTGCTACGCATCTACGACCTGCCGCAGATCTTCACGCACGGCGCCAACAACACCGAGACGCTGTCGATGATCGTCGTCGAGCAGTCCATCGGCAACTTGAAGGCCGGTCTGGGAAGCGCGCTGTCCACCCTCACCTTCCTGATCGTGTTCGCGATCGCCTTCCTATACATCAGAGTGCTCGGCGCCCGGGTCATGGGCGACCGCGACGGAGGTATCGAATGACTCTGGCCACGTCCCCGCGGGTGAAGCGATCCGCGAACGCCGCCTGGTTCGTGCTGGGTGTGGTGCTGCTCGTGGTGTTCTGCCTTGCACCGTTCTACTGGATGCTGGTGTCGAGCCTGAAGAGCCCAAGCGCGATCTTCAACAACGACCTGCTGCCTTCACCGATCTCGCTGGAGAACTTCGCGGCGGTATTCTCGGGGCGCAACCAGTTCGCGCAGGCGCTGCTGAACTCACTCATCGTGGCCGGCACCACGACCCTGCTGGCGATGATCGTCGGCGTCACGGCAGCCTACGCGCTGACCCGGCTGAAATTCCGGGGGCGCACGTTCATCCTCGCGCTCATCCTGGCGGCCTCGATGTTCCCCGGCGTGGCGATCCTCACCCCCCTGTATGAGCTGTTCGCCAACCTGGGCTGGATCAACACCTACCAGGCGATGATCCTGCCGGACATCTCCTTCGCGTTGCCGTTGGCGATCTGGACGCTGACCTCGTTCTTCCGGCAGATGCCATGGGAGCTCGAGCAGGCGGCCAAGGTCGACGGCGCCAGCCCGCTGCAGGCGTTCCGGATGATCATCCTGCCGCTGGCGGCTCCCGGTGTGTTCACCACCACCATCCTGGTGTTCATCGCGGCATGGAACGAGTACCTCATCGCGTCCAACGTGTCCATCGACGCCTCCACCGCGCCGGTCACCGTGGCGATCGCGAAGTTCACTGGCTCGTCGCAGTTCGAGCAGCCATTCGGCACCCAGATGGCGGCTGGTGTCATCGCCACCATCCCACTGGTCATCATGGTCTTGTTGTTCCAACGACGCATCGTCGAAGGACTGACCTCAGGAGGCCTGAAATGACCGTATCGAGCAAAGAATCAGTGACGCGGCGACCGACGCTCCAGTCGATCGCACTGAAAGCCGGGGTGTCGCACCAGACGGTGTCCAACGTGCTCAACTCGCCGGAGCGCGTCGCCGAGGCGACACGTGAACGCGTGCTCGACGTGATCAAGGAGCTGAACTATCGCCCCAACGAGACGGCACGGTCGCTGGCCCGGCAGTCCACCCGGCTGATCTCCTTCCACATCGGCCAGGGTCACCACAACGAGGCGTCTGTGCTTGACCCCTTCATGCGGGAGCTGGCCCGCGTCGGCAAGCAGCACGGGTACCGGGTGGTGCTGGACATCGTGGGCAGTGACGACACCGAGCAGATCGACTCCTACGAGGAGCTTTATGCCCGCCGATCCGTCGATGGCGTCGTCATCGCAGAAACCCATGTCGGCGACCAGCGGCCGGCATGGCTGGTCGAGCACGGCATGCCCATGGTCGCGTTCGGCCGCCCCTGGGCGACAATCCAAGCGCAGCACTCCTGGGTCGACGTGGACGGCGGACTGGGCATGCGCCTGGTCGCCGAGCACCTCGACGAGAACGGTCATGACCGTCTCGCCTACATCGGTCCGGCACGCAACCGCGGCATGGAAGACGATCGTTTGGACGGCTTCCTCAGCGGCCAGATAGGGCGGGGGGTAGGACGACGGTCCGTCACACAGCTGTCCGTCGAAGACCCGACCGAGCTGTGGACGGCGCTGCCACGACTGCTTCGCGATCATCAGCCCACCGCGCTGGCCTGCCGAGACGACTCGTTCGCGTTCGAAGCAGTCCAGGTCCTGCACACCCTCGGCCTGGAGGCCGGCCGCGACATCGCCGTCACCGGCTTCGACGATTCCGAACTCGCACATCGCTGCCGACCGCAACTGACCACCGTCTCCCAGCCGATTCACGAAGTCGTCGTCCTCATCTGGCAATCCCTGCTCGCCCAATTCGACGGCGCAGACCAGGCACCCCTGCAGCGACTCATCCAGCCCAGTCTCGTGACCCGCGAATCCTCCCGCGGTCCGCGCCGCACGGGCTGACCAATAGCCCCTCCCACAACCCGTTCAAAGGAGAACGAAGTGAAGAAGACACGCATGCGCCGTCTCCTGGTCGCGCTGGTCGCCAGCACGATCGCGATCCCGCCTGGATTGACGCTGGCGACCGCGCCCGCCGTGGCCGCCGCCGACCCGGTCCCGCTCGTCGTGGACGCACAGACCCTTCCCGGCGGTGCGGGCGCAGCAGGCCCGCTGGATCTGACCGCCACCGGCAGCATCGACTGGGTGCACGTTGCCGGCACCGGCAACGACCGCAAGAATGTCGCACCGGTGATCGAAGTCGCCAACCTGAACCCGAACGCTCCGGTCGGCACCTTCACTGACAGCGCCTACTCGTATCGGTGGTCTGACGGCACCCCCACCGCCACGTCGACGGGCGTCACCACCGGCGGCGTCTTCAACTACGACACCGCCACAGTCGGCGCCACCAACGGGTTCGATGCCGGCTACCGGGTCAGCGTGCCCGCCGCTGACAGCTTCCGTCGGCTGACGATCATCGGCGGCGCTTGGCAGTCTGACGCGGCGATCACCGTGGCCACCAGCAGCGCAGGCCCCGCCGTCTACACCACCAGCATCACCTCCTCGGGCGACGCCCGGGTGAAGAAGTACTCGGTCACGCTGCGCCCCGGCCAGGGAGCGGTCTTCACCTCGAAGATGACTCTGAAGCGCCACGCGTTCGGGAACCTCTCGCTTGCTGCCGCTGTGCTCGAGGCGATCCCCGCCGGCGGTTCGGGAGCGGTGGTCTCGCATGCCGTACCGACCGCGATGAACCTCACCGCCGAAGGGCCGATCGATTGGCTGCACCTGGACGGAGCCACGATCAACCGCTCCAACCGCGGCGGCAACGCCCTCGGTGTGGCCAACCGCGCCACCAAGCTGTCGATCAACACCCAGGGCGACAACCCGGTCACCTACAGCTGGACAGACGGCACCCCGCTGGCCACGCAGAACGGCACCACCCACGGTGGCGTCTTCTACGCCGACAGCGCCGACTTCACCAAGCCGTACGGCTGGAACATCACCGTCGCCGCTGACCCCCGCCCCCGGGTGCTGAAGTTCGTCACCGGCGTGTGGCAGTCCTCGGCCAAGATCTCGGTCTACCTCAACGGGTCCACCACGGCAGCCTCGACCAACACCGAGCTGGTCGCCGGCGGCACCTCGCTATCCAAGCTGTACACGCTGGGACTCGCCGCGGGCGACAGCGCCGTGATCTCTGCGCAGCTGACCGCCCGCACCCACAACGACGGCAACATCGCCCTTGGCGGCGTCGCGCTGGCCGAGTCGTCGGCGTCCGCCGACGCGCTGCAGGCGCAGGTGGACGAGGTGAACGCGGCCGATCTGTTCGCCTCCGATGCGGTGGCCCTAACCCAACTGGACCGGGTGCTCGCCGAGACGACTGCTCTGCTGGACGACCCGGCGGCGGAGGAGGCGGCGATCGACGCGGCGCGGATCCTGCTGTCCACCGCGTACGACGCGGCACGCCACTCCACGTCTGACGCGCAGTTCACCTACCAGTCGAATCCGGGGCTGACGTCCTCGTTCGGATGGGAGGGCGACAAGCACGCGCCTATCGCGTTCATCGACGGCAGCTACAAACTCCGCGACCGCGGCAACCTGATGGTCACGTTCGGTGTACCCGCCATTCCGGGCAAGATTGGCTGGACCAACGCGGAGGGATACCTGCCCGCATTCATCAGCGAGTACGGCAAACGCGGACTCGACGTGACGGTGCAGAGCTTCTCCGACGAGGCGACCATCGGCGGGAACCGGTTCGAGATCGCCTACTCGCGCATGACGACCACCAACACCACCGACGCGCAGATGAAGCTGCCGGTGGTATCCAGCCAGCTGGTGCCGCTGAACAGCGCCGCGTCGTCGACCACGGTCATCGAGCCGGGACAGACCATGACCCGCGACTATGCCATCGCTGCGGACCGCTTCAACGGCACCTACGGCTGGCCCAGCACCGAGGAGGTCGCCGCGCTCGGTGGCTACGACACGCACTACGACCACATGCGCGACTACTGGAACGACCGTCTTTCGGCCATCGCCGACATCACCGCGCTGCCGGATGAGGACCTCATCAACGCCTACAAGGCGGGCTACATCTACACGCTGTTGATCCGTGACGACCTCGACGGCCGCAAGGAACTGCATGTCGGTGAGAACGGCTACGACGAGATGTTCGACCACGACACCATCGGTATCGTTGCGAACCTGCTCACGATCGGCGACTTCACCTACGCGAAGGACTACCTGTCGACGCTGCCCGCGCAACTGCAGTACGACGACGCGAAGTGGAAGTACAGCTGGCCGTTCGCGCTGTACCTGCAACGCACCGGCGACTTGGACTTCATCCGTGCCGAGTTCGAGAACATCAAGACACAGACCCACAAGATCGAGACGGACCGGATCAACGGCGGCACCGGCATCATGAAGCAGACCAACGCGATCGACAGCGCCGGATACTGGACGATCGACAACTGGTCCGCGCTGACGGGTCTGACCACTTACCGCTACCTCGCCGAGCAACTCGGTGAGACCGCGGAGGCCAACTGGGCGCGGGCGGAGTACGACGACCTGCAGGCTGTCGCCACCGCGCGACTCCAGCAGACCATCGATCAGCACCACCTGGACTACATCCCGATCTCGATGGTGGAGCCGAACGAGACCGGCCCGCGCAGCGACCCGCGCGACGCGAACTGGGCGTCGATGTTCCTGTTCGGACGGTGGGCGTGGGACGGCTACCTGTTCGGAGCCGATCAGTCCGGCATCATGCTGGACTGGATCGATCAGACCTACACGCACGGGTTTGGGCGGCGCGCCGACATCTCGGACACGATCTACAACTTCGGCGGGTACCCGCATGGGTTCTTCTCCAGCGCCTACAACGCCGGCTACGGCAGCGCGGCGCTGCGCGGCGAGCAGTACCGTGACGCCGGCATCCGCGCCTACCAGTTCATGATCGACAAGGCGCAGAGTGGACCGTTCGG
The DNA here is from genome assembly GCF_042660285.1 of Luethyella okanaganae. Classification (NCBI taxonomy): domain Bacteria; kingdom Bacillati; phylum Actinomycetota; class Actinomycetes; order Micrococcales; family Microbacteriaceae; genus Luethyella; species Luethyella okanaganae. Next base: position 478,882 of record NZ_JBHSTP010000001.1, read on the forward strand.
ATGGTGGGAGGGCGTCGACTACCCGAGCGCCACCTCCCCGTGGAACATCGACCACGCCTCCGGCGGCGGCGGCTCCGACCAGCACATGTGGGGTCAGTCGACCGCCACCAAGGTGTTGTTCGACTCGCTGATCGCTGAGAAGGCCGATGGGACGGTGATCATCGGTCGCGGCGTGCCCACCGCATGGACCACGGACGGTCAGCAGGTGGCGCTGGACCGGTACCCGGTGGTCGGCAACGGCCGCGTCGGCTACTCGATGACCACCACCGGCACCGATGTGAAGATCGACTTCGACGGTGACATCTCCAAGGTCGAGAACTTCAGCGTCGAGCTGCTCGCACTCAAGGACAACATCGCGAGCGTCTCCACCCCCGGCGCCACCATCGACCCCACCGCCGGCACCGTCCGGCTGCCGCACGGCACGTCCAGTGTCACCATCACCATGAAGCACGCCGTCCACGCCGAGGGTGAGGCGTTGTCGGTGTCGGGTGCGGCGAAGGTTGGTGAGACGCTGCACGCGGTGGTGTCGGAGGGCTGGACGGCGTCGTCGTATCAGTGGACGCGGAATGGTGAGCCGATTGCGTCGGCGACTTCGGAGTCGTATGTGCTGACCCCGGAGGATGCGGACGCGGTGATAGGTGTGCAGCTGCAGGCGAGCAGGCCGCAGTGGTCGGACGCTACGGCGTCGGCTGAGGTGGGTCCTGTGGATCCGGCGGCGGCGGCGGCGTTGACGGTGTCGGCTGAGGCGACAGGCAAGTGCGTGGCCGGGAAGGTGTACCTGTCGGTCACGGTGCTGAACCGGAACAGTGTGCCGGTGGGGGTGGATGTGCCCACCACCTTCGGTGCGACGTCGTTCACGAACGTGGCGGCGGGCAAGAACGCGTTCCACGCGTTCACGACCCGGCAGGCGTCGGTTGTGGCTGGTTCGGCGCGGGTGCATTCACCGCGGACTACCCGGCGGTCACCTGTGGCTGACACCCATCCGTAGCCCATCAACCGCTATCAGAACCCGAACACATAGGAGACAACGATGAACATCCGCTCCGCCACCACCCGTGCCTGCGTCGCGGCATCGGGGCCCTCATCCTGGTGGGAGTCGGCACCGCAGCCGCAAACGCCGATGACCTCCAGGATGACCAGGTCGACGTGAATGTTTCGATCACCGAGATCACCGAGCCGCATGAGGTAGTGCCGATCCATCGAGGCTCGGGTGTAGACGAGGGCTTCGGTGTCTGGTTTCTGCACGCGATCGCCGCCGAGCTCTCGCGATCGGGGCGGTGATCGCGCTCAGCGCGGCCCTCGCCGCATCCGCCTCGTTCTGTGACGACGGTCGGGTCAGTGGCGGCGGATCAGCACGACCACGTCGTCGAGAGTCGCCGGCTCGCCGTCGGGTGCGGTGGTCGCCCGGGGACGGGTCTCGGCGAGGAGTACATCCCACTCCTCTGGCTCGAGGGCGAGCTGCTCGAGTTCTTGCTCCGGGCTGAGGAAGCGATGCTCGTGCCCGTGGGGCACGCCCGCCCAGGGCGGGAAGTCCGCGTGCGAGGTGATGAGCAGATGCCCGCCCGGCGCAACGCGTCTGGTGGCCTCGCGGAGGATGTCCTCGCGGGGCAGTTCGACTGGGGAGTGCAGGAAGCTCGCTGACACGAGATCGTAGGCACCGGTGGGAGTCGCCGCGAGGTTGTCGGCGATGAATCGGGCATGGTCGGCGCCGAGGCCAGCCGTCTCAGCGGCGGCCGTGGCACGCCGGATGGCGGTGGGCGAGATGTCGACGCCGGTGGCCTCCCAGCCGTGCTGCGCGAGCCAGATGACGTCCGCCCCCTCTCCGCAGCCCAGGTCGAGCGCGCGCCCCGGGGAAAGGGTGCGGACCACGTCGGCGAGCACGCGGTTGACCGTTCCGGACCACACATGGTCGGAGCCCGCGTACCGTTCTTCCCAGAAATCGGCCGGTGCGATCCGCGGCCACGCTGCTGGATCCTGCGCAGCGGTATCGAAGTCCCAGGTGACGAGCGCGCCGTTCACTACGCCGCCGGTGAATGCCCCGGCACCGATCGACATGGGCACGTTCGCGGCCGGATTGACGACGTTGCCGATCGCCCAGATCCGGTCGTCGCTCGTCTTCCCGGTGGGGTCGACAGTGAGGAACGACCCGAACGGGGTCTCGCTGCGTGCCAGGCCCAGTGGGGCGAGGAAGTCGTCGTGCGGTCGTGGTGCGCCGGCGGTGAAGATCGCGTCGACCGACACCTCGCGCCGGTCATCGAGGCGAACGGCGCCGATGGTGCTGCCTTCGCCGAGGATCTCTGTGACAGGTGCGGGCTCGAGGTCGATGCCGCGTGCGCGCAGGCGCTGCTCAGTCGCGGGAGTGACGTGCCCGAGTCCTGCGGTGAAGACGGTGACGTGGTCGCTCCACTGGCGGATGAGTTCGGCTTGGTGCAAGCCGAAGGGTGAGGTGGTGAGGACGCCGAGGTGCTGGTTGCGGACCTCCCAGCCGTGGCAGTAGGGGCAGTGCAAGACGGTGCTTCCCCATCGCTCGGCGAGTCCGGGGATGTCGGGGAGCTCGTCGCTCAGCCCGGTCGCGACGACCATGGCGCGCGTCGATCGCACGGCGCCCTCGACGGTCGTGACCTGTAAGCCGTCATGTTCGCGCTCGACCCGCTGGATGGTTCCGCTTGCGAACTCGACGCCATAGCCCTCGGCTTCGGCGCGGCCCCGTTCGAGGAGTTCACCCGGCGGGACGCCTTCCTGGCCGAGCACACCGTGCATGTGCGCGGCGAAGCGGTTGCGGGGGTTGCCCGCATCGATGACCAGCACGCGGCGGCGCGAGCGGCCGAGCATGAGCGCGGCCGACAGTCCCGCCGGTCCACCGCCCGCGACGATCACATCCCATGAGTTCTCCTGCATGCTCCCATCCTGTGCGTCACAATGAAGAGTACGCAAACAGATTTGCAGAATCAGCAAGGAGGCCAGGATGCTCGGCGAAGTGGAACAGGTCGGGGCGAGGCTGCGGGCCGTGCGCCAGTCGCGCGGGCTGACGCTGGAAGAGCTCGCCTCGAGCACGAGCATGTCGGCGAGCACGCTGTCGCGGCTGGAGTCCGGGAAGCGGCAGGCGAGCCTGGAGCTGCTACTGCCGTTGACGCGGAGGCTCGGGATCCGGCTCGACGACCTCGTGCCGCAGGAGTCGGCGGACCCCCGGGTGCGTCGACCGGTCATCCGTCGCGACGGGCTGATCATCGCGCCACTCGCCCCCGAGGGCTCACCCATCCTCACCTACAAGATCACCTATCCGGTGCGCACCGTGCTGCCTGAGCTTCGCGTGCACGACGGGTACGAGTGGCTTTATGTGCTCGCAGGGAAGCTCCGGCTGCGGCTGGGCGAACAGGACCTGACCCTGAGTCGCGGCGAGGCGGCCGAGTTCGACACGCGCACGCCGCACGCGATGTCCGCCGCAGGCGGACGCCCCGCGCAGGTGATCAGCATCTTCAACGGTGCTGGCGCCCGCATGCACACCCACACCACGGACTGAGCGGCATGACCGGAAGACAGCGGAGCTACACTGCGGACCCCTCACCCGCCCGAAGTGCCCGCGTCAGTTGCTGAGCCGGCGGTAGCGCCGCAGCCGCCGCAAGCCCGCCGCATCCGGGCGCTCGGCCGGCGCACCGGCGACCGCCACCAACCGCTGCTGTGCGAGCGCGGGGTAGAGGTGCATGCCGATCGCGACGAGCTCACCCACCTGTGGCGGTTCCGGCAAAGCGGCGACATGGATCATTCGCCCGACCACGTTCACGATATAGCCGCGCTCTGCCTTCGGGCCGCGCACGCGCACACGACCCTTGACCCGGTACGCACCGTCGGGCGGATCCTCCAACAGATCGATCAGCGCACCCGGAGACACCGGCCCCGTCAGTGACACGGAGGCGGCATGGGCGTGCTCGTGCTCCCGGTGGCCGTGCGCCTCGTCGCGGAGCAGCCGGGCGATGGGGAGCTCGTCGTCGGGATCCTCGGCGGTGGCGGTGTCGAACACGAGAGCGGGATCGATCCGACCCGCTCTCGCCACGACCAGCTGCGCATGGGGATTGCGCTCGCGCACCCGCAGCCGGATGCGCTCGATCATGCTCTCCCGCTCGCCGTTCGGCAGCAGGTCGGTCTTGCCGATGACCACGAGCGTCGCCGCCGCGTAACGCAGGGGTGGATCGGGCCAGGTGTCGACCGTGTGGAAGTGCTCGACCGCGTCGATCACCTCGACGACGCCCCCGGGCCGGATCCGCTCGACCCCGCTGAAGCGGATCAGCCGCGCCAGCGCGATCGGGTCGGCCGCGCCGCTGGCCTCCACGAGGATCGCGTCCAAGCGCAGTCGCGGATGGGAGAGCTTCGCCAGCGCATCATCGAGCCCGCCAGCATCTGGCAGGCAGCACAGGCATCCGCCGGAGATCGCCGCAACCTCATCGATCTGCCCGGCCACGAGCGCGGCATCCACGTTGAGCGTGCCGAAGTCGTTCACGACCACGCTCAGGCGGGCGCCGGGGCAGCGCAGCAGGTGGTTGAGCAGGCTCGTCTTTCCGGCGCCGAGATACCCGGTCACCGCGACGACCGGCACCCGGCCCGTCGCAGACGCGTTGGGAGGAATTTTCGGTGTGTCTTGCCGATTCGGCATGAGAATTTTCACCTGCTTCTGTCTGTCTCGTACCGTCGGTAGCAACTCTATCGAGAACGATTATCAGATATGGGGAGGGTCGGTGACGGTCGAGACGAGTGATCCTCTCTGGGGTCGCGATCGGCTACCTGCTGGCGGCGGCGACGTGCTTTCTGCAGATCGTGCTTTCTGCAGTTCGTGCTTTCTGCAGTTCATGGTGGCTCCCACCCGGAGGCGTCGGATCCTGTCCGGTCGCCCGCAGAGTACGGGGGTTATGCCGCCCAGCGGATGGACGACGCCCGGTCGTTCATCGCCGCACGGGCATCACGGTGGAGCGTGCGCTGGTGAAGCCGCCGCCGACAGCGAGTGCTCCGTCCGATGTGGAGAGCTCGATTCCGTACTTCTCGAACACGGCGTTCGCGAGGTTCGCGTTCGCATCGACGCAGAGCGATTTGCCGGTGTCGAGCTCCTGCCAACATGACTGCGTGCGGTGCATCATCGAATACTGAGACGGTTTGCTTGGACCGGACACAGTCGCAGCTCGCATCCGCCTCACGAGGGAATATGGAGCGAACAGGATCCGAGGGAGGCGAATACGATGGAGCCGGCACGAGCGTTCGCTCGCCCACATGGACTTCCGGATGAGAAGACCGTGGACGACCAGATCCTTCTGCAACGTCTCTGCGGCGGTGACGACGCGGCGCTGAGCGAGCTGCACGAGCGACACGCTCAGACCGTCTATTGGGTCGCGCGCGAACAGCTGGGGTCGACTCTGGACGCGGAGGAGATCACACAGGACGCATTCCTGCTGCTGTGGCGTAAGTGCCGTCGCGTCGAGCTGGCAGGGACCTCTTCAACCTCCTGGGCGATCACTTCCATCCGTTGCTCGCGTTCCTCGCCCCCGTCTACGCGCTCGCTCCGCATGCGTTCACGCTCCTGGTCGTTCAAGCGCTTTGCTTCGCGGTCGCTGCCGGCATACTGACCCGCACCGCGATCCGCAGCCTCGGCACGATCGCAGGCGGCGTGCTCCTGGGCGCCGCGTTCGGACTCAGCTGGGGATTGCAGTACGCCGCTGAAGCGCAGTTCCACGAGATCGCCCTTGCCGTTCCCCTTCTCACGGGTTCTCTGTGCGCGCTGCTCGAACGCCGGTGGGGCGTGGCGTCCGTATGGGCGGGGCTGCTCGTGTTCGTCAAAGAGGACCTCGGGCTCACCGTCGTCGTGATCGGGCTCCTCATCGCCTACCGCTCCCGCAGACCACTGGGCCTCTGGCTGGCCGCGTGGGGTCTCGCATGGTTCGCGATCGCCACTCTCGTGGTTCTGCCGCTTGTGAACCCGAACGGCTCCTGGGCATACGCCGGCAACGCCAACCCGGTCTCGCTGCTGGCCGACCTGTCTGGGCTGTTCAGCCCATCCAAAGGACACACGCTGCTGCTTCTTATGGTGATCACCGGCGGGCTGCTCGTCAGATCGCCTGTCGCGTTTGTGCTCCTCCCCACCCTTGCCTGGCGGTTCCTGTCCACCAACCACGGCTACTGGGGTCCCACCTGGCATTACGGCGCAGTCCTGATGCCGATCGCTTTCATCGCCCTCCTCGACGTGGTCGAACGTGGCCCGATCAGCCACTGGGCCTGGCTGCGCAGGCACAGTCGGCATGGCGTCGCCGTTTCGATCACGGCCGCGATCATGCTCCTGCCGAGCCTTCCACTCTGGACGATCCTCACCCCAACCGTGTGGGAGCAATCCTCCCGCGCTCACGCAGCCGAACCATCCTCGACGACGTCCCGCCTGCGGCCAGTGTAGAGACTGACATCGGCCTCATGTCCTACCTCGTCGACGGGCACGATGTCTACTGGATTGGCAACTCCAACCCGCCAGCCGGCTGCATCCTGATTGACCGAGTCGCCGGCGGAACCCCCAATGACTGGGGCGGCGTACTCGACGTCTCGCACCACCTCCACCCGGACATTCCCTACACGCTCATCCGGCAGATCAACGGGTACGAGCTAGCCTGCAGAGACGCAACATGAGCGGAACACTGCTGCTGCTTCGGAACGGTCGGATATCGGAGCCCTCTCCAGGCTGTGGAGATGAAGGCCGCTGGCTCGCAGGGCAGTAGACAGGCGTTGCGGCTTCAGGCCTGGCGGCGACTCGCCGCCGCCGCGTCAGTCGATCCAGAGCACGATTCCGGTGAGGTCGTGGAGCACCGCCGCAACCCCGGCGCGCACCGCCGCCGCGCAGCGCTCGGCGGTGAAGGAGGCAGGGTCGTAATTCGAGGAGGCGCCCAGCCCCTCACCACGGAACGACGCTCCCGTCCAATCGACGGCGGTGACGTTATGAGTCGGCTCGGCCACCTCGGCGCCGACCACGAGGAACTGCTGATCGAGGTGGCTCGCCGTGACGGTCGCGAGCGGGTCGATGAGATCGTTGCCCACGCTCACGATGAGGTCGGGCTTCAGCTCGAGTGCCTGGACGATCCTCTCGATCAGGCCGCCGTCAGTCGCAACGGTTCGCAGGTCCACGCGTTCGGCAGCGGCCCACCCGCGCACCTCAGCGATAAGGGTCCGGGTCGGCGCGTCGTCTCCTGCGCTCAGCAGAACGACCCGGTAGCCCGGCGATGGGTGCACCTCGTCCCAGGAGCCCGGGGACGGTTTGATCGTCGACTCCGGGGCGGGAGGAGACAGGGGGACGAAGCCTGCTCCGATGGTGCCGACCGCAACCGGCTTGGGATGCGACTCGGCCCATGGGTCGCCCGCGCAACCCGCGAGCAGCGCGGCAGTGAGAACGGTCGTGGCAAGCCAGGCGGCCATCCGCTGTCGAGGATGCACGGGGTTCGTCCTCCGGAGATGCGATGAGATGCGATGAGATGCGATGAGAGCAGGAATACGCGATTGCAGTCTGCTTCAGATCCGAACGGCGCGCTAGTTGCCGCGGCGACGGTTCCTCAGCCGTTAGCGGGCGCTTCTCCTTTCGTTCATCGACCCGCGAAAGCCTACTGACGACCCCACCGAAGGAGACTCATGTCGCACACCGCTCGTCGTTGCGTCCTCGCGTTTCTCGCGGGGGCGGTGGTCGTGACGATCGGTGCGCTGGCTGTCTCACCCGCCGCGGCACACGGCTTCTCCTCGGTCGCGTATGTCGACGTGAGTTCGAGTGCAGAGGGGCAGGTGCGGACGGAACTCCAATTGGAGTACGACCTCCTCGTCGTCTCCGCGGCGGACTCCGAGCGCGACGATCCGCTCTTCCGGGAGGGCACCGCCGCCTTCGAAGACGGCGACGCGACGTCCCAGGCGACTGTCCTCGACGACCACGCCGCAACGGTGCTCGCCTATGTCACCGAGCGGTTCGGCGTTGCCGCAGGCGGGGAACAGTGCATCCCCTTGCAGGTGGGCAAGATCACCATGAGTCATCAGCAGGGTGTGCCGTATGCCGTCCTCGTCCTCGACTACTCCTGCCCTGCAGCCGGCGGCGGCCATGTGCTGACGAGCCATCTGTTCGGCGACTCGGAGGGCTTCGTGACGGGGACCAAGACGATCCTCAGCTATGAAGTCGACAACCGGTCGGGCAGTGCCGCGCTCGACTCGGGGCAACCCTCGTTCTCGACCGAGCAGAGCACGGGCGAACGCTTCTGGGAGTTCTTCCGTCTCGGCGCCGAACACCTGCTGAGCGGAATCGACCACATCCTCTTCCTACTGGCACTCATCGTGGGCTCGCGACGTTTCCGTGAAGTGGTGCTCACCGCCACGGCCTTCACGATCGCGCATTCGGTGACCTTCATCCTGGCGGCCACCGGTGTGATCTCAGCGCCAGCGATGATCGTCGAGCCGATCATCGCACTGTCGATCGCGGTGGTGGCTGCCTGGCATCTCTGGCGGATCTGGCGCCGTGGCAAGGCTGCCGACACCCTCGACTCGAGCAGCGGTCCACTCGGCCTCGACCGCGCCGGATGGCTACGACTGGCCGTGGTGTTCCTCTTCGGCCTCGCGCACGGACTCGGTTTCGCGAGCGCGCTGGGAATCCACGAGCCCTGGTCGTGGACCCTGCTGTGGTCCTTGCTCGTCTTCAACCTCGGGATCGAGGTCGTGCAGCTTGCGATCATCGCCGCGCTCTTCCCGTTGCTGGCCTTGCTGCGTCGCCGCGCTCCCCGTATCGGTCTCTGGGCGACGGGAGCACTGGCCGTCTCGGTGTTCGTCGCCGGCCTGATCTGGTTCGTGCAGCGCGTGTTCGGTCAGTGAACATGCCCTGAATGTTCGCCCCGCTGAAAGCGGCTCAGAGCCTGATGTACGACAGGAGTTCACTCAGCGCGCGGATGTTTATGCCTGTCCACCCGATTCCCTCTGGGAACAGGCATGTTTCCGAACACCCGTTCCCCGTCGGAACACGCATGTTTCCGAACCCCAACAGAACGGACCTGTATGTCCTCCCCCTTTTCCACGGCACAGCCGCGGTCTCGTTCGCGCCAGCGCGCTTCGGCGGTGTTGACCGCCGTTGCGCTCTGCGCCTCGGTCACGATTGGCGGCCTCGGTGCCGCCCCAGCGATGGCTGCCGATCCTGTCAGCCTGACCGGAATCATTCTCGGTGTCGGAGCGAGCGAGTCTCAGCGAATCGTCAGCTGGTACTCATCCGCCGATGCCGAACAGTCGGTGCAGCTCGTACCGAGCTCCAGTCTCGTCAACGACCAGTTCCCCGCCGATGCATCGACCTTCGCCGCCAGCGGCGGCGCGAACATCGCGACCAGCGGCGGATTCAATCGCCACGCCACCCTCTCCGGCCTCAAGGAGAACACCGGGTACTCCTACCGGGTCGGCTTCGAAGGCAATTGGTCGGCGACCTACGCGTTCAAGACACAGTCCTTCGACGGCGCATTCGACTTCCTGTTCTTCGGTGACCCGCAGATCGGTTCCTCTGGCAATATCCCCAAGGATCAGGCCGGCTGGCAGGACACTCTGGATGTGAGCCTCGCAGCCAACCCCAACGCCGAAATCCTCGTCTCTGGCGGCGACCAGGTCGAGACCGCCAACACGGAGTCGCAGTGGGATGCATTCCTGGCTCCCGAGAAGCTGCGCCAGTACCCCTGGGCGGCGACCATCGGAAACCACGATGTGGGCGGTAAGGCGTACGAGCAGCACCTGTTCACGCCGAACACCGACCGTTCGGGTGCGTACTACTCGAACGGCACCCCCACCTCGAACACCTCCGGCGGCGACTACTGGTACATCTACAAGGATGTCCTGTTCGTCGACCTGAACAGCAACAGCTACCGGACCTCCTCGGGCGGCGGCGGCGACGAGGCGCATATCGCCTACGTGACCGATGTGATCAACCAGCACGGTGCCGAGGCCAAGCACACCGTGCTGGTCTACCACCACGCGATCTACTCCCCAGCGGCTCATGCCAAGGACAGCGACGCCAAGGTGCGCCGCGTCGACTTCCCGACCGTGTTCTCCAATCTGGGCGTCGACCTCGTACTCCAAGGTCACGACCACAGCTACTCGCGCAGCTACGAAATCAAGAACGGCGCGAAGGCGAACCCCGATGAGCAGCCAGGCGCTGCCGATGTGTACCCCGGCCCTGGCGGCGTCATCTACGTGACGGCCAACTCTGCCTCCGGCTCGAAGTACTACGACAACACCACCCCGGATTCCAGCGGCACCAGCGGAGCAGGAAACGGCGCAGACCCGCTCAACCCGGGCAGCTACTGGTATAACTCGGTGCAGAACCAAGAGCACGTCCGCACCTATGTCAAGGTCCAGGTGCAGGCCGATCAGCTCGTCGTCGAGAACATTCGCAGTGGTACCTGTGACGCCCCCAACGCGGCCGTCGAGCTCGCCAAGGTCGCCTGGTGTGGCCCGAACAGCGGTGCCACCGCTGCCCAGCCGGTCGGCTCGATTGTCGACTCGGTCACGATCCACGCCAACCACGGCGATGGACAGGACATCCAGGTGACGGTTCCGGATGCAGCTCCTGGCGAGTTCGGCTGGACGATCGATGGCCACAACGGCCTAGTCGACCTCGGCACCGCCGTCGAGCACAATGGCGACTACTTCGAGGCGAAGGGTCAGATCAACCCGATCGCCGTCACGGACAGCCGCCGTTCGCTCGCTCCATGGTCCATCTCCGCATCGGTCGGGGATTTCCGCGACGGTACCAACACCTTTTCGGGCAGCTACCTCGGCTGGACCCCGAAGCTGGTCGAGGCCGGCCTCGGAGCAACCGAGGGTGCCGCAGTGCAGTCGGCCTATGACGGTGGCGATGGTCTGTCCGTCGCCCGCACTCTCGGCGGGGCCGACCAGGGTCATCCGCGAGGAGGCGCCAAACTCGGCGCCGACCTCGATCTGAAGATCCCGGGCACGATCGACAAGGGTAGCTACCGTGCAACCCTGACGATCACCGCACTGAGCAGCTAACACCGAGCAGCTAACGCTGAGCAGCTAACGCTGAGCGGCTAACACCGAGCAGCTAACGCTGAGCAGCTAACGCTGAGCAGCTAACGCTGAGCAGCTAACGCTGAGCAGCTAACGCTGAGCAGCTAACGCTGAGCAGCTAACGCTGAGCAGCTAACACCGAGCAGCTCAGCAGAACGACATGACTCCTGTGGGGTGGGCGCCAATCGGCATCCGCCCCACAGGACATTCACCATTTCACCCCTCACCACTCAGGAACCCCATGAAGGCGCTCGCCAGCAACTCCGTCCGCATCTTCCTCGCACTGCTTCTCGCCTTGGGCTTCGGCCTTGGCTCAGCGGGCCTTGCGCAGGCGGCAAGCGGTGATGACGTCACCTGGACGGTTCGCACCGCTTCCAATGCCTTCGGTGCCGAGCGCACGAGTTACAACTACACGGTCAACCCCGGTGCGAAGATCGAGGACGCGATCGTGATCGCCAATCGCGGCGGTGCTGCTCTCGACCTCGGCGTCTACGCCGCTGACGGGTACACGACCGAAAGCGGCCAATTCGATCTTGTCGTGGGTGGAGCCACCTCGGTGGGCATCGGTGTCTGGGTCAAGGACAGCACCGAAAGCGTCACCGTCGGCCCCGGCCAGACCGTTGAGATCCCGTTCACGCTGACCGTTCCGCAGAATGCCACCCCCGGCGACTATGCGGGGGGCATCGTCACCTCGCTCGTCCAGCCGGGCGATACGAACGGCATCAATGTCGATCGGCGCCTGGGAATCCGGATCGCCCTGCGCGTGGGCGGCGACCTCAGGCCAAGCCTCGCCATCGAAGGCCAGCGCGTCGACTGGAGCGGAGGGCTCAACCCCTTCGCCGGCGGCGACGCGACGATGAGCTACACGATCCACAACACAGGCAACGCCGTGCTCAGCGCGCAACAGACCGCGGCGGTCACCGGCCCGTTCGGCTGGTTGCGCAGCGAGGCGGGAGCGATCGAGGCTCCGCCGCAGCTGCTGCCGGGGGAGAGCTGGAAGGTGACCGTTCCCGTCCATGGTGTCGCTGCCGCAGTGTGGCTTGCCGCCACCACCACGGTCACCCCTGTGGTCATCGACGCCTCGGGCTCGATGACCAATCTGGCCCCTATCGTGTCCACGGCGAACGGATGGGCAGTGCCGTGGACGCTGTTGGCGATCGTGGCCGCTCTGGTCGCACTGGTGATCCTGACACCGCGTCTGCGGAAACGTCGCCGTATGCAGCAGCAGGCCCGTGAGGATGCTCGCGTGCGGGAAGCCATCGAGAAGGCCCTCGGTGCGACCCCGACTGCCAGCTGACTCCTGCGTCAGTCGGGGTGCTGAGGGCGTGCTGCACCAGGGCATCCACGAGGGCGTTGGCCGAACGCGGTTCAGCGATCGGCGCTTGGCGTCGCCCGCGGTCGAACTCCAGGCGCTCGAGGCGTCCGTCATCGATCTGGAGACACATCGGATTGAAGTATCCGAGCTGCTCGACGCCTGATCCCGCAGAAGCTGTGACGAACCATGACCGCTCTGCTCACAGATCGAAGGATCGCCGGGTACCGTAGTACTGCGTCTCGCAGAGTTGCGGCACATCATCCCCCCCCTGAACAAAGCGGTGGCCGTGCTGTGCCCCCGAAGCTCGCCGGCAACGGCTCTGCGGGCCTCCACCAGCGAAAGGGAACCCAAGGATGTCCATCACACTCTCGAAGAAGACCGCGAAGCTCGTCGCTGCGCTCGCCACGATCCCGCTCATCGTGAGCCTCGCGGCCTGCGCGGGCGGCGGCGCGGCAGTCGAGGGCGGCAACGACGAGATCGTGAAGATCGGCGTCGTCGGCAAGAGCGACCCGCAGTGGGCTGCGTTCACCAAGGCCGCAGCCGAACAGGGCATAACGCTCGAGATCGTCGATTTCGCCGACTACACCCAACCGAACCCCGCCGTCACCGAAGGCGAGGTCGACCTCAACCAGTTCCAGCACATCGTCTACCTCGCCGACTACGACGTCTCGAGCGGTGCGGACCTGGTTCCGATCGGCTCGACCGCGATCTACCCGCTCGGCCTCTACTCCACGAAGCACGGCTCGGTCGAGGAGATCCAGAAGGGTGACACGGTCGCCGTTCCCGACGACGCCAGCAACCTGGCCCGCGCGCTCCTCGTGCTGCAGTCAGCCGGCCTCGTGACGCTCAAGGACGGCGGCAGCATCTTCTCGGGTCTCAACGACATCGACGCGGCCAAGTCCAAGGTCAAGGTCACCGCGCTCGAGGCATCGCTCACCCCCACCTCGCTTCCGGATGTCGCTGCAGCCGTGATCAACAACGACTTCGTCGAACATGCCGGCCTCACCTTCGAGGACGCGATCGCCAAGGACGACCCCGCCGACCCCAACGCGCTGCCGTACGTGAACATCTTCGCCACCCGCGCCGGGGACAAGGACAACGCCACCTACAAGAAGCTCGTCGAGATCTTCCAGACCAACAAGGCCGTGCAGGAGGCGCTTCTCGAGGTCTCTGGCGGCACCGCCGTGCTGCTGAAGACCCCGGTCGCCGACCTCCAGTCGTCTCTGACCAAGGTCGAGGCCGACACCAAGGCGCAGGGCTGAGCCGCAGCATCGATCGATCCGCGGTCGAGCGGGAGGACGGGCCACACGATGGCGCTCGTCCCCCCGCTCGGCCGCACCATTGTCGTTAAGGAACCCCGTGCCACTCGTCAGCCTGCGGAACGTCACCAAGGCGTATCCGTCATCCGAAAAGAACGGCAAGCCGATTCTCGCGATCGACGACGTCAGCATCGACATCGATGCCGGTGACGTCTACGGGATCATCGGCTACTCCGGCGCGGGCAAGAGCACCCTCGTGCGGCTCGTGAACGCCCTCGAACCCGTGACCTCGGGCAGCGTCGTCGTCGACGGTCGGGAGCTAGCAGGGATGCCGGAGCGGGAGCTGCGCGGTGTGCGGCTCGGCATCGGCATGATCTTCCAGCAGTTCAACCTGTTCAACTCGAAGACCGTGTGGAGGAACGTCGCCTATCCGTTGACGGTCGCCGGTGTGTCGAAGGAGAAGACCAGGGCCCGTGTCGACGAACTGCTGGACTTCGTCGGTCTCGCCGACAAGGCGCGCAGCTACCCCGACCAGCTCTCGGGTGGGCAGAAGCAGCGCGTCGGCATCGCCAGGGCGCTCGCGACCGAACCGCGCATCCTGCTCGCCGACGAGGCGACGAGCGCGCTCGACCCGGAGACGACGCAAGAGGTGCTCGCCCTGCTCAAGCGGGTGAATGAGGAGTTCGGGGTGACGATGATCGTGATCACCCACGAGATGGATGTCATCCAGACCATCGCCACCAAGGTCGCCGTCATGGACGGCGGCAGGGTCGTCGAGAACGGCGACGTCTTCGACGTGTTCTCAGATCCGCAGAATCCCTCGTCGAGGAGGTTCGTCTCGACCGTCGTCAAGGGCGTGCCGTCGCCCGCCGAGCTCGCGGTGCTGCGTGAGCGCCATGAGGGCAGGATCGTGACGGTCTCATTCCGCGACGGCGACGCCTCCCAGGCGTCCGTCTTCCTCGACCTGGCTGAGGCAGGAATCGCCTTCGAGCTCGTCTTCGGTGGCATCAACGACATCCAGGGCCGGGCCTTCGGCCACCTGACGCTCGCTCTGCGAGGTGCCGATGCCGTGATCGACGCCGCTCTCGGCCGCATCCGTTCGCATGTCGACGTGACGGAGGTGGCGTGATGGATGCGCTCATCGGTCTGCAACCGGAGCTGTGGAAGGCCGCTGTCGAGACGCTCTACATGGTCGCGCTCACGCTCTTCTTCGGCGGTTTCGGCGGACTCGCCCTGGGTCTCGGCCTCTATTCGACCCGGGCCGGCAGCCTGCTGCCCAACAGCTGGGTCTTCACGGTACTCAACGTCGTGATCAACTTCTTCCGCCCGATCCCGTTCATCATCTTCATCGCCGCGGTGCAGCCGCTCACCCGCTTCGTCATCGGAACGGGCATCGGCAACAATGCAGTGATCTTCGCGCTCTCGCTCGCCGCGTCGTTCGCAATCGGTCGCATCGTCGAACAGAACCTGTTAACCGTCTCACCCGGCGTGGTCGAGGCGGCCCGGGCTATGGGGGCCGGTCCACTGCGCATCCTCGGAACGATCGTCATCCCCGAGGCTCTCGGCCCGTTGATCCTCGGCTACACCTTCGTGTTCGTGGCGATCGTAGACATGTCGGCGATGGCCGGCCTCATCGGCGGTGGCGGGCTCGGCTACTTCGCGCAGCTCTATGGTTACCGGCAGTTCGAGCCGGTCGTCACCTGGGCGGCGGTGCTGCTCGTCGTCGTGCTCGTGCAGGCTGTGCAGTTCCTCGGCAACCGGCTGGCGCGCAAGGCGCTCCGCCGCTGAACGGCGGAGCCTCAGGCGTCGGGCAATTCGAAGTCGAGCGAGAGCCTGCGCAGTAGCCCGGTCATGCGCTCCTGATCGGCGGGGGTGAGCGTCGACAGCAGCACGGCCTCGGCGTCGACGAGTCGCGTGATCGCGGCATCCACCCGGCTGAGCCCGGCCGGCGTCATGGCCACCAGGATGCCGCGGCCATCGTTCGGGTCGGTGCGTCGTGTGACGAGGTCGCGCTCGGCGAGCCGGTCGATGCGGTTCGTCATGGTTCCGCTCGAGACGAGCGTTTGCTGCAGCAGCTGCTTGGGGGAGAGCTGATACGGTCCGCCGGCTCGTCGCAGTGCAGAGAGCACGTCGAACTCCCAGGACTCGAGGTCTGAGCGGGAGAAGGCGCTCCGGCGTGCACGGTCGAGGTGCTTCGCGAGCCGACGGACGCGCGAGAACACGTGCAGCGGCGTGAAGTCGAGGTCCGGGCGTTCGCGCGACCAGGCGTCGACGATCCGGTCGACTTCGTCACTCGCAGGCATCCACCTATTATCGCGGGACGGATGCACATCGGGTCACATCCGCTCTTGCACCCTTTCGGCTGAGCGCGCGCCGGACCGCGCGCCTGAAGTGCGGAGGCTAATGACAGAAGGCCTGCCGTTGATCTGGCAGACTGGATGGCGCGCTCGGCCAGTTCGCGCGCAATCCGCCGTGGTGTAATGGCAGCACGACAGCCTTTGGAGCTGTGAGGTCTAGGTTCGAGTCCTGGCGGCGGAGCTTCTTGAGACAATCCACCGGATCGGTTCAAGAAGCTCCGAAGGGCGGCGGCCAATTCCCAGGAATCCCTGGGAACGCGGCTTTCGTCCACGACCACGCGATGCAGGAACCGTGTGCCCACCGAGCGAAAGGGAAACACATGATCGACCCCCGTCTCGCCATCGTCGTGCTGGCGGCCGGCCAGGGGACGCGTATGAGGTCGTCGATGCCGAAGCTCCTGCATCCGCTCGCGGGCATGCCCATCGTGAGCCACGTGCTCGCCACTGCGAGGGCGCTCGAGCCGGCGCACATCGTGACCGTCGTTCGTCATGAACGCGACCGTCTCGTCGACGTCATAGCCGTCGAGTTGCCCGAGAGTGCGATCGTCGACCAGGATGAGGTTCCTGGAACGGGCCGGGCGGTCGAGCAAGCGCTCACGGCTCTTCCCGACGACTTCGAGGGCGACGTCCTCGTCATCAACGGCGATGTGCCCTTGCTCGATGCCGACACGCTCACCTCCTTCGTCTCCGTGCACCGCTCCAGCGACGCATCCGCCACCGTGCTCTCGGCTGTTCCCGACGACGCGAACGGCTACGGCCGCATCGTGCGCGACGAGACCGGAGCCTTTGACCGCATCGTCGAGCAGAAGGACGCGACGGATGCCGAACTCGCCATTGACGAGATCAACGCCGGTGTCTACATCTTCGGCCTGTCCACGCTGCGCGACCAGCTCGCCCGGCTCACGACAGACAATGCACAGGGCGAGAAGTACCTCACCGACGTGATCGGGCTGCTGCGCCGAGCCGGTTCCGAGGTCGTCGCGGTTCCCGTCGCCGAGCCGTGGTTGGTCGCCGGCATCAACGACCGCGCGCAGCTCTCCGAGACCGCTCTCAAGCTCAACGCGCTCATCGTGCGCGGTTGGCAGCTCGCGGGGGTGACGGTTCAGGACCCGACGTCGACGTGGATCGACCTCAAGGCACGGCTCGCCCCCGACGTCACACTGCTCCCGGGAACGCAGATCCTCGGTGCGACCGTGGTCGAGACCGGCGCGGTGATCGGCCCTGACACGACGCTGCTCGATTGCGAGGTGGGCGAGAACGCCACCGTCAAGCGCACCGACGGCACCCTCGCGGTGATCGGCGCAGGCGCATCCGTCGGCCCCTTCTCCTATCTGCGCCCGGGCACCCTGCTCGGCGCGAACGGCAAGATCGGCACTTTCGTCGAGACCAAGAACGCCAGGATCGGCGACGGCAGCAAGGTTCCGCACTTGAGCTATGTCGGCGATGCGACGATCGGCGAGCAGTCGAACATCGGCGCAGGCTCGATCTTCGCCAACTACGACGGGGCGAAGAAGCATTCGTCCGAGATCGGCTCGCACGTGCGTACCGGGTCTCACGGGGTCTTCGTAGCGCCGATTAGGATTGGGGACGGAGCGTACACGGGTGCCGGCGCGGTCATCCGCAAGGATGTCCCGCCCGGAGCCCTCGCCATCACCGTCGCCCCGCAACGAAACATGGACGGCTGGGTGCATGCCAACCGTCCAGGAACAGCAGCAGACCACGCTGCCGAGGCCGCCGGACAGGCGGAATAGAGACCCGAGCGGCTTCGGCCGTCGAGGAGAGCGGAGACCACGTGTCCGGAATCAAGATCACCGGCGAAAAACGACTCGTTCTCGTCGCTGGCCGCGCTCATCCGCAGCTCGCGCTCGACATCGCCGAGGAACTTGGCTCCGAGCTGGTGCCGACGGACGCCCGCACCTTCGCCAATGGCGAGCTCTATGCGCGTTACGACGAGAGCGTGCGTGGTTGTGACGCGTTCGTCATCCAGTCGCACTCGGCGCCCATCAACGAGTGGCTCATGGAGCAGCTCATCATGGTCGACGCGCTCAAGCGCGCCTCGGCCAAGCGCATCACCGTCGTCGCCCCGTTCTACCCGTACGCCCGTCAAGACAAGAAGGGCCGCGGCCGTGAGCCCATCTCGGCCCGCCTTGTCGCCGATCTGTTCAAGGCGGCCGGTGCCGACCGCATCATGTCGATCGATCTGCACGCCGCCCAGATCCAGGGGTTCTTCGACGGTCCGGTCGACCACCTCTTCGCCATGCCCGTGCTGCTCGAGCACTTCCGGTCGAAGCTCGACCCCGAGACGCTCACCGTCGTCTCGCCAGACATGGGGCGGGTGCGCGTCGCCGACATCTGGAGCGACAAGCTCGGTGTTCCGCTCGCTATCATCCACAAGCGCCGCGATCCGCTCGTTCCGAACCAGGTCTCCGTGCACGAGATCGTCGGCGAGGTGAGCGGGCGGGTCTGCCTGCTGGTCGACGACCTCATCGACACGGGACGCACCATCGTCAAGGCCGCTGAGGCGCTCAAGAAGGCTGGCGCGATCGGCGTCGTCGTCGCTGCGACGCACGCGGTGTTCAGCGACCCGGCCGTCGAACTGCTTCAGGGCGACGCGATCAACTCGGTGGTCGTCACCGACACGCTGCCGCTGCCGCCCGAGAAGCACTTCGAGAAGCTCACCGTCCTGCCCATCGCACCACTGCTCGCGCGAGCGATCCACGAGGTCTTCGACGACGGCTCGGTCACCTCGATGTTCGACGGCGCGGCATAAGAGACGCGTGCGAGCGTCGCTTCTGCCCCGGAGCATCGCGTCTCGACTAGTCTCTAACCCCATGCCTCTCTCGTCGTCGACCCGCGCAGCGCTCGAGCGCCTGCTGTCCCTGGAGACCGCGGATGCCTCGGCCGACGGGCTCGAGCGCCTGCGTGCCATCCGCTCTCTGCAACTCGCACTGGATGCCGAGCCGGCGACCCTCTCCGCCGTCAGGGAGGCTCTCGCAGACGGCGCAGACTGGAACGAGATCGCCGAGGCCGCCGGTCTCAAGGCCGCCGCAGCCAAGAACCGCTGGTATGGCGGCGACGCCGAGATCGCGGCGAGGCGGGAGGCGAGCCGCAAGCGTTCGGCTCGGCCGAGCGCGAAGCCCACAGGACTTCCTGGGCTCTCGGTTGCCGAGGCAGCGGAGAGGCTCGGCGTCAGCGTGCAGGCCGTCTATCTGCGCGTGACGAGGGGAACCCTGCGGGCGGAGACCGTCGAGGTGCCGGATGGGCGCACGTACAAGCGCGTGTTCCTGTCGGAGGATGCCGCAGAGTGAGCGTCCTGACCGGAACTGCGGCGCCTGAGATCGATCGGAAGGCCTCGGCTCCTCCCAGCCCGCGATCGAATGCTAGGCCTCGGCTGTGGGTCTCGCAGGAGGCTCCCTCGGCACGCTCGGAACGAGGCCCAGGGGGAGAAGGTAGCTCGAGACGCCGTTGCCACTGATCCAGTAGCACTGCCAGCCGGGACCGCCGGGGCCGAACAGCTCGAACCCGGCGGTCGAACCCGCGGCATCCTGTCGGTACACCGAGGTTGCGACCGCGCAGGCGCGGTTCGCGCTCGCCTGCGTGACGCTGAGGGTCGTGAGGATCGTCGGCAGGATGAGCGCTGTGAGGCCGAGCAGCACGACGAACCGGGTGATCCTGCGCATCCGCTCGCTGCGGAGAGGGCGGTGGTCGCCGTCGTCGGCCAGTTCGAGTTCGGGGTGTCCGGTCACGGCCGTGCTCAGTGCTCGTACAGTACGGACGCCACGCCCGCTGCGCACGCGAAGGTGGTGACGATGGCGGCGGCGAGCATCGCGCCCGCGTGTGGCCGCACCGGCACGTCGGTGCGCAGCAACTGGTGTCGGCGAACATTGCCGTAGACGACGGAGGCCGCGGCCGCCGCGAGCAGCAGAACCCCGACGACGATGAAGGCGGTCGCTCCGCCGACGAGGCCGGCGCGCACCGAGAGCAGCGCGTTGACCGAGATGGCGAGTGCCGTGCGGCTCCAGGCCAGCGCCGTGCGCTCGGGCTGGAGACCCGGGTCGCGAGCAGGGGACGCCGTGGCCGAGGTCATCCGATCACCATGAGCACGGCGATCACGGCCGCGACCAGCAGTGTGACGGCCGCGAGTCCCGGGATCATGACGCTGAACGGCAGTGGACCGTTGCGACGCATGGCGATCTCGTTCGCGCGCCATCGGGTGTATGCGATGACGCTCAGCACGGCCCCGATCACGCCGAGCGCGACGGCGAGGGCGACCACGACCCAACGCGGACCGAGGGCATGAGAGAACTGGTGCAGCAGCACGCCTCCGGCGAGCAGCGCGAGGGCGGTGCGGATCCAGGCCAGGAAGGTGCGCTCGTTCGCCAGCGTGAAGCGGTAGTCGGGCTCCTCGCCCTGCTCTCGCCACTTCGGAGTGTGCATGGTGCCGCCGTTCTCCTCGGGATGTCGTTCCAGTATTCCCGACGAACGACGATTGCCGTTCATCCGCGCTCGCTAACATCGACGGGTGCCAACACTGCGACGCCGTCTCGGCATCGGCCATGCGATCGTCGTCGGCCTCGCCTCGATGATCGGGGCCGGCGTGTTCTACGTATGGGCGCCGGCCGCGGGCGTCGCGGGTTCCGGCTACCTCGTCGGCCTCGTGATCGCCGGTCTCATCGCCTCGCTCAACGCCCTCAGCTCGGCTCAGCTCGCGATGGCCTATCCCATGTCGGGCGGAGCCTACGCCTTCGGCCGGGCGACGATCGGGGAGTGGTGGGGATTCTCGGCCGGGTGGCTCTTCCTCGCCGGCAAGACGGCGTCGGCTGGTGCGATCGCTCTCATCGCGGGCAGCTACCTGTGGCCGGATCAGGCGAGGACGGTGGCCGTGGCCGCGATCGTCGTGCTCGGAGCGGGCAATCTGGCCGGCATCCGCAGCACGGCGCGAGTCAGCGTCGTCGTCGTCTTCGTCGTGCTCTCCGGCCTCGCCGCGCTGCTCGGAGCCGTCGTGCTCGGCGGGGGGAGCGCATATTCGGGGATCGAGCTGTCGACCGCGTTGGACGCAGGCTGGTACGGCATCCTGCAATCGGCCGGTCTGTTGTTCTTCTGCTTCGCCGGGTATGCGCGGATGGCGACGCTCGGAGAGGAGGTCGTAGACCCTCGGCACACTCTGCCGCGGGCGATCGTCACAGCGCTCGCCGTCACCGTTGTGCTCTACGCCGTGATCGGGTTGCTCTGCGCGGCGGTGCTCGGTATCGACGCGCTCGCGGCCTCGACCTCACCCGTCGCTGACGTGGCGAGGAGCGCGCTGGGCGGCACGGGGTGGCCGGTGTTCGCGAGTGTCCTCGCCGCCGTCGCGAGCCTGGGGTCGCTCGTCGGAATCCTCGCCGGTCTCAGCCGCACGGGCCTCGCGATGGCGCGCGACGGCGAGTTGCCGGGGCCGTTGAGCCTCATCTCGGTCCGCACCCATGCGCCCATCGTCGCGGAGACGACCTTCGGTGTGCTCGCGATCCTCGGAGTCCTCGTGCTCGACCCGCGCCAACTCGTCGGGTTCTCGGCGTGCGCCGTGCTCGTCTACTATGCGATCGCGCACGTCGCAGCCCTGCGCCAGCCTCGCGCCGGACGGTGGTTGCACCCTGCCGTGCAGATCCTGGGGATGGCCGGATGCTCGGCACTGGCAGTCACCCTGCCGTGGCAGGCCGTGCTGGGGGCGGGCGGTGTGCTCGCGCTCGGGCTCGCCGCGCGCGGCATCCGCCTCGCCCTGTCGCGGAGCTAGTGGCTCGAACCGGCTGACCCGATCTCACTGCGGTCGCCGGACCACAGCGTGTGGAAGGTGCCCTCGGCATCCACGCGCTTGTAGGTGTGGGCGCCGAAGAAGTCGCGCTGGCCCTGTACGAGGGCGGCGGGGAGCCGTTCGGCGCGGAGGCCGTCGTAATAGGAGAGCGACGACGAGAACGCGGGTGCGGGCACGCCGGCTTCGGCCGCCACCACGACGACACGGCGCCAGGCGGCCTGGGTGCGGATCACGGCGTCGCGGAAATAGGGCGCGGCGAGCAGCGTCATGAGGGAGTCGTCGGCGCGGTAGGCGTCGGTGATGCGATTGAGGAACTGGGCGCGGATGATGCAGCCGCCGCGCCAGATCTTCGCGATCTCCCCCTTGTCGATGTTCCAGCCGTACTCCTTCGCGCCGGCGACGATGGCGTCGAAACCCTGCGAGTACGCGACGATCTTCGAGGCGTAGAGCGCCTGCCGGACGGCCTCGACGAAGGCAGGAACGTCGTCGATGGTGACCGTCGTGTTCGGACCGGGCAGTTCACGGGCCGCGGCACGCTGCTCGGGGTGCGAGGACAGCGAGCGGGCGAACACGGCTTCGGCGATGCCGGACACGGGAACGCCGAGTGCGAGCGCATTCTGCACGGTCCACACCCCGGTGCCCTTGGATCCGGCCTGGTCGAGGACGATGTCGACGAAGGGCCTGCCCGTCTTCGCGTCGACCTGCCTGAGCACTTCGGCGGTGATCTCGATCAGATAGGACTCGAGCTCGCCCCGGTTCCACTCGGTGAAGACCTCGGCGATCTCGGTCGGGGTGAGCCCGCCGACTCGGTGGAGGAGGTCGTAGGCCTCTGCGATGAGCTGCATGTCGGCGTATTCGATGCCGTTGTGGATCATCTTGACGAAGTGGCCGGCGCCGTCGGTACCCACATGGGTCACGCACGGTTCGCCCTCTGCGACGGCTGCTATCGAGGCGAGGATCGGCCCGAGCGTCTCGTAGGCTTCGGCGGAACCGCCCGGCATGATCGATGGTCCGAGCAATGCTCCCTCTTCGCCGCCGGAGATACCGGCTCCGACGAAGTTGATGCCCGTCTCCCGTACCGCCTTCTCGCGACGGATCGTGTCGGTGAACAGGGCGTTGCCGCCATCGACGATGATGTCGCCGGACTCGAAACGCTCCGTGAGCTGGTCGATGACGGCGTCCGTTCCGGCACCGGCCTGGACCATGATGATGGCCGTGCGCGGCTTGGCGAGCGAAGCAACGAACTCGTCGATCGTCTCGGCGGCCACGAACCCGGCTTCTGGGTGCTCTGCCACGAGCGTGCGTGTGCGTTCGGGGGAGCGGTTGAACACGGCGACCGTGTTTCCGGCACGACTGGCGAGGTTGCGGGCGAGGTTCGAGCCCATCACCGCCAGTCCGACGACACCGATGTTTGCACGTGCTTCGCGGCTGTCCGCCATTTTGCCTCCTTGCCGCGGGCGCAGGCGCGACCGGGTCACTTCGTTTGGGTGTGAGACCAAGGGTAGCCTCCCAGGCCCCTCCGTGACGTTCCGGGGCGACATGCCGCGGGCGCTGCCTTGACACATTCGATATCCGTCATTATTGTAACTGAAATAAATCTGATTTATAGACGCAAAATACATTTGGAATCAGATGTAATGATGCGTCTGAGGAGTTTTCGTATGGTGTCAATGCCGCCCGCCGTCATTCCGCCGCTCGTTGTCATGGGGGTGCAGGGATCGGGCAAGACCACGGTCGGCCGTGCGCTCGCCGTGCGCCTCGGCGTCGCATTCATCGATGGCGACGAGCTGCACTCGCCGGAGAGCAAGACGAAGATGGCCGCGGGCTATGCGCTGAGCGACGCCGATCGTGAACCGTGGCTGCGTGCGATCGGGGCCGTGATCGGCAATGCCGTCGTGCACGGCGGCTCCGTCGTGGTAGCGTGCTCTGCGCTGAAGCGCAGCTACCGCGCACTCATCCGCGCCGCCGCACCGGAGACACGATTCGTGCACCTCGACGGCGCGCGCGGCCTCATCGCCGAGCGGCTGAGTATGCGGCGGCACGAGTACATGCCGCCGACGCTGCTCGACTCGCAGTTCATGACGCTCGAACCGCTCGACGCCGACGAGCCCGGCGTGCGCATCGACCTTGCCAAGACCCCGGAGGAGATCGTCGCCGACGTCGCCGCGCTCTTCGGCGATACCCTCTAGAACCGGGCCACCGCCCCCGCACGACAGGACAACGATGACCGATCTCGAGCTGAACTGGACGCTCAGCATCCCCGGCCTCCTCGGCATCGCCGTGGCCGCCATCGCGGCATTGCTGCTGCTCATCATGAAGTTCCGCATCCATGCGTTCCTCGCTCTCATCATCGTGAGCGTGCTCACGGCGATCGCGACGGGCATCCCCGCCGGTGGGCTCGTGCCGACGCTGCTTGCCGGCTTCGGCGGGACGCTCGCGAGCGTTGCGCTCCTCGTCGGCCTCGGCGCGATGCTCGGCCGCATGCTCGAGGTCAGCGGCGGAGCCGAGGTGCTGACGAACGCGCTCATCCGGATGTTCGGCGAGAAGCGCGCCCCACTCGCGCTGTCCGTCGCTTCGCTCATGTTCGGTTTCCCGATCTTCTTCGACGCGGGTCTCGTCGTCATGCTGCCGATCATCTTCACCATCGCGAGACGGCTCGGCGGCTCACTGCTGTTCTACGCGTTCCCGGCTGCGACGGCGTTCTCCGTGATGCACATCTTCGTGCCGCCGCATCCCGGACCCGTAGCGGCGACGGGATTGCTCGGAGCCGATATCGGACTCGTGCTCTTGCTCGGCCTCGTGGTCGCGATCCCCACCTGGTACGTCGTCGGCTATCTGTTCGGCCATGTCCTCGGCCGCCGTATCGACATCCCGGTCCCGACGATCCTCGACGCCGTCGTCGGTTCGAAGGAGGACGAGTTCCGCTCGACGCCGAAGCTCGGCACGATCGTCTTCCTGCTCCTGCTGCCGCTCGCGCTCGTCTTCCTCAACACCGGTCTCAACATGGCGGCGACCGTCGGGTTCGTCTCGCTCGACGACACATGGGTGCAGGCGCTGCGCCTTCTCGGCGAGACCCCGATAGCACTCCTCATTACCGTCCTCTTCGCCATGTGGCTGCTCGGCTGGCGCCAGAAGAAGAAGGCGACGCTCGTCGAGACCGTCGTCGACAGCGCGCTCGGTCCCGTCTGCACGATCATCCTCATCACCGGCGCCGGAGGCATGTTCGGCGGCGTGCTGCGCGCGAGCGGGATCGGCACGGCCATCGCCGACTCCCTCGACGCGATCGGGCTGCCCGTCATCGTCGCAGGCTTCGTCATCGCCGCAGTCGTCCGCCTCGCCCAGGGGTCCGCGACGGTCGCGCTCACCACCGCCGCAGCGCTCGTGCAGCCGGTCGTCATAGACAACCCAGCCTTCAACCCGGTCGAACTCGCCGCGATCGTCCTGAGCCTCGCAGCAGGCTCGGTGTTCGCCGGGCATGTCAACGACTCCGGGTTCTGGCTCGTCAGCCGGTTCTTCGGAATGGACACGAAGACGACCTTGAAGACCTGGACCGTCGGGCAGGCGCTCGTCGGAACGATGGGCTTTGTGCTCGCCCTCGGCATCTACTTTCTCGCCGGCGTGTTCTAAGGGGCAGGGCCTCGGTTGCTCGTCTTTCGACCTCGACGGCCGGTCCCGCTAGCCGACGTACAGGCGCGGCTCGTCGACCCAGACCTGCTCGACCTCGACGGCGGTGCGGCGCATGATCTTGTCCATCGCCGCGCGGGCATCCTCCGGTCGGCGCGCCTGGATGGCGTTCGCGACGTCGACGTGCAGTTGCAGCGCCTCCTCGTGGGGGTGGAGAGGCATGAGCCCGTAGTAGGTTCGACCGCGGAGCACTTCGCCGATGACGTCGTGCAGCTTCGAGAACATCTCGTTGCCGGAGGCCGTGAGAACGAGCGAGTGGAAGCGGATGTCGAGATCGAGGAATCGCTGGAGGTCGCCGGCCCGGCCGCTCGCGCGCATCTGGGCAGCGACAGCCATGAGCTCTGCGGCGAGCTCATCGGGGGAGTGCTGCGCGGCGAGCTCCGCCGCTGCGGGCTCGACGGCGGAACGGAGTTCCGTGAGTGAGCGCAGCTGCGCCCCCTTCTCGGCGTCGGCGAGCCGCCAGCGGATGATCGACGGGTCGAACAGATTCCACTCGCTGCGGGGCAGAACGCGGATGCCGATGCGCTTGACCGTCTCCACGAGCCCGAGCGATTGCAGCACGCGCACTGCTTCACGAACGACGGAGCGGGAGACGCCGAGCTCCCTCTCGACGTGCTCCGAGTGCATCGTCGCCCCTGGCTCGAGCTCGCCGCCGACGATGCTCTTGCCGAGCGTCTCGACGACGAGGCTGTGCAGGCGGGAGATCATTCTCCGAGAATAGCCAGTGCGGGCGCCGGCCGACTGCGCGCCTCGCGGGCGACTGGGCCGCGATCGATCGGGTATACTGAGCGACTGAACTTCGGCGAGGGATGCCTTCGGTGCTCGGAAGAGCGCGCGGGCATCCGTTATCGACGCGGTGGATGCGGCTTCACGGCTTTTCCTCACGCTGACATGCGTTCGAGTCGACAATCCAGATATCCGATCTGGCAGACAACGATCTGGGCCAGGAGCCCGCAAGGAGAATCATCATGGACGAAGACAACAAGGTCGTCGCAGAACCGCGTGAGTCGTTCGGCAAGGGCGCTGCCCGCAAGATCCGCGCCGTCGGCAAGATCCCGGCCGTCATCTACGGCCACGGAACCGACCCGCAGCACGTCACTCTCCCAGCCCACCAGGTCGGTCTCATCCTGCGCAAGGCCAACGCCCTGCTCGAGCTCGACATCTCGGGCAAGAGCCAGCTCGTGCTCGTGAAAGACGTGCAGAAGGACCCCGTGCGTCAGATCATCGAGCACATCGACCTCATCGTCGTGCGCAAGGGCGAGAAGGTGCACGTCGAGGTTCCCGTGCACGTCACCGGTGAGTCCTTTTCTGGCACGATCGCCGACCTCGACGCCAAGACCCTGCTGCTCGAGGTCGAGGCAACGCACATCCCCGAGAACGTCGTCGTCGACGTCGAGGGCCTCGAGGAAGGCTCGCAGATCCTCGCCAAGGACGTGCAGCTGCCAGGAGGCTCGACCCTGCTGACCGACGGCGATGTGCTCGTGATCAACGTGCACGTGCCCGCAGCAGGCAAGGCCGATGAGGCGGAAGCCGAGGGCGGCGCTGCGGAAGCCGCGGAAGAGACTCCCGCCGAGGCGGCCGAGTAGTCGTTCTCGGATTCGTTCGTCGCGCGGAGAGGCCTCCCCTGGACGAGAACATCTGGCTCGTAGCCGGGCTCGGAAACCCCGGGCCCGGCTACGTCGGCCATCGGCACAACGTCGGCCAGATGGCGCTGGCCGAACTCGCCGATCGGATGTCGGCGACCTTCAAGACACACAAGACCAATTCGCTGGTCGCCGAGGGGCGGCTCTTCCCGGGCGGCCCGCGTCTCGTGCTGGCCAAGCCGAACACCTTTATGAACCTCTCCGGTGGACCTGTCGCGGCCCTCGTCAAGTTCTATTCCGCGGATGCCTCCCGGCTCATCGTCGTGCACGACGAGCTCGACATCCCTTTCGACACCGTGCGCCTCAAGCTCGGCGGCGGGCACGGCGGGCACAATGGCATCCGCGATATCGTCTCGGCCATTGGGACTCCCGACTTCATCCGTGTGCGAGTGGGCATCGGCCGGCCGCAGGGTCGTCAACCGGCCGCCGATTTCGTGCTGCACGACTTTGCCGCGGCAGAACGGTCGGCGCTGCCGGTTCTGCTCGGAGACGCCGCGGACGCGGTCGAGCTCGTCACGCGCGAGGGCCTCACCGCCGCCCAGCAGAAGTTTCATTCCCCGGCCTGAATCCGAAGGGGCGTCGTCATCCTAGAGCTCTCGACGAAGCGGGAGTCGAAAGGTCGCTGTCGGCGGTGATGCGTAGACTTGTGCGGTGATCCTTCAGGGCTTAATCGCGGCGCTTTCGCGCGCCCCCACTTTCGAAACCGCCCTGGGGTACGCGAATCGCGACGCCGATTTCTCCCTCGCAGAGGGGCTCGATGCGCCGCTGCTCGCTGGTCTGATCGAGAGGCGCCGCGCCGGCGGCCGGGCTCCCGCCCTTTTCGCGATCACAGCGACCGGTCGGGAATCGGAGATCCTGCGAGCGAACCTGGCCGGCTTCGCCCCCGATGCCGAGATCGTGGATTTCCCCGCCTGGGAGACCCTCCCGCATGAACGGCTGAGCCCGAGCGCCGAGATCGTGGGCAAGCGGCTGCATGCCTTACGTCGAATGCAGGAGTGGCAGGAGCACGACGGCTCGGAGCGGCATCCGCTTGTCGTCGTCGCCTCGGTGCGTGCCGCGCTGCAACCGGTCGCCGACAACCTCACCGATTTCGAGCCGATCGTGCTCACGCTGGGTGGCAGGGGTCACGAGCTCTCGGCGCTCGCACTGCAACTCGTCGACCTCGCCTACACCCGGGTCGACATGGTGACCCGGCGTGGGGAGTTCGCGGTGCGTGGAGGCATCCTCGATGTCTTTCCGCCCATCGCCGAGCACCCTTATCGCATCGACTTCTTCGGCGACGAGGTCGACCAGCTGCGGGCGTTCTCGGTCGCCGATCAGCGTTCGCTGCCCGAGCCGTTCGAATCCGTCTCACTCCCGCCCAGTCGGGAGCTTCTGCTGAGCGAGCCGGTGCGGCAGCGGGCGCGCGAGATGCAGCATGAGTTCCCGAGCCTCGCCCAGATGCTCGCGAAGATCGGCGATGGCATCCCGGTGGAGGGCATGGAGAGCCTGACTCCTGCGCTCGTCGACCGCCTCGTGCCGATGACCCACTATCTTCCGGCAGGCATGGCGGTGGCCGTGCTCTCCCCGGAGCGCGTCGCCGGACGCGCCCTGAGCCTCGCCGAGACGAATCGCGAGTTCCTCTCGGCCGCGTGGAGCGCCGCGACGATGGGGGCCGAGGTGCCGATCGACCTCGCCTCCGGAGACTTCCTCACTCTCGGCGACGTGCGCGACGCCGTCCGTTTCAGTGCACCGGGCGAGCCGGTTCAGGAGCATCCATGGTGGACACTCAGCGCCTTCGACGCCGGTATGGTCTCGACAGGAGCGACCGACGCGGGATCGGCCGGCGGAGCCGTCGACGAATACGTGCGCATCGCCTCGGATGCCGTCCCCAGCTTCCAGGGCAACATCACCGGCGCGGTCGAGCACGTTGCCTCCCGCCTCGCCGACGGCTGGACCCTCGCCGTGGTCTCGGCGGGGCACGGCCTCGTGGAACGCGCCGCGGATGTGCTCGCGGAGCGGGAGCTCGCCGGGCGCGTCGTCTCGGACTTCCCGAGCGACCCCGAGCCGGGCATCGCCTACCTGGTTCAGGCGGAAGCGAACCATGGCTTCGAGCTGCCCGGCGCGAAGCTCGCCCTCATCAGCGAGTCCGAGTTCTACGGGCGTGCCGCCGGCTATGACTCTCGCCAGGTGAAGAAGCTCGCGAGCCGTCGCAAGAACGTCGTCGACCCTCTGCAGCTCAAGACCGGTGACTACGTCGTGCACCAGACACACGGCATCGGCCGGTTCGTCGAGATGACACAACGCTCTGTCGCAGCCGGCAGCCGGCCGAAGGGACCGTCGCGCACGGCGGGCATCGCCGAGGCTCCGACGATCGTGCGCGAGTACCTCGTGCTCGAGTTCGCGCCGTCCAAGCGCGGGCAGGCCGGGGACCGGCTCTACGTGCCGACCGACCAGCTGGACCTGCTCACCCGCTACGTCGGCGGTGAGGCTCCCGCACTCAGCAAGATGGGTGGCGGGGACTGGGCCGCGGCGAAGGGCCGGGCGCGCAAGGCGGTGCGCGACATCGCCGTCGAACTCGTCAAGCTCTATTCGGCGCGCATGGCGAGCAGGGGTTACGCCTTCGGACCGGACACCCCGTGGCAGCGAGAGCTCGAAGAAGCCTTCCCCTACGCGGAGACCCCCGATCAGCTGCAGACGATCGACGAGGTCAAGGCCGACATGGAGCGGCCCATCCCGATGGACCGCCTGCTCTCGGGCGACGTGGGCTTCGGCAAGACCGAGGTGGCCGTGCGCGCTGCGTTCAAAGCGGTTCAGGACGGCAAGCAGGTCGCCATGCTCGTGCCGACGACGCTACTGGTCAAGCAGCACCTCGAGACGTTCCAGGAGCGGTTCGCGGGCTTTCCTGTGCACCTGAGGGCGCTCAGCCGCTTCCAGAGCGATCGGGAGGCACGGGAGACGGTCTCTGGACTTGCCGACGGAACGGTCGATGTCGTGATCGGCACGCATCGCATCCTCAGCGAATCGGTGACGTTCAAAGACCTCGGCCTCGTGATCATCGACGAAGAGCAGCGCTTCGGCGTCGAGCACAAGGACTCCCTTAAGAAGCTCAAGACCAATGTCGACCTGCTCGCCATGAGCGCGACCCCGATCCCGCGCACGCTCGAGATGGCCGTGACGGGCATCCGTGAGATGTCGACCCTCGCGACGCCGCCGGAGGACCGGCATCCGATCCTCACCTTCGTCGGGCCGTACTCCGAGAAGCAGGCCGCCGCGGCCATCCGGCGCGAGCTGTTGCGTGAGGGTCAGGTGTTCTTCGTGCACAACCGGGTTTCGAGCATCAACCGTGTCGCCGCTCAGCTGACAGAGCTCGTTCCGGAAGCACGTATCGCCGTTGCACACGGCAAGCTCTCAGAGCACGTGCTCGAACAGGTCGTCGTCGATTTCTGGGAGCGCAAGTTCGACGTTCTCGTATCGACGACCATCATCGAGACCGGCCTCGACATCGCCAACGCCAACACCATCATCATCGATCGCGCCGATAAGTACGGCCTCAGCCAGCTGCACCAGCTTCGGGGCAGAGTCGGCCGAGGCCGGGAGCGGGCCTACGCGTACTTCCTCTACGACGAGAACAAGCCGCTCGGCGAGACGGCCCACGACCGGCTTTCGACGATCGCGGCGAACAACGAGCTCGGCAGCGGCATGCAGGTCGCGCTCAAAGACCTCGAGATCCGCGGTGCCGGAAACCTGCTCGGCGGGGAGCAGGCCGGACACATAGCGGGGGTTGGCTTCGACCTCTATCTGCGTATGATCGGCGAGGCCGTGAGTGCCTTCCGCGGTGACGTCGCCGAAGGACAGAGGGAGTTGCGGCTCGAGTTGCCCGTCGACGCCCATATCCCGGAGGACTACGTCGATAGTGAGCGGCTGCGCCTGGAGGCGTACCAGAAGCTCTCGACCGCGAGTTCTCCCGCCGCGAAGGACGAGCAGATCGGTCTTGTGCTCGAGGAGCTCTCTGACCGCTACGGCGAACCTCCAGCGGCGGTGCGGACCCTCATCGCCGTGTCCCGGCTGCGTCGTCGTGCGCAACGCGCCGGATTGAGCGAGGTCGTCGCGATGGGCTCGAATCTGCGCATCGCGTCGGCTGCATTGCCCGACTCGATCCAGGTGCGTCTGCAGCGTATGTATCCGGGATCACGCTACTTCACGCAGACAGGTGCGATCTCTGTGC
Organism: Luethyella okanaganae; assembly: GCF_042660285.1. Taxonomy (NCBI): domain Bacteria; kingdom Bacillati; phylum Actinomycetota; class Actinomycetes; order Micrococcales; family Microbacteriaceae; genus Luethyella; species Luethyella okanaganae. The sequence continues at coordinate 510,184 of NZ_JBHSTP010000001.1, forward strand.
CGCTCCCGCTCGTGGACGGTGAGCCACTCGCGGACGCCGATCTCATCGAGTGGACGACGCAGCTGCTTGCAGCACTCCTCCCGCCACCGATCGTCGTCGAGGAGACGCCGGCACCCCGCGCTTGAACCGGGGAGTGTCGAGGTCGTAGGAGATCCCCAGCACCCAAACGATCGTGTGCAGAACCTTGCGGACGCCGTCGAGACGCCGCTCGCGCAGCTCGGCACGCAGATGCTCGGACACCCGTTCGCTCATACGGCATCCAGTGCTGCCCTGGCCTTCGCCAGCCTGCGGTATCCGGCCGCGCGCCAGCCTACGAGGAAGCCGGAGACCACGATCGCGACGGCCGAGCCCAGGAGCACGGCGAGAGTCCCCTCGTCGGCGATCCCCTGGTCGGAAGCGAAGGCGAGCTCGTTCATCAGCAGCGACACCGTGAAGCCGATCCCGCCGAGAGCGGCCACCACGGCCAGATCGGAGAGGGTGAGAGCCGTCCCCGTCCCCATGCGTCTGCGCACGGCGAGGCCGCCGAGCCAGCCTGCGAGGGTGATGCCGATGAGCTTGCCGACGGGAAGTGCGACCAGGATCGCCCAGAAGGCCGGGCTCAGCTCGGTCGGGCTGACCGCCGGGATGGTCACCATCGCGGCTGAGAAGGCGAAGAGGGGGAGCACGATGCCGTTCGAATACGGTTCGAGCACGTGCACCGCCCGCCCGCCCGGCCTGCGGGCGACGACGAGGCCCAGCACGACACCGGCGACCGTCGCATGCACCCCCGATTGGTAGGTGAAGAACCACGTGAGCAGTCCGAGAACGACCATCGCCACGATGATCGGCCATTGCGGTCGTCGGGACAGGACCCACGTCGAGCGCGGTTTCACCAGACGGCTGAGGGCTGCGAAGATCGTCGCGGCGACGGCGGCGAGTCCGATGGAGGCGAACTGCACATCCACGGTGAAGAAGAACGCGATGATGAGAATGGCGACGAGGTCGTCGAGCACGGCGAGGGCCATGAGGAAGACGCGCACCCGGGTGGGGATGCCTCTGCCGAAGACGGCGAGAACGCCCAGGGCGAACGCGATGTCGGTGGCCGTCGGCACGGGCCATCCGCTTTCGAGACCGCTGCGGGCTGTGAGGAGCAGGTAGATGCCGGCGGGCACGACGACGCCCCCGAGAGCCGCGATCGCAGGGAGGGCCGCCTTGCCGATGCCGTTGAGCTCTCCGATCACGAGTTCGCGTTTGAGCTCGACCGCGACGATGAAGAAGAAGATCGCGAGCAGGCCGTCGCTGACGAGGCGGTCGATCGAGAGGTGGAAGTCGAGCCAGGGGATGTCGAGAGACAGCGCCGTGAAGGAGTTCAGCTCAGGCCCGATCGCGGTGTTCGCGAGGACGAGGCCCAAGACGGCGGCGAGGAGGAGCAGGAGAGCAGCGTGGCGCTCGGAGCGCAAGATCCCCATGAGGAGTGTCTCCTTCTGTGCTGGAGTCATCGATGGTTGAGAACAGGAGACCTGCCCGCCGACCAGGCTTCCCGGCGCACCTCGATCAGTCTAGCGAGTGGATCGTCGCCGGAACGGGTGCGGCATAGCATGTCTGCATGACCGATCTGAGCTTCTCCGCCGGCTCGCACGACGATGTCGGACTCTCTGAGCTCGACGAGCTCGTCCAGCTCGTCGGCACCCTGCGCGCGCCAGGGGGCTGTCCATGGGACGCCGAGCAGACCCACGCTTCTCTCGTGCAATACCTCATCGAGGAGACGCACGAACTCATCGAGGCGATCGAGGCCGGCGACCGCGACGAGATGATCGAGGAACTCGGCGACGTGCTCTACCAGGTGCTCTTCCACGCCGACATCGCGGCGCACACCACCGGTGAGGATTTCGACATCCACGATGTCGCCGCCCACATGTCGGCCAAGATGATCGGCCGGCATCCGCATGTCTTCGGCGACCGCGCCGCGGCGACGGCCGACGATGTCGTCGCGTTCTGGGACGAGCTCAAAGCCGAGGAGAAGCCGCACCGCTCGAGCGTGCTCGACGGGATCCCGTTCGGAATGCCATCGCTCGCCCTCGCGGACAAGGTCATCGGCCGCGCGCAGAAGATCGGTGTGCTCGAAACCGATGCTCAGGTGGCCGTCCCCGTCGCGAGCGAGGCTGAGCTCGGAGCGTTGCTGCTGTCCACCGTCTCCTCGGCCAAAGCACAGGGGTTCGACGCGGAACGTGCGCTCCGCGCGAGCCTGCGTGAGCTGCAGACCGAGATCAGGGCGGCCGAGGATGCGGCGGCGGATGCCGGGATCGTCGGCTTCACCGCGCCGCCCGAATAGCCGCGTTCGCGGTGTGCGAGCGAGGCGAGCGTGAGTCCGGCTACCCGGGAGAGTGGCCGAATCCCTTCAGGCTAGCCTTTCCTGTCTGGCGAGCGTCGGAGGCGGAGTGTAGCGTCGAACGCATGAGCGAGACTTCCTTCACAGATCTCCTGTCCACCCAGATCGGCAATGAGTTCGCCGCGTCGCAGCAGTACATCGCCATCGCGGTCTGGTTCGACAACGAGTCGCTTCCTCAGCTGGCCGCGCACTTCTACCGCCAGTCGCTCGAGGAGCGCAACCACGCGATGATGCTCGTGCAGTACAGCCTCGACCGGGGACTTCCCGTCGCCATTCCCGGCATTCCGGCGGTCAGGAACGACTTCTCGGGAGTCGTCGAGCCCATCGAGCTCGCGCTCGCACAGGAGAAGCAGGTCACCACGCAGATCGAGGCGCTCTTCCGTGCCGCCCGCCATGAGGGCGACGCACTCGGTGAGCAGGCGATGCTCTGGTTTCTCAAGGAGCAGGTTGAGGAGGTCGCCTCGATGTCGACGCTCCTCACGATCGCGCAGCGCGCCGAGAACTACTTCGACATCGAGAACTTCGTCGCCCGGGAGACCATCGGAGACGGCGGTGTCGATGCGGATGCGCCCGCCGCGGCTGGTGGTGCGCTCTAGGGTTCAGGTGTGGCAGGTGCCGTCTTCGGCTGTTCCGAACGCACACCGGTCGGCAGCGCGAGGGGCGGACCGCGGCCTGAGCATTTCCTGGGGCGGCGAACTGGAAGAATGGGGGCATGGCCCAGACTGTGAACCCACCGAGAGGTATGCGTGATTTCCTCCCAGCCGAGAAAGCCACACGGGAACACGCTCTCGGTGTGATCCGCCGCAGCTATGCCGCCCACGGCTTCGACGAGATCGAGACTCCTGTCATGGAGGACTCGGCACATCTGCACTCCGGGATGGGCGGCGACAACGAGAAGCTCGCCTTCGCCGTGCTGCGTCGTGGTCTCGGTGCGGACGACCTCGCTGCTGCCGCAGCGGCCGGCGACGTGCTCGCCCTCGCCGATCTAGGCCTCCGCTTCGACCTCACGGTTCCGCTCGCCCGTTTCTATGCGACGCACCGTGCCACCCTGCCGCCCGTCTTCCGTTCCATCCAGATCGCTCCTGTCTGGCGCGCCGAGCGCCCCCAGAAGGGTCGCTACCGACAGTTCGTGCAGTGCGACATCGACGTGATCGGAGAGGCGGGGCAGCTCGCCGAGATCGAGCTCATCACCGCGACGGCTGCGACGCTCGACGCGCTCGGACTCGCGGGTTGTCGCATCCGCATCAACGACCGCAGAATCCTCACCGGGCTGCTCGAGTTCTGGGGGATTCCAGCCGAACTGCACGAACGGGCGCTCATCACGATCGACAAGCTCGACAAGATCGGCGCCGGCGGCGTCGTCGCAGAGCTCGGCGGACTGGGCCTGCAGACCGAAGGCTTCGCCGAGACGCTTGGTGCTGTCGCGGATGGTGGATGGGGTTCGGCCGACCCGCTGCCCTGGCTCGATCGCGACGCCTATGCTGAACTGCTCGCACTGCGTGCCGCTGTCCCGCAGGTGGAACTCGTCTTCGACCCCACGCTCGTGCGAGGAATGGGCTACTACACGGGCACGATCTTCGAGATCGCGCACGCCGACCTCGGCTACTCGCTCGGTGGAGGCGGACGCTACGACGGGATGATCGGTCGATTCCTCGGCACGGACGTTCCCGCCTGCGGTTTCTCGATCGGCTTCGAGCGCATCGTCGACCTGCTTCCGGCTGATGCGGTGCGGAGGAGCGGCGCCGTCGTGCTCGTGCACGACAAAGACGCCGATGCGGCAGCCCTCGTCGCTCTCAAATCGCACCTTGTGCGCGAAGGGCGGCGCGTGCGGCTCGAGAAGCGCTCCAAGAACCTCAAAGCCCTGCTCGAGCGGGCAGAGGCGGACGGCTTCGACGGATTCGCCTTCGTGAACGCCGACATCGTCGATGCCGCCTCCCTCGACATCAAGCCGCTCGGCTGACCGCCGTGGCGCCGCGATCGACAGTCCCGATCACTAGACTGGCTGCGGATCACGACGCTGTTTTCCACTCCCCTTTCACCTTCCTATTAGGAGATAGTTGTGGCTCTCATCGAGGCTGTAGGCGCTCGCGAAATTCTGGACTCCCGGGGCAACCCGACCGTCGAGGTCGAGGTGCTCCTCGAAGATGGCACGGTCGCCCGTGCCGGCGTCCCATCCGGTGCCTCCACCGGGGCGTTCGAGGCGTACGAGCTGCGTGACGGCGACCCGAAGCGTTACGGCGGCAAGGGCGTGCTCAAGGCCGTCGACGCCGTCATCGGTGAGATCGCCGACGAGATCGAGGGCCTCGAGTCCACCGAACAGCGCGTGCTCGACGCCACACTCATCGCCCTCGACGGAACCGAGAACAAGAGCCGCCTCGGCGCCAACGCCATCCTCGGCGTGAGCCTCGCCGTGGCGAAGGCCTCGGCCGACTCGCTCGACCTGCCGCTGTTCCGCTATGTCGGCGGACCGAACGCCCACACGCTGCCCGTTCCACTCATGAACATCATCAACGGCGGTGCGCACGCCGACAACGGCATCGACACGCAAGAGTTCATGATCCTGCCGATCGGCGCCGAGTCGTTTGGAGAGGCCCTTCGTTGGGGAGTCGAGACCTATCACGCGCTCAAAGGCTTGCTCAAGGCCAACGGCCTCGCGACAGGTCTCGGGGACGAGGGCGGCTTCGCCCCCGACATCGCCAACAGCAAGGCCGCGCTCGACTTCATCGTCGAGGCGATCGGCAAGGCCGGTTTCACGGTCGGCACCGACATCGCACTTGGCCTGGATGTCGCATCCACCGAGTTCTACGAGGACGGCGTCTACCACTTCGAGGGGCAGAAGCTGAACGCCGAGCAGTTCACCGCGTACTACGCCGACCTCGTGGCGAGCTACCCGCTTGTCACGATCGAGGACCCCCTCGCCGAGGATGACTGGGCAGGCTACGCTCACCTCACCCCGGAGCTCGGCGGCAAGGTCCAGATCGTCGGCGACGACCTGTTCGTGACGAACCCCGCGCGCCTGGCCGACGGCATCTCGCGCGGCGCCGCGAACTCCCTGCTCGTCAAGGTCAACCAGATCGGCACCCTCACGGAGACCCTCGACGCCGTGGCGCTCGCCCAGCGCAGCGGCTACAGCGCGATCCTCTCGCACCGCTCCGGCGAGACCGAGGACACCACGATCGCCGACCTCGCCGTCGCGACGGACTGCGGTCAGATCAAGACCGGAGCGCCTGCTCGCAGCGAGCGCGTCGCTAAGTACAATCAATTGCTGAGGATCGAAGAAGAGCTGGGCGACGCGGCGGTCTACGCTGGTCGCGGTGCGTTCCCGCGTTTCTCGGCCTAGCGCCGGGACGCCGCGCAGCCAGCATCCGGAATGGAGGGACGGGCATATGTCTCACACCTCTGCGAAGGTGCGCGCGAAGCGTGTTCCGGTGGCCATGGGCCCCGGGGAGAGCGCGACGAGCGGCTGGCTGCGCGGCATCCGATTCTCGGGGTTCTCGCTCATCATGATGGGCATCCTCGTGCTCGCCGTCGTCGTGCTCGCCCCGAGCCTGCGTGTCTACGTCGAGCAGCGTCAGCAGATCGCCATGCTTCAGGATTCCGTGCGGAAGCAGCAGAACGAGGTCGACACGCTCACCGTCGAACGCGAGCGTTGGAACGACAAGACCTATGTCGTCACCCAGGCGCGTGAGAGGCTCTACTACGCCATGCCCGGTGAGATCAGCTTTCTCGTCATCAACGACCTGGCCGCTCCCGTCGAGAGCGATACCGCACCCGTGAGCAAGGACATCCAGAACACTCAGGTGGATTGGCTACAGTCGATGTTCGTCTCCGCGATGACGGCGGGCCTCGCAGAAGGTGCACAGCAATGACCACTCCGCCGTTCGGCGCCGTCAGCGCACGCGACATCGCGATCGTCTCCGCACAGCTCGGGCGGCCGGCGCGCGACGTGATCGGCATCGCCGCCCACTGCATATGCGGAGCGCCGACAGTCGTCGCCACCGCACCGCGTCTCAGCGACGGCACTCCGTTCCCGACCCTGTACTACCTGTCGCATCCGGCCGCGACGGCCGCGATGTCCTATCTCGAGGCCACCCAGGTCATGGCAGAGTACAACCAGCTCTTGGTCGACGACGAGGAGCTGCGGGCGAGCTACGCCCGCGCCCATGACGCCTACCTCGCGGATCGGTCGAGCGTCGCCGTCGTCCCCGAGATCGAGGACTTCTCCGCCGGTGGCATGCCCGATCGGGTCAAGTGCCTGCACGCGCTCGCCGCGCACGCCCTCGCCGCAGGCCCCGGCGTCAACCCGATCGGCGATCTCACGCTGCAACGCTCGGTCTGGTCGCCCGCCGTCTGCGAATGCCTCGATTATCCCGGTGTCGACGACGCCGCGCGCCCGGTGGGCGACGTATGATCCGCGTCTGGCGTCGGGTCTCTGCGGGTGTCGCGGTGGGCGTCGCCGCGGCAGTCGCGTTCGGATCCGTCGTCATCGATGCCCCACCGGCGCATGCCGACCAGGTGCGGGATCTCGAGTACTGGCTCAACGATTACGGGTTCACGAGCGCGTGGGGCACGACACGCGGCGCCGGAGTGAAGGTCGCCGTCATCGACACGGGAGTCGACGGGAGCGTCGCCGATCTTGCCGGTGCGGTCGTCGGCGGCACGGATGTCTCCGGAATCGGCTCCGCAGACGGGCAGACTCCGGTCGGCGGCCAGACGCACGGCACTCTCGTCGGCTCCCTGCTCGCCGGTCGGGGCACCGGACCAGGGAACGGCCTGATCGGCGTCGCTCCCGAGGCGTCACTGCTCTCCGTGTCGGTCGCGTTCGGCTCGAACACCGGCTCACTGGTCAGCAACGATGATCAGATCGCCAGCGCCGTGCGCTGGGCCGTCGACAACGGTGCCAGGGTGATCAACATGTCGCTCACCCGCAACTCCCTGGACTGGCCGCAGAGCTGGGACGATGCGTTCCTCTACGCCTTCGAGCACGACGTCGTCGTCGTCGCGGCCGCCGGAAACCGGGGAAGCGGGACGAGCGAGGTCGGTGCGCCGGCAACGATCCCCGGCGTGCTCACGGTTGGCGGTGTCGACCGCAACAAGCAGGCCAGCTTCAACGCCTCATCGCAGGGCATCACGATCTCGGTCGCCGCGCCGAGCGAGCAACTCGTCGGCGCACTGCCCGGCGGGCGATACGTCCAGTGGGACGGCACGAGCGCTGCCGCCCCGATCGTCTCGGGCCTCGTCGCCCTCGTGCGTTCCGCCTATCCGGAGCTCAACGCCGCAGAGGTCATCAATCGGGTCGTTTCGACGGCCAACCCGAACGGACACAAGGTTCCCAGCCCGATCTACGGAAACGGACTCATCGACGCGGCGGCTGCGGTGACCGCGGATGTCGCGGCGGCGACATCCGACCCCCTGACGTTGCTCAAGGACTGGATCCACCTGCATCGCCGCGCGGACTCCGCCCCTGGTGCACTGCCGCCGTCGACCCAGCCGCCGATCACTCCCGCACCAGACCCGCCAGCCGACAGGAAGGACACGCTCGCATCGATCCTGCCCAATAGCTGGACGTTGACCTACGTGACGATCCCGCTCGCCGTGCTCGTGGGATTTGGTAGTCTTGTCGCGCTGCTGGGCATAGGGGCCACACGGCATTTCAGGCGAGTGCTGCGCAAGTAGTACATTGTTCGCACATCTGTGATCATGTAGGAGATCTTTAACCGTGCCCAAAATCCTCATCGTCGGTGGCGGCTACGCCGGTTTCTATACCGCGTGGAAGCTCGAGAAATGGCTGCGCGCAGGCGAGGCCGACGTCACCGTCGTCGATCCGCTGCCGTATATGACGTATCAGCCGTTCCTGCCAGAGGTCGCGGCCGGATCGATCGAGCCGCGGCACTCCGTCGTCGCGCACCGTCGGCACCTCAAGAAGACGAACATCATCACCGCGAAGGTCACCGGAATCGATCACGCCTCCAAGCAGGCGACGATCACGCCTCCCGTCGGTGAGCCATACACCTTCGACTACGACATCGTCGTCGTCACCGCCGGCGCTGTGTCGCGCACCTTCCCCATCCCCGGTGTCGCCGACGAGGCCATCGGCCTCAAGACCATCGAGGAAGCGGTCGCGATCCGCAACCGCGTGCTCACCAATTTCGACAAGGCGGCCGGATTGCAGGCCGGGCCGGAGCGCGACCGCCTCCTGACTTTTGTCGTGATCGGCGGCGGCTTCGCCGGCATCGAGATCTTCGCCGAGCTCCGCTCCTTCGCGAGCGCTCTGATCAAGTCTTACCCGGAGCTCAGTTTCGAGGACACTCACTTCCACCTCATCGAGGCGATGGGGCGCATCATGCCCGAGGTGTCGCTGCCGACCAGCCATTGGGTGCTCAAGAACCTCGCCCAGCGTGGCGCCGAGGTGCACCTCGACACCCAGCTCACCTCCGCGGTCGGCGGCAGGATCGAGCTGTCGACGGGTGAGAGCTTTGAGACCGATCTCATCGTGTGGACTGCCGGCGTCATGGCGAACCCGGGTGTCGTGCGCGGCTCCGATCTGCCCGTCGAGGAGCGGGGCCGGCTCCAGGTGCGTGCCGATCTGCGCGTCGGCACTGAAGACGAGTTCGTGCCGGACGCCTGGGGAGCCGGCGACATAACCGCCATCCCCGACCTGTCCGGTGGTGGAGTCGGTGGCTACTGCGTGCCGAACGCGCAGCATGCCGTCCGCCAGGGCAAGCTTCTCGCCAAGAACATCGTCGCGGTCCTGCGCGGTGAGGGCCCCAAGGAATACGTGCACAAGAACATGGGCGCCGTCGCGGGCCTCGGTATCGGCTACGGTGTGTTCCAGTCGGGCAGGCTCGCGATCACGGGGCTGCCGGCCTGGTTCGCGCACCGCGGCTACCACGGTCTCGCGATGCCGAGCTGGGAGCGCAAGCTCCGGGTCATCTGGGGCTGGGTGAACAACTTCTTCCTCGGCCGGGACATCGCCTCGCTCGCGGCCGTCGAGCAGCCGCGTGCCGCTTTCGAGGAGTTCGCCTCGCGCCCGAAGCCGACCGTCGAGGCCGCACCTGTGCAGAAGGCTCCGGCCAAGGCACCCGTCCGTCGCAAGGCTGGGTCTGCGGCGGCACCCGTCGAGCCGAAGGTCGCTGTAGAGACCGTCGCGGCGAGCTAGTCGTGACCGCCCGGGCTAGACTCGGCGGAGCCTGCTCGGCACCGCCCCCGTAGCCCAATCGGCAGAGGCAGACGACTTAAAATCGTTCAAGTCAGGGTTCGAGTCCCTGCGGGGGCACCCAAGGCACAAGGCTCGAACCTTGGCCCTTGGATTCAAGGGCTGGGGTTCGGGCCTTGTCGGTGTCTAATGCCAGGTGAGGGCGTTGGCGTTGACCTCGGGGTCGAGCGGCATCTCGAATGGACGGTTGTTCTCGACGCGCAGCCCCTCGTCCTCATCGACGTGCTGGTTGCACAGCTCGACCCTGTGCGCCCCCTGGTTCGAAGCCTTTCTGGTACTCATCGGCCTTGCTGTCGGCGCCGATGAAGGTGGCATGAGACATCCGATGAGTTTTGCCTGGGTTCTTGCGTGAATCGAGCATTCATGCAATTCTGATGCGAATCATCCTACCAATCGGTTTCGATTCTTTCGCCTGTTACAGGCCGACCACTCAAAGAGGAGCTGGCGATGCCGTCACGTACGAGCTACCCGAGCGAACTCCTACGCCGGCGAACCAACGCGCCGTCTTGGGTACGCAATACCGCCCTGATCTTGGGAGCCGCGCTGGTAGGGGCGGTGTTGACCGTACCCTCCGTAGCGATGGCCGAAGTGTCGAGCGATGCGCTGCGTCTCTGGTACGACGAGCCCGCTCCGATGAGTCAGACGCCGCAGTCGCTTGGCAAGAGCGACTGGACTTCTCAGGATCTGGAGACGAGCTGGGAGGACTGGTCGCTTCCGCTGGGTAACGGGCACTTCGGCGCGAGCGTGTTCGGCGGGGTTGAGACGGAACGCATCCAGATCACCGAGAACAGCTTCCGCAACGCGTACAACTCGGCGCGGGTCGAGCCGGGCACCACCGGTCCCCAGCTGTTTGGGGACAGTGGTATGAACAACTTCGTGGAGACGTACATCGATTTCAAACATGATGCGTCCACCAGCAACTACGAGCGCGACCTCGACATCGCGACCGCGACTTCCCATGTCGAGTACGTGCGCGGTGATGTGACATATGAACGCGAGTACTTCGCCAGCCATCCCGACAACGTTCTCGTGATGCGCTTTACAGCGTCAGAGCCGGGAGCGCTGTCGTTCACACTGAAGCCGCAAACGCCGTACATCAAATCCTTCAATAAGTATCCAGCCGACAAGATGGCCAAGACCGGCACAGTGACCGCTGACGGTGACACCGTGACCGTGGGGGGAAGGCTCAGCCACTACGGGATCGACTACGAGGGCCAGTACAAGGTCATGCCGGACGGTGGAACCCTCAGCACCGCCACGGTCGACGGACGTGGCGAGCTCACGGTGACCGGTGCGAACAGCGCAACCGTTCTGCTGGCGGTGGGCACGAACTACGTTCTCCGCCCTGAGTCCTTCACCGCGTCGAACGCAGAGAAGCTTGCAGGAAACCCGCACCCGCACGAGAAGGTCTCCGCCCTCATCGCCGCAGCCGCTCAGCGGTCGGTCGACGACCTTCGCCAGCGGCACCTCGTCGACTACCAGGAGCTTTTCGACCGTGTCCGCCTCGATCTGGGAGGCTCCGCCCCAGCGGTCACCACGGACGAACTCGTCAAGGCCTATGCCACGTCGGCCAGCGCGTCCGCTCGAGCGTATCTCGAGGAGTTGTTCTTCCAGCATGGACGCTACCTGCTGATCTCATCGTCGCGAGAAGGTGCTTTGCCGAACAACCTCCAGGGCATCTGGAACGCGTACGACAGCGCCCCGTGGGGATCGGGAATGTGGCACAACATCAACCAGCAGATGAACAGCTGGCCGTCATTCACCACGAACCTCGCAGAGACATTCCTCCCCTACGCCGACTTCAGCACCGCATACATGGACGCGGCACGCCGCGGAGCCGACTCGTACATCCAGGCAGTGAACCCAGCCGCGAAGGCGCCGAATGGGCAGAACGGGTGGGCGGTCGGAACGGGTGTCGACCCGTATTGGGTGATGGCCCCTAACCCTGACAGCCACTCGGGTCCCGGCACCGGTGGATTCACCTCGCTGCTCTTCCACGACTACATGGACTACACCCAGGATCTGAAGTTCGCGGAAGAGCTCGGCTACCCCCGACTTCTTGAGATGGCCCGATTCCTTGATAAGACTCTGAAGGATTACGACGGAACATGGCTAGTTGAGGACTCGGCGTCTCCTGAGCAAGAGCACGGCGGGAAGTACTATCAGACCGTTGGCGCGGCGTTCGATCAACAGATGGTGCATGCCAACCTCGTCGCGCTTCTTGAGTGGGCGGAGAAGCTCGGATATAAAAGCGCTGAACTTGACGCGCTCGCTGCGAAGGTGGACCGACTCGAGCCGGTGATCGTCGGCCGTTCTGGACAGGTGAAAGAGTTCCGCGAAGAGCAGACTTACGGGCAGATCGGAGAAGCGCAGCACCGACACATCTCACAGCTGGTGGGTTTGCATCCCGGCACCACTATCAACGACACCACCGACGCATGGATGGACGCGGCACGGGTAACGCTCAACGGCCGCGGCGACGGTGGCACCGGGTGGGCAAAGGCCGCCAAGATCAACCTCTGGGCGCGCGCGAAGGACGGCGACCGGGCGCACGCACTGTTGAAGAACCTGATCGGGGCCAGCACCTTGCCCAATTTGTGGGCGACCCATCCTCCGTTCCAGATCGACGCGAACTTCGGCGGCACGAACGGCGTGGCCGAGATGCTCCTTCAAAGTGGCGCAGGCTACCTCGAACCACTTGCCGCCTTGTCAAAGGACTGGGGCACCGGATCGTATGAGGGTCTCACAGCTCGCGGCGGGTTCGTCGTTGGGGCGGAGTGGGCTGATGGGAAGGCCACTTCGTTCACTGTCGACTCCAAGGCGGGAAACTCGGCCAGCGTCAAGTACCCCGGACTCGCGGCCTCCGCGGTGAGTATTGTCCGCATCAGCGATGGCACGGCCGTCTCGTACTCGAGCGAAGGTCGTGATGTCGTCACGTTCGACACGCAGCCGGGTGAGCAGTATCGCATCTCGGGAATCACGCCGGACGTCGCGCCGGTCGCGCCGACTGATCTGCGCGTCGTTGCAATGGATGAGAGCACCTACCGTCTGACCTGGACCGGTGCCGCCGGGGCAGGCCGCTACAACGTCTACGTGGCAGAGGGCAGTGCGCCGTCGTACCAGCTGGTCGGCACGGTCACCGGTACGTCCTTCACCTACACCGCCAGCGCGGAGTCGGAGCAGACGACATTCAAGGTTCGAACCATCGACGACAACGGCATCCTGAGCAAGGCGGGCCCCGTGTCCGTGCAGATCACGCCAGGCGCGAACCTGCTGGCGGGAAAGCCTGTCACGACCAACCATCCGTCGCTTGCGGCATACCCCGCGAAGAACATCGTGGACGGGGACGACGCAACACGTTTCGCATACCAGGACTCGGTAAGCGCAGATCTGACGGTGACGGTTGACCTTCAGGATGCGATCCGGGTGGGCGACCTCACGGTCCGCGAGTTTGTCGGCAACGCCGAGACGGCCTCTCGGGCGGCTTCCTACTTCGTCGAGGCGTATAACGGCACCAGCTGGGCACGTGTTGCCGAGGGTACCGTGACCAACCCCGAACGAGCTTCGGACTCCATGTTCGTCCACGACATACCCGTCAACGCAGTGGCCCGGCAGCTGAGAGTCACCTTCACGCCTCGGGAACCCGGACAGCGCGGCGTGACACTGTGGGAGATGGAAGCGACCGGTTCGCCCACCGTCAACGTCGCGGCCGGGGCAACTGCCGCCGCCGACAAAACCCCGCACAGCGCCCCGTACCAGGCCGCGAACATGGTGGACGGAAATCAGTCGACCCGCTTCGCCTATGCCGACGACTCCACCGGTGACTTGGTCGTGACGGTCGCACTTGCCCAGCCCGCCAATGTCGGACTCGTGGGAATCGCCGAATTTGTAGACGGTGGAACCTCGTTCGCGTCGCGATCGAAGGCGTACAAGATCGAAGCGTTCGACGGCGCGAACTGGAGGCAGGTCGCCGCGAGCACACAGATGGGCACGGGTGCGAGCGGCAACAACCTGAAAACCTGGGTGAGCGTCAGTGCTCCCGGTACGGAGCAGCTGCGATTCACCTTCTCACCCGCGGGCACACGCAGCCCCTCGATCTGGGAACTGGAGCTCCTGGGAACTCGCGAAGCCCCTAAGTACACCGGCGGAGAGGTGCAGGTCGCCGTATCTGAGCAAGGCGACGACGGGTGGCACGGAGCCGGCGCAGCACTCACACTGACGGCGGAAGGAGCCGAGACAATCGAGTACCGGCTCAACGACGGCGGGTGGACGAACTGGGTTGAGCCGGTCGCGCTGGCCGAGGGCGAGACGACAGTAGAACACCGAGCATTCTCAGCGAATGGCGGCTTCTCGGCCGTCGGACGACAGGTCGTGAAGGTCGACGCTTCCGCACCAACCGTCGAAGCGACGGTAGACGGCCGCGCCGTGACCCTGACCGCGGCCGACAGCGGCGGGTCAGGACTGCACCTGACGGAATACCGCATCGGCGAGGGCGGCTGGAGAAACTATGGCGAGCCGATCGTCGCGGACACCACCATGCAGGAGATCTACTACAGAGCGACTGACAACGCGGGGAACACCTCCGCGGAAGCGTCAGTGGTCCTGCCTCGCGTCCTGGATGTCGAGTCTTCCGCTCAGGCCCGCTGCGTCGGCAACCGTGTGGCCCTCAGCATTCGAGTGACCAACAACGACGACGTTCCGGTCTCTGCAGAGGTGAAGACCGCGTACGGCTCCAAGTCTCTCCCGAGGATCCAACCCGGGAAGAGGAAGCTGGCCGTCTTCACCGTTCGTTCCTCGACGGTCGAAGCTGGCGAGGCGACCGTCGAGTATAAGGCGACCGTCAACGGCACCGAGATGACCGCGAAGTCTGTCGTCTCCACTCCCGTCGCGAACTGCGGCAACTAAACCTCGGCCACGCCTACGGGCCGGGGTACACCGACCCGATCGGCGCTATCATGAACCCCCTACTCAAAGGGGGGATGGTGCATACTGAGGAAATCCAACCACTGGGTCAGTTGTCCCACTATGTGTCGACGACGCGTGAGGAGATCCGTGCCCCGCACTCCCGCCACACCGTGCACGACAGGGTGCGCCGGGCGGGTGGAACGCCCATCTGCGTGGCGAGCAAGTCCGTGCGGGTGCGCCGGGTGATCGTGCTGCCCCTGTCGAAGCACGAGAGCATCTGGGTCTGCATCCTCCTCGGCATGCTGCCAAGCTATCGCGGCGAAGGAAGGGCTTCTCTGTGACCGCCACCGGAGCGATCTGGCGCAACTGGGGGCGCACCGAGGCCGTGCGCCCGCTGCGCGTGGAGCGACCAGCGAGCGTCGCAGCGGTTCAGCGTTCCGTGACGGCGGCGGCGAAGTCCGGGCTGCGGGTCAAGGCCGTCGGCTCCGGTCACAGCTTCACCGGCATCGCGGTCGCCCCGGGCGTCCAGCTCGACCTCTCGGCGCTCAGCGGCATCGTCGCGAGCGACGAGGCCCGCGGCCGAGTCACCATCGCAGCCGGCACCCATCTGCACCGGCTGCCGGCACTGCTGCGCCCTTTTGGCCTGGCGATGACGAACCCGGGCGATATCGATCGGCAGACCATCGCCGGCGCGACCTCGACGGGCACCCACGGCACCGGAGGCTCCTTCGGAGGCCTCGCGACCCAGCTCACTGCGCTCACTCTCGTGACGGGCACCGGTGAGCTCCTGCGCATCTCCGAGACAGAGAACGCCGAGCTCCTGCCGGCCGCTCGGCTCGGGCTTGGCGCCCTCGGCGTCATCGTCGATGTGACGGTGCAGCTCGAGCCTGCCTTCGCGCTGCATGCCGTCGAGCGCTCGGAACCGGTGGAAGCGGTGCTCGACGGGTTCCTCGAGCGCACGGCATCCGAGGACCACTTCGAGTTCTACTGGTTTCCTCACACCGGGACGGCCCTCACCAAGACCAGCACCCGGCTTCCCGGGGATGCGCACCGCGCGCCCATCGGAGCGGTCAGGCGCTGGGTCGACGACGAGCTCCTGGCCAACGGCCTCTACCGGATGATGTGCAATGTCGGGCGAGCGGTGCCGGCCGTCGTCCCATCGTTCAACCGGCTCACCGAGACGATCACGGGTGATCGCGACTTCACCGATGTCTCGACCTCGGTGTTCACCACGAACCGTTCCGTGCGATTTCGCGAGATGGAGTACGGGCTACCGATCGCGGCAGTTCCCGACGCCGTGCGCGCGGTACAGGCGCTCATCAAGAGACGCGGTTGGCGCATCTCCTTTCCGATCGAGGTGCGGTCCGCTGCAGCGGACGAGTTGTGGATGTCGACGGCGAACGGACGTCAGACCGGTTACATCGCCGTGCATCGCTTCTTCCGTGAAGATCCAGGTGAGTACTTCCGGGCCGTCGAGGATGTCATGAAGACGCACGACGGGCGACCGCATTGGGCCAAGATGCATGACCGCGATGCGGAGTCGCTGCGGGCGAGCTATCCGCACTTCGACGACTTCCTCGCTGTGCGCGACCGACTCGATCCGGAACGCCGCTTCGCGAACGCCTACCTACGTCAGGTCCTCGGCGACTGAGCAGCTAGGTGTCGTCGGGGGTATTGGTCTCCGGCGCCTCCTCCGCCCCAATGGGAGGGACAGCACGTGTCAGCGCACGGAGCGAGAAATCCCCGTTGACCGGCACTACCGTTGCGTTGACAGAATTGTCCTTCTATCCCCCGATGTGAGGTCTCGAGCAACTCGTCCCCCGCGAAAAGGTTTGACAGCGCCCCCCGAGGCTGTCACTCTGGTGCCAACCCGATCCGCTTACCCGGAACATATGTCGATTTCGCAAAGGGACGGGAAAAGTCATGACGTGGCACCGCGGAGAATTCCGAACCACTCAGCAAGCGCACAAACGTCGTTACGCAATCATGGGGATCGGCGTCGCCGCCCTCGTCGTCGTGACGGGGACGACTGTTGCGGTCGCGGCCAACGCGAGCGAACGCAGCGCGCAGCTCGAGATCGCGCGCTCGAGCGCGCAACTCGAGGTGGGCAATCGTGTCGGGATCGGAGCATCCGGCCTCGACATCGCAGAGACTCGCCTCACCGTCGAGGTCGACGGCGCCAGAGCCGAACTCGGGCGAGCCGCCGCCACTCTCGCGCTCGGAGCCGGCAAGGCGACGGACGCGTCGCTCGCCACTCTGAGGCAGGGCATAGACGCGCTCACGGCCGAGGCGGACTCGGCCGGTCTCGGTTCGAGCCTGCTCTCCCAGGTGTTCTCGCTGCGTGCGGCGCAGAAGGCGGTCACCGACTCGGTCGCAGACTGGCAGCGCGCCGAGGACGCTCGCCTCGCGGCCGAGGTCGCGGCGGCACAGGCGGCCGAACCAGGAGCTGCCTTCGTGAGTGCCGACTCGTGGAGCGCCCCGTCGAGCTCGTCTTCGCGATCGTCCTCGGGCGGTTCCTCGTCTGGTGAACCGGCTGCCGTCAAGGCGGCGCCCGCCCCTGTCGCGGCCTCCGTCGACTACGGCACGCCTCCCGCCAACGACAACTGCGGTCCCTGCCCGGGCGCGACGCTCGTTCCGATCGTCTGGGACGGCGTCACCTACTGGGGATGCCCCTGACCAGGGCGGCCCTTCCTCGCAGCGCTCGCCGCCGCCACCCCTACGGTGTGCGGCGGCGCAGTGTTATGGAGCCGAGCACGACGGCGCCGATCGCGAACGCCGCGATGATGAGAAGCTCGCCTCCCACGTATGCCGCATCCTCCGAGTTCGTGGCAACGGCATCGAGCGCGTCGATCGCGTGCGAGAGCGGTAGCCAGTCGCCGATCGTCTGCAACACGTCGGGCAGATGCTCGCGCGGCAGGAAGATGCCGCCGAGCAGGATCTGGGGGAACACGAACGCAGGCAGGAACTGCACCACCTGGAACTCGGTGCGCGCGAAAGCGCTCGCGAAGAGGCCGAGGGTCGTTCCGAGGATGGCGTCCATGAGCGCGACGGCGAATAACAGCCACACGGAGCCTTTGATGTCGAGACCGCACACCCAGATGGCGAAGCCGACCGCGATCGAGGCCTGCACGATTGCGAGCAGACCGAAGGCGAGCGTGTAACCGAGGATGAAATCTCCCTTGCCGAGCGGCATCGAGAGCAGTCGCTCGAGAGTCCCCGTGCGACGCTCGCGCAGGGTCGCAATGCTCGTCACCACGAACATGATGGTGAACGGGAACAGCGCGAGCATGGCCGGCCCGATCCGCGCAAAGGTGTCGGTGTCGACGAAGATCCAGGCGACGAGCCCGATGAGCAGGGTCGGAACGACGAGGAGAAGACCGATGGTGCGCGGATCGTGCCGGATCTGGGTGAGAACCCGGCCGGTCGTGGCGAGGGTGCGGCGCGGGCTCATCGTTCTCCGCCCTTCGCCGCATGGCGCGGATGCCGCCCGATGAGTTCGAGGAAAGCGCTCTCGGTGTCGCTCGCCCCCGTCGAGGAGAGTATCCCGGCCGGTGTGTCGTCGGCGAGGATCTCACCCTCCCTCATGAGCAGCAGACGGTCGCAGCGCGTCGCCTCGTCCATGACGTGACTCGAGACGAGAAGACTCGTTCCCGCAGCGGTGAGGTTGTGGAAGAGCCGCCAGAGGTCTACACGCAACACCGGGTCGAGACCGACCGTCGGCTCGTCGAGCACGAGCAGCTCCGGGGTTCCGAGCATTGCGACGGCGAGGGAGGCCCTGCTGCGCTCCCCGCCAGAGAGCGAGCCGGCGAGCTGCTTGGCGTTGTCGCCGAGATCGGTCTCCTCGATCACGCGGTCGACGTCGGTGCGCGGAGCGCCGAGCACGGCTCGGAAGTAGTCGAGATTCTGTCGGACGGTGAGGTCGTCGTAGATGCTCGCGTCTTGTGTCACGTAGCCCACCCTGCGCCGGAGATCGGCACTGCCTGCCGGCCGTCCGAGCACGGTCACCGTGCCCGA
Organism: Luethyella okanaganae; assembly: GCF_042660285.1. Taxonomy (NCBI): domain Bacteria; kingdom Bacillati; phylum Actinomycetota; class Actinomycetes; order Micrococcales; family Microbacteriaceae; genus Luethyella; species Luethyella okanaganae. The sequence continues at coordinate 528,687 of NZ_JBHSTP010000001.1, forward strand.
TTCGACGAGCTGAACGCCGACGACCGCTCGCATGAGGGTCGTCTTGCCGCATCCGCTCGGCCCCATGAGACCGACGACCTCCCCTCGTGGGACGCTGAGGGTGAGCCCGTGGAGCACGCGGGAGCGCCCGCGGCGCACGTGCAGCCCGTCGAGCGCGATAGCCGGAATCGTGCTATTCATCATGTGATGAATTATTCGCCTGAAGGTTCTCGTCGTCAAGAGGGGAGCGGGCAGCTCCGCTGAAACCGACGAGGTGCCATTGCAGCACCGGACCGATGCGAGCCACGAGATCTTCGATCGGGGCGCTCGCCACCGGTTCGAGCCGCATGACGTAGCGGGTGAGGATCAGCCCGACCACCTGAGACGCAGCGAGGTTCGCGCGCAGTTCGGCATCCGGCGCGTCGATGCCCTCTGCGATGCGACGCAGGATCTCGCGCGTGAGGAACTCCTTGAGATACCTCGTCGCAGGCGTGCTCGCGATCGCCGATCGCAGGATGGCGGTGCCACGCGCCTGCACGGCCGGCGACTCCCACTCGGCGAGCAGGAAGCGCACGATACTGGTGCCGATCTCGTCGCGCGGGCCGGCTAGGATCCGGGCCACCGCCTTGTCAGGACGGATCGGGACGGCGACGATCTCGGCGAAGAGGTCCGACTTGTCGTTGAAGTAGTGGTGGACGAGTGCCGGGTCGACGCCGGCTCGTCGCGCGATGGCACGGAGGGAGGCCGCCTCGTAACCGCGGTCGGCGAACTCCCGCTCGGCGGCGTCGAGAATGAGTGCACGGGTGTCGTCGGCGCTCGCGCGGGGGCGGCCGCGCGGACGACCCCGCGGCCGGTCTTCCGCCGGGCCGCGACCCTGCGCGCTCGGCGGAGTGGACTCGATCACACTGCGAGCCTACGACGAGTGGCCGACGGTGGCGTCGGCTGGGCGAAGCTCCATGAGCCGGGGAGCCCGCTGTGCATCGCTCGCGCGCTCGCTTTGAGTCTGATGGGAAGCAGGAGGGAAGGGGGAGACTCGCCGTTAGGATGAGAGCGCACCCGCCGAATGGCTTGCCACAGAACAAGGAGTTGCTGCCATGGAATGGCTCATCCCGATCCTCATTGTCGTCGTCCTCGTCGTCATCGTCGGCATCTACCTCTGGGCGACCTACAACTCCCTCGTCACGCTCAATGTGCGAGTGGATGAGGCGTGGAGCGACATCACGGTGCAGCTCAAGCGACGCGCTGACCTCATCCCGAACCTGATCGAGTCGGTCAAGGGCTATGCCGCGCACGAGAAGGGCGTCTTCGAGAGCGTCACCCAGGCGCGCGCCGAGACGCTCTCCGCGCAGAGCCCGGCAGAGGCATCCGTGGCCGAGAATCACATGCAACAGGCGCTCAAGAGCATCTTCGCGGTCGCCGAGGCGTATCCGCAGCTTCAGGCCAGTCAGAACTTCCTGCAGCTGCAGGCAGAGCTCGTCGACACCGAAGACAAGATCCAGGCGTCTCGCCGCTTCTACAACGGAGGCGTTCGCGAGCTCAACACCAAGATCAAGGTGTTCCCGAACAACGTCTTCGCGCGCAGGCTCGGCTTCTCCGAGCGCGAGTTCTTCGAGGTCGCGGATTCCGCGGCCATCGCGGAACCGCCGCGCGTGCAGTTCTAGTCCAGCCCTGGTTGGTCCATGTATAGCGCGATAGCCAGGAACAAGCGCAACACCGTCTTCATCATCCTGTTCTTTCTGCTGATCATCGGCGGGCTCGGATGGCTGGCGGGGTACGTCTACAACAGCCCGACGATCGTCGTCACGACCATCGTGGTGTCGATCGCCTACGCGCTGTTCCAGTACTTCATGGCCGATCGGCAGGCGCTCGCGATGAGCGGCGCGATCCAGGTGCAGAGCAAGGCCGATCACCCGCGTCTCTGGCGCACGGTCGAGAACCTCGCCATCACGAACGGCATGCCGATGCCGAAGGTCTACGTGATCAGCGACCCCGCGCCGAACGCGTTCGCGACGGGGCGGGACCCCGACCACGCCGTCGTCGCGGCCACGACCGGTCTGCTCGAGATCATGGACGACTCGGAGCTCGAGGGCGTCATGGCGCATGAGATGGGTCACGTCAAGAACTACGACATCCGGGTCTCGATGATCGTGTTCGGCCTCGTCGTCGCTGTCGGCTTCATCGCCGACATGTTCCTGCGCATGGCCTTCTTCGGGCGCAACAACAACAGCAACGGCAACCCGGTCGTGCTCGTGTTCGGCCTCGTAGCGATGCTCGTCGCTCCCCTCGTCGCTGGCATGGTGCAGATGGCCGTGTCGCGACAGCGGGAGTACCTCGCGGATGCCACGAGCGCCATGACGACGCGCCACCCCGAAGCCCTCGCGCGGGCGCTCGAGAAGCTCGGAGACTACGGGCGGCCGATGCAGCGGCAGAATTCGTCGATGTCGCACCTGTGGATCGCAGACCCGCTCAAGCCGGGCCTCATCAACCGCATGTTCAGCACGCACCCGCCGATCGCGGAGCGTGTCGAGCGTCTGCGCACCATGGGTGGCAGCTTCTAAGCGGATGTCTAGGCGTGGTCTCCCTGCACGATGCGAATGCGAGCCGTCGGGACGTCGACGTTGATGGGTACAAGGTGCAGCCCGGCGCGATAGCGACTCGCCCACGTGGATGCTGTCGATGCTGAGCACCGCAGGCGATCGGCTGCGCGCCTCATCGTCCAGCCGCGCTCGACGATCATGACGGCGAGTCGACGCCGTCCCTCGAGCGTCAGAGGAGTGTTCGCGTGCGTCACTGTTCGATGACGTCTTCGACGGGCCATGGCTTCGCAGACTGCTTGCTTCGGATGAGGCCGACCAAACCGATGCCGAACCAGACGAGGTTGAGGACGGCGGATGGCCAGGCAGAGTAGTAGGCCGTGTTCACCATGAGGGCGAGTCCTCCGATGAGGTTCATGGTCTGATAGATCGCCCCCGTTGCGCTGAGTTTGCGCGCGGTCAGTAGTGCGTATGCGCTGAGGAGGAGGATCGTGCCGGTCCACCCGACGACTCCGATGATGAGGTCCACTGCTTGCTCCTTGGGGTCTGTATGGTTCATTGCTCCTTGGGGTCTGTATGGTTCAGACTCTCATTCAGTTGAGCTTCGCTGGATCATTCGACCTCTGGGCGAGTGCGGCTGACGGTCGCAGGCGTGCGCCTATGCGAGCGCGCGGACATCATCGAACTGCGAACAGCACGCCGAGAGCTGTCCGAGCTTGCTGAGCTGAGCGATCGAACAGTCACAGTCACCGTCGCCGCGTTCCGAGAGACGACCTCAGCACGACTCACGCCGCCCTTCGGGTCGGCGTTCGACCACGAATGCACCGAGTACTCCGTCGCCATTCTCGAGATAGGCGACCTCGGATGTCGCCGCATCGCAGCACACCACTCCGCTGACCGGATATCGATGAGCGTCGTCACGACCATCGATGCGCTCCGGCGGTCGCCTCTGGGCCAGTCGCCGGCCGAGCCTGTTCGCAACGTATCGAGGAACTGCATCTAGGCCGCACCCTCAAGGGCGATGGCCAGCGCGGCGGAGAGATCGCCCCTTTCGACGACGACGACGCCGTCGAGGCCTTGCCAATCGGCTGCGGCACGTACGAGTGGGGCGATGCGCTCCGCGATCCCGTCCGGCGCATGCTTCTCGCGCCACGCCGACTGCACCCGTAGGATGCCAGCCTGCCGGTCGCTCTTCAAGTCGATCCGCCCGACGAGCCTGTCGTCGACCAGCACCGGGAGCGAGTAGTAGCCGAAGACCCTCTTCTCGGCGGGAGTGTAGATCTCGATCCGGTAATGGAAGTCGAAGAGACGGAGCGCCCGGCTGCGTTCCCAGACCACCGGATCGAAAGGCGACAACAGGGCGGCGTTCTCGAGGCGCCGTGGCATCCGCGCGTCCCGGTGCAGCCAGGCCTGCTGCTTCCAGCCGCCGACGCTCACGGGCACCAGGATGCCCTCCTCGGCGAGTTCGCGCGTCGCGACCTTGGTCTCGTCGTTCCTGAGCCGGAAATAGTCGGCGAGGTCGCTGTTCGTTCCGATGCCATGCGCCCTCGCGGAGTGCTCGACCAGGTGCCTGTGCGCCTCGGCGCGGGAAACGCTACGCCCGAGGATCTCGTCGGGGAGGATCTGCTCGGGCAGGGCGTAGGTGCGTTCGAAGCGGCGGCGCCCGGCCGAGACGAGCTCGCCCCAGCGGAACAGCACCTCCAGCCCGGTCTTGACATCGGACCAGCCCCACCACGGCCCTGTGCGCTTGTTCGCGTCGTGCTCGATCGCGCTCGCCGGCAACGGTCCTTTCTCGGCGAGTTCGGCTTTGAGCCAATCGATCATGTGCCGGTTGGCATGCGACCAGGCCGTGAGGTCGTCGGCCGCGCGCTGCCGATAGGCCTCCATGCGCCAACGGAGCATCGGCCAGGTCTCGACGGGGATGATGGCCGCTTCATGCGCCCAATACTCGATGTAGCGGCCCCTCGCGGCGAAGGCGAGTTTGTCGAGCGCCGCCTTGTCGTAGGCTCCGAGGCGGGCGAAGACGGGCAGGTAGTGCGAGCGCTCGAACACGTTGACAGAGTCGATCTGTAGCAGTCCGAGCCTGGCGATGAGCTGGTTGAGCTGCCGGGTGCCCGGGGCGGTCGACTGCGCACGGCCGAAGCCCTGTGCGGCGAGAGCGATGCGGCGGGCGAGCTCGGGCGAGAGTGACTGGACCATCGCCTCGACGATACCGCCGGCATCCGACAGTGCCGACACCCGACGTTCACCCCCGATTTACCGCGGTGCCGTTCTGCGGCTGACTCCTCCGCCTAACCTCGCAGAGGCCCGCAACGGTTTCGAACGTCCCGATCACAGCAGGGCGGCCGTTCCCGGGTCTCAACGGAGGAAAAGTGTTCACGAAGCGCACACTGGTGGCGGGACTCGCCGCCTCTGCGGCTCTCGCCCTCACGCTCACTGGTTGCTCGGCTGCGTCCACCGCTGCCACAGGCGATGGTGCGGATGCCGCGACGGCGACCAGCCTGGCCGATTTTGGCGACCGCGCGGCCCTCGAAGCGGCCGCGAAGGCCGAAGGCGCGCTCAACGTCATTGCGCTGCCGCGCGACTGGGCGAACTACGGCAAGGTGCTGGACCTCTTCGCCGAGAAGTATCCCGAGATCGCGATCACCGAGCAGTCGCCGGACTCCTCGAGTGCTGAGGAGATCCAGGCGGCGAAGACCAATGCCGGACTCGACACCGCTCCGGATGTGTTCGACGTCGGCCTGACCGTCGCCCTGCAGAACACCGACCAGTTCGCCCCGTACCAGGTGCAGACCTGGGACGACATCCCTGATGCGCTGAAGGAGTCGACGGGCCTCTTCGTCGGCGACTACGGCGGCTACATGTCGGTCGGCTACGACTCCTCGAAGTTCGAGGCGCCGAAGACCCTCGACGACCTGCTCGGCGCGCGGTACAAAGGCGCCGTCGCCATCAACGGCGACCCGACCCAGGCGGGTGCCGCGTTCGCCGCCGTCGGCCTCGCCACGGTGCAGAGCGGCGGAAAGCTCGACGACTTCCAGCCCGGCATCGACTTCTTTCATAAGCTCAACGCCGCAGGAAACCTGCTCAAGGTCGACGTCACCACAGCGACCGTCGCCTCCGGCGAGACCCCCGTCGTCTTCGACTGGGACTACCTGAACGCCTCTCATCAGACGGGCAACGCGAACTGGAAGGTCACCATCCTTCCCGGCACCGGATACGCCGGCTACTACAACCAGGCCGTCAACAAAGACGCCCCACATCCGGCGGCGGCACGTCTCTGGCAGGAGTTCCTCTACAGCGACGAGGCGCAGAACCTCTGGCTCGCCGGTGGTGCCCGCCCTGTACGCGCCGAGGCCATGGCGGCGGCGGGAACCATCGACGAGAAGCTCTTCCAGGCTCTTCCACCGGCACCGAGCGACACCGTCGTGCCGACTGAGGACCAGAGCACCGTAGCGGGAACGCTCCTCGGCGAGAAGTGGGTCTCGGCCGTCAACTGACGCCGATCGTCCATGAGCTCCACCATCGCGACCCGGCCTGCCGGGACGGACCGAATCGGTCCGTCCCGGCAGCGCCGCCTCCCTCGTATCGACGCGCTGGGACTCGTTCCCTTCGCCGTCTATCTGCTCCTGTTCCTCGCCGTGCCGACGTTGCTCGCCGTGGCCAGCGGACTGTTCGATCGCGATGGCGGCTTCACCCTCGCCAACATCGCGGCTCTCGCCGACCCCCTCGTCATCGAGACGTTCTTGAACTCGATCTGGCTCTCGCTGCTCACAGCGGCCGTCGGGGCCGTTCTCGGCGCCCTGCTCAGCTACGCGATGCTCGGCTTCCGTCCTGGAGGCGTCGCGCGGGCGACGGTCGAGGCCCTCAGCGGCGTGCTCGCGCAGTTCGGCGGGGTCATGCTCGCCTTCGCCTTCATCGCGACGATCGGCCTGCAAGGACTCGTCACCGTCTGGCTGCGGGACCAATGGGGCATCGACATCTTCGCCGAAGGCGCCTGGATCTACGGCCTGCCCGGATTGATCCTGCCGTACGTCTACTTCCAGGTTCCGCTCATGGTGATAACCTTCATGCCCGCCATGACCGCGTTGCGACCGCAGTGGGTGGAGGCCACCCTCACTCTCGGCGGAACACGCGGAGCCTTCTGGCGCCGGGTCGGGATGCCCGTGCTGGCTCCGGCCTTCCTGGCGAGTTTCCTGCTGTTGTTCGCCAACGCCTTCTCCTCCTATGCGACAGCCGCCGCCCTCGCGAGCCAGGGCTCGCAGATCGTGCCGCTGCAGATCCGCGCCGCGCTCACGAGTGAGACCGTGCTGGGGCGAGAGAACCTCGCCGGAGCCCTCGCGCTCGGCATGATCGTCGTGATGGCCGTCGTGATGTGGGCCTACTCCATCGTGCAGCGGCGGGCGGCACGGTGGCAGCGATGAGCAGGACGAGCCTCGCGCCGGGCATGACCGGCAAGGTCCTCATCGTATCCGTCGTCGGCCTCGTCTTCGCGATCCCGATCGTCTCGATGATCGAGTTCACCCTTCGCGACGGGGCCGGAGGGCACTCGCTCGCGCACTGGGGCGCGTTGTTCGACCCGGCGAACGCCTCCAGGTATGCGCCGATCTGGGCCGGACTCGGCAACTCGCTCGTACTCGCCGTCGCGACCGTCGGGATCGTGCTGCTTCTGCTTGCGCCGACGATGATCCTCATCGCACTGCGTTTCCCCCGCCTGCGCCGCCCGTTCGAGTTTCTCTGTCTGCTGCCGATCTCGATCCCCGCGATCGTGCTCGTCGTCGGGCTCGCGCCCGTCTATCTCGTCATCGGCCGGAGCCTCGGAACAGGGGTGTGGTCGCTCGCCTTCGCCTACGGGGTGACCGTGCTGCCGTATGCCTATCGGGCGATCCAGGCCAACCTCGACGCGATCGAGGTGAAGACCCTCGCCGAGGCGGCTCGTTCCCTCGGCGCCGGATGGGGTGCGGTGCTGCTGCGCGTGCTCGCCCCGAATCTGCGCACGGGACTGCTCGCCGCTTCGCTGCTCTCGGTCGCCGTCGTCCTCGGCGAGTTCACGATCGCCTCGCTCCTCAACCGGCAGAACCTCCAAACCGCCCTGTTCGTCGTGAACAAGCAAGATCCGTACGTCTCGGTGATCCTCTCGCTGCTCGCCCTCGCTTTCGTGTTCGTGCTGCTGTCGGTGATCGGCCGGGCCGGGGCGGCCGCCGCCCCCACTCAGCGCCGCAGAAAGGCACGTTCATGACCAGCCCATCGATGACAGGAATCGCGCGCGAGGAGTCCTCCGGAATCCAGACGATGGACAACCCGCTCGTCGCCACCCGCCGACAGGGCGCGACCGTCGTCTTCGACGGGATCGTCAAGGACTACGGAACCCAGCGTGTGCTGCACGGCCTCGACCTGGTCATCGGGCCTGGGGAGTTCGTCTCCTTGCTCGGCCCCTCGGGTTGCGGAAAGACGACGGCGCTGCGGGTGCTCGCCGGACTCGAGGAGGCGAACGTCGGCGCGGTGCTCATCAACGGCGCCGACGTCTCGACGATCCCCACGAACAAGCGAGACATCGGCATGGTCTTCCAGGCTTACTCGCTCTTTCCGCACCTCACCGTGCTGAAGAACACGATGTTCGGCCTCGCGATGCGCAAGATTCCGGCGAGACATGCTATCGAACGTGCGGAGGCCGCACTCGATCTCGTGGGCCTGGCCGACTTCTCCGGCCGCTTCCCGCATCAGCTCTCCGGTGGCCAGCAGCAACGCGTCGCACTCGCCCGGGCTCTCGTGACCGAGCCGCGGGTGCTATTGCTGGACGAGCCGCTGTCGGCGCTCGACGCCAAGGTGCGGGAGCAACTCCGTGAGGAGATCCGGCGCATCCAGTTGCGGCTGGGTATCACGACGGTGTTCGTCACCCACGATCAGGAAGAGGCACTCGCCGTCTCGGATCGGGTCGCCGTGATGAAGGCCGGTCGTATCGAGCAGATCGGCACGCCGGAGGAGCTCTACACACGCCCCGCGAGCGGGTTCGTCGCCGAGTTCGTCGGGCTCAGCAATCGCCTGCGCGGGATCCTGCGCGATGGGTCGGCCGAGGTGCACGGACGGAGGCTGCCGCTCGCGGATTCGAGCGCGACCGACGGCGAGGCGTGGATCTTCCTGCGGCCGGAGGACATCGAGCTGGCACCGACCGGCATCCCGGCGACGGTCGTAGCGTCGAGCTTCCTCGGCTCGATCCGTCGCACGAGCGTGCGGCTCGAGGACGGCGCAGTGCTCATCGTGCAGCACTCCGTTCAGCTGCATCCCGAACCGGGCGAGAGCGTGCATCTGGCCTTCGGCGATCGGCCGGTCTCGGTGGACACCGCGCGCTGAGCTTCCACTCGGGATCCGGGACGTATGCCGAATACGGAAGCAACCCGGTCATAGACTGAAGCCGTGACGGATTCGACGGGCAAGACGCGGTGGAGTGGCCTCTTCCAGGCACGAGCGGGCAGACGTGACGATGAGTTGCCGACGATCGAGGAGAGCATTCCGCGCGGAGTAAGACTCGCCGGCGAGTGGTCGTGGCGCCTGCTTGTGCTCGGCGCCGCCATCGCCGTCGTCGTCTTCCTCGTGATCCAGCTCCGACTCATCGTCATACCGCTTCTCGTCGCGGTGCTCGTGAGCGCGCTGCTCGTGCCTCTCGTCGCATTCCTTCAACGGCATAGGTGGCCGAAGTGGCTTGCGGTTGTGCTCGCCATGGTTGGGACGCTCGCGATCGTCGCCGGCCTGATCGTGCTCGTCGTCACACAGGTCACGAGCGGCTTCGACGACCTCAGCGCGCAGGCCATCCGCTCCTACGAGAACCTCAAGAAAGCCCTGCTCGACTCGCCGCTGCACCTCACCGAGGGACAGCTCAACGGTTATCTGCAGCAGGCGTTCTCGGCCATTCAGCAAGACAGCAGGGTCTTCATCAGCGGCGCCCTCTCCTTCGGCTCCTCGCTGGGGCACTTCCTCGCCGGGCTCCTGCTCACGCTTTTCAGCACGCTCTTCATCCTCATCGACGGCAAGGGCATCTGGGGCTGGATCGTTCGCATCTTCCCGAAGCGCGCCCGTGCTGCCATCGACGGGGCGGGGATCGCCGGCTGGGCGACGCTCGGCAATTTCGTGAAGGTCCAGATCCTCGTCGCATCGATCGACGCGGTCGGTATCGGCCTCGGCGCGTTCATCCTCGGGGTTCCACTCGCGATCCCGATCGCCGTGCTCGTCTTCCTCGGCTCCTTCATTCCCATCGTCGGTGCCGTCGCGACGGGTGCCGTCGCCGTCTTCATCGCTCTCATCTACAACAACTGGGTCATCGCGCTGCTCATGCTCGGCGTCGTGCTGCTCGTGCAGCAGATCGAAGGGCATGTGCTGCAGCCGCTCATCATGGGCACGGCTGTCAAGGTGCACCCGCTCGCCGTCGTGCTGGTCGTCGCGGCCGGCTCCCTCCTCGCAGGCATCCCCGGGGCGCTGTTCGCGGTTCCCGTCGCCGCGGTTCTCAACGTGATGATCCGATACGTCTCGAGCGGGGCGTGGAAGAGCGATCCGCCCTCGCACTCGCCAGCGGTGACCTCGCCGCTCTGGCAGACGGTGCCGCAGCGACGTCCGGGCTACCGCACCTCGAATGGTCCCCAGAACAGCACGGAGACAGCAACGGATGCCTGAACTCAAGTCGCCCACCCACCTCGCCGGGCCCTCCCTGGCCGATATCGAGGCGGCCAGGGGAATCGTCGCCGCCGTAGCCCAGATCACCCCGATCGAGACCTCGCACTTCCTCTCCGGCAAGCTCGGTTTTCCTGTGATGCTCAAGTGCGAGAATCTGCAGCGCACAGGGTCATACAAGATCCGCGGTGCCTATCACCGGCTCTCGCGGTTGAGCGACGAGGAGAAGGCCAGGGGAGTGGTCGCGGCGTCCGCCGGCAATCACGCCCAGGGCGTCGCGTTCGGAGCCCGCGAACTGGGCATCGCGGCGACGATCTTCATGCCGACGAACGTGCCGTTGCCGAAGCTCGAGGCCACCCGCGACTACGGCGCCGATGTCATGCTGAGCGGTGACGTGATCGGCGAGACCCTCCAGGCCGCCGCGGAGTTCGCCGAGCGTACCGGGGCCATCCTCATCCCCCCGTTCGACCATCCCGACGTCGTGGCCGGTCAGGGAACGATCGGGCTCGAGCTGCTGGAGCAGGTTCCCGACCTCGACACGGTGATCGTGCCGATCGGCGGCGGAGGACTCGTCTCGGGGGTGGCGAGTGCGCTCAAGCAGCATTCGGCCCGTTCCGGCCGCAACATCCGCGTCATCGGGGTGCAGGCCGAGAACGCCGCCTCGTATCTGGCCTCGCTCGACGCCGGCGCTCCCGTGAACATCCCGGTGCGCCCGACGATCGCGGACGGCATCGCGGTGTACCGGCCGGGCGAGCTCAACTACCGGATAATCCGCGACGCCGTCGACGAGATCGTCACCGTGAGCGAGGACGATGCGGCTCGCGCGCTGCTCGTGCTGCTTGAACGGGCGAAGCTCGTGGTCGAGCCGGCCGGTGCCGTCTCGGTCGCCGCGATCCTGGCAGGCAAGATCCGTGCGACCGGCCCGACCGTCGCGTTGCTCAGCGGCGGCAACATCGACCCGCTGCTGCTGCAGCGCGTCATCAGCCACGGCCTGGCGGCATCCGATCGGTTCCTGACAATGCGCGTCATGCTGCAGGACCGCCCCGGCCAGCTCGCCCGGGTTGCCGAGATCCTCGCGGAGGTCAACGCCAATGTGATCGAGGTGCTCCACACGCAGCACGGCCCCGATCTGCAGATCAGCGAGGTCGAGCTCGATATCACGGTCGAGACCCGTGGTTCCGAACACGTCGCCCAGGTGATCGCCGCCCTCCGCGAAGCCGGGTACGAGCCGAAGCTCGATCGACGTCGGAGCTAAGGTGACGCCCCCGAAGATCCACGCGCTGACCATCGACGACCTCGACGACTGCCTTGCCATCGCCGTCGACCGGGACTGGCGCCCCGAAGCCCACAAGTGGCGGCTGCTCTTCGAACTCGGAACGGTTTACGGGACGAGGGACGAGCACGACTCGCTCGTCGGAACGACGGCCGTCACCCGTTTCGAGGGTGTCGCCGCCATCGGCATGGTCCTCGTGGCCAAGAGCCATGCGGGGCGAGGTCTCGGCCGAGCGCTCATGGAGCACGCCATCGCGGCCGATGCCGACGCCGTCTTCATCCTCAACGCGACCGAGTTCGGCCAGCCGCTCTACAGCAAGCTCGGCTTCGTCACGGTCGGCATGACCCACACGCACGTCGGCGTCTTCGGGGCAGCCGTTGAGTCGGCGGCGACCGATACCGTGACTCGAGTCGTCGGCGTCGGCGAGGTGCCGAGTCTCGTGGAGTTGGACGCCGCAGTCGTCGGCGCACGGCGCGCGAGCTTGATCGAACGGCTCTTCGGCTACGCGGACGAGATCCGGGTGGTCGAACGAGATGGCGAGACCACGGGCTTCGCCGCGCGCTGGTCCAACATCGACAACACCCAGATCGGGCCTATCGTCGCCGAATCGGAGGACGACGCGAAAGCGCTCATCAACGATCTCGCCGCCGGTGCCGGTGGCCCCGTGCGTCTGGACCTCGACGGGAGGCATCCGCGTCTGCGCGCCTGGGCGAGCGAGCACGGTGTTGCGCCGCTCCACTCGTCGACGCTCATGGTGAAGAACGCAGCGTCGTTCCCTGGCGACCGCAGCCGGTGGTTTTCGCCGCTCATGCAGGCGGTCGGTTGAACGAAGCCCTCGGAGCCCCGGACCGAAGGCCTTCGCTCAGAACGGAGGCCGTTTCTGCGCGGAGAGGCCTCCCGACCGCGCGAAGTCCTCCCGTCCTGCGACCGCAGGGTCGAGGTTCACGGGGCGGGATTGCCCGGTCACGCCCCGGCTACTGGCCGGCCCACGTCTCGACCTTGGTCACGTGCACGGCGATCTCCTTGCCGTTCGGCGCGGTATAGTTCGTCTTCTCGCCGACCTTGAGGCCGAGGATGGCGGCGCCGAGCGGACTCTGCTCGCTGTAGACGTCAAGGTCGCTGTCGCCCGCGATCTCGCGATTGCCGATGAGGAACACAGTCTCCTCGCCCGCGATCACCGCGGTGATGACCGTTCCTGGCTCGACGACGCCATGGCTCTCCGGGGCGGCGCCCACCTCAGCGGTCTTGAGCAAATGCTTGAGTTGACGGATGCGGGCCTCCTGCTTGCCCTGCTCGTCTTTCGCGGCGTGGTAGCCGCCGTTTTCCTTGAGGTCGCCCTCTTCACGAGCCGCCTCGATCTTGCCCGCGATCTCGGAGCGGCCGAGGGTCTCGAGGTAGTCGAGCTCGGCGGCGAGGCGATCAAAGGCCTCCTGGGTCAGCCAGGTGACCGTAGCTTCCTGAGTCATCAGTTCTCCTTGAAACGATTGCCGCAGATAAAGTCGACGCCCTGACAGGACAGTCAGGGCGAATGAACAATACTAGGTCAGCCAGCAGCGGTAAATCAAACCTGTGTTGCTCGGCTGAGTCGTGCGCAGCACTTCGGTGAACGACCGGGTGTATTGCTCGGATGCCGGGATCGCCACGATCCTCCAGCCCACGATCACGAATTGCTCGTTGAGCGCCTGGACGGCGCAGCTGGCGTTCTCGCCGGCAGGCATCGACACCTCGAAGGTGACGCTCACCGTGCGGTCGTCGAGGACCCTGTGGCTCGTGTCGCGTGCCTCGAGAACGGGTTTGGCGCCGTCCTGCCCCGCCCAGATCACCCACGCGCCGAACACGACGACGAACGTGCCAGCCAGCGCGACCAGGATCAGTCGATCACGTCTGCTGCGGGTACGGGTGCGTCCGTAACGGGCATCGAGCTCATCCGTCATTGACACCGACTCCAGCACTGCTTCGAAAGGTTTAGTCTTGAAATACAAGGCTATCCGGCAATCCTGAGGAGTTCCGCACGTGGAGACGACCAGCACCGATCTCCTGATGCGCGCGGTGTTCGCCGCGACGAAGGACGAGTTCGACCCGAACACGGTCACACCCGGTGTGTGGGGCTTCGTGATCACCTTCACCATCGCCGCGGTCGTCGTGCTGCTCGTCATGGACATGGTCCGCCGCGTCCGCCGCACCAACTATAAGGCCGAGATCCACGAGAAGCTGCAGGCAGAGCTCGCCGCGAGGGCAGAGCTCGCCGCGAAGAACGAGGCCGAGAGGGGAACTTCGGCCGCGTCGGGCGGTGGAGTCGAGAAGCGCTAGGCATTGTAGGCGGGGGCCAGTGCGATGAGCAGCGTAGCCGTCCAGTGGCACATGAACGCGAGCACTGTGCAGGCGTGGAAGATCTCGTGGAAGCCGAAGGCGCTCGGCCACGGGTTCGGCTTCTTGAAACCGTAGACGACGGCGCCGATGGTGTAGAGGACACCTCCGACCGCTACCAGCACCATCATCGCGACGTTCGCCACGAGGAGATCGCCCATGTACATGACGGCCGCCCATCCGAGCAGCAGGTAGAGCGGCACGTAGAGCCAACGCGGCGCCGAGATCCAGAACACGCGGAAGCCGATTCCGAGCAGCGCCCCCGCCCAGACGGCGCAGAGCAGCAGCAGGCCCTTAGCGGGCGGGAGCGCGAGGAGCGCGAGCGGCGTGTACGTGCCTGCGATGAGCAGGAAGATGTTGGCGTGGTCGATCCTCTTGAGGACGACCTTGGTGCGCGGCTTCCAGTCGAAGCGGTGATACAGGGCCGAGTTGCCGAACAGCAGCATCGAGGTGAGCATGAACACGACCGAGGCCCACTTGGCCGGCGCGCCGTGCGCGAGCGTGACGAGCACGATCCCCGCTGCGATCGTGAGCGGGAACGTGCCCGCGTGGATCCAGCCGCGCCAGCTCGGCTTGAGCACGGAGAGATTCGCTCGCGAGGCGTCGAGGAAGGGGATGTTCGGCACCTCGGGCGCGTGCTGCTCACCGAGCGCGACGGCGGCATCTGCTGTGCCGAGCGTCTCGATCGACCCGTTCGGGAGTTCCCCGAGGTCTTTGGAGTCTCGGGTCCCGCGCACTGTCATGCTGACAGGATACGGTAGCGATTCCCCGGCTGAGCTGTGAGTCTGCGCCGTAATAGTGCACTAGCGTAATGCTGTGCAGAAGCGCGAGCAGCCGTTGGGACGAGGCATCCTCTATGGCCTCTACCAGACTCGCCTGCGCCGCGGCCTCTCGCCCGAGACCATGCCTCACCACGTGGCGATGATCATCGACGGCAACCGCCGCTGGGCCAAACAGCTCGGCTTCGACACGGCTGCACACGGGCACCGTGCCGGTGCCGCGAAGATGCGCGAGTTCCTCGAATGGTGCGACGACCTGGGCATCCGCGTCGTGACGCTCTACCTGCTCTCGAGCGACAACCTGGGCAACCGCTCGAGCGAGGAGCTCTCGGCCCTCATCGAGATCATCGCGGAACTCGCCGAGGATCTCTCCCATTACCGGGACTGGCGGGTGCAGCACGTCGGGTCGCGAACCGGACTTCCGGCACCCCTCGTCGCGGTACTCGATGCAGCCGAGGCGCGCACGGCCGGCCAGTCGGGGTTGCACGTCAACCTGGCTGTCGGCTATGGGGGCCGCAAGGAGATCACCGATGCCATGCGCAGCATTGTCGCCGACCACCACGCCGAGGGCCGCAGCCTCGAGGATCTCGCCGAGCGGCTTACCCCGGATCTCATCGGCGAGCACCTCTATACAGGCGGTCAGCCGGATCCGGATCTCGTCATCCGGACCTCGGGCGAGCAGCGTCTGAGCGACTTCATGCTGTGGCAGAGCGCGCACAGCGAGTTCTACTTCGTCGAGGCGCTCGGCCCTGACCTGCGGCAGGTCGACTTCTTGCGCGCGCTGCGTGACTACGCTCGCCGCAACCGGCGCTTCGGGGGTTAGGAAGGATGCCATGACGACGATCGACGAGTTCACGGCCGGATTCCTCGACGAACCCGGATATCTCGACTACGGACGCGTTGGTCCGCTCTCGGCCGCGGTCGTCGGCGAGTCCAAGGTCTTCGGCGAGGTGCTCACGCGCGCCCGCTTCGGCAGCATGGACAGCCTCTCGGAACAGGACCGCCGGGTGCGCGATGCGATCGCGACCGCAACCGGTTTTCCCGCCGAGCAGATCGTGTTCCAGCCCAATACGAGCACGGGGCTCATGCATGCGATGTTCGGCCTCACCGGGGGCGTACTGCTCTCGGCCGGGGAGTTCCCGAGCCTCCCGATCGCGGTATCCCGTGCCCAGGAGGCGCTGCACGTCGTGCAACCGGCCTGGCTCGGGACCGATCATGGACGGGTCACCCCCGGGCGGGTCAAGGAGCAGCTCGGTTCGGGGATCGTCGCCGTCGCCGTGAGCCTCGTCGATTCGCGCACAGGGTACCTCACCGATCTCGAGGGCATCCGCCAGGTCATCGGCGACCGGCTGCTCGTCGTCGATGCCATCCAGGGCTTCGGTGTCGTCGATGCGCCCCTCGCGCTCGCCGACGTCGTCGTCTCCGGCGGGCAGAAGTGGTGCCGTGCAGGCTGGGGCACCGCGTTCATGGCGCTCAGCGAGCGCGCCATCGACAACCTCACGCCCGTGTTCAGCGGCTTCACGGGCACCGACGACGCGGAGATCTGGGACGAGGTGCCGACTCCGCCGCCGAGTCACGGCGCGCGGGCCTTCCGGGTGAGCACCCCCGACGCCATCGCAGAAGCACGGTTCGCCGCTGCACTCGAGGAGATCACGTCTGTCGGGGTGTCCACGATCCAGACGGCCATCGCAGGCAATGTCAGCCGGGTGATCGATCTCGCCGATGAGTTCGCGATCCCCGTCTCGTCGTCGCGCGACGAGCGCGAGCGCGCGGGGCTGGTCGTGCTGGAACCTCCGGTCGAGCAATTGACCCTGCTTCGGGCATCACTCTTCAACCACGGGGTCACAACGACATCCCGGCTCGGAACGGTGCGGCTCAGCGTGCACGCCGCGTTCGCCGACGATACGGCCGAAATGCTGCGCGCGGCCTTCACCTCGTACTCGACCGCGGCGAGCTATGGGGCGCGAGCGCTCGGCATATGAACGTCTGATGACAACGGGCGTGTCGGAACCGCGGATGCCGGCGCGGAGTCGTAGCGTCGTCATCATCAGGCACAGCGCCTGACCGAGGCGGCCACGCACGTTCGACTCGATACCGTTTTGGCCGGCTCGCTGACAGGATCCGAGCAGATTCTGCTCGGGGTGGGAGTGGTTGTGACCTCACTGGAAACCCAGAGACCAGTTCGTCAGACCGGCAGCCGGATCGGGGAGAGGGATTCGGATCAGACGAGTGAGAAGATCAGACAGACCGAGCGTACCTATGTGCTGGATACCTCGGTCTTGTTGTCTGACCCGAAGTCCATGTTCCGGTTTGCGGAACATGCCGTCGTCCTCCCGGTGGTCGTGATCACCGAGCTCGAATCGAAGCGCAACGACCCTGAGATCGGATACTTCGCCCGTCAGGCGCTGCGCAACCTCGACGAGTTGCGTGTGCAGCACGAACGGCTCGACTTCCCGATCCCGGTCGGCGACGGTGGCTCGCTGCGTGTCGAGCTCAACCACTCGAACATGTCGGTGCTGCCGAGCGGGCTCCAGCTCGGCGACAACGATTCCCGCATCCTCGCCGTCGCCCTCAACCTGGCCAATGATGGACTCGATGTCACCGTTGTGTCGAAGGACCTGCCGTTGCGCGTCAAGGCATCGTCGATCGGCCTCGCGGCCGAGGAGTACCGTGCGGAGCTCGCCGTCGACTCCGGCTGGACCGGGATGGCAGAGCTCGACCTCGGCTCCAACGACATGAGCAAGCTCTATGAGGACGAGCACATGTCGACGCGCGCCGTCGCCGACCTCCCGGTCAACACGGGTCTCGTCGTTCACTCCGACCGCGGAAGCGCTCTCGGCCGGGTCACCGCGAAGGGCGAGTTCAAGCTCGTGCGCGGGGACCGTGACGTCTTCGGACTGCACGGGCGATCGGCAGAGCAGCGTCTTGCGATCGACATGCTGCTCGACACCGAGATCGGCATCCTCTCGCTGGGAGGTCGGGCAGGAACGGGAAAGTCCGCGCTCGCGCTCTGCGCAGGGCTCGAGGCCGTGCTCGAACGCCAGCAGCACCGCAAGATCATGGTGTTCCGGCCGCTCTACGCGGTCGGAGGCCAGGAACTCGGCTATCTCCCGGGTGACCAGGGCGAGAAGATGAATCCCTGGGGTCAGGCGGTTTTCGACACCCTTGGCGCGCTCGTCTCCGACAATGTGCTCGAGGAGATCACCGAGCGCGGCATCCTCGAGGTGCTCCCGCTGACGCATATCCGCGGACGCAGCCTCCACGACGCCTTCGTGATCGTCGACGAGGCTCAGTCGCTCGAACGCAATGTGCTGCTCACCGTGCTCAGCCGTGTCGGTCAGAACTCGAGGGTCGTGCTCACGCACGACGTGGCCCAGCGCGACAACTTGCGCGTCGGCCGCCACGACGGCGTCGCCTCGGTGATCGAGACGCTCAAAGGGCATCCGCTGTTCGGGCACATCACGCTGACGCGATCGGAGCGTTCCGCGATCGCCGCGCTCGTCACCGAGATGCTGGAGGGCAACGAGCTCGCCTGACACACGGAATGGCGGCCTGGCACGGAATGGCGGCCTGGGGCCGTTCACTGGGCAGCCCCGTTCATGCACGTACCGGGCGTTGCTCTACCCCTGTGGAGGCCTCGTCATCGACAACAGATCGAGCGCTGTGTCGAGTTGCGCTTCGGTCACCTCACCGCGTTCCACGTAGCCCAGATCGACGACGGCCTCGCGCACGGTGATGCCCCTGGCCACCGAGTGCTTGGCGATCTTCGCCGCGGCCTCGTAACCGATCACCCTGTTGAGCGGGGTGACGATCGACGGTGACATCCCGGCGAGGGCGGTCGCGCGCTCGATGTTCGCCTGCAGTCCGTCGACGGTTTTGTCGGCGAGGACTCGCGACGCGTTCGAGAGCAGGCGGATCGACTCGAGGAGCGCGGTGCCCATGAGCGGGATCTGCACATTGAGCTCGAAGGAGCCGGACGCGCCGCCCCAGGCGATCGCGGCGTCGTTGCCGACGACGCGCGAGCAGACCATGAGCACGGCCTCAGGGATCACCGGATTGACCTTGCCTGGCATGATCGACGAACCCGGCTGGAGATCGGGGATGTGCAGCTCGCCGAGACCGGTGTTCGGGCCGGAGCCCATCCAGCGCAGGTCGTTGCAGATCTTGGTGAGGCTCACAGCGATGGTGCGCAGGGCCCCGGAGGCCTCGACGAGGCTGTCGCGGTTCGCCTGGGCCTCGAAGTGGTCTTTCGCCTCGGTGATGGGGAGCTCTGTCTCCTCCCGCAGCAGCCGGATGACGAGTTGCGGGAAGCCCGCCGGGGTATTGATGCCGGTTCCGACGGCGGTGCCGCCGAGGGGAACCTCCGCTACCCGGGGGAGTGCCGACTGCACGCGCTCGATGCCGAGACGGATCTGACGGGCGTAGCCGCCGAACTCCTGACCGAGCGTCACCGGGGTTGCGTCCATGAGGTGGGTGCGTCCTGCCTTGACGACGCCGGCCCACAGCCCCGCCTTGGCCTCGAGAGCGACCGAGAGATGGTCGAGAGCCGGAATGAGGTCGTCGATCAGGGCACTCGTGACGGCGATGTGCACGGATGTCGGGAAGACGTCGTTCGACGACTGAGAGGCATTCACGTGGTCGTTGGGGTGCACTGGGCTGCCCAGACGGTCGCCGGCGAGGGTCGCGAGCACCTCGTTCATGTTCATGTTCGAGGAGGTTCCAGAACCGGTCTGGTAGACGTCGATCGGGAACTCGTCGTCGTAGCGACCGGAGATCACGTCGTCGGCGGCGGCGGCGATCGCCTGGGCGATGCCGACGTCGAGCACGCCGAGCTGGGCGTTGGCGAGCGCCGCGGACTTCTTGATGCGTGCGAGTGCGGCGATCTGCGCGGACTCCAGCCCGGAACCCGAGATGGGAAAGTTCTCGACGGCGCGTTGCGTCTGCGCGCGGTAGAGCGCGTCCGCGGGAACCCGCACCTCACCCATCGTGTCGTGCTCGATCCGGTATCTGGCCTCTGCGGTGTTGCTCACGATGTCCCTTTCACTTGCTTGTCTGCGCGGCACCGCGCTAGATCGTGCCGACGACGATGTCGGTCTCGGCGCGCCCCTCGAGAAGACGGTAGTTCGCGCCGACGATAGCCAATGTACCGGCTGCGATCGAGTCGCTGATCATCTCCGAGCGCTCCAGCAGCTCCGCGACGGTGTCGCGCAGGTGCTCACGGCCGACGAAGGCGGCGTCGACGTTGCCGAGCTTGATCGGGGCGTCCGGGTCGCCGCCGGCAACCCGGCGCACGGCGGGCACGATCTTCTGGATGAGGGCGTCGATGTGAGCGGCGAGCGGCGGGGCGTCGGCCGTCTGCGATTCGATCGCCGCGCTCACCGCGCCGCACTCGTCGTGCCCGAGCACGAGGATGAGCGGAACCCCGAGCACCGCGACGGCATACTCGAGCGAGCCGACGACGGAGTCGGAGATGACCTGGCCCGCATTGCGCACCACGAAGAGGTCGCCGAGCCCGAGGTCGAAGATGATCTCGGCCGCGAGGCGTGAGTCGCTGCACCCGAAGAGCGCCGCGATCGGGTTCTGCCGGTGTGCCACGTCGGTGCGGTGGTCGACATCCTGTCGAGGATGCGCGGGCTCACCGCTCACGAAGCGTTCGTTGCCACGGCGCATCTCCAGCCAGGTTCCCGCCGGTGTGCGCGCGTGCGTCAGCGTGTCGTCGTCGTTCACTGCGTGCCTCCTTTGCCGCTCTCCCGAATGTCCGGGGCGATCGCCTCGGCGAGCGCCGAGAACTCCGCAGGGTCGGCGGTGCCCGCGAGAGCATAGGTGCTGCTGCCGGCCTCCGAGGTCATGGCGTACCGCACATTGCCGAGATCGTCCGGCGAGTCGCGGTTGTCATAGATCGTCCAGCGGATGCCGCCGACGGTCGTGGTGCCGGTCGCGAGCGTGTTCTCGAGCTGTGCCGCGAGCCAACTCGGATTGGCGTCGAAGGCCTGTGTCATGCCGATGAACTGGTCCTGCGGGGTCAGGAAGCCGATGTACCAGGCCTGGATCTTGTCGGCGGAACCCGTGCGGAGCTCGGCCGCGTTCGAGCGCCAGCCCTCTGGGAGAGCCGGGTTCGCGAGGACGCCGCGGGTGCTCCGTTGCGCCTCGACGGCAACGGTTGCGTAGTCGACGGCGCGGTCGAGCGGCTTGTCGCTGCGCGGCACGAGAAGCACGATCACGGCGACGAGGGCGAGCGTGGCCAGAAGCGACAGTGCGAGGTTGTTGATGGTCTGTCTGGCGCGGTGCTTGCGCGAGTTCTCCGCCTTGCGTGCGGCCGTCTCATCCGTGGTCTCCGGCCGGCCGAGCTCGGCGACGACGCGCGGAGGTCTGGCCTTTCTCATTCGCCGGATGCCGCAGGCTCGACGCCGGCGCGCGCCGCGTCGAGCCGGGCCTTCGCTCCGATGAGCCACTCCTCGCAGCGCCGCGCGAGGGATTCGCCGCGCTCCCACAGCGTCAGGGACTGCTCGAGCGTCGACGAACCCTGCTCGAGCTCGGCCACGATGCGGATGAGCTCGTCGCGCGCTTCCTCGTAGCTCAACTCGGCGATGTCGTCGTTCACGGGCATGCTCTCGATTCTAGTTGAGGGAGCACTGGTCGTCGGGGTCGTGATCGGCTCGGCTCCCGGTGAGGCTCAGGCTTCCGGCGCCGAGCCGTCGGAGGTGGCGTGCACGGTTCCCGAGGCGAGTGTGAGCAGGAGTCCCGTTCCTGACGGCGCATCGATGGGATCGCGCAGCACGCGGCCGTCGGGCAGTTGGGCGATCGCGTAGCCGCGGTCGAGTGTCGCCTGCGGTGAGAGGGCGCGTAGGTGTCCGCGCAACTCCGCGGTCGTGGTCGTCGCGCGCTCCAGCGCGCGGTCGACGAGTTCCGCTCCGCGTGCGACGAAGCGGGTGAGCTCCTCGGCCCGCGAGTCGAGGATCCACCGCGTCGTCGCCAGCACCGGGCGGCTGCGCAGTTGGCCGATGCGGTCGATCTCTGCCGAGAGGATTCCGGTCAGCCGCGTGCCGATCCTGGCGCGGGCCTGCTGCACCCGGCTGAGCTCCTCGGCGACGTCCGGCACCACGCGCTTGGCGGCGTCCGTCGGGGTGGAGGCGCGCAAGTCGGCGACCTCGTCGAGAAGCGGCCGGTCGGCCTCGTGCCCGATCGCGCTCACGATCGGTGTCGATGCCGAGGCCGCCGCGCGCACGAGTCGTTCATCGCTGAAGCCGAGCAGGTTCTGGAAGTCGCCGCCGCCACGCGCGATGACGATGACGTCGACCTCCGGGTCGGCGTCGAGCCTCTCGATGGCCGCCGTCACCTCGGCGACCGTGCGCTCACCCTGAACCGCGGCGTGGACGATACGGAAGTCGACGGCGGGCCAACGCAGTTGCGCATTGCGCAGGACATCTTTCTCGGCGTCGGAGTCCTTGCCGGTGATGAGTCCGACGCGACGGGGCAGGAAGGGGAGCCGCTTCTTGCGCGAAGGGTCGAAGAGCCCCTCGCTCGCGAGTTGTCTGCGCAGCCGCTCCAAGCGCTCGAGCAGATCGCCGAGGCCCACATGACGCAACTCGAACACCTGCATGGTGAGGGTTCCGCCCTTGACCCACCAGTTCGGCTTGACGAGGGCGATGACGCGATCGCCCTGCGCGAAGTCCCCGTCCAGCCTGGCGCGCACCGACGACCAGACGGTGAAGCTCACGGTCGCGTCCTCGCCGAGATCCTTCAGCTTGCCGTAGACGTTCCCGCCCGAGACGCCCCACTGGGTGAGCTCACCCTCGACCCACGCCGTTCCGAGTCGCTCGATGTAGCCCCGGATCTTCTGCGAGAGCACGGCGACCGGCCATGGTTCCTCCATGGTGGGCGGTGCGTCCGTCACTCGTTGATCCTCCATGTCTTCCCGCGCCCCCAATACTCGCCGACGGTCCGGCGAGACGCGCCTAGACTTGTTCCGTGACAAGCATGACGGATGCCCCAGCCATCGGCCTCGGCATGCCCCGCATCCCGGGCGTGCGCAACCGGCTTAAGGATATCCCGGTCGACGGATACAAGCGGGTGCTCCTCGCGGCACCTCGTGGATACTGCGCGGGCGTCGACCGTGCCGTGATCGCGGTGGAGAAGGCGCTCGAGCACTACGGAGCCCCCGTCTACGTGCGCAAGCAGATCGTGCACAACATCCACGTCGTCACCGAACTCGAGAAGAAGGGCGCGATCTTCGTCGACGAGGTCGACGAAGTGCCCGAGGGCGCGCATATCGTCTTCAGCGCGCACGGAGTCTCGCCGGCCGTCGTCAACGCCGCCGCCGACCGCGGACTCCAGGCAATCGACGCGACCTGCCCGCTCGTCACCAAGGTTCATCGTGAGGCGGTGCGCTTCGCTCGCGACGACTTCGAGATTCTGCTCATCGGCCACGAGGGGCACGAGGAGGTCGAGGGCACGGCCGGCGAGGCGCCGGACCACGTCACCCTTGTGAACAGCCCGGATGACGTGCCGAGCATCGAGGTCAAGGATCCCGAGAAGGTCGTGTGGCTCTCGCAGACGACGCTCAGCGTCGACGAGACCATGGAGACTGTGCGTCGTTTGCGCGAGCGTTTTCCGAATCTGCAGGATCCGCCGAGCGACGACATCTGCTACGCGACGCAGAATCGGCAGGTGGCGATCAAGAAGGTCGCCCAGGATGCCGAGCTCGTGATCGTCGTCGGTTCGGCCAATAGCTCGAACAGTGTGCGCCTTGTCGAGGTCGCCCTGGAATACGGGGCGAGGGCTGCCTATCGTGTCGACTACTCGAGCGAGGTCAGGCAGGAATGGCTCGACGGTGTCGCCACCGTCGGTGTGACCAGCGGGGCGTCTGTACCCGAAGAACTCGTACAGGAGGTACTGCGCGACCTCGCCGATGCCGGCTACGGCGACGTGCAGGAGGTCAAGACTGCTGAAGAGGACCTCATGTTCTCGCTGCCGAAGGAACTGCGCAAAGACCTGCCTGGCAAGAAGGACGAGCGCGCTCTCGGCGGACGCGTCCGCCCGGCCTGAGGCTCGCGCGAGGGTTCTCGAGGTACCGGTCTCGGCGCTCCTCTCATCTGCTTCTGCCGCCGATGTTGCTGTAGAAGTCGATAAGAGCTGGATCGGTCCCGGCCACGAATCCGGCCACGATGAGGAGCACGATCATCGAGAGCACGCCCGCCGTCAGGGGCACCCAGAAGGCCCGTTTGCGACGGAGCATGAGGGTGATGGATGCTGCCACGGACCCGACCCAGAGCGCGGCCTGCGCGATCCCGCCGGCCACGATGATGCCGTCGACCGCGGCCGTCGGCGTGTAGTCGTCCAGGCCTTCCTGGGTGTGCAGTAGGCCGATCGCTTCGGGAAGCGCCGCCTGGGTCGAGATCGCCAGGGTCAGTCCGAACAGGCCGATGACCATGAGCACGATCGTGAGTCGCGCATCCCACCGCGGGATCTCTCGGGGCTTCCTGAAACCGTCGGGGAGCGAGGTCTTCAGCGACGAGCTCGGCCCGGGAGGGGGTGACGGTCGCCCGGCGACTCCTGAGCCACCTGCGGTGGTCGGATCGACGGGCGGTCGCCACGCCCACCCCTCCGGCGCGAGTTCGCCGAAACGTGGGCGCGGACGCTGATCGCCGGTCGCCTCCGCGGGCTCCGAGGGTTCGGCGGGTGTTTCAGCCATGTGTCGGTCGCCCCGTGATCTTTCGGAACAGGAAGGTGAGCGGGTGGCGCTTCACGAATGCGATATGTGCGACGAGCCCGTCCAACTCGTTCCGAACGGCGTCGCGCTCGGAACGCAAGAGGTCGCGCTCGGAGCGCAAAAGAGCGCACTCGTTCTCGATCTCGCGTGCTCGCGTGAGGATATCATCGGGGGGAGTGCTTCGAACGGGGCGACGCCATTCGGAGGGGGGAGCCTGGTCGGGCTCGGCAACGCCGACGTACTGGTAGATGTTGCTCTCGGTGCGATGCAGCATGTCGAAGAACTCGGCGTTGGCGGCCAGACCGATCTTCGCCAGACGCTCGCGCACCATCCCCTCCGGATACTCGGAGACGACCGGCTCCTCGGCGTCGATCCGATAGCCTGCCGATGCGAAGACGTCGTTGATCTCGTCGCCGTCGTAGAAATGGAAGTGGGTCTTGTCGAGGAGCCCGACCTCGGTGTAGCCGAACCGGCCTTCCAGGAGGTCGAGCCGGATCGAAGCATGGCTCATGTTGGGGATCGAGTACACGACGACTCCGCGATCGCGCAGCATGGACCGGATCTTGACCAGGGCGGCTCGGGGATCGGGGAGGTGTTCGAGCACGTCGGCGAAGACGATCACGTCGAAGGTGCCGAGGATGTCTGGTGCGGTGTCGTCCGTGATGTCGAGCACGTGCGCTTCGGAGATCTTCTGACGAGCGACCGCGATGTCGTCGGGATTGAGATCGACCCCGACGACGCTGCACTCGTTCATCTGCTCGAGGGCCTCGCCGAAGTTTCCACTCGAGCAGCCGACGTCGAGCACTCGAGAGCCGCGCGGGATGAACCGGAGCAGGTTCGACCAACTATTGTTGCGGGCATCCCGGTCGAACAGATGGCTCGAGTACTGCGATGTCGGGTTCATTGCGGATATCTTCGCGACGGTTCGGTCAGCTATCGGAATGGCCGGCTGAACCCAGCTGCCTCGTCGACTCGACGACACGGGCGGCCATGGTGGACTCCGCGACCTTGCCCCAGGCGCGGGGGTCGTAGAGCTTCTTGTTGCCGACCTCGCCGTCGACCTTGAGCACGCCGTCGTAGTTCTTGAGCATGTAGTCGGCGACCCCGCGTGTGAACGCGTACTGTGTGTCGGTGTCGATGTTCATCTTGATGACGCCATTGGCGACGGCCTCGGCGATCTCGGCGTCCGTCGAACCGGATCCGCCGTGGAAGACGAGGTCGAGGGGCTTCGGGCCGGTGCCGTACCTGGCCTGAAGGCCGTCCTGGATGTCCTTGAGCAGCTCGGGGCGCAGTTTGACGTTGCCCGGCTTGTAGACGCCGTGCACGTTGCCGAAGGTGAGTGCGGTCATGTAGCGACCGTTCTCGCCGAGGCCGAGCGCCTCGACGGTCGCGATGGCGTCGTCGAGCGTCGTGTAGAGGTTCTCGTTGATGTCGTGGCTGACGCCATCCTCTTCACCGCCGACGACGCCGATCTCGACCTCGAGGATCGCGTTGATCGCCTGGGTGCGCTTGATCATGTCCTGGGCGATCTCGAGATTCTCCGCGAGGGGAACCGCGGAACCGTCCCACATGTGCGACTGGAAGATCGGGTTGCGGCCCGCCTTCACCTCCTCCTCGGATGCCTCGATGAGGGGCAGCACGAAGCCGTCGAGCGCGTTCTTAGGGCAGTGGTCGGTGTGCAGGGCGACGGTCACCGGGTAGTTGTCGGCGACGGCGTGTGCGTACTTGGCGAAGGCGAGGGCTCCGGATGCCCGGTTCTTGACGGTATGGCCGGCGAAGTAGTCTGCGCCGCCCGTCGTCACCTGGATGATGCCGTCGGAGCCCGCCTCGGTGAGACCCTGCAGAACCGCGTTGATGGTCTGCGACGAGGAGACGTTGAAGGCTGGGTAGGCGAAGCCCTTCGACTTGGCCTTGTCCAGCATCTCTGCGTACTGCTCGGGGGTTGCGATGGGCATGTCGTCTCCTTGGGCGATGGCTCGGTGTGCTCAAAGTCTATCCAGCCCGGGGGTGCGGGGGGACGTTGTTCGAGCTCGACTTGACAAATGGTCAGACCAAGCTCACACTCGTTAACATCAGATGGTCAGACCATCAATCCACAACACGTGTCTTCTCGGCTCGGCCGAGCTACAAGGAAGTAGTGAGATGAATCTCCACTCGCTCATGCAGAAGCGAACCGAGGAAGCCGGACCCATCCGCGTCGGCGTCATCGGAGCCGGCAAGTTCTCGTCGATGTTCCTCACCCAGGCGCTCAACACCGAGGGCATCCACGTCGTCGGCGTCGCCGATATAGACGTGCCGAAGGCGAAGAGCGCACTCGAACGGACCGGATGGCCGGCCGAGCGGTACGCCGCCGCCTCGCTCGACGAGGCTCTGCGCACGGGAGCGACCCACGTGCTCGAGAGCGCGGATGCGCTCATCCGGTTGCCGCAGATCGAGGTCATCCTCGAGATCACGGGCAACCCGATCATCGGCACCTACCACGCCATCGCCGCGATCGACAATGGCAAACACATCATCATGGTCAACGTCGAGGCCGACTGCATGGTGGGTCCGATCCTCCAACGCCGTGCCCAGGCGGCCGGGGTCGTGTACTCGATGGCCTACGGCGACCAGCCGGCGCTCATCTGCGAGCTCGTCGACTGGTGTCGCACGGTCGGCTTCGACGTCGTAGCGGCAGGAAAGGGCACGAAATACCTCCCGGAGTACAACTATTCGACTCCTGACACGGTCTGGGACTACTACGGCTTCAGCGCCGAACAGCTCGCGAGTGGAGACTTCAATCCGAAGATGTTCAATTCCTTCCTCGACGGCACGAAGTCGGCGATCGAAATGGCGGCGGTCGCCAATGGCACCGGTCTCCTGCCACAAGACGAAGGACTCCTCTTCCCGCCTGCCGGTGTCGACGATCTGCCACACATCTACCGCCCCCGCGAGATCGGCGGCGCCCTCACCCGCCGCGGCACCGTGGAGATCGCGTCGAGCCTCTACCGTGACGGCACCGAGGTGCAGCGAGACCTCCGCTGGGGCGTCTACGTGACCTTCGAGGCGAAGACCGACTACGCCGTCCAGTGCTTCGCCGAGTACGGTGTGCACACGGATGAGACCGGCCGATACGGCTCTCTCTACCGCCCGTATCACATGATCGGGCTCGAGCTCGGGGTCAGCGTCGCCTCGGCAGTATTGCGCGGAGAGGCGACCGGGTCGCCGACGGGTTTTCGCGGCGATGTCGTCACGACGGCGAAGAAAGACCTCCGCGCCGGCGACACCCTCGACGGCGAGGGCGGCTACACGGTGTTCGGCAAGCTCGCACCCGCCCATGTCTCCCTCGAGCGCAATGCGCTCCCGCTCGGCCTCGCCCACGGGGCCAAGCTCATCCGCGACGTTCCGAAGGATCGCACGGTCTCCTGGGCCGACATCGACGCCGATGGAACCCTTCTCGCAGTGCAGGTGCGCAGGGAGCTCGAATCGGAGTTCCGCGCCGAGTCGCTTCGCGCGGCCTGACCAACAGACCATCAACGCCCATGAAAACTAGACTGAGGGTGATCGGTGAATGCACCGCTTCGCCGCGATGTTCTGAGGGGTTGGTCCGCGATGTCCACAGCGAACGGGTGGGAACCCGTGCAGCGCCTGCGCACTTACGAGCAGGTCATGGCACAGATCGAGGAGCGGATTCTCGACGGGCGGCTCAAGGCCGGCGATCACCTGCCGAGCGAGCGGGAGCTCGCGATCATGCTCGGGGTCTCACGTCCATCGCTGCGGGAATCGCTCCGTGTGCTGGAAGCGCTCGGGGTCGTGGACATCCGCCGTGGGGGCGGCTCGGATGGCGGTGCGGTGCTGGTGGGAACACCAGGCCCCGGCTTCGTCAATCTGCTCAAGCTTCAACTCGCTCTCGGGCACTTCAGCCATACGGATGTGCTGGAGACCCGGATCGCGTTGGAATCGTGGTCCTGCGCGGAGGCGGCCTATCGCTCGACTGAACAGGATCACACGGAACTCGCCGCCATCCTCGATCAGATGGACGACCCCGACATCGAGACGGCCGAGTTCAACCGGCTCGACACCGCATTCCACGTGCAGGTCGCCGAGTCGACAGGAAACGCCCTCACCGCGCACCTCATGGGGTCACTGCGCGTCGCGATCAATCGCCAGATGATCGAGGCCTACGCGGGCCTCGAGGACTGGCACGAGACCGCGAAGACGGTGAGGCAGGAACACCGCAACATTCTCGACGCCATCCGGCGCCGAGAGCCGGATGAGGCCGTGCACCTGGTGCGCGATCACATCCACGACTTCTACAAGATCAGCAACGTCGGAGGAGTGGTCCAAGCCTCCGGATAGCATCACCGGATCCGACCGGCGGTGCCATCCGGTCGGGCCCTCTCCCACGGTGCCCCGGGACAGCGCCGCTGTCTCGATATCAAAGGAGATATGGACAATCCCATGAGCACCATCACCCAGCCCGCCAGCATTCAGGCAGCGCACGGCTCACCCGACAAACTGAAGACCGCGATCGGCAGTGCCGTCGGCACCACGGTCGAGAACTACGACTTCCTCGCCTACGGCACTGCCGCGGCCCTCTACTTCGGCCCGGCGTTCTTTCCCGGAGAGGACCCGGTCGTCGGCGTCCTTCTCGGCTTCCTGACCTTCGGCATCGGATTCGCCATGCGGCCCTTGGGCGGCATCATCGGCGGATACCTCGGCGACAAGTACGGCCGCAAGCCCGTGCTCGTCGGCGCACTCTTCGTCATGGGCATCGCGACCGTGCTGATCGGACTCCTGCCGACCTACGCCCAGGTCGGACTGCTGGCGCCGATCCTGCTCACGCTGATCCGCGTCATCCAGGGCCTCGCATTCGGTGCCGAGTGGGGAGGCGCCATTCTGATGACCTTCGAACACGCCCCGTGGCGCAAGCGTGGCCGTTACGCCGCCATCCCGCAGGTCGGTGTGCCGCTCGGCGTCTTCCTCGCGAACGTCGCCTTCCTGCTCGCCGGCGGGTTCAACAGCGAACTCGCCTGGCGTCTGCCCTTCATGCTGAGCGCCGTGCTCATCGTCGCGGGCCTGATCATCCGCCTCAAGGTCTCGGAATCGCCCGAGTTCGAGGAGTCCAAGGCGCGCGGTGAGCTCGTGAAGAACCCGATCCTCACGGTCATCCGCAACGACTGGCGCACCGTGCTGCGCGTCATCGCCCTGCGTCTTGCCGAGACCGGTGGTTTCTACGTGATCGTCACCTACCTGATCTCCTACGTCACGACGAACGAGATCGCTCCGCGTGAGACCGCGCTGACCGGCCTTATCATCGCCACCGCGCTCGGATGCTTCACGACCGTGATCTTCGGGGCGCTCAGCGACCGCTTCGGTCGCAAGACGGTCTACCTGATCGGCTGCCTCGCGACGATCGCATTCGGGTTCCCGCTGTTCCTGCTCGTGAACACGGCGATGCCGTTCCTCATCGTCACCGTCTACGTCATCGGCCTGACGATCATCCACGACATGCTGGCGGGAACGCAGGGCGCCTACTTCAGCGAACTGTTCGACACGAACACCCGCACCTCGGGAGCTTCGCTCGGTTATCAGTTCTCGGCTGCGATCTCGGGATTCATCCCCTTCATCGCCACGGCGGCTGCGCTCGCCGTCGGCTGGGGCGGCGTCGCCTGGATCTATGTAACGGTTGGCGTGATCGGCCTGGTCGGCGTCTTGCTCACCCGCGAGACCTGGGGTGCGAAGGAACGGGCCGAGGTCGATCGAATCATCGCAGGCGCATAGCCGACAGGCGGGCGCGACGCCGTGCAAGAAGGAGCAATCCCATGAAGACCGTCGTACTCGATGACGACCCGACCGGCACCCAGTCGGCGACCGGTGTGCGCGTTCTGCTCGAAAGCAGCGCGGAGCTGCTCGAACACGCCCTCGCCGAAGCAGACAGCGTCTATGTGCAGACCAACAGCCGCGCGATCGACGAGGCGACGGCCGTCGAGCTCGTGAGCACCGTGCGGTCCCACGCCCTCGAGGCCGGTCGAAGGCTCGGGCAGGAGGTGCAGTTCGTCCTCCGCGGGGATTCCACCCTGCGTGGACACGTCTTCGCCGAGACCTCCGTCTTCCTCGACGAGGACTCGGTCATGCTCTTCGTGCCGGCCTTCCCCGACGGTGGGAGGACGACGCGAGACGGCGTGCACTACGTCTCGATCGACGGCGTGGATGTCGCCGCCCATGAGAGCGAGTACGCAGACGATCCCGTGTTCCCCTTCAGCACGGCGGTGCTCGCCGACTATGTGGCCGAGAAGTCCGGTCGATCCGCCGTGCCTCTCGGGCTCGACGTCGTGCGCGACGGCGATGGGGTGACCAGAGCGCTCCTCGGTGCGGCCCCGGGTTCGGTGGTGGTTCCCGATGCGGTCACGAACGGCGACATCCATGCGATCGCCCGGGCCGTCTTCGAGGCCAGGACGGCTGGGGCCTCGATCGTGGTGCGCTCCGCCTCGCCTCTCGCCGCCATGCTTGCCGGTGTCGAGAGCGAGGGCCTGCTGCGGCGGCCGCTCGTTCCGCACGCTCTGCCAACGTTGCTCGTGTGTGGTTCCCACACGGCGGGGGCGACCGCGCAGCTCGAGCGCGTCGCCGAGGAGTGGGGCGATCCTGTCGTGATCGACACGGGGGACGCGCTCGCCGATCCCAGGCTCGCCGCCGCCGCGGCATCCGCTCAGGTGCTCGCCCAGCTCGAGGAGCGCGGCCTCGCGGTCGTCGTCTCCGAGAGGAAGCGTGCCGTGGAGCACAACACCCTCGGGCATGGTGAGCGGGTCATGGAGGCATTGACGTCTGTCGTGCGAACCGCATTGCCGCAGGTCGACGTCGTCGTGTCGAAGGGTGGGATCACCTCGGCGGATGTCGCTCGCATCGGCCTGGGCGCGCGCGCGGCGATCGTGCTCGGCCAGGTGCTGCCCGGGGTATCGGTCTGGCGGCTCGACGCCGGAGACGGGCGCACGCGGCTCTATGTGGTCGTGCCGGGCAACGTCGGCGATTCCTCGACCCTCGTCGACGTGCTCGATGCACTGCACATCCAGCCGACCTCCGACTGAGCGCTGTCGCCCGCGATAGGCTGAGGCAGGCGGTCTCGCGTGGCGGTCCACGGAGGCTCGGGGAGCGAAGCAGCACCCATGCCACTGAGCATTGTGTCCGAGAGGGACCCATCATGATGAGTACCGAAACCGCCAGCCTCTTCCTGCACCCGGATCGCAACCTTGCGATGGAGCTCGTGCGCGCGACCGAGGCCGCCGCGATCCGTGCCGTGCCGTGGATCGGGCGGGGCGACAAGCTCGGTGCTGACGGCGCCGCCGTCGACGCCATGCGTGCCTTTCTCGGAACCGTCAACTTCGACGGCGTCGTCGTCATCGGCGAGGGCGAAAAGGACGAGGCGCCCATGCTCTTCAACGGTGAACGTGTCGGAAACGGGCGCGGCCCGGCCTGTGACATCGCGGTCGACCCGATCGATGGGACGAGTCTCACCGCGGCCGGTCGCCAGAATGCGCTCTCGGTGATCGCGGTCTCCGATCGCGGCACGATGCTGGACGCGTCGAGCGTGTTCTACATGGACAAGATCGTGACCGGGCCGGAGGGCATCGGGGTCGTCGACATCCGGCGGCCGATCGGTGACAACATCCGTGCGCTTGCCACAGCCAAGAATATGGATGTGGGGGATCTGCGCATCGCCGTGCTCGACCGTCCGCGTCACGAGCAGCTCATCGCCGACATTCGAGCCGCCGGTGCCGGCACCCGGCTCATGCTCGACGGCGATGTCGCCGGCGGCATCAATGCCGCTCGCTACGACTCCCGCATCGACATGTGCGTCGGCATCGGCGGCAGCCCGGAGGGCATCACGACGGCGTGCGCGATCAAGGCCATCGGGGGCTTCATGCAGGGCCGCCTCGCGCCGAGGGACGACGCCGAGCGTGCCCGGGGCGAAGCGGCCGGCCTCGACTGCGATCGGGTCTATGACGCGGACGGGTTGGTGAAAGGCCACAACACCTTCTTCGTGGCGACAGGTGTGACCGACGGTGGTCTCGTGGCCGGGCCGCGCAAGATCGGCCGCACCCACATCCGCACCGAGAGCATCGTGCTGCGCTCTCAATCGGGCACGATCCGTCGTGTAGTGGCTGACCACCTCGTCTCGAAGTGGCTGTAGTTCCTCCGCTGCGCACCACGTCGACATCGGCCGGTCGGGACCAGTAGCCGACCGGCTGGCGCCCGCGCGGCGTCAGGAACTTGGCGTTCAGGAACTTGGTGTCAGGATGCGAGTGAGTTCGCGTCGCGCCCGATGGAGTCGTTCTCACTGCCGTCGAGTTCGGTGTCGTCGAGTTCGGGGGAGGTGAACTCCGGCGCAGCGATCCCGGCTGTGGCTGAGCCGGATAGCTCGAACTCGAGCGCCGTGAGTTTGCGCGGTGACTCGTGAACGGGTGCCGGTTCCGTGAGCAGCGTAAGCTTCGTCTCGTCGATGCCGGGGAACTGCCTGGCGGTCACGAGTACGCGGGTCTCGAGCGAGTTGGCGAACTTGTTGTAGCTGTCCACGGTGCGCTCGATGGCCTTGCGCAGTCCATCTGCGTGAGCTGAGAGCGTGCCGAGTCGCTGGTAGAGAGTGTTGCCGAGGTCGAAGAGCTTCTTCGCATCATCGGTCACCGCCTGCTGCTGCCAGGTGTAGGCCACGGTCTTGAGCACAGCCCAAAGATTCACGGGCGAGGCGAGGGCGACGCGCTTGGCGAAGGAGTAGTCGAGGATCGCCGGATCGGCCTCGAGCGCAGACGACAGCAGGGATTCGCTCGGGATGAAGGCGATGACGAACTCCGGGCTCGCGTCGAGACCTTCCCAGTAGGTCTTCTTCGCGAGTGCATCGATGTGACCGCGCACGGCCTTGACATGCCTGTCGACGAGAGCCTTGCGCCGCGCACCCTCCTCGCCGTTGGCGGTCACGGGGATCTGGCTGGCCTCGAGGTAGTGCTCGAGCGGAACCTTCGCGTCGACCGCGATCGACTTGTCGCCGGGAAGGCGGATGACCATGTCGGGGCGTCCGGCTCCGGCATCCGTCGTGATGCTCTGCTGGGTGTCGAAGTCGACGTACTGCGCCAGACCGGCTGCCTCGACGACGCGCCGCAGCTGGGTCTCGCCCCATACTCCGCGGGTGCTGTTGGAGCGCAGAGCGGAGGCCAGCGACTCCGTCGTGGCCCGCAACTGCTCGTCGGAGACCTGGGCCTGCTTGAGCTGCTCGGAGATCGAGCCGTACTGCTCGCTGCGCTGTTTCTCGAGTTCCGCGACCTTCTGCTGCATGGTCTGGAGCGTTTCGCGCACGGGGCTGAGGGCCTGAAGCACGGCGCTCTCGCGTTTCTCGCGCTCAGACTGCTCGGCCTGATCGGCACGATGACGGTCGACGAGGTCGCGGTATTGCTGCTTGTGATGCTCGACCTGTTCCTGCAGATTGGCGACGGTCGCGACGGCCGAGGCGAGGTCGGCGCGGATCTCGGCCTGAACGGCCGCCTCAGCGGCTTTGAGGTCTGCGCGCGCCGATGCCTCCGCCGCGCGCAATTCGGTCATCTCGACGGCATGCCGCGCGGCGACGAATGCCGGGTTCTCAGCGACCGGCTGCTGTGCCGCCCGGCGACCCAGGAGCAACCAGACGAGGATGCCGCCCAGCGGCGCTCCGATGACGAGGCCGACGATCAGACTCAGGATGGGGTCCATGGCTCCAGTGTCGCAGTCACCACCGACATCGTCGTGACGACGGGCGCTGGACTGCGATTCTGGCCCGACATCTCTGGCCGGACATTCGGACGGAGTACTAGCCGAATGCCATCGGCCCGTGGACCGAGGCTCGCTCCGCTGTCGCGACGGGGCCGATCGCGCCGACCTTCACCCGGGTGATGTGCGCGAGCTGTTCGAGGTCACCGGCCTCGTGTCGCCTCGCCGCGTGGATCACGATGGCCGCGCACGCCTCTGCGTCGGCGAGGGCGTCGTGGTGCCGGAAGTCCTCGAATCCGGCGGCCATGGCGGCGACGGGAAGCCGGTAGGAGTCGAGGTGGTAGGTGCGGCGCGCGAGCTGCAGGCTGCACACGTAGCGGAAGTCCGGGACGACGACGCCCACGGCGGTTGAGGTCGCAGCGATCACGCCCATGTCGAAACCGGCGTTGTGGGCGACGAGATGGTCTCCGTCGGCAAAGGCGAGCAGCTTCGGCAGCTGCGTCGCCCAGTCCGGGGCATCCTCGCAGTCGTCCGCGGTGATGCCGTGGATGCGCGTATTCCATTCCAGGAATGCGTCATGCCCGTAAGGCGGGCGGATGAGCCATCCGGCCCGGTCGACGACCGTGCCGTCGCGCACCTTGACCAGGCCGACGGAACACGCCGACGCACTCGACGAGTTGGCGGTCTCGAAGTCGATCGCGGTGAATTCCAGTGGCACGGATCCATGGTCTCATGCTCCTGTGACAATGCCGCTCGTGTTCCGTCGGCCTGGTCACGGTGCGCGTCGGCTGCGCCAACCGACGGCCGGTAGACTGGCCGATCGTGGCGCTCACTATTGGAATCGTTGGCCTGCCCAACGTCGGCAAGTCGACTCTGTTCAATGCACTGACGAAGAATCAGGTGCTCGCGGCGAACTATCCGTTCGCGACGATCGAGCCCAACGTCGGCGTCGTGAATCTGCCTGATGCGCGCCTCGAGACTCTCGCAGGCATCTTCGGCAGTGAGCGCATCCTCCCTGCGGCGGTGGCATTCGTTGACATCGCCGGCATCGTGCGGGGTGCCAGCGAGGGGGAGGGGCTCGGAAACAAGTTCCTCGCCAACATCCGCGAGGCCGACGCGATCGCGCAGGTCGTGCGCGGTTTCTCCGACGGCGACGTCGTGCATGTCGACGGTGCGGTGAACCCCGCCGGCGACATGGAGACCATCAACACCGAGCTCGTCCTCGCCGATCTCGAGACGCTCGACAAGGCGATCGGGCGCTATGAGAAGGAGGTGCGCGGCAAGAGGCTCGGCCCCGAGGTGCTCGCTGCTGCGGAGGCCGCGCGCGTGGCGCTCGACGCCGGAACGCCGCTGTCCGCTGCGAAGCTGGACCTGGAACCGATCAAGGAGCTCGGTCTGCTCACAGCCAAGCCCTTCATCTACGTCTTCAACGTCGACGAGGCTGTGCTGCAGGATGCCGCGAAGCTCGCCGAACTCGCGGCCCTCGTCGCGCCGGCCCACGCGATCTTCCTCGACGCCAAGCTCGAGTCCGAGCTCATCGACCTCGATGCCGAGGACGCCGCCGAGCTGCTCGCCTCGACCGGGCAGACCGAATCCGGCCTCGACCAGCTCGCGCGCATCGGCTTCGACACGCTCGGCTTGCAGACCTATCTCACGGCCGGTCCCAAGGAGACGCGCGCTTGGACCATCCCGAAGGGCGCCAAGGCCCCGCAGGCCGCTGGCGTCATCCACACCGACTTCGAGCGCGGCTTCATCAAGGCCGAGGTCATCTCCTTCGAAGACCTCGTCGCGACGGGCTCGGTCGCCGAGGCCCGTGCCAAGGGCAAGGCGCGGATGGAAGGCAAGGACTACCTCATGCAGGACGGCGACGTCGTCGAGTTTCGTTTCAATGTGTAGCTTGTATCGTCACGCATGCTATGCCTGATCTGATTCCGGTCTGGGGCGAGTCGAGGGGAGCTCGGCGTGTCGGGAGGAACCCCGCTCAGGATTCGTATCGCGCGAGCCACCCGGCGAGGAGCTGCTCGAGCGCAGCGGCCTGCCCGGTGGGGAGCGCTTCGTCGACGAGGCGATGCTCGTTCGCGATGTGTGCGGTGAATGCTTCGTCGATGAGCCCTCGGCCTGATGATGTCAGGGCGATGACGCGCCCGCGTCCGTCGGCCTCGCTTCGGCGCCGGGTCACCAGCCCACGCCGCTCGAGGCGGTCGAGGCGCTTCGTCATCGCGCCTGTGGTGACCATGGTGGATGCCGTGAGCTCGCCAGGAGTGCGTTCGAAGGGTGCTCCGGCACGGCGAAGAGTCGCGAGCACGTCGAACTCGCCCTCTGAGAGGTCGAAGCGACGATAGACGGCGTCAAGATCCTCGCGGAGATGGTTCGCGAGGCGGTGGAGTCGGCCGATCACGCCCTGAGGGGCGACGTCGAGGTCAGGGCGTTCGCGCGCCCACTCGGCCATGATCTGCGCGACGCGGTCGGTCGGGGCATCCATGTCTCCACTATATCTTCTATGGAAGCTATACTAGCTTCCATGGAAGCTAAATGGAGGTGGGTGCTCGTCACCGCGATCGCCCCCGTCGCGTGGGGGAGCGTGTACTTCGTGACGAGAGAGTTCCTCCCCGCAGATCTCCCGCTGTGGGGTGCGGTGCTCCGGGCACTGCCGGCAGGCCTGCTGTTGCTCGTGATCCGACGCGAGCGGCCGCGCCGGTCCTGGTGGTGGCGGGCTGCTTCGCTCGGCGCCCTCAACATGGGAGTGTTCTTCGTGCTCGTGTACCTCTCCGCACAGTTGCTGCCGACGAGCATCGCATCGACGATCATGGCGACATCGTCCATGGTGATGATGCTCTTCGCGTGGCTGCTCGTCTCCGAGCGGCCGCGCGTACTGTCGCTCGTCGGCGCCTTTGTCGGCCTCGTCGGAGTCGTCTTGATGCTGGCGGTGGGAGTGCAGCCGGTGAACCCGTGGGGCGTTGTCGCCTCAATCGCGGCCATGTCGATGTCCTCGCTCGGCTTCATCCTTGCAAAGCGCTGGGGTTCGGGCGTCGACGTGCTCTCGCTCACCTCGTGGCAGCTCATCGCGGGCGGCGTCATGCTCGTGCCTGCCGCGCTCATCTGGGAGGGTATGCCCCCAACGCTCGACGCATCGAAGCTCGCCGCGTTCGCCTATGTCAGCGTCGTGGCCACGGCGCTCGCCTTCGTCGCCTGGTTCAGCGGGCTACGCCGCCTCGCCGCGGGGACGGTCGGCCTGATCGGGCTCTTGAATCCCGTGACCGGGGTGCTCCTCGGCACCCTGGTCGCAGGCGATCCCTTCGGGCCGGGGCAGTTTCTCGGACTCGCTCTCGTTTTCGCCGCCATCCTGATGGGGTCGTGCCAGCTGCAGGTGGCGGGCAGGAGCAGCAGACAGGAACGGTCTCTGCCCTGGGAATCTGAGCGACTGTCATGAACCCTTGCGCTATTCACCGACCGGCGTAAGATGTTATCTACCACCAGATGAATCTCTGGCATAGAAAGGTCTCGACGAGTCGACAGACGCCGAGGCCTTTT
The DNA here is from genome assembly GCF_042660285.1 of Luethyella okanaganae. Lineage (NCBI taxonomy): Bacteria > Bacillati > Actinomycetota > Actinomycetes > Micrococcales > Microbacteriaceae > Luethyella > Luethyella okanaganae. Next base: position 566,229 of record NZ_JBHSTP010000001.1, read on the forward strand.
GGGTTGTCTGGGGAAGTCACGGGGGAGACTGGTCCGTGGCGGTTCTTTGCGCCGTTCCGGTTCCGCGCCCGGCCGGGCCGCTAGTGTCCGCCGTGAGAGCCTCCCGGTGCATCGGACGGCTTGCGGATGAAGACGGCGCCGATGATCGCGAGGAGGGAGATGATCGCGCCGGCGAGGAAGGCCATGCGCACACCGTCGGCCAGGGCCACCTCTGGAGATGCACCGCTGACCGTGAGCACACCGGTCTGTGCCGTCATGATCGTGATGAACAGCGCCGTTCCCGCCGCACCGGCCACCTGCTGGACGGTGCCGACGATCGCGCTGCCGTGCGAGTACAGTTGCGGCTGCACCGCGCCGAGGCCCGCAGAGAACAGCGGTGTGAACATCAGCGCGAGCCCGAGGCTCAGAACGATGTGCGCGGCGAGCATGAAGAATGGCGAGGTCGTCGCGTTCACGAGCGTGAGCGACCAGAGCACCGTGCTCACGATGATCGACCCCGGAATGAGCAGCACCCGTGGCCCGCGCTTGTCGTAGATACGGCCGACGAACGGCGCGAGCAAGCCCATGATCAGCCCGCCGGGCAGCAGGAGCAGCCCGACCCTGACCGGGTCCATGTGCAGCACGTTCTGCAGGTAGATCGGCAGCAGGATGATCGTGCCGAAGAGCGCCATCATCGACACGGCCATCATCGACACGGCCACCGTGAAGATCGGCGAGTTGAAGGTGCGCAGATCGAGAAGCGCCACGTCGCGGCGCTGCAGGAGAAGCTGTCGCACGATGAAGCTCGCGAGAGCGACAGCGCCGACGCCGAGGGCTATCCACATCTGGATTCCGGCGGAGGGTGCCCCCGGCCCGGTGCCGACGGCCTCGCCGACCCGGCTCAGACCGTAGACGAGCCCGCCGAAGCCGAAGGCGGATAGGACGACGGAGAGCACGTCGATCGGAACCTTCTGCGGTTCGGTGACGTTCTCGACGTGGCGGATGCCGATGACGAGCATGGCCACCGCGATGGGCAGCACGATCCAGAACATCCACCGCCAGCTGAGGGTGTCGAGGATGAACCCGGAGATCGTCGGTCCGATGGCCGGCGCCACCGAGATGACGATGGACACATTGCCCATGGTCTTGCCGCGCTCCGCGGGGGCGACGAGGGTCATCAGGGTCGTCATGAGCAGCGGGACCATGATGGCTGTTCCCGAGGCCTGCACGATGCGACCGAGCAACAGGATCTCGAAGCCCGGCGCGAGAGCGGCGATGAGGGTTCCCAGTGAGAACAGGCTCATGGCTGCGATGAAGATCGGACGGGTGTCGAAGCGTTCGAGCAGGTAGCCGGTGATCGGGATCACGACCGCCATCGTGAGCATGAACGCCGTCGAGAGCCACTGGGCAGTGCCAGCGTCGATACGTAGATCCGTCATGAGCTTCGGCAGGGCGACGCCCATGATGGTCTCGTTGAGGATGACGACGAAGGTCGCCGCGAGCAGCAACCAGATCACCCTCGTGTTGCGGCGTCCGTGATCGGGGCGATCGCCGGCGTCGACGGTCGCGTCGTCGACGGTGGGGTCTGGGCCGAGGTCGGTGTCGGAGCTCGTTCGTTCGGTCACGGGCGATTCCTATTCATGGTGGGCACAGCTTCATGGTGGGCACAGCTTCATGGTGGGCACAGCGGCAGCTCTACCGGAGGGGTGCAGCAGGTGAGAACAGACCGCCGTCTGCCGTTCCGACTTTAGCGATCGCACATGACGACGATACCGGCCGCATGAGACATTCCGGACCGCATGAGACATTCCGGATCAGTCGGAGGCTATTCCGGCGACGGATGTCACGGCGGCCGCCACCGCAATCGCCGCGTCGTCCAACTCGCAGGCCGTGGTGGTGGCGGCCAGGGTGAAACGCACGGCCGTCTGCGCCACCTCGCGCGGGACGCCGATCGCGGTGAGCACGTGCGAAGGCTCATCGCTGCCCGCCGCGCATGCCGACCCGCTCGAGCACAGCACCCCGTGTCGCTCCAGTTCGAGCAGAACCGCCTCTCCGCTCGTACCGGGGAACACGAACGAGGCCGTGCCGGGAAGGCGTTCCTCCGGGTGTCCTGTGAGCCGAGCGCCGGGCACGGTGGAGAGCACCGCCGCGACGAAATCGTCGCGCAGCAGGCCGACCCGCGTCGCGGCATCCGCACGCTCGCGCTCGGCGAGGCGCAGCGCTGTGGCGAAGGCCACGGCGCCGGCGACGTTCTCGGTGCCGCTGCGCCTGCCGCGTTCCTGACCGCCGCCGTGCACGATGGGTTCCAACGGCAGACGGCCGCGCGCCACGAGCGCGCCGATCCCCTTCGGCGCGCCGAGCTTGTGTCCTGACAGCGAGAGGGCGTCGACGCCGAGTGTCGGCACGTCGACGGGCAGCCAGCCGGCGGCCTGCACGGCGTCGCTGTGGAACGGGACGCCGGCATCGTGTGCTATCCCGGCGAGCACCGCGATCGGCTGCACCGTGCCGATCTCATTGTTCGCATATTGCACCGAGACGAGGGTCGTGTCGGGCCGGATGGCGCCGCGCAGCTCCTCCGGATCGACCGTGCCAGCCGCATCCGGGGTCAACTCGCTCACCTCGAAGCCGTGGACGCGCCGCAGATGGTCGACGGACTCCAACACCGCCTCGTGCTCGATCGGGGTCGTGATCACGTGCCTGCCGCGTGGCGAACCGAGCGCGATGCCCTTGATCGCGAGGTTGTCGGCTTCCGTCCCTCCGGAGGTGAACACGACGTCGCCCGCCCGGCAGCCGAGCACGACGGCGACATCACGCCTGGCGCCAGCCAGAGCCTCGGCGGCGGCCTCGCCTGCCCGGTGTCGGCTCGAGGGGTTGCCGAACTCTCCCGTGAGGAACGGCCACATGGCTTCGAGGGCCTCCTTCCGCACGGGGGTCGTCGCTGCGTTGTCGAGGTAGATCATGATGGGCCTTCGCGGCGATCGGCTCCGTCGTCCGTGCCGATCGCGATGTCGAGTCCGAGGTCGAGCGAACGCACGCTGTGGGTGAGCGCGCCGACCGAGATCACGTCGACGCCGGTTGCGGCGATCGCGCGCACCGTGTCGAGGGTCACCCCGCCGCTGGCTTCGACGATCGCGCGGCCGGCCACGATGGCGACGCCCTCCCTCAGATCGTGCTGGGTGAAGTTGTCGAGCATGATCGTGTCGACTCCGGCGGCGAGGACCGGCTCGATCTGATCGAGACGGTCGACCTCCACCTCGAGGTGCGTGGTGTGCGAGAGCTGGGCGCGCACCCCGAGCAGGGCTTCTGTGACCGAGAGCCCTCCGGCGGTGAGCACGGCGAGATGGTTGTCCTTGGCCATGACGGCGTCCGACAGCGAGAAGCGGTGATTGTGCCCGCCGCCGTCGAGCACGGCCTGACGTTCGAAGGCGCGCAGCCCTGGCGTGGTTTTGCGGGTGTCGACGATGCGGGCGCGCGTACCGACGGTCTCGGCGACGTAGGCGGCGGTGAGGCTGGCGATGCCGCTCATGCGCTGCACGAGGTTGAGCGCGACGCGCTCCGCCTGCAGGATGCCCCGGGCGGAGCCGCTCACCTCCGCTAGCACGGCTCCGGCATCGAACCGCGCCCCGTCCGCCGCGACCGCCGACACGTCGATGGTGTCATCGGTCAGAGCGAACGCCGCCCGGAAGACCACCCCGCCGCTGAACACGCCCGGCTCGCGAGCCACGAGCCGGGCGGTCGCGATGGTTCCCGCCGGGATCAGCAATTGCGAGGTGAGGTCACCCCATGGCGCGTCTTCCGCAAGCGCGGCGGAGACGACGGTGTTCACGATGGCCGGGGTCAGCATGCGACGGCGTCCTCTCTGGCTCGTGCGAGCGGGGCGCGCACGGCGAGTTCCTGGCGTTCGACGGGAAAGTCCGAACGGAAATGAGCGCCACGCGACTCCTCGCGGGCGATCGCGGCCGCGACGACCAGCCGGCCGAGGTCGAGCAGATTGGCGTCCTCCAGCTCGCCGCGCGAGGCGCCCGGCCCGGTCGGCGGTCTGCGCCAGCCGTCGAGGGCTTCGGATGCCGCCTCGAGTCCCTCACCCGTCCGGAGCACGCCGGCCGCATCCCACAGGAGCCCCTGCAGGGCGTCGCGGGAGAAACCGGGCAGGGCGTTCCCCTCGTCCTCTTCCGCCGGAGACGAAGCGATGTCTGCGATCGCGGGGGCGTCGTCCGACTTTCCATACCGCGTGCGCACCGAGCCGGCACGTCGCGCCGTATCGTCGCGGTCGTGATGCTCGTCGCAGATCGCTCGCACGGCGCGGTCTGCGAAGACCGACGCCTCGAGCAGCGAGTTCGACGCGAGCCGGTTGGCCCCGTGCGCTCCTGTGCAGGCGACCTCGCCGACGGCGAAGAGCCCCTGCAACGACGTGCGGCCCCAGACGTCCGTCGCGACGCCGCCCATCCAGTAATGTGCGGCGGGGGTGACCGGAACGCCATCGGCTGCCCAGTCGTAGCCGGCCGCGTGGCACGCCGCGGCGATCGTGGGGAATCGCGACTCGAGAAACGCGCGTCCGAGGGCGGTGGCATCGAGCGAAATCGGCACGCCGTGCTGCGCGGCCATCTCGACGACCATCGCACGCGCGACCACATCGCGTGGGGCGAGCTCGGCGAGAGGATGCACGTCGAGCATGAACCGTTCGCCTCGCGCGTTCCGCAGCACGGCGCCCTCGCCGCGTACGGCCTCCGAGACGAGAGGAGCGCCTGGGGCGACGAGCGCGGTCGGGTGGAACTGGATGAATTCGAGATCGGCCAGTTGCGCGCCGGCCCGCCACGCGGCGGCGACGCCGTCACCCGTTGCGACGGCGGGGTTCGTCGTGTGCCGGTAGAGCCGCCCGCCGCCGCCGGTCGCGAGGATCACGGCATCCGCACGCCGGACGCTGCGCGTGTCGTCGGACGCCTGCACCTCTGCGCCCGCCACGATGCCGCCGTCGACCACGAGATCGACGAGCATCGTGTGTTCGATGACGTGAACCCCCCTCCGATGTGCCGTCGCGATGAGCGCACCTTCGATCGCGGCGCCTGTCGCGTCGCCGCCGGCGTGCAACACTCTGGCCCGGCCGTGAGCCGCCTCGAGACCGCGGGCGAGCCCCGAGTCGTCCCGATCGAAGTCGACGCCGAAGCGGATGAGATCGCGCACCCGGGCCGGTCCCTCCTCGCACAGCACCCGGGCGGCATGCGCATCGCACAGCCCGGCGCCGGCGCGCAGCGTATCGATCAGATGTGCTTCGGTCGAGTCGTCGGCGAAGAGGGACGCGGCGATGCCGCCCTGCGCGTAGCGGGTGTTGCTCTCTGTGAGCGCTTCCTTCGTCACGAGGGTGACGTCGACTCCTGCCTCGACGGCGCGCACGGCGGCGAACAGACCCGCGAGGCCGCTGCCGACCACGAGCACGGACGTCATCTCAGACCCCGTCCACGGTGGCCGGCGGCACACCGACGGGCTCGGAACGGGGTTTCGCTGCGAGCATCCGCTCGAGGGCCAGACGGGCGGGCTCGGCCACGTCGGCTCCGACCGTGACGCGGTTGAGCACCTCAGACGGCCGATCCGCTCCGGCGTCGAGCGCGTCGCCGCCCACGAGCGCCTCGAGCACCCAGGCGAGGTAGCCGGGGTGGATGCGGTACATCGTCGAGCACGGGCACACGACGGGGTCGAGACAGAAGATCGTGTGCTGCGGGTACTGTGCGGCCAGCCGCTGCACGAGGTTGATCTCGGTGCCGATCGCGAAGCTGCTGCCTGCCGGGGCCGCGGCGATCGCCTTGGTGATGTAGTCGGTCGAGCCGTACTCGTCCGCCGCGTCGACGACCGGCATGGGGCACTCAGGATGCACGATCACGCGTACGCCAGGGTGGTCGATCCTGGCCTGTTCGATCTGGTCGACGGTGAAGCGTTTGTGAACGCTGCAGAAACCGTGCCACAGGATGACGCGCGCGTCGTCGAGCCCTTCTGGGGTGTTGCCGCCGAGAGGCTTGCGCGGGTTCCACATCGGCATCTGCTCGAGCGGCACCCCCATGGCTTTGGCCGTGTTGCGCCCGAGGTGTTGGTCGGGGAAGAACAATACGCGCTGGCCGCGCTCGAAGGCCCATTCGAGCACCGACGCGGCGTTCGAGGAGGTGCATACGATGCCACCGTGCTCGCCGCAGAAGCCCTTGAGTGCCGCCGAGGAGTTCATGTAGGTGACGGGGATCACTGGCACCCGGCCGTCCGCGTCCGGTTCGGTGCCGTAGAGCTCCTCGAGCTGCTCCCAGCACTCGGTGACGGAGTCGATGTCCGCCATGTCGGCCATCGAGCAGCCGGCGGCGAGGTTCGGCAGGATCACGGCCTGGCCGGGTGCGCTCAGCAGGTCCGCGGTCTCGGCCATGAAGTGAACGCCGCAAAAGACGATGGCTTCTGCGTCTGACTTCGAACGGGCCGCTTGGGCGAGCTGGAAGGAGTCACCGACGAAGTCGGCGTACTGCACGACCTCGTCGCGCTGATAGAAATGTCCGAGCACGACGACGCGGTCGCCGAGGGTCGCCTTCGCGGCGCGGATGCGAGCGTCGAGCTCTCGGGCCGATGCGGCGCGGTAGCGCGCGGGAAGCTCGCCCTGCCGCGGTGCTCCGGTGGGGAGCACGTCGCCCATCGACGAGCCGGGACCATAGCCAGGAGTACCTCCGTCGAGCTCCCAGGGGGCTTTCACGAGATCGGGGCTGCAGGTGCTTCCGGTCGTCTGGCCGGCGCCGATCAGGCGGATCGTGCGGTCGACGGATGCCGTCATGCTCGTGTCAGTGATGTTCGAGGTCGTGGTCATAGTGCGCTCCCGATGATGGCCGGACCGAGTGGACCCTGGTCGGCGAGGTCGATGGACGAGTCGTAGCGGTAGAGCCGCGGCGGGCGGTGGGGGGCTCCGGCGAGGCGTTCCTCCGTGGCCACGACAACCTTGGATGCCTCGATCATGCGGCGGAAGTTCGCCGGGTCGAGCGGTTTGCGCAGCACGGCCTCGTGCACCTCGCGCAGCTGGGCGAGGGTGAAGGTTTCGCCGAGGAAGGCATGCGCGATGCGCGAGTACTCGACCTTCGTGCGGAGCCGCCACTGCGCGTATTCGACGATCGTGTTGTGGTCGAAGGCGAGTTCCGGGAGGTGATCTGCGGGGAACCAGCGCACGTTCTCGCCGACCGCCGTGCGTGCGGCCTCCTCGGATTCGACCATGGCCCAGTAGACGACGGACACCACGCGGGTGCCGGGGGAGCGGCCGATCCCGCCGAAGGTGTACAGCTGCTCGAGGTACTTGGGCGAGAGCCCGGTGGTCTCCCTGAGCGTGCGCCCCGCCGCCGCACCGAGCTCTTCGTCTTCGGGGAGCCAGCCGCCCGGCAGTGCCCACAGCCCCAGGTGCGGTTGGCGGATACGGCGCACGAGCGGCAGCCACAGGGTCATGATCGACGTGACCGGGTCGGGTCGCAGGGCGAAGATGACCGTCGACACGGCGAGGGACGCCGGCGAGGCGATGCCGACCGGGGGCGTCGCACCCGTGGGATCGATGGTCATGGGACATCCGTCTCGGTAAAGGTCAAAACGACTGTAACTGTAGAGCCATCTTATAGTCACAATGACCCGAACATGCAATCGGCGGCACGGTGCGCTTGGCGTGCCCTGCGCCTCCACGGCACGGTATGCTGTGAGCGTGCCCTCGGGTGCGATGTGCGCAAGTGAATATCGGGCCACTACGGTCGACGCGGGAGAGCCGGTCGTCGCAAGACGGATCGGCACCGAAGGAGCAATCCTCCCCGACAATCTCTCAGGTACGTGTACCGCGTCGAGCTGGCCACTCTGAAAAGTGGACGTCGTTTGCGACATCCGGATTGGGCCTGTCAAATCCTCGCCCGCTCTGGACAGACGATGTTCCGCCCACGGTGAAAGTCGCGGTGTCGCCGGGACGAAACTCTCAGGCCGGATGACAGAGGGGGAGTTCCAAGGGTCCGACCGGACCCCGAGAATCTCGTCCGGTCTCGACCGGCTAGACCACAGAGGAACTCCATGACCTCGACCACCTCAGATCGATCGCTCGAACGCTTCTCTCCACTGCACCAGCTCCACGTCGATGCCGGCGCGAGCTTCACGGACTTCGGCGGCTGGCAGATGCCCGTGCGCTACTCGAGCGATCTCGCCGAGCACCATGCGGTCCGCACGGCTGCAGGCATCTTCGACATCTCGCACATGGCCGAGATCGCCGTGCGTGGCAGGCAGGCTGCAGCGTTCCTCGACTTCGCCCTCTCCAGCACGCTCTCCTCGATCGCCGTCGGCCAGGCCACATACAGTCTGCTGCTGAACGAGCGGGGCGGCATCGTCGACGACCTCGTCGTCTACCGCCGCGGAGACGACGACTACATGGTCGTCGCGAATGCGGGCAACCGCGCGGCAGCCGTCGCCGCGCTCGCCGAGCGCGCGGCGGGCTTCGAGGCGGCCGTGAGCGACGTGAGCGACGAGATCTCGCTCATCGCGGTCCAGGGGCCCAATGCTCGCGCCGTCCTCGAGGCGACCGACGGTCTCGCCGTTCACGACGGCGAACGGGGCATCGGCGAGGTCAAGTACTACTGGGCGACCCAGGCCACCTTCGCCGGACATCCGGTCTTCATCGGGCGCACCGGCTATACCGGTGAGGACGGGTTCGAACTGTATGTCGACATCGCGGACGCTGAAGCGTTGTGGAGGGCCCTCCTGAGATCCGGTGAGGCCGGTGGGCTCGTGCCGTGCGGGCTCGCGAGTCGCGACACCCTGCGCCTCGAAGCCGGCATGCCACTCTACGGCCACGAACTCGGCGTCGACATCTTCCCGGCGCAGGTCGGCCTCGGGCGCGTCGTCGCGCTCTCCAAAGAGGGCGACTTCGTCGGACGCTCGGCGAGCGAGCGCGGACCGGACGCCGCCGCGCGGGTGCTCGTCGGGCTCGCCTCGGAAGGCCGTCGTGCCGGACGCGCAGGCTACGCCGTTTTCGCGAGTGCGGATGCGGCCGAGCCGGTCGGCGTCATCACGAGCGGTGCGCTCTCGCCGACCCTCGGTCATCCGATCGCCATGGCCTACGTCGCGCCGGAGCTGGGCGGGCCCGGAACAGAGGTCTTCATCGACGTGCGTGGGACCCGCATCCCGGCAGCCGTCGTCACGTTGCCGTTCTACAAGCGCCAGAAGTAGCACCACCCATCGAGAAGCACCGCCGGAGAGGAAAAACCCATGGTTGACAAGACCCAACTCACGTACACCGCCGAGCACGAGTGGGTGCGCGTCGAAGGCGACACCGTTGTCATCGGCATCACCGACTACGCGGCCGACAAGCTCGGCGACGTGGTGTTCGTCGACCTTCCGGCCGTCGGTTCGACCGTTGTGAACGGCGCCGTCGTCGGCGAGATCGAGTCGACCAAGTCGGTCGGCGAGCTCTTCGCTCCGATCGACGGCATCGTCACCGCCGTCAACGGCGAGGTCGTCGCGCGTCCGGAACTCGTCAATACCGACCCGTTCGGCGAAGGCTGGCTCATCGCGGTCTCCGTCGAGGCGCTCCCCGCGATGCTCAGCTACGACGAGTACGCCGCGCTCGTCGGGGAGTAGTGCGACGGATTGGGTAACGCAGCAATGAACGACGCCTCCTCGTCCATCCCCTCGTCGGCTTTCGGGCAGGACGCCTTCGGACGCCGCCATATCGGAATCGGTCTCGTCGAGCAGCAGCGCATGCTCGCCGAGCTCGGTTACGGCTCGCTCGAGGCGCTCGTCGACGCCGCGATCCCTGCGTCGATCCATGTCGGCGAGATCCTGGACTCGGCGATTCCCGCGGCTGCGACCGAGCGGGAGGCGCTCGCCGAGCTTCGTTCCTACGCCGACCAGAACACCGTGCGCACCTCGATGATCGGTCTCGGATACTACGGCACGATCACGCCGGCGGTCATCACGCGCAATGTGCTCGAGAACCCGAGCTGGTACACGGCCTACACCCCCTACCAGCCGGAGATCTCTCAGGGCCGGCTCGAGGCGCTCATCAACTTCCAGACGATGATCGCCGATCTCACGGGACTCGATACGGCGAACGCCTCGATGCTCGACGAAAGCACGGCCGTCGTCGAGGGGATGCTGCTCGCTCGACGAGCGTCGAAGTCCGTGTCGAACCGCTTCGTCGTCGATGCGGACGCGCTGCCTCAGACGCTCGCTCTGCTCTCTTCGCGCGCGGAGGCCGTCGGCATCGAGCTCGTCCTCGCCCCGTTGTCGGCCATCGGCGGCGGCGGCCTCGCCGCACTCGGTGAGCATTTCGGCGTCTTCGTGCAGTACCCGGGAGCCTCTGGCCGGGTCTGGAACCCGGCGGGGATCATCGCGACGTCGAAGGCCCAGGGTGGTCTCGCGGTCGTCGCGGCCGACCTGCTCGCCCTCGCACTCATAACGTCACCGGGTGAGCTGGGCGCCGACGTCGCCGTCGGCACGAGTCAGCGCTTCGGTGTTCCTATGGGCTTCGGAGGGCCGCACGCCGGTTACCTGGCTGTGCGCGCCGGCCTCGAACGCCAGCTCCCCGGTCGTCTCGTCGGAGTGTCACAGGACGCGGCCGGCCACCCCGCGTACCGGCTCAGCCTGCAAGCCCGTGAGCAGCACATCCGGAGGGAGAGGGCGACCTCGAACATCTGCACCGCGCAAGTACTGCTCGCCGTCATGGCGAGCATGTTCGCTGTGTACCACGGCCCGGGAGGCATTCGTCACATCGCCGTCACCACGGCGCTCAAGGCCCGTGCCCTCGCGCGCGTGCTCGGCGGGTACGGCCTGACCCTCGTGTGCGACGACTTCTTCGACACGATCCGGGTGCGCGTCCCCGGCCAGGCCGCCACGATCGTCGCACGTGCCCGCGAGCTCGGCTACAACCTCTATCTCGCGGATGACGCGACGGTCGCGGTCGCGGTCGACGAGACGACGACGGCAGACGACCTCTCGGCGATCGCGGCGGCTTTCGGGCTGCCCGCCCGCACCGAGGTCTCGCTCGATCCGAGCGCGGACGCGGTGCGCGCGAGCGTGCCCGCCGGCCTCGTGCGCGCGAGCGGCTATCTCACGCATCCCGTGTTCAACACGCATCACTCCGAGACGGCGATGATGCGCTACCTCAAGACGCTCGCCGACCGTGACTATGCGCTGGACCGTGGCATGATCCCGCTCGGCTCGTGCACGATGAAGCTCAACGCTGCCACCGAGATGGAGGCCGTCACCTGGCCGGAGTTCGCGGGCCTGCACCCCTTCGCCCCCGAAGCCGACGTCGTCGGCTATCTCGGCATGATCGAGCAGCTCGAGAGCTGGCTCGCCGAGGTCACCGGGTACGACTCGGTCTCGCTGCAGCCGAATGCTGGTAGCCAGGGGGAGCTCGCTGGACTGCTCGCCATCCGCTCGTACCATCGCGCGAACGGCGACGAGCGGCGCACCGTCTGTCTCATTCCGTCGAGTGCTCACGGCACGAATGCGGCGTCGGCCGTGCTCGCCGGCATGAAGGTCGTCGTCGTGGCCTGCGACGAGCTCGGCAACGTCGACCTCGACGACGTGCGCGCCAAGATCGACAGGCACGCCGACGAGCTCGCCGTGCTCATGATCACCTATCCGTCAACCCACGGGGTCTATGAGCACGAGGTGACCCAGATCACTCAGGCCGTGCACGACGCGGGAGGCCAGGTCTACGTCGACGGGGCCAACCTCAACGCCCTGCTCGGATTCGCCCGCTTCGGCGACTTCGGAGGCGATGTCTCGCACCTCAACCTGCACAAGACCTTCTGCATCCCGCACGGCGGCGGCGGGCCGGGTGTCGGCCCGGTCGCGGCGAAGGCCCACCTCGCGCCCTATCTGCCGGGGCACCCGCTGGCGCAGCGTGCCGACCACGGAGGCTACGTCCATGCCGGCGGTCCGGTCTCGGCCGCGCCCTACGGCAGTCCGAGCATCCTGCCGATCTCGTGGGCCTATGTGCGCATGATGGGCACCGAAGGGCTCAAGCAGGCGACGGGGGCCGCCGTGCTCTCGGCGAACTACGTCGCCAAGCGTCTGCGTGAGCACTTCCCCGTGCTCTACACGGGCGACGACGGCCTCGTCGCGCACGAGTGCATCCTCGACCTGCGCCCGCTCACCGAGGCGACGGGGGTGACCGTCGACGACGTGGCCAAGCGCCTCATCGACTACGGGTTCCATGCGCCGACCATGTCCTTCCCTGTCGCGGGGACCCTCATGGTCGAGCCGACCGAGAGCGAGGACCTCGGAGAGATCGAGCGCTTCGTCGAGGCCATGATCGCCATCAAGGGCGAGGCGGACGCCGTCGCCGCTGGAGCCTGGCCGGCCGACGACAACCCGCTGCGCAACGCCCCGCACACGGCGCAGTCGGTGATCAGCGGCGAGTGGAAACACCCGTACACGCGTGAACAGGCCGTCTATCCCGTGCACACGCTTGTCCGCACCAAGTACTGGGCCCCCGTGCGCCGCGTCGACCAGGCTTACGGTGACCGCAACCTCGTCTGCGCGTGCCCTCCGCCGGAGGCCTTCGAGGTCTGAGATCCAGTCGTAGAAAGGCCGGAAGGGAAGCCATCGCAGCCAGGGGAGGCCGCCTCGCACAGAATTGGCCTCCTGTCTGCGCGATGGCCTCCCGTCAGGCCGCCGGATGCCGCGGGCCGATGAGGCAACGCAAGCAGCCGTGGTCGGGCCACCGTTGTTGGCCCAACCACTCTGCATACGTTCCTATGAGCGCCAGTGCAAGAAATAGCTATGGAGCACGGCGTCGTAGTAGCAGCCGCTGAGGATGGTGGCTCCGTGAGCCCGCAAGTCCGCCCGCGTGACATTGCATGTCAACCAGGTCGCATAGCTTGCAGAGCCCCCTCCCGCGAAGGCCGGAGTAGCTACTCCGAAGAGCGCCGCCCACACGACTGTTGCCCCCACCAAGGCGCTGGTGGCCGTTCTCTTGATTTTCAAGATGTCCCCCGTGATCTTCAAGATGTCCCCCCGTTTTCTGTCTGGATGTCTCACGTTATGGTCATGCAGAGAAGCGCCCAAGTCGTCCGTTCGGCCGACTTGTCGATTCATCGTGAGTGTTTTAGCCTGGCCTTCCGCCCTGTGTGTTTGGCGCTCAGCCCTCGCCCTGAGTCACGGCGAAAAAGCCCGGCCACCATGCCACGGCGAGCGGGTACCCCACGAACGAGACGATGTCGATGAGCCAGTGCGCGACAACGAGGGGCATGGTCCGTCCCCACCGTGCGTAGCACCATCCGAACAGCACGCCCATCGCCATATTGCCGAAGAACGGCCCGATGCCCTGATAGAGGTGGTAGCTGCCGCGCAGTGCCGCGCTCGACAGGATGATCGTCCAGCGCGACCAGCCGAGTTCGCGAAGCCGGGTGAACAGGTAACCGATCGCGATGATCTCTTCGCTGAGCGCCGCCCGCACCGCGGACAGCACGAGAATCGGGATGGTCCACCAGTGCGGGTCGACCGGCGACGCGACGATCGGCACGGTGATGCCGATCGCCTTGCCTGCGAGGTAGAACAGGATGCCCGGGACGCCGATCACGAGCAGGAGCGCGAGTCCTCCGGCTGTGTCCTTGCCCGGCCTGCTCAGGTCGAAGCCGATGCGTCTGAAGGGACTCCCGCCCGGCTGCCAGAGCAGATAGAGCACGAGGGCGACGACGAACAGGCCGAAGAACACGTCCAGGAACTGGTAGCTGAAGTCGAGCCACTCACGTTGCGAGCGTGAGGCGTTGAGGCTTGCCGACTGCTCGGACAATGGGGTTCCGGCGGTGAGCCTTGCCACGATCGAGACGATCGAATAGACCGCGGACGCTCCGAGCGAGAGCCCGAGGACGATGACGATCTCGAGCCGGAGCCGCGTGCGCGTCACCGTGCGGCACCTCCGACCCGGCAGGCGGGCGTTCCACCGGGGAGCCGGTACCGGTACTTCGCCACGAGCGTGTAGCCGAGTGCGGCGATCCAGGACCACGGCGGCACCGTCATGAGCCAACCGACGGCGCGCAGGGCCGGGGCGTCCTGGTGGCGCAGGAGCGCCGATACGGCGAGATGTCCGCCGTATCGGCGCGTCGGAGTGAGGAGCCACACGCGCGCTGCCGCATCGGCGGAGGTCAGCCCGTGCTCGTCGAGCGGAGTCCACTGATACGGCATGGCCTCTGGCATGGCCGGTAGCGCACGCTGCAGCCAGCCGACGGCCGTCGTGCAGAAGCCGCAGTCGCCGTCGAAGACGAGGAGGGCACCGGAAGATGCTGCGCTTGGCATGCTCTCATCTTCGCACCTCGTCGACGACGCGTCGCCACGATGTCGACGGGAGCCGCCGCCGCTGCGAGATGTGAATAGATGCATGAAACCAATGTTTCGTGCAGAAAAATCTGGAGCAAGGTTGCTGCTCGGTAACGTTTGATCGGCTGGTTTGCGGATGTAAGCAGTCCTCCTTAGTCTCGTTTCTAACCTGGCGCGACAGCGTGGCCACAAACTGTGCTGTCGTCGCCCCTTTTGCACAGGAGGAAAATTGAAGATCAAGAGATTTGGCGTTGCCGCCATTGCTCTGGCAGCGGCGGGTGCTTTGACCCTGTCCGGCTGCGCTACCGGTGGTGGAGGCTCCTCGACCAAGGGCAGCTCCTCGGCCATCATCACCGTCAACGGGACTGAACCCCAGAACCCGCTGGTCCCGGCTATCACCAACGAGGTCGGCGGTGGAAAGATCCTCGACTCGATCTTCGCCGGTCTGGTCTACTACGACGCCTTAGGTGCTCCCGTCAACGATGTCGCGGAGTCGATCACGACGGACGACGCGAAGAACTACACCATCAAGATCAAGGGTGACCAGAAGTTCACCAACGGTGAGAAGGTCACGGCGAAGTCCTTCGTCGATGCGTGGAACTACACTTCGCAGGCAGAGGGTCAGACATTTGCCGGCAGCTACTTCTTCTCATCGATCGCAGGATACGAGGATGCCGCCGCCGCAAAACTCACCGGGCTCAAAGTCGTTGATGACACGACGTTTACCGTTGAGCTCTCTCAGTCAGAGTCCGACTTCCCGCTGCGTCTCGGCTATTCCGCGTTCTTCCCACTGCCCGAGGCGGCGTTCAAGGACATCGCGGCCTTCGGTGAGAACCCCATCGGCAACGGTCCGTACATGTTCGCGAGCGACAAGGCGTGGGCGCACAACGAGAAGATCGAACTCGTCGCGAACCCCGACTACAACGGTGACCGCAAGGCCCAGAACGGCGGCGTGACCTTCGTTCTGTACTCGAGCGAGGACGCGTCCTACGCCGACCTGCTCTCCGGCAACCTGGACATCCTGGACTCGATCCCGGCCAGCTCCCTCGGCAGCTACCAGGCCGACCTCGGCGACCGCGCGGTCAACCAGCCCGCGGCCATCTTCCAGTCGTTCACGATCCCGGCGCGCCTGCCGCATTTCGGCGGCGAGGAAGGACGGCTCCGCCGTGCCGCGCTCTCGATGGCGATCAACCGCGACGAGATCACCAAGGTGATCTTCAACGAGACCCGCACCCCGGCGCACGACTTCACCTCGCCCGTCATCGACGGCTACTCGGACAGCCTCGCCGGCTCCGAGGTGCTCAAGTACAACCCGGATGAGGCCAAGAAGCTGTGGGCCAAGGCCGACGCCATCTCGCCGTGGACCGGCACCTTCCAGATCGGCTACAATGCCGACTCGAGCCACCAGGCCTGGGTCGACGCCGTGACCAACGGATTCAAGAACGTTCTCGGCATCGACGCCTCCGGCGCCCCGGTTCCGACGTTCGCCGAGTTCCGCACCTCCGTGACCGACCGCGCCATCCAGACCGCGTTCCGCACCGGTTGGCAGGCCGACTACCCGGCCCTGTACAACTTCCTCGGCCCGCTCTACGGCACGGGTGCCGGTTCGAACGACGGCGACTACTCGAACCCCGAGTTCGATGCCCTGCTGAAGAAGGGTCTCGCCGAGACCGACCTCAAGACGGCCAACAAGGTCTTCCAGGACGCTCAGGTGATCCTGCTCAAGGATCTGCCCGCCATCCCGCTGTGGTACGCCACGGTCAACGGCGGCTACGGCGAGGCCGTGAGCAACGTTCAGTTCGGTTGGAACTCGGTCCCGCTCTACTATGAGGTGACCAAGAGCGAGTAATCGTTCGCATCGACCGGTGAGAGTTCTCTCTTAGCCGCTCCGTGGGGCGGCAGCTATCAGCTGCCGCCCCACGTACACGCTCGTACCAGCTTGCGGCGCTACCGCGCTACCCTTGACTGATCGAGCCGGAAACACAGATTGGTTCACCGACGCATGTCCTCCCAACCCCCTAGCGCCACCTGATCTCGTGGGCGGCTATATTTTTCGCCGAGTCCTGCAGGCGGTGCCTGTTCTCCTCGGGACAACGTTCCTCATCTACTTCATGGTCTTCGCCATGCCGGGCGACCCCATCGTCGCCTTGTTCGGCGACAAGACCCCGTCTCCCCAGGTCCTTGAGGCTGTGCGTGAACGATACAACCTCGATAAACCGTTCATCGTGCAGTATTTCATCTACCTCGGCGGCATCTTCCGCGGCGACTTCGGAATCTCCTTCTCAGGACAAGCCGTGAGCGATATTCTCGTCAAGACCTTCCCGGTCACACTGCGCCTCGCGGCCCTCGCCGTGTTCTTCGAAATGGTCGCCGGCATCACGATCGGCCTCGTGAGCGGTCTGCGCAAGGGCAAGTTCTTCGACGCAAGCGCGCTCGTCGTCAGCCTGATCCTCATCTCGCTGCCGATCTTCGTACTCGCGTTCACCCTGCAGTACCTGCTCGGCATCAAGCTCGGCTGGTTCCGGGCGACGGTGAGTTCCGGGGCTCCGCTCCAGGATCTGATTCTGCCGGCCATCGTGCTCGCATCGATCAGCTTCGCCCAGATCGTCCGACTGACACGGTCGTCAGTCATCGAGACGAGCGGCCAGGACTTCGTACGCACCGCCGCGAGCAAGGGCCTCAGCCGTCGGCGGATCATCCCCGTGCACATCCTGCGCAACTCGCTCATCCCCGTCGTCACCTATCTCGCCGTCGACTTCGGCACGCTCATGGTGGGTGCGACGGTCACCGAGGGCATCTTCAACGTCCCGGGTGTCGGACGAACGTTGTACCAGGCCATCCTCAAGGGTGAAGGCCCGACGGTGGTGTCCTTCGTCACCGTGATGGTGCTCATCTACCTCGTCGTGAATCTCCTGGTGGACTTGTTCTATGCCGTGCTCGACCCAAGGATCCGCTATGCCAAGTAACACACGCCCGACCCAGGGGCACTTTGTCGCGCCCCTGGAGGAAACACCCCTCGTCGCGATCGACTCGGTCAAGACCGATGGCAAGCCGTCGAATCTCTGGATCGACGCCTGGCACGATGTCCGCAAGCGGCCTATGTTCTGGATCTCGTCCGCTCTGATCCTGCTCGTCGTCATCGTCGCGCTGTTCCCGGGCCTATTCACGCAGGTCGCTCCGAATGACGGCTGCCTGCTGGCCAACAGCAACGGCGCCCCTGTCGCGGGGCACCCGCTCGGCTTCAACAAGCAGGGCTGCGATATCTACTCGCGCATCATCCACGGAACGTCGACATCGCTCTCGGTCGGCATCATCGTGACCGTGCTCGTGGCTGCCCTCGGAATCGTCTTCGGCGCATTCGCGGGCTTCTACGGCGGCTGGATCGACTCGGTGCTCTCCCGTGTCGGCGACATCTTCTTCTCGATCCCCTACATCCTCGCCGCCGTCGTCATCATGTCGGTCTTCTCCCGGTACCGGAGCGTGCTGATCATCTCCTTGGCGATCGGCCTCTTCGCGTGGCCGTCGACGGCTCGTGTGCTGAGAGCGGAGATCCTGCGCGTCAAGAACTCCGACTTCGTCATGGCCGCGACCGCGCTCGGTGTCTCGCGCTTCCGGATCCTGCTGCGTCACGTGCTGCCGAACTCGATCGCCCCGGTGATCGTCGTCACCACGATCTCGCTCGCTGCGGCCATCGTCGCGGAGGCGACGCTGTCCTTCCTCGGTGTCGGTCTGCCGTCCACCGTGATGTCGTGGGGCAACGACATCAGCCAGGCGCAGTCCGATCTGCGCACGGCGCCGCAGGTTCTCATCTACCCCTCGATCGCACTCTCTGTGACCGTGCTGAGTTTCATCATGCTCGGCGAGGTCGTCCGCGACGCGCTTGACCCGAAAGCGAGGGCTCAACGGTGAGCAGCAAGTCAGTCATCAGCGCGGACCCGAGCCGCCCGATCCTCGAGATCACGGACCTCGAGGTCGGCTTCACCACCCAGGACGGCGTCGTCAAGGCCGTGGACGGCGTCAATATCACGCTGTACCAGGGGCAGACCCTCGCGATCGTCGGCGAGTCCGGTTCCGGCAAGTCGACGACCGCGCACGCGATCATCAACCTGCTGCCGGGCACAGGGAAGATCACCGGAGGGCAGATCCTCCTCGACGGCGAGGACATCACCACGGCATCGAAGCGGGAGATGGAGGACATTCGCGGAAAGCGGATCGGCTTCGTCCCCCAAGACCCGATGTCGAACCTCAATCCTGTGTGGAGCATCGGCTTCCAGGTGGAGGAAGCCATCAGAGCCAACGGCATCGCCTCCGGCAGGAAGGCGGTCAAGGCGCGCGCCATCCAGGTGCTCAAGGACGCAGGCCTGCAGGATGCGGATCGTCGTCTCAAGCAGTTTCCGCACCAGTTCTCGGGCGGCATGCGACAGCGTGTGCTGATCGGCATGGGGCTCGCGTCGAACCCCAAGCTGCTCATCGCCGACGAGCCGACCTCAGCACTCGACGTCACGGTGCAGCGGGTCATCCTGGACCACCTCGAGAGCCTGACCCGCGACCTCGGCACGACGCTGTTGTTCATCACGCACGACCTCGGTCTCGCAGCGGAGCGGGCCGAGCAGCTCGTCGTCATGTACAAGGGCAAGGTCGTCGAGTCCGGCCCATCGGTGCAGATCCTGCAGAATCCGCAGCACCCGTACACTCAGCGTCTCGTCGCCGCGGCGCCGAGCCTCGCGTCGCGTCGCATCCAGGCGAGCAGCAAACCGCTCACGGAGCTGGGCTACGAGGCTGAGAAAGGCAACGAGGTCGTCGACCTCATCGTGACGGCTGAGGCTCGTGCCGAGGCGCATCGGGCCGTCGCGTCTCTGCCTCCGGCGATCGTCGTCGAGAATCTGACGAAGGTCTACAAGATCCGTGGCTCCGGCGACTTCACGGCCGTCGACGATGTGTCGTTCTCCATCGCACGGGGCACGACGACCGCCCTTGTTGGCGAGTCTGGATCGGGCAAGTCGACGGTCGCCAAGATGCTGCTGAAGCTCGAGGACGCAACGAGTGGAAAGATCATCGTCGGCGGTCAGGACCTCGCGGGGATGGGGGGCAGGCAACTCTTTGACCTGCGGGGAACCATGCAACCGGTGTTCCAGGATCCGTACGGCTCGCTCGACCCTCTGCGCAACATCGGGAACACGATCTCAGAGCCGTTGTCGACCCACCGGGTGGGAACGAAGGCCTCCCGCCGGGAGCGTGTCTACGAGTTGCTCGATCAGGTCTCCCTGCCGCGCACTCTCGTCAGCCGCTACCCGAACGAGTTGTCCGGCGGCCAGCGGCAACGTATCGCTATCGCGCGTGCGCTCGCGCTCAAGCCCGAGATCGTCATTCTCGACGAGGCGGTCTCGGCGCTCGACGTGCTCGTGCAGGCTCAGATCCTGCGCCTGCTCGCGGATCTGCAGGAGGAGCTCAACCTCACCTACCTGTTCATCACGCACGACCTCGCCGTGGTGCGTGTCATCGCCGACAACGTCTGCGTGATGCAGAAGGGCAAGATCGTCGAGACGGCATCCACCGACGAGGTCTTCGACAACCCGCGGCAGCAGTACACCAGGGACCTTCTCGCGGCCATCCCCGGCGCGGGCATCCAGCTGGCGGTGTAGCGGCTGGAGGATGCCCCATCGGCCACGACCTGGCGGTGGTCGACGCCCTCGCGCACCGCATCGCCGTGATACATGAGGGTAAACTGGTCGAGCAGGGTGCCAGTGACCAGATACTCCGTGCCCCAGAGACCCCTACACCAGCGCCTCATCAGTGTCGTTCCCGTGCCTGATCCCGTCGAGCAGCATGCTCGTCGCGAGGCGCGACAGATCGCAGAACAGCAGACCAAGGATTAACAGTTATGGCAATAGCCACGCGTGAAGACCTCCGAAACGTGGCCATCGTCGCCCACGTCGACCACGGCAAGACCACACTGGTCGACGCCATGCTCAAGCAGACGAACTCGTTCGCCGACCACGCGCACGTCGAGGAGCGTGCGATGGACTCGAACGAGCTCGAGCGTGAGAAGGGCATCACGATCCTCGCCAAGAACACGGCGATCTCCTACAAGGGCAAGCACGCCAAGAACGGGCCGATCACGATCAACGTGATCGACACCCCGGGTCACGCCGACTTCGGCGGTGAGGTCGAGCGCGGCCTGTCCATGGTCGACGGCGTCGTGTTGCTCGTCGACGCGAGCGAAGGGCCTCTCCCGCAGACCCGCTTCGTGCTGCGCAAGGCGCTCGAGGCCAAGCTCCCCGTCATCCTGCTCGTGAACAAGACCGACCGACCGGATGCCCGCATCGACGAGGTCGTCGGTGAGAGTCAGGATCTCCTGCTCGGGCTGGCCGCCGATATGCACGAGGACGTTCCCGAACTCGATCTCGACGCGATCCTCGACGTGCCCGTCGTCTACGCCTCCGGCCGCAACGGCGCCGCGAGCCTCACCAAGCCGGGAAACGGCGAGCTCCCAGACAACGACGATCTCGAGCCGCTGTTCGAGTCGATCCTCGAGCACATCCCAGCGCCGAGCTATGATGACGAGCACCCGCTGCAGGCGCACGTCACCAATCTCGACGCCTCTCCGTTCCTCGGACGCCTCGCTCTGCTGCGCGTCTTCCATGGGACGATCAAGAAGGGTCAGACGGTCGCCTGGGTCAAGCACGACGGCTCTGTGCACACTGTGCGCGTGACCGAGTTGCTCATCACCAAGGCGCTCGATCGCTACCCCGCCGAGAGCGCCGGTCCCGGCGACATCGTGGCCGTCGCCGGCTTCGAGGACATCACGATCGGCGAGACCCTCGCGGATCCCGAGGATGTGCGCCCGCTGCCGACCATCACGGTCGACGACCCGGCGATCTCTATGACGATCGGCACGAACACCTCGCCGCTCATCGGCAAGGTCAAGGGGCACAAGCTCACGGCGCGCATGGTCAAGGATCGCCTCGATCGCGAACTCGTCGGGAACGTCTCGCTCAAGGTCGTCGACATCGGCCGGCCGGATTCGTGGGAGGTGCAGGGTCGTGGCGAGCTCGCGCTCGCGATCCTGGTCGAGCAGATGCGTCGGGAGGGCTACGAACTCACGGTCGGCAAGCCGCAGGTCGTGACCAAGCGTGTCGACGGCACACTGCACGAGCCGTTCGAGCACCTCACGATCGATGCGCCCGAAGAGCACCTCGGGGCGATCACGCAGCTCATGGCTGCTCGCAAGGGCCGCATGGAGAACATGTCCAACCACGGCACCGGCTGGGTGCGCATGGAGTTCATCGTCCCGTCGCGCGGCCTCATCGGCTTTCGCACGGAATTCCTGACGATCACGCGCGGAACCGGCATCGCCAACGCCATCTCGCACGGTTACGACGAGTGGGCCGGTGAGATCGTCACGCGCAACAATGGCTCGATCGTCGCCGATCGCTCGGGCGTCGTCACGCCGTTCGCCATCATCGCGCTGCAGGAGCGCATGACCTTCTTCGTCAACCCGACTGAGGAGGTCTACGAGGGCATGGTCATCGGCGAGAACTCGCGCGCCGACGACATGGACGTGAACATCACCAAGGAGAAGAAGCTGACCAACATGCGTCAGTCGACCTCCGACACCTTCGAGTCGATGACCCCGTCGCGCCAGCTTTCGCTCGAGGAATGCCTCGAGTTCGCTCGCGAGGACGAATGTGTCGAGGTGACCCCGGAGGCCGTGCGCATCCGTAAGGTCGAACTCGACGCCACCGCTCGTGCGCGTGCGACCTCGCGTCTGAAGAAGCAGAACCAGAGCTAGCATTCGGCGGCGGAGCCCCTCCGCCCTCCGCTCCGGAAGGCCATTGCGCCAGGTGTGGTCGGCCCTCCCCTTGGTCGACGGGTCTACTATGCGTTGCCGCTCGCGGGCGCCACGTCGTAAGCTGGCACGGTGGGGTACGCATCTGTGTTCGGTGTGGAGAACGCTCCGCGGAGCGAACGGAGTCCCACTATGTACACAGTCCGCAGACGGGTCACGATCCCTCTCGCGATCGTCGCGGCACTCGCCGTTACGCCTGTGCTCGCCGGATGTCTCGGCAATCCCGTCGAAGGCATCATCAACGGCGCCGTCGAGAAGGCGACGGGTGGCGATGTGAGCCTCGGCGGAAAGCTTCCAGACGGATGGCCGAGCGAGGTGCCGGTGATCGAGGGCGACATCCTTTTCGGCGCGGGCAGCTCGGCGAGCGGGAGCGAAGGCTGGGTGGTCACGATCGCGTCGAAGGCCGCCGATCCGCTCGAAGACGCCAAGGCGAAGCTGATCGCGGCCGGATTCACCGAGGACGCGAACGTAGCCAATGGCCAGGCCGGGCTCGTCGCCGTGAAGAACGACAACTACGGTGTGCTCGTCGCAGGCAGCAAGGACGGCATCCTCTACACCGTGACGCCCATCACCCCGTAGAAGGCGGCGCTGGCGGGGGTGTCGTCGATCAGGTGAAGAGCGTGGCCCCCACGTAGCTTCCCTCGGCCGCTCCGGGCGGTACGGCGAAGATCGCCGAACCGACATGCCTGATGTACTCGTTGAGGGCATCGTTCTTGGCGAGGTTGAGTTGCACGTCAATGAACTGTTTCGGCGACCGTTGAAAACTCAGGAAGAACAGCCCGGCGTCCAGCCGCCCGAGGGGGTCGTTGCCATCGACGAAGTTGTATCCGCGCCGGAGTATTGCGGTCCCGTTGTTCGTCGATGGGTGCGCGAGGCGCATATGCGCGGCACGGTCGATGAGCGGCTCGTCGTCGCGGCCCGTCGCCTCGAAGTCCGGTGGAGTGAACTCAGTCCCGCCGGAGAGCGGTGCGCCCTCTCCCTTCGTGCGCCCGATCACGGCCTCCTGCTCGCGCAGGATGGTGCGATCCCAGGTCTCGATCGTCATGCGGATGCGGCGGGCGACGAGGTAGCTTCCGCCTGCCAGCCAGGCGGGACCGTCCTGCGGCTGCACCCAGATCTGCGTGTCGACCGTCGCGGTGTCCTCTGCCTTGACGTTGTTCGTGCCGTCCTTGAACCCGAACAGGTTGCGCGGCGTGGTCTGCGCCGTGCTCGTGGATGAGGTCCGGCCGAAGCCGAGTTGCGACCAGCGCAGCGACGCGCGGCCGAAGGCGATGCGCGAGAGGTTGCGAATGGCGTGCACGGCGACCTGCGGGTCGTCGGCGCAGGCCTGGATGCAGAGGTCGCCGCCACTGCGCTTCTCTTCGAGGGCGTCTCCGGGAAAGTGCGGGAGCTCGACGAGTCGCTCGGGCCGGCGATGGGCGATGCCGAAACGGTCGACGCCGTCGCCGGACTCGAACAGACTCGGACCGAACCCGACGGTAATCGTGAGCCCGGCGGCCGGCAGGTCCTGTGCCTCTCCGGTGTCCTGCGGCGGTGCGTCGTACGGCCCGCTCACCGCGCCGAACTCGCCGATCTCCCGGCCGGCGGTCATCGCGCCGGCTGCGATCGTCCAATCCTGCAGGAGCTCGATGAGATCGGTGCGCGTCGTCTCGGCGGCCATGTCGAACGCGGCGAAGTGCAGGCGATCCTGGGCAGGTGTGACGATGCCCGACTGGTGCGCACCGTAGAAGGGGTGGTTGTCGGCGGATTGCGCTCCGCCCGTCGAGCCGGATGCGCCGTGCATCGCGCCATCCGCCGCCATCCCGAGCCCGAACCCCGCCACACCGACACCCGTGAGACCGAGCAGGCCACGACGGGACAGTCCTCCTGTCCGCTGCGGTTGATCCTCGGTCATTATCTGAGCACGAGTGCGGCGGTGAGCTGGTTGAGGGGTTCGCCGAGCGCGTTCACCTGGTCGGAGAACGACTTGATCTCTGCGGGGGTCAGCTCGGTGTAGCGCGTGAAGCCCTCACCGACGCGCTGCGCGTCGAGAAGCGCCTGGAGTTTGCCGAACTCGCGGTCGAGCGTCGCGGCGAGCTTCTCGTCTTTGGCTACCAGGATGTCGCGGACGCCGCCGTAGAGCACCTTCGCGCCGTCGATGTTCGCCTGGAAATCCCACAGATCGGTATGCGACCAGAACTCCTCCTCGCCCGTCACCTTGCCCGTCGCGACCTCGTCGAGCAAGCCGATCGCGCCGTTCGTCTGCTGCGCGAGAGTGAACTCCAGGTCTTGGACCTTGGTGTTGAGGCTCTGGGTGTCCCCGACGAGCGACGCGGCGAGCCGCTGACGCTTCTCGGCCGAGTACGCCTGGAAGTCTGCTCCGGCCTCCTCCGGCCACAGGTCCTTCTCGATCGCGTGCCAGCCGGTCCACTCCTGTCCCTCCTCCAGGTCGGCTTCGCGGAGGTCGAGCTTGGGATCGAGATCGCCGAACGACTCGGCGATGGTCTCGACGCGCTCCCAGTGGACGCGGGTCGGAGCGTAGAGCGAGCGAGCCGTGTCGTCGTCGCCGGCGGTGTAGGCCGCGGCGAACGCCTCGGTTCCGGCCACGAGCTGGGAGACCTGGTCCTTCACGTAGGCGGTGTAGTTCACGTTTGCCGCCTCGACCTGCGCGGCGAGGTCGGCGTCGGCGGCGAAGTCGTGCCCGGAGTCGGTGACCGTGAAGGCGGCCTTGCCGACGCCCTCGCCGATCATGCCGGGCTTGCACACCGTGAAGTAGTTTCCGGGGCGCGCCTGCACGACGAGATCGCGGCTGATGCCGGGACCGATGTTCTCGACCTCGCCGACGATGCGCAATCCGTCCTCTGCGAGCAGGTAGAACTCGGTGACCTGTTCGCTGGAGTTGGTGACGGCAAAGCTCACGTTGCCGCTGGGGGCTTCGGCGGCCGAGACGGTGCAGGCGTCGGCGCTGCTTTCCACGGTCAGGGCGGCATGCGTCTCGCCGGTGGGCTTGTTCGCCACGCAACCCGTGAGGAGCAGAAGGCCGGCGCCGGCCGCGGCGGTGAGCATGGTTGGTCGGAAGGTCATGGTTCTCCTGTGGATCGAGGGGGAGGGGAGGGAGGTCAGCCGGCTGCGGCGGCGGCGGTCGGGCGCTGCGCCTGTCGTGCCGGACGTCGACCCTGGCGGCTCTTGAGGATGAAGAGGGTCATGGTGGGGATGACGTAGGCGAACCAGACGGTGAGCTCGAGCCAGGTCGTCGCCGGAGAGAAGTTGAGCGTGCCCTTCAGCAGGGTGCCGTACCAGCTGTCCGGGGGTACGGCTGCCGACACATCGAAGGCGAGATCGTGCAGCCCGGGAAGGACGCCCGCTTCCTGCAGATCGTGGACCCCGTAGGCGAGCACCCCTGCCGCGACGACGATCAGAATGCAGCCGGTCCAGGTGAAGAAGCGCGACAGATTGATGCGCAGCATCCCCGTGTAGATGAACCAGCCGAGCACGACCGCCGTGAGGACTCCGAGTGCGGCTCCCGCGAGCGGCATCGTCGTCTCTCCGGTAGCCTGCACCGCCGCCCAGATGAAGAGCGCGGTCTCGATGCCCTCCCTGCCGACGGCGAGGAACGCGACGACGACGAGCCCCCACGCGGTGCCGTCGAGGTGGCGGTCGACATCGCCCTGGAGATGCCCTGTGAGATCCCGTGCGGTGCGCAGCATCCAGAAGACCATCCAGGTGACGAGACCGGTCGCGACGATCGAGAGCGTGCCGCCGATCGCCTCCTGAGCCTCGAACGAGAGCCCGTACGTTCCGAAGGTCAGCACCGCCCCGATGGCGAGAGCCAGCAGCACCGCAAGACCGACGCCCGTCCAGATGCGCGGAAGTACATCACGGCGGCCGATCTTGACGACATAGGCGATGAGGATCGTCACGATGAGGGCGGCTTCGAGGCCCTCGCGCAGGCCGATCAGATAGTTAGCGAGCACAGGTCTTCCAGAAAAGGAGGGGGTGAAGGATGGTAAGGCTAACCTTACCGTATGAGACTCTAACCCCGAAGGCCGTCGGCTGTCTAGTTAGGATTGCGAATGGGAGACGGCCTCCCGGACGAGGACGGTGGCGGATCGTGGTCATGGCAGGCCGGGAGGAACGCGTGCTGCTGGTCTTCCCCGATCCGTACGACGCGCTGCTCCGGGCGGGGGGAACCATCGCCCGGCTCGCCGAGGACGGCGCTGGAACCCTCGTGCTGACGTCGGTGCCGGAAGTCGCGGGCGTAGACGAGGCGCTCTACCTCATGGGCGCCCGCGAGTGTCGTGTCGTGACCATGGACGCGCACGCCGCGATCGCCTCGGCGATCGACGAGCAAGACTCGACCGCGATCATCGTGCCGCACCAGGACACGAGCGCCTTCGAGCGCGATGAGCTCGGTCTCGTGCGCCTGGCCGTCGCCGAGGCATCCGCCCGTCGACTCCCGCTCTACCTGGCGGTGAACGACATTCTGCCGGTCGGGCGGCGGCTGAAGGCGATCGATGTGTCCGATCAGCTCGACGCGAAGCTCGATGCCATCTCATCATGCACAGGCATCTCGGTCGATGGCCGGATCGTGCGGCGAGACGGTGCGGAGGCGCGGAGCCTGGGGGAGACGGAAGCCTTCGTGCGACTGAGCGCTCCCGGCGCGCTCGAAGATTCGCCGCCGAGCGTCGGGAGTCGCATCGTGACGGGCGTCCTCGCCTTCTTCGTGGGGGCAGTGTTCGGGGCCATCGGCACGATCGCGCACCAGTCGACCGTCGAGGTCGCCGGTGTCGACGTCCCCTGGGGGCTCATCCTCTCTCTGTCCGGTATCACGGCGCTGTTGGTCGGGCTGCGACTCGTCCTGAACGACCGGCTCATCGTGCTCGCGACCGCCATCGGCCTGCTCGGAACGATCTTCTTGCTCTCGCTACGGAGCACCGGCGGGTCTGTGCTGATCCCGCAGAGTGCGCTCGGTCTTGTCTGGACGGTCGCTCCGACTCTCATCTCCACGATCGTGCTCGCCTGGCCGCGTCTGCCCGCTCGCCTGTCTCGGCGCGCGTAGACTAGAAGCCCACTCGTGAAGGGAACCGGACCACTGTGACCTATGTCATCGCTCTTCCGTGTGTGGATGTCAAGGATCGTGCGTGTGTGGACGAGTGCCCGGTCGACTGCATCTACGAGGGCGAGCGTTCGCTCTACATCCACCCCGACGAATGCGTCGACTGCGGAGCCTGCGAACCCGTCTGCCCCGTCGAGGCGATCTACTACGAAGACGACCTCCCCGAGCAGTGGGCCGACTACTACACCGCCAACGTCGAGTTCTTCGACGACATCGGCTCACCCGGCGGCGCAGCCAAGATCGGCGTCATCGCCAAAGACCACCCCATCATCAGCGCACTCCCACCACAGAGCCACTAGCACGTCGTGAAGCAGATTCCCGAATACCCGTGGGACCTGATGGCCCCGCATGCTGAGCGAGCTCGCGCGCATCCGGATGGGATCGTCGATCTGTCGATCGGCTCGCCTGTAGACCCGACCCCGCCGATCATCCGCCAGGCTCTCGCCGCCGCCACCGACGCGCACGCCTATCCGCAGACGACGGGAACGCCAGAACTGCGCCGTGCGATCGTCGAGTGGTTCGAGCGTCGTCGTGGCGTGACCGGACTCGCCGAGAGGAATGTGCTGCCGACGATCGGCTCGAAGGAACTCGTCGCCCTGCTGCCCTTCCTGGCGGGAGTCGGCGATGGCGACGTCGTCGTGCATCCCCGCGCGGCCTATCCGACGTATGCGATCGGGGCGGCGATCGCCGGGGCGACGGCCTTCGCGTCCGACGATCCCGGCGAGTGGCCGGATGCCACGAAGCTCATCTGGTTGAACAGCCCTGGCAATCCCGACGGCCGGGTGCTGCCGGTCGAGCACCTGCGTGCTGCCCGGGAACGTGCCCGTGAACTCGGCGCGCTCATCGTGAGCGACGAGTGCTACGCCGAGCTCGGCTGGGACGCCCCGTGGGATACCGAGCGGGTGCCGAGCATTCTCGATCCGCGCGTCATCGGTGGCGACCGGCACAATGTGCTCGCCGTCTACTCGCTCAGCAAACAGTCGAACATGGCCGGATATCGCGCTGCCTTCGTCGCCGGATGCTCCGCCGTCATCGACCGGCTTCTCGCCGTGCGCAAGCACGCGGGACTCATGCTGCCCGCTCCGCTCCAAGAGGCCATGATCGCGGCGCTCGGCGACGACGGGCATGTGGAGCGGCAGAAGCAGATCTACCGCGCCCGCCGCGATGTCCTGTTGCCGGCCCTTCGGCGGGCCGGGTTCCGCATCGATCACGGTGAGGCCGGCCTCTACCTCTGGGCAACGGAGGGCCGGGATGCCTGGCGGAGCATCGACCGGCTCGCCGGACTCGGCATCCTCGCCGGGCCCGGGCACTTCTACGGCTCGTTCTACCCCGACCATGTTCGGTTCTCGCTCACCGCGAGCGACGAGCGCATCGCCGCCGCCGCCGAGCGCCTCGGCTAGCCTCGCCCCTCAGACCGTGGTGTCGTACAGACGGTCACGGTCCCTGGTTAGACATGTGCTCCAACGGATTCCGCTATCCTTTGGCGGATGCAACGGTAGGCGTTCACTCGGATTAGGCTGTAAGCGGGTCTACACAGTCGCGGCACAACCGGCGACGTGCGTCCCGAGTTTTCCACTCACGAGGAATCAGGGAGGCGCCGTGGGCGACGTCGAGCAAGCACAGGCCACAGCGAGACAGGTTGCGGCGGCGCCGGTCCCGGCGCCGTTGACGGCGACGCTGAGCTACCCGGGCGGTCAGGCAGAGTTCCCCGTCGTCCCGAGCGTCGACGGACCGTCGAGCATCGATATCTCGAGCCTGACCCGCCAGACCGGTTTGACCAGTCTCGACTACGGTTTCGTCAACACCGCCTCGACCAGGTCGGCCATCACCTTCATCGACGGCGAGAAGGGCATCCTGCGTTATCGCGGATATCCCATCGAGCAGGTCGCCAAGAGGGCCACCTTCCTCGAGACGGCCTGGCTGCTCATCTACGGAGAACTGCCGAGCGCGAGCGAACTCGAGGAGTTCGACACCAAGATCCGTCGGCACACCTTGCTGCACGAGGATCTCAAGCGCTTCTTCAGCGCGCTCCCGCACAACGCCCACCCGATGTCGGTGCTGTCGTCCGGCGTCTCGGCGCTCTCGACCTACTACCAGGACTCGCTCAACCCCAAGAACCCCGAGCACGTCGAACTCGCGACGGTGCGTCTGCTCGCGAAGCTGCCGGTCATGGCGGCGTACGCGCACAAGAAGAGCATCGGCCAGGCCTTCCTCTACCCGGACAACTCGCTGAGCTTCGTCGACAACTTCCTCAAGCTCAATTTCGGCAACCTCGCTGAGCCCTATGAGATCGACCCGGTGCTGAGCAAGGCGCTCGAGCGCCTGCTCATCCTGCACGAAGACCATGAGCAGAACGCCTCCACCTCGACGGTCCGCCTCGTCGGATCCACGGAGGCCAACCTCTTCGCCTCCGTCTCCGCCGGCATCAACGCGCTCTTCGGCCCGCTGCACGGCGGCGCCAACGAGGCCGTCCTCGCCATGCTCGCGCAGATCCGCGACTCGGGAGAGGGCGTCGGCCGCTTCGTCGAGCGCGTCAAGAACAAAGAAGACGGCGTCAAGCTCATGGGCTTCGGACACCGTGTCTACAAGAACTACGACCCGCGCGCCAAGCTCGTCAAGGAGAGCGCCGACGAGGTGCTCGCTGCGCTCGGCGTGCACGACGACCTGTTGGAGATCGCCAAGGAGCTCGAGGCGATCGCCCTCGAGGATGACTACTTCAAATCGCGTCGCCTCTACCCGAACGTCGACTTCTACACCGGCGTCATCTACAAGGCCATGGGCTTCCCCACGCGCATGTTCACCGTGCTGTTCGCGATCGGCCGCTTGCCCGGCTGGATCGCCCATTGGCGCGAGATGAACACCGACCCGCAGACCAAGATCGGCCGCCCGCAGCAGCTCTATACGGGTGCCGCGGAGCGGAGCTTCCCGGCGCGCTAGGTGTAGCTAATCGCCTGCTGCCCGTGTGCCGTGTCTTGCACCGGGCTCGGCACTATCCGGTCGGCCGGAGCATGAGGGAGTCGCGCGCAGTCTCGACAATCGTGTCGAGACCGTATACCCACCGACGGGTGCGGTTCGTCTGCCACAACGACGTCTGATCTGCATAGTTCGGGTGGAAGGCGTGACCGGAGGCGCCCGTGAGATTGACCCAGGTCGAGTCGTCGAAGTCGGCGAGGCTGATCACCTGGCGCATCGACGGCACCCAGTCGGCCTGGTAGCCGTTCCGTGCGTCCCAGCCGACGGCGTCGACCACGGCCGACCCTCCGCCGAGCTCGTACGGGCCGCGGTTGAACAACCACTCGAGCGCTCCGATGCCGGACGTGCCGAAACTCGCGTTCGTGAGCTCAAGGGTGTGCAGGCGTCCCCACGACCACCGTTTCTGATCGCGGCCCATGCGTTCGACGCCTTCCGACCAGGCCTGCTCCATGGCGTATTCGAGCATGGCATCGCGTCCGGCTATGCCCCGTTTCTCGTTCGTCCACCAGGGCGAGTCCGGTTGATCGAGCAGGGTGCCCACCACCGAGAACCAGCGGTCGCCGCCGGCGGGGGCTGTGCCTTCTGGCAGCTTGTCGGCGAACATCGCATCGAGCAGATGCCGCCAGGTCATGTTGAAGAACGCCGCCGATGGGCTGTCGACATCGTCGTGGAAGTCCCAATCTGCAAGCAGTTCCTGTCCCTTGGCCGGATCGCCGTCGATGGTCAGGCCGTTCAGCACCGGCACGATCTGCGCGGCGTTCGCGTCGAAGGTGTCCGCCTGGATGGAGTCCATCGTGTCGATCGTGATCCTCGCGCCGGAGCCGATCGCCTCCTGAAGCAGCGCCGTGATCCGTTGCGCGCGGTAGCCGAGGTCCCAGTCCTTCGTGATCATGCCGGGAGTGTCGGGACCGACGGCGGCGTTGTTCGCCGTCACAATGAGGCCACTCGGCGGGTTGTGCAATCGGGGCAGCTGATCGAAGGGGATGAAGCCGTTCCAGTCGTAGGCGCTCGTCCAGCCGGGCACCGGCAGCGTTCCGTCGCCGCTGTTGCGCACCGGAATGAGGCCAGGCGCCTGATAGCCGATGTTGCCGTCGACATCCGCGTAGAGCAGATTCTGCGAAGGAACCTCGAAGAGTCGTGCGGCCTCGCGGAACTCGTCCCAGTTCTGGGCACGGTTCAGCGCGAAGATGGCGCCCGCCGTGCGTCCGGGCGTCAGTGCCGTCCACTGCAGAGCGAGTTCGTAGACGCCGGACGGCTGGCCGACAGCCGCAGGGTAGTCCGCACCGATCTCTCCGAAGTCGCCGGAGATACCGGTGACGATCGGGCCGTGCCCGGTCGCGAGGATGTCAATCGTGACGGGATCGCCCCCGGCGACCGTGATCGTCTCGCTGTGCTGCACGAGCGGTTGCTGGATGCCGTCGAGCTCATAGGTCTCGCCGGACACCTTCTCGAGATAGAGGTCGGCGACGTCTGGGCCGAGGTTCGTGAAGCCCCAGGCGATGCGGTCGTTGTGCCCGATGATCACCCCGGGGAGCCCCGAGAAGCTGTAGCCCGCGACCGAGAAGGGGCATTTGGGCGAGAGGGTCTTGCAGTGGAGACCCACCTGATACCAGATGGAGGGCATGACGGGGCCCAGGTGCGGGTCGTTCGCGAGGATCGGCAGTCCCGTGTCCGTGAGACTCCCGGCGGCGACCCAGGAGTTGGAGCCGATCTCGCCGCCAGCGGGGCCGACGAGTTCGGGGAGACTCGCGAGGGCGGTCTTGAGCCCGTGCAGGGCTGTGACGACGGCCGGGTCGGTGATCGGCGGAACCTGTGTCGTCGAGAACGATGCCGGCGCGGAAGCCTGCGGTGCGGGTCCAGCGACGATGGTGGGGTGTTTCGCATAGGGATAGTCCGGGTGCAACTGTGCGACCTGCTCAGGGCTGAGCGTCGTCGACAGGAGGGCGCGATCGATCTCGTCCTCGAGGTTCGACCGCAGATCCCAGGCCATGGCCTTGAGCCATGCGACCGAGTCCGCCGGCGTCCACTCCTCGGGGCTGTAGCCCGGGTTCTGCAGGCCGAGGACTGCATATTCGAGCGACAGCTCCGCGCCGGAGCGGGTCGCCAGATAGGCGTTCACGCCATCCGCATAGGCCTGGTAGAAGGCCAGAGTCTCCGGCTCAAGAAGCTGTACCTCCTTCTCGGCGATCGCACGCCAGCCGAGCGTGCGGATGAAGGAGTCCGTGCCGATCTGGCTCTCGCCGAACAGCTCGGAGAGGCGCCCTGACGTCACGTGCCGCCGAAAGTCCATCTCCCAGAAACGATCCTGAGCGTGCACGAAGCCCTGCGCGAGGAAGAGGTCTTGCGCGCTGTCCGCGACGAGCTGAGGTACTCCCGCGTCGTCGCGGTAGATGGTCACCTCGTGTTCGAGGCCCGGAACATCGAGGGAGCCGGACAGGGTCGGGAAGGATCGCTGAACTGTCCAGACTCCGATGCCGCCCGCGATCACGACGAGGACGAGCAGAGCGACCAGGACGGCGACGAGCGCCTTCAGACCGCGGTGGCGTTTCGCGCGCGGGGCATCGGTTCCCACTTCACTCCTTCGTGACGTTGCGTGGTGCATACGAGCGGTAGAAGCGAGCGTACCGGACGGGCGGCGTGCGGATCGCGACGCCCGGCCGACGCCTCAGGCGTGCAGGGTCTCGTTGAGCACGATTCCCAGGCCGCTGCGTTGCAGCACCTCGACGGCGCCGCTCAGCGAGTTGCGGCGGAACAGCAGATTCGGCACCCCCGAGAGCTCCGCGGCCTTCACCGTTCTCGTCGGGGAGCCAGGGGCAGCGGTCGGGTCGACGACCAGAACCTTCGTTCCCGCGGTGACGTAGAGTCCCGCCTCGACGACCGTGTCGTCTCCGATCGAGATCCCGATGCCAGAGTTCGCCCCGAGCAGCGCGCGTTCGCCGATGGTCACCCGCTGAGTACCGCCACCCGAGAGCGTGCCCATGATGGAGGCACCGCCCCCGATGTCGGAGCCGTCGCCGACGACGACGCCCTGCGAGATGCGACCCTCGACCATCGATGCGCCGATGGTGCCCGCGTTGAAGTTCACGAAGCCCTCGTGCATCACGGTCGTCCCTGGGGCGAGGTGGGCGCCCAGCCGTACGCGCGAGGCATCCGCGATTCGCACCCGCTCCGGCGTGACGTAGTCGAGCAGGCGGGGGAATTTGTCGAGTCCGGTCGCCTGGATGCCCGCACGCCGCAAGACCGGTCGCAGCCGGTCGAAGTCGGCCGGGAGCATCGGGCCGGCGTTCGTCCAGACGACCGCAGGCAGGTGGGCGAAGATCCCGTCGAGGTTGACGGTGTTGGGCCGGGCGAGCAGATGCGAGAGCACGTGCAGGCGAAGGTAGGCGTCGGGCGTGCTCTCGGGTGCGATCGCGAGGTCGACGTCGACCGTGACGATGTCGATGCGCACGTTGCGACGGTCGTCGGATCCGGCGAGGGCCTCGAGCTCCGCGGGGGCGATCCACCGTTCCCGACCGGCGGGCAGGGCGCCGAGCGCCGGGGAAGGGAACCACGTGTCGAGCACGGTTCCGTCGGCTGCGACGGTGGCGAGACCATAGCCCCAGGCGGGTGTCGACGGGTGAGGAATCGGAGTACTGTCGGCCATGGTTCCAGCGTATCGGCGGCCAGGGCCGTGTGACGCCGAGCCGTAGACTGGGGGTATGCCAGAGCTCGACACTACTGCCGCCGCTCCCATCGCCATCGACCTGTCCGCCGATTGCGTCGACATCACCAGGGCGATCTGCGACATCGAGTCCGTCTCGGGGAACGAGAAGAGCCTCGCCGACGCGATCCAGGTGGCCCTCTCGGGGTTCGCGCACCTCGAGATCATCCGCGACGGCGATTGCGTCGTCGCACGTACAGACCTCGGCCGGGCGCAGCGCGTCGTCATCGCGGGGCACCTCGACACCGTCCCGGTGAACGGAAACCTCCCCACCCGCTTTGAGACCGTGGACGGCCGTGACTACCTGTGGGGGCGGGGCACGGTCGACATGAAGGCGGGCGTCGCCGTGCAGCTCAAGCTCGCGGCCGAACTCATCGCACCCGTCGTCGACATCACCTGGATCTGGTACGACCACGAGGAGGTGTCGGCCGATCTCAACGGTCTCGGTCGTCTCGCGGCTGGCCATCCTGAGCTCTTCGTCGGCGACTTCGCGATCCTCGGCGAACCGAGCAACGGACACGTCGAGGGTGGATGCAACGGCAACCTGCGTGTCGAGCTCCGCGCGCGGGGGGTGCGGGCGCACTCGGCGCGCGGCTGGGTCGGCGAGAACGCGATCCACAAGATCTCACCGATCCTCGAGCGTCTCGCGGCCTACGAGCCGCGCCAGGTGGAGGTCGAAGGTCTCGTCTACCGCGAAGGGCTCAACGCCGTCGGGGTCGCGGGCGGCGTCGCCGGCAATGTGATCCCCGACGAGGCCATGGTCCACGTCAACTACCGTTTCGCGCCCAGCCGTTCGGTGGCCGAGGCGGTCGAGCATCTCCGCGAACTGTTCCCCGAGTTCGAGTTCGCGGTCGTCGACCAGGCCGAGGGGGCTCGCCCCGGACTGGATGCCCGGCTCGCCCGCGAGTTCGTCGCCGCCGTCGGCGCGGAGGCGCGGCCCAAGTACGGCTGGACGGATGTGGCGCGGTTCAGCGCCCTCGGCATCCCCGCCGTGAACTTCGGTCCCGGGGATCCGCTCAAGGCGCATGCCGACGACGAGCGTGTCGAGTTGCTGCAGATCGCACAGACCGAGCGGGCACTGCGGGCGTGGTTGAGCGGTCGTTGAGTACAGTGACCGCGCGTCCGGCCGCCACGACGGTGGCGACCACCGGCCATGGCAAGGCGCTGCGCGTGCGCTACCGGATGACGCCGTGGTGGGTGCGCGTCATCGTGGTCTTCGTCGTGGCGCGCCTCGTCACGACGGGGCTCGTGCTCGTGCTCGCGAGCGTCCAGGGCCGCAACGCCTGGACCGGCGCCCATCCGGACTACCTCGACTTCGCGAACATGTGGGATGCCCGGTGGTACAACGTCATCGCCGTCTCCGGCTACCCGACCCACCTTCCGCTCACGCTCGACGGGCAGGTCGACGAGAACGCCTGGGCGTTCATGCCGGCATACCCTGCGGTCGTCCGCGTCCTGATGGGGTTGACCGGCTTCTCCTGGGAACCGCTCGCAGTCTTCGTCTCGCTCGTGTTCGCGCTCGGCGGCGCCCTGCTGTTCTACCGGCTCATGCGCCACAGCTTGGACGCGTCGGCGAGCCTCTACGCCGTCGTGCTCTTCTGCTTCGCCCCGCTCTCGCCCGTGCTGCAGTTCGGCTACGCGGAGTCGATGCAGCTGTTCCTCCTCATTCTCGCCCTGCTCCTTCTGCTCGAGCGCCGGTACTGGCTGCTTTTCCCGGTTGTCGCCGTCATGGCGCTCACCCGGCCGACCGGGCTTGCGTTCGCGCTCGCACTCGGTCTGCATGTGATCTGCCGCTGGCTCACGCGCGCTCGCGACCCGTTCCCGGTGCGCGAGCGGGTTGCGGCGGCGTCCATCGCCGTATTCAGCGGCATCATGGGCTTCTCCTGGCTCATGCTCGCGGCGCTCGTGACGGGCATGCCCATGGCGTACACCGAGACGGAGCTCGCCTGGCGGGCACCGTACATCGGGTATCAGGAGCTCCTGCCCTTCACGCCGTGGTTCCAGAGCGGTGCGTGGTGGTTCGGCGTTCCGCTCGGCGCTATCGTCGTGATCGCCCTCCTCATCGGCTTCGCGCTGTTGCTCTTCACGCCGGCGGTCGTGCGACTCGGCGTCGACCTGCGGTTGTGGCTCGCGAGCTATGCGCTCTACCTGTTCGCGGTGTTCTTTCCTCAGTCGAGCGTCTTCCGCCTGCTCATGCCGATGTTCCCCCTCCTCGGTGCCGTCGCGCAGCCGCGCTCCCCGTTGTACCGGGTCGCGATCGTCGTGCTCTTCGTCGCACTGCAATGGGGCTGGTTGCTCCTCTGCTGGGGGATCGACGGCGCCGACTGGAGTCCGCCGTGACCGGGGATCGACGGTATCCGTCAATTTCGGGATGTCGCCCGGATGCACGATAATGGGAATGTCTTGCCACGAAAGGGGATCTCAATGGCGGCCATGAAGCCACGGACCGGAGACGGGCCAATGGAGGCTGTAAAGGAGGGTCGCCTCATCATCGTGCGTGTTCCACTGGAGGGTGGAGGCCGCCTGGTCGTCTCGGTGAACGACGCCGAGGCCAGAGAACTCCACGACGCCCTCGCAGAGGTCGTCACTCCGGCATAGCTCCGGACTCTTGTGCCAAGCCCTGGATGTATGTCTGCGACTCCAGCCGGCTTGGCACAGCCGTGTCAGGCGTGCAGCTTAGTGATCTGGAGCAGCCCGTCGCCGACGATCGAGAGGGCGCTCACGACCGCGCTGGAGGCGGCGATCTCCGATACGAGCGTGCGGAACCCCGTCGCGACGTCGTCGCGACGGGCGGGGTCGGCGACCCGCCCGCGCCAGAGCGCGTGCGGAACGAGAACCGTTCCGCCTGGCCGTGCCAGACGCAGACCGTGTTCGACGTACTCGATCACCGATCCGGGGTCGGCGTCGACGAAGACGATGTCGTACGAGTTCTCGTTCATGCGCGGCAGCACGTCGAGCGCTCGACCAGTGATGAGACGCACACGATTGGCGGCTATCCCCGCCTCGACGAAGTTCGTGCGCGCATGCTGCTGGTGTTCAAGCTCGGTGTCGATGGACGTGAGCGTGGCGTCCGGAGCGCCGGTCAGCAGCCACATTCCTGAAACACCGACGCCGGTGCCGATCTCGACGATGGCTCCCGCTCCCGTCGTGGCCGCGACGACCGCCGTCTGAGCGCCGACTGCGGGTGAGACGGCATCGACGCCGAGTTCGAGCGACTGCTGCCTGGCCTTCGCCACGGCCTCTGCCTCGACGACGACGTCGTCGGCGTACTTCCAGTTCAGGTCATTGTCAGACACGCTGTTGCTCCCGTAGGTGTGTGGAACCCAGACTACGACCGCATGCGCCCCGGTCTGGGGATGCCTCGCCGGGCGTTATCCTGATGGGGTGTCCGGTTTGACTTTCGAGAAGGTGCTCATCATCGGGGTCATCGCCGTCTTCCTGCTCGGCCCGGAGAGGCTCCCGCACTACGCTGCGCAGCTTGGCCGGTTCGTGCGCCAGCTTCGTGACATGGCCAACGGAGCCAAAGACCGCGTGCGTGACGAGATGGGACCCGAGTTCGACGATCTCGACTGGAAGAAGCTCGATCCACGCCAATACGATCCGCGGCGCATCATCCGCGAGGCACTCATCGACGAGGACCCGATGAAGGACCTTCTGAAGCCGACGGTCTCGCGCTCCGTCAACCCTGATTCCGCTTACCTGCAGCGCAAGCGCAGCGTCGTGAAGGCTGGGGAGGCCACACCCTTCGACTCCGAAGCCACCTGACAGTCCCCTCGGTCGTGGCCTCTCCCGTCGGCGAACTCAATCACGGCGAGCCCGATCACCGGAGGCAGTCAGTAGTTCTCACCCTCGCTTGGCGCCGACCGCACCGTCTTCGGTCTCGTAGGCCTCGGTGTACGCCTTCTCGTCGGCCACGAGGTGGTCGTCGGCACTCATCGTCGTTTCGTCGAATGGCAGGCGGCCCGCGAGGACCTCATTCAGCTGGGCGCCATCGATCTGCTTAGTCCACGTGCCGATGAGAACGGTCGCCACGGCGTTGCCGGTGAAGTTGGTGACGGCACGCGCCTCCGACATGAAGCGGTCGATGCCGACGATGAGTCCGACGCCGTCGAGCAGATCCGGCCGGTGTGCCTGCAGTCCGCCGGCGAGTGTCGCGAGGCCTGCCCCGGTGACGCCCGCGGCACCCTTGGAAGCGATCACCATGAACACCAGAAGTGAGATCTGCTCGGGAAGGCCGAGTGGAGTACCCATCGCGCCCGAGATGAAGATCGACGACATGGTGAGATAGATGGCGGTTCCATCCAGGTTGAACGAGTACCCCGTCGGCACCGTGATACCGACGACGGGCTTGGACACCCCGAGATGCTCCATCTTGGCGATGAGGCGCGGAAGCGCGACCTCGGACGACGAGGTGCCGACGATCAAGAGGTACTCCCGCGCGAGGTACTTCATGAGCAAGAAGATGCTGACTCCCGTCGCGAGCCTCAGCAGACCGCCGAGCACGACGACGATGAAGATTGCGCAGGTCAGGTAGAAGGCGACCATCAAGGTTGCGAGGCTCAGGATCGCCTGCAAGCCGGCACTGCCGACCACGGCCGCGATGGCGCCGAATGCGCCGATGGGTGCGACCCACATGATCATCGCCAGGATTCGGAAGACGAGACCCTGGATCAGCCGGATGCCATGAAGGATCGGCTCTCCTCGTGCACCGAGCTTCTGAAGCGCGAAGCCGACGAGAAGAGCGACGAACAAGGTCTGGAGAATGCTGCCACCGGTCAGAGCCGACAGGAGCGAGGTGGGGATGATCCCGAGGATGAAGTCGGTCGTCGTATGGCCTTCGGCCGTCGTGGGGGCGTCATAGCTGACGCCGGTGAGGTTGAGGCCGTCGCCAGGATGGATCAGATTCCCGACGACGAGACCGATCGCGAGAGCGAACGAGCTCATGGCCATGAAATAGCCGAGAGCGAGACCTCCCACTTTGCCGACGGTCGCCGCCTTCGCTATCGAACCGACGCCGAGAGCGATCGTGCAGAAGATCACCGGTGCGATCATCATCTGGATGAGCGCGACGAACGCGGTGCCGATGGGTTTGAGTCCGACCGCGAACCCTGGGGCGCTCAAACCGACGGTCGCCCCGGCGGCTACGGCGACGATGACCGCGAGATAGAGAAAGTGGGTGCGGTCGAGCTTCTTGCGTGGGGCCGCGGGCTTCGTTGCCATGGTCTACCCTCCATTGGGTGAGGTGTCCGTTCGATGACGGATCGATTGCTTGCAGGTCATCCTGGGCGACCTCCCCGGTGTTGGCCGAGTTGCGTTCATACTGTTCGTAGCGCGGGGAGGCCGCTGCGGCCGCGCGCGGTCTAGGGTTGTGGTCGTCGGCGCGGCTCCCGCAACGAGGCGAGGAGATCATCATGAGAGCCCGGATCCGTCGTGTCAGCATCGCGGCACGGCTCTTCGCACTCCAGGTGCTCGTCGTCGCGCTGCTCACGGTTCTCGCCGTGATCGTGCTGCTCGCCGACGCCCGGCGTGATGTGGAGCAGGATGCCGAGATGAAGACGGCCGCCGTCGCGAATTCGATCGCCCATGATCCTTTCGTGATCGATGCCGCGCAGTCACAGGATCCGAGTGTGTCGCTGCAGCCATATGCGGTCGAGCTCATGGCCGCGACGCGCACTGATTTCATCACGATTCTCGCGCCGGACCGCACACGTTTCACCCATCCGAATCCCGAGGAGATCGGCAAGCCGTTCCGAGGCACGATCGCCCCGGCCCTCCGGGGCGAGACCATCACAGAGACCTACACGGGCACCCTGGGTCCATCGGTGCGCACCACAGTGCCGATCGAGAGCGCAGCCGGCACAGTCGTCGCGATCGTCTCGACAGGCGTGACCGTCGCGAATCTCGGGGTGGCAATTCAGGCGCGCCTGCCGATTCTGGTGGCTGCCGCGCTCGCCGCACTCGCGCTCGGCGCGTTCGCGTCCTGGTTGCTCAGCCGCTATCTGCGCAGAACGACCGGGAGTCGTGGACCCGAGGAACTGGGACGGATGTTCGCCTATTACGAGAGCGTTTTGCACGCCGTTCGCGAGGGGCTCCTCCTCGTCGATCGCGAAGGAATGCTCGTGCTCTACAACGACGCGGCGGCCGCTCTGCTTGGTTTGCCAGTGCCCGATCGACGGTCCGTTCCCGTCGCGCTCTCGGCCGTCGGCCTGCCCGAGCCGCTGTCCAGGGTCATCCTGCGCGGCGAGCGCGTCGTCGACGAACTCATCGTCACCGATTCTCACGTTCTGGTCGTGAACCAGGAGAGGGCCGTCTCCGGAACCGATGCCGGACGAAGCCTGGGAACCGTCGCGACGCTGCGTGACCACACCGAGCTCCAGAGGCTCACGGGTGAGTTGCATTCGATGCACACTCTCGCCGATGCCCTGCGTTCGCAGACCCATGAGTTCTCGAACCGGATGCACGCCGTCATCGCCCTCATCGAGCTCGGTCGCGCCGATGACGCCGTCGCCTTCGCGACCGATGAGCTCGATGTCGGCCGCCGATTCGCCGATCAACTGCTCGCGGCAGCCCATGAGCCGATCTTCGCCGCCATCCTCCTCGGCAAGTCTGCGCAGGCGAGTGAGCGTGGAATCGAGTTCCGCGTCGACCTCGACCCAGAGTTGGGGAGTGTCGGGCTTCCCTCGGTCGAGCTTGTGACGATCGTCGGCAACCTCCTCGACAACGCAATGGATGCCGTGGCAGGGACGCCAGGGTCGTGGATCGCCTTCTCCGCTAACCGCACAGAAGGGGAGCTCATGATCAGGGTCTCGGACAGCGGCCCCGGATTGAGCGGCACGGAGGTGGAGCGGGCCTTCGAACGTGGTTTCAGCACGAAATCATCTGGAGCAGCGTTCGGTCGTGGAGTCGGCCTCGCCCTCGTGCGGCAGGCGGTACGCCGATTGCACGGAACTGTGACGGTTCGCGGATCGCATTTCGATGTGCGGCTTCCGCTTGCAACACCCGGTTCGCCGTGGTGCGACGAAGGACCGGTCGCGCGGTGACCGCCGCTTCCCGTCCGCAGCTCAACGTCCTCGTCGTCGACGACGAGGAGCTCGCCGCGAGCGCGCACGCCGACTTCGTGCGGAGGATCGAGGGACTCGGGGTGGTCGGGGTCGCGCATACCGGAAGTGAGGCGATCCGCGCGCTCAGGGTTTCCGCCGAGGACGGTTCGGAGTCCGCCCGGATACACCTCGTGCTGCTCGACATGAACCTGCCTGACATGCACGGCCTCGAACTGTGCCGTCGACTGCGTTCCTCCGGACTTGCCGTCGACGTGATCGCCATCACCGCGGTCCGCGATGTCGACGTGGTACGGGCGGCGGTATCGCTCGGGATCGTGCAGTACCTCATCAAACCGTTCGGCTTCGCCATGTTCGCCGAGAAGTTGCGTGCGTATCTTGCCTTCCGCGCACGGCTCGACGAAACGGCTGGCACTGCGAGCCAGCACGAGGTCGACCAGTCCTTCGCGCGCCTGCGGGCCCCGACGCATCCCGTGCTCGAAAAAGGACTGTCCGAGGAGACGCTCACACGGGTCGTCGCTCTTCTCCGGGAGGGCGGAGAAGCTGTGTCCGCGAATGAGCTCGGCACCGTGCTCTCGCTTGCGCGGGTCACGGCGCGTCGCTATCTTGAACATCTCGTCTCGTCGGGGTTCGTCGAACGGAGCGCGCGTTACGGAACGCCTGGACGCCCCGAACTCGAGTACCGTTGGATGCGGTAGCCGGTCGAGCGTCGATCGGCGTCTGAAGAACCGATATGCCGCCCCGGCTATCTTGGAAAGAGACCGAGCGATCGGCCGGACAGTTCGCGTCCACGCCTCGCGAGTGTCTCGGCGACCTCGAGGATCGCCCGGCTGGCCGGGTCGTCCGGATGGGAGAGGACGACCGGTGTTCCAGAGTCCCCGCCGCTGCGAAGGGACAGGCTCAACGGCACGCGGGCGAGCAGCGGCACCTCGGAATCCTGCCCTGCCGAGAGGCGGCGTGCGACCTCGGCACCGCCGCCGGCGCCGAAGAGATCGAGCACGCTGCCGTCCGCCTGTGTCAGCCCGGCCATGTTCTCGATCACACCATAGATGCGCTGGCCGGTCTGGCGGGCGACGATGCCGCTGCGTTCCGCGACGTCGGCCGCGGCCGGTTGCGGGGTCGTGACGACGATGACCTCGGCATGCGGGAGCAACTGGCCGATCGAGATCGCGACGTCGCCCGTGCCAGGGGGCAGATCGAGGAGCAGCAGGTCGAGATCGCCGAAGTAGACATCCGTGAGGAACTGCTGGATCGTGCGGTGCAGCATCGGGCCGCGCCAGGCGACAGCGGCCGAACTGTCTTCGACGAACATGCCGATCGAGATGACCTTCACATCGTGTGCGACGGGGGGCAGGATCATCTCGTCGACCCTGGTCGGCTTGACGGCGCGAACGGCGCCGTCCGTCGCTCCGGGAACCGGCTCGACGAGGCCGAGGATCCCGGGGATCGAGAACCCGTACACGTCGGCGTCGACGACTCCGACGCGCAGCCCCTTCGCAGCGATGGCCACGGCGAGATTCGCGGTGATGGTGGATTTGCCGACGCCGCCCTTACCGCTCGTCACAGCGTAGACGCGCGTGAGCGAGTCACGGGTGAACGGCATGGTGCGGGCGGTCGCCCCTCCGCGGAGCTTCACGGTGAGAGCCTTGCGTTCGGCGACGGACATGATCGAGATCTCGATCCGGGCATTGCCCGCTCCGACGACCGTCTCGACGGCCGAGCGGACGTCGCGTTCGATGCGGTCGGCCGCGGGACATCCGACGATCGTCAGCTTGATGCCGACATTGGCGACCCCCGTAGCGTCGACCGAGATCGCCCCCACCATGTCGAGTTCGGTGATGGGGCGGCGGATCTCGGGATCGATGACGTTCTCGAGTGCCGTGCGGATGGCCTCCGTGCTCACGTCGGGGCGTCCTTCTCGGCCTCGCCGCGCTCGTCCAGCTGTTCGAGGAGCGAACGCAACTCGGCGCGGATGAAGTCCTTCGACGCCATGTCCTTCACCGCGAGACGCAGGGCCACGACTTCGCGTGCGAGGTACTCGGTGTCGGCGAGGTTGCGTTCGGCCCGCTGGCGATCCTGCTCGATCTGCACGCGGTCGCGGTCGTCCTGTCGGTTCTGGGCGAGCAGGATCATCGGGGCGGCGTAGGAGGCCTGCAGCGAGAGGATGAGCGTGAGCGCGGTGAACCCG
This sequence comes from Luethyella okanaganae, assembly GCF_042660285.1. Classification (NCBI taxonomy): domain Bacteria; kingdom Bacillati; phylum Actinomycetota; class Actinomycetes; order Micrococcales; family Microbacteriaceae; genus Luethyella; species Luethyella okanaganae. The sequence goes on from NZ_JBHSTP010000001.1 coordinate 609,375, forward strand.
ATCGCGGCGGAGTCGAACCGCCAGGCGTCTGGTGCATAAGTGTTGAACGCGAGCCAGATGAGGCAGAACACCGTGAGACCGAGCAGGAACCACGGCGTGCCCATGCCGCGGGCGATCGACTCGGTGAAGCGACCGAAACGATCTCTGCTCGCTCGGTTGCGGGAGCCGACGACGGAGCCGCGCAGGCCTTTCGGCGCGTCGAGCCTGATGTCCGTCTTATGGGCTCGTACCATTGCCGGTCCTCCTTCCGCCCTGGATCGGGATGCTGCCTGTTCTCAGCTGAGCACGCGCCGCCGCGCGTCTGCTCACGTCGTCGTCGTCCGCGTGACTTCTCCAGTCGTCCGGGAGCAGGTAGTCGAGAACATCATCAATGGTCACCACCCCGACAAGCCGATGATTGTCGTCGACGACGGGAACCGAGACGAGGTTGTAGCTCGCGAGGATGCGCGACACCTCTGCCGCAGATGTATCGGGGTAGACGGGGTCGAGCCCCACGTCGAGCAGCGTGCCGAGGCGTTCGTGCGGCGGATAGCGCAGCATCCGCTGAAAGTGCACCATGCCGAGGAAGCGCCCGGTCGGCGGTTCGTACGGCGGCAGTGTCACGCAGACAGCGGCACCGATCGCGGGAGCCAGCTCGTGGCGGCGGATGAGGGCGAGTCCCTCGGCGACGGTCGCATCGGCCGAGACGATGATGGGCTCGGTCGTCATGAGACCACCCGCGGTGTCCGGTGCATAGCTGAGCAGCATGCGCACGTCGTCGGCCTCTTCGGGCTCCATGAGTTCGAGGAGGTGCTCGACGCGGTCCTCCGGCAGAGCGGCGATGAGGTCGGCCGCGTCGTCGGGCTGCATCTGGTCGAGCACATCGGCCGCACGATCGTCGTCGAGCTGGGCGAGGATCTCGACCTGGTCGCTTTCTGGCATCTCCTCGAGCACATCGGCGAGGCGGTCATCCGGCAACTCCTCGGCGACCTCGTGCCGGCGCTGCTGCGGCAGGTCGAGCAGGGTGTTGGCGAGGTCGGCCGGCTTCAGCTCCGAATACGTCGCGATGAGCTGTTCGGCGGACTGCGCCCGCCCAACGCTCGTCTTCTCGCGAACCTCCTGCCAGCTGGCGAATGTCGTGGCGCCCTTCGCGAACGGCGAGGCACTCGTCTTCGGGCGTCGCACGAAGAGCTGGCTCACCTCCCATTCGCCCTGGCCGCGTTCCTCGATGGCGACATCCTCGATCGTGGCCTCCCCGGAACCGTCGTTGAAGGCGACGGTGCGCCCGAGCATCTCGGCGATGACGCGCACCTCTCCGCCACGCTGCTCGAAACGACGCACATTGATGAGACCGGTCGTGATGATCTGGCCACTGCCGATGCTCGTGACCCGACCGATCGACACGAAGACACGTCGTTTGCCGGGAATCTCGACGATGAGTCCGACCACCCGCGGCGGGTCGCTCCTGCGGTAGACCACCAGCAGGTCGCGCACTTTGCCCACGCGGTCGCCTGCTGGGTCGAAAACGGTGCACCCTGCCAATCGGGCGACGAAGACTTTGGCGGCACTCATCACTCAAATCTATGCCCTCCGAGCCGGTATCCATGCGCTCGTGGAAGAATAGGTGGATGAGCAACCAGAACCCACTGAACGGTCGGGGAGCGTCGGGATTCCCGGTGCTGCCGAAAGGGGAGGCGCTCGCCACCTACGAGACATATGCAGAGGCACAACACGCCGTCGATGTCCTCGCTCGGGCTGACTTTCCGGTGAAGCAGCTCTCCATCGTCGGCAGCGACCTCAAGAGCGTCGAGCATGTGACCGGCAAGCTCACCTACGGTAGGGCTGCGCTCGCCGGTGCGGCATCCGGCGCCTGGCTCGGGATCTTCTTCGGCCTGCTGCTGTTCATCTTCTCGCCGACGGGGGCGAGCCTGCCGTTCGTGCTCGCCGCCCTGCTGATCGGCGCCGGCTTCGGAATGCTCTTCGGTATCGTCACCTATGCCGTCAACCGCAAACGTCGCGACTTCACCTCGGTCATGCAGGTGATCGCGGGGAGCTATTCGGTGATCGTCGACCCGGAACTCGTGAATCGGGCGCGCAATCTGCTCAGTGGCGCGGCCGATGCCGCTCCCCAGGCCGCGTCGCGACCAGCCGAAGCCGAGCCGCCTGCCACGCCCCCGCAGGCCTCGCCGACTGAGCCTGCCCCGGATCCCAAGCCCAAGTCGGCCCCCGGGCACACGAGCGACTAAGGCGTGGGCGACTACCAGATGTCATTGCGGTGCGGAGGGAGTGAATCCGTGCCCGCTCGTCGGTAAAGGCTACGCGCCGCGCACCCAGGCCTCGACCTCGTCGGCTGTGCGCGGGATGCCTGCGGAAAGGTTCTCCGCGCCGTACGCTGTCACGAGGATGTCGTCTTCGATGCGCACACCGATGCCCCGGTACTCCGCCGGAACCGATACATCGTCGGCCTGGAAGTAGAGGCCGGGTTCGATGGTGAAGACCATGCCCTCCCTGACGATACCGTCGAGGTACATATCGCGACGTGCCTGCGCGCAGTCGTGCACGTCGATGCCGAGGTGGTGGCTCGTTCCGTGCACCATGTAGCGGCGATGGTGCTGATTGTCGGCTTCGAGCGCCTCTTCGGCGCTCACCGGCAGCAGTCCCCATTCGGCGGTGCGGCGGGCGATGACCTCCATCGCCGCCGCATGCACCTCGTGGAATACGACTCCGGGGCGAACGACCGCGAACGCGGCATCCGCTGCCTCGCGGACTGCTTCGTAGACCTTGCGCTGCACATCGTCGAATGTGCCGTTGATCGGCAGCGTGCGTGTGATGTCGGCGGTGTACAGGCTGTCGAGCTCGACGCCCGCGTCGAGCAGGATGAGGTCGCCGGGCACGACGGGGCCGTCGTTCCTGGTCCAGTGCAGAATCGTCGCATGCGGTCCGGATGCCGCGATCGTGTCGTACCCGACCGCGTTGCCGTCGAGCCGGGCGCGGGTGTAGAAGACGCCCTCGACGAGGCGCTCGCCGCGCTCCGAGATGGAACTCCGAGGGAGGTCCGCGATCACATCGTCGAAGCCGCGCCGTGTGGCGTCGACGGCCTCGCGCATCTGCCGGATCTCGTAGGCGTCCTTGACGAGGCGCAACTCACTGAGGTCTCGCGCGAGTTCCGCGTCAGGTGCGTGCTCGCTGCCCACCTCGAGGCTGAACGCCGAGTCGTTCGCGTCGGTTCTTATCGCCTGCTCGGCGGCGTAGCGGACGCGGGCGCTGTCGATCCGTTCGGTCACGGCGGGGTCGGCCTCACGCACGAGCAGCGTCTCGGTGTCGGTGCCGTCGACGACGGCGTCGAAATCGGCGATGCCGCGTGTTCCCAGGGCGAGGTCGCTCGCGACCTGGGCGAGTGACGGACGGGCGCCGATCCAGAACTCGCCGATCTCGGGGTTGGCGTAGAACTCGTCGGAATCGCGTCCGGCCTTCTCACGGAAGTAGACCGTCGCCTCGTGGCCGCTGGGCGACGGCTCGAGCACGAGCACGGAACCGGGTTCCGAGTCGGATCCCCAGCCGGTCAGGTAGGAGAACGCCGAGTGCGCACGGAACGCGTAGTCGGTGTCGTTGGAGCGCTGTTTGAGGCTCCCGGCCGGGACGACGAGGCGTTTGCCCCGGTACAGTGCCGAGATACGGGCGCGACGTTCGGCGGCGAATCCCGCCTGCTCCCTGGCCGGCGGCAACAGCTCGTCGCGCTCGGCCCAACCGCTCCCGATGTAGGATGTGAAGCCCTCGGAGCCGGGCGTCGTCGAACGATTCGACATCGTCCGCTGAGTCTCGGTCGTGCTCTCCGGATCCGATGCGATCTCGGCCGTCGAGGCCTCGGTCACGGAGCCGGTCGTGTCAGTGGTGTTCGCCATGACTCCATTGTGTCATCGCTCGCCGATGTCGCCGCGGTGGCTGTTGGCAGAGGGCACGGCGGGCGGAAGGCACGGCTTCAGGGCGAGGCCGGAACGAAGCGGGCGAGGATGGGGCGGTGGTCGCTGCCCGAGTCGTCGCGATCGTCGAGCACGCGGAAGCTCTCGACACGCCAGTTGGCTGTGGCGAGAACGTGGTCGATCGGTGCGCCGAGAAGGGGCGGCAAATCGGTGGGCCAGGTGCCGATCGCGGCGCTGCCGGCCTGCACCGCGGCATCCGTGCACCGGCCGAGCGTCGCCCCGCCGATGCCGCGCCCGGCCATATGGTCGATGGTCGCATTGAAATCGCCCGCCAGGATGACGTTCTCGGCATCGCACCGTTCCGTGAGCCAATCGAGGTCGCTGCGCCAGTTCCTCATCTCGCCTTCGACGGGCGAGACGGCGTGGACGGCGATGATGGTCGGCCCGGTACCGTCGATGGGTCTCGCGACGACCGTCGGCGAGACGTTCGTGTTGCCGGGCGGGCCACTGCCGTCGACCGAGTCGAGGGTGTACTCGCCGAGGTCGGGACTGATCAGCAGAGCGGTCGATCGTGCCTTGTAGACCTCGCTGAAGTTGAGCGTCCACACCCACATGGGGCGACCTGCCTCGCGCATGGCGACGGCGACCTCCGTACCGAGCTCATCGGTGGTCTCTGGCAGGGCGACGATGTCGGCGCCGCTCTCCAAAGCGAGCTTGGCGATGCCCTCGACGCCGGGCTGCTCGCCTCGCGTGTTCCAACTGAGCACGGTGACGGCGTCGCTCGCGCCGGCTGACGCGATCGAGGCGTCCGCCTGCGCGATACCGCGTGTGGCGAGGATGCCGGTATTGGCCGCTCCGAAGAGCAGCACGGCGATCGCGAGCCCCCCGACGAGTCGGCGGAGCGGTCGGATGTGCGCGAGCAGCGCCAGCAGGACGAGCAACCCGACAGAGGCGACGACGGCGAGCCCGCGCAACGAGACGATTTGGGCGACGATCCACGTATTCTGCAGCCCGAACAGTTGGGGCCACGCGAGGATCAGCAGGCCGACGGTGACGGCGAGGACGACGATGATGCTGAGGACTCGGGTAAACATCTCCGTTACACACTAGGGGAGGAGTCTGTACGATTCCTCCTTCCTCCTTCCACGCGGTTCGGCGGCGATCCGGCAGAACGTCGCCGAACTAGCATGGGGAGATGCACACGAGGCGCTTCCGAGGTCCCATCGACCTGCACGCGCATTCGAGCGTCTCGGACGGCACGGAGACACCCACACAGCTCGTGCGGGCCGCCGGGGAGGCCGGGCTCGGCACCGTCGCGTTGACGGACCACGACTCCACCGCAGGCTGGGTCGAGGCGGGCGTCGCCGCGCGGGACAGCGGGGTCACTCTCGTTCAGGGCATGGAGTTGTCGACGCGGCTGCAGTTCGCGAGTGTTCACATGCTCGCTTATCTCTTCGACCCTGGAGATGCGGCGATCGTGTCGGAGACGGCGCGCATCCGTGCGGCGCGGATGACGCGCGCCGAGGAGATCGTGCGACGGATCGGCCTCGACTACGACCTCAGCTGGGCGGATGTCCTCGCGCAGACCACGGATGGCGCGACCATCGGCCGCCCGCACATCGCCGATGCGCTCGTGGCAAGGGGCCACGTTCCAACGCGTTCCGATGCGTTCGCGGGAATCCTGCATTGGAAGCGCGGTTACTATCAGCCCCACTACGCGCCCGAACCGCTCGACGGTGTGCGGATGATCCGCGCCGCTGGCGGGGTGCCCGTGCTCGCGCATCCGGGAACCCGCGGCGCCGAGCACGTCATCCCGGCCGAGCGGCTCAAGCTGCTCGTCGATGCCGGCCTTTTCGGACTGGAGATCGATCACCGTGAGAACACGCCGGATGCGAAGGTGCGGCTGCACGCGCTCGCCCGGCAGTTCGGGCTCGCGGTGACCGGTTCAAGCGACTACCACGGCGACGGCAAGCCGAACCGTCTCGGCGAGAACACGACGGCGCCCGAGGTGCTCGATCGCATCATCGCGGAAGCCACAGGGGCCGAACCCTTCTACGCGGCCTGAGCGGCCTACTCGGGTTTGGCGCTGCGGCGACGGGTGCGGCTGCGTCGGCGCGGCGCGCTGTTGCCGTCGTGATGCTCGTGACCCTGACCGTCGTGCGTTCCCGACGCCTCGGGCGCAGAAGTGGTCTCCTGCTGGGCACCCAGGGCGGAGGTGCCGCCCTGGCCCCCGCGTGTACGGCTACGGTTGCGGCTGCGAGGGGGACGGTTCGACAGGCCCGACGCGGCACCGGACCCCGAACCCGGTCGTCCGCCCAAGGCATCCGGGGCCTTATCCTTCAGAGGCGTAGGTTTGAGTCGCCCCTTCGAACCGGCTGGGATGTCGAGATCCTCGTAGAGATGGGGCGACGAGGAGTAGGTCTCCACTGGTTCTGGCTGGTCCATCTCCAGGGCCCGGTTGATGAGCGCCCACTTGTGCAGGTCGTCCCAGTCGACGAAGGTCACGGCGATGCCGGTCTTGCCGGCACGGCCGGTGCGGCCGGCGCGGTGCAGATAGGTCTTCTCGTCTTCTGGGATGGTGTGGTTGATCACGTGGGTGACGTCGTGGACATCGATGCCGCGCGCCGCGACGTCTGTGGCGATGAGCACGTCTTTCTTACCGGCTTTGAACGCCGCCATGGCACGTTCTCGCTGATCCTGGTTGAGGTCGCCGTGCACGGCGGCGGCGTTGAAGCCGCGGTCGCCGAGCTCTTCGACGAGCTTGGCCGCGGCGCGCTTGGTGCGGGTGAAGATCACGGTCTTGCCGCGCCCCTCCGCCTGCAGGATGCGGGCGACGACCTCATCCTTGTCGAGCGAATGCGCGCGGTATACGACGTGCTTGATGTTGGCCTGGGTAAGACCCTCGTCGGGGTCGTTCGCCCGGATGTGGATCGGCTTCGACATGAAGCGGCGTGCGAGGGCGACGATCGGCCCGGGCATCGTCGCGGAGAAGAGCATGGTATGACGATCGGACGGCGTCTTGGAGAAGAGTTTCTCGATGTCGGCGAGGAAGCCAAGGTCGAGCATCTTGTCGGCTTCGTCGAGCACCATCTCGCGCACGTTGCCGAGGTCGAGCATGCGCTGGGAGGCGAGGTCGAGCAGGCGGCCCGGGGTTCCCACGACGATCTGCGCGCCTGCCTTGAGCTGCTCGATCTGGCCTTCATAGGCCTTGCCGCCATAGATGGCGACGACCTGGGTCTTGCGGTTCTTGGCGGCGAGCTCGAGGTCCTCCGCGACCTGCACGCAGAGCTCGCGCGTCGGAACGACGACGAGGGCCTTCACGCCGTGCTCGGGGTTCGGGCCGAGGCGCTGAATGAGTGGAAGGCCGAAACCGAAGGTCTTGCCGGTTCCTGTCTTGGCCTGGCCGATGATGTCCTGCCCCGAGAGTGCCAGGGGGATCGTCTGTTCCTGAATCGGGAACGGCTCGACGATGCCTTTGGATGCAAGGGCATCGACCATGTCCTGGTCGATGATCAGATCTGCGAAAGTCACGAATACATGCCTGTCAATACATAGAAGAGGATGCGCCCTTGCTTCACCAGGCGCACGGCCGCGGTTCCAATGCCCGCAGCATACGTCACAGCTTAGTGCCAGCCGGCCGAGCGACCTCCGAAAGAGGCCACCTGAGGCTCTCGCAACGACTAAGAGCTCGCGCCACGGGATAGCAACCAAGCTGCCCCGGTCGCGAGAATGACGAAAGCAGCAACTGAGACGGTCACCGACTCGATCAAGGCACGCCCGGTGGCCCACCTGGCGAAGCTACCGAACACGGCGAAAGCGGTAGCCGAACCGGTCAATGCGGGCAGAAGCGTGCGCACTGCCGCCGATGCTCTCAGATACGAGACCAGCACGTAGACCAGGTACGCCGTCGCTCCGGTCGCCACCCCCATGGCAAAGCCCAGCGAACCTCCAACCAAGGCGCTGAACACGGTCAGCCCAAGAGATCCGGTGCCCCCTGCTGATGATGGTTCATTCACCAGCTGTGGAACGGTGACGAACATGGAATAGGCCACCCCGGCAAGCGCTCCACCGGCAGTGGTCAGCGACGGCAGGAGCAGGGCCCGGAACCAGAGTCCGAGCCGTGCGCCCGCCGGACCGCTGCTATGCGCCGCCACCGCCGCCGCCGCCGCCGGGGTCGCCTACATTGTTCGCGACGTTGCGCCAGAAGGTCAGCCAGTTCGCACCGGCGACGAGCCGGTTGGCTTCATTGGCCACGGCGCCGTTGTCCTTGACAACGTAGGCGTACACGTAGAGGTGCAGGTAGCCGCTGGCGTCGTTGTACCAAGAGAAGGTGATCTTGGACCCAGCGCCGTCGAAGTGTCCTTCAAGCGCCAGGAACTGCATCGCCCCCTGGTTGACGGTCGACTTCCTCACGGGCGCGGGGACGTTGATGAGTGAGAACGGGCTCGCGTTCAGGTTCAGGATGGCCCCATCCGCCGGGAATCCTTGCGACGCACCGGCGATCGGGAAGTAGCAGCTGAAACAGGTGTTGAGGAGGTTCGCCACGCGCCAGTCCTTTCCTTTCGGGTACGTAACCGAGTACGCGGGTCCCCCCAGCCCAGCATAGAAGTCGTAGGCATACGTCCAAGCTGGGTCGAGAAGAACAGGGAACATCGTTCCAGTCGGGTATTCGACATGTTGCGTCAGCACGTCTCCGACCAGCTCGTATCGAGTCGGCAGTTCTTTTCCGTTGGAGTCCTTAGCCCAGGCAGCGTCGAGCGTTGCGATGTACCGCCCGTTCGGGTCGACAAGGATCGTGAAGCCTCCCGGAATGTCCACGAGTTGCGAGCCAGGGGCGATGTCAAGCGTGTAGCTGAACGTGTTGCCTGCATCGGCGTCCTCGACGGCCGTGAGGAACCGAACCCCATTCATGGTTGGCTGAACGTAGGCGACCGAGCTGTCACTCGTCCCTTCGAAGACCGTGATCCCGTTCGCAACGGTTGCATTGCCCTGCGCTTCGACGATCTCGACAGAGAGCGCCTGGCCTGCGCCTTCACTCTCGGGAGGAGCAAGCTTCACAGGCTCGTCCGCGGTGGCGGGAATGACGAGTGATGGCTCCGCCCGCTCCGAGTCCTGAACCTCGGGTGGTTCCACTACGGCGACCGTCTCTGTAGCGATGTCCGGCGCGATCTTCTCGATGAGAGCCGATGGGTCCCCGACATCGGGACGAGAACCGGTATTCGCCCACGCAGGTGCGGGCAACCCTATGGCGATTGCCAAAGCCAAAGCAACTGCCGTTCCTATCGCTGCTCCCCCGCGACTTCCCCAGGTCATACGTCGCATCCTTGCTCTCCGTTTCCACTCAGGCAGAGTTTCGGTCCCCCGCGTACTTCAAACCAAGCTGTCATCAATGAGGCCATATGTAAACAAGTACTGATCTGTAAACAAGTACTGATCACGCCAGCAGAAAACCAAGCGGCGACCGGCCGAAGGGTCGTTCGGTCCGGCTCGGGAGGTCGCATCGGCGCGGCTCTCGGCTCTCGGCCGAGCGTTGCATAGTGGATCCGTCCTGGGCTCGTCGAGGTGGAGGTCGACGTGCTCTACGTCCAGAGCGGACGGGTCTCTCGACCTGTGCCTCGCCAGGCGTTGCGCATCCCGCCATGGCGCGTCGGAGCACGGGCACAGTATGGAGAGGCCTGTGCCCTATCGCTCCGCCTCGTTCGACAGTCTTACGATCGACAGTCTTACGACCGCCTGTCGCTCCCTCGCTGTTCTGGCCATGATCTTCGCCTGGCCGCGACTTGGCCGCCCGCGAGCAGCCTGCGCTCCTCACTCGTGAGCCTGATCGACGCGAGGCGGATGTGACGTCCGGCTTTCACCGCTCGGGGGATGACGATCGTGAACGGTTCGCGGTCGGCCCCGCCGAGGAGGCAGCCGGCCGTGTCACCGAACCAACGGGCCGGAACCGCGCGCAGCACGCGTTCTCTGTCGAACGATCGCATCAGCACCTTCCCGTCCTCCGGGTCCGTCTGCGCGATCGACGTCCGTACGCCGTTCAGTATCTGCGCGAACCTGGCGGCAGGCATCCGCCTCGGCGACACGAGTACGACCGGGGCGGAGATGGCGCCGCGGAAGTCCGTCCCGCCGCTGACGGACATCGTGTCGTAGCGGACATAGCTGCCGCTGTCGGTCTGGCAGACCACCCAACCTGTCGGGGCCTGGAAAGCGACCCAACCCTGTTCCTGGAACGTGCGGAACTCGCGTCGCAGCTTCAACGGCAGGGCCACGATCGACGCGGTGACGAACAGCACGCCGACGGCAACCCACCAGATCGCCTCGCCATCGCCGCCGATGGTTCCGGTGGCGGTCGCCGTCGACGCCCAGACCGGGAGGCCGAAGAACAGGATCGGAGCGCCGATCACGAAGCCGAACGCCAGCCACTCCCTGCTTTTGCGGGCCCGCCGCCGGAACCCCCGTACCGTGCCGACCTCGCGCTCGAAGTCGTGCAGCATCGCGTCGAGCACCTCGGCGTCGGCCACGAGCGGCCACTCCGAGTCGATGGATCCGGCCTGGTCGGCTCCCGTGCGGGTCGACTCCCATTCGTTCGGCATGGCTCGGTCGTGTCCCTTTCGCGTCTTGGCGGGAGACTAGCATCCGCCGGAGCGTTCCCCGATGGTGAGCGCTCCCCATCGCGGTTCGCCAGTGCACAGTTGACATGTGGTTGGCCGCACTCGGGTCGCCGCCGACGCACGGAGGTGCTCCTGCGGGCTGATTGAATGGTCGGGTGACTGATCCAACTGCACTGGTGCCCTTGAGTTTCGGCTACTCGTTCGACACTGAGGACGCGCGCCGGTTGCGATTGCTCGACGAAGGCGGAGCCGAGGTCGCGATCGTGGAGTCCCGACGCAGTGGCGAGAAGGCGAACTGGCCGCCGATATCGAAGGCGACCGCTTTCCAGGCCGACACCGTCGCCGTCACGCTGTCGACGGGTGAACGCTTCGAATTCGTCAACGGCGGGAAGGCGCCGTGCCGCCGACGCGATGCCGGCGCCTCGTGGGTGCTTCTCGACCGTAGCTACGATGTGGTGCACACGAGCTCCCGGCGGGCCGAACTGCGCCGTGACGGTGCGGTCATCGCCACGGCACACTCGTCCTCTCGGAGAACCGGACCCGTGCAGACGACCGTCGAGGCGGAGTGCGACATCGCCGATCGTGTCGGATTGGCGCTCCTGGAACGTGTCATCCATCCCGGCCGACAGATGCTTCTCATCGCAGCGCTCGACATGCTCGCGATGGCCGGATAGGGGCGCCGAGATGCCTGGCGGTACGACTTCACCTGCCAGCCTGCGCATCGAAGGATTCGCCCGGGGATGCGTGGATCCCGTGGTTCTCGAGGCGGCGCTGCGGGCCGGAGGGGCACGTTGAGCTTGTCTCCAGGGCGCCAGGCGCGTTGCCTGGCGTCGTCTGGCGTAGCACCCCATGGATCCTCAGCCACAGGCGTTCGCCGGTCTCTCTTGCGCTGAGAACGTGAATAACCCAATACTGGGTGAGGGGGGAGCGCTGACGCGCTCTGTGATGGGGGGAAAATCATGAAGGGCAAGTCGAGGATGCTAGCGCTGGCGGGAGCGGTGGTGTTGATCGGCGGGGTGTCGTCAGCGGCATTCGCAGATGACGGTATTCCAGGGGATAACTCGACTATTGCGGTGCTCCAGAATGTGGTGCCCGAGATGTTCCAGGGCGTACCCAAGAGTGTTCACGTCGTTAATGACGGCGTCTCTGTCATGGCCGGCGAAAGCGCGCTGAAGATCCCACTCGACCCTGCTGAGGCGATCACGCTCTCCGGCGAGGACGGGTCGATCGGACTGAAGCTTGTCGGTGCTGAGGGCCTCGCCACGATTGACGCATCGGGTGCCCTGATCTTCGGCTATCCAGACGGATCGTCGGTGGCCGTGATGCCGAAAGGCAATGCGTCCGTGCAGATGACGATGGTCATCGAATCCGACAAGAGCGCCACATCCTACGACTACGCATTCGTTCTTCCAGACGGGGCCACCATCGTCCCGGCCGTCGGCGGCGAATTGCTGCTCGTCTCCGTGGAGGGTCGACTCCTCGGGGCCATCGCAGCTCCGTGGGCTGTCGACAGCAACGGTGTCGACGTCCCTACGCGTTTCATCGTCAGCGGGAACGTCGTCTCGCAGATCGTTGACCACAGCTCTGGTGACTTCGCATACCCGATCGTCGCCGACCCCTACATGAGCCGGAATCTCATCTCTCACTAAGCTGGTCTCGTGGTCTCGTGGTTCGGTCGGCGCAGGATGCGCATGGAGATCCCCCGGTTGAAACCCCGCGGGGAGACCGCGTCGTCCGCTCGCGTCGACTTCAGCGAGATGACACCGGAACTTCTGCCTTTCCTCGGTCAGGCCGCCTACATCCAGCTCGAGGTGTTCGAGAACCTGTCGCGCGCCGTGTCCACCGCTCCGACACTCACCGCGAAAGAGGGCCTGAGCGCTGCGGCGGGAATCGCCCTCGCCAAGCACCACGTGCTCATCGCCGAGATCCGGCGTCGTGACGCGAAGCCGGACGAGGTGATGGCGCCGTTCCGATCCGCCATCGACCGCTATCGCGCGGCGACGACCGGTTCCGACTGGTATGAGCTCCTGCTCAGCAGCTACCTGACCGCCGGCATGCTCGACGACTTCTTCATCCGCCTCGCAGACGGGCTCCCCGGCGACAGCGGGCCATGGGTCGCGGAACTGCTCGGGCGGGATGCAGGAACCGACGTTCTCGTGTCCGAGCTCCAGGCGGGCATCGCCGCCGACTCGCGGCTCGGCTCGCGGCTCGCGATGTGGGGAAGACGGCTCGTCGGCGACACACTGCTCATCGCACGCTCCGCTCTGCACGGCACTGGGCCCGAGACGCCTGTCGAGTCGCGAATCGAGCCCGTGTTCACCGAACTCGTGGCCGCTCACACGCGGCGCATGGACCTGCTCGGCCTCACCGCATAGTCTCGCGTTCAGCCTGCGGCGACGCCCGTCTTGGTCAGGATCGCGAGCCTGCGGGCATCGGCCGCGCTGCGTGCGCGTCCGATCAGCAGATCTACGGCGACGGATGCCCCCGCGGCGACCATGAGGCTCACCCACCAGATCCAACCGCCGTCCCATTTCCAGCCGAGCCAGGTGAGGCCGACCCAGACGATTGCGGCGACGGCCGCGCCGACCGCGGGGATGAGAGTGACGCCGTGCTCGCTGCTGTGCGGAAGAACGTAGCGGGCGCCGATGCCGAGGATCGCACCGCCGAGCGTGACGAAGAGGAGTTCCATGCCCGGCTAGCCTACGAATCCGACACGGCGGCTCTCTTCGGAGCCGATCTCGACGTAGGCGATCGTGGAAACGGGGACGATGTAGATCTTGCCCTTGTCGTCGCTCAGCTTCAGATAGCTCGCTTCCCCGCCGAGCGCGGCCGCGACGGCCTTCTCGATCTCGGCGGCGGGCCGGCTCGTCTCGAAGCCGATCTCGCGGGGGGAGTTCTGAATGCCGATGCGAATGTCCACTGTTGCGCCTTTCATTGCGTTGAAGCCAGATTACGACACAACGCTGGGTCGCCCTCGTCCGTTCACTGTCGGCGCAACCCGCTAGCGTGGATTCCGTGACCATTCGGGGATTCGTGCGGCAGGAGACTCCGATCGTCGCAGCGGATGCCATGCCGGGTACCTCCTCGTCGTCTCGGATCGACCCTGCGCAGCGCTCCGTGCTCGACCTCGCCGACGGCGCGTCCGCTGCCGTCATCGGCGCTCCGGGTACAGGCAAGACCCGCTGTGTCGTCGAACTCGTCGCCGAACGTGTTCTCGGGCGCGGCTACGAGCCCGCCGAGGTGCTCGTGCTCGCGCCCAGCCGGGCGGCAGCGACCAGGCTGCGCGATCGAATCGCCATCCGTCTCGGTGTGCCGACGAACGGGCCGATCGCTCGCACCGCCAACTCGGTCTCATTCCAGATCGTGCGGGCTGTCGAGCCGAAGGATGCCCCCGTCACATTGCTGACGGGCGGCGAGCAGGACGCGATCATCGCAGAGCTGCTGCAGGGCGATATCGATGACGCTGCCGGGCCGGAGTGGCCAGAGCCGCTCGTACCCGAGGTGCGTGCTCTCCGTGGCTTCCGGACCGAACTGCGCGAGCTCATGATGCGCTGCTCCGAATACGGCATCTCGCCGCCCTCGCTCGTCAGACTCGGTCTCCGCTGCGGCCATCCGGAGTGGGTGGCCGCCGCTCAGTTTATGGCGGCCTACGCCGACAACAAGGACCAGCACCGACCCGGGCAGTTCGATTCCGCCGAACTCGCCGCCTACGCCGCCGCGGTGGTGCGCAGCGCGGAGGCGGGGCCGAACGGAGCCGGCTCCCTCGGCACGCTGAGCGGGCTTCGGCTCATCGTCGTCGACGACTCCCAAGATGCCACCGAGTCGACGATCGCCCTGTTGCGGGCCTTCGCCGGTCGCGGCGTCGCCGTGGTGGCCTTCGGAGATCCGGATGTCGCGACGACGGCGTTCCGCGGTGCCCGCTCCGACGTGCTGGGCGGCCTCGCTCGGAACCTGGGCCTCGACTCGGTCGAGCGCATCGTGCTCTCGACCGTGCACAGAGGCCGACCTGCGCTGCGCGAGATCGTGACCGCCGTCACCGGGCACATCGGCACCGCGCTCGCGGGCGTTCACCGCCGCGCCGACATGGCCGCGAATGCCGCGACCACAGATCCTCTTCCCGCAGCGTTGCGTGTCGAGGCGCCATCGCACGCCTCCGAGTGCGCGCAACTCGCGCGCATCCTGCGTGAACACCATCTGCTGCACGATGTGCCATGGTCGCGTATGGCGGTCGTGCTGCGCTCCGGCTCGGACATCCCCGCCTTTGAGCGTGGCCTCGCACTCTCGGATGTCCCGACTCGCAGTTCGACCGCCCGGCGAGCCCTCCGCGACGACCCAGCCGCGGCACGGCTGCTCGAGGCGGCGCGCCTCGTCATCGCTCGCGAGCCGCTCACGGCGGAGTTCGCCGTCGGAGCGCTCACCGGGCCTCTCGGCCGTCTCGACGCGATCGCACTGCGTCGATTGCGACTCAGCCTGCGTCAGCAGGAGCTCGGCGCGGGCGGCTCCCGCACGAGCGACGAGTTGATCGTCGAGGCGATGACCGTTCCTGGTGGGTTCGACACGATCGACTCGGCCCCTGCCCGGCGAGCCGGCAAGCTCGCGGCGACGCTCGCGGCGGCCGCTTCCGTCGCCGCGTCCGGCGGCTCGATCGAGGAGGTGCTGTGGCAGCTGTGGGAGCGCAGCGGCCTGGCAGCGGAGTGGGGTCAGCAGGCGCGCGGCAGTGGAGTGCTGGCCGAAGAGGCCAATCGGTCGCTCGACGGAGTGGTTGCGTTGTTCTCGTCGGCTCAGCGCTACGTCGAGCGCACACCGAGCGCTCCGGCCGGCAAGTTCATCGACGACGTGCTCGCGAGCGACGTGCCCGAGGATTCGCTCGCGCCGCGTCGCGATGGAGAGGCTGTCGTGGTCTGCACGCCGAGTGCCGTCGTCGGTGAGGAGTTCGACATCGTCGTGGTCGCGGGACTGCAAGACGGCGTGTGGCCGAATCTGAAGCCGCGCGGCTCTCTTCTGCACGCCGATCGCCTGCCGGAGCTCCTGCTCGGTGCCGAGGCGGATGGAGCGACGTCGGCGGCCGACGAACGGGCGGCGGTGCGTAGCGACGAGCTGCGGATGTTCGCGCTCGCGATCTCGCGCGCCTGTCGGCAGCTCGTGGTGAGCTGCACCAGCAACGATGACGAGCAGGCGTCGACGTTCCTCTCCTTCGTGCCCGAAGAGGCACGTGTGCCGCGCGGACGCCCACTGCACATGCGCGGCCTCGTCGGCAGCCTTCGGCGCGACCTCGTCGAGCGTGGCACGCCGGGTGTGGCGTCCGCCCTTGCACTGCTTGCACATGAGGGGGCACCTGGTGCGCATCCGGATTGCTGGTATGGTCTCGCCGAACCGTCGACGACCGAGCCCCTCGTCGACGTGCAGAACGACCCGGAGGCGCGGGTGCGGGTGTCTCCGTCGCAGATCGAGAAGGCCGAACGCTCGCCGCTCGCCTGGTTCGTCGACACGATGGCGTCGAGCCCGAGCGGTCTCGCCGCCTCGATCGGGACGATCGTTCACGCGGCGATGGAGACCGTGAGCCGACGCGAAGACGGCGACACGAGCGTCGACACGATCTGGGCTGAGGTCGAGGAACGCTGGAAGGAACTGCGTTTCGAGGCTCCGTGGCTGGCGGAAAGGGAGCTGCGTTCCGCGCGGCGGATGGCCACCGGCCTGTCCGACTACCTCACGACCTTCTCCGACGACGGCAAGGTGCTGGTCGGTGCGGAAGGCGGGTTCGAGGTAAATTTCGACCGGATTACGTTGTCTGGCTCGATCGACCGGGTCGAACGGTCGGCCGACGGCACGACGGTGATCGTCGACCTCAAGACCGGCAAACGCCTGCCGACGATCACGGGGATGCCGGAGCATCCGCAGCTCGCCGCCTATCAGCTCGCCTTCGACGAGGGTGCCTTCGACGAGGCCTCGAACTCTCTCGACGATCCGGGTCGTGACGTGGCTCTCACCCTCGGTGGGGCAAAACTCGTCTTCGTAGCGAATCCGGCGAATGGCGCCGGCTATACGGAACGGGTGCAGCAGCCCTTCGACGCGGAGGCGTTCGAGGCGTTCCGGGAGCGTGTGCGCGCGGTCGCCGCGGCCCTCTCCGGCGCTCGTTTCGACGGGCCGACCCAGCTCGCGTTCCGCGATCCGCTCGGCGCATGGGAGTACCGTATCCACCTCGTCCCGGCGGTGTCTGCATGAGCGGGCCGGGCCGGGCGCTCGGAGCGGTGTTCCTCGCCGAGCAGCTGGGACTCCCCGGCCCCACTGAGGAGCAGATCGCCGTCATCGAGGCCGATCCGCTCGGTCAGAGCATCGTCGTCGCTGGCGCGGGGAGCGGCAAGACCGAGACGATGGCGAATCGTGTGGTGTGGCTGCTGGCGAACGGCCACGCGAGCGTGCCTGAAGTGCTCGGCCTCACGTTCACGAGGAAGGCGGCGGGAGAACTCGCCGTCCGCATCCGGGAACGCGTTGAGCAACTCGTCGCAGCGGGCATCGCCGATGTGGAGTTCGACGTCTTCGAGAATGCCTCCGTCTCCACCTACAACGCCTTCGCCAGCGCCATCTATCGCGAGCACGCCGTGCTCGTCGGGCGGGAACCCGATGCGATCGTGCTCGGCGAGGCATCGGCCTGGCAACTTGCGCGCCGTGTCGTCTCCGACTCGAGCGACGAACGCCTCGTCGACCTCGACCGCAACCTCGACACGATCACCGGAGGGGTCGTGTCGCTCAGCCGAGCGCTCGCCGAGAACGTCGTCGATCCAAGTGACGTGCACGCCATGGCCCGCGAGTTTCTTGCGATGGACGATCTGCCCATCGGCGGGACCGGGCGCAAGAAGGCGCCGTACCCGAGCTTCACGAGCGCGCTCGCCGCCGTCAGCGGCTTGCCACCGCTGCTCGATCTCGCGATCTGCTTCTCCGACGAGAAGCGCCGGCGCGGTTTCGTCGAGTTCTCCGACCAGGTCGCGCTCGCGCTCGACATCTGCACCCGCAATCCCGCGGTCGTCGCCGACTATCGGGCCAGGTTCACGGTGGTGCTCCTCGACGAATACCAAGACACGAGCGTCGTTCAGACCCGGTTGCTGAGCTGCCTCTTCGGCGGGCACTCGGTCATGGCCGTCGGCGATCCCGACCAATCGATCTACGGATGGCGCGGGGCGAGCGCCGCGAACCTCGGACGTTTCTCGCGCGACTTCACGGGCTCGCCGGACGGCGCCAGAATCCACGACCTCTCGATCAGCTGGCGCAATCCGCGTTCGGTGCTCGCCGTGGCCAACGAGCTGGTCCGGCCGTTCGTCGCCGATGCCTCGATCGCGAAGAAGCCTCTGAACGCCCCCGGTTTCGCCGGGGACGGACGCGTCGACGTGGCCTTCAGGGAGACGGCCGAAGAGGAGGCCGACGCCGTCGCCTCCTGGTTCGCCGAGCGTCTCCACACCCGGACGGAGCTCGGCGCGCGGCGGTCCGCTGCCATGCTCTGCCGCACGCTCGGCAAGATCGAGGTGTTCACCGACGCTCTGCGTGCGCGCGGCGTGCCTTTCCACGTGCTCGGCCTTGCGGGCCTGCTCGACCAACCGGTCATCGTGGATCTCGTCTGCGCCCTGCGTGTGCTCAACGATCCGAGTCGCGGTTCTGAGCTCGTGCGCCTGCTCGCCGGGGCCTGGTGGAACATCGGTGCCAAGGACATCGAGGCTCTCAGTCGGCTGGCGAGGGAGCTAGCCGGCCGCGACCATGCGTTCCGCACCCTCGGCGACGACGTTCGCGCCCGTGTGCGCGCGAGCGTCGCGGCCGAGGAGAACACATCCATCGTCGACGCGCTCGATTTTCTCGTCTCGGCCGACCCCGGCCACCGCTTCCTCAACGGTTTCAGCGAGCGGGGCCTAGCACGGATGCGTCGCGCCGGCGCCCGATTCGTGTCGTTGCGTCGACGGACCGGACTCGAGCTGCCCGACTTCGTAACGCTCGTGCAGCAGGAGCTTCTGCTCGACATCGAGATCGCGGCGAACGAGCATCAGGTGCTCGGCGAGGCCAGCCTCGAGGCGTTCGACGAACTCGTCACGGACTTTCTCGCGTCGAGCGAGCTTGCCACGATCGGAGCGTTCCTCTCATGGCTCGAGGAGGCGGAACAGCGGGACAGGCTCGCCCCACGCCAGGAGGACCCAGAGCCGGGCACGGTGCAGATCCTCACCATCCATGGAGCGAAGGGTCTCGAATGGGATGTCGTCGCCGTCCCGCGCATGGTCGACGACGAGCTGCCGGGTAAGCCCCTGTCGACCCGGGGATGGCTCGCCTTTGGTGAACTGCCGTTCGAGTTCAAGGGCGACAGCGACGAGCTGCCGGAACTCGCCTGGCGTGGAGTGCACGACCAGCTCGCCTTCGACAAAGCGGCGAAGGAGTTCGGCGCGGACAATGCGCGTCACTATGCTGAGGAGCAGCGACGGCTCGCCTACGTCGCCGTGACTCGCACGAAGAGCGAGCTCCTGCTGAGCGGCTCGTGGTGGTGGACGCAGAAGTCGCCGCGTGGTCCTGGAGCCTATCTGCGCGAGCTTGCCGCGGCTGGGCTCATCGCCGTCGACGCGCTGCCAGCCGCTCCGGCGGAGCCGGAGAATCCTCGGGAGGAGGCGCGGGATCGTGCGAGCTGGCCTCTCGATCCGCTCGGAGGGCGCGGCCATGCCGTGCGAACCGCCGCCGCCATCGTCGTCCACGCCATCGAGACGGGGCAGGGTGCCCCGATCGCTTCCGCTCTGCGGCGCGAGATCGATGCCCTGCTCGAGGAGCGCAGGCGTCGCGCCGGCGCCGCCGAACTCGTGCCGCTGCCGACGCGAATCCCGGCCTCGCGCTTCAAGGACTTCGTCGACGATCCCACGGAGGTCGCCGCGCAACTCCGCCGCCCCATGCCGCAGCGTCCCTACCGGGCTACCCGCCTCGGCACTCTCTTCCACCGGTGGGTGGAGCAGCGCTCGGCCGGCTCGGCGGCATCCGACCTTGTCGATGCGACCGGCGACGAGCTCGACCTCGGGATGCCGGACGATCTGGTCGAAGACGATCGTTTCGACGCTCTCACGGCGACCTTCGAAGCCTCGGAGTGGGCGGACAAGCGACCAGAGGACATCGAGGTCGAGATCCATCTCGCGCTCGCAGGGCATGTCTTCGTCTGCAAGCTCGACGCCGTCTACCGCACCGAGACCGGCTATCAGGTGGTCGACTGGAAAACCGGGAAAGCGCCGAAGAACGCCGCCGACCTCACGCTCAAGCAGACTCAGCTCGCGCTGTATCGCCTCGCCTATGCGCGTTGGAAGGGTGTCGATCCTGCCATCGTCGACGCCGTGTTCTATTTCGTCGCCGACGACACCGTGGTCAGACCCGGCCACCTCGACGACGAATCCGAGCTCCTGCGACTCTGGTCGACGGTGACGCGCTCGTCGTTCGAGCCCGAGCCGCTCGCGGCCGGCGGCAACCGGCTGTAGCCGACCGGATCAACCGGCGGTATGCCCAGACGTCTCACGTCGCAGCAACGCCCGCGCCTCGTGCTCGACCAGGACCGGAACGTAGGTGCGGATCGGACGGCCGTCGAACACGCGGAGCTCACTCCGCACGACGTCGCCGATGTGAGCGTAGGGCAGCTGAGGATACCGGGCCGCGAGCCGGTCGATGACCTGGCCGACGGCTTTCTCCTCCTCGATGTCATCATGCGTGCGCATAGTTCGATTGTGCGGCGCATACGCGGTCGCGTCAACGGGTCGGTCCGGTCGCCGGACGAATGGCCGAAAGGGCGAGCGGCGGAGGTCTCGGCTCGTCGAGGTCAGGCCTGACGACCGGACTCGATAGGCCCCGTCGCGGTGTCGTCGTGCGCGGTGTCGTCGTGCGCGGTGTCGTCGTCGTCGGGGTCGGCATCGTCGAGGTCGCCGAACTCGGACCGCTCGAAGTCCGACTGGTCGTAGCTGTCGGTGTGCATAGCCGAGCCATGGTCGCGGGTGAGCGGAGCTCGGGGAGTGCGGTCGAGCATGGCCTCCACGTCGGAGACGGCGAGGACTGGTCCGGTCGAGGGGGAGAGAGGGTTCATCACATCGCTGTGCACGCTCTCGACGAGACCGTCCAGCATGGCGACGGCATCGTCGATGATCGCCTGGTTGTGCGTGTCGGCGCCGTGCATGAGCCAGCGGGCGAGCTCCAGCTCTGCGTATAGCATCGCGCGTTGCGTGATGAGCCGGTCTGCGCCGCCGCCGCGGCCGGCCGTATAGGCGGCGAGCGCGATCTCAGCGGCCTCGCCGCGCGAGCCGAGCAGCCAGTGCAGATCGCGGGCGGCGTCTCCGACGCGCAGACCGGACCAACCGAGGATGCCGGACACCGCGTCGTCGGACACGAGGAACGAGTCCGCCGACAGTCCGCCATGGATCACCGTCGGCGGGAACCGCCACAGGGCGTCGTCATCCGTCGCCTCCTCCCAGCGTCGCAGCAGCGCGGCCGGCACATGCCCCGTGTCGGCGGCTTGCCCGATGAGGGCGATGGCGGCTGTGCGACATTCCTGTGCGTTCTGCTGCGGCAGACCGGCATCCGTGATGAACGCCGTCGGCAGGGCGTGGATGGCGGCGATCGAGCGACCGATCGATCCGGAGAGGCCGACCCGCTCGGTCAGCTCGTCGACCTGGAACTTCTCGCCATGGAGGTATCCGTAGACGATGGCACGGGTTCCTCCAACCGGAGTCTGGCCCAGAAACTCGGGGACGTCGAAGGGCAGGCGGCTGCGAACTCCCGTGCTGAGGGCGCGCAGCGCGACCAGGTCGGCGGACTGCTCTGTCTCGGCACCCTGGTTGCGGGGTACACGGACGATGAGTCGGTGCCCATCGCGTCCGTGCAGCACCGCCGCGTCGAAATCGCCATGCTCTCCGCGTGTGTGGCTGCGGGCTGCGGCGACATCGAGCCCCGGAACGGCCGAGGTGGCCAACGCGGCTAGAGTGAGATGAGATCTGGCCATGACCCCTAGGTTAGGTCGACATCCGGTCGGCGTGGCCGTGCGCCACGCCCCCTGCTCCATCTCAAGCGTGCAAATGCGGCTGCGCAGTGCCTGATCGGTCTTTCGCAGCGAAGGGAGAATTCGCCGTGTCCCAACCCTTTCCGGCGAGGCTGCCCCTCGTCCGGCAGGATGTCGATCGGAATGCCGGGGTCAGGGCTGATCCGGGCCTGATCGATCGGCTGAGGGCCGATCCGGCCACCCGGGTGCTTCCGATCGCGCGAGGTCGCGCGCTCGCCGCTGAGCAGGTGGACGGCTCGGCGCCGCGTCTGGACCTTCTGCCGCCTGACGCGATCCCCACCGCCGAGACGTGGATCTACCTCGGGCTGTCGACCTCGGTGTCGAGTGTCGAGGCTCCGGGAACGCCGCTGCTCGCTGCCGTGCTCACTGACGCCGCGGCATCCGCTCTGCAGTCGGAGGAACTGCGTTGGGCTGGACTGCGCTCTATCGCCGCACATCTCGACGATCGCGACGCAGGCCTCTTCACCGAGGCGATCGCCGTGGCGAACTGGCACGATTCCCACCGCTTCTGTCCACGATGCGGAACGGCGACCGACACCGTGCAGGCCGGCTGGGTGCGGCTCTGCCCGGTCGACAACGTCGAGGTCTTCCCGCGCACCGATCCGGCCGTCATCGTTCGAATCACCGACGACGCCGACCGCATCCTGCTCGGATCCAACGCGCTCTGGGAGCCGAATCGTTACTCGCTGCTCGCGGGTTTCGTGGAGCCTGGTGAGTCGTTCGAGGCGGCCGTGTTGCGCGAGACGCACGAGGAGTCCGGCCTACGGGTCGCGAATCCCGTCTACCTCGGCTCGCAGCCGTGGCCGTTCCCTGCGTCGATCATGGTCGGATTCGGCGCGACCCTGGCTGACGACGAGGCGCCTCACGCCGTCGTTCCCGATGGCGAGGAGATCCTTGAGCTGCGCTGGTTCAGCCGTGAGCAACTGCGTGAGGCGTTCGCCGAGATTCTCCTGCCCGGACCCTCATCGATCGCGCACGCCATCGTCGCTGACTGGTACGGTTCGCCCCTTGAGTCGGCTCAGGACGGGTAGTGCGCTGATGACGACGACTGACGTGCTCCTGGCCGGGCTCGACGAGCAGCAGAGAGTGGCGGCGGAGGCCCTCATCGGGCCGGTGTGCATGCTCGCGGGCGCCGGAACCGGAAAGACCCGGGCGATCACCCACCGCATCGCCTACGGCATCGCGAGCGGAGCCTATGCGCCGAACAGGGTCATGGCGCTCACGTTCACGACGCGAGCCGCTGCCGAACTGCGTGGCCGTCTGCGACAGCTTGGGGCGTCCGGCGTCTCGGCCCGGACCTTCCATGCGGCAGCGCTCTCGCAGCTCAACTACTTCTGGCCGCAGGTCGTCGGCAGCCAGACGCCGACGATCCTCGACAACAAGGCACGCTTGCTCGGCCACGCCGCCGAACGCCTCGCACTCAAGATCGACACCGCGACGTTGCGAGATGTCGCGGGCGAGATCGAATGGCGCAAGGTCAGCGGCCTTTCGCTGGAACGCTACGCCGCGACGCTCGCGCAACGGGGAGCGCCGGGAACGCTCGATGCCGAGCAGAGCGTCGCATTGCAGCAGGCATACGAGGACCTCAAAGACGAGCGACGTCAGCTCGACTTCGAGGATGTGCTCCTCGCGATGGCTGGCATGATCGAGCAGGAGCCGTCCGTCGCGCTGCAGGTGCGCGAGCAGTATCGTTTCTTCGTCGTCGACGAGTTCCAGGACGTCTCCCCGTTGCAACACCAGTTGCTCGGCCTGTGGCTCGGAGACCGCCGCGATCTGTGTGTCGTCGGCGATGCGAGTCAGACCATCTACTCATTCGCTGGGGCTCGGGCGGAATACCTGCTCGAGTTCCCAGCGCGCTATGCGGACGCCACGATCGTGCGACTCGAGCAGAACTATCGCTCGACTCCCTCGATCGTGGCCGCGGCCAATCGGCTCATGCGTGGCAGACCGGGCGCGCTCGTGCTGCATGCGGCGGCGTCGCGACTCGATTCACCGCCCGGTTCAGGGGTCTCGGTGCGCGAGTATGCGAGCGACCTGGCCGAGGCGCGTGGCATCGCCCAGCAGATCCTGGAGTTGATCGAGGCGGGGGAGCGCCCCGAGGACATCGCCGTGCTCTACCGGGTGAATGTGCAGGCGGCAGCCATCGAGACCGCACTCGGCGATGTCGGGGTGAGCTACCAGATCCGTGGGGCCAAGCGGTTCTTCGAACAGTCGGAGGTTCGGCAGGCGGTCATGTCGCTACGGGCGGCATCCGTCTCGATCTCGGGAGAGCCGCTCTTCAAGTCGGTGAGCGATGTGCTGCGCGGCCTGGGCTGGAGCCAGCAGCCTCCCGAAGCACGCGGGGCCGTGCGAGACCGCTGGGAGTCGCTCAACGCGATCATGGGGCTCGTCGATCAGACGGCGCCAGGCACGACCTTTCGGCAGTTCACCGACGAACTCCTGGAGCGCGAGGCTGGTCAGCACGAACCGACAGTGTCTGCCGTGACGCTCGCGACTTTGCACTCCGCCAAAGGACTCGAATGGGAGAGCGTCTTCGTCGTGGGGATGAGCGAGGGACTTGTGCCGATCAGCTACGCGACCACGTTCGAGCAGATCGACGAGGAACGCCGGCTGCTGTACGTAGGCATCACCCGCGCCCGGAGCCGGCTCACGCTGAGTTGGGCTGCGACCGGCTTGCAACGCCGGGGTCAAAGGGATCGTTCGCGTTTCCTGTCGGAGATCGGCATCCGCACTCCTCGTGCGGCCGGTGTTCGAGGATCATAGTCTCGCCGGACTCGGCATCCAGGAACACGGATGCCTCGGTCAGGCTTCTCCGTGTGGTCGTGAGCCGTTCGAGCACGAGTTCTGTCGCCCGTGAAGCCGCGGCGAGGCTGGTGCGCTGCGTCTCAGCGGCGGCGGTGCTGTCGAGCAGTTGCGAGGCTATCGCGGGCCATGCCGGGTCGGCGTCGGTGCGCTGAAGCTCGAGACAGTAGAGGCAGGGTCCGAGACCAGGTTCGACGAGCGGGCCGATCCGCACCCCGGTGTCTCCGAAGACGATCGGGACGTGGGGCACGTCGCGGCGGAGCCAGCGCCCATAACGACGAGGAGGGACGACGTGGGAGGCGACGAGCACGACGAGCGCGGGTGTCTGCCGCGCCGCCTGGTCGAACGGCCGGATGCCGACACCGTCGAGAAAGGTGCGCACCCGGTCGGCGGTCGGCCCGGTGCCGTCGACGAGGACCGAGCGGTCGCTCATCGGTTCAGGGGGCCGCGCGGTTTCGACGATGGCGGGGGCGAGCACGTCGATCAGACGGTCGACTTCGGCGCGGGGGACTCCGACGGCTCCGGCGAGGTAGTCGAGGGAGGCGCGGTGCAGCCCGAGTCTCAGGGCCGCGATCACCCGCTCGTCGGCCGCCGTCACCCCGGTGAGGGTGACGAGGGCTCTGTCGACGCCGAACTGGAGCGAGTCGGGCGTGCGCCAGACGACCGGATAGCGGGGATCGAGCGACAAAACCATGCGAGCAGGATGCCTCAGTCGCGCAGGAGGTGCCCGAAGTTATCCACAGGGACAGAGGCCGCCGGTTCCGTCGGCGGCGTCAATCCACCGGATCGGATGAGTTGGACGGGCCGCTCGGATCGTCGGGGTCGACCGGCCGTTCTGGGCCGTCCTCGCGCAACAGCTCTTCGAGCGCCTGGTCGAAATCGTCGAGCACGGCCTCCCCGCTCTCAGCAGCACTCGTCAGCCGTGCGACGAGCGTCTGCGGATCGTCGAGGTCCTCTGCCGTCGGCAGTATGTCGGGGTGCGCCCACAGGGCGTCGCGTGCCGCCGCTCCGACGGCATCCGTCACCGCCTGCCACATGGTGGCGGCGTCGCGCAGACGACGCGGTCTCAGCTCGAGGCCGACGAGGGTCGCGAACGCCGACTCGGCTGGTCCGCCGGACGCGCGGCGTCGACGGACCATCTCGGCGATCGCCACGGTCTTCGGCAGTCGATTGGTCGCCTGCGCCGTCACGACATCGACCCAGCCCTCTATGAGAGCGAGCATCGTCTCAAGTCGTGCGAGCGCTGCGAGCTGGGCCTCGCTCTTCGGCGGAATGAGGGTCCCGTCGACCATGGCTTGACGCAACTCCTCCGGGTTCGACGGATCGAATCCTTCGGCGAGCTCCTCGAGTCGTTCGGTGTCGATACTGATGCCGCGCGCGAATTCCGTGATCGAGGTGATGAGGTGCAACCGCAGCCAGCGCGAATGCCGGAACAGACGTGCGTGAGCGAGTTCGCGCACGGCGAGATAGATCTGCACCTGGTCGGCCGGGATATCGAGTCCCTCGCCGAACTCGCCGACGTTCTGGGGCAGGAGTGCGGCCTGCTGCTCTCCGAGCAGCGGGATGCCGACGTCGCCACCCGAGACGACCTCGCTCGCGAGCTGCCCAACGACCTGGCCGAGCTGCATGGCGAAGAGAGTGCCTCCGATCGAGCGCATCACCTGGCTGGCGTTCGCGACCATGTCGTGGAACTCCTCAGGCGCCTGCTCGGTGATGACACGGGTGAGCGAGTCGGAGATGCTCGTGGCCACGGGCTCCGCGAGTTGCGTCCAAACGGACATCGTCGCCGTCACCCACTCCTTGCGGCTCATGAGCCGGGGCTCGACCGTGAGCTCGCTCACCGTGATGACCTCGTCGAGCCAGAGCGCGGCGATATGAAAGGCCTGCTCCAACTGGGTACGCTGCTCGTCGGTCACCGAGAGCTGCGTAGCGGACGCCCTGTCCTCGCCCTGCTTGAGTGCGAGCCCCCAGCTGATGCCGTCGTCGCTGGAGCGGAGCGCGTTCTGCAGTTGGTTCACGAGTGCGGCGACGCTCGCCGGGTCGTCGGGCAGGCCGGCGGCTCCGGCCAGCTGGCTCGGGTCGACCGAGGAGTTGCCGGACAGGATGTCACGCAACATGTCCCGGAACTCGTCGCTCGGTTCATGATCCTCGGGATTCATGTCGTCGGAGTCGTCTCCGGGGTGGGCGTTGTCGGCCACTTCAGCCACCTCTCAGTTGCTTGTCTCTACGCTAGCCCGAGATTCTCTGGCTTCGATGGGAAATGCCCTAGGCTAGGGGGTTCTGCTGTCCGCCTGTCGCGAACAGCGTGCGGACGCAGGGAAAGGATCGCGGTGGCACTGTTCAGCGACAGCACCGTTGAGGTTCCGGGTCATCGCCGGAACAGAGGCTGGCTCATCCTTTTCGTCGCACTCGCGATCGGTGTCATCCTCGGGGTCGCTCCGGCGCCGTATGTGATCGAGCAGCCCGGTCCGGTCTACAACACGCTCGGCACCGCCGATCATGACGGGGCACAGGTACCCCTCGTCACGATCCCCGATGAGCCCACCTACCCGACCGCGGGATCCCTCGACCTGCTCACGGTATCCGTCGTCGGCAACCCTGGGCAGCGTTTCAGTTGGTTCGACGTCCTCGGCGCCTGGTCCGACTCGAGCAAGGCCGTCCTCCCGATCGATCAGGTCTTTCCCCCCGATGTCACCGTCGAGCAGCGCAACAGGGCCAACCAGGTCGCGATGGTCAACTCGCAGAAGGATGCGATCGCTGCAGCCCTCGTCTATCTCGGCTATGACTTTCCGCGCAACGTCAAGATCGTGACCTTGCCGGATGGCTCGCCCTCGGCGGGCATCCTGCGAGCCGATGACGAGGTTCTCTCGGTGAACGGCGAGGCGGTGCACGACCTCGCCGCCTTCCGCACCGCGCTCGCGGCGAACGGCACCGACGCTCCAGCCACCCTCGGTATCCTTCGTGGTGATCATACGCTCACAGTGCAGGCGACGCCGGTGGAGAGGGGGGACGCCATCGTGCTCGACGTCAAGGTCTCGATGGACTACTCCTTTCCTTTCGCCGTCGACATCCAGCTCGACAACGTCGGTGGTCCGAGTGCCGGCATGATGTTCGCGCTCGGCATTGTGGACAAGCTCACCCCGGGGGAGCTGAACGGCGGTGAGAACGTCGCAGGAACCGGCACGATCGACTCGGCCGGCAGTGTGGGCGCCATCGGCGGCATCCGGCAGAAGATGTACGGCGCGAAGAATGCCGGCGCCGACTGGTTCCTCGCCCCCGCGTCGAACTGCGACGAGGTGACCGGACACGTCCCAGACGGTCTGACCGTCTTCGCCGTCAAGACCCTCGACGACTCCGTCGCGGCTCTCGACGCGATAGCGGGCGGAGCGGATACGAGCGCACTACCCCGCTGTTCCGTCGGTTGACCGCGAACATCACCTGCTCACAGCCATGGTTGTCTAGGATCAGCCATGGTTGCCTAGGATAGGTAGTCGTCCCTAATTCGAAGAGCAAGAGGCCTACGTGACTTCTCCAGCAGCCGAAGGATCCCCCCGACGAAGCAGAGCCCCGCTCGCCATCACCGTGGCGATCGTCGCGGGACTCGCCGTGGCGTTCTTCCTGTTCGCAGGCCTGTACACCGATGTGCTCTGGTACGACCAACTCGGCTTCCTCAACGTGCTCACCACGCAGTGGGCTGCTGGCGTGGTCCTGTTCTTCACCGGTTTCCTCGCGATGGCTCTCCCCGTGTGGCTGGGCATCCAAATCGCCTATCGCTCGCGTCCCGTCTACGCCAAGCTGAACTCGCAGCTCGACCGCTATCAGCAGGTCATCGAGCCGTTGCGCCGTCTCGCGATGTACGGCATCCCTGCTCTGCTCGGGCTCTTCGCCGGAGTCTCGTCCTCCTCCCGCTGGCAGACGAGCCTGATGTGGCTGAACCGCACGCCGAGCGGGAAGACCGATCCTCAGTTCGGCTTCGACATCTCCTTCTACCTCTTCGACCTGCCGTTCTACCATGCTCTGCTCGGCTTCGCCTCGGCAGTCGTCCTCGTCTCAGGCATCCTGGCCGTCGCGACCTCATACCTCTACGGGGCGATGCGGGTTAGTGGGCGGGAGGTGCTCATCTCCAAGTCCGCGCGTGTGCAGATCGCCGTGACGGCGAGCATCTACCTGCTTTTGCAGGCCGCGAGCATCTGGCTCGACCAGTACTCGACCGTCACTGACAACAACGGGCTCATCACGGGAGCGGGCTACACCGATGTCAACGCGACGATCCCCGGCCGCGCCATCCTCGCAGGCATCGCCACGGTCGTCGCCGTGCTCTTCATCGTCACGGCTGTCGTCGGTCGTTGGCGCCTTCCGGTCGTCGGAACCGTGCTCCTCATCGTGTCGAGTCTGTTGATCGGCTCTCTCTATCCGTGGGTCGTGCAGCGTTTCCAGGTCGACCCCAGTGCCAAATCGCTCGAGGCACCGTACATCCAGCGCAATATCGACCTCACCCGGGACGCGTATGGTGTAGCCGGTGTCGAAGAGATCCCCTACAACGCGACCACGAACGCCGAACCGGGGGCGTTGCGCGCCGACGCGAAGACGACGGCTAACATCCGCATCCTCGATCCGGCGATCGTGAGCGACTCCTTCGCTCAGCTCGAGCAATTCCGGCAGTACTACCAGTTTCCGCAGGATCTCGACGTCGACCGATACTTGATCGACGGCAAGAGCCAGGACACCGTGGTCGCGGTGCGCGATCTGCGTTTGAGCGGCCTTGGCGACGCGCAGACCTGGGTGAATAAGACAATCGTCTATACACACGGCTACGGCGTGGTTGCGGCGTACGGCAATCAGCGTTCGGCCGACGGCCAGCCGGTGTTCCTCGAGTCAGGCATCCCGACGACCGGCGCTCTCGGCGACTTCGAACCGCGGGTGTACTTCGGTGAGGATTCTCCGCTGTACTCGGTCGTGGGCGCACCTGACGGTGCCAAGCCCGTCGAGCTCGACTACCCGTCTGGCGGCGACGGCGAGCAGCAGACGTATACGACGTTCTCCGGCGAAGGGGGTCCCAAGCTCGACAACGTCTTCAAGAAGCTCATCTACGCCCTCAAGTTCCAGTCGGAGCAGATCTTCCTCTCCGACTCCGTCAACGACAACTCGCAGATCCTCTACGATCGCAGCCCGCTCGACCGGGTGCAGAAGGTCGCGCCGTATCTGACGCTCGACTCCGACATCTATCCCTCGGTCGTCGACGGGCGGATCGTCTGGATCGTCGACGGCTATACGACATCCGAGAACTATCCATACTCGACCAAGGTCAGCATGAGCGAGACGATCACAGACACCGAGACCGCGACGCAGCCTTTCGCGGTCGACCAGGTCAACTACGTGCGCAACTCCGTCAAGGCGACGGTCGACGCTTACGATGGCAAGGTCACCCTGTACTCGTGGGACGACGAGGACCCGCTGCTGAAGACCTGGCAGAAGATCTTCCCGTCGGCCCTCAAGCCGATGAGCGACATGTCCGGCGCTCTCATGAGTCACGTGCGCTACCCGGCGGACCTGTTCAAGATGCAGCGTGCGGTTCTCGGCCAGTACCATGTGACCGACCCGGGTTCCTTCTATTCGAAGGACGACGCCTGGACGACGCCGAACGACCCGACGCTGCCGTCGACGACCGCGACCCTGCAGCCGCCGTACTACCTGACGATGCAGATGCCCGGCCAGGATCAGCCATCGTTCTCGCTGTACTCGACGTTCATTCCCGATCAGAAGGGCGAGACGAGTCGCAACGTGCTTACCGGCTACCTCGCGGTCGATGCTGATGCTGGCGCAAAAGACGGTAAGCGCGCAGACGACTACGGAAAGCTGCGTCTGCTGACCCTGCCGAAGGACGATACCGTGCCTGGCCCCGGCCAGGTGCAGAACCAGTTCAACAGTGATCCGAGTGTCTCAGCCACGCTGAACCTGCTGAAACAGGGCCAGTCGAAGGTGCGCAACGGCAACCTGCTGACGCTCCCTGTCGGCGGTGGCCTGCTCTACGTGCAGCCTGTCTTCGTGCAGTCGACGGGGAACACGAGCTATCCGCTGCTGCAGAAGGTGCTCGTGGCCTTCGGCGACCAGATTGCGTTCCAGGACACCCTCGATCAGGCGCTCGACGTGCTCTTCGGCGGCGACTCGGGTGCTCAGGCGGGCGACACTGCTACGCCGAACGGGGCGGGAACGACGACGCCCGTCGCACCGGGGACGGGCACCGGCGCCGGAGCGCCTTCCACCGGGGATCCCGCGACGGACGCCAAGGTCAAGAGCCTGCTCAATATCGCCAAGCAGGCGCTCGCTGACAAGCAGGCTGCTCTGGCGGCCGGTAACTGGGCTGCTTATGGCGTCGCGGACGCCAAGCTCGCCGAGACGCTCTCCGCGATGATCACGCTGCTGAATGGCTGAATGGCTCGTGATCGCGGGTCAGTCTTCGACGGGCGAAGAGCGCGTTTCGGGCCGAGCCGGTTTCGATTCGCTGTGGCTCGCGCCGTGTGGTAGTGTGGATTCTTGTGCCGCGGGGTGGAGCAGTTCGGTAGCTCGCTGGGCTCATAACCCAGAGGTCGCAGGTTCAAATCCTGTCCCCGCAACCATGTGATGTCTCGGGACATCCCGGACAGCCGAACCTACAAATGGGTTCGGCTGTTCGTCATTTTCTGGTTTGGTAGTCCTTGTTTGGATTGATCGTGAGCTCTCGCAGGAGTTCGCCGGTGACTGCGTTGACGATGCGAACTTCGAGGTCCTGGAAAAGAATGACTGCCTAGTTCGTTCGACAGCAAGACCGAAAGATCATACGTGACTACCGAAAAGACGCGGCCTAGAGTCCTTTCCGGGGTGCAGCCGTCCGGGGACCTGCATATTGGTAACTTCGTCGGTGCGCTCGGCCAGTGGGTCGAGATGCTCGATGATTACGATTGTTTTTTTTGCATTGTTGATCTGCACGCTCTCACCAGCACCCGGAAAGCCACAGGCTCAACCGTTGCGTCGCGAGCACGAGACGTTGCCGCGCTTTACGTAGCTTGTGGAATAGATCCCAGCCGAGCGACTATTTTCGTCCAATCACAAGTTCCCGAACACTCAGAGCTCATGTGGTTGCTGACTTGTTCCACTCCGCTCGGGGCGTTGCAGCGGATGACCCAATTTAAGGGAAAGTCCGGACAAACGGATTCGATTGAGGCCGGTCTCCTCGTTTATCCGGTGCTTCAAGCTGCGGATATCTTGCTCTACGACACCGAGATTGTTCCTGTCGGAGACGACCAAAGACAACACATCGAGTTGACTCGAGATATCGCGCAGAAGTTCAATGCAGTACACGGCGAAACATTTGTCTTGCCTAGGGCCCGTGTGCCCCTGACGGGTGCTCGAATCATGGGCTTAGATGATCCCGACAAGAAAATGAGCAAGACGGACGCTGTCATCCACCCAAATCATTCGATTGGTTTGCTGTCCTCTGAGTCCGTGATTCGCAAGCGAATTGCTCGAGCCGTAACCGACAGCGGAGATTACGTTGAGGCCGATTCCGAGGCACTCTCTGCGGGTGTCAGAAACCTTGTCGAGATACTGGCGTCCTTTGACCACCTAAGTTTCGACGAAGCATTGCGCCGCGTCGCCGGAGAATCGTATGGAAAGCTGAAAGAAACGGTTGCCGACAGCATAGTTTCCACCACTGAACCCATCCGAGAACGATACGAAGCCCTGCGGGCAGACGAGGCCGAGCTCGACCGAATCCTGCAAGACGGCGCTGAGAAAGCTAGTGAAGTTGCGCGCCGCACACTACTTAGGGCTCAGACAGCCCTCGGCATTAGGTAATTCCTGAGCAGACTCATCACGCCACGCTGAGACAACTTTTTCATTCTCGTGTTTAGCGTCACGTGATGAGGATGATCTTCCCGCTACTGTGCGAAACACCGTGGTCTCCGAGAGAGGTAGTGGGAGACCTGGCCCGAATCAGGCTGGGATTACGGACATGATGTGAATGTCGACTGAACTCAGGACCACGGCGGCAACCTAAGCGAGGACCGCCCAGGCACGGGATCTTTCATGGCCCGACGTGTCTGTGAGCGGTGAGTATGAGGTTTCGCGCGACGGACATCTCGTAGCCACCATTCAGGAGAACTCGTTCCGGGACCGTGAAGTATCTCCAGGCGATGCCTATCGCTACCAAGTGAGCACAACCATCAAGAAACCACAGGAACTCTGGAGCGACACCGATCGGGCCGCGGCCGAGTCTGAGAAGGCCGAGCCTGAGAGCGGACAGATTTGCGCATGAATTTTAGTCGACAAGCGCGTCATTAGCTCGAGATGCTGGTCTCAGAAACTAAGGTGCGGCGGCGGTTGTATTCATCGACGAAGACGTCGAGCAGTGGGTCAAGCCTCGGAACGTGATGTAGCGCGGTGTCCTTCGGTCGGCGCTCACCTTGCTTCCTGTGTTGGGGACGAGACTGAGGCGGGACTTGGCGAGGATCTCGAGTCCGAGCTAGCGGCGGCCTTCGACCCATTCGTCGGTCTGCTCGGCTAGGACCGCGCCGACGAGGCGGATGATCGCGTCGCGATTCGTGAAGATGCCGACGCTGTCGGTGCGGCCGCGGATCTCCTCGACTCGCGGCGCGAGAGCGCAGCACAGGCGTTGTCGCAAGGCTGGGCATAGTCATCGGTTCGCTCCGGCCTGGGCGTGTCGGGGAACATAAAGCCGGATGTCGTCGATCACTGCTGACCCCTCGTAGTAGTTCATGTGGGGATCGCCAATGACGAAGTTGTCGGGGTAGGCGGACCCGGCTGGCCATTGCTCACGGGTATAGCTGCCGTAAGGTCCGTCGAAGGTGAGCGTAGTGTTGAACTGACCGTCGTATTCGTCGGTTCTCTGGTTGTAGTGCCAGATGGGGGTGCCATCCTCGACGAAGTCGCGCTCGTACCGCAGGGTGGTCTTACCGATGTATTTGAACTCGCCAGACATCTCCACGATGTAGCTGGTGGCCGTGCGCTCGATTGCGAACGTGTAGGTCTTTCTGGGCATGATCTCCGGCTTGATCTCCGCAGCCGAGACAATATTCTCGCGAGGCGTGGCCCCATCCTCCAGGCCACATTCCGTCGGCATGATGAACTCGTTGTATCCGATGCTCGGGTCGCGGTAGCGCGAGCCGTCGAAGAAGATCTCGTTGACTCCGTTGGCCGTGCTGTCAAGGTAGTTCAACTTCTGGCCGGTGCTGGGGTTGCAGACAGAAAACGCTCGAGCCCACGGGCCGTTTACGTTGTAGGCATCCATGCCGACCTTGCGATGGTTGTGGATGAAGACGTTGTTATGCGGCGCTGGCTTTGCGTAGTCCATGATCGACAAGAAGTAATAGCCGTTCTGGGACCGAACGTCGTCGAAGTTGGCGTTGCAACGGTCCGCGGGCCCGTCGAGAGCGCCCGTCCGCTTCCAAGGCCAGTTGGTCTTGCATCCTGTCGGCTCGTAGCCGTTGATCTTGCCGTCGTACTCGAACGTGCCGTCGCGCTTGCCTCCGAACTCGATCCCGCGCAAGCGATACTCGATGCGGTATTGCTCAGGGAGCGGTTCGGTGCTGCGGATGATCAGACCGGAGTCGTGGCTCGGCTCGTCGATGACGCCTGCTCCGTGTTCAGCTGTGAAAGTCGGGGCGCCTTCCGG
Organism: Luethyella okanaganae; assembly: GCF_042660285.1. Classification (NCBI taxonomy): domain Bacteria; kingdom Bacillati; phylum Actinomycetota; class Actinomycetes; order Micrococcales; family Microbacteriaceae; genus Luethyella; species Luethyella okanaganae. Next base: position 643,401 of record NZ_JBHSTP010000001.1, read on the forward strand.
TTGACCATCCTTGTCTGCATCGCGTGCAGCCAGTTCTGCCGTGAGCCATCCGCCATCCCCGAACTGAACCCGCTTCCGCAAGATGTCGGCACCGGCAAGATGCCGCTCAAACTCAGAACCGCCCCGCACCGTGAAGAACTCGCCGTCGTCGTCGAGGTGGTCGACGTGCCACGGGCTGTCGGGGCCATGCGGGTCACGAACCCACGGTGCTTGGCTGACCTCCGGGTCCGTCTTGAATGTCTCCGCGGCAACCAAACGCCACGACGTGCGCGACTGCTGCGTCGAGACTGGAGACGGCTGCGCCGCCGCCAGTGTTTCGCGGTCATAGGCGTACGTAACGCCGCCGATCGAGAGGCCGGTGAGAACGAGGGCCGAAGCCATCACCCCGCTTCCGAGCCACATACCTGAACGTAGTCGTCTCACCGTGACACTCCTCGAACTACTCATTAATGCTCGATTTCGATTATATCGAACACTTTTGAGCAATTTCTGTCAAGAATATGCGCCTAACGAGTCGTTGCGCGTGTTGCATCGACCTGCGGAACCCCCGACAATGCAACACGGCCGGTCTCGCACGAGACGATCTATGTGGGTCCGTGTCGGTGCATCTCGACCACGCGAAGGATCGCGACCGGAGCGAGGGCGCGGATGTGGGCGTGGGCGCGACACTGACGATCTCGGGTCGCCGTCAGGCCGGCAAAGCGCGGGTCACACGACGACCGTCTCGATGCCGGCCTGACGGAACTCCTCGATGATGCGGGCATCGGCACCCGAATCGGTGATGAGCACATCGATTTCTTCCACGGTGCAGATGTTTGCGAACGCCGTCAGCCCGAGCTTGCTGCTGTCGGCGACGATCACGACGCGGGCCGATCGAGACGCCATCAGACGATTCACAGCCGCCTCCTTCTCGTCGGCCGCGCTGGCGCCGTGGACCGGATCGATCCCGTTCACACCGACGATGGCCAGGTCGAAGTTCAGTTGATCGAGGACGGCGTCGACGAGGGAACCCACCAGCTCGTAGGACTGCGTTCTCATCACCCCGCCGGTCAGCACGAGTTTGACCTGGGGCCGCACGGCGAGCTCGCTCGCGATGTTGACGGCGTTGGTGGCGATCGTGATGGTCGGCCCGGTCCCGTCTTCAGCGGCGAGGTCGTCGCGCATCGTCAGCGCTCGCGCCACCTCCGTCGTTGTCGTCCCGCCATTGCACGCGATCCTCATTCCAGAACGCACCAGCTCCGCTGCCGCCGCCGCGATGCGCTGCTTCTCGCCGATCTTGCGCGTCGTTTTGTAGCGGATGGGGAGATCGTAGGCGACGTTGTTGGCGACCGCGCCTCCGCGCGTGCGCGTGAGCATGCGCTGCTCGTCGAGGTGATCGAGATCGCGCCGTATGGTCGCCGCCGAGACACCGAGCTCGGACTGCAGTTCGTCGACCTCAAGGGTGTGACGCTCAGCGATCAGCTCGAGCAGCCGGTTCAACCGATCTGGTCTTTTCATGAAGATCCTTGCTCACCATCTTGCTGGCCGACGAAGACCACGCAACCCAATTCTTCCCGACCCTAGCACCGCCCCCACCATCGACCCATGGATCAGAGGTAGAAGATCCGGGCCGCGTTCTGCTCCAGGAGCGCGGCGTTCCACTCCGCGCCACCGTCCACGTTGGCCGCCAGGAAGACGGGCGGGGTCACGCCTCGGTCCGCCAACTGCTCGATGATGGCCGCCGAGAGCATGTGGAGGATGGCGGTGCTGGTGACGCCTGAAGCAGGGGTGAACTTCTGAGGCACTGCCGGGTGATCGAGTACGGCGTCGCCCTTGTCGACCTTGTTGTCGAGGACGACGTTGGCGAAGTCCTTCGCCTTTCGGCCCGACGGGTGTCGCGACGTCACAGCGTCGCTGTACGCGTGCGAGGTGAGTACCACGACCTTGACGCCCCTCTCCTGGGCGAGTTCAGCCATTTCGATCGGGACGGCGTTGCGTCCTGACACCGACACGACGATGAGCGCATCGCCGGCTCGGATCGGCGAGTTGTCGAGGACGGCGCCGGCAACACCGGGGAGCTGTTCCATCGCGGAGCCGAGAGTGGTCGGCCGGGTGTCCAGGGCGGCGGTGCCGGGGGCGAACACGGGATTCACGAGCATGAGCCCGCCCGCGCGGTAGACGATGTCCTGCACAGGAAGGGAGGAATGCGAGCACCCGAAGGCAAACAATCGTCCGCCTCCCTCCAGGACGTCGGCGATGAGCGCCGCCGCCTTCTCGACGGCGGGAGTCTCTTCGTCGCGAATCCGCTCGATGAGAGCGATGGTCTCGTTGAGATAGCGGTCGGTGAGAGTGGTCACTGTTACTTCCTAGTCAGAATCCGAAAAGCTTGCCGATGAGGTCGACGACGATCGCGGGGATAAGCGCATCAGGAACGGTGAACCCGAGCGCGGGCGCGCCGAGTGCGGTCAGATCGCCGAACACCTGGAACTTATACGCGTAGGAGATGAGGAACCATCCGACGAAACCCCAGAGGAAGCCTCCCGCCCATGCGCCACGACGGCCGCCCATGGCGTTCGCGAAGATCGCCCCCGCACCGGACGCGAAGAAGGCGACGATGATGCTCGGGATCGGCACAGGCCAACCGATCAGAGCGAGGACAATCATGCCGGCGACCTGTCCGATGAGACCCGAGATCAGGCCGACCAGCAGCGCGTTCGGCGCGAATGGGAAGATCACGGGAACATCGAGAGCGGGCCGTGCGTTCGGAATCAGGCGACGGCTGATGCCTTCGAAGGCAGGCACGATCTCGCCGATGAGCATCCGCACTCCGTAGAGCAGGATCAACATGCCGGCGGTGAAGCCCAGCACGGTCAGGAGGGTGAACACGGCCCAGTTCTGGCCGTCCGAGATCTGCGTCTCGAACTCGCCGGCGCCGAGCACGATCACCGCCATCGTCCCGGCGACGAAGGACACGACGAGCATGACGAGGGTGGTGGAGACGGCGATGTCGCGGAAGAAGTTCAGCCGCGTCGGCAGCTTGTAGTCCTCGGTGCTCTTGGAGGGGTCGCCGATGAGCTTGCCGAAGTAACCCACGCCGACGTTGAGCAGGGTCTGACCGTGACCGAACGCGACGTCGTCGCCGCCGGTGATCTTGCGCATGAAGGGCTGCGCGAGCGCCGGAGCGAGAGTGAGGTAGATGCCGAGGAGTGACGACGCCGCAACGATCGTCCACACGAAGTTGAGCCCCAGGCTGTGGAAGAGGATGGAGTACGCACCGGCGTGCACCCAGATCATGTGCCCGGTGAGGTAGACGTAATGGAACGGCGTGAAACGCGCGAGCAGCAGATGAAACGCGTAGCCGAAGAGAAGAGTCAGGCCGATGATCGCGCCGAGGTTGGCGACGTCTTCGGTCTGCACTGCGCTCACGACAGCCTCATCGAAAGTGACGAAGGTCTCGAACGTCTCCACTGGCAGCGCTAATTGGAACATCGACTGCAGTGGACCGAGGCTGGCGATCAGCACCGTGACGCCGCCGGCAACGATGAGCAGGCTGATCATGGTCTTGAGCGTGCCAGCCACCACGTCGCCCCAGGGTTTGCGCTGTATCAGGAGGCCGATCAGGGCGATGAGTCCGATGATGACGGCTGGCACCTGAAAGAGGGCTACGACAAAATTCAATGCATCCATGAGATATCTGGGTCAGTCGTCGAGCTCGGCGAGAGCGGCACGCACTTTGGCTTCGATCTCGGAGCGGTCGATGAGGTTGTCCACGGCCACGACCTTCGCGGTCGTCCCAGAGACCTGGGCCTCCATCGCACGAGTCGTGACGACGATGTCAGACGGCGATGACTTGAACGAGCCCAGGTCGATGGGATGGACTTTGCCCTGCACGCCGATGCTCTCCAGCACCTGACGAACCTGCATCGCGAGCATCATGCTCGTGCCGAGCCCCATGCCGCAGACGGTCGTGATCGTGATCATGCTGTGAGCTCCGTTTCCGCGCGGCGCAGTGCCGCGTCCAGCTGTTCCTCGGTTGTCGCGGCCCGTATGCGGGTCAATGTCACCTCGTCGCCGAGGACGGCGACGAGGGTCTGCAGAGTCTGCAGATGACTTTCCTTGTCGTGCGCGGTGAAGGCGATGATCAGGTCGACGGGATCGTTGGACTCTTCGCCGAAGTCGACACCATGTGCCAAGGTCACCACGGCGGTGCCCTGAGCGAGCACGCCCCGTTCGGGCCGGGCGTGGGGAATCGCTACTCCCGGGGCGATGACGATGTAAGGGCCATACGTGACCACGCCATCTTCCATCGCAGCCACGTAGGAGGGTTCGCACCCGCCGGAAGCCACCATCAACTCGCCTGCTGCGTGTATCGCAGCACGCCAGTCCGGCACGGCCACCTTGCACCGCACCCCGTGATTGCCGAGTCTCGTCGTCACGTCTACCCTCTCATCGTCGACCGTAGCGCGTGAATATTACTGCTCCATAAACGTTAATTACGAACAATAACTTGCAGTTTGCCCGTCTGGCAACCAGTAGTACCTCGTTAGGTTTTCTAGCGGGGCTCCACGCTCGACACGTAAAGCGGTAAACCTGACTCGGCATCGCCGCCGCCCGATGGTAGATCTACCTCGGGTCGGCTGAGTTCGGATGAGGTCACTACTCGAATTGCCGCGAACTCAGGATCCCGCCCGTGTCGCGATCCGGTGTCGACCTCTGGTGCGGCCGTTCGAGGTCAGGGGAGAACGGTGAGGGTTCTGCGTACAGGCCTGAGCCCGCCACCGTCGGAGAAGAGCTCGGGCGAACGCTGACGGATTCGCTCCACGTCGTCGAAGACGGCTCGAAGATGCGCGCGCAACGACTCGACGGCGTTCGTGGTGTCCTGTTCGGAGAGGGCGTCGACGATACGAGCGTGCTGCTCGATCAGTGAGGAGACCGGACGGGCGTCGATGAGGCTCAGGCGGCGTGCCCGATCGAGGTGGGCCTTCGCGGCGTTGACGGTGTTCCAGGCGCTCTCATGCCCCGTCGCTCGGAGCAGCCTGCGATGGAACTCCTCGTCGAGGGCGAAGAAGCCGTCGATATCGCCGGCTTCGTTCGCGGCGTGCTGCTCGCGAATGTTGGCTTGCAACGCCTGCAGGGACTCGGGGTCGACCGTCTCTGCCTCGCGTAGTGAGGCGCACTCGATGGCCTCCCGCACGAACTGGGCCTGGGCGACGCGGCCGGGATCCACCCGGCTGACGAAGGTGCCGAGCTGGGGGAAAACCTGTATCAGCCCTTCCTCGCGAAGGAGGATCAGGCTCTCGCGCACTGGGGTACGACTGATCCCGAGCTCCGCGGCGAGCTCGTTCTCGGACAGGGAGGCGCCCGGAGCGAGTTCGAGTGAGATGATCCGCGCCCGCAGCAGTTGCAGCGTGCGATCGCGGATCGATTCGCCGGGGGCGAGGAGTGTCGGGCGATTTGCCATGACCTCATGGTAGTCGACCTTGACAGACTAGTATACAAGTGCTTGTATAGCAGTCTCTGGGGATCATCGATCCTCGCATCCCATAGATCTTTCATCACCGCACAGGAGCACCAGATGATCCGCGCCGCTGAGACGCAGAAATCCTCCATGGTTCCGGACGGCACTCGCACAACGCGAGATCTCGCGAAAGTCGCGGTCTCGGGCTGGCTCGGCACGGCCATGGAGTTCATGGACTTCCAGCTCTATTCGCTCGCCGCCGCAATCGTGTTCAACCGCATCTTCTTCCCCGAGTTCGACCCAGCTGTCGGTCTCATAGCGGCCATGGCGACCTACGGTGTCGGCTACGTCGCACGACTCCTCGGGGCGGTCTTCTTCGGACGGATGGGCGACCGCATCGGTCGCAAGAGAGTCCTGCTTCTCACTATTGCCTTGATGGGCGTCTCCACCACGTTGATCGGAGTGCTGCCGACCTACGCGCAGGTCGGCCTGCTGGCCCCATCGCTGCTGGTTTTCCTGCGTCTTCTGCAAGGCTTCGGTGCCGGCGCAGAGATCGCGGGTGCGACCGTCATGCTCGCCGAGTACGCCCCGGCTCGTCGTCGCGGTCTCATCTCGTCGCTCGTCTCGCTGGGAACGAACGCGGGCACGCTCGGCGCATCCGCGCTCTGGGCTTTTCTCGTCGCTGTCCTGCCGGATGAGGATCTCATCTCGTGGGGCTGGCGTATCCCGTTCCTCGCGAGTTTCGTTCTCCTTCTGTTCGCAGTGTGGATCCGCCTCGCCGTGAAGGAGAGCCCGGTGTTCGAACAGCGCGCTGACGTCGTGGACGGGGTCGCGCTGACCCGCAAGCAACTCGCCGTCACCGCTGCCGAGTCAGACAAGAGCACGATCGAGACCGCTCTGCACCAGCGCAAGGGCAAGGCCTTCCTGATCGCCCTCGGCCTACGCTTCGGACAAGCCGGCAACTCGGGTCTCATCCAGACCTTCCTCGTCGGCTACATCGCCACGGCTCTGGTGATGGACAAGTCGGTCGCTACGAACGCGATCGTGTGGGGTTCGCTCCTCGGTTTCATCACTGTTCCGCTCGTCGGGCTCCTCGGCGACCGCTTCGGGCGACGGCCGCTCTACATCACGCTCACCAGCATCAGCATCCTCTACGCGTTGCCGATGATGCTCATGGTCACGAGCGGTGACACGGCACTTGTCACTATTGCGATGATCCTCGGCCTCAACCTTGCGGTTCTCGGTCTGTTCTCGCTCGAGAGCGTGGCGATGGCCGAGCTCTTCGGCGCTCGAAACCGTTTCACCCAGCTTGCTCTCGCCAAAGAGATCGGTGGCATCCTGACCACCGCGATCGGTCCGGTGCTCGCTGCGACCCTCACCGCCGTGACAGGATCGTGGTGGGCGCTCGCCGTGATGCTCGTCGGTTACTCTGCGGTCACCCTGATTTCCGCGATCGTCAGCCCCGAGGTCCGGGGCCGTGATCTCGTGTCTCTGGAGGATGCGGATGAAAGCCGTCGTCGTACACGGTCCGAACGACCTGAGGGTCGACGAGGTCGCCGATCCCGAGCCGGCCGCGGGCGAGGTCGTGGTCGCGGTCGAATGGGGCGGCATCTGCGGCTCCGACCTCTCATACTGGAAGAGCGGTCGCTCCGGGACGGCGACACTCCGCCATCCCATGGTGCTCGGCCACGAGTTCGCCGGCCATGTCGTGGAGGTGGGCGATGGTGTCGACCGAGGGCGCCTCGGTCAGGTGGTCACGGTGCATCCTGCCGAACTCGTCGGGTCTGGCGTGCTTCCCGACAGGCTCGTGGGTCGTACCAATCTCTACCCCGATGTGCGGTACTTCGGATCGGCGGCGTTCGACCCGCACACCGACGGAGGTTTCAGCGAGCGTGTGCGGGTGAAGGTCGATCAGCTGCGACTCCTTCCCCACGGGGTCGACACGAAGCGCGGTGCGCTCGCCGAACCTCTTGCGGTGGCTATGCATGCCGTTTCGCGTGCCGGTGACGTGTCGGCTCGTGAGGTCGTGGTCAACGGCGCAGGCCCGATCGGGTGCCTCGTGGTGTCCGCGCTCAAGTTCGCGGGCGCCGCACGGGTCATCGCAGCCGACGTGAGTCCGGCCTCCTTGAAGGTCGCGACAGCCATGGGCGCCGACGAGGTGCGCGACATCTCGCGCGGCGACGAGTTGCCGCGCGACCCCGAGATCGTGTTCGAAGCCTCCGGGGCCACCGCTGCGCTTGGTGGCGTCCTGCGGGCGGCGGCACGCGGCGGCACCGTCGTGCAGGTCGGCAATCTTCCCGGCGGCCCCGCCGAGGCTGTGCTGGGCGATCTGGTGACCCGGGAGATCACGTGGATAGGCTCCTACCGGTTCGTCGACGAGATCTCGACCGCCGTGCAGGCCATGGCCGAAGGACTCGACGTCGCCCCGGTGATGACCCACTCGTTCCCGATCGATGATGCCCTCGTCGCGATGCGCATGGCAGCCGATCGCTCCACCGGCAGCAGCAAGGTCATGCTGCACATCGCCTGACGGAGAGCTGGACTCTCCTCCATACCTGTCAACCATCGCCCACGAAGGATCGTCACAATGAGAATCACGGATGCGCGCGTCGTCATCTCCGCGCCCGGTCGCAATTACGTCACAGTGATCATCGAGACGGAGGATGGCGTCGTCGGTGTCGGCGATGCGACCCTGAATGGGCGCGAGCTGTCGGTGGCGTCGTATCTCGCCGATCACCTCTGTCCACTCCTCGTCGGTCGGGATGCCCGTCGCATCGAGGACATCTGGCAGTACTTCTACAAAGGCGCATACTGGAGGCGCGGTCCAGTGACGATGACCGCGATCGCCGCCATCGACATCGCACTCTGGGACATCAAGGGCAAGGCGGCGGGGATGCCCGTCTACCAGCTCCTCGGTGGCGCGGCCCGCGACGGGGTGATGGTCTACAGCCATGCCAGCGGTGAGTCGCTCGACGAGCTGGGGGCGGACTTCCAGACTCACCTAGACCTCGGCTACAAGGCGATCCGTGCGCAGGCGGCCATCCCGGGCCTGGAGAAGACCTACGGTATCGCGCCGGGCGGTGGCACGGTGTATGAGCCGGCGAGCGGCAACGTTCCGCAGGAGGACTCCTGGGAGACGACGGCATACCTCGACGTCGCCCCGATGATGCTCGCCTACGTCCGTGAGCAGTTCGGCTACGGGGTGCACCTGCTCCACGACGTGCATCACCGCCTCTCGCCGATCGAGGCGGGACGGCTGGGCGCTGCGGTCGAAGCGTACCGTCCGTTCTGGATCGAGGATCCGACGCCGGCCGAGGACCAGTCTGCGTTCCGCCTGATCCGCAGTCACACCACGACCCCTCTCGCGGTCGGCGAGGTCTTCAACTCCATCTGGGATTGCCAGCAGCTCATCACCGAGCGGCTGATCGACTACATCCGTACCTCGGTGTCGCACGCGGGTGGGATCACGCATCTGCGCCGCATCTTCTCGCTCGCCGACCTCTATGGCGTACGCTCGGGTTCACACGGTGCCGGCGACCTCTCCCCGATCGCGATGGCGGCGGCACTGCATGTCGACCTGAGTATCCCGAACTTCGGTATCCAGGAGTACATGGGCCATCGCGACCCGGTGGGCGAAGTGTTCCGAACCTCGTACTCGTTCAGCGACGGATACATGCATCCTGGCGACGCGCCCGGACTCGGAGTGGAGTTCGACGAGCACGCGGCAGGCGCCTTCCCTTACGACCCGAAGTACCTGCCGATCAATCGGCGCCTCGACGGATCGGTTCACGACTGGTGAGCGACTCGTCGTTCGATGTCGTCGTGGTCGGCGAGATCCTCGTTGAGGTCATCACCGACGCACCGTTCGTCAGCGGCGGTCACGCGCGACTCGGAGTCTCGGGCGATGCCCTCAACGTCGCCGCGGCCGCCGCGGCCGCCGGTGCGCGAGCGGCGATCGTCGCCGTGCTCACCGACGATGAACTCGGCCGTGCCATCGCAGAGGAGGTGGAACACCTCGGCGTCTCGACGGAACTGCTCCGCTACCGCACCGGTCAACAAGGCATGTATCTCGTGCACTGTGACCCCGATGGCGAACGCGACTTCTCCTACGCCCGCCGGGGGAGCGCCGGCTCGTTCCTCCGGGCCGACGATCTCGACGAGAGCGTCATCCGTTCCGCTGGCTCCGTCGTGGCGAGCGGGATCGCCTGTGCCGTGTCGGAAAGCGCCCAGGCCACGGTGCTCCGTGCATCCGAACTGACCGAGCGCTTCGTCTTCGACCCGAATTTTCGACGACGCCTCACCGACGAGGCGACGGCTACATCCCTGCTGGCGAAAATCGCTCCGCGAGCGTTCGTGATAACGCCGTCGTTCCCGGGGGAGACCTCGGCGCTGCTCGGCGGCGGTTCCGCGCGCGATGCCGCTCAGAAGCTGATCGGCTGGGGTGCGCGCGCGGTGGCCGTCACCTGCGGGGCGACAGGGGTGCAGCTGATGGATAGCGATGGTACCGAGGCCTGGATCGATGCGATCCCGGCTCCGGTGGTCGTCGACCAGACGGGTGCCGGAGACGCGTATGTCGGCACGTTGACGGCTCGACTCGTTCTCGGCGACTCCTTCGTGACGGCCGCTACCCTCGCGGCGGCCGCGTCGTCGCTCGTCGTGGGAGGCCGCGGCGGCACCGGATTCGTGCCCACGCTCGACCAGACCAGGGCGCACGCCGGAATCTCGATCGGTGGCGGATCATGAACCGCTTGACACCTGACTCGCTGGCGCGGAGCGGGCGCGAGCTCGCACTCGATCGTGCCCAGATGACGCCCGGGATCGTTCATCTCGGGAGCGGCGGATTCTTCCGTGCCCACGTCGCCGCCGTCACCGAGGACGCCATGGCGGCGACGGACGATCTGAGCTGGGGGATCATCGCCGTCACCCAGCGGTCCGCCGATGTCGCCGAGCAGCTCAATCCGCAATGCGGCCTCTTCACGGTGACCGAGCGCCAGCCGGACGAATCGTCGACCCGAGTGGTGTCAAGCGTCCTGTCCGTCATCGACGGGCACGGCTCGCCGGGTGCCATCGTTGACGCGATCGCCGACCGGCGCATCTCGGTTGTGACACTCACGATCACCGAGAAGGGTTACCGCTTCGACGCCCGCAGCGGCCGGCTGGACCTCGATGATCCGGCAGTGCAGGCGGATCTGTCGGCAGAGGGAGGCCCTGAACGCCGGTCGCCGACCACCGCGGTGGGTCAGATCGCGGCCGGACTCCGGAGACGATTCCGGGGCGGCGCAGGAGCCATCACGGTCGTCTCGTGCGACAACCTGCCCGCGAACGGACGCCTGACGCAGACGCTCGTCCGCGACTTCCTCGCCGCGGCGCCAGACGATGACGACGACGAGCTGGCCGTGTGGATCGACACGAACGTCCGATTCCCCTCGACCATGGTCGACCGCATGGTCCCCGCGACGTCGCCGGACGATCTCGACGAGGTCGAGCGCTTTCTCGGTCTCCGTGATGAAGGGGCGGTCGTCGCGGAGCCGTTCTGGCAGTGGGTGGTCGAGGATGACTTCGCGGGTTCACGGCCTCCCTGGGAGCGTGTCGGCGTACAGTTCACCGACGACGTGGCACCGTGGGAGAAGGCGAAGCTGCGACTCCTCAACGCGGCGCATTCGCTTCTGGCCTATCTCGGTTTGCTGGCCGGCTATGAGACCATCGCCGAGACGGTCGCCGATCCCGCATTCGAGCGGATTGCGGCTCGGATGATCGCAGACGAGGCCCTGCCGAGCCTGACGCTCCCCAGGGGATTCGACGGGCCCGCCTATTGCGGCTCGGTGCTGCGGCGTTTCGCGAATCCTGCGCTCGGACACAGCTGCGCGAAAGTCGCGTCCGACGGATCGCAGAAGCTCGGCATCCGCATCTTGCCGACGATGCGGGATGCGCTCGCGCGCGGTGAGATCCCGACCGCCTCCGCGCTCGCGGTCGCCTCCTGGATGCATCGGGTCGCGACGACCCCGGTCGCGCGACTCGACGACCCGGCGGCGGCCGAACTCGTCGAACTAGCCGCAGGACACGAGGCCCCCGACGAGGTCGTCTCCGAGCTTCTCACGTACTCCCGTGTCTTCGACGCGAAGTTCGCCGCGAACCCGGCCGCAGTGGGCGCCATCGTCGATTGGTACGTTCTCATCGCAGCTGAGGGCAGCGACGGCTTGAAGAGAAAGCTTCTGTCATGAACATCTCCCTCTCTGGGATGCTTCTCTGGGCACCGACGAGTCCTAGGCTGTCGTCATGGTGAGCGAGAGCGAACACATCCTCGGCGTGGCCGTCGCGCAGTTCGTGCCGACGGACGACCCATCCGCGAACATCGAGCAGATCGAGCGTCTTGCGAGCCTCGCCGTCGATCGTGGCGCGCGGCTCGTGGTGTTCCCCGAGTACTCGTCCTACTTCACCGCGACCATGGGGCCTGACTGGGTCGAGGCCGCAGAGCCGCTCGACGGGCCGTTCTGCCGGGCGCTCGCCGGAGTCGCCTCCCAGCGGGGAATTCACGTCGTCGCGGGCATGGTGGAGACGACGGATGATCCGGCTCGCGTCTCCAACACGATCGTCGCGTTCTCGCCGTCGGGCGATCTCGTCGCCGTCTACCGCAAGCAGCACCTCTACGACGCGTTCGGGCAGAAGGAGTCCGACTGGGTGGTCGCCGGACCCCTCGGCATGCCGCAGACCTTCGTCGTGCGAGAGCTGACCGTGGGTCTGCAGACGTGTTACGACATCCGCTTCCCCGAGGTGACGCGTCGTCTCGTCGATGCGGGAGCCGATCTCGTGCTCGTGCCGTCCGAGTGGGTGCGCGGCCCGCTCAAGGAGCAGCACTGGCGCACCCTCGCCACGGCGCGGGCGCTCGAGAACACCGTCTACCTTGCGGCCGCGGATCACGCGCCGCCGATCGGGGTCGGCAACAGCTTCGTCATCGATCCGATGGGGGTCGAGCTCGTCACGATCGGCGAGAACACGGATGTCGCGGTCGCGTGGATCTCTCGCGAGCGCGTCGAGGCCGTTCGGGAGATCAACCCGGCGCTCGCGCTTCGCCGTTTCCGCGTCGAACCCATCTGAGGTGTGCGGAGCGCGTCAGTGCTGCAGTTCGGCTAGTCGGGCGGCCGCGCGTTCCAGCACATCGACCTTCTTGCAATAGGCGAAACGCAGAAGCGAGGAGTAGTCCGCACGGCGGTGCTCGTGCACGAAGGCGCTGATCGGCACGGCGACGACGCCGGCCAATTCGGGAAGTCGTCGACACAGTTCGGAGCCGTCTGAGTATCCCAGCGGTGTCGCATCCGCCACCAAGAAATAACCGCCCAGTGGTCGCGAAACCGTGAAGCCGGCCGCCGCGAGTCCCAACGACAGCACGTCGCGCTTGGCCTCGAGATCTGCGGCGGCACGCCGGAAAAACGAGTCGGGCAGGCCGAGGCCGATCGCGATCGCAGGCTGGAATGGTGCGCCATTCACGAAGGTCAGAAATTGCTTGACGGCGAGGATCGCGGTGACGTAGTCGGCGGGACCGCTGAGCCAGCCGATCTTCCATCCGGTGGTATTGAACGTCTTGCCGCCCGAAGAGACGCTGATTGTGCGCTCACGGGCGCCGGGGAGAGCCGCGATCGGCAGGTGCGCCACCTCGAAGGTGAGGTGTTCGTAGACCTCGTCGGTCACGATGATCGCGTTGTGCCGGTGAGCGAGTTCGACGATGAGCTCGAGTGTCTCGCGGGGGAGCACCGCGCCCGTCGGGTTGTGCGGGCTGTTCACGAGAATCAGCCGGGTGCGGTCGGTGACGGTGTCGCGCAGTTGGTCGAGGTCGGGCTGGAAGTCCGGGGCGTGTAGTGGAACAGTGCGATGGATGCCGCGTGCCAGTGAGATCATCGCGCCATAGGAGTCGTAGAACGGCTCGAAGGTCACGACCTCGTCGCCGTCGTCGACGAGTGCGAGAATGGTCGCGGCCAGTGCCTCCGTCGCGCCGGCTGTGACGAGCACCTCCCGGTCGGCGTCGAGACGGATGCCGTAGAAGCGCTCCTGGTGTGTCGCGATCGCTTGGCGCAGCATGGGCAGGCCGAGGCCGGGCGGGTACTGGTTCGTTCCGTCGGCGATGGCGCCGCGGGCCGCCTCGAGCACTTCCATCGGTCCATCTTCGTCAGGGAATCCCTGCCCGAGATTGATCGCGCCCGTGCGCACCGCGAGGGCGCTCATCTCGGCGAAGATCGTCGCCGAGATGCTGCCGTCGCTCGCGAGCAGCCCGGCTCCGCTCGCCGCTCGCCGCCAGGGGCCGGTGACTGCCATGGAACCTCGCCTGTCTGTTGTCTCGGTTTTGCGGTCTTGGTTCGCGTCGGTCGCTGCCTCCACGCTAGGACATCTCCTGCACAGATCGCCGCTTCCAACGAATTTGCATGACTGTGGATATCTTCCACGCGGATCACGCGATGTGTTCTACGGTGTCTGCATGCGCCTGATGTCTCGTGGTATCACCGCAGCGCTCGTGGGCGTCGTGTTGCTCGTCATGGGCGTCGCCGGGTGCGTGAAGACGCCCGTGCAGCCACCTGTCTCGACCACGGACGCCCCCGCGCCGGTCTTCGCCTCCGACGAGGAGGCGCTCGCCGCGGCGGAGGAGGCGTATGCGGCGTACCTCGCAGTAGGTGACGAGATTTCGAAGCAGGGCGGAGACAATCCAGAACGATATGCGCAAGTATCCAAAGGTCAGGCGTTGGAATCAGCGCTAAAGAGCGCGGGTCAGTTTCGTGAAGCGAGAGCTCATACATTCGGCGACTCCACTTACTCGACATACAAGCTCCAGTTGGCTAACTACGCAAATGTGGAAACCCTAGAGATTCTTGTGTATGTGTGCGATGACGTGAGTTCGGTGGATGTCTTGGGAGAGGACGGTGTATCGATCGTCTCGCCAGATCGGCCTGACAAAACGCCATTTGTCGTGGAGTTTGATCACAAGTTGAACAACAAGTTGATTCTCTCGCGCAAGGATCTCTGGGAGGGTGAGACCTTTTGCGATTGAAAAGTAGATGGGGCGTCATTTCGCTTGGCGTAGTTATCGGGTTCATTGGCGTAGTTACCGGGTTCATGGGGCTTGTATCTGAGCCTGTATCTGCGACCGGAGGCTGCACCGATTTTGATCGCTTCACGGGCACATGCGCGGTCGATGTCGGTGCCAGCATCGGGGACAGGGGAGTCGATCTGAGTGCCCGCCTCGGCATCGGGGGGAAGGAGCCGAGCGGCGGCGGCGGCGACAGCGACGACGGCAATGCCGACGAAGAAAGCACGGAGCCGCCCGGCTCCGTCATCTACATCGAACAGAACGGTCAGCGGATCCGGACCAAATGCGCCGTGTCGTCGCGTGGAAGGCCAGCCGACTTCTGCATGCGCGACATCGTGCAGCTGGGAACGCCCGCGGTCAGCTTGAGTGATCTGGTGAACTTCCGCCCGGCGACGCCCACTATGGCGATGGATCCCGACGGTTGGGCCCTCGTCGGGCTTCCATTCAACCCCTATGCGACTGCTCCGGCCGAGACGCTCTCGGGCATCCTGCTCGGGCTCCCGGCCGAAGTGCGATTCATGCCGGTCGCATTCCATTGGAACTACGGTGATGGAACCGTTGCAACGTCCGCGGATGGTGGCGCAGACTGGGCCACGCTCCAGGTGCCGGAGTTCTCGGAAACCACAACGAGTCACGCTTACGCGGCGCGTGGTTCGTACCTCGTTTCTGCGGGTGTCGAGTTCGCCGCAGAGTACCGTTTCGACGGGCAGCCATGGCAGGGCATTCGAGGTACGCTGACAGTGTCGTCGAACGACCTCAAAGTCGTCGCAGGAGAGGCGAAAACGGTGCTGGTCGCACGTAATTGTGCGGCGAATCCGAGCGGTCCAGGCTGCTGACCCGCTCGGATGCGAAACACCCTTGGCAAAGGCATTGGGGTTAGAGAGCCGGCTCTCAGTCAGCATGCGTGAAACGTTCAGCTTCGACGACGAAGCTGGCAACGCTTGGAAGGAGCACCCCAATGACCGACAGTACCAACAACACAGAGAAGCCCGAGCCCCTGCCTGCCGGCGACAGTGTCATCGACGAGACTACGGCCGAGGTGCCGCAGCAGCCAGTTCCTTCGACCGAGACGACCCCTGCTGCGTCGGCGACGGATGCCGCGCCAGTTGCTTCGGCGAGCACACCGGGCACACCACCGACATCGACCGAGCCTTCCTCCACAGAAGCTTCCTCCACAGAAGATGGAACCTCTATTGTGGCGGCCGGGGCATCGTCAGCTGAGGCCGTTTCTGGGGTCGATGCCACCTCTGCGGTCGAGGAGACCGCTCCTGAGACCGCCACCCTCGCCAGTTCGGCCCCCTCGGCTCCTCAGGCTCCCGCCACAGGTACGCCGATCATCAACCACGGAACTGGTGCGTTCGGCCAGCCGACCGCGCCCGCTGCGGCAAGCCAGCACACCCAGCCGACCCACACCCAGCCGACCCAACCCCACACCCAGCCGACCCAACCATTGGGTGGTCCCGGTGGTCCCGGTGCTCCCGGTGGCCCTGGCTCTCCGGTGTTGTCCGCGCCAGAGGCTGGCAAACGCAAGAGCAGCGCCGTCATGGTCGCCGCTCTCGCTATAGCCGCGCTCGTCGGCGGTGCCTCCGGGGCGGGTGTCACGGCGCTCGTCACCGCGAACCAGAACAACGCACGCCCCGCCTCAGAAACGTCAGGGCCGCAGAGCATCGTTGTCAACAACACCGATTCGGTCAACGAGATCACCGCTGTCGCCGCTGAGGCCTCCCCGAGCGTCGTGACGATCGCCGTCGCGGACGGCAGCTCCACTAGCTCGAGTACCGGCGGCACCGGCTCAGGGGTCATCCTGAGCGCTGACGGCTACGTGCTCACCAACACCCATGTCGTCACCGACGATGGCAAGATCGCTAACCCCGTCATCAGGGTGACGGCGTCCGACGGCAAGATCTATACGGCGACCGTCGTCGGCACCGACCCGATCTCCGACCTTGCTGTGATCCGGCTTGCCGACGTGTCTGGCCTCACCCCGCTCGCCTTCGCCGACTCGGGCAAGCTCAACGTCGGCGACGTCGCCATCGCCATCGGAGCGCCCCTCGGCCTCGACGGCACCGTCACCAATGGCATCGTCAGCGCGCTCAACCGCAGCATCACCGTCGCCTCGTCGGCCGTGCCCAGCAGCGGGGATGGGCAGCAGAAGGACCCGACGATCCCGGACCCGAGCAATAGGCAGCCTTTCAACGTCTGGAACTTCGACATTCCCGGTCAGGGTCAAGGCTCCCAGACCCAGACCCAGAGCCAGAGCCAGTCGCCCATCTCCCTTTCTGTCATCCAGACGGATGCGGCGATCAACCCAGGCAACTCGGGTGGCGCGCTGGTCAACTCGAAGGGGCAGCTCATCGGCATCAATGTCGCGCTAGCGAATCCCAGTGGTTCTCAAAGTGCGCCCGGCAGCATCGGTGTCGGCTTCGCGATTCCGTCGAACCTCGCCGAGCGGATCTCCAATGAGCTCATCAAGGGCGGCACGGCCACGCACGGCCTGCTCGGCGTCAAGCCGGACCCCGAGGGGGTCGTCAAGAACAGCACGACGGTCGGTGCTCTCGTCAAGGAGGTCGTCTCCGGCGAAGCCGCCGCTAAAGCCGGCTTGCAGAAGGGCGACGTGGTCACCAACTTCAACGGAGTACCGATCACCAGCGGGAACGACCTCACCGCTCAGGTGCGGGTGCTCGCCGCCGGCGCTAAAGCCGATCTGACCTATGTGCGTGACGGGAAGTCGAGCACTGTCACGGTCACTCTTGGCGAGCTGAAGAGCTGACGCGCGGGCCGAACGTCGCGGTTCCGCATCGGTCATCCGAGCGGGACGGCGACGTTCACGTGTCCGGCACACGAGGTGATGGCCCGAGGCGATGCCACGAACGCTGCTGGTAGGCTCAATCGACCAACCCGACGAGCAGGAGAGATGGCCGATCTGGTGCAGAGCGACGGAGCGAACGCGCTTCCGGGAGTCTCCTACGTCATGCCCGTGCTCAATGAGGCGACGCATGTCAGGGAAGCCGTCGACAGCCTGCTGCACCAAGACTATGCAGGACCGTTCGAGGTCACGCTCGCCCTTGGTCCGAGCATCGACGGCACCACGGAACTCCTCAAGGATATGGCCAGCGCGGATGCGCGCGTCCGTGTCATTTCCAACGACGCCGGTTCGACGCCCGCCGGCCTCAACGTCGCCATCCTCGCATCGCGTTACCCGGTCGTCATCAGGGTCGATGCCCACTCGGTGCTGCCGCCCGACTATGCGAGGGTCGCGGTCGAGACCATCCAGCGCACGGGAGCAGACAATGTCGGCGGCATCATGGACGCCCAGGGCGAGTCGCCGTTCCAGAAAGCCGTCGCTCGCGCCTACGGCTCGCGTTTCGGTCTCGGCGGCTCCGCGTTTCACGTCGGAGGCAAGGAGGGCGTTGCCGAGACTGTCTATCTGGGCTGCTTCCAGCGCGACAGCATCGTCAAGGTCGGACTCTTCGACGAGGAGATCAAACGAGGCCAGGACTGGGAGCTCAACCGTCGCATTCGCAAGGCCGGCGGCACTGTCTGGTTCACGCCGAGGCTCAAGGTGACCTATCGCCCACGCCCCAGCTTGCGGCGGCTTGCGCGGCAGATGCTCTCGACGGGCCTGTGGCGCGGTGAGCTCGCCCGGCGATTCCCGGCCAGCAACGGCATCCGCTATTTCGTGCCGCCGATCACGGTTCTCGGCGTCGTGATCGGAACCCTTCTCGGCATCGGCGGTGTGCTGCAGGTCGTTCTCGGAACGTTCCCTTTGCTCCTCGTCGGTTTCGTCGCCCCCGCCCTCTACGCGCTCTTCGTGATCGTCGCAATGGTCGCCGTGACCAGGCCCGATGGATTTCGGCCGTCGCCCTGGTTTCTCCTCGTCTTGCCGTGCATCCACTTCTGCTGGGGCGTCGGCTTTCTGCTGGGCTTCCTCACCTTGACCGGCAAAATCACTGCACACACAGGGAGGTGACCGTGGCTCAGAGCACAGATGGACCCAGCCGCCCCTCGTCGATAGCCGAGTTGCGCGCCGTAGCCCAGCCGCTCGAAGTCCGCGATCGGCGTAACGCCGAGCACTGGACTGCCTCGCTCTACCTGCGGAGCATCTCGCCCTACCTCACCTGGATGCTGCTCAAGACGCGCATCTCGGCGAACGGCGTCACCGGGCTCATGATCCTCATCGGCTGGTCGACGGCGGCTGCGCTGTTGATCCCGGGCATCTGGGGTGCCCTGCTTGCTCTCGTGCTCGGGCAGCTGCAGATGCTCGTCGACTGCTGCGACGGCGAGGTCGCGCGCTGGCGCCGCACCTCGTCGCCGGCCGGAGTCTTCCTCGACAAGGTCGGCCACTACACGACCGAGGCGTTCATCCCGCTCGCACTGGGCATCCGCGCTGCTGCATATCCGTTCGAGACGCCCGAGGACTTTCTCTGGACGACGCTCGCCGGACTTCTCGCGCTCTTCATCGTGCTCAACAAGGCGCTCAACGACATGGTGCACGTCGCACGGGCCAACGCCGGCCTCGCAAGGTTGGCCGATACGCGCGGAGAGTCCGCTCCGGTATCGGGCCGGATCGCCAGACTTCGTCGTGCCGCCCGATTCGTGCCGTTCCACCGGCTGTACCACTCGGTCGAACTCACGATGCTCGTCTTCGTGGCTGCCGTCATCGGGCTCTTCGCCGGTCAGCCGGTCGTGGATCGTGTGCTTCTCGCAACGCTTGTGCCGTTGTCGTTGCTCGCGCTGCTCGGCCATTTCGTCGCGATCATGGCGTCCAGGCGTGTCCGTTCCTGAGCGGCAGGTCCGGGACGGCGCGACAGGCGCACGTTCCACGCCGACTGTCGGTGTCGTGGTACTCACGCAGGGAACGCGGCCCGAGGATCTCGAGCGTGGCATCCGCAGTGTGCTCGCGCAACGAGGAGTCTCGGCCGACATCGTCTGCGTCGGCAACGGCTGGCAGCCGGAGGGCCTGCCGGTCGGGGTCAAGACGCTCGGCCTGCCGACCAATCTCGGTATCCCCGCCGGGCGCAATCGTGGGGTCTCGCAGGTGACCGGCGACTACCTGTTCTTTCTCGACGACGATGCGAGCATCCCCGATCCGTCGTTCCTCGAGACCGCGGTCGCCACGTGCATGGCCGATCCGGGCATCGGCTTGCTGCAGCCGAGGGTCGTCGATCCGTCAGGTCTGCCCTCTCCTCGGCGGTGGATCCCGCGCATCCGCAAAGGGAAGGCGACACGGTCGAGCAACGTGTTCTCGGTATGGGAGGGGGCGGTGCTGCTCCCGCGTGCTGTCTTCGATGCGACGGGTGGCTGGGCCGAACCGTTCTTCTACGCCCACGAGGGCATCGAGCTCGCCTGGCGGGTCTGGGACCAGGGCAAACGCGTCTGGTACGCCGGTGATCTCGAGGCGAACCATCCTGTGATCCAGCCGACCCGGCACGCCTACTACCATCGGCTGAACGCCAGAAACCGGGTATGGCTCGCGCGGCGGAACCTGCCGGTCGTGCTCCTGCCCTTCTACGTCGCCTCCTGGACGGGCATCCAGGTGCTGCGCTGGGCGCGCGACCCCGACGCGCTCAAGGCATGGTTCGGCGGGTGGCGTGAGGGGTGGAGTGAGGAGCCGGGGGAGCGACGCCCCCTGCGCTGGCGCACGATCTGGCGCATGACGCTCGCCGGCCGCGCTCCGTTGGTCTAACGATTCGCTACCGGTCGGACCTTCTGGCGAGGTCACTTGAAGCGAATCGTTACGCTTGAAAACGTGGGATTGACGAGAGACGCGCGACTCGCCGTCACGATGGTCAAGAGTGCGCTCTCAAACCGTCGGGCGCAGAAGACGCTGCGGAGAAGACTCGCCGCACAGGCTCCGCTCGAACCGCATCGTTTCGTCGTCGCGGTCTACTTCGCTGACGGCGTGGTCAACATGTACCAGCTCAGGCAGTGGTACAAACCGCTCGCCGAGTTGTCGAAGACCTGGCCGGTGCTCATCCTAAGCAGGGCATCCGAAGCGGCGTTGACGATCCTCGACGAGTCGCCCATCCCTGTCGCCTACGTTCGGCAGGTTTCCGACCTCGAGCAGGTGATCGCCGAACAGGATATCCGGATCGTCTTCTACGTCAATCAGAACGCGAAGAACTTCCAGATGATGCGCTACGGTCGACGCTGGCACGTTTTCATCAATCATGGTGAAAGCGACAAGGTGTACATGACCACGAACCAGTTCAAGGCCTACGACTACTCCTTCGTGGCGGGGGATGCCGCCCTCTCGCGACTGAACAAGGTGCTCTGGGACTTCGACTTCGACAAACGTGCCATCGCGATCGGGCGGCCCCAGGCCGACTTCTATAGCGGGCGGCTGCCCTACACGCCCGACGAGCGCCAGGTCGTGCTGTACGCCCCGACCTGGGAAGGAGACCGGGCCGCCGCGGCCTACGGCTCCATCGCCTCCCATGGTGTCGAGCTCGTGAGGGCACTGCTCACAACGAGGCGCCATCGGCTGGTCTACCGCCCGCATCCGCGCAGCGGCGTCGTCGACCACGCATACGGGGCCGCGAATCGCGAGATCCTGCACATGATCGGGCTCGCGAACGCTGCCGACCCTTCAGCGCACCATTTCTGCGACACGGGCGCAGAGCTCGGTTGGCAGCTTGCGGCGGCGGATGTCGCGATCGTCGACATCTCGGCCATGGTCTACGACAGGCTCGCGGCGGGGAAGCCGCTCATCGTAACCCGGCCAGCCGATTCTGGAGTGCAGATCGACACGGGCGGCTACCTATCGGACTGCGAGTGGTTGAAAGCCGAGGACGCCGCGAACATCGTGAGCATCGTCGATGACGTCTCGCACGGTGACGAGGGCCGCAGACGGCTGGCGCGCTGGGTGCGCTACTACTTCGGCGACACCACACCGGGAGTCGCGACCGCTCGGTTCCATACTGCCGTTCAGCACCTCATGGACGAATGGGAGCACAATGCCGCGCTTCATGCGGCAGACGGCGAGGTCGACGACTACCACGATCGGTCCGAAGAGGACGAACTCTAGGACGGGCGTGAGAACGGCTGGTCGCTCTCCTGAGCATCCGTCGCGACATCCGCCGCCTTCATACCTCGCGGCAATGCCTTCTGCACGGCCGTTCCGACGCCGCGTCCCACGGTACGTCCGAGTTCCGTGACCCGTCGAGTCGCCGACCCGCGAAGCGTGATCTCGCGCGGTCGCGGGTCCAGCTCCAGGCGAAACGCTGGAGGAGGGTAGCCGAAAGCCACGCGGGAGTTCCGCAGCACACGGCGGCCGAGGATGTTGTTGCCGACTCCGCCGATTGCGGCCCCGATGCCGAACGGCACGGCCTTGGCGAGGAAGCTCGCTCCGCCACGCGCCGCGAACTGGCGGATGAACGCAGTCTTGAGCCGGTCCGCGAGCGGGCCGACGACCGCGGCAGGCAAGCTGCTCGTGATGAGCTCGCCCCAGTAGAGATGACGAACGACGCCTCCTCCGCCGAACTGCGCGGCGAGCTGTCGCACGAGGTCGGACCCTTCTCGACCGAGCATGAGCGTCATGACGAGGGCGCGGGCGCGCTCGGGATCGTCGACCGAGATGCCGTGAACTTCGGCGACCGACTGGGCGAAGAGAGCGGTGGCTTCGAGGAAGCCCGCCGTCTCGACACCCGACAACGCGAGAGTCACTCCCGTTCCGATACCGGGAACCACGGCAGTGGCGCCGACAGCAGCGCCGCCCGTCGTCACGGCTGCGAGGTAGCGACGTTCGAGGATCCTCACGATCTGCTCGGGCGTCGCGGTAGGGTTGCGGCGACGGATGACTCGAATGTGCGAGAGCACGACGGGCCGATGGACCGCCATGACCCGGTCGATTCCGCGCACGACAGGGTGCGGCAGCTCACCGCCTTTGGGGGTGCCACCGGTCTCTGAGATGATCGGTTTCGTTTTCCTGGCCATCGCTATGATCCTAGGCTGCCGGATTGCGCGAAATTTCCGTCCATGAGCGGAGGTCTCGTCCTGCACAGTCCGGAAGTCCCAGATTTGTCCACAAATAACAGCCTGACCAGGGCATTCAGAAACGTCGATGTCAGTGGATCCTGCTTGACTATGGCCATGGAAACCGAGCCGACAATGACCCTGGCTAGTGGCCGGGCGTTGCCGGACGGCGCTGCCGCCGCTATCCGGACAGGTGTTGCTGCAACTGCCGGCGCGAGGCTCCACGACGCAGGGCTCCACGACGCAGGGCTCCACGACGCAGGGCTCCACGACGCAGGGCTCCACGACGCAGGGCTCCACGACGCAGGGCTCCACGACGCAGGGCTCGACGACGCAGGGCTCCACGACGCAGGGCTCCACGACGCAGGGCTCGACGACGCAGGGCTCCACGAGATCGTGCGCGACATCAGGCGCGACGATGAGACGATCCGTGCCGCTCAAGCCGACCAGTATCGACTGATCGAGCAGGCGAGGCTGCACATGATGGCGACCGCCGACGGCTCCGGCAGGAGCGCGGCTCTCTCTCGGGAGTTCGCCATGCGCAGTCTCGCCGCCGAGATCGCAGCCGCCCTGGGAATGCACGAACGCACCGTTCTAGAACTCGTGCATGATGCCCGTACGCTCGTGAACGAGTTCCCTACGACCCTCGACGCGCTCGAACGGGGTGATATCGGCAGACCGCATGTGCGGGAGATTCTGGCTCAGGCGGCCGCGCTTCCCCTTGGCATGCGGGCTCTGTACGAGAGTTCAGCACTCCCGCTGGCCCTTGCTTTATCGCCCGCGCAGTTCCGACAGCTGGCCCGTCGATTGCGCGAGCGCCTGCACCCCGAGTCGATCGCCGAGCGCCTCCGCCGATCTCGCCGCGATCGCCGTGTGTCCGTCGAGGCCGACCGTGACGGCATGTCCTGGATCACGCTTTACCTGGCGAGCGACCAGGCTGCGGCAATCGCTTCTCGACTCGAAGCCCTGGCCGGCCATGTGCTGGGCGACGGCGACATCCGCTCAGAGCCCCGCACGCGTGCCCAGGCCGAAGCGGATGTCGCGGCAGACCTATTGCTGAACGGCACGATCTCCCGGGGCGAGGAGTCGTCGAGCGGCACCTGCACAGGTGGCATCGCCGCTGTGCGCCCCACGGTTTTCGTCACCGTTCCAGTGCTGACGCTCCTCGGACACTCGGACGAACCCGCTGTGCTCGACGGATACGGTCCGATCGACGCAGAGACCGCGCGAAGGCTTGCTGCCGATGCGCCATCGTTCTTTCGCATCCTGACCCATCCAGAGACGGGCGCGTTCGTCTCCTTCGGTCGCAAGAGCTACCGGGTTCCCGCAGAGCTCAAGCACTACCTGCGACTGCGTGACGGGGTCTGTCGATTCCCGGGTTGCACACGGCGTGCCGTTCGATGCGACCTCGACCACACTCGGCCCTGGCAGTTCGACGGCGAGACGAGGCACGACAATCTCGCCCATCTGTGCCGCAAACACCATCGCCTCAAACACAACTCCGACTGGCGGGCCGAGCAACTCCCGGCGGGTGTCATCCGCTGGACGTCGCCCGCCGGTCGCCTCCACGACACCTTTCCCGAGCGCTCCTTCGACAACACTGCGGTCGGTCCACCGGGAGAGTCTCCGCCCTTCTAGCCTCTGCTCAGCTCGTCTGGATGACACGAGCTAGATCAGCGTCGTCGGCGCGCTTGGGAGAGCCGCCGTGAGCCGCGCGTTGTACAGCAGCTCGGAGACGCGTGCGCCCTTGTCATGCCACGATCGCACCGCCGTCTCGCCCAGGAGGACATAGTTCCACTCGCGGTCGCCTCGCTGCTCGGGCGCGAGGTCGTTGAGTTGGTCGACCCAGGCGAGCGCGGATCGTTTCTTTCGCGCAACGTTCTCGTCGCTCAGGGCGCTCTGAGCCTTGGTCTCGACCACGAAGATCTCGTGCCGAGTGCGCACCAGAAAGTCAGGTGAGTACTGTGCGGGCATTCCATCGGCCTTCAGATACGGTCGGCGCAGAAAATCGTGCTGGTACTCGTGGAGTTTGACGAATGCCTCGATGTGGGTGTCGGAGTCCGCCCATTCGATGAAGAGACGTTCGAGCCCGCCGCCGCGTGAGGGAATCGGTAGGCGTGGGTAGACGCACTTGAGCGCGTCGACGCCCGCCGTCGATCTCACAGTGATCTCGGACACTTCGGAGACTCGTCGGTACATGACCTCGGCTACCACAATCGGTGTATTCGCCTGCATCTCGACGAGAAGGCTCCCCACCGCTCCGGCCATGTCTTGAGCGACATCGTCGATCAAGAGGACCCGCCAGTTCTCTCCGAGCGCTGGATCGAACTCGCACCCGAACAAGCGTCGCCGAATGTAGGTGTCCAGCCAGCCGAGGATCATCGGCTTATAGGCGAGGAGCATCGGAAAATGGCTGATCGTGTTGTACTGCTTGCTCGTCGCGACGAAGGCGCGAGCGTGCGCCTCCGCGATGCGAGTCGTGATGCGAGACAGGAAGTCGTTGTATCCGGTCGCAGTCATCACACCGCCGTCGACACGGTAGTCGCCGAACTGGGTCTTCGTCTGAGCGTCGATCGAGGAGAACCGGTCGCCGTTGCCGATGATCTGCAGCAGATCGTGTAGAGGATACTTGCTGACGGGAAGGGCGAGTGGATCGATGAGCGGTGCCGTGAGCTCTTCATCGGCCTCGCGAAGGACGAACGGGATCTCGAAGTCATAGGCTTCGAAGCCTTCGCGCAGCCCAACGGTCTCGAGGTCGCCCGTCGCTCGGGTGCCGTCGCCGTCATCCCCGACTCGGCCAACCAACTCGCCACCGAGAAGCTCGTCGTAGAACGCTTCGAACGCCGGATGCTCGATGACGAACAAGACGTCGAAGTAGTTTCTCGGTTCCTGCCGCCGTGTGATCCTGGACCGTGTTTCCGCTTTCAGCTCCTCGATCGCCTCGTCGCCACGCCACATCAGGCGAAGGCCCCGACCGATGGTCTGTTCGAGAAGGATCGACGCCTGGCTCGATCGGAGTGGCACGATAACGCAGATGTTGTCGACATCGAATCCTTCTCGGAGCATCAGTACGCAGATGACGACTTTCGGCTGTCGATGGCGATCGATGTCGAAGAGAAGCTCACGAACCGGTTCCCATTCCTGTTGGCCGAGTTCAGCCTTCTTCCCGGAGTCCACTCGCAGGAAGTCCTCGTCGGAGTATCCCTGTTCTCTGAGGAAGCCCTCGACATATGGCGTGACGTTCGTGTCCTCGCAGACGACGAGGAGCTTGGGATGCTTGTCGGGGCCGGCCTTCGAGAACTGCTCTTCGAGGATCTCGAGCTTCTTGAGTCCTGCGCGCAGCATGACGCGTTGGCCGTTCGATAACCCGACGACGCGCAACTGCTCATCGCGCTCGGAGGCGAAGTCAAGCGGCAGAGCCGCGACCTCCTTGCGCTTGTCGAGGGCCAGCGCCTTGACGAGACCGTGTTTCATGGCCGATCGCATATCGAAGTCGACGACGATGTGAGGAAAATACCGCTTGCCCCGTTTTCTGCCCGACCCCGTCTCGTTGTACGGGGTCGCCGAGAAGTCGATCTGTGTGAAACGCCGCCCTTTCGTCGAGGCGATCTCGATAAGGCTCCTCTGCCACTCCACCTCGCTCGTCTGCTCTCCCTTCTTGATAGCGTGCACATGGTGCGCCTCGTCGTTGAAAACGAGTAGATCGGGGAGGTCTTTCAATGACTCGAGTGGTCTGCCACGGAGATAGCGACGATCGAGTGCATCGAGCGCATTGCCCGTCGTGATTCCGGGACTGAGGGGCAGTGCTCGACGCGCCAGCTCCTTGGCACCGATCTTTGTGCCGGAACGTTCGTCGTCGTCAATGAAATCCGGGTCCTCCTTGCCTGCCAGAAGATGCCAGTTCGTGATCGCGACCATGCCCGAGCCGGTGACTTTGCGACCGATGTCGTGCTTGGTGATCACCGAGGACTGCAGAAAGCCGAAGACCTGGCTGCGATATGTCTCGGGGACGAAAAGCGTGCGCTGGGCATAGATGTCACTGGTCTCGAAGTCGCGGGTCTCGTCGCGAAGCTTGCCGAGAAACGAGTCGAGCAAGCGGTCATAGACGATGAGGCCCGGTGCGACGATGAGGAAGTTGCTCGTGAATCGCTCGTCGTTCGGATCTGCGGAACGATTGAGATACTGCCACAGGAGGAGGGCGTTCAGCACCCAGGTCTTGCCGGTTCCTGTCGCCATCTTGGCGGCGTACTTCGGATACCGGTTCCGTCCGAGCGTGACTTCGTTCAGGACATCGCCGTCGAGCATCGCGTGAGGTGCGACTGCGGCATACAGTTCCTGCAACGAGGCGGTTGCGAGGACTTCGTGCGCGTAGACGATCGAGAGGATCGCATCACGTTGGCCGACATGGAAGTTGGGGCCGCGAGTATCCACGTAGTCCGTCTGGAACCAGTGCTTCAGGAGTGAGGCCGTGATCGGTGTCACCTGTTGCAGGAACCGGTTCGGCGCGCCGGCTTCGATGGCCGGGATGTCGTCGGCGAATTTCTTGTAGAGGTTCTCGGCAAGCGGGAAGACCTCGAATCCGAGAGTCATCGTTCGGCCGCTGGGATGGAGAGCACGACCTCGGATTCGAACCCGAAGACGTCGACGGCGCGGACGCAGATCCGGCGCTCCCGGTCGAGTCGTTCGACGGTGAGAGAGGCGTCGGTCACCACGCGCAGGGGGTCGGCGTCGTTCGCCGTGTTGCCGCGATAGTCCTGCCATACCGAGCGGAACAGCTCACCGTCGTAGTCGGGGTCCACCGCCCAATACTCGATCAGAGCGAGTGGCTCGGCGTTCATGATTTCCAGCAGGGTCTCGCGATTCGCCTCGTTGAGATTGATCGCCTGCGGATCGAGCAGGACGTAGTTGTCGAGACGGATCTGCAGATCCTCGGTGGCCTCAGCGATGACACGAGTCTCCAGGTGTGCGCTGAGGTACTGCAGGGTCGAGAAGCGGATGTTCCCGGTCAAGCCCTCTTTGCCTTTCTTCTTCAGCTGGTCGAGCAGATCCGGAGGGATCACCCGGACATCCAGGGCGGGATCGTCGAGGAGCTCGATGGTCTTGCCGATATCGGCGACGAAGTTCCAGCCGAGGACGACGACCTTGTCGAAGCCGCCGAGTTTGCCGTCTCTGTATCCTTGCGCGCGTCGCAACGATGACAATGTGGTCAGTCGCGAAGGACTCTCGACGACGATGAGCTGTCGGCCGTCGGCTGACCGGCCCAGTGAGCCGTTGACGTTTTCCGCGGGAGGCAGCGGGAGTGCGCCGTAGATGTCGAGCACCGTCTGCGAGAGGTCGCCGACCCGGAACTTGCGCCCGAGTGCACTACGGGCCTGTTCGACCTGGTAGTCGCCGATCGCCTGATAGAGGAAAGGCTTCGCGTCGGCGTCGACGAGTCGTTTCCTTGTGATCATCGTGGCCGGCTTGCCGAAGTCCGAGGTCACCCATCGCCGTGCCAGTTCTTCGGCGGTCGCAGCTGTCGTCCCCGATCCCCCGAAGAAGTCGGCGACGATGTCTCCAGGTTCGCTCGAGGCGAGGATGATCCGCCGCAGGAGCGACGCCGGCTTCTGAGTGCTGTATCCCAGGTACTCGGCAGCCGTGGCGTTCTGCTGGAATGACGGGATGTCTCCCCAGACGTCGCCGACGGGGACCCCTTTCAGCTCATCGAGGTACTGTTTGACTCCGCTGCCTCGGTCATCCCGGTAGAGACGACCGTCGCCGTCATCCTTCTTGAATCTCTGCAGATACCTCTCGTCGTAGGGGGTGTACTGCTTGGTGAACCTCCGCCCGCGTGTGCTCTTCGCGTAGTAGAAGATCGTGTCGTGGCTGCGCACCCAGTTCGAAACGGCGCTCTTGTACCCCGACTTCGTGTCGAAGGCCCATACGATCTCGCGCACGAAGTTCTCGCGTCCGAACACCTCGTCGAGAACGATCTTGACGTAGGGACCGACGTGCCAGTCCAAGTGCACATAGAACGAGCCTCGCTCGGCGAGGAGTTCGCGCATGAGGACGAGCCGCGGCACGAGCATCTGGAGATAGGAGGCGGTGCCGTTTCGCCAGGTGTCCGAGTATGCGAACTGCTCGAGTGTTGTGCTCAGCTGGCTCAGCTCCGCCCGCGGAAGCGAGATCTTGCTGCGATAGTCGGCCTTCGAGTCGTAGGGGGGATCGATGTAGATGAGTGCGATCTTGTCGCGGAGACTCGGGGTGTTCTCGTCCCCCGCGAGCAACGCGGCCATGGCGAGGAGGTTGTCACCGTAGATAAGGCGATTCGGGTGCTCGGGGACGACGTCCGGAGTGTGGCCGGAGGAGTAGAGGCCGGCTGTGTCGCGCGAGGGAATGACGAGTTCGCGGGTCTGCAGGCCGACTCGATTGTTGCCTTCGAGCTGCTCGAGGATCTGTTGGGCCTGTCGTTTGCCGGCCTTGACGATCTCGGGAAGCTGCTCAAGTAGCGATTTGCCCATATCTCGGTATGTCCTCGGGTGGTCAGGCGCTGACAGCGCTCATCCTCATTATGCTAGAGGTATATAAGCATGAGTCACAGGCGCTCTGGATACTCTCGCGAGGGGCGCGTAGTCATGAGGGATGGTTTCCGCGCACTCCGATGCAGCTCGATTGCTCGGCGCACGCGTACGGGAATCCCGCCTGCGTCTGGGTTTGAGCCAGGAGGACGTGGCCGATCTCGCGGAGATCCACGTGACCAATCTGGGCAAGATCGAACGAGGGCAGGCGAATCCGAGCCTGACGACGATCGTGCGGGTCGCGGGTGTGCTCGACGTCGACCCGGGTGACCTTGTGAGAGGTATCGGTCTCGACCACCTTCCTCCGCGGTCCCACAGGCTCACTGCCGCCGACCTCATCAGGGAACGCAAGGCCAGGAGCTGAGCAGGCCGGAGGCGGGGAGCGGGGGTGCTAGAAGCTCACCCGCCAGAGGTACTCTGCGCCATCGGGCCGAAACCAGCGAACGAGCACGACGGTCGCCCGCGAAGGGTCGTCAGAGTGC
This sequence comes from Luethyella okanaganae, assembly GCF_042660285.1. NCBI lineage: Bacteria > Bacillati > Actinomycetota > Actinomycetes > Micrococcales > Microbacteriaceae > Luethyella > Luethyella okanaganae. Next base: position 672,924 of record NZ_JBHSTP010000001.1, read on the forward strand.
AGAATGAACGAGAAGCGCTGGCCGGGGCTCAGCGCGGTCGGAAGTCCCCAGATGAGCGCACCTGTTCCGAGGAGGGCGAGATGGATGCCGACAAGCCGTTCGTGCCCGACGTTGAGCAGCTCATAGCGGGGCGCGGCCCCGCGATCGATGCGCCATGGCACGCGGTAGGCCGACTCCGAAGGGGAGTCGTGGGGGTCGACGGCTCGCAACATGCAGACACGGTAACCGCGGCGTCCGACGTTGAGCGCACCCGATTCAGGCTTTCCGACAGACACTGTTGGCGACTGAAGGAAGAACGCGGTTGTGGAGGAGGAGTGCCTGCAACTCAGGCAGGCCCGTACTCCTCGTCGTAGCGGGCGAGAACGTCGGCGATCGTGCCGTCGAGCACGAGCCTGCCCTTGTCGAGATAGAGGCCCCGCGTGCAGAAACGGCGCAGATCGCGCTCGTTGTGCGAGACGAAGAAGAGAGTGCGACCGTCGGCGAGCAATTCCTCAATGCGGCGATAGCACTTCTCGCGGAAAGCCTTATCTCCAACAGCGAGCACCTCGTCGACGAGGATGATCGGCTCTTCCAAGCGAGAGATCACAGCGAAGGCGATACGCACTTTCATGCCGCTCGACAGATGCTTGTAAGGGGTGTCGAGGAAGCCGCCGATCTCGGCGAAGTCGATGATGTCGTCGAACCGCGCGTCGATCATCGGTCTCGTCATCCCGTGCAGACCGGCTGTGAGGTAGACATTGTCGCGCACCGAGAGGTCCTCGACGAAGCCGCCGGTGATCTCGATGAGGGGAGCGACACCCAGGCTCACCTCGACGCTGCCCTCGTCGGGCAGAATGACCCCGGCGACGAGTTTCAGGAGAGTCGACTTGCCTTGTCCGTTGCGCCCGACGACGCCAATGGCCTCGCCCGCGCGCACCTCGACCGACAGGTGACGCAGCGCCCAGAACTCGTCAGGGCGGCTGCGTCGATTCCTGCTCGCAAAGAGGTCCTTGAAAGTGCGTCGTCCTCGTCGATTGCGGCGGAATCGGATGCCGACGTCGTCGACGTGGATGACGGTCTCCTGCGTGGCGGTCCTCGTCGCGTTCGCCATCAGATCTCTTTCAACACGGCGCGTTCGACGCGTTGGAACACGAAGAGCCCGAGCACGAGGACGCCCGCGGACATGACCGTGGCGACGATCACGCTGAACCAGTCGAGTTGACCGGGGAAGAAGGCGGCGCGGTAGAGGCCGAAGATGCCCGTGAGCGGGTTGAACGCCGCCCAGAAATGCAGGTTCGCCGGTAGATCGGTTGCTCCATAGATGATAGGCGAGGCGTAGAAGAGGAAACGCAGCGCGAGCTTGATCGCGCGCTCGAGGTCGCGGAAGAAGACGACGAGAGGGGCGACGACCAGCCCGATGCCGACCGTGAGCATCGCCTGGATGAGGATGGCGAGCGGAAAATAGACGGCGCCGATGGTGATGACCGCTCCCGACACGATCGCAAACAACGCGAGCACGGGAATCGACGCCAGGAACTCGATTCCCTTGGAGAGTATGAGCCTGTTGACCCAGATCGTGCGCGGAATCTTGGTGGAACGGATCAATTTGGCCTCACGGAGGAAGGCCCGGGTGCAATCGGAGACCGCTCCGTTGAACCACATCCAGGGCAGCAGAGCAGAGAGCAGGAACACGATATACGGCTCACTGCCGACAGGGCGCTGGAAGACCTGCGTGAAGACGAACCAGTAGATCGCAGACATGAGGAGCGGGTCGAGGATCGACCACACGTATCCGAGCGCAGAGGTGGAGTAGCGGACGCGGAGGTCGCGACGGGTGAGCAGCCACAGGGAATGGCGGTAGCGTGCGAACGGCGACCAGTGCTGCCGCTCCTCGGCATCGGAACTCACGGGGTCTATCGTAGGGGGCATGGGGTTCGGCCCCGCGAGCTGCGCGATGCTAGACGTAGAGGTTGGCCTGGGCCAGGTCCTCGGCGAAGTCGACCTCGACCGCGTAGAGGTCGGAGATGTCGACCGGCTCGACGAGCATGCGGTCTTTCTCGATGGCCAACTCGATCCCGCGCTCGAAGTAGTCTTGGTTTCCGACTTTGATCAGGTGACGCTGCAGCGTGGCTTTGTCGGCGCTTGAAATGTAGTTGATGCCGACGGCTTCGCCGAGACCGTTCTTGACGGTCTTGGAGAGCTCTTTGATGTAACCCTCGGCACTCGTCGTGTACTTGACCTCTTCGCCCGAGACCTCCGAGGTGTTGACGGTCACGAACGACTGGTCGCGTGCGACCATCACCGCGGCGCGCTCGAGCACGATCGGGTCGAACACGACATCGCCGTTCATCCAGAGCACGCCGCCGGGCTGCGACGCCTGAAGTGCGCGCACGAGGCTCTTCGAGGTGTTGGTCTGGTCGTACTGCTCGTTGTAGACGAAAGACGTGTGGGGGAAGGCCTCGATGATGTGCTCAAGCTTGTAGCCGACGACGATGGACACCCTGGCGCTGTGTCCGAATGCGTGCTCGATGTTGTCGAACTGCTGACGCATGATCGTGCGGCCGTCGCCCAACTCGGTGAGCGGCTTGGGGAGGGATCGACCGAGACGACTCCCCATGCCTGCGGCAAGAATGACGACCTGGGTGGTCACGATAGGCTCCTCATAGATAAAGGGCTCATCGCTGTTGAAACCACCGTTCTCGGAAGTTTGCCTACGATTTACCCCAAATTTCACGTAAGGACACGCCGTTGTGCCAAAATCAGCATAGCGTGCCACCCGGTCGGGGGAGTAATCGTTGCGCCTGCGCGTTCGTCACAGCCTGCTGGGCATATTCTCAGCTACGGATTGCATCATACACACGGGGAATCGGGCGGGGTGCCCGGGGGAATTGGTAGGTTGGCGGGGTGACTTCAGTGCCGCATCCTCCTTCGACGCAAGAGACGAGCGCGATGTCGGGGCCTTCAGACGTCGTCGAGGAGAGTGCCCCGAAGGGGGCCGCCGAGTCTGTGGTGACGGACGGTATGGCTGATTCCGAGGGAACGGCGGAGCAGGCGAAGCGCGAGCCGGCATCTGCCAAGCCGAAGACGACCCGTACGAGGACGAACAGTGCTCGCTCGACGGCTTCCGCACGAACGGCAACGGCCAAGAGCACCTCCGTCCGCTCGAACTCGACGAAGTCCACCGCGACACGCACGAAGGCTGCCAAGGCGACGCCTGCGACGAGCGACGCCGCTGCCGCAGACGTTGCGACGCCGGATACCGCGGCGAAAGGTGCCCCCGCCAAGGAGCCTGCAGCCGCTCGTGCGCCACGCACGGCGCGAGCCGCCACAGCCCGAACCACGGTGCGATCGACCGCCGAGCGCAGCAGCACGGCCAAGGCCGCCGCAGCGCGGAGGACAGCCCAGCGCGCGAACGCGAAGCAGACGGCGGCCGAGCTCGTGACCGAGCGCGCGGCGGCGGAGTCATCCGCGGAGACCGCTACCGAGGAGACGAGTGCCGAGACCCGGGACACCGCCGAGTTCCCGGTGAAGCGCGCGGCGCGACCGGCTCCTCAGAAGAAGCCTGCGGCGGTCGCCCCGCCCGTGACCGCGAAGGTCGTGCTCGAAATCTCCGGACTGGTCAAACAGTTCGGCGACAACGTCGCCGTGGCCGGAATCGACCTGCAGGTGCGCGCCGGTTCGTTCTATGGCATCGTCGGGCCGAACGGCGCAGGAAAGACGACGACGCTGTCCATGGTGACCGGTCTGCTTCGGCCCGACACCGGACGCGTCTTCGTGCACGGCATCGATGTGTGGGCGAAACCCGTCGAAGCCAAGCGCGCCATCGGCGTGCTGCCCGACCGTCTCAGGCTCTTCGACCGTCTGACCGGAGCCCAACTCCTCTACTACGCCGGTGCGCTACGCGGTCTCGACAGCGAGACCGTCCGTGCCCGCTCAAACGACCTCGCCTCGGCCTTCGGGCTGGAGGACGCGCTCAACCGGCTCGTCGCCGACTACTCTGCTGGCATGACCAAGAAGATCGCGCTCGCGTGCGCGATGATCCACTCGCCTCGACTGCTCGTGCTCGACGAGCCGTTCGAAGCCGTCGACCCCGTCTCGGCTGCGAATCTCACCGAGATCCTGCAGAGGTACGTGACCGCTGGAGGAACCGTCGTGCTCTCGAGCCACGGGATGGACCTCATCGAACGGGTGTGCGACAGCGTCGCGATCATCGTGCAGGGCCGTGTGCTCGCGGCGGGAACGCTCGACGAGGTGCGCGAGGGCAAGCCGCTCGAGGACCGCTTCGTCGAGCTCGCGGGCGGGCGCAAGGCTGCGGAGGGGATGGAATGGTTGCACAGCTTCTCGGACTGAAACTCCGGCTGCTCGGCAATCTCTTCCGTCGTAGCCCCTGGCAAGTCGTCGGCATCGTCGTCGGACTGGTCTACGGACTCGGGCTCGCGGTCACCCTGGCCGGCATGCTCATCGGACTGCGGTTCGTCGACGCCGTCGACGTCATCCGCGACGCGACGGTCATCGCCGGTTCGCTCGTCATGCTCGGATTCCTCGTCTTCCCTCTGGTCTTCGGCGTTGACGACACCATGGATCCACGAAAGTTCGCTCTGTTCGGCGTCGAAAACCGTGAGCTCTCGCTGGGGCTCGCCGTGTCGGCTTTCCTCGGAATCCCGGCACTCGTCCTCGTGATCGTGCTCGTCGGGTTCGTCGTGACTTGGACCCGCGGCCTCGGCGAGACGGCGCTCGCAGTCGTCGCGGCCGTGCTCGCGCTCGCGACCTGCATGCTCGCGACCAGGGTGACGACCTCGATCGCCTCGTTCCTGCTCTCCACGCGACGTTCGCGCGAGTTCACCGGCGCGATCGGCCTCCTGCTGATCGTGATGATCTCGCCCCTCATCATCCTGTTGAGCAACGTCGACTGGGGCAGGCAGGGCCGCACGGTGCTCGAGGCTATTGCCGGCATCCTGAGCTGGACTCCGCTTGGAGCGGTCTGGGCCGTCCCTGCCGACGCGGCGAACGGATCGTGGGGTGCAGCCATGCTGAAGCTGCTCATCGCCGCAGCGACTCTCGGCGTGCTCTGGCTGGCCTGGCAGCGGCTCGTCGTGCGCATGCTCGTCACGCCAGGCCGCGAGGCGCAGGCCAGGTCGTATCACGGCATCGGGTGGTTCGACCGAATGCCGCACAATGCGACGGGCGCCGTCGCCGCACGCAGCATCACCTACTGGACCAGGGACTCGCGCTACTGGGTGTCCCTCATCATGATCCCGGTGCTGCCCGTCATCCTTGTCCTGACCTTGAACATCGGCGGCATTCCCGTCTCGGCCCTCGCGCTCCTCCCGGTTCCGGTCATGAGCCTGTTCCTCGGCTGGACGACCCACAACGACGTTGCCTATGACAGCACGGCGATCTGGCTTCATGTCGTATCGGGCACCAGGGGATTCTCCGACCGGGTCGGCCGGCTCGTTCCCGCGCTCGCCCTCGGCGTCGTCGTCATCGCGATCGGCACCGGCCTGAGCACGCTCTTCTACCGTGACTGGAGCGTCATGCCGTCGCTTCTCGGTGTGAGCACCTGCCTGTTCCTGGCAGGCCTCGGCTTCGGGAGCTACACCTCCGCGCGTTTCCCCTACCCGGTGCCGAAACCGGGTGACAGCCCGTTCGCCCAGCCGCAGGCCTCGGGCACAGCCGCCTCGTTCGTGCAATCCCTCACGCTCCTCGGCTCCCTCGTGCTCGCCCTGCCGGCCATCGGTCTTGCACTGCTGGGCTTCTTCGTCGATTCCGCCTGGCATGTCGTGTCCCTCCTCGTCGGCTGTGGTACAGGGCTGCTCGTCCTCTTCGGGGGCATCTGGTTCGGGTCGCGCACCTTCGAGCGTCGCGGACCGGAGATGCTGGCCTCGGCACTCCGCGCATGAGGCCTCCATGGCCGGCATCGGGATACGCTGGAAGCATGACTGAACAGTTCCGCGCGAGCATCGCCGACCCAGGGCACCCAGGCGGCGGCACCTCGACGCTCGATCGCGAGCTCGAGGAACTGCTGAACCAAGAGTCCGTCGAGCCCGGTGACCACGAGCGTTTCTCGCACTACGTGAAGAAGGAGAAGATCCTCGAGTCGGCTATGACGGGCAAGCCGGTCAAGGCCCTGTGCGGCAAGAAGTGGACACCGGGTCGTGACCCTGAGAAGTTCCCTGTATGCCCGATGTGCAAAGAGATCTACGAGCGGCTCAAGGCCGAATAGTCGCCTGGCCGGGGGCGTTCTAGCGATACACGGTCGGGATCACGGGCTCCCCATGGCCGAGACGGAACGCCTCGACGGGCAGTTCCTGCATGACGGATGCTCGATGCTGGCGTGCCCGAACCGTTCCTTCCCTCCCGAGGTAACGCTCGTCCGCCACGCCGTCTCGAATGAGCGGAATCATGAGTCGGCGCTCACGGCTCGAGTCCGGGCTGCCCTCCGGTTCCCCTTCCGGCCCGTCGCCGACGTAGATGATCTCCTCGCGTGCGGTGCGCGTGGAGTCCAGACGACGCACCGCGGTCTTACGTCCGCCGACGCTCATCTTCTGGGCGCTGGTCTTGGCGACCGGTATCCACTCCTCGCCGTCACCCTTGTGAGCGACGAGCTTGTATACCATGCCGGCTGCGGGAGCCCCGGACCCGGTGACCACGGAGGTGCCGACGCCGTAGGCGTCGACGGGGGCGCCAGAGAGCGCCCCGATCGTGTATTCGTCGAGATCGCTCGTGACGGTGATCTTCGTGCCGACGGCGCCCAGCGAGTCGAGTTGCTCGCGCACCGCCTCGACCACGGTCGGCAGATCGCCGGAGTCGATGCGCACGGCACCCAGGCCCGGTCCGGCGACCTTCACAGCGAGTTCGACGCCGTTGCGGATGTCGTAAGTGTCGATGAGTAGCGTCGTGTCGAGGCCGAAGGCGGCCACCTGTGCACGGAAGGCATCCTCCTCGGTATCGTGCAGGAGGGTGAACGAGTGTGCGGCCGTTCCCATCGTCGGGATTCCCCAGGTGCGACCGGCCTCGAGATTGCTCGTCGCGCTGAAGCCGGCGATATAGGCCGCACGAGCCGCGGCGATCGCGGACTTCTCATTGGCGCGCCTGGATCCCATCTCGGCGATCGGTCGCCCGAGACTCACCGAGACCATGCGAGCGGCGGCACTCGCGACCGAGGTGTCGTAGTTGAGCACGCTCAGAATGAGGGTCTCGAGCACGACCCCCTCGGCGAAACTCGACTCGACCGTCATGAGCGGAGAGCCAGGGAAGTACGCCTCGCCTTCTTGGTAGCCCCAGATCGAGCCGCTGAACCGGTAATCGGCGAGCCAGTCGAGGGTCGGCTGGCGCACGACGCCGTTGTCGCGCAGCCAGTCGAGTTCGGGATCCTCGAAGCGGAAGGCGCCTATGAGTTCGATCAGCCGTCCGGTGCCAGCAACGATACCGTAGCGCCGGCCGTTCGGAAGACGGCGGGCGAAGGCCTCGAACATGCACTCGCGGTGGGCTGTGCCACTCTGGATGGCGGCATCCACCATCGTGAGTTCGTAACGGTCGGTGAGGAGAGCCGGAGAGCTGATCACGCAGGCCAGCCTAGTCGCACGGTTGAGGCTAGTAGGCTTGCCAGTCGTGACTGATGCACCCATTGGAATCTTCGATTCCGGAGTCGGCGGCCTGACGGTCGCGCGGGCGATCAAAGATCAGCTGCCGGGGGAGTCGATCCTCTACATCGGTGACCTCGCGCATTCGCCGTACGGCCCCAAGAAGATCGCGGACGTTCGCGGCTATGCTCTCGACGTGCTCGACGACCTTGTCGAGCAGGGCGTCAAGATGCTCGTCATCGCCTGCAACACGGCGTCGGCCGCGATGCTGCGGGATGCCCGGGAACGCTACAGCGTGCCGGTGATCGAGGTCATCCAGCCTGCGGTGCGTCGTGCCGTCGCCGCGACGCGCAACCACCGGGTCGGCGTGATCGGCACGGTCGGCACGATCAACTCCCGTGCCTACGACGACGCCTTCGCGGCTGCGCCGAGGTTGAAGCTCTTCTCCGAGGCCTGCCCGCGCTTCGTCGAGTTCGTCGAGGCGGGCGTCACGACGGGCGACGAGGTGCTGGCGGTCGCCGAGGACTATCTCGCCCCGCTGAAGTCGGCCGGCATCGACACCCTCGTGCTCGGATGCACGCACTACCCGTTCCTCAAGGGCGCCATCTCCTATGTGATGGGTGAGGATGTGTCGCTCGTCTCGAGCGACACAGAGACCGCCAACGACGTCTACCGGGTGCTCGTGAGCCGAGGGCTCGAGCGTGCGGCGAACACGCCCCCGAGCTACCGCTACGAGGCGACCGGCGATAGCGCATCCGACTTTCTCGACCTCGCCCACCGCCTGATCGGTCCCGAGATCTCGGGTGTCGAGCTTGTCGAGACCGGCGTGGTCCACCTCGCCGAGCTGCCCCGAACATCCCGGACATCCCCGAACGAAGGAGAACCACCGTGAATACCGTCATTCGCGCCGACGGCCGCGCCCTCAACGAGCTTCGCCCGATCACGATAGAACGCGGGTGGAGCGAGCAGGCCGAGGGCTCGGCCCTCATCTCTTTCGGCCGCACCAAGGTGCTGTGCACGGCCTCCTTCACCAATGGTGTTCCCCGTTGGATGGCAGGCAAGGGCAAGGGGTGGGTCACGGCCGAGTACTCGATGCTTCCGCGCAGCACGAACGAGCGTATGGACCGCGAGTCGGTGCGGGGCAGGATCGGTGGGCGCACCCACGAGATCAGCCGCCTCATCGGTCGCAGCCTGCGGGCCGTTGTCGACATGAAGGCACTCGGTGAGAACACCATCCTCATCGACTGCGATGTCCTGCAGGCGGATGGCGGAACCCGCACGGCCGCGATCACCGGGGCCTACGTCGCACTCGCCGATGCGCTCGAGTGGGGTCGCGGCAAGAAGTTCATCGGGCAGAAGGCCCGACCGCTCATCGATAGCGTCGCGGCGGTCTCGGTCGGGATCATCGACGGTGAGCCGATGCTCGACCTCGCCTACGTCGAGGACGTGCGCGCCGAGACCGACATGAACGTCGTCGTCACGGGCCGCGGCCTCTTCGTCGAGGTGCAGGGGACCGCCGAGGGCGCGCCGTTCGACCGAGGTGAGCTCGACTCGCTCCTCGACCTCGCCGTCGGCGGCGCCGCCACCTTGAGCGGGTTGCAGGCGGCCACCCTCGGCGCGGAGGCGACGATTTCCTGATGGCACTCGAACTCGTGCTCGCCACACACAACAGGCATAAGGTCGACGAGTTCCAGCGCATCCTCGGCGCAGTCGTACCTGAACTGCTCGTGCACGGCTACGACGGACCGGAGCCGGTCGAAGACGGTGTGAGCTTCGCCGAGAACGCCCTCATCAAGGCGCGCGCGGCGTCTGAGCACACGGGCCGCATCGCCCTGGCCGACGACTCGGGCCTGTGCGTCGACGTCATGGGGGGCGCGCCGGGAATCTTCTCGGCGCGATGGGCAGGAGCGCACGGCGATGGAGCCGCGAACCTCGCGCTGCTGCTCGACCAGCTCGGTGACATCCGCGATCCTCACCGCACCGCCCGGTTCGTCTGCGTGATAGCGCTCGCGGTTCCGGATGCGGGAGCCGGGAGCGCGGAGCACGTCGTCGTCGGCGAGTGGAGCGGCCACCTAGCCACAGAGCCTTGCGGGAGCAACGGTTTCGGCTACGATCCGATCTTCGTGCCCGACGGCTTCGCGGTGACGGCTGCTGAGCTCGCGCCGCACATCAAGAACGACAACAGCCACCGTGCGCGGGCGATCGCCAACCTCGTTCCGCTGCTGCGGGATCTGGTCGGCTGACCCCCGCAGTCCGTCTCTTCCGATCGACGCCAGCCGGCGGATCCCGGCTGGCCTCTCCGGTCGGTGAGAATGATAACGGCATTCATTCCTCATTGGGCATAGAGGCTGGTGCGATGCTCGCGACGCGCCTAGCGTTGAGGTAATGGGACACGATCACAACCACGCGACCGCGACGACGAACCGCTCGCGACTGGTCGTCGCGATCTGCATCATCGGCACCTTCCTCGTGGTGGAGGTCACCGGGGCGCTGTTGAGTGGCTCACTGTCGCTGCTGGCCGATTCCGGTCACATGTTCTCCGACCTCACCGGACTGGTCATCGCCCTCGTGGCAACCGTCGTCGCGGCGAGACCCGCGACGGACCGGCAGACCTACGGCTATCAGCGGGCCGAGGTGTTCGCCGCCCTCGTCAACGGGATGATCCTCATCGGGGTGGCCGTCAGTGTGTCGATCGAGGGTCTGCGGAGGCTGTTCGAGAGCTCTGACATCGAGGTGCAGAGCATTCCGATGCTGATCGTGGCCGTTGCCGGACTCGGGGCGAACCTCGCAGCCCTGCTGGTGCTGAGGGGCGGGGCCAAACAGTCGATCAATCTGCGCGGGGCCTACCTCGAGGTGCTCGGCGACCTGCTCGGCTCCGTGGCCGTGATCATCGCGGCGTTCGTCATCATCGTGACCGGGTTCCAGAAGGCCGACGCCATCGCCTCGCTCGCGATCGCGGTGATGATCGTGCCGCGTGCGCTCTCGTTGCTGAGGGATGTGTTCCGTGTGCTCAGCCAGTCCGTCCCGGTCGACACCGATGTGGCCGAGATCCGCCGCCATATCCTCGAGACCGACGGTGTCGTCGACGTGCACGATGTGCATGTGTGGGCGATCACCTCGGGGGCGCATGTCTTCAGCGCGCATGTCGTCGTAGAACCAGGCGCGCTCGTCGGTGACGGACCGGACTGCCTGCTCGACAAGCTCTCGGAGTGCCTGGCCGAACACTTCGATGTGGAGCACTCGACCTTCCAGCTCGAGCCGGCCGAGCACGCGGCGCATGAGGAGCAATCACACGCGTAGCGGCCGGACCGCACGGCGGGGCTGCGTGCGGCCGCTGCTTATTCGTGTTCTGGTGCTTATTTGTGTTCTGCTGCTTATTTGTGTTCTGGGCGGTGTTCGAAGACCTCGGGCTCGAGCGTAAGCTTCTCGGCGGCTCTGACGGTCTCGATGGTCGTGGCGTCCGCTGCCGCTGCCGACCTCTTCGCCTTGCGGGACGACTGGAAATAGTGCCACACCGTGGGGATGAGCGTCAGCAATACGGCGCCGATGAGGATCACGTCGATGTAGCTCTCGACGAAGTTCGCGACGGGCGGGATGTAGCCGATGAGGTAGCCGAAATAGCTCAGTCCCACGCCCCAGATCAGTGCGCCGACGAGGTTGTAGAGGCTGTACTTGCGGTAGTTCATATGGCCGACGCCCGCGGCGACGGGGGCGAAGGTGCGCACGATGGGGACAAATCGGGCGAGAATCACGGCGATGGCGCCGAAACGCTCGAAGAACGCGTTCGTGCGTTCGACGTTCTCGATACTGAAGAGGCCGGACTCCTTGCGTTCGAAGACGCGTGGGCCGAATTTGTGTCCGATCAGGTAGCCGACCTCACCGCCGAGGAACGCGGCGAGGCCGATGGCGAGGCATACCCACCAGATGTCGACGCCGAACACGAACACCGAATGGGTGAGCAGGCCGGAGATGATCAAGAGTGTGTCGCCGGGGAGCAGGAACCCGACGAGCAGTCCGGTTTCGGCGAAGACGATGGCACAGACGACGAGCAGAGCCCATGGGCCAGCGCCGTTGATGATCGTGTTCGGGTCGAGCCAGGGGATCAAAGCGGTATGCGTCACGAGGGGCAGTCTAGCGAGGGCATGTGTGAGAACCTCGGGTGGCGCCCAAGATCATCCCTCGGAGGTATCCGCGGTGACCCGGTCGGCACGCCAAGCGCGGATGCCTGCGACGATCGCCGCGAAGATGAAGACGCCCGCGATCACATAGGCGGCCACCCGGACTTCCGGGATGGAGGCGGCGAAGTAGCCGACGACCGTGATGCCGACGCCCCAGGCGAGCGCCCCGACGACGTTCGCGGTGAGAAAGCGGTAGTAGCCCATGTTTCCGACCCCTGCGATGAGCGGAACGAAGACGCGTGCCCACGGCATGAAACGGGCGATAACGACCGACCACCAGCCGAAGGTGCGATAGAACGCCTCAGTGCGGTCGATCGCCTTGCGGGTGCGTGGCCCGCCGCGTCTGTCGAGATAGGGGCGCCCGTAGCGGCGACCGAGCAGGAAGCCGATCTGGTCGCCGAGGAAGGCGGCGATGCCCGTGCCGATCGCAAGAACCCAGATGTCGACCCCGGATGCCGCCGCTGCGATGAGTCCTGAGGCGAAGAGCAGGGAATCTCCTGTGACGAACGGCACGAAGGCACCAACGAAGAGCGCGGTGCCTGCGAAGACGAGTCCCCACACGACGAGATAGAAGACCAGCACTCCGACATCCGAGAGCAGGTCACTGAGTTGCTGGTCGAGAGCGGCGGCGCGGAGCACTGCTATGCAGCCAGCTCGTCGAAGATGGCACTGTTGAAGTGGTAGGCGGCATTGACCTCCTCGACGAGCGCGTCGACCTCATCGAATGAGAGTGCGAGCTTGTTGAGTGCGGCGCGGTACGCGCGTTTGTAGTGCACGATGTCGTCGATGTCGTCGAACCGGAAGAAGCTCAACTGCTCCGGTGTGGCCGCGTAGTGGTGGGAGACGAGCCGCGCGATGACCTGTCCGCCTGAGAGGTCGCCGAGGTAGCGGGTGTAGTGGTGCGCGAGGTAGCGTGCGAGGTCGTTCGGGGGGAGAGCGCGCAGATGCGCGGCATAGGTCGATGTCGCTCTCAACGGCGGGTGCTCCGTTTGTCTGTCGACGACGCCGAGGGCGGCCAGGTCGGATTCGATGGCCGTGAGGCGAGCCAGGTTCGGGTCGAAGACCGGACCATCGGAGAGTGCTGCGCGAGCCTCGAGGGCCTGGTAGACATAGCAGTACTGTGCCAGATAGCGCGTGTAGTCGTCGAGAGTGAGTTCCCCCTTCAAGAGGGCGACGATGAACGGGCGCTCCTCGGCGTCTCGGTGCGCATCGAGCGTGCTCTCGCGCACGTGCTGAGCGACATCGAAGGCGGCCGGGTTGGATGCGGTTAGCTTAGGCACACCTAAGCGTATCGAGACTTCCTGGGAAGCGCCGAGAAAACGGAGCATGCATGCTCTCGGAACGGATCGGAACCCGAGAGTCTCAATCGCAGCACCGAATGGTGTTAGGTGCTCATCATGTGAGCACTCCGATTGGACGGGTGCTCCGGCTAGAACAGCGCTCACGTCGTCACACTGAACAGCGCATGACTACCTATTTTCGTCTCCCTTAGACACTCATAGTCCAATCAACCGTACCTAATTCGAACAATCTGCCCGTAGCGTTGACTCTGCGCGGTTCGGAAACGTCGTGGAGGGGGAGTTTTCGCCCGCCCGGCATATTCTCCGGATGCAGGCGATCTTCGGGTGGTCGCTTGTTGCGCATCTGGGGCGCTGCTGCTGGGTCAGCGGCGCCCCAGACCACTCACCGCCCGGCGTGGAGTCCATACTCATCAGCCGACCGCCGCCCAGACCTCTCGCGGGTATGCACGAGGTTCACGCGCCTCTGCGAGATGCCCTCGCTCTGGGCCGGGCGTTCGCAGTGGGGCTACTCGGCGGCGCGGTAGGCCGCGATGAGCGCCGGGATGCTGCCGTGCCACGCGGGGCCGTGCCCGGGGATGACCCATTCGGCCTCGGTGCCGACGAGGCGATCGAGCGACGCGGATGCCGCGGCCTGGTCGTCTGTGAACGGCGCCGGCTGCGGCCCGGTCCGTCCGGTCAGCACGTGTCGGGTAGTCAGGGCGTCGCCGACGAACACTGCCCCGACCGCGGGGACGTGGACGGCGATGCTGCCGGGCGAGTGCCCCGGCATCCCGATGATCTCGGGGGAACCCGGCAGATCGAGCCCGTCGCCGTCGGTCATGGTCACGACCTCGCCGAGGTAACGCGTGCGCAGCCCCCCGCGAGTCGCAGCGAACGCTATGAAGCCGAGGGTTGACAGCACGCGCATGCCACCCCACTCCGGCTTCGTGCTCTCGTTCCCCTTGGCGCGCTCGGCGTCTGCGGAATGCACGAACACGGGCAAGCCGTAGTCGGTGCGCAGCCGCTCGGCGAACCCGATGTGGTCGGAGTCGCCGTGGGTCAAGACGATCCCGCGGATGTCTTCGGGACTCTTGCCATGCTTCGCGAGCTCACCCAGCAGGGGCCGATAGAGGCCGGCGAGGCCGGCATCGATGAGTGTGACGACGTCGGGCGTGAGGATCGCGTGAATCGCGATTTTATCGTTGCCGACTCGAATCAATCCCGGAGCGAGTTCCATAAGGCTACTATAATTAGCCATGAAGGCTATCGTCAATAGTCTTCGTTGAGAGGATGCGAGATGCCCGCAGTCCAGCGCACCAGCCTTGCCGAGATCGTCGCGGCGGCCCGCACCCTGCTCGACGATCGCGGGCCTGAAGCGGTGACGATGGCTGCGGTCGCGGCATCCGTCGGTGTGCGAGGTCCGTCGCTGTACAAGCACGTCGACGGGCGTGGAGGGCTGCTCCGGCTCGTGGCGGGTTCCGCAGTCGACGAGCTGGGCCGCGACCTCGCAGAGGCGGTCGATGCCGAGACCGACCCGCCGTGGGCGCTCGCCGCGGCAGTGCGGGCGTTTCGCGCGTTCGCGCATCGGTCGCCGCACGCGTATGGGCTGATCTTCGGACCTGGCCCGCACGCGGAGCGCCCGTCTGAGGCGATCCTGGAGCACGCCGCCGAGCCGGTCTTCCGAGCCGTCGCCGCACTCGTGCCCTCGTCCGAGGTGCTGCCGGCGGCGCGGACGGTCACCGCGTGGGCGAGCGGCTTCGTCTCGATGGAACTCACCGGTGCATTTCGCCTGGGCGGAGAGGTCGCCGAGGCGTTCGAATGGGGGCTCCGGTCGATGGTCGAGGCGGTCGTGAGCGCCGGGAGCCGTGAAGCTGCTACGGGCGAGCCTGGAACGCGCGCGGACAGTGCGATAGCCGGCCGATCAGGTCGCCGAGCACCATGACGACCACCAAGGAGCCCGCGTCCTCACCGAGGGAGCCCTCGAGCTGGCACGCGACCAGCAGGCCAGCTCTCATGAAGAGAGCGATCTTATAACCCAAGACCCGCTTCTTCGGGCCCGGGTTACAACATCGTTCATTGGGTGCGGAAGGAGGGACTTGAACCCTCACGCCCGAAGGCACAGGAACCTAAATCCTGCGTGTCTGCCAATTTCACCACTCCCGCGAGTGCTGTTCCAGTGTACGGTCGCCGCGCGGCATCGATCGTCCCGCTGCGATCGGTGATTGGGCCGGCGGCACTCTGCCGCGTGCAACGCCCAGACCTACCCGCACTACAAGATCGAGTTCGGCGCCCCCACCTCCGACAACGGCAAGCACACCGGCAGAATGGGAAGCGCGGGCGAGAATGGCAGATGCGAGGGCAAGAGCAATTTCCGAACATCCCAGAACGGCGGCCGTACGCTCATCGAGTTCGGTTACAAGTAGGCCCTGAGGGGGTCTTGTGGGTGCAGCCGCCCTTGGAGCGGTTGGAAGTGCAGCGTTACGGTGATTTCTGGTTTGAGCGTCTGAATGCCGCCATCTCCTCCTATGACACGCCGAGTGTGCCGCTTGATCAGCTCGTTCATCTATCGCGTCTGGGGGTCGTTGAGCTTGCATTCGGATACAGGCTTCACTATGTCGACGTCACGCTTGTAGTGCGGATCTCAATGGATCGATTCGCGGCGGGGGTTCCGCAGACCGATACGCAGTTGAGGTTCGCTTACGCGCTAGAGGACCAATTGGACGAGGTGGAAGCGACTCTTTTGCAGGTAGATCTCGATCCTGATTTCTCGGACGTCGAAGCGCTTTGGTTGTACTGCACGATGAGTCTTTACTGTTTGCGGTGGAAGCAGGTGCCCACGTCGGATATCAAGTATGAGTTCGGGGAAATCGTGGGGTATTGGTCGGAGAGTGTATCGAGCCCGTGGAAGAGCGCGGTTGAGTCTCCGAAGAGGTCGTCGCGGCTGGGGGGGGGTCTGAGCGGATGTTGGAAGGTGTCCTTCTGGAGCTTCAACGTCAATCTGAGGTTTTTCTGGGACCAGTTCGTCGCGATACAACAACTACGACTACCCCGCCGACCCCATCAACAAACTGGACCTGACCGGGATGGCGGAGGGCGACGAATGGTGGCGAGGGGTTGGTGTTGGTGTGGTCGCTGCCGCAGCCATTGGGGCCGCGGCAGGAGCCGCGTCGTACGCTGCAGCAAATTCTGGGACATCGCGATTTAGCTGGGGCGGGCTCGCTGCGTCTACGGCCTTCGTCCTACGTTTTTCAGCACCGCAACTGACAAGGATGACCTCGTCCAGGACAACCCAAATAGGTCTTTCCGTGTCGGTTGGTCGACTCTGGATCGATCTTTTACCGGGACCACCACCCACGCTGTATTCAGGGTTGGCGGTCCGGGTCGCGGGCCCTTCAACTTGTTCCGGGGACCTTCGCTGTATCGGTATTAGGAGGCGCACTACCATGACTGACGTCGTTGACGATCTCTTGCGTTCGATCCGAAGCCAAGTCGTGTCCGGCATCGACATCAGCGTGTCGCGAGTGGGTGTGGAAGGTCAGACCCGGGATGTGTGGATCGTGCCATTCGGACCAGCGGATGCGGTGCCGTTCGCAATGCTTGCCGGACCCGGCGGGCTTGTGTTGTCGATAGGCAAGCTGCTTCAAATCGAGGTCGGTCCTCACGGTACGGAGTCGCGAGAACTCGTACTTGACTTGTTCTGGGCCAACGCGATGGGCGGCTGTGCTGTCTATCGTGTCGGATGGCGTCGGTACTTCATCGCCGGCGATCATCTGAAGCTCTCAAGCGAACTTCGGCGACGGAAATTGCAGCGAGTGCGGTCAGTCGTGCAGGCGAGTCCCTGGGCGCTTACGTTCGAGAATCGGCTGTCGCGCCGGTTCTCCGATGGTCACTTGATCCATCGCGTGTCCTGACGTCGGCCGGAAACGGAAACACGGATGATCTGACTCGACTCGCGGATGAGCTTGCGGCCCGGTATCCCAGCCTGTTGATGGGTTGTACGCCAATGTTGACGAGCGCGAGTTTGCCTGTCGTCGCGAACGTCGCCGACATTGACCGTTGTCGCTCGGTGGTCGGCCTGCCTGGTGGGGTCACTTTGGCGAAGGCCGGATCGGCACCCTGGCTGCGGATGATGCCGGCTCGGACACGCTGCCCGGCGCCGCGGATTGGGGTTGGTTGGGCACCCACCGCAAGCTCACCGAGCATGCCGGTTCGATTCATACGATCGAGATGGGTGCCCGCCAGTACGTTCCAGCGTTGGGCCGGTTCCTGGAAGTCGACCCCGTCGAGGGCGGCGTCACCAACAACTACGACTACCCGAGCGATCCGATCAACCGATTCGACCTGACCGGGATGGCGGAGGGCGACGAATGGTGGCGAGGCTGGCTCGCAGGTGGCGCGATAGCCGCGGGAATTATCGGTGGTATAGCTTGCGCGGCGAGTGTCGTATGTGGGGTGGTCGGAGCCGCAGTAATCGGCGTCGCCGCTGGAGCAGCAGCATACGCAGCGCAGGAAGCATTCACACCACGTTGGACCATCGAAGGGCAGTTAGGGGCTGCCGCGGTTGGTGGGATTGGAGGTGGATTCGGCGGCGTTGTTTCTCGCGTGGCTGGCTCCGTTGCAATGCGATCGGCGACAATTGGCGTCAATAGCTCGCGATTCGGAAACTACTCTCTTGGCAAGATTGGCACTCCGCCGAAACCAGGTGGGCTATTCAACAACAACCAAAGGGTGATAAAGATCGGATGGAGTAGAGCGCCGAGCGGAGCGACAGTCTTTCGACTTTCATCTCGATACATACCCGTTGGGCGGCACGGAGGCAACGGTCATTTTCCACTGTTCCGAGGAGGGCGCTACTACTGATGATGGTCGAGATTCCTGTCGAAGGTCGTTTGCGGGCGTTGGCGGAGGCTGTGCTTCTGGCGTTCCCGGGACGTGTGGAAGCCGAGTCGGTGCCGCCGTCAGTGCTGGTCGGTGGTCAAGCAGTTCTCTTTCAACCCCATGACTCTGCGGCGTCCACGGCGCTAGTTGAAGAACACCAAGGTGAGTATGTCGTGGTGATCGGGGCAGGGACAATTGTTGACACGCGCGACGAGTATGTTCCGGCGGAAGATCGCTTCTACTGGACCATCACGACGGTGCTCGATCTGGGCAGGTTCGGTGCGGCCCAGTTGTCGCGGCCAGCGTTGTTCGGTCGGCGCCAGGCGATGCCATTCGTTCCGGGGACCTCCGATGAGTTGGAGGAGGCGCTTCGTGAACCTCGGACGGAACTCATCCGCACCTGGCAGCCTTGGGCGCGAAGCGCCTCGTGAGCGATCCGACGAAGCGGAAACGACGGAGGCGGAGGACGTCTTACCCGCAGGGCGCTTGCAAGAGCCTTCATGTTTACCACGGACGAGGATGGAGGGTCTGGTGAACCTAGGCCGCCCCGAACACCGCGCGATGATCGGCTATTGCCGTCGCGGCGAGGACGCAGGTACGTACATCCGAGGTCCGGGTCCGGTCTCGATCGGGGACGGTGCGGGCTCCGAACCCGAGGACGAGGTCTTCAGTTGGGTCTGGGATGTCGAGCCGGTGAACCTAGACGCCGAAGCGGCAGCTGGTCTTCTGTACGACACAGTTGGATTGCTCGAAGCGGAACGAGAATACTGGGAGAAGGGAGGCTGGTTTGTCCGACAATGGCGGCAGTACTAAGCGAGGCATCAAACGTCCCGAGGTGAAGGTGAAGCCGACCTGGGCTAGGTTCCTGAATGTGTCCGGCTTAGATGCGCCTGTGACAACCATCCTCGGCGCGATCTGTTTGAGTGTCGGTGGCGTCTTGTTCGCTCTGCTCTTGCCGCCGCTCCTTGATCCAGTGGTCTATTCGGGTCTGCCTGCTCTTTCTGTCGTGGTTTATCTCACGGTGTTGGTGGTGGTGGCTGCAGCGGTCGCCGGGGGGCTGCTCCTGGCGGCGTTCTTCGCGGTTCATGGCAGGCGGTGGCCGGTGGTTGCGGCGACTTTCACCACCGTGGTCTTCGCAGGTATAGACCTCTTGTACGGTACGACTTGGGAATCAGTGGCTTCGACCATTGCTGTTGGCGTGGGCGCAGTGTTGTTGTGGTTGCCTCCGTCTCGTGGTTTTGCGCGCGCAACTCGTGAGCGATCGGCGACTCGTTTGCCACGTCAGCCACCGCCGTTTGCCAAGTACGGCTACTTATTCGTTGGTCAGGGGGTTCGATCTCTTCAACCCGTGTGTCCGGATGATCGGATTTCGGAATACCGACAGGTCCCGCTTCTTCCCGGTAACGGCAATGACCAACAACCGATCCGCGAGCGCGACGAGCGAGCTGTCGGGGAGGCTCGGCGTTACTCTTGAGACAGTCTCCTACTGGGACTAAGCGAGTTGAAGCGAGTTGGTGGTATCTTCGCCCGTTGTCGGCGCAAATGTGCGTCCATCGGCGGCAGTCCGTCGCGGTCGTGCCAGCAGGGCGCTTGTCTGGCAAGAGGAACAGCCCGAGGGAGCAGAGTCATATGGATGAGCTGACTCGACTTGTCGAAAGGCTTGTTGTGGAGTTTCCCGGTCTGATAGACGTATCCTCTCTTGAGTTCGCGGAGTTTCGCGGCTATACGATCGCTCCTAGAACCGAGGGAGGGATGCCGTTAGACCTCTTTTTCGAGAACGATTGGGTCCGCGTCGTGTCGGGAACGTACCTGGATCGGGAGTTCTCTTCCGTGTCGGCCGAATCCGGGCAAGGCTTGTGTGACTTCGTACGAGGTGTCGGTGAATATGGGGCAATCGCATATCGGCGGGGCCTTTTCCAGCCTTTCCCGCTTGTGGTGATGCCACTTACGTCGGAAGTGAAGGTGTCGATTGAGCGGCTTCGGAGACCATGGGTGCTCAAAGTGTGGACAAGTTGGCGAGCAGAGTCGATCGATCCAGGCACGAATTGGGCCAGCAGATAGCTCAGCGGATGCTGAGTACTTGGCGAAGGATATGGGAGTAGTCGACATGACATGGAACGCCCAGGCGAGTCGGCTCCGGCATGATGTCGGCGGTGGGGGACTTCGATGACCTCTGATCAGCCAATGAGGATGTGGGGCAGGTTTGTTGGGTTTGAGCTGCTCGGATCGACGTGCGTGGGGATCGTGTTCTCTTTCGTCGCTGTGACGATCCCTGTCGCACGTGAGCGATCGGTGTCGGAGGCGGCGTTCTTCTTGCCATGGGCATTGCTTTTCGGGGGCATCGTGGGATTCATGGTCGGAGCCGTCGCGACGCTTATGTCATCCATCGGCTGGGTAACGACGCGGGCGGCACCCCTATGGCTGCGGCTGGTGTTGATCGGCACCGGTGGTGCGATCGGAGTCGCGCCGCTGATTCCACTCTCTGGCCTCACTCAACTCTCTGGTTCTGTGACGGCGTTTGGCATTGTTCTCTGTGCGTTGGTCGCGGGCTGTCTCACGGTTGGCAATGCGTACTTCGTCCTACGACGCACCGGTCACCGACGTGTCCGACCGGCCGACTCTCACAGATAGCGTTGTTGGTTGCGCCCGAATGGGTACTGGATCGAGATGTCATCTTGAGGCGATGCCGTTCGGCGCGTTCGGGACAGCAGGCGAGGTGTCGGTCTCAACTGCGAAGAACTCATTCCGCAAGCTCACCGAGCATGCCGGTTCGATTCATACGATTGAGATGGGTGCCCGCCAGTATGTGCCTGCCCTGGGCCGGTTCCTGGAGGTCGACCCTGTCGAGGGCGGCGTCACCAACAACTACGACTACCCGGGCGACCCGATCAACAAGACCGACCTAGCCGGGTTGTCGGGAGACGGGGGGGGGGGGGGGGTATGGGGCGACCTTCTTGCCGTGGCGGTATCTGTAGCCGCTGTTGTCGGTACAGCGATGGCCGTGGCGGGGTGCGCGGCGACGGTTGTATGCGCCATTGCGGCCACCGTTGCAATTGGCGTTGCCGCAGGGGTTGCAAACTACGCGCTCACTACGCGTTCCGCTGAGTATTCATGGA
Source organism: Luethyella okanaganae (assembly GCF_042660285.1). NCBI lineage: Bacteria > Bacillati > Actinomycetota > Actinomycetes > Micrococcales > Microbacteriaceae > Luethyella > Luethyella okanaganae. The sequence goes on from NZ_JBHSTP010000001.1 coordinate 693,938, forward strand.
AGGGTGTGAGGACTGCCGCTGTCGGTGGCGCCGCCACCTCGCTGGTGGGAGGCAGCATACTGCGAGTCGCTGGTCCCACGCTGGCGGTATCGTCAAGACTTGGTGTAAACAGTGCGCGACTCGGGAACTGGACGTTGGGAACCCGAGGTATTCCCAAGGGTGGTGGGTCCTGGAACCGGAGTTCGTTCAACACGAAGTTCGGCTGAGGGAATGGGCGCGGGTTTGAGCAGTTGAGGATCTCGTCAAGGTATGTTCCGTTCAATCGAGCGAATGGATACGGTCATATTCCATTGCTTTTGGGGCGGAGTTTAAGGAACCTGCGATGATCAACGTGCCTGAGGAGCGACTTGGAAGATTTCTGTCGGCGATCACGGAGCGCGGCATTCAACGGTTTGAAGCCGCTCGCGTGATGACGACGCGCATTTCGGGGAATGTCTGCGTTCGGCTTCAGCCGCACCGGACAGGGTCGGCGACGCTGCTTGTGACGGACACCGGTGTCTCGTGGTACCTGGAGGTGCCCGAAGCGAAGTGGGAATTCGACTCTTCCGACGCGATGGGCTCTGACGAGCTAGCCCAGTTTGAATGGGCAGTCGACATCTGTGTCAGTATCGCGCGTTTCGGCATGATCCGTACGCGGCCCAAGTGGTTGCCTTTTGGCCGTGAGTCGTTCGTGCTGACAGAGGTTTCAGGCATGGAGTCTCACCGAAACGACGGCAAGCGCGAAGTCACGCACTACTGGCCGCCTTGGTGACGGAGGCGGGAGCGGATGGTTCGATTCCACGGTGAATGGAAGCCGCGGTCGGCAGGAGTGGGTGGTTGGCCGTGGGTACCTGGTGCACTCGCATCGACACCGTCACACAACGTAGGTGGGAGCGGAACACCGCTTTTGTATCCTCGTCCGATTCCTTTCGCGTGTCGCCGAGCGAACAGCTCGAAACCAATCGAATCAACGCAGTCCCGCCGGGCAGAAGGGCGGCGCGACGAACGGAATCGCCGATCTGTCCTGCTTTGCCGCAGCGGCACGTGCCGTCCGCCGCTATGCCATGGGGAGGGAGGTCACTGATAGTGCGGCCCTCAGTTGCTGCTTGGCGGATGACAGTCGCGAACGTGCCGTGGATGGGTTGATGCCGAGCAGGGAAGCCGCCTCGTGGGACTTGAACCCGTCCCAGTACACGAGCCGAACAAGTTCGGCGTCATCTGGTGCGAGTGACTCGATAGCCATACGTATCTCGACGGATGCCTCGTCAGTGGGCACAGACGCGTTGACATCGTTCATCTCGTCCATCAATCGTTGCACCGCATGCGAGCGGCGCGCGATTGACCTCCGGACGTTCCCAAGAACATTGCGCGCGACCGCGTAGAGCCACATGCGCGCCTGGATCGGCTCGGTCGGCATCTTCCGCCGGACTTTCCACGCGGTTAGCAGCAACTCGCCGAACGCCTCGGCGGCATCCGCGCCGTTGATGAGGCGGCGCTGGAAGTACCGCAAAAGGTCATGCTCGTTGGCGCGAATCGCGTCCTCAAACGGAGAATTCCGATCTTCCCGGCGAGACATCAGTTGCAGGCGCTGATCTGTGAGAACAAGCCGATCTGTCTGTCCCCGTCGCCGTTGTTGTAGCCATGCATGGCTAGCTCCCCGAACAGCACCTCCGCTACGGCCCTGTGTACTGCGAGCTGGTGAACCGTTCCCTTGCTCAGCTTCTCGATGCCTTCCTGCTCCCGCACCCAGGCTTCTGCAGCTCCCGTGTCGAGGCTGGCAATGTCGATGCCATTGACGATCATCTGCGCATCGCGAGCGGCCTCAGAATCCTCGGGAACTCCATGCAAAACGATTCGGGTGCCTTGGAAGCAGACTGAGCTATCCGCTTGATAAAAGGAGAAGACGTTGTCAGCGACCCAGCCCCAAGGTGTATCCAGCCCGCTGCTTGCGGCGGCTACCGAAGTACCGCCCAGCGCCAGCGCCAACGCGGCGATGGCGGCAACCCAAGCCCCAGCTTTGCCACGAGCACGGCTGCGCGCATCGAACAAGATGCGTGCGCGGTGCGATTCCAGGCTGATAGGCGTCGCGACCTGCGGCGCCGCCTCCCGGAGCATCGCTTCCAGTCGAACCTCATCCATCATTAGCTCCAATCCAGCGAACAGCTCTTACTCCACATATGTAGGCAACGACCGAAACTGTCCAAAATTCAGTATCGTTCCGATCACGGCGGCTTTCAGTGACGTCCGCGAACGAATCTCGTGTTTGTTCCGGCGACAGGGCCCCCCATGCTTCTGACCGGTGGCGATGCTCATCGAGTCCTGCCACAAAGCGAAGCCGTACAGCGACACCGTCACAGGCTGAGACTGCGGTCACGGCGTGGTTCAGGCCACTGTCGGGGCTGTCGTCCATCGGATGCGGTGTGCACGGCGGGGGGAGCGGAGCCGTACCTGTGGGACGTTTCCCTCGCTCTGGGTACCCGGTGGTGGGCATGCACCGGTAGTAGCGTCGCTTCGCGGGCGCGGTCTGCGCGCGATGTCTTCCGCTCACCAAGCCCGCGCCACAAACGCCACAGGTAGCGATCGCTGAGAGCAGGTTGATCGATGACCGTCCTACCCGTCGGTCAGGGGAGGCGAACGTGCCTCTGATCCGGGTCATTTCCTCGGGAGTGATAATTGGTTCCCAGTTCCCCGCGCCGAGGATTTCCCTTCCTGTAGGGGCATCCCCGGCTTTCCTTGTCAGTTCGTATGCGCGCTGTCCCGAGATTCGTGCTGATACCAGGATCGATTTCACTGTGGTGGCATGCCACACCTTCAGCTTGCTGGTGTCCGCTTTGGGTGAGGGGTATCTGAATTCATCGTTCAGCCAGGACGTGATGGACCTGAGCGACTGACCCGCGAGGAACCTGTCTGCCATCTCCCGAACGATGGCTGCCTCACCGGGGATGAGAACCCCGCCGAGACCGTAGCCAAACTTCGGCGCACCATGCCATTCACCGCGCTCAGCCTTCTGCCGATTCGCGCGTCGGATTCGGTCAGCTTTGCGGCCCGACTCATAGGACGCAATCGCAACCAACTGACGAGCCATCAGCCGCCCCTCATGCGCGTTGAGATCAAAACCGCCCCCTTTCACCGTGTCGATTCGGATGGGGTGGGACTCCACCAAGTCGATGAGATCCTCAAGCTCCCAAGTGGAGAAGACCACTCTGCTCAACGCTCTGCTGTCTGGTGCACGGCAGAACGAGCGTATCGTGACCGTCGAGGAGACCTTCGAGCTCGATTTGAGCGCTCGCGATGTCGTCGCCATGTGGTGCCGGCAGCCGAGTCTGGGGGGACCGGCGAGATCACCCTTACCCCGCCGACCCCCGGAATCCCCCATGCATGACGACACCTCGCTCACCGTCGGTCCGCGTCAAGGGCGTCCTCGAGGAGCGCATCCGCCTCGCTGACGGTCGAGGTCCCCGAGCTTCCGGGCGAGCTGATCGCGGCAGAGGCGACCTGGTTGGAGAAGGGGCTTGTGGATAACTTCGGCGGGCGGTGACTGTTTCGGGGCATCATGTCGCCATGAGCGAGGCCGTGCGGATGATGACCGAAGAGGTGAGGCTGCGGGTGCGCCGCGACGGCGTCGATCTGGCGGGCGATGGTGCGCTTGCAGAGCAGTATGTGCACGACGAGTTGCGGCGCTACAACGAGCGGGCTCTCGGTGGCGCCCTGCCACTGATCCGCGACGAAGGGCAGGCGGCACGGCAGGTCGTCGCGTCGCTCACGGGTTTCGGTGCGCTGCAGCCTTTTCTCGATGACCCGGGCGTCGAGGAGATCTGGATCAACGCGCCGACTCGTGTGTTCGTCGCGAGGGACGGCGTTCCCGAGCTGACGACGACGGTGCTCGGTGAGCAGGAGGTGCGTGAGCTGGTCGAACGGATGCTGCAGTCCTCCGGTCGCCGTGTCGACCTGAGCTCGCCCTTCGTCGACGCCTCTCTCCCCGACGGTTCGCGCCTTCACGTCGTGATCCCAGACATCACCTCTCGGCATTGGGCGGTGAACATCCGCAAGTTCACCCGCCGCATCCGCGATCTCGGTCAACTCGTGCAACTCGGCTCGCTGAGCCGGCAGGCGGCGGAGTTCCTGCGCATGTGTGTGCTGGCCGGGCAGAACATCCTCGTCTCCGGAGCCACGCAGAGCGGCAAGACCACTCTGCTCAACGCTCTGCTGTCTGGTGCACGGCAGAACGAGCGTATCGTGACCGTCGAGGAGACCTTCGAGCTCGATTTGAGCGCTCGCGATGTCGTCGCCATGCAGTGCCGGCAGCCGAGTCTGGAGGGGACGGGCGAGATCACCCTGCGCCGGCTCATCAAGGAGGCGCTGCGCATGCGGCCGGACCGGCTCATCGTGGGCGAGGTTCGAGAGGCGGAGAGCCTCGACCTGCTCATCGCCCTGAACAGCGGCCTGCCCGGCATGTGCTCCATCCACGCCAACAGCGCACGGGACGCCCTGGCCAAGCTCTGCACGCTTCCACTGCTGGCCGGGCGCAACATCGACTCGTCGTTCGTGCAGCCGACGGTCGCCGGGTGCATCGACATCGTCGTGCACTGCGAGCTCGACCGCACCGGCAGACGTCGGGTGACCGAGATCCTCGCCCCGAGCGGGCGTGTCGCGGGGGCGCTCGTCGAGGCGAGTCCGATCTTCGGATGGAAGGACGGCCAAATCGTGGCGACGGGCGGCTATCCGAGCAAGCTCGAGAAGTTCCACGCATTCGGTCTCGATCCTGCGATCGTGCTCGCCCGGGAGGTCGCATGACCATCGCTATCGGCAGTACTCTCCTCGGCAGTGTTCTCGGGGCGGGCGTTCTGCTCGCGTCCTCGCCGTGGCTCTGGCCGAAGAGTCGTTCCCAGAAACCCCAACGTCGCGGCGCGATCGACCGCTGGCGCACGAACCTGCGTCAGGCGGGTCTCGGTGTCGTTCCGCTGTCGGCGTTCGTCTTTATGTCGGTGATGCTCGGCGTGGCATTCGCGGCTCTCGCCCACGCGTTCCTCGGGGTCGTGGCGCTATCCGTCGCGCTCGGCATGACCGGAGTCGTCCTGCCCGCCATCCTCGTGCGCCGTCGCGCCGCGACCCAGCGCAGGGCGAACCGGGCGGTGTGGCCGGATGTCGTCGATCATCTCGTCGCGGCCGTTCGGTCGGGGCTCGCGTTGCCCGAGAGCGTGAGCAGCCTGGCACGTTTGAGCCCGCCGTTCACCCGGGCGGCCTTCGCGGCCTTCGAGCGCGACTATCGGTCGAGCGGCAACTTCGGCCAGTGCCTTGACCGGCTGAAGGCGACGCTCGCCGATCCGGTCGCCGATCGGATTCTCGAGACCCTGCGCATGGCGCGAGACGTCGGCGGCAGCGAGTTGACGACCGTCCTGCGGGCACTCGGGAGTTACCTGCGTCAGGATGCCGCCGCGCGCGCTGAAGTGCGCGCCCGCCAGTCCTGGATCGTCAACGCCGCCCGCCTGGGAGTGGTTGCGCCGTGGATCGTGCTCCTCCTGCTCTCGTCCCGGCCGGAGGCCGCGCTCGCCTACAACACTCCGCAGGGCGCGACCGTTGTGGGTGTCGGGCTGATCGTGTCGGTTTTCGCCTATCGCGTCATGCTTGCCGTCGGACGTCTGCCCGAGGAACAGCGGTGGTTCGAATGAGTGGGAATGTCGCACTGGCGCTGTTCTGCGGTGTCACCCTCGGCCTCGGGCTGTGGTCGCTCGTCGCGATGATCCCTCGGTTGAGCCGGCCTCGGCTCGTCGATCGTGTCGCGCCGTACGTCGTAGATATCTCGGATGCCGCGCGCGAGCGGATCGGGCGCACGACGGTCGAGCCCCTTCCTGTGCTCGGGGCCTTGTTCGCGCCGACGCTCGCGGGTTCCACGCGCCTCCTCGCGTCGATGCTCGGAGGGTCGGACACGCTTGCCCGGCGGTTGCGGCAAGCGGGCAGCTCGGCCTCGGTCGTCGGCCATCGAGGCGAGCAGTTGTCGTGGGCCCTCGCCGGTCTTGCCCTCGGGCTTCTGGCTGTGCTGTTCGTGCCGGCGTTCCCCGAGCTGCCGCTTGCCGCCCGATTCGCGCTACCTCTCGTGTTCGCCGTGAGCGCCGGTGCCATGCGGGATTGGACTCTGCATCGCGCGGCGAGGGCCAGGATCGCTCGCATGGCGAGCGAGTTGCCGACGATCCTGGAGTTTCTGACGCTGAGCCTGTCTGCCGGCGAGGGTCTCGTCGACGCGGTGAGACGCGTCGCCCGCACGGGCTCGGGTGAGCTGGCCGGTGAGCTTGCCGCAGCCGTCACCAGGGTCAACACAGGTATCCCGCTCGGCAGAGCGCTCGCCGAGATGAGCGATGGACTGGGGCTCCCAGCGCTCGACCGTTGCGTCGACCAGATGGTGGGAGCCCTCGACAGAGGCTCACCGCTTGTCGAGGTTCTGCGCGCCCAGGCACAGGACGCGAGAGAGGAGGCGAAGCGCACGCTGCTCGAAACCGCGGGCAAGAAGGAGGTCGCGATGCTGCTTCCCCTCGTCTTCTTGATTCTGCCCACGACGATCGTGTTCGCGATCTTTCCCGGCGTGTTCGTGCTTCAGGCCGGATTCTGACCAGGTGCTGTTGCCAGAGGAACGAGAAACCCATGACCGAGGAAAGGATGCGAACGATGTTTCGATTGGGGGCTGCGGTTCGACACCGGATCGCGCGGATGTGCACGGAGGAGCGCGGCGACGTGCCCGGCTGGGTTCTCATCACGCTCATGACAGCCGGGCTTGTGATCGTGATCTGGGGGCTAGCGGGGCCAGCGCTCAGCGGCGTCTTCCAGCAGGCCATCGACCGGGTGACCGGGCTCTGACCAGCCATGTCGTCGCGCGAGAGTCTGAGCGGGGAGACCGGCTCCGCGGTCGCCGAGTTCACCTTGGTGGCGACCCTGCTCACACTGCTCGCGCTTGCGGTGGTGCAGCTCGCGCTCGCGCTTCACATTCGCAACACGGTTCTGGACGCGGCTGCCGAGGGTGCGCGCTATGCGGCCCTCGCCGACAACGGCCTCTCCGACGGCGTCGGGCGCACGCGCGACCTCATCACCATTGCGCTCGGCGGCACCTACGCGACTGGGATCGCCGCGCGCTACGGGGATTTCGGCGGGCACCCCAGTGTCGAGATGCGCGTCGTGGCGCCGTTGCCGCTCTTCGGGCTTGTCGGCCCAAATCGGGGGCTGGAGGTGGTCGGCCATGCCGCAGTGGAGACGGTTGGATGACGAGACCGGCTCTGCGTCGCTCGAGTTCGTCACGGCCGGGTTGATTCTGCTGGTCCCGCTCGTCTATCTCGTGTTGGCGATGGCGTCCATCCAGGGTGGCGCGCTCGCCGTCGAAGGCGCAGCGCGGCAGGCTGCACGAGTCTACGTGCAGGCGTCCGACGACGGCGAGGCCGAGGCCAGAGCATCGCGTGCCGTGCAGATCGCGCTTGCCGACTACGCGATCGACGCGTCGGCCGCGCAGATAGCGGTGGAGTGCTCATCGTCGAACGGATGCCTCGTGCGCGACGGCTCGGTCACCATGACGGTGCGCATCGACATCGCCCTGCCGCTCGTGCCCGACGTGCTCTCTTTGCGTGACGCCGCCAGCGTGCCGTTGACGGCGAGCGCGACTCAGCACGTTTCGCGGTTCTGGGGCGCAGAGCCGTGAGCGGAACGGCGATCCCGTGGGCGCGCCTGCGAGACGATGAGGGATCGACGCTGCTGCTCACGATCTTCTACGGCTTCCTGGGGCTGGTTCTCGTTCTCGCGGTCGTGGCGGCGACTTCGCTCTATCTCGAACGCAAACAGTTGTTCACCATCGCGGATGGCGCGGCTCTCGCAGGCGCGGAGTCGTTCGAGCTCGACGAGGTGACCGTGCGAGACGGCGTGCTCTCGCCCGAACTGCGGCCGGAAGAGGTGCGGGCCGCCGCCGCCGAGTATGTCTCCGGCTTGCCCCAGGCCGGTCTCGAGTCGTTGTCGATCGATCGTGCCACCACCGACGACGGTGTCAGTGCCTCCGTCACCCTCAGCGCCTGGTGGAGGCCGCCTGTGCTGACCCTTGTCGTGCCGAGCGGCATCCGCCTCGACGTGACGGCGACCGCCCGCTCGGTGTTCCGCTGAACGGCTAGTCGAGTTCGGGCCTGCCGGATATCGGTCGCCCGCTCGGAACCCGGCCGACCTCTTTCCTATCCGCCCCCATCGGCGATGTCAGGCGGCAGGGCGCGGGGAAGCCGTGGTTTCCGTGGCACATAGCGTGGGATGTAGCGTGCGAGCAGGACCACGCCGAGGAGGCCGAGCACGCCCATCGCGCCGCTGGCGACCGAGAGCGACACGATGGCGGTGATTCCCGAGACCGCGAGCGGCGCCGCTGCGCCACCGAGATCCCCCGCGAAACGCCAGGCGCCGAGGAACGGTGCGGGGGAGGCGGCGGGCGCGAGGTCGGCTCCGAGGGTCATGAGGATGCCGCTGCCGACCCCGTTCGCCACCGAGAGGAACATCGCGATGCCGATGAACCACTGCACGCCGTTCGGCAGCTCGTGGGTGAACGAGAGCGCGAGCAGCCCGCTGCCGAGACCGATCATGGACGGCAGGGCGCTCCACAGTCGGCCGAAGCGATCCATGATCTGACCGCTCGCATAGAAGAGCGCGAAGTCGATCGCTCCCGCGATGCCGATGATGAGGGCGGTGTTCGACTCGGTGATGCCGATGCTCACAGCCCACAGCGGCATGACGACGGTGCGCGTCGCCCGCATCGCGCCGACAAGTCCCGCCCCGGTGCCGAGACGGAACAGAACGGCACGGTATCCCCAGATCGTGCGGAAAAGCCCGTGCGACTCCTCGGCGGCGAGTTCCTCACCCGTGGTGAGGGTGCGGCCGTCGGCACCGACCACGACGGTAGGCGGTCCGAAAGTGCTCGCCGGATCCGGGAGGAGCAGGAGGACCGCTGCCGCTCCGAGGCAGCACACGACGAAGACCCAGAACACGGCCTGGGTTCCGCCGGTCCACTGGATGAGGCCGGCCGCGATGAATGGGCCGAGGAACCATCCACCGCGGAAGATGCCGCCGAGGGTGGAGAGCGCCCTCGCCCGGTAGACGAGCGGAACATAGCTCGTCAGGAACGCATGGCGGGCCAGGGCGAACACCGCCGTCGCGATTCCGATGACGAAGATGCCGAAGCCGAGCACGAGGGGGTTGGGGGCGGCGACGCAGATCAACACCGCGACGATGGCGAGCAGCGAGGCCCAGATCATTGCATTGCGTTCACCGATGCTACTGACGACCCATCCGCTCGGGATGTCGCCGACGAGCTCTCCGAGCATCACCATGGCGGCGATGAACCCGGCCACGGCGAGGCTTGCTCCGAGGTTGTGCGCCACGATCGGAATGAGGGGGATGATCGCGCCCTCGCCGATCGAGAACAGAAGCGTCGGAAGGAACGCCGCGAGTGCGACCGAGCGCAAACGGAAGGGGCGCTCGTCGTTCGTCATGGCCCTTCGATGCTACGCCCGCCGAGGTATCGGGGGCGAAAGGGGGCGAACACGTCGGAAACATAGGGACGGGTAGGCTGGGGTGCGACATGATTGAGCTCGATATCTCAGAACAGATCGCCGCACTGCGCACCACCTTCGGCGACATCCGGGCGGTGCTCGACATCGACGCCATCCGGGCCGATATCGAGCGTCTGAGCGAGGCGGCAGGCGTGCAGAACCTGTGGGACGACCCCGAGAACGCGCAGAAGGTGACGAGCGCGCTCAGCCACCGGCAGTCTGAGCTCGCCCGTGTGACGAGCATCGAGGGCCGTCTCGACGACCTCGAAGTGCTCGTCGAACTGGCGAACGAGGCGGGCGATGAAGACAGCGCGCAAGAAGCGCGCGAGGAACTGCAGGGCTTGCAGAAGGTGATCGGCGACCTCGAAGTGCAGACCCTGCTCGATGGGGAGTTCGATCCGCGGCCGGCCGTGATAACGATTCGCGCCGGCGCAGGCGGCGTCGACGCCGCCGACTTCGCCGAGATGCTCATGCGCATGTACCTGCGTTGGGCCGAGAAGCACAAGTACTCGGTGACCGTGATGGACACGAGCTACGCTGAGGAGGCTGGCATCAAATCGGCGACGTTCGAGATCGACGCGCCGTACGCCTTCGGCACGCTGAGCGTCGAGGCCGGGACCCACCGTCTCGTGCGGATGTCGCCTTTCGGGGCGGCAGGCAAGCGCCAGACGAGCTTCGCCGCGGTCGAGGTCATCCCGCTCATCGAGGAGACCGAGTCGATCGACATCCCCGAGAACGACATCCGTGTCGACGTGTTCCGCTCGAGCGGCCCGGGCGGGCAGTCGGTCAACACCACAGACTCGGCCGTGCGCATCACCCACCTCCCGACGGGAACGGTCGTGTCGATGCAGAACGAGAAGAGCCAGATTCAGAACCGTGCGGCGGCCATGCGTGTGCTCCAGTCGCGCCTGCTGCTGCTGCAGCGTGAGCAGGAAGCGGCCCAGAAGAAGGAGCTCGCTGGCACCATCACTGCCAGCTGGGGCGACCAGATGCGCAGCTACGTGCTTGCGCCGTATCAGATGGTGAAAGATCTGCGCACAGAGTTCGAGGTGAACAACCCTTCCAACGTGTTCGACGGCGATCTCGACGGCTTCATCGCGGCCGGCATCCGCTGGCGCAAGCAACGGGTCGCCGGCTAGGTCTGAGTGGTCACGATGTTGCGACGGTCGGTATCCGGCTTCTTCTCCGCCATGGACGTTCTCGAGCGGGCATTCGCGGGTTGGAGGGTCGCCATAGGTGAGTCGTTGACCCGAATCCGGGTCGGGCTGCTTAAGCTCGGAGAGTCATGATCCGCTTCGACCACGTCACCAAACAGTATCCCGGGACCAATCGGCCGGCACTGAACTCCATCGACCTCGAGATCCTGCGGGGAGAGTTCGTCTTCCTCGTCGGAGCCTCAGGTTCGGGAAAGTCGAGCTGCCTGCGGCTCGTGCTCAAGGAGGAGAAGCCGAGCAAGGGCAGCATCCACGTGCTTGGACAGGACCTCGGATCCATCTCGAACCGCAAGGTCCCCTATTTCCGTCGCAATCTCGGTGTCGTCTTCCAGGACTTCCGTCTGCTGCCGAACAAGACGGTCTACGACAATGTGGCGTTCACTCTGCAGGTGATCGGAAAGTCCCGCGGCTTCATCCAGGAGGCCGTCCCGGACACGCTCAAGATGGTGGGCCTCGATGGCAAGGCGCAGCGTCTTCCACACGAGCTCTCCGGCGGTGAGCAGCAGCGCGTCGCCATCGCGCGCGCCATCGTCAACAAGCCGCAGATCCTGCTCGCCGACGAGCCGACGGGCAATCTCGACCCCACGACGAGCGCCGGCATCATGACGTTGCTGGATCGCATCAACGCCGGCGGCACCACGGTGTTGATGGCCACGCACGAAGCCGGCATCGTCGACCAGATGCAGCGCCGTGTCATCGAGCTCTCCGCGGGGCAGATCGTGCGCGACGAGCGGCGGGGCGGCTACGGCGCGACCTCCGCGGTGCCGACGATCACCGCTTCTTCCGGCCCTTCAGCCGATTCCGTGCCGACCTCGAGACCCGCTGCGGCCGCGCCGAAGGTGCCCGTCGAGGTCATGCAACACGCCCAACCGCTCTACATCGAGCCCGAGGTCTCCGACGAGGTGACGGATGCCGCCGCAGCGGTCACCGCCGCCGCGACGCAGGCGACACCGGTTGAACAACCCCCGACGACCATGACGCGCCCGGTGCTGCCTGCGACGAAGCACGACATGCCCGAGCAGCTCACGCTGGCCGAGAAGCTCGGCTTGCGTGCACCCGGCGAGAACCCGCACGAGACCGGCGAGCAGGAAGTGGGGCCGACCAAATGAGAATCGGCCTCGTGCTCTCCGAAGCGGCGAACGGCCTGCGGCGAAACGCCTCGATGGTGGTCTCCGTCGTACTCGTAACCTTCATCTCACTCACCTTCGTCGGCGCCGCGATCCTCATGCAGATGCAGATCGCGCAGATGAAGAACTACTGGTACGACCGTGCCCAGGTCGCGGTCTACATGTGCACGAGCATCTCGCCGGGGGAGAGCTGCTCGGCCGGCGAGGCGACGCAGGAGCAGATCGACGCCGTGCAGACACAACTCGACTCGGCCGTGCTCTCGCCGTTCATCGATAAGTACTACTTCGAGACCCACAAGCAGGCGTTCGAGAACTTTCAGCAGCAGTTCAAAGACAACCCGGTGTCGGAGTACGTCACCCCCGACCAGCTCAACCAGACCTTCTGGGTGAACCTCAAGGATCCGTCGAACGCCGACGTGCTCGTCGAGAGTCTGCGCGGCATCGCGGGCGTCGAGGCCGTAACCGACCAACGCAGCTATCTGGACCAGATCTTCTCGGTGCTGAACGCGGCCAGTTACACGGCGATCGGCATCGCCATCCTCATGCTCGTCGCAGCCGTGCTGCTCATCGCCACCACGATTCGGCTCTCGGCGTTCTCGCGGCGGCGCGAGCTCGGCATCATGCGTCTCGTCGGGGCGTCGAACCGATTCATCCAGACGCCGTTCATTCTCGAGGGGGTCTTCGCCGCGCTGCTCGGATCGATCCTGGCCGGTGGTGCGATCTGGGCGATCGTCGCGTTCTTCATTGATGGCTACCTTGCAGACAGGCTGCAGTTCACGAGCTTCGTCGGTCAGGCCGACGCCTTTGTGGTCGTGCCGATCCTGATCGTGCTCGGGGCGGTGCTCGCCGCATTCTCCGCGAACTTCGCCATCACCAGGTATCTGAAGGTCTGAGACCGGATGCCGCCGGCGCTCGTGATCGGCCATCCTCGGAGTATCCGTTAGACTGAACGGCTGCCCGGCACTCGGCCGGGGGCAACATGGTGAAGGAGTTTCGTCGTGCCCAGAGAACGTGGCCAGAAAGTCGTGGCCACCAATCGCAAAGCGCGCCACGACTACACCATCGAAGACACCTATGAGGCCGGGATGGTCCTCAGCGGAACAGAGGTGAAGTCGTTGCGGGCAGGTCGGGCGAGCCTGGTGGACGGCTACGCCTTCATCGAGGGCGGCGAAGCCTGGCTCGACGCGGTGCACATCCCCGAGTATGTCGGTGGCACATGGACGAACCACCCGCCGCGTCGCAAACGCAAGCTTCTGCTGCACAAGAGCGAGATCGTCAAGATCAGTCACAAGACCAAAGAGGGCGGGTACACTCTCATTCCGCTGTCGATCTACTTCAGCGATGGTCGTGCGAAGGTCGAGATAGCGGTCGCCAAAGGCAAGCGCGAATACGACAAGCGCCAGGCGCTGCGGGAGAGGCAGGACAAGCGCGAGGCGGACCGTGCCATGTCGAGCCGCAAGAACCTGGGGGAATAGCGCGATGGATACGACGCGCCGGATCCCGGTTCCCGGAACCTACAACTTCCGCGATCCTGGCGGCTACCGGGCCGACGGCGGGCTCGTGCGACGCGGCAAGCTGTTCCGCTCCGACGGGCTGCACGAACTCGGTGCTGCCGGGCGTGCGGAGCTCGCGAAGCTCGGCGTGCGTGTCGTCATCGATCTGCGCGACGACTTCGAGGCATCCGTCATGCCCGACGACCTCGACGGTCTCGACGTCGAGGTCGTGCGATTTCCCGTGTTCGAAGGCTCGGGCGCCTCGCAGGGAGCCGTGGGAATCACCCTCGGGGCGCTCTATGCGCGCATCGTCGATCAGCATGCGAACGTTGTGATCGGCGTGCTTCGCGAGATCGCCGCAACGGGGAGCGACGGCGTGCTCGTGCACTGCACGGCGGGCAAGGACCGCACCGGCATCGTCGTGGCGCTCGCCCTGCTCGCGGTCGGCGTGGACCGTGCCGTCGTCATCGAGGACTACGCGCTGTCCCAGGCCAATCTGGGTGGGGCGTGGCTCGAGGGCATGGTGTCCATGGTCGCGAGCTACGGTGTGCCTGACACCCCCGAACTACGCGTGCTCATGGGCGGAAGCCCGCCGGCAGTGCTCGAGGCCACACTCGACATCGTCGAGCGCAAGCATGGCTCCGTGCGGCAGTACCTGCTCGACGGCGGCCTCACGCTCGCCGAACTCGCGACCTTGCACCATGTGCTCGTCGAACCGGGCTGAACCGGGCTGGAAGCCGTCTGAGGTCCCGGTCATTCGACCGAGTTCCCATCGCAGGGCGTCCGGATCGCGCCGTCTGGGTAAGCGCGATGAAATAGCGCTGAGGAGGTTTCTGTTCTAGACTGTAAGGCCGCATCGATCCGACGTCCAGTCGCCGATGCGGCACTGACAACTCAACAGCGTGTGACAGCGACCCACTTCGGCGGGGCATCCGTGCCCGGCCAGTGCGCATGGGGATGATCGGTTTCGACATTGCCTGCAAAACTGCGAGAAGCGGGTCGAGGATGCAGGGTTATCTCGTTAACGACCTCTGCAAAACAATAAGTGCCAATTCAAAGCGCACTGACTTCGCTCTCGCCGCCTAGGCAGAGCCGATAGTCCGTCAGACCGGGTCTGCTCTCGCCCCGGAGCCTGGCGTCATTGAGAGAGCTTGCTGTGTGGTGATGTCTGAGCGCCACGCGGGACTTGCACTCGGGCTGGGCCTGTCAAGCTAGGTGCTCACGGCAAAGTTTGGGGCCGAGTAGAACGTCTATGTGGGCTACACCCGTAGAAGGCGCAGAATTACAGCAGTGGACGGGGGTTCAATTCCCCCCATCTCCACCATTCGGTCGCTGTCACACGTTGCTTGAGACCGGTGGAATTCCTTCACCGCTGTGTGGTCATGACGCTTGCCCTGTTTTTCGACGCCCAGGGCGACCTCCTAGCCGAATATCCGTGGCCCGCGCAAGACCAAGGGACTGTCAGAGATGTCCTGATACATCACAGGTTCAGTAGTGGTACCGGGCCTGCAGGATGATCACATAGGCGTCATCGACGAGGCACACGAGTCGATTGGCTTCGTCGATGCGGCGCGACCACGCTCCGGCCAATGCATGTCTCAGTGGTTCGGGCTTGCCGACCCCGTCAAATGGGTCGTCGCGAAGGATGTCCTCGATCAGGAAGTTGATGCGTTTGAGTGTGCGCTGGTCTTGGCCCTGCCAGTAGAGGTAGTCTTCCCAGCCGCCGGCCGTCCACGCGAGCTTTCTGTCACTCACTGGTCGAGGTCATGCTCCGTGACGTTGCCGGCGCGTGCTCTCTCAATAGCGTCGATCAGGCGGCGGGCGTTCTTGGGCGAGCGGAGCAGGTAGCTCGTCTCCAGTAGTGAGTCGTACTCGTCCTTGGACATCAGCACGGCCGAGCCGCGCTTGGAGGTGATCTCGACCTCGGTCTGGTCCAGGTTGACGCGCTCGATGAGCCCGAACAGGTCGCTCCGCGCTTCGCTTGCTGTGATCGCCATCATTTTTCCAAGTGGTACCAAATGTCGTACCACTCGTCGAGGGGCTTGGCGCTGGTGCTATCGCGAACTGTTGGTGCCGGGAGCTCGCTTGCTGAGCGCCTGCCGGCTCAATCCAGTTCGCGCCGCGAGAGAGTTCCAGCTTGTGCGGGGTCGGGGAGCCGTCCGGGATACGGGACCTCGGGCCGCAGAGCCTGAAGGCGTTGGACCTCGGCGAGCGAGAGCCGTCCGTCCCTCGCCTTCGCCGCGATGCTCATGGTCTCGATGTCGTTGGCAGCGGAACCAGGGACGTCGATCGGTCGCCCATCGTAGACGTTGCGGGAGTGATGCTGCATGATCGCCCACGCATAGACTGCGCGTTGTTCTTTCGTGCTGCTCATGACCCTCTTGACCAGCCAGATCACGGTGAGGAGGAAGGCGATGCCGACCAGCATCATCATCACCCCTTCGCCCTTTTTCTCCGTGTCGCCGGCGAGGACGAAGACGCCGCCGCCGAGGCTGAGGGCGGCTATGAGCGCGGAGACCCCGATCTGGGTGGCCCAGTATCCCGTCCCCTTGTATGGCTTGTCTGTCATCGGCACCCATATTACTGGTGAGCACGTTCGCCCAGTGATCAGACGGTCAGGTCGAGACCGGCCGTGTTCGTGCCCATGTGCCGAACTCGTCGGCGAGGTCACGCGATACGAGGACCGCTACCGGCTCTGCTGTCTCGAGGCCCGGGGGCATCATCATCGCACTGGCCGAGCAACTTGGCTGAACGCCCGTTGCCGCCCGCGACGGGAGCGGCCACCGCTTGTCAGTTGCTTGTGTTCGGATTCGAGTCTTTGCCGTCGAGCCAGAGCATGTCTGATTCGTCGCGGTGCGATCCGGTGGTTCCAACGTGTTTCGCGTCGATCTGCGGGCCGTTCTTGATGACGTGGATGAGTGCCATGCCGTGGCCGCGGCCGAGCCCGTAGTCCTCTTTGAGCCATTCGAGGATGGTGCCAGCCTTCACGGCCGGGTCGTCGAAACCCTTTTGTTTGGCGATCTCTGTCAGTTGGCGAGGCGTGAGGCCGGTCTTGTCTTCGATCGTGTCGAGATATGCCTGGAATGACATTCATCTTTCCTTTCCGGTGTGTCCGAGGATGTTGTCGAGCTTAGAAAAAGGACTCGGCCCAGCCTTCGGTTGTGATTTTTCGGGCTACTTCGGCGAATGAACCCTGATGCAGCGTCATTCGTATCGCGGCGTGGGGATGACTCTCTCGAGTTCTCCGCCAGAGTGACGCGGCTCGTTCGGCGGCGTTCGCGTTGTCGTTCCTCCAGGCGCCTGAATGCTTGGAAGGTGGATGCTGCTGGCAGGAAAACGCGGAACTCAAACGAATCCCCATTCATAACCAATCGGTTGTAGAAATTATCGGTTACACAATAGCATCATGTCGGCCTCGGTCAACCCGCCTGCGAGGTGGATCTGGCCTGCCGGGCAAGGAGGTCTCTCGATGGTTGACAGTGCGCGTGTGATCGTCTAATAGTAACTTATTAGTTATATAACTAATAAGTTCTTTATAGAGCGGAGCGATCGCATGTCACAGGCACAGGCACAGGCACAGGGCCAGGATATGGTGAAGAAGCCGGGGGTTGTCGAGTCGGGAGGGGGTGGTGGTAGCAAGCTCCTTGTGCTTGGGTCGTTCGGCGGGCCGCTGTTCGTTGTGCTCGTCCTGATCCAGATGGCGGTCGTCCCCTGGTTCGACATCGTGAAGTTCCCGCTGAGCGTGCTGAGCGTCGGCGAGACTTGGTGGATGAACAAGACCGCCTTCCTCGGCGGTGGGTTGCTCACCCTTGCCGGCGCGATCGGTCTACGGCGCACCCTCCGTGGCCGCCCGAGCGGCGCATTCGGGCCACTCCTGATCGGCGTCTTCGGGGTGGGTCTCGTCGGCTCCGGCATCTTCGACGTCGACCCAGGAGACGGCGCGCCTCCCGGGTCTCCGGCCCTGACCCAATCCGACTACACCTGGCACATGTACGCCCACAACCTGTCGTCGATGGTTGCCTTCATCTGCCTGTCGATCGCCTGTTTCGTCTTTGTCAGGCGATTCACGCATCAGGGCAAGTGGGCATGGATCGTCGTATCAGTATGTGTCGGAGTCGTCACTTTCGTGTTGTTCTTCCTCCCCGTCGGGACGCCGAGTCTTCGCCTGGCGATCGCGACGCTGCTCATGTTCAGCTGGACCACGGCATTGTTCCTCAGCACCCGCGCGGCTTCGCGCGTGCTCCTCGTCTGATAGGGGCTACGAGAGAGGCAACGGCGATCGAGGTCAACCTCGAGCGGTCAGACCGGAGCCTAAGCGTTCAGGTCGATGATGACGGGATCGGCTTTTCGCGGGATAGCATCCGTTTGGGCGTGATGGGCATGGTCTCGGCGACCGAGAAAGCCGAGGTTATCGGAGGAGAGCTGACGTTCGAGTCGGTGATTGGGCGCAGCACATCCGTGCGACTCGTGATTCCGCGACAACGGGATTTCGCGTAGGCCCGACTGTGCATCGCATCTCAGTACTGGTTGCGGACCACCAGCTCTTCTTGCACAACGACCGTGAAATCGGCCTCAGGCTGGTTATCGCTGAAGGCACGGTCAAGCGCCACACGACCAACATGTATCTGAAGCTCGGCGCCACATCCTGGATCGACACCATCAGGAAAGCCCGACACCACATGGGGCATTGACGCCAGTAGGTGGCGGCAATTGGTCTATTCCGCTTTCTCTTGCGTTCGGATTCACAGGGCTGCGCCAGCGGCAGCTCGCCCTCTCGCTTGCTGGCTCATGGGATGTCGTTGAGGGCCTTCCGGAGACCGTGACGAGGCTGGTGACCGCCCGGGAGGACGTGCGCAAGCCACGTCGGGTGAGTCCCGGCTACGCCCGGGCATCCTCAGCCCGGCAGCGGAGCGTTCTCGGCCGCGGCGAGTGCTTCGTTCTCGAGCGTCTGCAGTTCGCGGGTCTTCTCGAGCATGCGGCGCAGCAGGCGGTTGAGTCGGTCGACGTCGTCCTCGGAGAGGTCGGCCAGGATGATCTCCTGTCCGCGCAGCGAGATCGGCAGCATGGCGTCGTGCATCTCTGCACCCGTGCGGGTGAGGTACATGGGTCGCGAGCCGCGTGGTCCGTCGACCAGGAGCACGAGATCGCGCCTGAGCAGAGTGTTGACACTCTTCGAGACGACCGCCTTGTTGAGCCCGAGGAAGTCCGACACCTCCGTCGCAGATGCGCCAGGGCGGATGGCGAGTGCCGAGATGACCCGCCAGTCGTTCGTGCCGAGCCGGAAGCGTCGGCGCAGCTCATGGGACTCCCGCCACACGAGCGTGTTGGAGAGCAGCGCGAGAAGTCTGGGGGTGAAGTTGTCCGGGTCGATCGTGTCGATCAACGGATCCGTGACGGCCTCGGACAACGTGAGCGAACGCGCCCTCAGCTCTCTGTCGCTAGACATGGTCCCCCTCTGGCGCGTGAAGTCCGGACTACCCCGATTCGTTGTGAGGAAAGTGTCTCAGAGAGCAGCCGGGCCCTCGTCGGCTCTCGCCGTGATACGGGGCACGGAGGTCGCGTCAGTCACGACTCGCATTGACTTCCTCGTCCCTCGGACTCCGCGTCAGACGGCACGATCCGGGATCGCGCCTCATCGGGATACCCCTCCACGCTACCGTAAACACGTTTGGAAAACTTCTTGTTTACTTGTAAACATCAGTGTGTTACTGTCGCTACGTCGGAGCCGGGATCGCCGGTTCCCCGACCGCGAGTGAGTCGATGAGGACGCCACGATAAGGCGGCAGATCGGCATCCGTGTCATTCAATGAGGAGGCATGAGATGGGCCAAATGAGCCTGCAAGCGGGTGAGAACCCGCACACTGTCGAGGAACTGGAAGACCTCGCTTTCGAGCTGAGGTCGAAGCTGCTGCACCTGTGCGGCACCTACGAGGGGGCCGTGCACATCGGCGGCGACCTGTCCGCCGCCGACATCTTCACGGTGCTCTACCATTACGGGCTCAATGTCGATCCCGCCGACATCGCCAACCCAGCCAGGGATCGTTTCGTGTTGAGCAAGGGCCACGCCGCGGTCTGCATGTACATCGCGATGGCCATGCGAGGGTTCTTCCCCTACGAGGGGATCGTCGAGACCTACGGCCAGCTCGACTCCGCATACGGAATGCACCCGTGCAAGGTGCAGCTGCCCGGAGTGGAGTGCTCGACGGGATCGCTCGGACACGGCCTCCCACTGGCGGTCGGGATGGCGCTCAGCGCCCGCGGCCGCGGTGAGTCTCACCGGGTGTTCTGCTTGCTCGGCGATGGAGAGACCGGCGAGGGATCGGTGTGGGAGGCGGCGATGGCCGCCCGAAGCAACGAGCTCGGCAACCTGGTCGCCTTCGTCGACCGTAATCGTCAGCTGATGACGAGTTTCGCGGAGGAACGGGTCGTCTTCGAGCCGTACCCCGACAAGTGGGCGGCATTCGGCTGGAACGTCGTGAACATCGATGGACACGACATGGCTCAGTTGGTCGCCGCGGTCGACGCGCTGCCCGCACCCGACAGCAACCGTCCGACCATCGTCATCTGCGAGACGGTCAAGGGCAAGGGCGTCGACTTCATGGAGCGCAACCTCGCCTGGCATGCCGGCTCGCTCGGCGCCGCCGACCTGGAGCGCGCCATGGCCGCGCTCGAAGCCTCGCGTGAGAAGGAGTCCGTCTGATGCCCGTTACCTTCACCTTCGGCGAGATGCTCTCGGCTCGGTCCGTCATCGGCACCACGCTGGCCGAGCTCGGCGAGGACCACGGCAATCTCTGGGTGCTCACCCCCGACATCGGCGCGACGCTCGTCGAGTTCCGCGACAAGTATCCCGAGCGCTTCGTCGATGTGGGACTCGCCGAGCAGGCCTGCGTCGGCATCGCCGCCGGCCTCGCCTACGACGGCAACATCCCCGTCGTCTCCGGCATGCTCCCCTTCCTGAGCATGCGTGCGCTCGAACAGGTCCGCAGCGACATCTGCTATCCCAATCTGCCGGTGAAGATCATCGGCACGCATGGTGGCCTCGTCGGCAACGGCGGCTCGACCCACTATGCGGTCGAGGACCTGGCGCTCATGTGCGCTCTGACGAACATGACCGTCACCTCCATCGGCGACCCGCTGATGGTGGGGGAGATCATCCGCCAGTCGATGACGATGCAGGGCCCGATCTACATCCGTCTCGCCGTCGGCAAGAAGGACAAGGTGCTCTACGAGCAGGGTCAGCACGACATCCGTATCGGCAAGGGCATCATCGCCCGTGAAGGAGCCGATGCCACGATCTTCACCCACGGCACGGTCGTCGCCCAGGCGCTGGATGCCGCCGACGAACTCGCGAAGGACGGTCACTCGGTGCGCGTCGTCGACATGTTCACGCTCAAGCCGATCGACGAGGAGCTCGTCGTGCGGTGCGCCGCCGAGACCGACGGCAGGTTCGTCGTCCTCGAGGATCACCTCGCCTACGGCGGTCTTGCGTCGCGGGTCGCGGATGTCGTCGCCGACCGCAACATCCACCTCAACGCCTTCGATCGCCTCGGAATCCCGCAGCTGTACGCGGGCTTCGGGAACGACGAGGAGCTGCGCGACAAGCACGGCTACGGGCTCGAGGCGACGATCGCGGCCGCACGGCGCGTCATCGCGGCGCGGCCCTGACCCGCCCCACCTGTCATGCGCTCAATGGAGAGACGAATGAGAACAGTAGCTGTCACCAAGATCGGGAGCCTTCGCGATCCCGACGAGCAGACCCGTGGTCGCATCGGCCTTGTCGACTTTCCGGAGCCGACACTCGGAGCCGAGGACGTCCGGATCCGGGTTGCCTACTCCGCGATCTGCGGCTCGGACCCGCACCTGGCCGAAGGATTCTTCGGCACAGAGGTTCCGATCGGGCTCGGTCATGAGCTCTCGGGTGTCGTCGAGGCGCTCGGCGAGAATGCGTATCGCAACGGCTTGCGGATCGGCGATCGCGTCGCGGGCAACTTCCTGCGATTCTGTGGCACGTGCACGCCCTGCCGGACCGGGAAGCAGCAGTTTTGTGAGCACATCCAGGACTACAACCGTCCCGGC
The DNA here is from genome assembly GCF_042660285.1 of Luethyella okanaganae. NCBI lineage: Bacteria > Bacillati > Actinomycetota > Actinomycetes > Micrococcales > Microbacteriaceae > Luethyella > Luethyella okanaganae. The sequence continues at coordinate 715,384 of NZ_JBHSTP010000001.1, forward strand.
ATGGCCGAGACGGTCACCTGGCACGAGTCTCAGGTCTATAAGCTGCCCGACGGTGTGTCCTTGCTGAAGGGCTGCCTGCTCGAGCCGACGTCCGTCGCCGTGCGGATCGCCGACAAGACCGCCATCAAGGTCGGTGACCGGGTGGTCGTCTGCGGGGGCGGTCCGATCGGCCAGTTGGCTCTGCAAGTGCTGAAGATGAACGGCGCGACCTCGCTCACCCTCATCGAGCCGATCGCGGAACGCCGCGAGATGGCGCTTCGGCACGGTGCCGATGCCGTGATCGATCCGATCGCAGAGGACCAGTACCGGCGCGCGGATGAGATCACCGACGGCGCAGGGTTCGATGTCGTGATCGACGCCTCCGGATCGACCCGCGCCGTGCGCGGCCTGCTCGACATCGCCGCCAAGGGAGCGACCGTCGTCTACGGGGCGATGTACCCGCATGACTTCGAGATGCCCCTCAACCTCTCGGACTACCTCTACCTCAAGGAGCTCACGCTCACCGGGGTCTTCGTCTCGCCGTACGCGTTCCCGCGTGCGTTGCAGATCCTGCCCCACCTCGACGTCGACGAGCTCACCCTGTCGGTGTTCGAGCTGGAGGATGCCGCAGAGGCCTTCGCCATGCATGTCAGCGGCGCATACCCCAAGGTCGTCATCCGCTGCAACAACCTCGACGATGCTGCGGTGCGGTCATGACGCTCACGCGGGAGGAGCCGCGCGTGCAGGACCTCACTCCGGCGCTCGAGGCGGTCGACATCGTCAAGCGCTTCGACGGCGTGCACGCCCTCAGCGGCGCGCGGCTCTCGGTGCGACCGGGCGAGATCCACGCGCTGCTCGGCGAGAATGGTGCCGGCAAGTCGACGCTGATCAAGATCGTCACCGGGATCTACTCTCCGGACGGCGGCCAGATCCTCCGCGGTGGCGAGCTGGTCGAGTTCGCCAATGTGCGCGTCGCGCACCGGGCGGGCATCGTCGCGCTCTACCAGGAGCTGTCGATCGTGCCGACGATCAGCGTCGCGGAGAACATCCTCCTCGGTGAGCAGCTGCCGAGCCGTGCCGGCATCGTGGACCAGGCGTCCCTGCGCCGACGCGCCAGGCAGCAGCTCGACCGCCTCAACCAGAAGATCCCGTTGCGCCGACTCGCCGGCTCCCTCTCGCCGGTGCAGCAGACGATGGTCGCGCTCGCGCGGGCGCTCGCCACCGACGCGCGGGTGCTGATCCTGGACGAGCCGACGGCCTCGTTGACCGACCACGAGATTCGCGACCTCTTCGCGGTGCTGAGGTCGCTCCGAGACGAGGGAGTCGCGATCGTCTACGTCTCGCATCGGCTCGAGGAGGTCTTCGAGCTGTGCGACCGCCTCACCATCATGCGCAACGGGGAGACGATCGTCACGAAGGACGTCGCAGACTCCACCATCGACGAGGTCATCTCCACGATGGTGGGCCGCTCGGCCGGTGACCTGTATCCGGAGCGTGGAACGGCGACGACCACGGTCGCGATCACGGTCACGAATCTCCAGGGTCGCCGAGTGAAGAACATCTCCTTCACCGCCCACGCCGGTGAGGTCCTCGGCATCGGGGGTCTCGCGGGTTCGGGACGCAGCGAGCTGCTCCGCATCCTCTCCGGCTCGCAGAAGCACAGATCCGGCGAGATCGTCGTGGGCGGAGCCACACTCCCGAGCTCCCCGGGGGTCGGCCGCGCGCTCGACGCGGGTATCGCGCTCGTCCCCGAGGAACGCCGGAGCCAGGGTGTGATCCTCCGCGCGTCGATCCAGGACAACATCGCCCTGGCGAACATCCCGGAGGTGAGCGCCCTCGGCTGGGTGCGGGGCGCACAGATCGTCGAAATGGCCAAGCGCGGGATGACGGATCTGCAGATCAAGGCCCGTGGTCCGCGTCAGCACGTCGGCGAGCTCTCGGGCGGCAACCAGCAGAAGGTCGTTTTGGCCAAGATGCTGGCGCGCAAGCCCAAGGTCCTGCTCATGGATGAGCCGACCCGCGGTATCGATGTCGGCACGAAGGCGGAGATCTACCGCCTGATCCGTCAGCTCGCCGCCGAGGGAACGGCGGTGATCGCCGTCAGCTCCGAGCTTCCGGAACTGATCGGCATGAGCGACCGGATCCTCATTATGCACGAGGGCGAGGTCTCGGGCGAGGTCGCTGCAGAGGGCGCCGACGACGAGCTCCTCCTCTCCTACTGCTATGGAAAGACAGATTGAAATGACCAGAACCTTCACCGTCGCAGCCCCGGCCAGGTCGGTCGGGAGACTGCTCCTGCACGGCGGCACCGTCGTCGCCCTCGTCGCTCTCATCGTCTTCTTCTTCGCGATGCGCCCTGACGTGTTCCTCACCTTCGTGAATGTAAAGAACATCCTGTTCCAGGTCTCCATTCTGGCGATTATCGCCGGTGCCCAGACGGTCGTCATGGTGGTCGGCGACTTCGATCTGTCGGTCGGCGCGACCTCGAGCCTCGCCGGAGCCGTCGCCGCGTCACTGATGCTGACCGGGGTGCCGATCGTCCCAGCGATCCTCGTCGCCCTAGGGGTCGGGCTGCTCGTCGGGCTCGTCAACGGCCTTCTCATCGCGTACGTGAATCTGTCGGCGTTCGTGGCGACCTTGGCGACGATGACGTCCGTGATCGGCGTCGCCTACCTCGTGACTGCGGGGACGACGCTCTTCGACCTCCCGGCCGAATTCAACAACCTCGGCCAGGGGAGGCTGTTCAACATTCCGCTGCCCGTATATATCGCGATCGTCATCTCGATCATCCTGTGGGCGGCCCTGCGGTTCACCACGGTCGGCCGCCAGTGGCACGCGATCGGCGGGAGTGTGGAGGTGTCCCGGCTCTCTGGGGTCAACGTCCGGCGCGCCCGACTGCTCGCCTTCACCATCGCGGGGCTGGTCTCGGCGATCGGCGGCATCCTGCTGGCCGCCCGGCTGGGCAGCGCGAGTGCGGTCCAGGGCGGCGACAACATGATGTTCTCGGTTGCCGCCGTGTTCCTCGGGATGACCGTCATCAAGTCTGGCGTCGCCAATCTCGGCGGGACCATGGTTGGCGTCGCGATCATCGGCGTCATGAGCAACGGCCTGAACATCCTCGGCGTGAACGCCTATGTGCAGCAGGTCGTCACGGGCTTGATCATCATCGCGGCCGTGACCCTCTCGTCCCTGAAGACGCGGGAGAGGTAGCAGCACCGCCTCAGTAAGCCACCGAGCGGACTCTCGTCCTGCGCGGCACCAAGAGAAACAAACGCAACAGCGACAAAGGAGTAGACATATGCGTACCAAGTTCACCGTCTTCGCGGCCATCGCCGTGACGGCGGCACTGTCCCTGGCAGGCTGCTCGGGTTCCGGCGGAGGCGGCGATGCCGCCAAACCATTCAAGGTCATCGCCTTCACCTCCGGCAACCAGACCCCGGTCGGCGCCTGGTGGGTCAAGGCCGTCACGCAGAAGGCCGACGAGCTCGGCTGGGATCTGACAATGATCCAGGGTGACTTCGACTTCCAGAAGATGAACCCGGCCGTCGAGAGCGCCATCGGCCAGGGTGCCGACGCCATCCTCGATGGCTACACCGACGTCGCGTCGATCGGTTCTATCGTCACAGCAGCCAAGGACGCGGACATCCCCATCTTCGCGATGGACAGTGCGACCAAGGAGAGCGACGCATTCGCCATCAACATCACGGCCAACCAGCAACAGATCGCCGACAGCACCGTCAACGCCCTCGACAAGGCGGTCGGCGGGCTCAAGGGCAAGAGCGTCATGGTGATCGGCCACGACCCGCACCCGGGCATTCGCGAGCGTGCCAGCCTGGCGGAGAAGGCGTTCACCGCCGCCGGCGCCACGATCGCCGGGGGTGACATCCAGAAGGTCAAGTCTCCTGCGACGGGTCGCACCGAGGCGCTCGCCCTCGTCGCCGACTATCTCACGGCTCACCCGAACGGGCTCGACGCGGTGTGGGTCGGCTGGGATGACGCGGCACTCGGTGCGGCGAAAGCCCTCACCGAGGCGGGTTCGAGCGCGAAGGTGACGGGCGTCGACGCGACGAGCGAGGCGATCGCCCAGATCGAAGCCGGCGGCAACTTTCTCGCGACGGTCGAGCAGCCGTGGCCCAGTATCCTCGACTCCCTGGTCGGGCACATGACCGCCTTCCACAAGGACGGCACGCTACCGAAGACGAAGTTCGAGGCCGTCGATACGACTCTCGTCGATGCGTCGAATGCGGCGACCATCACCCCGTCGGACAAGTTGAAGTAATCGGGTCCGACACCCGTGGGGCTGGGCGATCGCCCAGCCCCACGGGCTCATCTTCGCCCATCACCGCACCTTTGGAGAGAGTAAGCACATGCGTTTGGAAGACAAAGTCGCCATCATCACCGGCGGAGCCAGTGGAATCGGCCGTGCAACGGTGCACAAGTTCGTGCGCGAGGGCGCACGAGTGCTGGTCGCCGACATCGACCTGAGACGGGCCGAGGATGTCGTCGCCGAGGTGACGGCGGCAGGCTTCGACGGCGCCGCCGCCGCTGCCCAGGTCGACGTCTCGAGCTTCGCGGACGTCGAGGCCGCCGTTGCGCGCGCCGTCGAAGTGTTCGGCAAGCTCGACGTCATGTTCAACAACGCGGGCATAGCAGGTGGCAAGCCGTTGCTCGACCACGACCCCGAGGTCGACTATGCCCCGATGATCCGTATCGATCAGGACGGCGTCTACCATGGCATCCTCGCCGCGGGGCGGCAGTTCCGCGATCAGGGCACCGGTGGTGTCATCATCAGCACCTCCTCGATCTACGGCGAGCAGGCGGCGGAGCTCGCCTTCTCGTACAGCGCCGCCAAGGCGGCCGTGATCTCGTTCACCCGCTCGGCTGCGTACGAGCTCGCCGAGTTCGGCGTGCGTGCGGTCGCGATCACTCCCGGCCGGGTGGGCACGCCGATCATCAACCAGTTCAGCGAGGAGCTGAGACGGACGTTCGCATCGGAGCAACTGCGCGGCGTCATGACCGAGCCCGAGGAGATCGCCGATGTCGTGGCTTTCCTCGCCTCCGACGAGTCCAACGCGATCAATGGAACCGTCGTGCACGTCGACGACGGGTACTCCAGCTTCAAGCAGCGATTCGACCTGCCGACCTTCTGAGGGGCGAACAATGGACGCCGATCTGGATGTGGCCTGCCACCTGAATGTCCTCGCCCCTGGGGTGTCGTCCGCGCGGCTTCCTGCCGCACTGGACACCATCGCCGCCGCGGGCTATCGACGAGTCGTGCTGCCGCCGCTGAATCCGGATGCCATCGATGCTGCGGCACTGCGTGAGCTGTTCAGGGTCCGTGGGCTGACTCCGATCACCATCGCAGGGCAGGCTCCGGACGCCGATGTCTCCTCGCCGAGCGGAGACGTGCGCGCAGCCGGGGCCGCCCTGCTCCGTCGTGCACTCGATCTCACCGTCGCGCTCGGCGCGGATCAGATGAACGGGGTGCCCTACGGCGTTTTCGGCCATCCTGCGGGCCTGACCGATGGCGCGGCGTTCGAGAGGTCGGCTGCTGAGGTAGGACGCGTTGCCGACGAGTCTCACGATCGCGGGGTTCTCATGACCTTCGAGGTGCTGAACCGCTACGAGACGTCCGTCGTGAACACCGCTGCGCAAGCGATGGAATACGTCTCCGCCAGCGGCTCCGAACACCTCTGGATCCACCTCGACACCTTTCACATGGCCGTAGAGGAGACCGATGCCTCTGTAGCCATCCGCACCGCCTTGCCCAGGCTCGGCTACCTCGAGCTCGGCCAATCGGGGCGAGGGGCGCTTTCGGCGGGCGCGGTCGACATCGGGGGCATCGTGCGCCAGGCCCTGGACGACGGATACGGGGGGAGGTGGGGTGTCGAGGCCTTCTCGCGCTCGACCCTCGACGCCGCGGCTGCCGACATGCTGGCGATCTGGCGGCGCCCCTTCGACGACGGCGTAGCGCTCGCGGTGGACGCGGCGCGCACGATCGACACGGGCTGGGCGGCGAGCAACGTCGGTCGCCGTGTGGGAACGACCGATCAATGAACAGAAGTCAGCAGCATGAACACGATCATCGAAGCACGTGGAGCACTCATCGACGAGACGATGTTCGCGGTCAAGATCCCGGCGCGTACCCGCTCTGAATCCCTGCGAGACTGCGTGAATCGTCGAAAAGAGTGCTCTATATGACGATTCACGCAGTCTCGCGGGGGAGGGGAGGGGGCCGGTAGCCAGGGGGGCTGAACGTCGTCGGCCGGGTCCCGATGACGACGGTGGCCTCGTGCTCTTCGGAATCGGCGACACCGAGGAGAAGGCCGTTGCGGGCGAAGAACTCCCGGGCGAGCGGTGCCTGCTCCTCGCTCGTCTCGATCAGGAGGCTGCCGCCGGGCGCCAGCCACCGCGGCGCGGCGGCGACGATCCGACGATGCACGTCCAGGCCGTCGGATCCACCGTCGAGCGCCATGCGCGCCTCGTGCAGGCGCGCCTCGGGGGGCATCGTCCCGATCATGTCGGTCGGAACATACGGGGCATTGGCGACGATCACGTCGATGCGACCCAGCAGTGTGGTCGGCAGCGGGTCGAACAGGTCGCCCTCGAATACTTGGCCGCCGACGGAGGTGAGGTTGCGCAGCGCGCACCTCACCGCGCCCGGATCACGGTCCACCGCGTACAACTCGGCACCGGGCAGCTTCTTCATCATGGCGACCCCAACGGCCCCTGAGCCGCAGCACAGGTCGAGCACGACAGGGTCGGTCGTGCGTGCGGCCGCGACCGCGCACTCGACGAGGAATTCGGTGCGGCGCCGCGGCACGAAGACGCCAGGATCGACGGCGATGCGCAGGCCGGCGAACTCTGCCCAGCCGAGGAGATGTTCGAGGGGGACACCCTCGACACGCCGGGCCACCAGTGCGTCGAGCTTGGACGGAGTCCCGGCTGACGCGGCGAGCAGCGCCGCCTCATCCTCCGCGAAGACGCAGCCTGCCGCGCGGAGACGGTCGACGACGGGCTGGAGCGAAGGAGTGCGGGGAACCGGCATGAGCCATCAGCCTAGCCGGGCCCTGAGCTACTTGGCGGCTCCCGCGAGGCTTCCTGTGACCTCTCCGGCCGGGTCGTAGATCAGCAGGAGACCCTGTGGTCGCCGCGCTCGTCATAGTGATCGCGGAGAGCCACCGGGCACGCTGAGGGCACCGCGGACGCGGGCGGTTCAGCGCAAGGCGTCGAGCACGGCGTCGTGCAGCAAGCTGTTGCTCGCGAGAGCGTTGCCGTGCCACGGCCCCGGCTCGCCCGTCACCGAGGTGAAGCGCCCGCCGGCTTCTTCGACGATCGGCACGAGCGCCGCGAGATCGTAGGGCTTGACGTCGAACTCGCCGGCGACGTCGATGAGACCCTCGGCGAGCAGCATGTACGACCACATGTCTCCATAGGCGCGGTCGCGCCAGACGGCGCGGGTGAGGGCGATGAGCCGGTCGAGGTAGCCGGCCTCGTCCCATTGGGCGATGCTGTTGAAGCTGATCGAGGCGTCGGCGAGGTCGCTCACGGCCGAGACCTGCAGGCGGCGTGGTGCGAGACCGCCGTCCGCGAGCCATGCTCCGGCGCCGGAGGCTGCCCACCAGCGTCTGCCCATAGCCGGCGCGCTCACCACCCCGAGCACGGGAACGCCGTCGACGCCGAGCGCGATGAGGGTTGCCCACACGGGGACTCCCCTCAGAAAGTTCGCGGTGCCGTCGATCGGGTCGATGATCCACTGGCGGGTGTTCGTTCCCTCGATGCCGTACTCTTCGCCGTAGATGCCGTCGGCGGGACGTGCCGTGCCCAGGCGTTGGCGGATGGTGCGCTCGACGGCCTGGTCGGCATCCGTCACATGCGTGCGGTCCGGCTTGGTCGAGACGAGCAGATCGCTCGCCCGGAAGCGGTCGAGGGAAATGGCGTCGGCGAGGTCGGCGAGGTCGAGGGCGAGCCCGAGATCGTCGGAGAGAGAAGGCTTGGCGATGTCGGTCACAGCTTCAGACTAGTTGTCGCGGGGGGACGGAGGCGCACGACGTCGATTGGCCTTCCCCGTGTTCGTGATGCTAATGTTGACCCTCGGTTCGGCTCGTTCGCTCGGGCCGGAAACGCACCTCTAGCTCAATCGGCAGAGCAACTGACTCTTAATCAGTGGGTTCAGGGTTCAAGTCCCTGGGGGTGCACCGGCTAGGCCCGAGATCTAGGCGATCTCGGGCCTTACTCGTCTCCAAGAGGGTCACGGACGTCTGCGAATCCAGCATGTACCCAGTACATTGAAACAGTGTTTCGATGACTTCTGCGAAGTCGGCGACCGCCGTCTGCCGCTCAAGGCAAGCCCTGCGGCTTGATGCCACAAAAAGCCCCACACCTCGCGAGAGGCGTGGGGCTTCTCTTCGTGCACTCGTCGAGTCTCGACGGTCACACGGAGAGCGGCACCGCGTGAATCTCGTCGGCGGGGTGTCCCGTGCGCTCGTGTACGCGCTGGACCGAGTCGGAGGATGGGGCGTCCGAGAGACAGTAGACGATGCCGTTCTCGGGATCGGCCCACGCCTGCTTGAAGAAGACGTTCTCCTCGCCCTGGATGGCGATGTCGGCTTCGTGGGCTTCTCTGAGGCTCTCCGCGGTGATCCCAGCCATGTTGTGATGTACGTCCATGAATTCAGTCATGGTCGTCTCCTTTCGGATGCGAAATGATGCTTCCTTTGGCTCACGCTACGCGCGGACGAAGGTACCGTCAAGAAGTCCGAGCCTCGTTCCGCGTTGGGCGAATCTAGTCGTCGAAACCGCGGGCGATGAGCGCATCGCCGAGGGACTCGGCGCTCTGCAGCGAACGCACGATCACGGGCACGGCGAGAGACATGACGGAGCCGTGGCTTCCGCGTGCACGCCGGGCCTCGACGACTTCTGCGACGATGTCGGCGATGAGCGGGATGCATCGGATGGTGAGTGCCAGCAGCAGACCGACGCGCTCGGCGTCCACCCGGCGTCGGAAGGGTCGTAGCAATGTCTGGCAGGTGTCGAGGACGGCGCTCACCGTCGTGGTGAGGGTGAACAGAGCGGCCAGTGCCACGGCCATCATGAGGCGTCCGGCCATCATCGTCGCGACGAGCCAGCCGCCGAGCAGCAGCTGAACGGGCACGGCGACGAGCAGCACCCAGAGCACGGGCGAGATCTGACGCCAGACCGGTCCGATCGGCACGCGTGCGACCAGGAACAGCCCGAGCACGACGGCGACGGCGACGGCGAGCTGCCACGGTTCCTGCAGCAGCGCCGCAGCGCCGATGGCCACGGAGAGCAGCAACAGCTTGACCACCGCCGGAGCGCGGTGGACGACAGAACTGCCCGGCTGATAGAGCCCGATCATGCGAGCAGACTCCGGTAGGCGCCGAGCGCTGCGCCCGGGGTGTCATCGGCGACGATGCGTCCGTGCTCCATCACGATGACCCTGTCGAAGCCGTCGAGCAGCTCGAGGTGGTGCGTTATCACGATCACCTGTTGTGGCATGCCGTGGAGCATCTCTCCAATGTGACGCGCGTTGCGGGCGTCGAGCAGCGTCGTGGGCTCGTCGGCGACGACGACGGCCGGTTCGGCCACAAGCACCGCGGCGAGGGCGAGCAGCTGCTTCTGTCCCCCGGAGAGACGGTGCGCCGGATGGTCCGCGTGCTGGGCAAGGCCGAAGCGCTCGAGCGCGTGCGCGACCCGTTCCGCCGCGTCAGCCTTGTCGAGCCCACGACGGCGCAGCGTGAACGCGACATCCTCGGCGACGGTGGGCATGACGATCTGATTGTCGGGATTCGTGAACACGAATCCGACCGTTCTGCGCACCTCGCGGCCGTGCTTCGCCACGTCAAGGCCGTCGACGCGGACCTGGCCGCGGCTCGGGGTGACGAGCCCGTTGATCATGCGGGCAAGCGTCGACTTGCCGGAACCGTTCGCCCCGACGACGCCGACGCGATGCTCGACGAGATCGAGGTCCACCTCGTGCAGCACAGGGCGCTCTCCGAAATGGTGTGAGACGCCCAGGAACTCGATCCTGCTCATCCGACGCGCTCCACGATCATGGCGATCCCCTGACCGCCGCCGATGGAGCAGGCAGCGAGTCCCGGCCGGGAGTCGTCGGCCGCGAGCATGCGGCTCGCGAGCCGAACGAGCAGGATGGCTCCGGACGCTCCCCACGGGTGGCCGAGAGCGATCGCACCCCCCTGCGTGCAGATCTCATGCTCGTTCAGGCCGAGTTCGTCGCTCACTGCAAGGAGCTGTGCGGCGAAGGCCTCGGTGATCTCGATCGCGCCGAGGTCGAACGGTGTCAGGCCTGTCCGTCTGAGGAGCCGCTGCACCGCGGACACGGCCCCGATGCCGGGAAGGGAGGGATCCGAGCCGGCGACTGCGCTCGCCACAACCCGCAGCCCGGGCATGCCCAGCCCCGCGCGCACGGCCTCGGTGGTCACAGCCACGGCTGCGGCTCCATCGGCGATGCCGCACGAGTTGCCCGCGGTGACCGTGCCGCCTGCCTCGAACGCCGGCGCGAAACGACGCAGGCGGAACTCGTCGAGCGAGGCGCGTGGACGGTCGTCGCGCACGACGCCGTCGACCGCGACGAGCTCCGTGTCGAAGACGCCAGCGGCCTGCGCCGCAGCCGCGAGGCGGTGCGAACGGGCGGCCCAGGCGTCCTGGCGGTCGCGACCGATTCCGAACCGTCGCGCCACGGCCTCAGCAGCCGGACCCATCTCGGGGTCCGGCCATCCGAGAGGGGCGAAGGGTGCACGTCTGTAACGGCGTGAGGGGCTCTCGCCGTCGTCCGGTGGCCAGAGTCGCCACGGCGCGGTTGAGGCTGATTCGGCGCCGCCGGCGATCACGAGCTCGGCGTCGCCCGCGCGCACTCGTGAGGCCGCCTGTGCGACGGCGTCGAGTCCGGATCCGCACTGGCGGTCGACGGTCACCCCGGGCACCTCGACACCCAGGCCTGCTCTCAATGCCGAGATGCGGGCGATGTCGCCGCCGGGTCCGAGGCAATTGCCGAGGATCACGTCGTCGACGGGCCGACCGGACGCCGCCACCTCCGCGGCGACCGCGGCGAGCACCGGCGCGGCCACAGCGTCGACAGTGTGCCGGGCGAAGCCGCGCCCCGCGGTTCCGATTGCGGTGCGGCGTGCGGCGACGATGACCGGGGGACCGTGTTCAGCCATCGACGTCTCCGTTTCCCACTCGGCGGCTCGGCAGCCGTCCGTCTGCGAGACGTGCGGTGAGCTCGCCCTTCGCGATCTTGCCCGACTCCGTGCGCGGCACGGCGTCGACCACGAGCCAGCGCCGGGGCAGCTCGGCGGCGGCGAGGTGCTCTCGCGCCGCCGCCCGTGGATCGACGGACGGGTCGTCGAGTTCGAGCACCGCGAGCACGGACTCGCCCAGCACAGGATGGGCCTCTCCGATCACCGCGGCCGTCCGCACCCCTGGCAAGGTCTCAAGCACACGCTCGACGTCTTCGCTCACGATCGTCGTGCCGGCCGTGGTGATTGCCGCTGTTCCGCGCCCGCGGATGCGGATCCTGCCGTCGGCGTCGAGCTCGGCGAGGTCGCCGACGGTGGAGAAACCGGTCTCGTCGTGACGGAACGGGCCGGAGACCGCGGCATCCACGTAGCCGAGAGAGAGATAGGGCGAGCGGACCCAGAGAGTGCCATCGCGGACCGCCACGTCGACGCCGGGAAAGGCGCGCAGCCCGCCGCGGTCGCGATCGGCCGCGACGAAGGAGAGTTCGGCCGCGCCGTAGTACTCGACGATGTCGATCCCTGCCGTCGTCGCGGCTGCGGCGGCACGGCCGGAGAGGGCCGCGCCGGCGACCACGGCCCTCCGCAGCTGGCCCGGCGACGACAGCAGCCGATCGAGCATCGTCGGCGTGCAGTGCGCGACCGTCGCCCGCCGGACGTCGTCGCTCACGCAGCCGCCGAGCCACAGCGTGTGCAGAGCCGCGAACAAATGCATCGACACATGCAGTGGGCCTGTCGGCATGACGGTGTCGTGTGAGGTGACACCCGTGATCCGTGCGAAGGGAACGAACGAGGCGGTCCAGGACGCCGCGGTGCGGGCAACCGTTCGCGCGAGGCCGGAGGAGCCGGAGGTCCTGAGCAGGAGCCCGGCGCCGACGGGCAGCTCGCTCGGGGGCACGGCCGGATCGTCCGGGTTGGACACGAGCACCGGGCGGCCTCGTGCGAGGGATGCGAGCACGAGGGCGAGCATCCGTACCGGATCAGGATCGTGCGCCTCGACGACTCCTTCGGACGGGAGCTCCAGCTCTGCCACGAGGCTCCGCAGCTCCGCATAGCCGATCGCATGATCCGTCATGGCGACGGCGATGTCGTCGTCGGCTCCGCCGAGCCATCCACCCACGCGCTGCCTCAGGCTCAGGACCCGACCGTGTCGACCGATGTCTCGGCAGCGGTTGTCTCGGCAGCGGTTGTCTCGACAGCGGTCGCCGATGACTGCCGATCGACTCCGCGGTCCGCGATGAGTCCCGGCCAGGCCCGGTGCACCTGCTTGGCGACGAGCACGGTGACGACGACCTTGAGGATGTCGCCGGGGAGGAATACCGCCGCGCCGGAGAGGGCGACCCAGAACGGAGCGGCTGTGCTGAACGCGAGCCAGGGAATCCCAAGCAGGTAGACCGCGACGATCCCGCCGAGCGCCGTCGCACCGAGGGCAGGCCAGAACGCATACTTGGGCAGGAGTCGTGCCGTGAACCAGCCGATGACGAGCGCGCCGAGCAACCAGCCGACGAGGTAGCCGGCCGAGGGGCCTGCGAAGACCGCGATTCCACCGCGCCCTCCTGACAGCAGGGGAAGGCCCGCGGCGACGAGCACCTCGAACAGCAGCACGGCGAAGAATCCGTTCCGCGCTCCGAGAATCGCGCCGGCGAGCATGACGCCGAGGGTCTGGAAGGTGATCGGCACTCCGGATGTGCCGAGCTGCAGGGCACCGGGCAAGCCGAGCGCGGCGATGAGTGCCGCGAAGATCGCGATGCTGGCGAGATCGCGGGCGGTTGAGCGGGACGAAACCATGCGGGGACTCCAGGGGGTGAGGGGACCCGGTTCGTGGGTCACGGACTGGAACCCAGACTAGGAGCGCGAGCCGGACCTTCTCACACAAGGAGCTACAAGAAATGAGCCGCAAATCTGTACGCCGTGCGGTTCGACAGTGAGATGCGTGCTTTGTGCGGTCGCAGGCTAACCGTACATGCAGCGTTTGTTCGCACGAGGCACGCGCGACGGTCATCCTGTATGGGGACGGCGAGGCTCGCGAGCTCAGGCGACGAGCCGGCTGGAGGCGTCGGCGGAAGGCGCGTCCGTGGCTGCCGTGGCAGCATCGATGGGTGTCGCCTCGAGAGCGGGTGCCGCCGCTGCGACATCCGGGGCCTCCGAATCCGTCCACAGCGCGATGGGCGCAGGAGCCCAGGCGAGCGCGGCAGGCTCTGCTCCGTGTTCGCCGCGCAGAACGGCACGGCCGGCTTGCACGGTGCGCGTGAGCTCCGCCGCGATCTGGTGCGTCAGCATAGCGTGGAAGATGGCGTCGGTGTCCTCGCTTGTGCGGCGCACGAGGGTCCACTGCCCATGTGTGCCGATGAGGTCGGCGAGTTTGCCGTTGAGCAATTCGAAGACCTGCTCGTTGGTAAGTTCGGGGACAGGCGTCTGAACGACGGGTGCGTTCTGTCGCCGACGACGAAACATCTCTGGCCCCTTTCAACCGCTGCGGACGTTATCTCCAGTGTCGGTCACGTGCGCTGTATTCCAACTCGGACACGCCGCAACAGCCCCAGTACAGGCTTGGAACGCCGGGGAATTAGCGCGATTCGAGTGCGCGCTCGTCGGATTCCTTGATGACCGTGCCGATCGCGACCGCGAGGGTGAGTCCCCAGCCGATCCACATGAGCAGGAGTCGCCAGTCGCGCGGGCCTTTCCTCGTCGCCTGGATTACGCCGATCGCACCCCCGAGCGCACCGAGAACCGCACCGTTGAAAAGAAACTTGCGCATGTCGTCTGCCTCCGTTCAGGTCAACGCTACTCGGTGACCCCTCGAGGAGCCCTCTGCTTCTCGCGAGACTGCGTGAATCGTCGTTATGGCGGCTCATAACGACGATTCACGCAGTCTCGCGAGGGGAGGGGGAGGGGGAGGAGAGAGGGGAGGAGGTAGGGTGTCAGAGCTTGTGGCCGGGCAGGAGTGCCTCGAGCGCGCGGCGCGAGCGGGTGAAGCGCTTGCGCGGCGTGGCCGTCGCGGTGTGCTCCCGCGCGAAGGCCAGTGTCTCGCGTAGCAGTTCGAGGCGTTCCTGCTCGGTCTTGGCCTTGCGTGTGTTCACTTCGGCGACGATCGAACCGTTCCATTGCCTCGTCGTGAGGTAGCGAAGCACCTCTGCGACCGGCTCGTTCCCGCGTCCGGGAAGGAGATGCTCGTCGAAGACCTTGCCCTCGTCGATCGAGCCGGAGCCGTCGCACAGGTGCACGTGTCGCAGTCGCTCGCCCAGGGCGGTCGCCATCGCCAGGCTGTCGCGTCCGGAGAGGGCGCAATGCGAGAAGTCGAGCGTGACGGCGTCGCAGTCCATGGCGGTCGGGTCCCAACCCGGCGAGTACGCCTTGAGGCTGCGGCCCGCGACCTTCCAGGGGAACATGTTCTCGACCGCAATCGTCACGCCGGTGTCTGTGCCGACCTCGCGCACGATATCGAGGAAGTTCTCGGCGTAGCCGGACTGCCAACGGAACGGCGGATGCACGACGACGCTCGTCGCCCCAACGTCGCGGGCGAGCGCAGCAGATCGCTCGAGCTTTACCCGGGGGTCGCGCCCCCAGACGAAATGCGTGAGCAGCAGGACCGGAGCATGGACTGATAGGATCGGCAGGTCGTAGCGTCGGCTGAGCGCCAGAAGTGCCGTGGCGTCCTGGGTCGTATCCTCCTGGGTGACCATAATCTCGACACCGTCGAAGCCCGCCAGCTTGGCAAGCCGGAACGCGTGTTCCGGTGCGAGCGGGTAGACGCAGGTGGTGCTCATGCCGACGCGGATCATTGGCGCCAGTGTAGCCCTGCCGTCTGAACGGAAGGTGTCCGTTCGGGCACGGTTCGAGGGCCGAAGCCGCGCTCTGCTGCTAGCCTCGAAGCCGGAGCAAGGTGTGGAATCTGGCTCACACCGGAATGGATTCGTCATAGCTGTGCAGGGTTCACGAGAAAAAGGGGCGGCTGGGTACGGCGACTACACCATGGTGGTCGTATCGAACCGGCTGCCTGTCGACCACGAGGTCGGGCCGGATGGGACGCAGCGTTGGCGCACCTCGCCCGGGGGCCTCGTAACGGCCCTCGAACCGGTCATGCGCGCGGCCGACGGCGCCTGGATCGGCTGGACGGGAGTGGCCGACAAGGAGTTCGAGCCCTTCGAGAACGACGGGATCTCGATCGTTCCCGTGCCGCTGAGCGGGGAGGAGGTCGAGTACTACTACGAAGGCTTCTCGAACGACACGCTCTGGCCGCTCTACCACGACGTCATCGCGCCCCCCAGCTTTCACCGTGAGTGGTGGGACTCCTACCTGGTCGTGAACCGCCGCTTCGCTGAAGCGGCCGCCCGTGCCGCGGCATTCGGAGCCGTCGTCTGGGTGCACGACTACCAGCTGCAGCTGGTGCCCAGGATGCTTCGCGAGCTGCGCCCCGATCTTGTGATCGGGTTCTTCAACCACATCCCGTTTCCTCCCTACGGCATCTACTCGCAGTTGCCCTGGCGCAAGCAGATCCTCGACGGGCTGCTCGGCGCCGACGTCGTCGGGTTCCAGCGCAGTGCAGACGCGGGCAACTTCACACGCGCGGTCCGTCGGCTGTTCGGGTACACGACGCGGGGCGCCGTCGTCGAGGTTCCCGGCGATGGCGGGGAGGTGCGAAGGGTCGTCGCGCGGAACTTTCCCGTCTCGATCGACGTCGACAGTTTCGTGCAACTCGCCAAGCGGCCGGACATCCGGGCACGCGCCCGAGAGATTCGCGAGGGGCTCGGCAACCCAGAGACCGTCATGCTCGGCGTCGACCGGCTCGACTATACGAAGGGCATCGCGCACCGGCTCAAGGCTTTCGGCGAGCTCCTCGCGCAGCATCGTCTGAGCGTCGAGGACGTGACGCTCGTGCAAGTGGCCAGTCCCAGCCGCGAGCGGGTCGGACCGTACATGGCACTCCGCGACGAGATCGAGCTTCAGGTTGGACGGCTCAACGGTGACCAGAGCACGATCAGCCACACGGCGATCTCTTACCTGCACCAGGCCTATCCCCGCGAGGAGATGGTGGCGTTCTATCTCGCTGCCGACGTCATGCTCGTCACGGCCCTGCGCGACGGCATGAACCTCGTCGCCAAGGAGTACGTCGCCTGCCGCGTCGACAACGACGGCGTGCTCGTGCTGAGCGAGTTCGCCGGGTCCTCCGACGAGCTCAAACAGGCCTTGCTCATCAATCCCCATGACATCGAGGGGCTCAAGGATGCGATCGTCACGGCTATTGAGATGCCGCCCGCAGAACGCAGACGGCGGATGCGCGCGCTCCGCAAGAAGGTGCAGGAGAACACTGTGTCCGACTGGTCGGCCTCTTTTCTCGACACTCTGACCGGTCGGGCCACCGTGCCGGCTGGCATCCCCGAGACCCTCGTCACGAAATTGCGCGAGGTGGCCGCAGCGGAGCGGCTGCTCATCGCGCTCGATTTCGACGGGACGTTGGCTCCGCATGTCGACCGTCCCGAGGAGGCACGGGCATCGGTGGGGGCGCGATCCGCGATCAAGCGCCTCATCGCACTACCAGAGACCCGAGTGGCCTTCGTCTCGGGGCGTGCGCTTGTGAGCCTGCAGCAGGTGGCCGACCCGCCGGAGAGCGTCCTGCTCACCGGCTCGCACGGGGTCGAGCTGCAACTCGACAACCCCGAGGTCACGCTCGACCTGCTCGACCGGGAGATGCAGCAGCTCGAGCGCCTCGCCGTGATCCTCGAGAGCATCGCCGCGCGCACAGAGGGAGTCTGGGTCGAACGGAAGCCGGCAGGTTTCGCCCTGCACACCCGCCTGCTGACCCGGCCGGCCGGGCAGGCGGTGCAGAGGAACGCACGCAGCCAGGTCGGGGCCGCGTTGCCGGAGCTGACGGTGCGCGAGGGCAAGAACGTGCTCGAGTTCGCGGTGCGCGACAGCAACAAGGGCGATGCGCTGGTGCGATTGAAGGAGCACACAGGGGCTTCCGTCGTCTTCTACGCTGGTGACGACGTGACCGACGAGGATGCCTTCGGGGTGCTCGAGTCCCACGATCTCGGTCTCAAGATCGGACAGGGGATCACCGCCGCGAGCAACCGGGTACGAGGTCCGGAGGAGGTGGCCGAAGCGCTCGCGCTTCTCGCAGACTTCCGCGGATCGCAGGCCGCCGCGCTCCTGCGCGGATCCTCTCGATGAAGGTCGTGCCCGCTCGGTTCCGGAGCCTTCCAGAGAGGTTCTAGACTCGGTACATGCCGGAGATCGACCTGAAGCCACGCAGCAGAGATGTCACCGACGGGATCGAGAAGGCCGCGTCGCGTGGCATGCTTCGCGCCGTTGGCATGGGTGACGAAGACTGGGAGAAGCCCCAGATCGGCGTCGCCAGTTCATGGAACGAGATCACCCCGTGCAACCTCTCGCTCGACCGCCTCTCGCAGGCCGTCAAAGAGGGCGTCCACGGCGGCGGGGGATACCCGCTGCAGTTCGGCACCGTCTCGGTCTCCGATGGCATCTCGATGGGTCATGAGGGCATGCACTTCTCGCTCGTCTCGCGAGAGGTCATCGCCGACTCGGTCGAGACCGTCATGATGGCCGAGCGCCTCGACGGCTCCGTGCTGCTCGCGGGCTGCGACAAGTCCCTGCCCGGTATGCTCATGGCCGCGGCGCGCCTGGACCTCGCCTCTGTCTTCCTGTACGCCGGATCCATCGCCCCCGGCTGGGTCAAGCTCTCCGATGGCACCGAGAAGAACGTGACGATCATCGACGCGTTCGAGGCGGTCGGGGCGTGCAAGGCCGGAACGATGAGCGAGGAGGACCTCACCCGCATCGAGAAGGCGATCTGCCCCGGCGAGGGTGCCTGCGGCGGAATGTACACCGCGAACACGATGGCCTCCGTCGCCGAGGCGCTCGGGATGAGCCTCCCCGGCTCCGCCGCGCCGCCATCCGCCGACCGTCGCCGCGACTACTTCGCCCATCGCTCTGGCGAAGCGGTGGTCGGTCTGCTGCGCCTCGGCATCACCGCCCGCGACATCATGACCAAGAAGGCATTCGAGAACGCGATCGCCGTCGTCATGGCGTTCGGCGGCTCGACCAACGCCGTCCTCCATCTGCTGGCGATCGCCCGTGAGGCCGAGGTCGACCTCACGCTCGACGACTTCAACCGCATCGCCGACAGGGTGCCGCACATCGGAGACCTCAAACCCTTCGGCAAGTACGTCATGAACGACGTCGACCGCGTCGGTGGCGTCCCCGTCGTCATGAAGGCGCTGTTGGATGCCGGACTCCTGCACGGCGACTGCCTCACGGTAACCGGCAAGACCGTCGCGGAGAACCTCGAGACGCTCGCTCCCGACCCGCTCGACGGCGAGGTCGTGCGCACGCTCGACAATCCGATCCACGCGACCGGCGGTCTCAGCATCCTGCACGGCTCCCTCGCACCCGAGGGCGCCGTCGTGAAGACCGCTGGTTTCGATCTCGAGGTCTTCGAAGGGCCGGCGCGTGTGTTCGAGCGCGAGCGCGAGGCCATGGACGCTCTCACCGAGGGCAGGATCGGCACGGGTGACGTCGTCGTCATCCGTTACGAAGGCCCGAAGGGAGGCCCAGGCATGCGCGAGATGCTCGCGATCACCGGTGCCATCAAAGGCGCTGGCCTCGGTAAGGATGTACTACTATTGACGGACGGTCGATTCTCAGGTGGCACAACCGGACTGTGCATCGGCCACATAGCACCCGAAGCGGTGGACGCTGGTCCCATCGCCTTCGTGCGCGATGGTGATCTGATACGGGTCGATATCGCAGCTCGCTCACTCGATCTACGCGTCGAACCGGCTGAGCTGGCCGCCCGCCGTGAAGGCTGGGCCCCGCTTCCTCCGCGCTATACCCGTGGCGTCCTCGCGAAATACTCCAAGCTCGTGCACTCCGCAGCGGAAGGCGCGATCACGGGGTAGCTTCGCGCCCGCATATCCATCACCCACTCATCAAGGGAAACCATCCCAATGTCCACGGAATCACTGCCCGTGCCATCGCCCGTCGCGCGACCCAGCGCACCGAAGAGTCGAGTCGGCCCGGAAACCCTCACGGGTTCCGGCGCCATCCTGCGCTCTCTCGAGCTCCTCGGCGTTACCGACGTCTTCGGAATCCCCGGGGGAGCCGTCATCCCCTTCTACGACGAACTCATGTCGTCGACCGCTATCCGACACATCCTCGTGCGGCATGAGCAGGGTGCCGGCCACGCGGCCGAGGGCTACGCGTCGTCGAGCAACAGGGTCGGCGTTGCGATCGCCACCTCTGGCCCCGGTGCGACGAACCTCGTCACCGCGATCGCCGACGCGCATATGGACTCGGTCCCGCTCCTTGCCATCACCGGTCAGGTCTTCTCGCACCTCATGGGCACGGATGCCTTCCAGGAGGCGGACATCGTCGGCATCACGATGCCGATCACCAAGCACTCCTTCCTGGTCAAACGCGCCGAAGACATCCCCGCGACGATCGCTGAGGCCTACCACATCGCCTCGACCGGACGCCCCGGTCCCGTTCTGGTCGACATCACGAAGGATGCACAGCAGAACTCGTTCGAGTTCGCCTGGCCGCCGAAGCTGGACCTGCCCGGCTACCGACCGGTGACCAGGGCGCACGGAAAGCAGATCCAGGCGGCCGCGCAGCTATTCGTCGAGGCCAAGAAGCCCGTGCTCTACGTCGGTGGCGGCGTCATCCGTGCCCGAGCCTCCGAGGAGCTGCTCGCTCTGGCCGAGACCAGCAAGGCTCCCGTCGTGACCACGCTCATGGCACGAGGCGCATTCCCAGACTCGCATCGACTGCACCTCGGCATGCCTGGAATGCATGGGACGGTGCCCGCGGTGTTGGCGTTGCAAGAGGCCGATCTGATCATCTCGCTCGGCGCACGCTTCGACGACCGGGTAACGGGCAAGGTCGCCGAGTTCGCTCCCAAGGCCAAGATCGTCCACGTCGACATCGACCCGGCAGAGATCTCGAAGATCCGCGCTGCCGACGTTCCCATCGTTGGCGACGCCAAAGACGTGATCGCCGACCTCACCGCGGCTTACACGGATGCGGCCAGGCGCACGACGCCCGACACGGACGAGTGGTGGAGCTATCTCGACGGGCTGCGCAGCGAGTTCCCGCTCGGCTTCTCCGAGCCCACCGACGGTCTGCTCGCGCCGCAGTACGTGATTCAGCGCATCGGCGAGCTCACAGGCCCCGAGGGTGTATACGCGGCCGGTGTCGGTCAGCACCAGATGTGGGCGGCGCAGTTCATCGCGTACGAGCGCCCGAACGCCTGGCTCAATTCCGGAGGTGCAGGAACCATGGGCTATGCGATCCCGGCGGCGATGGGCGCGAAGGTGGCCCAGCCGCACAGGACCGTGTGGGCGATCGACGGTGACGGATGCTTCCAGATGACGAATCAAGAGCTCGCCACCTGCACGATCAACGATATTCCGATCAAGGTCGCGATCATCAACAACTCCTCGCTCGGCATGGTGCGGCAGTGGCAGACCCTGTTCTACGATGGTCGCCACTCCTTCACCGATCTGAACACCGGGCACGAGACGGCCATGATCCCCGACTTCGTGAAGCTCGCCGATGCCTATGGAGCCCTGGGCATCCGCGTCACGAAGGAGGAAGAGGTCGACCCGGCGATCACGCTCGCCCTCGAGACGAACGACCGTCCCGTCGTCATCGATTTCGTGGTGAGCCGCGACGCGATGGTGTGGCCGATGATCCCGCAGGGAGTCTCGAACAGCTTCGTGCAATACGCGAAGGATCATGCGCCGACCTGGGGAGAGGAGTGACCTTGAGCACCCATGTCCTCAGCCTGCTCGTCGAAGACAAGCCCGGTCTGCTTACACGCGTCGCCGGCCTGTTCGCCCGTCGTGGCTTCAACATCGAAAGCCTCGCCGTCGGCCACAGCGAGATCGAGGGGCTCTCGCGCATCACCGTCGTCGTCGACGTCGAAGACCTTCCACTCGAGCAGGTCACGAAGCAGCTCAACAAGCTCATCAACGTGATCAAGATCGTCGAGCTCGACCCAGCGCAGTCCGTTCACCGCGAGCATCTGCTCATCAAGGTGAAGGTCGACAACGCGACTCGTTCTCAGGTGCTCGAAGCCGTCACCTTGTTCCGTGCCCGTGTTGTCGACGTCGCGGCTGACGCCCTCGTCATCGAGGTCACGGGAGACTCCGGCAAGACCGGTGCATTCCTCAGGGTGCTCGAACCCTACGGGATCAAGGAGATCGCCCAATCCGGCCTGCTCGCCATCGGCCGCGGCTCGAAGTCGATCACCGAGCGCGTCTTCAAGAACTGAACGCGTCATCACGCCCATACGCCACCATCAAGGAGAAAGAAACACGCATGTCTGAGATCTATTACGACAAAGACGCTGATCTGTCGATCATCCAGGGCAAGAAGGTCGCCGTCATCGGATACGGCTCGCAGGGCCACGCCCATGCGCAGAACCTGCGCGACTCCGGCGTCGAGGTCGTCATCGGCCTCAAGGAGGGTTCGAAGTCCAAGGCCAAGGCTGAGGAGGCCGGCTTTCAGGTGCTGAGCGCAGCCGAGGCGTCCGCATGGGCCGACGTCATCGTCATCCTCGCCCCCGACCAGGTGCAGCGCCACCTCTACGCCGACGATGTGAAGCCCAACCTTGCCGAGGGCAAGGCCCTCGTCTTCGGTCACGGCTTCAACATCCGTTTCGGCTACATCGAGGCGCCAGAGGGCGTCGACGTCGTCATGGTCGCCCCCAAGGGTCCCGGTCACACGGTGCGTCGCGAGTACGAGGCCGGCCGTGGCGTCCCCGTCATCGTCGCCGTCGAGAAGGATGCATCGGGCAATGCCTGGTCGCTCGTCCTGAGCTATGCCAAGGCGATCGGCGGCCTCCGCGCCGGTGGCATCAAGACCACCTTCACCGAGGAGACCGAGACCGATCTGTTTGGTGAGCAGGCCGTGCTCTGCGGTGGTGTCTCTCAGCTCGTGCAGTACGGCTTCGAGACCCTGACCGAGGCCGGTTATCAGCCGCAGGTCGCCTATTTCGAGGTTCTGCACGAGCTCAAGCTCATTGTCGACCTCATGTGGGAGGGCGGCATCGCCAAGCAGCGATGGAGCGTCTCTGACACGGCCGAGTACGGCGACTACGTCTCGGGCCCGCGCGTCATCGACCCGCACGTCAAGGAGAACATGCAGGCCGTTCTCGCCGACATCCGGTCCGGCGCGTTCGCCGAGCGTTTCATCGCCGACCAGGACGCGGGTGCCCCCGAGTTCCTGGCGTTGCGCGCCAAGGGCGAGGCCCACCCGATCGAGGCCACTGGACGTGAGTTGCGCAAGCTGTTCGCGTGGAACGCCTCGAACGACGACGACTACGTCGACGGCGAGGTCGCCCGCTAGACAACCGATCGCGAAAGCGCCACTTCTTCGTGTCGCGTCATTCCGGGCGGCGCTCACGACGGGCGACGCGGTGCCAGCCCGACACGAGGAGCGAGCCATGACCGCACGATCGGCTATCGAGATCGCCGTTCAGGATGCCGACGGCGTCGCGACAGCCCTCTCCGTGGGCGCGGACCGCGTCGAGCTGTGCGGTGCGCTCTCCGCAGGCGGGCTGACTCCGTCGATCGGCCTGATCGGCGGTGCCGTCGATGCCGCGCGCGCGGCTGGAGCACCGGGTTTCGTGCATGTGCTCGTTCGTCCGCGCCCCGGCGGCTTCGTCTACTCGCCGAGCGAGCTCGCGACGACGGTGCGCGACATCCGTGCAGCCAGGGACGCCGGGGCGGACGGGGTCGTCATCGGAGCGCTCACTCGCGACGGAGAGGTCGATATCGAGGCGACCCGCGAGCTCGTCGCGGCCGCCGACGGACTGAATGTCACCTTCCACCGTGCGATCGACGCCGGATCGTACCCGCTGCGCGCCATCGACGTCCTTCTCGAGCTCGGACTCCACCGCGTGCTCACCTCCGGAGGAGCCGTCCGGAGCATCGACGGCGTTCGCACCCTCGCCACGATGGTGGAACGTTCGGTGGGGCGCCTGCAGATCATGGCAGGTGGCGGTGTGCGGGTCGAGGACATCCCGACGCTCCTCGCCTCCGGTGTCGACGCCGTCCACCTCTCGGCCAGACGTGTCGTGGACGATGTCGCGCCGAGTGGTCCCGGCGGTGGTGAGGCGAGCTTCGACCGCACGGATGAGGCGATCGCGGCTGCGGCGGTGAGCGCTGTCCACGGGATCGGGCCGACCGCTAGTGTGAAGGCATGACGCGGCACTCCGACGACGACGCCTTGAGCTGGCCGGGGGAAGACGATCCAACGCTCCTTGGCAAGCGTCACGCGGCCGAGGGTGATCTCGCTCCGGGCTGGACCGTCGTCGGTCAACCGGCGACGGATGCCGGGAACGATGCCGGGAACGATGCCGTCGACGAGCCTGCTGTCGAGGAGTACGCGGCGAGCTCGACCGTGCTGATCCTGCTCGGCGTTCTCGGTGGCATCTACCTGCTTTACACCGTCGGCTGGGCGGTGGCCGCTGGACGCGTCGTCAACGGGGCGAGCGATGTCGTCGGCGGCTTCATGTTCACCCTGGGACTCTGGTTCGCCATCGTCGCTCCCACGTTGTGGTTTGGAGTGACGTTCTGGCTCACTCTGGGCCGGCCGCGGCTACGCCTGCTGTGGCTCTTGGTCGGCGTGGTGGTGCTCGTGCCGCTGCCGTTCATCGCGGGGGTTGGGGCCGGAGCATGAGCACCCACGAGACCATGATGGATGCCACATCCGGGACCAGGCGCACCCCGCTCTGGCTCGCGACGACCATCGCCGTGTTCTTCGGCCTGTCTTATGCCTACGATGTGTGGGAGGCGGTCGGCAACCTCGTCGGATTGAGCAGCCTCGCGAGCGGGCTGGGCACGACGCTGAGCGTCTTCGGGTGGATCGTGCTGGTCTTCGCGCTCGTGCTTCCGATCATCCTGTTCGGTCTGGCGTTCTGGCTCGGACGGAGCCGCGGCGTGCTCGCACAGGCGGCTCTCTACCTCGTCGGGCTCGGCGTCTCTGCGACGCTCTATCTCGACGTCTACTCGGTTTTCGGACCGGGAAGTCTGCTGGCCTAACCGCTTCATAACGAAATATGACGACCGCGGCTCCCGCGTCGGGACGGTGTCCGGCGCTCGGCTAGAGTGAGGGTGTATCAGCGCCCCAATGGCCGTGGCGCGCGCCGCCCGCTTCGCCTGCAGTCAAAGGAATCCGATACATCGTGTCAAAACCGGTCGTGCTGATCGCCGAAGAACTTTCGCCCGCTACCGTCGATGCACTCGGCCCCGACTTCGAGATCCGCTCGGTCGACGGCACCGATCGCCGGGCACTGCTCGGTGAGATCGCCGAAGCGAATGCCATCCTCGTGCGTTCAGCCACGAAGGTCGATGCCGAGGCCATCGCGGCCGCTCCCAGGCTGCAGGTCATCGCGCGCGCGGGGGTCGGCCTCGACAACGTCGACATCAAGGCGGCGACGGCTGCCGGGGTCATGGTCGTCAACGCGCCGACCTCGAACATCATCTCCGCCGCTGAATTGACCGTCGGCCACATCCTGAGCCTGGCCAGGCATATCCCGGCCGCCCACGGCGCGCTCGCCCGGGGGCAGTGGAAGCGCTCGAAGTACACGGGCGTCGAGCTCTACGAGAAGACCGTCGGCATCATCGGTCTCGGCCGTATCGGGGCCCTCATCGCGGCCCGGCTCCAGGCATTCGGCACGAACGTGATCGCCTACGACCCCTACATCACCTCGGCCCGTGCTCAGCAACTCGGCGTTCAGCCCGTAAGCCTCGACGAGCTCCTCGGTCAGGCCGACTTCGTCACCATCCACATGCCGAAGACTCCTGAGACGACGGGAATGATCGGTGCTGAGCAGCTCGCGCGCATGAAGCCGACCGCCTTCGTCGTCAACGTCGCCCGCGGTGGGCTCATCGACGAGGACGCCCTCTACGCAGCGCTCACGACCGGCGAGATCGCGGGCGCCGGCCTCGACGTGTTCGTGAGTGAGCCGCCGACGGAGTCGCCGTTGCTCTGCCTCGACAACGTCATCGTGACCCCTCACCTCGGTGCGTCGACCGACGAGGCGCAAGAGAAGGCCGGCGTCTCGGTCGCCCGTTCGGTGCGCCTGGCACTCGCGGGCGAGCTCGTCCCGGATGCCGTGAACGTCGCCGGCGGCGTCATCGACCCGTACGTGCGCCCCGGCATCCCGCTGCTCGAGAAGCTCGGCCAGGTGTTCTCGGGCCTCGCACACACGAGCCCGTTGACGAACGTCGATGTCGAGGTGCGCGGCGAGATCGTCGCATACGACGTCAGCGTGCTCAAGCTGGCCGCGCTCAAGGGCATCTTCACGAACGTCGTGAGCGAGACGGTCTCCTACGTGAACGCGCCGCTGCTCGCCGAGCAGCGCGGAATCACCGTGCGCCTCATCACCGATGCCGTGTCCGAGGAGTACCGCAACGTGGTGACCTTGCGCGGTGCGCTGGCGGACGGCTCCCAGGTCTCGGTCTCGGGGACTCTGACCGGGACCAAGCAGATCGAGAAGATCGTCGAGATCAACGGCTACGACGTCGAGGTCCCGATCGCCAAGAACCTCATTGTCATGCTCTACACCGATCGTCCGGGGATCGTCGCCGTCTACGGCCGAGAATTCGGCGAGGCCGGCATCAACATCGCCGGCATGCAGATCGCTCGGCATGAAGCGGGGGGGCAGGCTTTGAGCGTGCTCACCGTCGATTCGCCCGTTCCGGCGGGGCTGCTCGCCTCGGTGCGGGAGGCGATCGCGGCCGACGTCATGGTCGAGATCGACATCACCGACTGAGCTGCTATGGGGTCGCGGCTGACCTCTCCTCGCCGGGTGGTGGCGTTCAGGGCAGCAGCCGGGCGATCACCGCGAGCAGCCGGTCCATGTCCGCCTGAATCGCGGCCGGTTCCGTGCTCGCGAGTGCGGAGTTGTAGTACAGGCCGTCGCTGACGAGCAGGATCACCTCGGCGACCTCCGGATCGCCGACGGCGTCCTCGATCGCGGCGCGCCATGCATGCCGCATCGCAGCGATCGCCTCGTTGACCCGCGGGTGCGAGCCCTGCGCGAGGCAGGTCGCGGCGAGCACAGCTCGGTCGAGGGGCGTTCCGGTGTTCACCGAGGTGCGGATGAGGTAGTCGACGGCGCCCTCCGGCGCGTTCCGGATGTTCTCGGCGTCGACGGCGGCAAGTTCCGAGAGCCGCGCGAGCTGACCCTCGACGAGTGCCTCTTTCGAGCCGAAGTGGTAGAGCAGTCCGCCTTTGGAGACCTCGGCGCTCGCTGCGACGGCGTCGAGTGTTGCCGCGCGCTCGCCGTGCTCGATGAGCAGTTCCTGGAAGGCGTCGAGGATGCGGTCGCGCGTCGGAGTGGAGCGGGCCATGCGGCCATCGTAGCGAGAAGTGCGCGCAGCCAGTTGATTACTATACCGGCTAGACGGTATAGTAATCGTGTCTCCTACGACTGAAAGAGCTGATAACCGTGTCGACCCCGACTGTCGAGACCCTCGTTTCTTCCTCACCCATCGCTCCCGTGACCCGGCGTCGCCAGTGGTGGATACTCGCCGTGCTCATGCTCCCGGTGCTGCTCGTGTCCATCGACAACACCGTCCTCAACTTCGCACTGCCCGCGATCTCGAAGGCGTTGAGTCCGAGCGGAACCCAGCTGCTCTGGATGATCGACATCTATCCGCTCATGCTTGCCGGACTCCTCGTATCGATGGGCAGTCTCGGCGATCGCATCGGCCGCAGGAAGCTCCTGCTCGTCGGCTCCGCTGGATTCGGCATCGTGTCGGCGGCGGCGGCGTTCGCACCGACGATCGGGTGGCTCATCATCGCGCGGGCCGCTCTCGGATTCTTCGGCGCGATGCTCATGCCGTCGACGCTCTCGCTGTTGCGCTCGGTCTTCACGAACCGTGACAGGCGTCGTCTGGCGATCGCCATCTGGGCGAGCGGCTTCGCGGCAGGCAGCGCCCTCGGGCCCGTCGTCGGCGGCGTCCTTCTGCAGAACTTTGCCTGGGGCTCCGTTTTCCTGCTCGCCGTTCCACTGCTGCTGCCGCTGCTCATCCTCGTGCCGGTGCTCGTGCCCGAGTCGCGCGACGCGAATCCGGGTCGCATCGATGTGCTGAGCATCCTGCTCTCGCTCGCGACGATGCTGCCGATCGTGTTCGGCATCAAGACCGTCGCCGAGCACGGTCTCGGTCTGATCACGGTCGCGCCGATCGTGCTCGGTCTGGCCGCCGGTACATTGTTCGTGCGCCGCCAGCTGCGCCTCGCCGACCCCATGCTCGACATGGGACTGTTCGCACTCGGCTCGTTCAGCGGTGCCGTCGGAGTCAACCTGCTGAGCGTGATCGCTCTCGTCGGCGGGCTGTTCTTCGTCTCGCAGCACCTGCAACTCGTGCTCGGGCTCGCCCCGCTCGATGCCGGTCTCGTGCTCGTGCCCGGACTCGTCGCGATGATCGCGGCAGGGCTCGTCGTCGTTCCGATCGCCAAACGTGTGCGACCGTCGATCCTCGTGCCGTCGGCTTTGCTCGTCTCCGTGGGCGGATACGCCGCGGTCGCCGTCACCGGCGGGAGGATCGACGTTGTGGGGCTCGGTCTGGTCTTCGTCGCGCTCGGGATCGGGATCGGCGCGGCCGAGACGGTGTCGAACGAACTCATCATCGCGAGCGCGCCGGCCGACAAGGCCGGCGCCGCATCCGCGGTCTCCGAGACGGCGTACGAACTCGGCGCGGTGCTCGGAACGGCGACCCTCGGCGCGATCCTGACCGCCTCGTTTCGCAGTGCCGTCACGCTTCCAGACGGGCTGGATGCCGCGCAGAGGATCGCCGCGGGCGAGACGCTCGGAGGTGCCGTCGCCGTCGCCGAGCGACTGCCGGCCGGCACTGCCTCTGAACTGCTCGATTCGGCAAGGAACGCCTTCGACAGCGGTGTTGGACTGAGCGCATGGATCGGCGTCGGTCTCGTGCTCGCGGCGGCGACGGTCGCCGTGCTCAGTCTGCGCAACGCGCGTTGAGCCCTGGAATCCCCGCTGAGCGGGCTGCGGATGTAGCGTTGGGCGAGGGAGGCGTCATGGAACCGGATGCTGCGCCCGGTGACGGGCGGGCCGAGTCGGCGAGTTCACGTGCCGACCGCAACTGGAACGACATCCTCCAGGAGGTGCGAGTCACGCAGGCCGGAACGCAGATCCTCACGGGATTCCTGCTCGCCATCGCTTTCCAGCCGCGTTTCGCACTCCTCGACGCCTACCAGCACGTGCTCTATCTCTGCCTCGTCGTCGTCGCGGTCAGCACAACGGCTCTGAGCCTGCTGCCGGTGAGCCTGCACCGCCTGCTCTTCCACCGCCAGGTGAAGTCGGCGACCGTGAGGTTCGGCGACCTCGTGCTTCGGTTCGTGCTCGTCGGGGTCGCACTGACCCTGTCCGGTACGATCATGCTCATCTTCGACGTCGCGGTCAGTCGTCTAGCGGGTCTCGTCGCAGGCGCGACCGCCGCGGCGCTCGCGGTCGTCCTGGGCGTCGTGGTGCCGCTGCTCGTGCGGGCGGCGTCGCACAGGATGCCGTAGAGCCGCCGGCAGGCATCGTTCCCGGGGGAATGTGAGCGCTACGCTGGAGGCGTCCCTGTCACCGCAGCGAGGAGTTCTATGTCCCGTGTCATCACCTTGGCCGTCATTCCTGGGGACGGCATCGGTCCCGAGGTCGTCTCGGAAGCCGTCAAGGTTCTGGAGGCCGTTACCGCGGGAAGCGACATCGTCGTCGACTCCCACTATTTCTCGCTCGGCGCCGCACGGTTCCTCGACACCGGTGACGTCCTGAGCGATGTGGACCTCGAGGCGATCAAGCAGCACGACGCCATCCTGCTCGGCGCGGTCGGCGGCACTCCGGGCGACCCTCGTCTGGCCGACGCCAACATCGAGCGTGGGCTGCTCCTGAAACTCCGCTTCTCCCTCGACCACTATGTGAATCTCCGGCCGTCCGTGCTCTACCGGGGCGTGCCGAGTCCGCTTGCGGAGCCAGGGGACGTCGACTTCGTCGTCGTTCGCGAGGGAACGGAAGGCCCCTATGTCGGCAATGGCGGCACCATCCGGCAGGGGACGCAGAACGAGGTCGCGAACGAGGTCTCGGTGAACACCGCTTACGGCGTCGAGCGCGTGGTGCGCTACGCCTTCGCCACCGCATCCGCTCGGCCGCGCAAGAAGCTCACGCTCGTGCACAAGACCAATGTGCTCGTCTTCGCCGGCTCGCTCTGGCAGCGGATCGTCAACGAGGTCGCCATCGAGTTCCCGGATGTCGCGGTCGACTACCTGCACGTCGACGCAGCCACGATCTTCCTGGTCACGAATCCTGCTAGATTTGACGTCATCGTCACGGACAATCTCTTCGGCGACATCCTCACCGACCTCGCCGCGGCAATCAGCGGCGGGATCGGGCTTGCGGCTTCGGGCAACATCAACCCGGACGGCCGATTCCCCAGCATGTTCGAGCCGGTCCACGGGTCCGCGCCCGACATCGCGGGCAAGCAGTTGGCCGATCCGACTGCCGCAATTCTCTCCGTCGCCCTCCTGCTCGACCATCTCGGTCTGGCGGAACAGGCGGCCCGGGTGAACGCGGCCGTCATCGCCGACATCGCCGCTCGCACGGGGGAAGCTCGCGGCACCGCCGAAATCGGCGACGCCATCGCCCGGTCGCTGAGCAGGAATGACTAGGGTTTACCCCGTGTGGACTCGCCATACGGCTCAGAGTCCAACCGTCGAACAGGATGAACGATGACCATCACCACATCGGGCGGAACGCTCGAATTCGCCGTGACCCGCAACCTCGCGGCCAAGTCCACCGCTGAACGGGAGAAGATCCTCGCCAATCCGGGCTTCGGCAAGTACTTCACCGACCATATGGTCGACATCTGCTGGTCGGCCACGGGCGGCTGGCACCGGCCCCGGGTTCAGCCGTACGGACCGATTCCGCTCGACCCCTCCGCAGCGGTGCTGCACTACGCACAAGAGATCTTCGAGGGGCTCAAGGCCTATCGGCACGCGGACGGATCGATCTGGTCCTTCCGTCCCGATGCCAACGGGCGCAGGATGCAGCGTTCCGCTCGGCGCCTGGCACTGCCGGAGCTTCCAGTCGAGTACTTCGTCGAGTCACTCAGGCAGATCATCGCCGTCGATGGATCCTGGGTGCCGTCGCTTCCGGACACGAGCCTCTATCTGCGCCCCTTCATGTTCGCCAAGGAGGCATTCCTCGGGGTGAGGCCGGCCGAGAAGATCGCCTACTACGTGATCGCCAGCCCCGCCGGCCCCTACTTTCCCGGTGGGGTGAACCCCGTCTCGATCTGGCTCTCGACCGACTATGCCCGCGCGGGAAAGGGCGGCACCGGAGCGGCCAAGACCGGCGGCAACTACGCATCCAGCCTGTTGCCGCAGGCCGAGGCCGCGGAGCATGGCTGCGCCCAGGTGCTCTTCCTCGACTCCTCAGAGGGCACCTACCTCGAAGAGCTCGGCGGGATGAACATCGTGCTCGTCTACAAGAACGGCACCATCGTCACGCCCGAATCGGACAGTATCCTCGAGGGGATCACCCTCGACTCGGTGTTGCAGCTCGCACGTGACCGTGGCCTGACCGTCGAGCAGCGTCGCGTGACCATCGACGAATGGCGCGACGGCGTCGCTTCGGGCGAGGTCACCGAAGTGTTCGCCTGCGGTACCGCCGCCGTCATCACGCCGATCGCGCAGCTCAAGAGCGACGGGTTCACGGTCGGCTCGGCGGATGCCCCGGCCGGCGAACTGACGCTGTCGCTGCGCCAGGAGCTCACCGACATCCAGTACGGTCGTCTACCCGACCGTCACGGGTGGCTCACACGTCTCGATGCGTGACGGCCGACGTTCGGAACGGGAGGGTTCGCCGGAATGAAGATCGCTCGGTTCAGCGATGAAGATCGCATCGCTTACGGCATCGTCGACGACGATGAGCTCGTCGTGCTCGCCGGCGATCCTTTGTTCGCCGGCTACGATACGACGGGGGAGCGGGTTCCGCTCTCCGAGGTGAGACTGCTCGCCCCGGTGATCCCGCGCTCGAAGGTCGTCGCCGTCGGCAGGAACTATCTCGATCACGCGCAGGAGATGGGCGGGCAGGTCCCCGCGGAACCGCTGCTGTTCCTGAAGCCGAACACCGCGGTCATCGGCCCCGGAGATGCGATCGTGCTGCCTCCGCAGAGCAACCGGGTCGAACACGAGGGCGAGCTCGCCGTCGTCATCGGCCGGATCGCGAAGAACGTCACGGAGGACGCGGCGCTCGACGTCGTCTTCGGTTACACGATCGGAAACGACGTGACCGCGAGGGATCTCCAGCGGGCCGACGGTCAGTGGGCCCGCGCGAAGGGCTTCGACTCCTTCTGCCCGCTCGGTCCCGTCGTCGACACCGAGTTCGAACTGGACGGCGCGACCGTCGTCACGCGCGTCAACGGCGAGGTGCGTCAGCGGGGCGAGCTGAGCGACATGGCTCACCCCGTGGCGGCTGTCGTCGCCTACGCCTCGAGCGTGTGGACTCTGCTGCCCGGCGATGTGATCCTCACCGGCACCCCGGCCGGTGTCGGCCCGATCGTGGACGGAGATGTCGTCGAGGTCGAGATCTCTGGTCTGGGCGTGCTCTCCAACCCGGTCCGGAGGGGCTGACCCGCGCGTTCGGGCGGTTCCGGGCTCAGCGGTCGAGGGCACGCAGGGCGTCGACGACATCCTGATCGTCGTTCCACAGGTGGAAGGCGACCCTGGCGCGTCCGGCGCGCCCCGATGCCGTGAGGCCGGTGGCCGTAAGCCGAGCCAGATCTGAGCCGTCGAGGTCGGGCCAGGCCACGATCGCCTGATTCAGCCGCTCGATCCCGAGTCCGTCGCAGAGGGCGTCGCCGAGGCGGATCACATGATCGCGCACCTCGGCGAGGTCGAGCTTTCCAAAGAGTGCGATCGCGGGCTCCGCACCGACCCAGGCCGGCCAGGCCGGCGAGACGTCGAACCGGCGGGCATCCGGTGCGAGGTTCATGAGCGGCCCGTAGCAGGACTCCCAGGGGTTGTCGCCCGCATACCATCCTGCGGAGCCTGGCCGGAGTTCCGCGGCGAACTCGGCGGAGACGGTGAGGAAGGCGACTCCACGGGGCGCGCACAGCCACTTGTAGCTGTGGCAGACCGTCGCGTCGAAGAGCGAGGCGTCGACGGGCATCCAACCAACCGCCTGGGTGGTGTCGCAGAGCGTGCGCACCCCGTGACGGCGGGCGGCGACCAGGATCGAATCGGTGTCTGCGACCGTGCCGGTCGCGGACTGCACGAGGGACCAGACGACGAGAGTCGTCGTCGAGGTCACGTTCTCGGCGAGCTCGGCGATGGCGACATGTCGCACCGTCACGCCACGGTGGGACTGGGCGAGGAACGGGAACACCATAGAGCTGAAGTCGCCGTCGACACAGAGCACCTCGGCGCCGTCGGGGAGACTGCCTGCGACCATGCCGGCGAACGCGGACACCTGCGAACCGATCGCGACAGCGGTCGACGGCACGGCGACGAGCTCGGCGTAGCCGGCGCGAACCCGTTCGACGAGGCCGCTGTAGTCGTGCGCGGATGCGGCGCCCCTCTCCCACCGCTCGGCGTCCGCACGCATCGCGGCGATCGTGTCGATGCTCGGGAGGCCGAGGGTGCAGGCCGCGAGGTAGCCGCGACCGGAACGGAAGCGCTCGCGGGCATCGCTCATGGTGAGCGACGGGGCGGTTCGGGCACGTGGAACCGGCACAGTCTCGACGTTCATGAGTTCAGGATGAGGCCGCGGATGTCATTCGACAATGCCCAGTGTTCGAGGATAAGCATGACAGAATGTTATTGTTCGGCTATGCCTTCCTTGCCGGTGTTCGACCTCGACTCGCACTCTCTGAGGATCGTGCAGGCACTCGCGGAGCACGGATCGATCACCGCCGCCGCCGACGCACTCGGCTACAGTCAGCCGGCGATCAGCCAGCATCTCAAACGACTCGAGCAACGTCTCGGCATGCCCGTGATCGAGCGTGTAGGTCGTGGGGTGCGGCTGACCGAACCCGGCCGCGTGCTCGCCCGCCACGCCCTTCCGGTGACGACGGCACTGGATGCCGCGGCCGGCGAACTCGCGGAGCTGCGCGGCCTCCGCTCCGGCAGAGTGCGCCTGGCCGCCTTTCCCTCCGCCTCGCCGACGATCGTTCCGCGGCTGCTCGCGACGATGAGCGAACAGCACCCTGGCATCGGCATCACCTACCTCGAAGCCGAGCCGCCCGAGGCCGTTGCAGCCGTGCGCGAGAACCGGGCCGACATCGCCCTCACCTTCAGCTATCCGGGTGACCGGATCGATCCCCACCGTGAGAGCGCCAACGGGCTGGCGGTCACCGAATTGAGAAGGGAGGAGATGATGCTCGTGCTTCCCTCCGGTCATGCGCACGGGACATCCGAACTCGTCGACCTGGCGGCGCTCGACGGCGAGGCATGGATCGCCGGCTGTCCGCGGTGCCGAGGCCATCTGCTCGAGCTGTGCGATCGGGGTGGCTTCGCCCCGCGCATCGCCTATGAGACCGACAACTTCGTCGCCGTCATGAGCATGGTCGCCGCGGGCCTCGGCGTCGCCGTGCTGCCGACGCTCGCGATCGAGTCCGCGCGCATCCCGGCCGGGGTCGTCGTGAGGCCGACCGCCAACCGTGACCACCGCACCGTGCACATCGTCGCCGCGGAGGGTGCCGGACGGGTGCCGGCCGTCGCGGCCACCCTCCAGGTGCTCAGGCGCCTCGACGACGACCTCCTGGCGCTTCCCGCCAACTAGGATCGAGGGTGATGTCCGACTCAGCACACCCCTTCTCCACGGCCACCGGCAGCGACGTTCGCGTGCGATTCTGCCCGTCTCCGACGGGCACTCCGCATGTCGGCATGGTGCGCACCGCCCTGTTCAACTGGGCGTATGCTCGACACACCGGGGGCAGGCTCATCTTCCGCATCGAGGATACTGATGCCGCGCGCGACAGCGAGGAGAGCTACCACCAGCTCATCGATGCGCTCACCTGGCTCAACCTCACCTGGGATGAGGGTGTCGACATCGGCGGGCCGCATGGTCCGTACCGGCAGTCGCAGCGCACCGGTATCTACCACGATGTGATCGAGAGGCTCAAGGCCTCCGGCCACGTCTACGAGAGCTACTCCACCGCCGAGGAGATCGACGCGCGCAACGAGGCGGCCGGCCGGCCGAAGCAGTTCGGCTACGACAATTACGACCGAGACCTCAGCGACGAGCAGCGTGCGGCGTTCGCCGTGGAAGGACGTGAGCCGGCCCTGCGTCTGCGCGTGCCCGACGACGATCTGTCCTTCACGGATCTCGTGCGCGGCGAGATCACCTTTCCGGCCGGCTCGTTCACCGACTTCGTCGTCGTGCGCCCCAACGGTGCTCCGCTCTACACGCTTGTGAATCCCGTCGACGACGCGCTCATGCTGGTCACGCACGTGCTGCGCGGAGAGGATCTGCTCTCATCGACTCCACGCCAGATCGCGCTCTACCATGCTCTCATCGACATCGGCGTGACGACTTTCGTGCCGCTCTTCGGCCATCTTCCCTATGTCATGGGAGAGGGCAACAGAAAGCTCTCGAAGCGCGATCCCGAATCGAGTCTCTTCCATCACCGCGATCGGGGATTCATCCCGGAAGGTCTCATCAACTACCTCGCGCTGCTCGGCTGGTCGCTTTCGCACGACCGCGACGTCTTCACGGTCGAAGAGATGATCGCGGCTTTCGACGTCGAGGACGTCAACCCGAACCCGGCGCGTTTCGACCTCAAGAAGGCCGAGTCGATCAACGGTGACCATATCCGCAGGCTCGAGGTGCGGGACTTCGCCGCACGAACGGTGCCGTATCTGGTGGCGGCCGGCATCGTTGACGAGGAGCTGACCCCGGCGCAGGAGGCAACGCTCGCCGAGGCCGCGCCGCTCGTGCAGGAGCGCATCGCCCTGCTCGGCGAGGCTCCCGGCATGCTGGGCTTCCTGTTCACGGATGCGGCGGGTCTCGGCTACGCCGATGATGCGCTCGCATCCCTGCCCCAGAACGTCCAAGAGGTGCTCACGGTATCCGTCGACGCCCTGGACCGCGTTCCCGCTGTGGAGTGGACGCACGAACAGGTGCAGCAGGCGCTCAACGGCGCGCTCATCGACGGACTCGGCCTCAAGCCGCGTGTGGCCTTCGGTCCGCTGCGGGTCGCGATCTCCGGTCGCCGCGTCTCGCCACCGTTGTTCGAGTCCATGCAGATCCTCGGAAAAGACGAGTCGATCCTGCGCCTCGTCCGGTTGACGGGAAAGCTGGCGGGCTGAGGGCGACGATGAGTCACAGCGATGACGGAACACCGGACGCCCCGTCGAACGCCGCAGCATTCGAGGTCGTCGTCGTCGGGGCCGGCCCGGCGGGTCTGTCGGCGGCGCTCAATCTCGCGCGTGCCCGCCGACGCACGCTTCTCGTGGACAGCAATCGTCCGCGCAACGCGGCAACGCTGCACTCGCATGGCTTCATCACCCGCGACGGGACTTCACCGCTGGAATTGCGCAGACTGGCGCGTGAGGAGTTCGAGGGCTACCCGGGAGCGACCTTTCACGCAGGCCTCGTAGAGTCGATCGAGCGCGCCGACGGTGGTTTCGTGCTCACCGCCCGCGGAGTGCGTGGCTCCGCCGACCTCTCGGCGACCGCGCGCACGGTGATCGTCGCGACGGGGCTCGTCGAATCCCTGCCCTGCATCCCGAGCATCCGCGCCTGGTACGGCACCGATCTGCACAGCTGCATCGAATGCGACGGCTACGAGAAGGCGGACGAAGCCCTCGCGCTCATCGGCGAGTCGGACGACCTCGCGGAACGGGCGCTCATCGTCAGCCAGTGGAGTGACGACCTGATCGTGTTCACCAACGGCTCCACGGCGATCTCCCCCCGGGACGAGGCCGGTCTCGCCGCACGCGGCATCCGTGTCGAGCGCCGTGGCATCGTCGACGTCGTGGGGGAGCAGGGGCGCATGACAGGGGTGCTGCTCGCCGACGGCGAGACGATCGCGCGTGCTGCGGGCTTCGTGCGACCGGATTGGTCGCCCGCGATCGGGTTCCTCGACGGCCTTGGCATCGCTCTCGACGGCGAGGGACTCATTGCCGTCGATGCCGCCGGTCGGTCGAGCGTCCCCGGTCTCTACGCCGCCGGGGATTCCACGGCGCCGGGACCGGGGCAGCTGATCGTCGCCGCTGGCCAGGGAGCCCAGGTGGCCGCCGTCCTCAACCGGGACCTGCTCGGAAGCCTGGCCGTGGAGCCGAGCCTGGCCGTGGAGCCGAGCCTGGATTGAGCGGCGCCGGCTCGCGACGTTCCGCACGCGCGGGTGGCCGGCCCGGTTTGGTCGGGTACGCGTGCGTAGGCTAGAGTTGCGTGTCGGCCAGGGGTTCGCTTCGGGCCAATGGGGTATGGTGTAATTGGCAACACAGCGGTTTCTGGTACCGCCATTCTTGGTTCGAGTCCAGGTACCCCAGCGATAACCTCTGAGTTCCGCGGAAGCCGGGGGATTCAAGTGTCGGTCATGGCCAAGGATCTCGACGAGCAGTTCGCCGCGTTCCACCCGCGGATTAACCCTGGCGGAGCACCGCGATGGATAAGTTCAACTCGCAGGTGGATCGGGGTCGGTAGTCCGGCTCGACAACGTGACTGATTCTTTCGGCCACCTGTCGCCGCTGAACGACGGTCTCGGTTTCATCGAGCGGAGTTTTTGTCCTCGATGCGGGTGTCGTCGGTGAGCGTATTCCACAGCCGACGTTGACACGCGGGGGACACGAACCTCTTGATCGGCTACTTCAATCATGGGGGCGGGAGTGGCAGGAGGCCGACCAGGCGCACCGCGTCGCGATCCCGGTAGCAGCTCTGCAGAATGACGACAGCGCTGAGTCCGGCCGTCGCGGTCGCTGCGTCGTCGCCCGCGTGCGCGTCACGGCTCATGGCGACCTCGTAGCCGCCGTCGACACCGTTTCCGGTCAGGAAGACGCGGTCACCGGCCTGCATGTCTAGGACGATCTCGCCCCCGCAGCTCGTGTGGGCTCCCACGATCGGGGCCACGGCGCCGATGTCCATGCGCACCCATTGGCATTGATCGATCTCCGTTTGATAGCCGGTGGCCGTCACCGGGATCTCGAATGAACGCGCGGGGCTCTGTGGCGTGTGAGGCTTGGATGTGGCGACGTCCGCCGGAGACGCCTCGCGTGATCCGAGGTCGATGCTCGGCAGGGTGTTGGGCGACTGCTCGGCGACCCGCTGGGGAACCTCCTGTGCGATCTGCGGCACCATAGGAACCATCGCTGGGGAGAGCGCCGTCGTCGGGGCGGGAGCCGCCTCTGCGAACCGGGGCGCGAGCCACCAGGCGCCGGACACCGCCACTCCGGTCGCTATCGCCAGCGCCACCAGACGCAGAGCAGCGGTCCGCCGACCACGACGGTGGTAGACGATGAAGGGATCTCCCACGTCATGCCTTCCGGTGACTGGATCGCTCACAAGGTCTGTGTAGCACATCCGAAGCCAGCCGGGCCAGCAAACTCTTGCTGAGAATCGGATGGGGTGTGCTGGCGCGTGCTCCCACGACCTCTCGAATCCGAAACTAGACTCGCGCAGAGTGAGGAGTCGCCAACGCATGCGCAAGGGAATGCGTCTTCTGGGCGGCGCGATGATGGCTCTCGCCCTGTTAGGCGGGTCGTTCGTTGTGCCTGCGCATGCGGTCGACGACTATCCGAGCTGGGCCGACGTCGAGGCCGCCCGAGCATCGACGGCCGCCACCGCGGCCGAGGTCGACCGCATCGAGTCGCTGCTGTCCGGCCTGGAGACGCGAGCGGCGGAAGCGGGTGACGCCGCTGTCGTCGCGACCGCGAAGGCTGCCGCGGCCGATGCCGCTCTCGCCGGGGCGACGGCACGGGCCGCGACGCTCGGGACTCAGCTCTCCACGGCCTCCGCGCAAGCGGATGCGGCAGGCGAGCAGCTCGGCAGGTTCGGGGCGCACCTCTATCGTTCCGGTGCCGGAGATCTTGTGTCACGCATGCTCGTCACCCGGCAGAACCGTATCGACCTGCTGTACCAGCTCGGTGCATCGACCCGGCTGAGCGAGATCACGCGATCCGTGCAGCAGCACGCACTCGCCGCCCGCAACGTCGCCAGAACCCTCGAGAAACAGGCGCTGGCGGCTGCCACCGAGCGCGACCGCCTGGCCGGAACGGCTCGAGCCGAGTCGAACGACGCGAACCGAGCGCAGCAGACTGCCGACGAGCAGCTCGCATCACAGCGCGTGATCGCCGACGTACTGTTCGCTCAGCTTGCGAGCCTGCGCAACTCGACAGCCGAGACCGAGCGGGCGTATCGAGCAGGGGTGCTCGCCGAGCAGGAGTATCGAGAGCGGCAGCAGAGTGCGGGCGGATCCGACCCGGGAGACGGGTCGGGCTCCGGCGGGTTCACCCCGCCGTCGGGAGTCGTCGTCGACCCCGCCGGCGCTCGAGCCTATGCGGCCGATCAGGTCGCGGCGCGCGGCTGGGGGACCGATCAGTACGACTGCCTCGTTCGTCTGTGGAACCGGGAGTCGGGATGGCGGGTCGACGCATACAACGCGAGCAGCGGCGCATACGGGATCCCGCAATCGTTGCCGGGAAGCAAGATGCAGTCGGCCGGCGACGATTGGCGCACCAACGCGGCAACCCAGATCAACTGGGGGCTCGGCTACATCTCCTCGCGTTATAGCTCGCCGTGTGGCGCCTGGCAGCATTCCGAGGACGTCAACTGGTACTGAATGTCGTACTGAATGTCGACTGCACCGGGTCAGATGTCGAGCGTGCCCTGCGGCTCGAGCGGGAAGAACTCCCCGCCGCCCAGCTCGGTCGCCCACTTGATGCGCACGTTCGAGAGCTCCTTGCCGGCGCGGGAGAGCAGCATCTCGTGGGTGGGGAAGCTGCGCTTCGGCGCGATGGCGGTAACGTAGTCCAT
Source organism: Luethyella okanaganae (assembly GCF_042660285.1). Lineage (NCBI taxonomy): Bacteria > Bacillati > Actinomycetota > Actinomycetes > Micrococcales > Microbacteriaceae > Luethyella > Luethyella okanaganae. The sequence goes on from NZ_JBHSTP010000001.1 coordinate 754,651, forward strand.
TGCCTCGGCGATCTTCATCCATGGCGCCGATGCCGGCACGGCCAGCACGTCGACATCGACACCCTCCGGGATCGTGAAGGAGTCGCCCGCGTAGTAGAGCGCGTCGTTGACGAGCACCCCGACGTTGTCGACGACGGGGATCGACGAGTGGATGAGGGCGTGCTTGCCGCCGAAGAAGCGGAGCGAGAACGGTCCGACGGTCACCTCGGCGCCGGATTGCACGACCTCGACGGGGAAGTCCGAAGCCGCGGCGGCGACGCCGGCCGGTGCGAAGATCCGCACGTTCTTGCTGTCGTTCAGGATGCGGTCGAGCTGTTCCGGCGTCCAATGGTCCGCGTGTTCATGGGTGATGACGACCGCGACCGTTCCGGCGGATTCGGTGATCGCCGTCGTGTATGTCCCGGGGTCGACATAGAGCTTGTCCCCCGAATGCTCAACAACGAGTGCGGCATGCTCCAACTTGGTCAGTCTCATGCTTCGAGCCAACACCCTTCCCGCCCGTGGTGCAACATGCGCGAGGCGGCATAGACCGCGCGACACGCAGCGGTTCGGTTGCCCCGCCCGGTCGGCTGACCGCGATAATCGGCCTAGGACCTCTGCCTCGTTGCGCGTCGTCGTTCTTTCAGGGGAGGGGTGAAGATCACCCCGAACGCCCGGCTCGACGATGGCCTGCTCGACCTCTTCATCGTGTCGCCGATGTCGCGGCCAGCGTTCCTGCGGCTGTTGCCCCTGGGTGCCGGGAGCGCTCAACGTGTTCGCCTGAGCCTGGACGTGTCTCGGTTTGGAGTCGGTGCTCGCTGTATGGCATACTTTTCAAGTTGTCGAAACGGCCCCATCGTTTAGCGGCCTAGGACGTCGCCCTCTCACGGCGGTAACGCGGGTTCAAATCCCGCTGGGGTCACCAACAGAAAACCCCCGGTCATCCGGGGGTTTTCGCATTTCTGCCGTTGGGACTCTGGAGGGCCTAAGCCGCTCTTGGCAACAGATTGGCAACATCTGATTGCATCGCCGCCAGGTTGAGCGCCGTGGCAACACCGTCGAGGTCGTCGTCGAACAGGTCGGCGTACACGTCGAGCGTGACCGCGGCCGAGGCGTGGCCGAGCATCCGCTGGACGGCCTTCACGTTCGCGCCGGCGCTGACGGCGAGGGAGGCGGCGGTGTGCCGCAGCTCGTGGGGCGTGAGGCCCTTAATCCCGACCGCGGTGGCGGCGTCGTCGAACCAGCCGACCCGGTAGACGTGGTTGCGGAGCCAGGTGCCGGTGCGGATGCCGTAGAACACCGGAGCGTCGCCGTCGCGGCCGGCGATCTGCGTCCGAAGCAGGCCGACGAGGAACGCCGGGATCGGGATGCTGCGGTGCTCGTAGTCCTTCGGCGGCTCGATGCGCTGATAGCCCCTGTCGGCCACGACCGTCTGCTCTACTGTCAGCTGGGGGTGCTTCGCGTCGAGATCGAGGTCACGGATACGGAGCCCGGACAGTTCGCCCCAGCGGAGGCCGCAGTAGGCGAGCACGAGGACCACGAGACCGTAGCCGTACTCGCGGCCGTCCTTCGCCTGGTTGATCAGATCGTTCTCCGTGCCACCGCGATGGGCATCATCAGCCTCTGATCCAGCTTTGTGGATAGCACCTGTGGCCTCAGGGCTAAGAGTGGCCGTCGAGTCTTGAGCGACCCGACAGGCGACGACCATGATGCGAAGGTCTGGTGAGGGAAACCTGCTGGGCAGCCAAGAGTCTCCTCGCCCGAAGCCCTTGGGGTAGGGCGACGTCATCATCCCGGTTCGCCGGCATTTGGAAGGACAACGATGTACCCACCCACACAGGCACGAGGGCCTCGCAATAAGGCGCGGCTGATCACCTCGATCACCGCGGCGACTGCGACGGCTCTCGCCATGCTCTTCATGGCGCCGGCAGCAAACGCGGCGGAAGCGCCCATCGAACCGCCGCCAGTGGTCGAGATCTCTGCTGAAGAGCAGGCGAACCTCGACGCCCTACTGGCAGCCTCAGACAATAGCGGCGACGTGGCGGTGTTCGACGTCGATCAGGCGCTTCAGCTCGGCGCTGACGAGGCCGCGACCCAGCGGTACGCCTCGGCGTTCGTGGAGTCCGGAGGAACGCTGGCGGCCGGCCTGTCATCCGTCGCCGCCGACATCGCCCGAGGCACCCAAGCCGGGGCGATGGCTCTGGCCGCATGTCTTGGTCAGACCGGGTTCACAGGCTACTACTGGTTCGGCCCCCAGACGGCGCTGGATTCGTGCCTCACGACGGCCTTCATCAACGGCATCGCCCTGGCAGCTGCTGGTGGCGGCGTCTACGCTGCCGCGTCAGCCTTGACGGTTGCTGGACTCCCGGCGGCCGCGGTGACAGGCGTGGTCGCCGCGGTCCTCGGACTGGGCGTGGTGTTCTTGACGATCTGTAAGGACACGAGCAGTGTGAATGCTATCTACCTCAACGGCGGAATACCCGGAGTGGTTCCTCCCAGCTGCTGGGCCCAATAAGAGAGAGGTGAACCAGATGTCCATCGATAACCGTCTTATGGCCGTCGGCCTTGTCCTCGGCGTCCTCGGCATCGGAATTGGTGTCGGCTTGGTGACTGCGAGCTTCATGGTCGGTCTGGGAACAGCGAGCGGGTCTTCCCTGTCGTCATCAGGGACGATCGCGATCGTCGTCTTCCTGGTGCTGACTGTCGTCGTGATAGCGGCAGCGAGGCAGCAAAAGCAGATCGGTGGACAGGGCTGATCCTGACCTGAGGGAGGGGGTTCAGAGATATCGAGCTCCCTCCCTCCTCCCTGCGGCAACAAGGTGCCGACGCAGATGCTGAGTGGTGATTCACCGAGGCTGAGCGCCGATCCATGGTTCTGCGCGTGAGGGGCTGAGTACGGTTCGACTCATGTCGCTGCCGTCGGTACGGCGAACGTTCCCCGTCCGCTCAGCGTCCGATAACTCGGTGGCTCGTGACCGGGCGCGTCACGCGACGGCGCGGGGCGATAGGGCGGGAGCGAGCGCCGAAGGGTCTGCCCGACCCGTCCGACGATCCCCGACGGCTCGGGCGCCGCCGCCTTGAGGGCGATCCTCCGGTGGGCCTGCTGTTCCTCCAGCGCCTGCTTGTCGGCGCTCGGCTCGTCCCGCGCCAGCTCGATCATCCCGGCGGCGTCGTCTTGCAGTCGCCAGTAGGCGGGTGCGGTGGTCAGGCTGAAGTAGCCGCGCCGGGCATGAGCGGCGCCGAACACGGCGCCGTAGTCCGCGAGCCAGCCGACCGCCTCGGCCGGGGTGAGCTGCCGGGTCTGCTCGGCGCGGAGCACCTCGGCCGCGTGGGGCTGGTGCTCCCACACGCCGGCCTGGGTGCGATGGTTGTCGTAGAGGCGGCGGTCGCGGGCGTAGACCTGGATGCGGGTGACGGCGGGCAGAGCCTCCAGCGCGGCGACGACCTCGACCCGGTAGCCGGCCTCCGCGAACCGGGCCGCGGTGCCGGTGACCATCGTCGGGTCGCGGAAGGTGCCCTCCAGCAGCGCTGGGTAGCCGTGCTCGATCGCGTGATCCAGGGCGAGCCGGATGAGCCCGCTGGAGGTCGGCGCGGTCGCGGCCGGCATTCCCAGCGGGTCGTCCACCGCCAGCTCGCGGTAACCGGGATGGTAGGCGCGCAGATCGTCGCCGGTGATGGACACCAGCTCCGGATGCTCGGCGAGGATCGCCGCCTGCGCCCGCATCTTGCCGGCGGCCGGCTGGCCGCCGAGCAGCACCAGGAGTCGGTCGCCGGCCGGGACCGGCGTGAAGATCGCGCCCCTCACGGCGGCGTCGAACACCTGCCGCAGCCGCGCCTCGCTGGGCGCGTCGGGTTCTATCACGCGATCCGGCGGGTCGCCTGGCCGGTCAAGGCGTCGATCTCATCGAGCCATGCCTGCTGCTGGGCGATCAGTCCGAGCCGGTCGTCCGGGTCCAGTGCCGTGCGCTGCTGGTTCACCAGGCGCACCCGCGCGGCCCAATACTCGCGCTCGCGCTCGTCGGCGGTGGCGAGCTGCCGTTCGATCAGCACGGAGGCCAGGGTGGTCGCGCCCTGGGCGGTCATGTCGTAGAGGGCAACGTCGGAGACGCGGGCACCTTGTCACACTCGACAAGTGCCCGGACGCACCAGGATTACCCGCCTCCGCAGGGGCGGAAACGTGGCAACATTTTGGCAACGAACGCTGACGACGAGACCTTCCGCGACGCACTTGACGCACGCGGAACCCCTGTAAACACAGGACAGAACGTGGTCGGTCACAGCGTTGCGGGGGAGCCAACTCTCACGGCGGTAACGCGGGTTCAAATCCCGCTGGGGTCACCAACAGCCCGGATGCCAGTGTTACTGGGGTCCGGGCTTTTATTTGTGTGACAGCAGGGGTCGAGATGTCCTGCGGGTGCCACGGTCAGCTGGCTAGGCTTGGAATGTGTTGGCTTCGGAGTACATCGCCTTGGTTGTGGAACACGTCCGCGGGCTATCTGACGGAGCAGCACTAGACCCAGACGCGCGCATCAATCTCCATTTCCAAGCTGATCAGCATCATGCGGGCGGCGCGTCAGTCCTTGATGGCATTGCCTCATCGGGCACGTACCTGTCGCAGTTCGAGACGGGCGTCAGCAATGGAGGGCTGACTGCTCACCCAGGCGGCGACCGCTTCGCGTGGGAGCAGCGCATGTTCGCGAGCGTCTACGACACCCTTCGACCCGAGGTCCGCCCCAAGTACGGGGCGCTGAATCTCGACCGTGATCCGTATGGGGCCGCGCCCCGCTTCGGAGCCTGTTATTTCAGGCTCCGACGGGAGGCGCTTGACCGGACCACGTTCTGCTATCCCGACAGCGTCTTCCAGCCGACCAATTTTGCAACGGCCGACAGGTTCGGACTTCTCGACGCCGTGGCCGACCGTCCCAGCGACGATCCGCTCGATCACTACATCGAAGCCCACGTTCACGGGCCAGTCATCGTTGCGCGGGACGCAGAGGCCCTGATCCTGGATCCGTCATACCGCGGCACCGAGGTCGAGGCCGCTGCCTCGCGTCTTGACTGTCCCCTCGAATGGCATCAGGGCTATCGGGTCGGCCTCGCGGTAATCCGCGATCACCCCGACTATCGAGGAGTGAGCATCGTGCGCCTGGCAGAGCAGATCGCCAAGTACGGCGAGCTCACCCCTGAAGTCATCGGCCGCGCACGGTGGGAGGGCACTCACGATCCCCAACAGCTCAAGAAGGTGTGGCACTACCTGGGCAGATTCGGGCGAGCGGCGGATGGTGACCTCGAGACAAAGTGGTTCCGCGAGACTGCGTGAATCGTCGAAAAGAGCCCTCTTTTCGACGATTCACGCAGTCTCGCGGGAAGCAGTCTCGCGGAAAGTGGGGGAGTCCTCGCCGACGGTCGGGGCTGCCCAGCGGATGCCGAGGAGTTCTCGGAGCGCGTGTTGGCCGATGCCTTGGAAGGGGTTCTTCGATTGGGCATAGCGGACCGTTATGGCCTGGGTGCCGTGGGCGGGGTAGGTTTCGAGGTCATCTGTGATGTCTGTGATGAAGGTGTCGCCGAGTGCGGGGGCGGCTCCGCCGATGATGACATCGCCGATGTCGAGGGTCGCGCAGATGAGGCGGATTGCGCGGGCGAGCGCGCGTGCTCCGTCTGAGAGGCGTTCGTTGGCGTCTGTCGTCGCCGCGAGTGCGCGGATCTCGTCGAGGTCGGCTTCGTCGCGGAAGGCGGGTCCGAGCATCGCGCTCAACGAGGAGGTGGATTCGAGGCATCCGGTGAGACCGCAGCGGCATACGTTTCGGGAGCCTTCGTAGACGACTCGGACGTGTCCGATCTCACCGACCCTGCCGGTCGGGCCCAGCATCAGCTTTCCGTCGTGGACGATCGCTGCGCCGATCCCTTCGCCGAGGTGGACGAACAGGCAGCTCCGGCCGGCATCTGGAGACGAGACGGACTCGGCGAGTGCTTCGGCGTCGGCATCGTTGATCGCGATGCATGGTGCGCCGACCGCCGCCTGGACGAGGTCGGTGATCGGTTCCTCGTGCCATCCCAGTTGGACGCTCTCGATGACGCGGCCGTGGTTCGTGGTGCCGGGAATCTGCAGGCCGACCCCCAGAACCTCGTGGTTCGACTCGTCCATGAGCCTCGCCGCAAATCCGGCCACAGTCTCGGGGGTGACTCGGGTGGTGAGGTGTTCCACGACGTCGACGACCATGTCTCCGGCGAGGTCCAGGATCGCGCCATGCAGGAGTAGTGGCCGCAGGACGATGACGAGGATGCTGTGACGCTTACGATCGATGTTCAGGGTTGTCGCGGGTTTTCCACCGGTGCTCGCCGCGAGCCTCCCGTCTCTGACGTACCCGTTCTGGATGAGCTCCGACAGCAGGGAGGAGACGGTGGCCGAGGTCAGTCCTGAGCGGCGAGCGATCTCGGCTCGAGTCATCCGGCCGTCGTTCTCGACGACGAGCTGAAGTGCGGCGCGGAGGTTGCGGCGCCGGGTCTCGAGTTGTCCCGAGCTGACCGCCGGCGGCATTTGCCAGTGCCGGCCTCGCAGGAACTCCAATGCTGCCCTCCTCGGTGAAGCGTGACCTGAGACAATTGTGCGTTGGTCGAAGGCCAGCCGTAAAGAACGATGATGATGATGATGATGATGATGATGATGATGATGATGATGACAGAGCTATCGACTTAATTTAGGCACTCACTATAGTACTTGGGTAGCACTACTCGCTCGGGAAGGACGCGGCTGCCGTTCTCTCGTTCACCGGTACAGAGGCGAAGCTCTACGGGAGCAAGCATCCCGGCCACGGGATCTACGCGTTGAGCGTGGATGGCGGCCCGGAGGCAATCGTGGACGGGTACGCGGCGACGGGATATCAACTCGTCTTCGACACGGGCACCCTGCCGCAAGGCCCCCCGCACTGTAAGGATGCGATTGACGGGCACCAAGAACGCTGCGGCGACCGGAATCGCCGGCCAGCTCGACTACGGCGTCGTGGCCACCGATGGAAGCGAATCGGCCATCGCCTAGGCCGGGTTGCCACAGCCCTCGACGCTGATCGCCCGCCACCAACGGCAGGAGAGACGACCATACGACCGTGAGGATTCAGCCGCTGCATCTGAGGTTGGGCATCGCCGTCGCAGGATCGCTGCTCTGGTCGATGTCGGTCAAAACACAACACGGTGCCGGGGGTCTCTGCATTCCCGATGCCGGTCAGGCGGCGGACTCCGCGTCGTGCGCGATCACGAACGCGGCGACGGCCTTCTCGATGTCGTCGCTCGTGTGAGCCGCGGAGAGCTGCACGCGGATCCGCGCCGCGCCGTGCGGCACGACCGGGTAGCTGAAGGCGACGACGTAGACGCCCTCTGCGAGCATCCGGTCGGCGAGCCGGGCAGCCAGCGCCGCGTCGCCGAACATGACGGGAACGATGGGATGCTCGCCGTCGAGCAGCTCGAAGCCCTCTTCGACCATTCGCCGACGGAACTGGGCGGCGTTCGTGCGCAGTTGCTCGCGCAACCGGCTGCTCTCGCCGAGCAGGTCGAGGGCGGCGAGCGTGCCGGCGACCACGGCAGGGGCGACGGTGTTCGAGAAGAGGTACGGGCGCGCCCTTTGCCGCAGCAGGGCGACGATCTCGGCGTGTCCGGAGATGTAGCCGCCCGATGCCCCGCCGAGCGCCTTGCCGAAGGTTCCGGTGTAGATGTCGACCCGGTCGCCGACCCCGGCGAGCTCTGGCGTCCCACGGCCGTTCTCGCCCACGAAGCCGACCGCGTGGGAGTCGTCGACCATGACGAGCGCCCCGTAGCGCTCGGCGAGGTCGCAGATCCCGCCGAGCGGAGCCAGATAGCCGTCCATCGAGAACACGCCGTCGGTCACGATGACGCGTTGCCTGGCATTCTCCGCAGCGACGAGCTGCGCCTCGAGGTCGGCCAGGTCGCGGTTCTTGTAGCGGAAGCGCTGGGCCTTCGACAGGCGCACGCCGTCGATGATCGAGGCATGATTGAGCTCGTCCGAGATGATCGCGTCCTCCGGTCCGAACAGGGTCTCGAAGACGCCGCCGTTCGCGTCGAAGCACGACGAGAACAGGATCGTCCCCTCGGTTCCCAGAAACTCAGACACACGGCGTTCGAGCTCGATGTGCAGATCCTGGGTGCCGCAGATGAAGCGGACGCTCGCCAGGCCGAAGCCCCAGCGGTCCATCGCGCGCTGGGCAGCCGACACGATCGCCGGATGGTTTGCGAGCCCCAGGTAGTTGTTGGAGCAGAAGTTGAGCACGTCGCCGCCGTTCGCGGTGATGTGCGCCGACTGCGCAGACGAGATGCGCCGTTCGTTCTTGTAGAGCCCGCCCGCCGTGATCTCATCCAGCGTCCCGAGCAACTGGTCCCTCATCGTTCCGTACACGGGCTCTACACTCCACTCCAGTCGAGCACGACCTTGCCGCCGTGCGCCTCGCGCGCCGCCGCGAAGCCCTTCTCCCACTCCGTCGCCGAGAAGCGGTCGGTGATCACGATGGAGAGCGCGTCCCGCAGCTCCCGGCTCGTCTGCAGCATCGCGCTCATCGCGTTCCACGACTCGTACATCTCGCGGCCGTAGATGCCCTTGATCGTCAGCATGTGGGTGACGACCTTGGCCCAGTCGACGTCGATCGGTTGGCTTGGCAGACCGAGCATCGCAACACGGCCTCCGTGGTTGAGGTTGAGGATCATCTCGGGCAGCGCGCTCGAGTGCCCCGACATCTCGAAGCCGACGTCGAAGCCCTCCTTCATGCCGAGGGAGAGCTGCGCATCCGCTATCCGCTCACGGGCGACATCGACCGTCAGGTCGGCGCCGACCCGGCGAGCCAGCTCGAGGCGCGGCTCCGAGACATCCGTCACAACGATGAACCGGGCGCCGATGTGGCGGGCCACGGCGGCTGACATGAGGCCGATCGGGCCGGCCCCCGTGATGAGCACGTCCTCGCCGACCAGTGGGAAGCTCAGCGCCGTGTGCACGGCATTGCCGAAAGGGTCGAAGATCGCCGCGAGATCCGGATCCGTTCCGTCTTGATGCACCCACACGTTCGACTCGGGGATGACGACGAACTCGGCGAACGCGCCGTCGCGGTTGACGCCGACGCTGAGCGTGCGGATGCACATCTGCCGCCGCCCGGCGCGGCAGTTGCGGCAGTTGCCGCAGACGATATGACCCTCGCCAGAGACGCGAGCGCCGACGTGCACGTCACGAACCTCGTGGCCGATCTCGACCACCTCGCCGTAGAACTCGTGTCCAGGGATGATGGGCGGCTCGATCGTGCTCGCCGCCCAGGCGTCCCAGGACTCGATATGGAGGTCCGTTCCGCAGATGCCGGTTCTCAGCACCCGGATCTTGACCTCATGATCGCCGGGAACGGGTTCCGGCCGGTGGGCCAGTTCCAGTCCCGGCGCGCCGCTTGGCTTGAACAATGCCAGCACGTGCGCCGCCTTCCGCTCGTCGTCGAACTCGTCGATATGGAGTTGTCTGTTGGGGATCGCCCGTCAGGATGCTACCCGCTCCTGCCACGAGCGGCGTGCAGGTCACTCGACGTCGGCCATGGCAGGCGCTGGGATGGGCAGGGAATCGTGCGTCTCGCCGGTGACCGGCTTGTGGTAGGACATCCGGTCGATCCAGGCCAGGGCGATGGCCGAGAAGATGAACACGGTGTGAATGATCACCTGCCACATGACGCCCTCGCCGGTGTAGACGTTCCCTGTGATGTTCTCCGCTCTCGCACTCGCCGGTGCTTCGAGGTCGCCGACCTCGATGAAGGTCTTCAGCAGGTGGATCGAGGAGATGCCGATGATCGCCATGGCGAGCTTGACCTTGAGCACGTTCGCGTTGACGTGCGAGAGCCATTCCGGCTGGTCGGGATGCCCGTCGACCCTGATGCGCGAGACGAAGGTCTCGTAGCCGCCGATGATCACCATGATGAGCAGGTTCGCGATCATGACGACGTCGATGAGACCCAGCACCGCGAGCATGACGTCGGCTTCTTGAAGCTGATATTTGTCGACGCCCGGATGCGCGAACGAGTCCCAGACCTTCTCTCCGAGATGCCAGAGCTCGATCATGAAGACGATGACATAGATCGCTTGTGCGACGATGAGCCCGAGGTAGAGTGGCGCCTGCAGCCAGCGGCTCGCGAAGATGGCATAGCCGATCAGCGGCGATCCTGGAGGGGTTCTGTAGTTGCGGGCGGCGGGCGGGGGAACGACGTTCACTCGGGTCTCCTCGGCTCTCGATTCGAGATCGATTCTAGTTTGCGAGCGGACGCCGCGCGCCGCGTGGAGGGTCGATGCGCACCTCTGAGGCGCATCCGCTAGACTCGGCCCTACGAAGGGGAGTATCCCTCTCGGTCGTTCGCGGCCGATCTCCGTGTACGTCAGTACGGGTGCCGACGATGGCACCCCGGGCGCGGAGGCGATCATCGCTGGTCGTGGGAGAGACTTTCGGGCCTTGCGCTACTCGCGCATCCCAACCTCGAGAGGTCTCCCTTGGATCTGGTACTCCCCGCATGGTTCGAAATCGGGTCACTCGTCGTGCTGACACTGATCCTCGTCGCCGATCTCCTGATCGTCGTGAAGCGCCCGCACGTTCCATCGATTCGCGAGGCGAGCCTGTGGGTGGCGTTCTACGTCGGGCTCGCCCTCCTCTTCGCCCTGTGCATGCTTCTGCTGGGCGATGCCGAGCACGCCGGTCAGTTCCTCGCCGGGTGGCTCACCGAGTACAGCCTCTCGATCGACAACCTCTTCGTGTTCGTCATCATCATGGCCCGCTTCTCGGTGCCCAGGAAGTACCAGCAGGAGGTGCTCATGGTGGGCATCATCGTCGCGCTCGTGCTACGCGGCATCTTCATCCTGCTCGGCGCACAGCTCATCGAGAACTTCAGCTGGATCTTCTACATCTTCGGCGCGTTCCTGCTCTACACGGCCGTCAACCAGGCATTCGGCAACCATGACGACGATTCGGAGAACGGCCTCATCCGCCTCCTCCGCCGTCGCATGAGCATCTCGACGGAGTTCGACGGTGCGAGGCTGCGCACGCGCATCGACGGACGCAAGGTCTTCACCCCGATGCTCGTCGTCTTCGTCGCGATCGGCACGACCGATCTCATCTTCGCGCTCGACTCCATTCCGGCGATCTTCGGCATCACGACGAGCCCGTTCATCGTCTTCACCGCGAACGTCTTTGCGCTCATGGGTCTGCGTCAGCTCTACTTCCTGCTCGGAGGTCTGCTCGAACGACTCGAGTACCTCAAGTACGGGATCGCCTTCATCCTGTTCTTCATCGGGGTGAAACTCGTCTTCCACGCTCTGCACGAGAACGAGGTTCCGTTCATCAACGGCGGCCACGGCGTCGCGTGGGCGCCCGAGATCGACACCTGGACCTCGCTCGGCGTGATCCTCGGTTCGATGGCGGTCGCCACGATCGCCAGCATCGTCAAAGCCCGGATCGACGCTCGCCGCCGTGGTCACACGCTGATGGAGGAAGTCCCGCACTTCACGGAGGATTGAGCACGCTCCAGGAATTGGTACGGTGGAGGACCGGTGCCCGGTACGGGTGCCGACGACCGGCTGCAGATGTGAGGGGTTCCCGTGGCTGAGAACGGCGACGTCGAGATGACGCTGTCCGCGTATCGAGCGCACGTGCGCTTCGGCGCACGCACGGACGTCGGCGCGGTTCGCGCCGCGAACGAGGACAGCATCCTCGCCGCCATGCCGGTGTTCCTCGTCGCCGATGGCATGGGCGGGCACGCCAGGGGCGAGCTCGCGAGCCAGACCGTGGTCAGGGTGTTCACGGAGCACCTCGCAGCCGACGTCCCGAGCACGCCCGAGCGCGTGCTCGACGCGATCCACTCGGCGAACGACGCCGTCCGTGACCTCAACGACGTCGGCGACGTCGGCACGGCTGTCGCTGGAACGACGTTGGCCGGAGTGGCCCTCGTCGACACCGGGGAGGGCGGATACCGTTGGATGGCGTTCAACGTGGGCGACTCCCGTGTCTACACCTGGGACGGGCGGGTGCTCGGGCAGCTGAGCGTTGACCACTCGGCCGTGCAAGAGCTGGTCGACGCAGGCCTCATCTCGGAGGCCGACGCGGAACGGCATCCCGAACGCAATGTCATCACCCGTGCGATCGGAGCCGAGGAGTCCGTCGACATCGACCTATGGCTGATCCCGGCAGATGGACGGTCGGGTTTCCTCGTCTGCTCGGACGGCCTCAGCAAAGAGCTCGATCGCGGCGAGATCGAACGTGTGCTGACGAACGGCCAGGATTCCAGCGAACTCGGCGCCATCGCCGACGAGCTCGTCGAGCGAGCGCTGGCCTCCGGGGGGCGCGATAACATCAGCGTCGTCCTCGTGGAGTCGACGATCGAGGCCGAGAGCGACGACCCGGAGAGCACGCGCGACCGACGCGACCGGGGCGACGAGAACCTCGAAGACACCAGGCCGAGAGCGTAGAAGGGAGAACGGTGCTGAGATATCGAAGCGGTGTGCCAGGGGGATGGCTCGCCGTCGCGGGACCGGGGCGCATCCTCGTGGTCCGGGCGACGAACGACGACGCGGCGGTGACCGGCGTCCTGGCCGCTGCAGACGGCGAGGAGCGGGGGGTCCTCGACCTGCTCACAATCGGTGGCCTCTCCGCGACGCCGTCGTTCGCCCTGCTCAGCACGACCTCCGGCCCTGGCGGTGCGCTGAACGTGCGCGTCTTCGTTCGTGGCGAGCTCGTGGTACGCCTCGAGCGGAGGGACGGAGAGCTCGAGCTGAGCGGACGTGAGGCGACGACGTGGCTTGAGCGGAGCACCGACGGTGTCACTCGTTTCTCCATCGACACAGGATCGGACGGCGGGATCGAGCTTCCGCTGCAGGGCGGAGCCGTCTGGATCGGCTCCCTGTCAGGTGGCGCGGACCCGGCCCCGAACGACGCGCTTCAGCGGGCGGACGCCGCGGCGGCGTGGCCCGCATCCGCACTCGCTGAGGAGCCCGCCGGCGAGATCGACGACTCTACCGTCGCCGTCGCACGCACCCCTCGCATGCCCGTGACCGCCCCCGTACCGCAGAACGACGACGGGTCGGGCGAGCCGATGTCCGAGCAGACGATCGTCGAGTTCGCCGCAGACGAGGTCGCGGGCTCCACGATGCTGCGCGGCGACGACGCCGTTCCGGCGTCGACGGGTGCCGCGCCCGCGATCGAGCTCCCCGCGTTCATCACGGGCTCCCAGCCGAGGCCTGTTCCTGCAGCGGGATCGTCGGGTGATCACGACGGTCTCACCGTACTGAGCGGCGATATCCGCGCGCTCCGCTCTGGCCTGCCTGGCGCGCCTACGGCTGCGGCTCCTGGCGCGCAGGATCCGCGGGTGCACATCGTGCTCCCCGACGGCGAGACGGACGCGCTCGAGCGGCCCGTCGTCGTGGGCCGCGCACCTCGCGCAGGAACGGTCGCAGGCGGAACCATGCCTCGACTCGTCACGGTCGACAGCGCCGATCAGGACATCTCCCGCACGCATCTGCAGTTTCGGCTCGAGGGTGACTCCGTCGTCGTCACCGATCTGCACTCCCGCAACGGGACGCTCATCGTGCTCCCGGGCAAGAGTCCCAGGAAACTTCGCGCTGGCGAGCCGACGACGGTCATCGCGGGCACCATCGTCGACCTCGGCGGCGGCATCGTCTTCCGAGTCGTGGAGGAATGATGCGCCGGTCGCCGTCGACGCCACCCGAACTGCCCGGCTACGAGTTCGTCCGTGTGCTCGGCTCCGGCGGATTCTCCGACGTCTTCCTCTACGAGCAGAAGCTCCCGCGCCGCGAGGTGGCGGTCAAAGTGCTTCTCACAGAAGGGCTGAACTCGGCAACGCGCTCGCAATTCGTCGCCGAGGCCAATCTGATGGCGCAGCTGTCCGCGCATCCCTACATCGTCACGATCCACCACGCCGACGTCGCGTCGGATGCCCGGCCCTACTTCGTCATGGAGTACTGCTCAGGGCCGAGTCTCGCCGAACGATACAAACGCGAGCGGTTCAGCGTCGAAGACGCCCTCCGCACGGGGGTGCGCCTCTCCGGCGCGATCGCCACCGCACACGCCGCCGGCATCCTGCACCGCGACATCAAGCCGGCCAACGTGCTGACGAACGCTTATGGTTGGCCGGCACTCACCGACTTCGGAATCTCTTCGACGCTCGAGGACGAGCTGCCGGTGCACACGACGACGGGGCGGCCGGTCGCGGGGGAGACCGGGACGAACAGCGGGCAGTCGGCTGTCGGGATGTCGGTTCCATGGTCGCCGCCCGAGATGTTCGAAGACGAACCGCAGCCCGATGTGCGGAGTGACATCTTCTCTCTCGCGGCGACGGTGTACACGCTCCTCGCCGGCCATACGCCGTTCGAGATCCGCGGGCGCTCCAACGGCACGCTCGACCTGATCGGCAGGATCGAGCGCGGTTCGGTGACGCCGATCGCGCGTGACGACGTGCCGGCCTCGCTCGTCGCCGTGCTCGGGAAAGGGCTCGCGACGCGCCGTTCAGCGCGCTACGAGAGCGCAACGGACTTCGCCCGCGCGCTCCAGCGGATCGAGCTCGAGCTCGGCTACGCGCCGACATCGATCGAGGTCCCGAACCTCACCCTGACCGCCGAGGCCAAGTCCGATGGTGAGGACGAGACGCGCATGCGGCCTGTCGCCACCGTCGCCGCCCAGGCACCGCGGCCTCCACGCTCGCCGGAGACGTCGACGAGACCGGATGCGCCGTCCGGGCGGGAGCCGTCCGAGCCGTCCGAGCCGTCCGAGCCATCCGCCGTCGAGGATGCGACGGTCGTCCGAGGTGCCCCGACCGCGCGCGTCGTGGGCGACGCGGTCGCTGACGGCACTGTCGCGCGGTCGCGGTCGCAGACGGTCGAGGAGACTCCCGTCACGGTCCGTCGACGCGGCCTCGTGATCGGGATCGTCGTAGCCGCGGGAGTCCTCGTGCTCGGCGGAATCGTCTCGGCCGTTGCCCTCTCGCTGGGCGGAGGCGAGGATCTCTCATCCCGGCCATCGCCCTCGAGCCACCCGTCGTCCGACGCGAACCTCGGCGGCGGGGTGCCGACGCCGAGGCTCGACTCCGTCGTCCCATCGGCCGACGGGACGAGCATCGCGTTCTCGTTCTCGAATCCGAAGCCGCAAGACGGCGACGTCTACCGTTGGGCGCGGGCCGAGACGCCGAACCAGCCGGCGCTCAGCCATGAGCCGAGCATCACCGTCGAGGGCGTCGTGCCGGGCGCGCCCGTCTGCATCGACGTCTATGTCCAACGCCGGGACGGGCGCCTCTCGGCCGAGCCGAACAGGGCCTGCGCCCCATGACGCCTCTGAAACTCGAGTTCTGCGGTGAGTGGCACGAGATCCAGGCAGGACGCGTGTTCACGATCGGCCGCGAATCCGACCTCACGATCGACGACAACCCCTATCTGCATCGCACCTTCCTCACGCTCTCCGAGGACTTCGGCATGTGGTGGTTGGGCAACGTCGGCAACCTGCTCTCGGCCACCGTGTCCGACGCGACGGGAGCCGTTCAGGCATGGCTCGCGCCGGGGGCGAAGCTCCCGATCGTGTTCCAGACCATGCACGTCATGTTCAGTGCTGGATCGACGACCTACGACTTCACGATCCACGCAGCCGAGGACTATTTCAACACCTCCGCCGCCGTCGTGAGCTCAGCCGGGTCGACGACGATCCTCCCGGTGACGCTGACGAGCAGTCAGCGGCTTCTTGTCGTCGCGCTCGCCGAGAACGTGCTCACGCGGTCCGTGTCGGGTCGCGGTGTCATCCCGAGTTCTGCGGAGGCGGCCGCCCGGCTGGGCTGGAACATGACGACGTTCAACCGCAAGCTCGACAACGTCTGCGACAAGCTCGACAAGATCGGCGTCGCCGGTCTGCGCGGCGGGCGCGGCAAGCTTGCGACGAATCGGCGCGCGCGGCTCGTCGAGTACGCCGTCGCGACGCGGCTCGTCGGACAGGACGATCTCGTGCTCCTCGACGCGAACGCCGCAGATGGTGAGTCCTCCCCATCGACACCGCTCCCCGGGTCGGATTGACTGGCGTGCCGGCGCTTTCCCGTGCGCACGCGCGAGTGAGAGTGAGGAGAACCCGTGAGCGTCACGCTCGACCTCGACGATGATCCGATCCCCGGTCTTCTGCCGGACGGCCGGCCGGATCCCGAGTACGCGGCTCGGCTCGGTCTCGTTGCCGCGGAGCCGCTCCGCCGCTCACTCGCCTTCGCCCTCGATCTCGTCATCTGGCTGGCACTGCTCCTCCCGGCGATCCTCGGCAGCATCCCGTTGTGGTCGAGGTTGAGCCCGTTCGTCGGAAGCCTCGGCTGGTTGCTCGACCACCCTGCGCTCCCGGCGAGTCTCATCGCCGTTCTCATCAGCCAGGGTCTGATACTCGTCTACGGTCTCGTCCAGTTGATCCTGCACGGCAAGCGTGGGGTCACGGTCGGCAAGGCGACGTTCGGGCTCCGCTCCGTCAACGTCGAGCGCTTCACCGCACCAGGACTCTGGCGGGTCGTGCTTCGGGTACTCGTCCTCCAGGTCGCACAGTGGATCCTTCCGCTCGCGGGTCCCGCCGTGCTGTTCTCCTCCTCTTTCTGGGATGCAGAAGGCCGTGGCCGTAGCTGGCTCGATCGGGTCGGCCACACCTGGGTTCTCGACGTTCGGCGCGGGCTGAACCCCCTCGACGCGAAGACACTGAGGCACGCACGTCGAGCCTTCGATTCGCCGAGTTCCGGCGATCGGGGGGCGCTTCCGTCACTCGCGACGGGCGCGTCCTTCTCCGCCGCGATGTTCGAACCCGGTGCCCGGTCGAGCTCCGGTGTCGTGTCAGCGCCGTCGTCGGGCGAGCTCGCAGACGCCGGCTGGTCGCCGCCGCCGCTGAGATCCGCC
Organism: Luethyella okanaganae; assembly: GCF_042660285.1. Lineage (NCBI taxonomy): Bacteria > Bacillati > Actinomycetota > Actinomycetes > Micrococcales > Microbacteriaceae > Luethyella > Luethyella okanaganae. Next base: position 771,556 of record NZ_JBHSTP010000001.1, read on the forward strand.
GCCGTGGCGCCGTCGTCCTCGCCTCAGCCCGCGCCCGTCATCGTGTTCGACGACGGTTCCCGTGTCCGGGTCGAGGGACTGCTCCTCCTCGGGCGCAGCCCGCAGGCGCGTCCGGGCGAGGAGGGCGCCAGTGCACTCGCGCTGAGCGACGAGTCCATGCGGATCTCGAAGACCCATGCCGTGGTCGGCGCCGACGAAGGGGGCTTGTGGGTCGCCGACCGCGGATCGACCAACGGAACGTACGCCACGACACCGGGTGGCGCGAGGCGACGGCTCGTCGCCGAGGAACGCACCTACCTGTCCGGCGGCACGAGCATTGAGATCGGGGGCCGGGAATTCGTCGTCGGCACCCCCACGAAGGGTGACGGATGAAGGTCAAGCTCTCTCTCAGACGGCAAGCCGGTTCGCCGGTCGACATCGTCATCACCGCCGATGCCACCGCCACCGTCGAGGACGTGGCGCGCTCGATCGCGAACACCGACCCGGTATCGACCCAGCTCGCCCGCGCCGAAGCCACGGTGCTGACGCTTGCCGTCGCGCCGCCCACCTCCGATGAGCTCGTCCCGCTCCAGCCGGATGTGCTCATCGCCGAAGCCCCCATCGGGTCCGGCTTCAACGCAACTGTCATCGCACACGGGCGGCGGGCCGCGAGCCGCGCGGAGTCCCGCCCGGCCGCTGCGCTCCTCCGCGTGCACAACGGGGCGGAGGCCGGCCGCGAGATACGACTGCCGGCGGGGAACACCGTCATCGGACGAGGCACGGACGCGGACGTCGTCCTCGCCGACCCGCTCATCTCGAAACGTCACGTCAGGATCGAGGTCGGCCAGGGGATCGAGTTCATCGACCTGAACTCCGCCAATGGGGTCCTCGTCGACGGCGGGCTCGTGCAGCGTCTCAGAGCGATTCCCGGGCAGATCATCACGCTCGGCGACACCGAGGTCTCCGTCGTCCCGCTCGCCACCGACGCGCAGCAGACGGAGCAGGTGCTGGAACGTGGTGGCGCGCTCATGTTCAACCGTTCCCCACGGGTGGAGGCACGCTATTCGGGCACCGAGTACCCGCACCCCGAGGTGCCGTCAGAGTCCGATCCGCGCATGTTCCCGTGGCCGATGGTGGCGGCGCCCGTGCTGCTCGGCCTCGCGATGTTCGCGATGACGGGTCGCGCGACCTCGCTCTTCATCATCTTCATGTCACCCCTCATGATGCTCGGGAACGTGATCGGGCAACGTACGCAGCAGGGGCGCAAACTTCGCCAGGAGATCGAGACCTATGAGGTCCAGGTCGAACAGCTCGAGGACGATCTCGTCACGCAGGCCCGGACCGAGCGTGAGCGTCGGCACGATGAGGCTCACGCCGTCGCCGTCGTCTACGAGCAGGCCATGCGCCTCGGACCGCTGCTCTGGACCAGGCGGCCCGAGCACTGGAACTTCCTCTCGCTGCGGCTCGGCGTCGGCCGGGCGCTCAGTCGCAACACCATCGCGGAGTCCCAGAACGCGAAGGGCATCCCCAAGTACGCGCGACAGGTCGAGAAGCTCCGAGGCGCCACGGCCTGGCTCGATGACGTTCCGCTTGTCGAGATGCTGCCCAACGCGGGCGCGATCGGTGTCGCCGGTCCGCGAGAGGTGGCCGCCGACATCGTGCGCGGCCTCGCCATGCAGATCTTCGGCATGCACGCGCCGAACGAGGTCGTGACGGCCGCGATCGTCGACCCCGCATGGACGGGGGACCTCGAGTGGATGAAGTGGTTGCCGCACGCCACGAGCCCGAGGTCGCCCTTCGCCGAGATGGCCTTCGCCGACAGCCAATCGGCGGGGACCGCTCTCCTCAACGGGCTCGAGGAGGCGATCCTCGAACGGCTCTCGGGCACGCCGACCCGGCGCGGGCCGCTCCGCAGCGAGGACACCTCGATGGCGCTGGGTGCGAAGGTCGGTGAGACGACGCTGTCTGAGGAGAAGACCGAGGGCGACATCGCCCTCATCCTGTTCGTCTCCGGCGACGCACCCGTCGATCGTCCCCGTCTCACTCAGGTCATCGAGCGCGGTCCTGACGCCGGCATCTACACCGTGTTCTTCGCCCCCACCGTCGAATCCCTCCCAGCGGCTTGCCGCACCTTCATAGACGCGACGGACGGGCTCGAGGGTGCGCGTGTCGGCTATGTCCGCGCGGGCGAGAGCTACGAGAGCGTGCGGGTCGAGGGAGTCTCGAACGCCTACGCTCAGATGTTCGCGAAGCGCCTCGCACCTGTGATCGACTCCAGCTCGGTCGCTGCCGACTCGAGCGATCTGCCGCGGAGCGTCTCCCTTCTGAAGCTGCTCGGCGAGGAGGCGGCATCGCAGCCGAGCGCGGCGATCGAGCGCTGGAGACAGAACAACTCGATCCTCGACCGGAGCGCCGGTGCGCGTCCGAGGCTCAAGCGGGCTGGCACCCTGAAAGCCTTCATCGGACAGGCCAGTCCGGACGCGATGTCGCTCGACCTCCGCACGCAAGGGCCGCATGCCCTCGTCGGCGGCACGACCGGATCGGGAAAGTCGGAGTTCCTCCAGGCCTGGGTGCTCGGAATGGCCGCCGAGTACAGTCCGGATCGGGTCACCTTCCTCTTCGTCGACTACAAGGGCGGCTCCGCGTTCGCCGATTGCGTCGAACTGCCGCACTGTGTCGGCCTCGTCACAGACCTCAGCCCGCACCTCGTCCGGCGTGCGCTCACGAGCCTCCGCGCCGAACTGCACCATCGCGAGCACCTCTTCAACCGGAAGAAGGCGAAAGACCTGCTGGAGCTCGAGAAGCGCCGCGATCCCGAGACGCCGCCAGCGCTCGTGCTCGTGATCGACGAGTTCGCGGCACTCGCCGGGGAGGTGCCGGAGTTCGTCGACGGCGTCGTCGACATCGCCCAGCGCGGCCGTTCGCTCGGCATCCACCTCATCATGGCGACACAGCGTCCTGCCGGCGTCATCAAGGACAATCTGCGTGCAAACACCAACCTCAGGGTCGCGCTCCGCATGGCGGACGTCTCGGACTCGAACGATGTCGTCGGAGACCCGATCGCGGGCACCTTCGACCCGTCCATCCCGGGACGGGGCATCGCGAAGACCGGGCCAGGCCGCCTCGTCCCCTTCCAGTCTGGCTATGCAGGAGGCTGGACGAGTGCGACGCCCGAGACGGCGCAAGTACGCGTCGCGGAATTGCGTTTCGGCTCGATCCTGGTCTGGGAGCAGGACGGTGCCCGGGAGCCGGACTCCCACGATGCCGACCTCGGTCCCAACGATCAGAAGAGGATCGTTCGGAACCTCGTCGCCGCAAGTCACGAGGCAGGGGTCCCTGCTCCGCGTCGACCGTGGCTCGACGATCTGCGACTCGAGGTCGACCTCCGGGAGCTGCCGCTCGAGGGCGATGGGCGCATACCGCTCGGCCTCGCCGACATCCCGGAGCGCCAGTTGCAGGAGCCCGTGTTCTTCGAGCCGGACACGGACGGGCACCTGCTGCTCTACGGCACGAGTGGCGCCGGCAAGTCCGCCGCGCTGCGTTCGATCGCCACAGCGGTCGGCGCGCATCCCGAGAGCGGCTCCGCCGCGGTCTACGGACTCGACTTCGGAACCGGGGCGCTCCGCTCATTGGAGGTGCTCCCGCATGTCGGCTCGATCGTCGCAGGCGACGATGCGGAGCGGGTCCAGCGCCTGCTGCGCACGCTCCGAGCGATGCTCGACGACCGAGCGAAACGGTTCTCGGCCGTCAACGCGTCGAGCCTCAGCGAATACCGCCGCCTGAGCGGCCGCCACCGGGAGCCGCGTGTGCTGCTGCTCATCGACGGCTTCGGCACGTTCAGGCAGGAGTGGGAGTCGACGTCGGCGCGGTCGCCGTTCTACAACATCTTCATGCGCATCCTCGGGGAGGGTCGCCCGCTCGGCGTCCATGCGATTGCGACGGCCGACCGCTACGGCGCGGTGCCGACGGCGGTGAGCGCGAACGTGTCCAAACGGGTGATCCTCCGGCTCTCTGACGACGCCGCGTATTCCGTGCTCGGCGCGCCGAAAGACGTTCTCAACGAGCGCAGCGCACCGGGACGGGCCATCGTCGACGGCTTCGAGACGCAGGTGGCCGTGATGGGTGGGACCGCCAACGTCGCCCAGCAGACGGTCGCGTTGCAGGAGTTCGCGAATGACCTGCGCGCCCGCGGTGCCGTCGACGTCGGCGAGATCGGCGCGCTGCCGACCGAGCTCGCTCCGGAGCAGCTTCCCGCGTCGGTCGACGGTCAGCCCGTCATTGGCGTCTCGGAGGACGTGCTCGGGCCGAAGGGCTTCGAGCCGGTCGGCACCTTCGTCGTGGCTGGCCCGCCACAGAGCGGCAAGTCGAACGCGCTCCGCGCGCTCGTGCGCGCCATGGAGCGCTTCGACCCGGAGGCGCAGTTCTTCCACATCGGGGGTCGCCGTGCCGCGCTGAGGGAGTTCCGGCCGTGGGCGCGGCAGGCGCAAGCCGTCGAGGATGTGCGCTCGCTCGCCAAGGAGCTGACAGACGTCATCCCCGACGAGGCGAGTCAGAGAAGACTCGTGATCGTCATCGAGAACGTCGCCGAGTTCGCCGATTCCGACGCGGAACGCCCGCTCAAGGAGATGTTCCAGGCGATCAACCGCAGCGACCACTTTCTGATCGGCGACGGCGACGTCACTCAGCTCGGCTCCAGTTACGGCTTCATCGGCGACTTCAAGGGCGGGCGGCGCGGCATCGTGCTGAAACCGGACACCTACGATGGCGACTCGCTGTTCAAGGTCCCGTTCCCGAAGGTCCAGCGGCACGAGTTCCCCGAGGGGCGTGGGCTCTTCGTGGAGAACGGCCGGCATGTCACGGTGCAGATGCCGCGCGTGGACTGAGGGCGCCGATGGGGAGGGCTCACGCGAACCGAGGGTGGGTAGTCCTCCCCATTGGATGCGAGTGGGTCGTGTCGTAATCTGAGTGCAAGAGGTCCGAATGTTGGGGGCCGGAACTGAAAGGAATGGCCGACATGGCTGACTTCAAGGCAACGTACGGCGAGATGGAGAGCATGGCCGGAAGGCTCGAGCAGGGCCGTGAGGACATCGCCGACATCCTGCGCGCGCTCAAGGAGGGCGTCGATACCCTCCTCGGCGACGACTTCAAGACCGAGCATGCCTCGGGCAAGTTCGGCGAGGGCTACAACGAGTTGACGATCGGTCTCAATACCGCGATCAACGGCATCAAGGACATGGGCGAGTCCCTTCGCAAGATGCAGCAGGCCATCAAGGACACCGACGCCGCGCTCGCCGGCCAATAGCCCCCCATAGACGTCGCTCCGCCGGGATCCGGCGGAGCGACGTCGTCGGAACGCACATCAGAAGGGGAGAGGGCGATGGGTGACATCTGGATTCCGATGACGGACCTCAGCGAGCTGAACGGCTCGCTGAAGCAGATCATCGTCGAGTTCGAGGACGCCGAGAAGCGGCAGAACAACGTCGAAGCGGCCATCGGCTCGCCGGACGGCCGCGGCGAACTGCGATCGAGATGCCACGATTTCGAGGGCGGCTGGAACGATCGTCGCTCGGAGCTCCTCAAGAACCTGCAGAACGTCCAGGCCCGCGTCGAAGCGACGGGCCGGGGCTGGAAGGACTTCGACCTCGAAGCGGCGGCCTCGCTCCGCGTCGAGGAGAACGAAGCCAGCACCCTCCCGATCGCACCGTAGACGAGGACCGGAAGAGCTCATGAAGACGCATCGCGGACGTACCGTCGCTCCGATCGAGGGTCGCGCCGGCGACATCGTCGATCGTGGAGAGCAGATCGAAGAGCTCGGCGAACAGATGATCGGCGCAGCCGAACTCATGTCGCGCATCGCGGAGGGAACCGCGCATGGACGCGGGTACTCGCTCGACAAGGTCAAAGAGGAGATCGGCGACGTCCACGGCGAGCTCCGCCTCGCCGGTGAGCGCTACAAACCGACCGGCACGGCGCTCAAGCGCTACGGCGACGCGCTCGACGGCGTGCAGACGCGCCTCGGCCGGATCATCCCGGAGTGCGAGCAGACCCACGCCGCCCTTGAGACCGCCCGTGGCTCGCAGGAGACCGCGGAGGGCGCTTCCATGTCGGCACCGCCGCCTCCGCCCGGCGACGCGGTCGCGGTTGCTGCGAACGAGAAGCTCGCACAAGCGGCGAGCAATGCGCAGACGGCCCTCAACGCCGCGATCACCGATCACGACGCCAACCTCGCCGAGTTCGATACGCAGTACGACGTGTGGGACGAGGCCTATGACAAGGCGGTCAACGAGATCGGTTCCGCGACCGACGGTGGTATCAGCGACGGTTTCTGGGACGACGTCTCTGGCATCGTGGACGCTGCGCTGACAGTGCTCACCTGGGTCGGCATCGTGCTCACCGTTCTCGCTCTCATCGTCGGAGGCCCGCTCATCGCCCTCCTCGCGGCGATCGTCGCGGCACTGACGCTCCTCGGCACGCTCTATCTCTATAGTCAGGGCCGGAAGTCCCTGGGAGATGTGGGCTGGGCCGTCATCGGTGTGCTGCCGTTCGGCAAGCTCGGCAAACTCTTCAAAGGTCAGTTCAAAGGGTTCGGGACCGATTTCGTCAAGCAGTACAGCGGACCGGTCACCCAGATCCGGGGTGTCCGCGGGCTGCCGACGTCGGCAAGCGCCGTGGGTGCGAGCGGTACGCTCTGGTACGGGGCCGTCGCCAAGAACTTCAACAGCTACGTGGGCCGGGTGTCCGCTCAGCCTCTCTTCGGCTCCCCCTCTGGCGCGTTGTCGCGTTTCTTCGGCGGCGCGAACCGCACCTGGGCGACGACCTTCCGGGGCGCTGTCGACGGTACAGGGCCGAAGTTCTCCGCCTCTCTCGTCTCCCAGCTGCCGACATCGCTCAGCGGCCTCTATTCGAGTGGTGGCCCCCTCGCCCGCGGCGAAGCCGTGCTGAACGCCGCGAAGAACCTGAACGGCTACTACCGTTCGTACAACAACACGATCGCACCAGCCGTCGGCGACTTCTTCGGCGGCCCGACTCCCTCCGAGACGTGGCGGGTCCAGCTCGCGGGCACTCCGTGATCGTGCCACACTCGTTCAGGCGGATGCCAGGAACGGGGGATCACCGATGATCGAGTACCTGATCGACTACGACATCGCCTGCTGGGTGCGTCTTCCGCGATCCTTCCCGCTCGGCGGGGTTCCGAACGAGAACGCCTGGGTCGAACTGCAACTGCGGGAGTTCGCCGCGGCGAACGGCGAGTTGAGCTCGGAGGACCGCGAGGCCGGCGCGCAGCTCGCCCGGCTCTGCCTGGAGGGGGTATCGCCGGCGAGCGTCGAGGCGTTCTGGTTCTGCCCGCGGGCCGCCCCGACATCGGGGGTCGTCAACATTCAGGTGCAGGAGATTCCGCCGGGAGTCGATCCGAGCCTTGCCGAGATCTTCGGTTCCGCCTCCGCCAGCCTCCCGCCGGTCGTCGAGACGCTGGAGACGGCTGCGCTCGGTCCTGGCGTCGTCGTCCGCCGCGTCGTCGACATCGACCGCCCCGGTGATCGGGCCGATGTGATCGGCCAGGTCACGTTCGTCTTCAATCCGCCCGGCTATCTGATCATCGTGGACGCGATCGCCATGGACCTCTCGGTGATCGGAGCCATGACTCCAGCGCTTTTGGCGCTGGTCGACGCCATCTCCCTCGTCGATGGTGCGAGCATCTCGTGACCGGTCACGTGAACAGAGGGCTCGCGAACGCAGAGCGTCGCGCGGTCGACGACGAGGGGGCGGCGCTGCGGGCGATCGCGCACGTCTGGGACGACGCTGCGGCCGATGTCGCCGCGGTGCTCGACCGGTTAGACTCCCGGGCCGCCCCGGTCGCGCGCACCGTGACCTCCTCCGTCGGGATCCTCGTCGCCGTCGGCATCGCCTTCCTTCTCGCCGCGGTCGCACCGATCCTGCTCATCCCCGAGGTGCTCAAACGAGCTGATGCGCTCGAGGGAGCCATCGTCGCGGCCGGTGCGCTTCTCGTCGCATCGTCTCTCGTTCTCCTCGCCACCGAGCTCGCCCGGCGCAGAGCGCGCGATATCGACGCAGACTTCCGCACGGTGACGTGGTTCTGCTTCGGGCTCGCGCTCGCCGCGATCGTTCTCACCTTGCTCCGATCGAGTGCTCAGCCGGTCGATCCCGGCCTCGGCGCGGTCGGTCTGGGAGCACAGCTCCTCGGAGCCGTTCTCCTCGCGTCGGTCGCCGTGCTCGCCGTCGTGCAGCAGCGAGTCCTCGGGCGGGAGCACGCGGAGCACACGGCCTCGGCCCTGGTTACGGCGGCGGCCGACAGAGACCGCCGCGTCGAACTCGTCGCCCGCCGCGCCGTCGGCCGACTCGGCCGTGCCCTCGGCGCTGTCGACTCCGCTGCTCTCGCCCGTGCCCGCCGCGCGATTGGCGTGTCAGACGAAGCCTCCTGGGCGTTCGGGCGCGCGGCACTCGACGAGGCGCTCGACCCGGCCGGAGACACTGTCCGCGCCCTCCGCGCCCGCCAGCCGGCGCTGCGGACGCCACGGAAGGAGCAGCGGTGAAGAACGAGGTCGTCGGCGCGCGGTACGGCATCCCGCCGTTCCGTTTCCTCCTACCGCCCGGATGGGTGCAACTGCCTGCGAGTGAGGAGACGGCGACGGCTCTGCTCGGGCGCTCGCGGGAGGTTTTCAAGCGGGCGAACCGGCCCGACCTCGACGCCGAGCTGTCCCGTCTGACCCGAGAGGCGTTCAGCCGCATGCGGAGGGCGAAGGTCTTCGCCGTCTACCTCCAGCAGGGCGTGACGGAGGACGAGCTCGTCCCGATGACGATGTCGGCATCGGTCCTGGAAGGGCGGCAGGGGGCGAGTCTCGACGACGAGGTTGCGAGCGCCTTCCGCGACCGAGGAGCCGAGTTCCTCGATGAGAACCGCGCGATCGTGCGCTGGAGCGGCGAGAGCACGCCCGATGGCGAACTGCGCGGCGTCACAGCTCGTACCATCGACTATGTCATAGCGGTCCCCGGCATGCGACGGCGCACGGCCGTCATCATCCAGACGACGATCGTGCATGCCGGTGAGTCGCCGTTGCCGGAGGATGTCCTCGAGGGTCTGAGCGTGCTGAGCGACTCAATGATCGGCACGTTCACCTGGCTGAGCGGGGCTACGCCGTGAGGGTCTGAGCACTGCTGCGGCACATGTTACCGTGTAATCCGAAGCGAGAGGCCGTCGACCTCGCGACACCGTTGAGCCAACCCGGGGGAGAGACTGGTGGGACACTTCTGGTCCTGGATCCGCGTTCGTAAGAGCGTGGCGTCCGTCACCGCGTTGGCGGTGCTCGTCGGCGTGCCGGTGACGATCGCGATCCTGCACCGGGGCTTCCCCGTGACCGACGTCGACATGCGCGCTCGTGACGTCTGGGTGACCAACGGCGAGGCCCTGCTCGCCGGGCGACTGAATCGTCAGATCGAAGAGCTCAACGCGGCCGTGGCGACCCCCTCCCGTTCCGCGGACGTCCTGCAGGATGGCGATGACGTCTTCTTGAGCGATGTCTCGCTCGGTTCCGTCGAGCGCATCCATCCGTCGTTCACGACGCTCGTGGAGCGGATCGATGTTCCCGTCGGTGCCGAACTGGCCTTCGGTGGAGAGACCTTGGCGGTACTGGACTCTGGATCCGGGGAGCTCTGGACGGTCGACGCGGCCGGCGAGCTCAGCTTCGATCCGAGCACGTCGGATCCCGTGTTGAAGCTCGGGAAGGGAGGGCACGTCGCGGTCACGAACGACGGGGTCGTCTTCGCGAGCTCGCCTGAGAAGGACACGCTCTTCCGTATCGACTCCCTCGGGGCGGAACCGAGTGCGCGAGAGGTGAGGCTCGATGGAGAGCACCAGTTGAGCGCGGTCGGCGACACCGCCGTCGTACTCGACCTCGAGAAGAACGAGCTCATCGTCGACGGACGCACGAGCGAGCTTCCCGCCCCGGGTATCCGACTTCAGCAGCCGGGGGGCGAAGCCGCTGACGTGCTCGTCGCCTCCGCGGACGAACTGCTCATGGTGCCGCTCGGTGGAGGAGAGGCGCGTCGGATCCCGACCGGCGCAGACGGCGGCTCCTCGGATCCGGCGGAGGTGTCAGCCCCCGTGTGGCTGAACGGCTGCGCCCATGGCGCCTGGGCGAGCACGCAACGCTATGTTGCCGCCTGTGGGGACGGGGAACCCCGGGTGGAGTCGATCGAGCAGCCGACGGCCGGGTCCCAGCTGGAGTTCCGCGTCAATCGCGATGTCATCGCGCTCAACAATCTGAGCAACGGCAACGTCTGGCTCGTCGACGCCAACATGCGCCTCGTCGAGAACTGGGACGAGGTGACGCCGCCCGAGGAGCAGGACTCGGAGGAGGGCGACGAGAAGGCGTCCAAGCAATCGTTCGAGGACACCCTTGCCGAGCGCACGGAGACGAACCGAGCCCCGATCGCCCGTGACGACGTCTTCGGCGTCCGCCCGGGAAAGACCACCGTGCTCCCGGTGCTCGACAACGACACGGATCCGGATGGCGATGTGCTGACGGTCATCAAGACCGGAGCCGTCGCGGAAACGGCTGGCCGTCTCGACGTCATCGACGGTGGGCGCGCCCTGCAGTTCACCCCCTCCGAGAACGCGGTGTCGACGGTGTCGTTCCGCTACACCGTCAGCGATGGCCGACCAGGCGGCGTGGCCGAGGCGCAGGTCGACGTCACGGTGCGTCCTCCATCCGAGAACCAGGCGCCCGTCGCGCACCGCGAGGGCGCGCTCAGCGTAGAGCAGGGGCAGATCGTCGGCTACAACGTCCTCACGGACTGGCGAGACCCCGACGGCGACGACATCTACCTGGTCTCCGCGGCGCCGAGCAGCGGCGATGCGGTGCGGTTCGGGCCGGAGGGGTTTGTGACGTTCGAGCACAAGTCGGCGCAATTGGGGGTGAAGGAGGTCAGCTTCGTCGTCTCGGACGGGGTGGAGACGGCGACGGGGGTGTTGCGAGTGGATGTTCAGCCGACGGGATCGTTGAATCCGGTCGGGACACCGGACTTCGCCGAGACCTTCGCCGGCGAGACCGTGCTCGTAGAACCCCTCCTCAACGACATCACGCCGTCCGGTGCGCCCCTCGCGCTCCTCGGCGTGAGCGAGGTGCCGCAGGAGATCACCGTGGTCCCGAACACCGAGCGCGGCACGATCGCCGTCACGGCTGGCAGAGCCGGCAGCTTCGTCTTTCTCTACTCACTCGGCGCCGGACCCGCGGCGAGCGTCGGTCTCATCCGGGTCGACGTCAAGGAGCCGCCGGCCGAGACGCTGCCCCCGATCGCGGTCAAGGACACCGCTTATCTCCGTGCGGGGGAGCCGTTCTCGTTGTCGGTGTTGAACAACGACGTCTCGCCTTCTGGCAAGGTGCTCGCGGTGCAATCGGTCGACACGAGCGAGAGCGGGGACGCGATCTCCGTCGAGCTCCTCACCAACACGGTGCTTCGCGTCACCGCGGCGTCGGCGCTCACCCAGCAGCTCCAGTTCACCTACACGATCAGCGACGGGGTCTCCACCTCGACGGCGGGCGTGACCGTCGTCCCGGTGCCGCCGCTCGTAAAGCACCAGCCACCCGTGGCCGTCGACGACGCCGTGAACGTGCGTGCAGGCGACATCGTCACCGTCCCCGTGCTCGAGAACGACTATCACCCGGATTCCGCGACGATGACGCTCGCTCCGGACCTCGTCGACGCGAGCGCCGCCGCCGGACTCGTCTTCGTCTCCGGCAACACCGTCCGCTACCAGGCGCCCCGTGAGGCCGGCGTCTACAGTGCCTCCTACCAGGTCGTCGACGCCTTCAGCGAGTCGGCGGTCGCCACCGTTCGCTTCACCGTCGTAGCGCCGAACCCGGAGGGCAACCAACCGCCGAACCCGCTTCCGCTCACGGTGCGCACCTTCGCCGACTCGACGGTGAAGATCGACGTGCCCCTCGACGGCATCGATCCGGATGGCGACTCCGTGCGGTTGAAGGGCGTGACCGCGGTGCCGATGCACGGACGCATCGTCGAGACGGCGAGCAACTCCGTCAGCTACGAGTCGTTCCCGGGTGCCGCCGGGACGGACACCTTCAGCTACGAGGTCGAGGACACGGGTGGAGCCTCCGCGGTCGGCACGATCAAGGTCGGTGTCATCCCGCGCCCCGAGGCCAACCAGCCGCCGAACGCCGTCGACGACGCGATCGAGATCAAACCGGGCCGCACCGGCTCGATCCCCGTTTGGTTGAACGACTCCGATCCGAATGGCTACGCGCTCACGGTCTCGAAGAAGCTGCCGGAGGTCGACGACGGCATCAAAGCGCGGGTCGCGGGCAACCGTGTCATCGTCGATGCACCCGAGAGCGAGGGCGCCTTCACGATCCGCTATGAGATCACGAACGGGCACGGCGGATCCGACACGGCCTTCCTGCAGGTGAAGGTGACGAAGGACGCGAAGCCCGTGCGCCCGAGCTCGATCGACCATGTGCTCGAGGCGAAGGATATCGCGGGCAAGAACCGCGTCGACGTCGACGTGCTCGAGGGGGCTCAGAACCCCGGTGGACTGCTCGAGGATCTGGTGGTGACCCTCGACGGGCAGAACGCCGAGGCAGGCGAGGTGCTCGCCGGCGGGAAGGTGCGCGTCGAGCCTGGCGACACCCGGCAGGTCATTGCCTACAGGCTCACCAACGACATCGACGAGCTCAGCACGACATCCTTCATCGTCGTTCCGCCTGTGCCGAATGCGAAGGACGCCGAGGAGGAGGCGGCCTTCGGCCCGCCGTATCTGAAGCCACTGCCCCCGCAGACCGTGCGGATGAACGGGACCATCGACTGGAACCTGGCCGAGCTCGTCGTCGTGCCGTCGGGTAGGCCGCTCATCGTGCTGTCCTCCTCGGCGGTCAACGGCGAGGCCTCGCTTTCGGGCACCTCGCTCGGTTTCACCGCCGCCCGCGACTACCGCGGCCCCGCCTCCGTTTCGTTCCTGGTCACCGACGGCACCTCGGCGAACGACCCGAAGGGACGCTCGGCGCTCCTCACCATCCCGGTCACGGTCGGCGACCCCAACTTCGAGGACGCCCCGCCGACGTTCACGGCCCAGAACGTCACGATCGAGGCCGGCGAGGCCCCGTACAGCGTCGACCTCCGAAGCTCGACGGGGCACCCGAACCCGGCGCTCGTCTCGCAGGTCTCCTACGGCGCGCTCTCCGGCGGGGGCGGCTCCGTGGTGGCGAACCTCGACGGCGCGACGCTCAGCCTCTCAGCGCCCCTCGGTGTGCAGCGGGGGACGAGCGTCACCCTCTCCTTCGAGGTCAGACTCAAGGAGTTCACGGTCCCCGGCACTGTGACGGTCACGGTCGTCTCCTCCACCCGGCCGAAGCCGCAGGCGGTTCCCGACGGAGAGTTCGAGACGCGGCCGAGCACGACGGTCACGGTCCCCGTGCTCGACAACGACTTCAATCCCTTCGCCCAGGACGGCGTCCCCCTTCGGGTCGTCAGCGCCGAGCTCGAACAGGACGTCCCGGGGGGCACAGCCACCGTCTCCGTCTCCGGGTCGAACGTCGTCATCCGCACCGGGCCGTCCGCGACCGGGACGCTGACGGCGGTCTATCGCATCGAGGACGGCACGAAGGATCCCGAGCGGGCGGCCCAGGGCCGCATCACGCTCGTCATACGGAACGTGCCCGACGCGCCCCGCGCCCCCGTCGCGGTGGAGGGCGACGGCGCCGCGACCGTCACGATCTCATCGACCGCGAACAACAACTCGCCGATCACGGGCTACACGATCCTGTGGGGCGGCGGACAGTGGCCGGTGACGAGTGAGGGCACGTACACGATCGGGAACCTTGCGAACGGCACGAGCTATACCTTCAGGGTCGTCGCCCACAACGGGATGGGCACCTCGGCCGAGTCGGCGCCGAGCAACGCCGTCCGACCCTACGGTGTGCCGTCCGCGCCGAACGGGGCGACGCTCACCGCCGCGCAGGATGGCAGTGGGGCGCTCTCGCTCAGCTGGGGAACGCCGTCGAGCGACGGTGGCCGACCCGTGAGCCGTTACGAGTGGGCGTTCATCCAGGGCAGCTCGGCCTCCGGACAGACGGGCGGCCAGTCCGCCTCGGCATCCGGAGGCAACGGCACGACCTACCAGTTCCACGTCAGGGCGTGCAACGCCCGCGACTGCGGTGCGTGGACGAGCTCCGGTCAGGCGACGCCCACCAAGCCGCCGCCGGCCAAGACGATCACGCTCTTCCGAGGAGGCCCCGGTCCGATCTCGGGAACCACGTACTACAACATCGACCTCTCCGACTGGCCGCAGGGCAGCTACCCCGTCGTGCTCTATTGCAACGGAGGCCAGCTCGAGACCGCGCCCAGCATCTCCGTCGGCGCGGACGGCCGCGGATCGTTCCGCGGGAACAGCGGCTACTGCGGCTACCCGAACGTCTGGGTCACCGTCGACGGCAAGAAGAGCGATGTCCAGGACTGGCGATGACCTGGCACCCATCCCGACAACCGAGAGCAAGGACAGCACCATGGCAGTGACACAGGAACAGGCTGACTGGTTCGCCGACGCGTTCACCAAACTCGTCGGCAACGTCGACCAGGCGATCCTCGGCAAGGACCACGTGATCCGGCTCGTCGTCGCCGCGCTGCTCTCGGACGGGCACGTGCTTCTCGAAGACTTCCCCGGCACGGGAAAGACCGTCCTCGCGAAGGCTCTCGCGAACACGCTCGACGGCACGAACTCGCGCATCCAGTTCACGCCGGACCTCCTGCCGTCTGATGTCACCGGTGTCACGATCTACGATCAGGGCAAGGGAGTCTTCGAGTTTCACCGGGGGCCGATCTTCGCCTCGATCGTCCTCGCCGACGAGATCAACCGGGCGAGCCCGAAGACCCAGTCGGCTCTGCTCGAGGTCATGGAGGAGGGCCGCGTCACGGTCGACGGCGTCAGCCACTCGGTCGGCAGTCCGTTCATGGTGATCGCGACCCAGAACCCGGTCGAGCAGGCGGGCACCTACTCGCTCCCAGAAGCCCAGCTCGACCGCTTCCTCATCAAGACCTCGCTCGGTTACCCCGACCATGACACCGCGGTCACGCTGCTCCTCGACTCGTCCAACCGGGCGCGCGCGTCCAAGGTGACGCCGATCATCGCGTCGAGCTCGGTCACGACGATGGCGGAGCTGGCGTCGGAGGTGTTCGTGGACGCCGCCGTGCTCGGCTACCTCAACGAGATCGTCTCGGCCACACGCGTCGACCCCTCCGTCACGCTCGGCGTCTCGATGCGCGGCGCGCTGGCGCTCGCGCGCGCCGTCAAGACCTGGGCCATCTCACAGGGCCGGAGCTACGTGACGCCCGATGACGTGCGGGATCTGGCCGTGCCCGTGCTCGCGCACCGCATCATCGTCGATCCGGAGGCCGACTTCGCCGGTGTCACCGCCGAGCAGATCGTCTCCCGCGTGCTGCTCCAGGTCGAACCCCCCGTGTACCGCGCCGCATGAGCCCGACGAACGAGCCGTCGTCGCGGCGGACATCGCAGACGGGCTACGCCCTGCGTTCCGTCCGGCGCGCACTCGTGGGCGGGCTCGGCAACGCTCGGCGACTGCTCGGGCAGCTCGCAGCGCGGCTCTGGACGTTCATACGGCCCGTGATCGATGTCGTGGGTCCAGCCGGCTGGCTGGCCCTGGGTGGCGCAGCCCTCGCACTGATCCTCGGTGGTGCCCTCGGCTGGATGGAACTCTCCTTCATCGGCGTGACCCTCGTGGCAGCATTCGTCATCGCCGTCGCCTTCGTGTTCGGACGCTCGAGCTTCGCCGTGCTCATCGAGCTGAACCCCCACCGTGTGGTCGCGGGTCAGCGCGCGCTCGGCCGGATGCTCGTGCGGAACACCGCCGAGCGGAATGCTCTGCCCGTTCGAATGGAGCTGCCGGTCGGCGACGGTCTCGCCGAGTTCCTGATCCCCTCCCTGCCGCCGGGAGGGGAGCAGGAGGAGCTCTTCGCGGTGCCCACCGAGCGCCGCGCGGTCATTGTCGCCGGTCCTGCTGTCTCCGTTCGCGGCGATCAGCTCGGCCTGCTCCGTCGCGCCGTGCGCTGGACCGAGCCCGTCGAGCTCTTCGTGCACCCCGTGACCACCCGGCTCGCGTCGTCGGCGGCCGGACTCGTTCGCGATCTCGAGGGCGAGGTCACCAAGACGATCACCGACAACGACATCTCCTTCCACGCACTCCGCGCCTACCAGCCGGGTGATGCGCTGCGGAATGTGCATTGGCGCACGACCGCGCGTACGGGTCAGCTGATGGTGCGCCAGTTCGAGGAGACCAGGCGCACTCAGCTGACCGTCGTTCATACCACGGAGCGCGATCACTACGCCGACGAGGAGGAGTTCGAGCTCGCGATCTCCGTCACCGCCTCGCTCGCCCTGCAGGTCATCCGTGACGGAACGCGGCTGAACGTCGTGACGGAGGAGCGTCCGCTCCGCACGAGCACGCCGACGACCCTCCTCGACGACTCGAGCCGCCTCCTCGGCGTCGAGGGCGCCTATCCCTCGCTTCGCGACTTCGCCCGTGACACGACGAAGCGCCTCTCGCCGCCGAGCGTCGCGATGATCGTCGCCGGCTCGACACTTCCGCTCGCCGAGCTGCGGAGCGTCACGACGCTCTTCGGACTCGACACCATGACCATCGCCTTCCGAGTCGAATGCGGTGCCTCATCGCGCGTCGGGGCGGTCTCGGGGATCACCGTGCTCACGGTCGGCACGCTAGACGACCTTCCGAAGCTCCTGCGGCGGGTGCATCGATGAGCGTGCGCACCGTCGTCGACCTCGGCGTACTCACCCTGCTCTGCCTGCTCGGCGTGCTCGGTTTCGAGACTTCCTTCGGCGAGTACGACTTTCTTCTCGCCGGTCTCGGGGGCTTGCTCGTCGGCACCGGCGTCGTCCTCGCCGCCAACGCGCTGCGGCTGGGTCTCGTTGTGACCGTGCTGGCGGGGATCGTCGGCTACTTCCTCCTCGGCACGCTCTTCGCGATGCCGGGAGAGGGCATCCTCGCCGTGCTCCCGAGTCTCAGATCGCTCGCGGGCCTCGCGATCGGCGCCGTCCACGGCTGGGCGGACATCGTCACGCTCGCCGCCCCCGTCGAAGCCCCCTACTACATGCCGGTGCTGCCATACGTGTCCACCTGGCTCGTCGCGCTCGTCGGGACGCTCCTCGTGACCCGCTGGCTGCCGCGGCGTCCGCGCACCGTCTGGCGTTCTGGGGTGCTCCTCGTCGGACCAATCGCCCTCTATGTGGTCGGCATCCTACTCGGCACCGATGAGGCATACCTGGCCGCGGTGCGCGGGATCAGTTTCGCGGTCGTGGCGCTCGTCTGGCTCGGCTGGCGTTCCTCTGGCGCAGAGCGTGCCGACGCGGCGGGCTCCGCACGGCTTCTTCGCGGCAAGCTCGTCGGCACTGCGGTGGTCGTCGTCGGCGCGGCTCTCGTGGGAGCACTCGTCGGCGCGGCGGTCGCCCCGCCGTCGTCCAGCCGCTTCGTCCTCCGCGACGAGATCGAGCCCCCGTTCGACCCGCTCCAGTTTCCGAGCCCGCTCGCCGGGTTTCGGAAGTACACCAAGGACCTCGTCGACACCACCCTCTTCACCGTCTCGGGCCTGCAGCCAGGGGAGAGCATCCGGATGGCGAGCATGGACTCGTATGACGGCAAGCTCTGGAACGTCGCCGGACCGGAGGAGGCCGCATCCGGAGCGGCCGGTTTCAGCCTCATCGGCCGCACGGTGCCGCCGCCGCCGCTCCTCACGCCGAGCTCAATGACCGAGGCCACCGTCGAGATCGAGAAGTACTCGGACGTCTGGCTGCCGTTCAGCGGCTATCCCTCGCGGATCGACTTCCAGGATGGCGAGAGTCGGGCTCTCGCCGAGACCGTGCGCTATCGGCCGGATTCCGGCACGGGCGTGCTGACGGGCGGGCTCGAGTCCGGTTTCCGTTTCAACGTGCTGTCGGTCCAACAGGCCTCTGTCTCCGACGACGCCCTCGCGGACGTCCCGGTCGCCGAGATCGCCCAGCCGTCGGTGCAGGACCTCCCCGACATCGTCGTCGCGAAGGCGGTCGAGTTCTCGGGCGAGGCCGAGACGCCCATCGCGAAGCTGCGCGCCATCGAACAGAGACTGAAGACCCAGGGTTTTCTCAGTCACGGCCTCGCATCGGACGCGGTTCCCTCTCGCGCAGGTCACGGCGCCGACCGGATGATCGAGCTCTTCACCCGTACCCAGATGGTCGGGGACCAGGAGCAATACGCCTCTGCGATGGCGCTCATGGCGCGCGACCTCGGCTACCCGGCCAGGGTCGTCATGGGCTTCGCTCCCGACATCCCCGACGGCGGCGGCACGGTGGGGGTGGTCGGGGACGATGTCACGGCGTGGGTCGAGATCGCGTTCTTGGGTGTCGGCTGGGTGCCGTTCTATCCGACGCCAGACCAGACGGACGTGCCGCAGGACCTCACGCCGAAGCCGAAGACGGAACCTCAGCCGCAGGTGCGCCAGCCACCGCGCACGGACAACCGCAGCGACGAGCTGCTGACGGCGGTCGAGACCGACGACAGCGACAAGGACGACCGGAAGCCGCCGTTCGCGATCCCGGGCTGGGTCTGGGCGGTCACCGGCATCGTCGGCATCCCCCTGCTTCTCCTCGGTGTTCCGCTCCTCGCGATCGCCGCGCTCAAGAAGCGCCGGCGTGCCCGTCGACGTGGGCGCGGCAGCGGCGATCGCCGGGTCGCCGGCGCGTGGGACGAGCTCACCGACGGTTACGCCGAACTCGGCTTCGAGGTGCCGCGCGGACGCACGAGACGTCAGGTCGCCCTGAGCCTCGAGGGGCAGTTGCACGAGCAGGGAGTCGGTGACAGCGCACCCCTCCACACGGATACCGGGCCTGTCCGCGCGGTCGAGGGCTCGGCTGCACCGGGCACCGCGATCCGGCTCGTCCCGATCGCCGCAGAGATCGACGCCGCCGTCTTCGGCGGCGACGAGGTCGCCGACGAGTCTGTCTCCGAGCGCTGGAACGAGGTCGAGGAGTCGCTCGGCATCGCCCGTCGCTCCGCCGGTCGAACACGGCGCATGATCGCCCGCTTCCGGATCCGCTCGCAACGTGATTGGAGGAGCGTGAACGTCGCGCTCCCGGGGCGGTCGGGGTCGGCCGCTTCGGCGGGCATGGGCACGCCGGCGGACGCCGCTGGCTAGAGTGGTGGCGTGGACAACCGCGACTTCATCGTCCCGCCGCCGGGCCTGATCCCGCAGCACAAGGGTGAGCCTGCCCCAGCCGCCTCTGTCGTGCGGCCCGCGACGTTCCCCGTCTTCCACCCGGTGGCGGCCGGCCCGGCCACAGCAGCCCCTGTCCTGCCACCCGCTCACGCATCCGTGCCCGGCCCCTGGCGTCTCGTCCTGCCGGACGGGGTGGAGATCGAAGTGACGGGCTCGCTCGTGCTCGGCCGTGATCCAGGCGCCGTCGAGACGCGACCGCACGCGGAGCTCCGCGCGCTCGATGATCCGAGCCGCTCCGTGTCGAAGACCCATCTGCTCGTCGACCTCGAGGGCGGTGAGCTCTCCGTGCTCGATCTGCACTCCACGAACGGGGTCGTCGTGGTCGGGGTGGACGGATCCGAGACCGAGCTCGAACCGGGGTCCAGGTGGGTCGTGCGGTCCGGTGACACGCTGAAACTCGGCGAGTTCTCCTTCCGTGTCGTTCGCGATGGACGCAGGTGAGCGCGCTAGGCACCCGGTGATCCGGTGTAATCTATAGGAGTGCTGTTCGGTCGAGTTCTTCTGTGCCGCGACGAGTCCTAGTCTCCAGGCCTCCCTCGTCGCGGAGCCCGTCGCTGGCTGACCACCATTCTTGAGGAAGACGCACTCACCATGACAACCGGAACATCGTCGATCTTTCGACCCCGCACCCTCGCCGAGAAGGTCTGGGACGCGCATCTCGTGAAGAAGGGCGAAGACGGCACCCCCGACCTCATCTACATCGATCTGCACCTCGTGCACGAGGTGACGAGCCCGCAGGCATTCGACGGCTTGCGCCTGGCCGGGCGTCCTGTGCGCCGGCCCGATCTGACGATCGCGACGGAGGACCACAACACGCCGACGATCGGCATCGACAAGCCCATCGCCGACCTCACGAGTCGCACCCAGATCGAGACCCTCCGTCGCAACTGCGAGGAGTTCGGTATCCGGCTGCACTCGCTCGGCGATGTCGAGCAGGGCATCGTGCACGTCGTCGGCCCGCAACTCGGCCTCACCCAGCCGGGCATCACGGTCGTCTGCGGCGACTCGCACACTTCGACCCATGGTGCGTTCGGCGCGATGGCGTTCGGGATCGGCACGAGCGAGGTCGAGCACGTCATGGCGACGCAGACCTTGCCGCTCAAGCCGTTCAAGACCATGGCGATCACCGTTGACGGCGAGTTGCGTCGCGGTGTCACTGCCAAGGACGTCATTCTCGCCGTGATCGCGAAGATCGGCACTGGGGGTGGTCAAGGCTATGTGCTCGAGTACCGGGGCAGCGCCATCCGCGCGCTGTCGATGGAGGGCCGGATGACGATCTGCAACATGTCGATCGAGGCAGGTGCCCGGGCGGGCATGGTCGCCCCGGACGACACGACCTTCGCCTATCTCGAGGGGCGTGCGCACGCCCCGGTAGGCGCCGACTGGGACGAGGCCGTCGCATACTGGCGCACTCTCGCGACCGATGAAGGCGCCGAGTTCGATGCCGAGCTAGTCATCGACGCGAACACGCTCGAACCGTTTGTCACCTGGGGCACCAACCCCGGGCAGGGCGTGTCACTGAGCGACCGCGTTCCGGATCCGGCCGAGTTCGCCGACGCGAACGAGCGTGCGGCGGCGGAGCGAGCCCTCGAATACATGGACCTCGTCGCGGGAACCCCGCTCAAGGAGGTCGCGGTCGACGCCGTGTTCATGGGATCGTGCACCAACAGTCGGATCGAGGATCTGCGCGCCTTCGCCGAGATCGTCAAGGGCAAGACCAAGGCAGAGGGCGTGCGTGTCATGGTCGTGCCGGGGTCGGCCCGGGTGCGATTGGAGGCCGAGGCCGAAGGTCTCGACAAGATCATCACCGAGTTCGGCGCCGAGTGGCGCTTCGCCGGATGCTCGATGTGCCTCGGGATGAACCCGGACCAGCTCGCTCCCGGCGAACGGTGCGCGTCGACATCGAACCGCAATTTCGAGGGCAGGCAGGGCAAGGGTGGGCGCACCCACCTCGTGTCGCCGCTCGTCGCGGCAGCGACTGCGATCCGGGGTACGCTCTCGAGCCCCTGGGATCTGGAGCAGCCACCGGCGGAATGGGTCGAAACCACGTCAGGAGAGGCGGCGGCGTGATGGAGAAGTTCACGACAGTCACCGGCGTGGCCGTGCCGCTGCGTCGCTCGAATGTGGACACCGACCAGATCATCCCGGCCGTCTACCTCAAACGCGTCACCAAGACGGGCTTCGACGACGCGCTCTTCGCGGCCTGGCGACAGGACCCGGAATTCGTGCTCAACCAGGAGGCGTACCGGGGCGCGCGGGTGCTCGTCGCCGGCGCCGACTTCGGTATCGGCTCGTCGCGCGAGCACGCCGTCTGGGCGCTCCGCGACTATGGTTTCGATGTCGTGCTGAGCCCACGGTTCGGCGACATCTTCCGAGGCAACTCGGGCAAACAGGGTTTGCTCGCTGCCCAGATCAGCGAGGCGGATGCCGAGAGGCTCTGGGCGGCCATCGAGGCCGCCCCGGGAATAGACGCGACCGTCGATCTGGTTGCGGGTATTGCGAGCATCGGTGATCTTCAGGTTCCTTTCGAGGTCGATGGCTACACTCGGTGGCGGTTGCTCGAGGGTCTGGACGACATCGGGCTGACCCTGCGCGACGAGGCGCTCATCGAAGAATTCGAGGCCCGCCGGGAACACTGGCGGCCGCAGACCCTCCCCGTGAGGCTGGCAGTGCAGGTGGAAGACGTGTGAACACACTCGGTGAGGATGCCAAGAACCACGGTTCGGCTGTCGGACTCAATGTCGACAGGATCACGATCAACGGTGGCAAGCCGCTCACGGGTCGCATCGAGCTGAAAGGTGCCAAGAATCTCGTCACCAAGGCGATGGTCGCGGCGCTGCTCGGCGAGAGCCCGAGCGTGCTCAAGGACGTGCCGAACATCAGCGACGTGCGCATCGTGCGCGGACTGCTCGAGGTGCACGGCGTCCAGGTGACCGAGGGACCGGAGGAGGGCGAGCTCATCCTCGACCCCTCCAACGTCGAGAGCGCCCACTTCGCCGATATCGACGCGCACGCGGGCTCCAGCCGCATCCCGATCCTGTTCTGCGGACCGCTCCTGCACCGCCTCGGCGAGGCGTTCATCCCCGATCTCGGCGGCTGCCGTATCGGTGACCGTCCGATCGACTACCACCTCGAGGTGTTGCGCAAGTTCGGCGCCGTCGTCGAGAAGCTGCCGAGCGGCATCAGGATGTCGGCGCCGAACGGCCTCAGGGGCACCAAGGTCGAGCTTCCGTACCCCAGCGTCGGCGCGACCGAGCAGGTACTGTTGACCGCGGTGCGCGCCGAGGGCATCACCGAGCTCAAAGGTGCCGCCATCGAGCCCGAGATCATGGATCTCATCAACATCCTGCAGAAGATGGGGGCGACGATCTCGGTCAACACCGATCGGGTCATCCGAATCGAGGGCGTCGAGCACCTCGATGGGTATACCCACCGGGCGCTCTTCGACCGCAACGAGGCGGCGAGCTGGGCCGCCGCTGCCCTCGCGACCGACGGTGACATCTTCGTCGGCGGGGCTCGGCAGGCCGAGATGCTCACCTTCCTCAACGTGTTCCGCAAGGTCGGCGGTCAGTTCGACATCCACGAGGACGGCATCCGCTTCTACCATCCGGGAGGGCCGCTCACCTCGGTGTTCATCGAGACCGATGTGCATCCGGGTTTCATGACCGACTGGCAGCAGCCGCTCGTGATCGCACTCACCAAAGCCGAGGGCGTATCGATCGTGCACGAAACGGTCTACGAGCAACGATTCGGCTTCGTCGACGCCCTCATCGAGATGGGCGCGACCATCCAGGTGCACAAGGAGTGCCTCGGCGGACAGGCCTGTCGTTTCGGACAGCGCAACTTCAAGCACTCAGCCGTGATCTCCGGCCCGACCAAACTGCATGGAGCCGACATCGAGGTTCCCGATCTGCGTGGCGGCTTCAGCCACCTGATCGCGGCTCTCACGGCCGAGGGAACGTCGACCGTGAGCAACGTCGGCATCATCGCCCGTGGCTACGAGAACTTCATCACCAAGCTGCGGCTGTTGGGAGCGGACTTCGTTCTCGAAGGATAATGGGGGAGTGCCCCCATCTGAGACGACGCCCGCCGCCCGGAGAATCCGTTCGGAGAAGAGCCGACCGTCGATCTTCTGGCTTCTCGCCGCCCTGCTGGTCCCCGTCATGAGCCTCGCCGC
The DNA here is from genome assembly GCF_042660285.1 of Luethyella okanaganae. Taxonomy (NCBI): domain Bacteria; kingdom Bacillati; phylum Actinomycetota; class Actinomycetes; order Micrococcales; family Microbacteriaceae; genus Luethyella; species Luethyella okanaganae. Next base: position 795,020 of record NZ_JBHSTP010000001.1, read on the forward strand.
GCGATACGAGATCGAGGACGGCCACAAGCTTCCGCGCACGGGGGCGTTCGTGCTCGCCCCGAACCACTACAGCGAGATCGACCCGGTCGTGATGGGCGTCGTCTCGTGGAGGCTCGGCCGGCTGCCACGCTTCCTCGCCAAGGCCTCCTTGTTCAGGATTCCCGTCGCGGGTTGGATTCTGCGCGCGTCGGGGCAGATTCCGGTGGACCGGCACGGGAGCAAGAGTCACACCGCCATCCGCGCCGCTGAAGAGCTTGTCGAGAAGGGCCGGATGGTCGTCGTCTACCCAGAGGGTTCGCTGACGCGCGACCCGGACATGTGGCCCATGCGCGGAAAGACCGGTGCCGTGCGCATCGCCCTCGAACGCGGCATCCCGGTCATCCCGGCTGCTCACTGGGGGTCCCAGGCCATCATGGCGCGGTACTCCAAGAAGATCAGCATCTTTCCGCGCAAGACGGTCCTTGTGAAGATCGGCGATCCCGTCGATCTCTCGGCCTTCCGTGGCAAGCCGCTCGACACCGCGAATCTCAACGCGGCGACGACGGTCGTGATGGAGGCCATCACCGAGCTGCTGGCCGATCTGCGCGATGAACCAGCGCCGGAGAGACGATGGAACCCCGCCGAGCATGATCAGAAGGAGACGGGTCGTTTTGAAAGCTAAGGCGCAGAAGCCTCGCAACCTCGCGGTGGTGCACGGCAAACGGGTCGCCGTACTCGGCGCAGGAAGCTGGGGGACGACCTTCGCGAAGATCCTCGCCGACGGCGGATCCGACGTCGTGGTCTGGGCGCGACGCCCAGAGCTGGCGCGCGAGATCCAGGAGGCCAAGCGCAACAGCGACTACCTCCCCGGCGTCAACCTCCCTGTCAGTCTGCGCGCCACGGCCCGCCTCGATCTGGCGCTCGCCGGCGCCGAACAGGTGTTCGTCTCCGTGCCGAGCCAGTCGCTGCGGGAGAACCTCGTGGCGGTGCAGCCGCATCTCGGTGAGAACGCGATCGTCGTGTCGCTGATGAAGGGCGTCGAGCGCGCGAGTGGTCTGCGCATGAGCGAGGTCATCGCGCAGGTCCTGCCGATCGCACCGGACGACATCGCGGTGATCTCGGGGCCGAACCTCGCGCTCGAGATCGCCAAACAGCAGCCGACCGCAGCCGTCGTGTCCTCGACGAGTCTCGAGACGGCCCAGGCTGTCGCCATGCTCGCGACGAACGGGTACTTCCGCTCATTCGTGAACACGGATGTCATCGGCACCGAGTTCGGCGGCGTGCTCAAGAACCTCATCGCCGTGGCGATCGGCATCGTCGACGGTGTCGGCTACGGCGAGAACACCAAGGCGTCGATCATCACGCGCGGTCTCGTCGAGATGACCGACTTCGCCGTCGCCTACGGTGCCCAACCGGAGACGCTCTCCGGCCTCGCGGGCCTCGGAGACCTTATCGCCACCTGCCAGTCTCCGCTTTCGCGCAACAACACGGCGGGACGGCTGCTTGGCCAGGGTTACAGCTTCGGCGACGTCGTCAAGCAGATGCAGCAGACCACTGAGGGGTTTGCTTCGGTCGGGCCGATCCTCGAGCTGGCGCGCGCGAAGGGCGTTGAGATGCCCATCGTCGAGCAGGTGCGGCAGGTGCTCGACGGTACGCTGGATCCGAAGGACATCGCGCCTCATCTGACGACCGACTCGGACGAGCCGCAGGGCGAAAGGACTCTCGATGACGGACAAGCTCACGGTGGCGCTGCTCTTTGGGGGTCGCTCAAGCGAGCATTCCATCAGCTGCGCAACGGCGGGCGGGGTTCTCTCGGCGATTGACCGCGAGCGGTACGACGTCATCCCGATCGGGGTGACCCGTGAGGGCGCCTTCACGCTGCAGCCTGACGATGCTGCGCTCTTCACGCTCGATCCGGCTGCGATGCCTGAGGTCGTCGACAACGGAACACGCGTGTGCTGGCCGGAGAGCACGGCGTCGCGGGAGCTCTCGGTCGCCGAGGCGGACGACGTCAGGCGCTCGCTCGGCGAGGTCGACCTGGTCTTTCCGGTTCTGCACGGCCCGTACGGTGAGGACGGCACGATCCAGGGCATGCTCGAGTTCCTCGGGCTGCCCTTCGTCGGCTCCGGGGTGCTCGCGAGCGCGCTCGGCATGGACAAGCACTTCACCAAGACGGTGCTGCGACAGGCGGGTATCCCGGTCGCGCCGTGGCGTACGGTCACGGCGCATGCCTGGGCCACGGATCCTGACGAAGCCTATTCCGCGCTCGACGAGCTGGGTCTTCCCGTGTTCGTCAAACCGGCCCGTGCCGGCTCGAGCGTGGGCGTGAGCAAGGTTTCATCGCGGGAAGTCCTCGCCGCCGCCATGTCGATCGCGCTCGCGGAGGACGACAAGGTGCTCATCGAATCGGGTCTGATCGGACGGGAGATCGAGGTCGCCGTGCTCGGCGGGCGGCCCGGCGAGACAGCCAGAGCCTCGGTCGCCGGTGAGATCCTGGTGACGGGCCGCGACTTCTACGATTTCGCCGCGAAGTACCTCGACGCACACGGTGTCGAGCTGGTCTGTCCGGCCGAGCTGACGGTCGAGGAGCTCGGCGAGATGCAAGCCCTCGGCATCCGCGCCTTCGACGCAGTCGGCGGCGCTGGGCTTGCTCGTGTCGACTTCTTCCTGACGGGGAACGGCTTCGTCGTCAACGAGATCAACACCATGCCCGGCTTCACACCGATCTCGATGTTCCCGACGTGTTGGCTCAACTCGGGGCTCAGCTACCCGGAGCTCATCGACGAGATGATCGACGTGGCGCTCGCACACGCGAAGCGCTGAGAGATACCCCGCCTGCGCAGTTCACGGTGCGACATCGGTGACGTCGAGGCATTGCTTCTCGGCGGGAATGCTCGAGACGGCCGCGGAGAGGTCGACGAGCACGCTTCCCGACGCCTTGTCATTGTCGACGACGACCTCGACGGCCGGGGTCCGGCCGTAGCTTGTGAAGCGGAAGACCGGGGCCCGCGACTCGTCGGCGATCCAGTCGACGCCGTTGACGTTCACGCAGCGCAGGGTCGTTGGACCAGGGACATCCACTCCGCAGCGCAGCAGGACCGCCGCCGGATCGCCCCATGCTCCCGTCGCCTGGGCATTGGTCTCGCGGATCCGGTTGTCTCCGACCGAATCCGGCAGTCGCACGATGACCTCTGCGCACAGCGGATCGGCGGCATTCGGCGCCGCATCGAAGGGGACGGCCGACGCGCAGCCGGCGAGCGTCCCCGCCGTCAGGAGGGCCGTCGTGATGGCGACAGAGGCATGCGGGAGAGAATGAGAAGTCATCTCTTTCAGGCTAGCGTGTGAAGTATGACGAACGTCGACCGCCCCGGCTCGGGCGAGACCCTCGCCGAACTCAGCGAGATCGCCGTTCTTGAGCGCATCTTCCCCCGTCTGCCGAGGTCGTCGGCGACTCTGGTGGGTCCTGGCGACGACGCGGCCGTGCTCGCGGCCCCAGACGGGCGCTACGTCGTCACGACCGACATGATGGTGCACGGTCCGGATTTCCGGCTGGCCTGGTCGACGCCCAACGATCTGGGGTGGAAGGCCGCGGCGACCAATCTCTCAGACGTCGCGGCCATGGGAGCGCGACCGACGGCGCTGCTCGTGGCCATCGCCGCCCCGCAGCATCTGCCCGTCGCCGTACTCGAGGGCATCGCCGACGGTCTCCGGGAATGCTGTGAGGCGCTCGCCCCTGGTTGCGGTGTCGTGGGAGGCGACCTCTCGGCATCCGAGACGCTGACTCTGGCGGTCACGGCCTTCGGTGATCTCGAGGGCCGGAGGCCCGTTCTGCGCTCCGGTGCGCGGTTCGGAGACGTGCTCGCCATCGCCGGGCGTCTCGGCGACGCCGCTCGCGGTCTCCGATTGCTGTTCCGAGAGGGGGTATCCGACGACGGGGTTCCGGATGCCCGACGCGCGGAGTCCCTGCGCCAGCGTCATCCGCACCTCGTCTCCGCCCAGTTGCGGCCTGAGCCCCCCGTGGCGCTCGGTGCGGTGGCCGCGCTCGCCGGTGCCACCGCCATGCTCGACGTGTCCGACGGTCTCGCGCTCGATGCGGCGCGCATCGCCCGCGCCAGCGGGGTCGGTATCGACCTCGACCCGGTTGCTCTCGGCGCAGACCGGGAGCTCGCGCTCGGCGGGGGAGAGGACCACGGTCTGTTGGCGGCCTTCCCAGCGGAGGCGACGTTGCCGGAGGGTTTCCGCGCGATCGGCCGGGTCACGGCCGATCCCGGTGCCCTGACCGTCGGCGGCGTTCCCAACGCTCACACCGGCTGGGACCCGTACCGAGGATGGGACGGGCACGCGGGCTAGGGTCGGTCAACCCGGTCCGCTCGCCGTTCGTGAGGTCGTTCGTCGTGCCCACCACAGCGTGGTCTCGCCATAGTCCCTGCGTCGTTCGAGCTCGATGCCGTGCGGCCAGCTCGGTTCGGGCGATCGCGAACTGCGCTCCACCACGACGATCGCTTCCTCTGCGAGACGGTGTTCGAGAGCCACCAGATTGTGGCTCAGTTCGATTTCGCCCAGCTCGTAGGGGGGATCGACGAACACCACGTCGAACAGGGCGTGCGACGCCGACAGGAAGGCCTGAACCGGCTGCCCGGTCACCCCGATCTGCAAGGTATCGGGGTATGGTGCGGCGCGCAGGATCGCCTCGGCGTTCCCGCGGCAGACGCGGACCGCAGCGACGCTCCGCTCGACGAGGGTGACCGTGGCGGCCCCGCGACTCGCGGCCTCGAGGCCGAGGGCACCCGAGCCGGCGTAGAGGTCGAGCACTCGCGCCCCGGGCAAAGCGTCCCTCGCGTCGAGCGCCGAGAAGATCGCCTCGCGCACGCGGTCGCTCGTTGGGCGGGTGCCGTGCTTCGGCACTGCGAGGGTCAAAGAGCCTGCGAAGCCCGCAACAATTCTCGTCATCGTTACCTGAGCCTACGCGTGGGCGGGGGACAATCTGTGATGATGGTTGGGTGACAGATGCAAGCACTCAAGCGAAGACGATCGATCAGACGGTGCTCGACAAACTGTGGAATTTCGCCGATCCGCAGCTCTCGGCAGAGCGTTTCCGTGATGGAAAGGACGATGCGAGTTACAGCGAGGAGGCCCGCGCGGAGCTCGCCACTCAGCTCGCGCGTGCCCTCGGCCTTCAGGGGCGCTTCGACGACGGCGATGCGGTGCTCGACGCGATCCAGAGCGACAGTCATGTCGTGGCCGCGAGGATCGCTCTCGAACGGGGTCGGCTGCGCAACGCGGAGAAGAAGCCGGACGAGGCGGTCCCGCTCTTCACGAAGGCCGCGCGCGAGGCGGCATCCGGTGACGTCAGTTTCCTCGTCCTCGATGCGCTGCACATGCTCGCGATCACGGACACCGGCCACGAGGAGGAGTGGTCTGAGGAAGGCCTCGCCGTGCTCGACAAAGCCACGCAGCCGCGCACCCGGCGCTGGGGTGTCGCCCTGCACAACAACCTCGCCTGGCACCTACACGACACAGGGCGACCGGACGAGGCGCTCCCGCATTTCGAGCAGGCCCTCGAGTTCGCACGCACCGTCGGAACCTCGGACCAGCGCTTCCTCGCCCGCTGGGCGATCGCCCGCTGTCTGCGGACCCTCGGCCGGAACGACGAGGCGCTGGCGTTGCAGCAGAGCCTCGCCGAGAAACGCCCGGACGACCGGTACGTGGCGGCGGAGATCGCCGTGCTGACCGCGGAGAGACCGTCGGAGGACACCTCTACGATCGAAGCATGACCGGATCGTTCGACGCAGGAGCAGCCGACAGGCTCGGCCTCGATTCGAAGCTCCAGTCCGTGCTCGGCGGACGCACGGCGGCGGCCTTGCAGAAAGCCTTCGGACTCGTCACGGTCGGAGAACTGCTTGGCCACTATCCGCGGCGTTATGCGCGCCGCGGCGAGTTGACCGCACTCGGCGACCTCCCCGTCGACGAGAACGTGACGATCGTCGCCGAGGTGCTCGAAGTGCGGGAACGATCGATGAAGGCTCGCAACGGTTCGATCGTCGAGGCCAAGATCTCCGACGGCAACGGCATCCTGACCCTCACTTTCTTCAACCAGAAGTGGCGGGCGACGCAGCTCCGGCCCGGCGCCCGTGGCATCTTCGCCGGCAAGGTCTCCGACTACAAGGGATCGCTGCAGCTCGCTCATCCCGACTACGAGCTTTTCGACGAGCAGAGCGACGCCTCCCTCGGCGACCCGGAGGCGGCTCGTCGCTGGGCCGAAGCCCCCATCCCCATCTATCCGGCGACGAGCACCGTGGCGAGCTGGCAGCTCGCCAGTTCGATCGCGATCGTGCTCGACGGTCTCGGCGACATCCCCGAGCCGTTGCCGGAGCTGCTCCGTCGCAAACGAGGCCTGCTGCCGCACGGCCGTGCCCTTGAGCTGGTGCATCGCCCCGAAACGGATGCCGATTGGCGAAGCGCCAGAGACACCCTCCGCTTCACCGAGGCGCTCGTGTTGCAGGCGGCGCTGCTGCAGCAGCGCGCGAGCGCGAAGGCTCAGCGTGCGACCCCCCGGCTGCCGACTTCCGGCGGGTTCCTCGAACGCTTCGACTCCTCCCTCCCGTTCCGGCGCACCGATGACCAGCTCAGGGTCGGCGATGAGATCGCCGACGACCTCGCTCGGGCGTCGCCCATGAACCGTCTCGTGCAGGGCGAGGTCGGCTCCGGCAAGACGCTCGTGGCGTTGCGGGCCATGCTCGCCGTCGCCGACTCCGGCGGGCAGTCCGCACTGCTTGCGCCGACCGAGGTGCTCGCCGCACAGCACCTGCGCTCGATCGCCCGCATTCTCGGGCCTGATCTCGCCGCCGAACTCGTTCCGACCCTGCTCACCGGACAGCTCGCGACCGCCGACCGCAAACGTGCTCTGCTCCGTGCCGTGTCCGGACAGGCGCGAGTCGTCGTCGGCACGCATGCCCTCATGGGGGAATCGGTCTCCTTCTTCGACCTCGGGCTCGTCATCGTCGACGAACAGCATCGTTTCGGCGTCGATCAGCGCGAGGCGCTGCGGCTCAAAGGCGTTCAACCGCACGTGCTCGTGCTCACGGCGACCCCGATCCCGCGCACCGTCGCAATGACGGTCTTCGGCGATCTCGACGTGAGCGTGATCAGCGAACTGCCGGCCGGGCGACAAGGCATCGAGAGCTTCGTCGTGCCGCTCGCAGGACGCCCGAACTGGGAGCCGCGCATTTGGCAGCGCGTCGCAGAAGAGCTCGCCGAGGGGCGGCAGGTCTTTGTCGTCTGTCCCGCGATCGAGGCCAGGCAGGTCGAGGAGGGCGAGGAACTCGAGCCGGTGGACGGGAACGTGCCCGTCGAACCGGCATCCGTCGAGAAGGTGCTCGCCGGACTGCTGAGGGATCCGGCTCTCGCCGGACGTCGCATCGAGCCGTTGCACGGCCGGATGACCAGCGAGCAGAAGGAGGCGCGGATGCTCGCCTTCGCAGCCGGGGAGATCGATGTGCTCGTCGCGACCACCGTGATCGAGGTAGGGGTCGACGTGCCCAATGCGTCGACGATGGTCGTGCTCGACGCGGATCGCTTCGGCGTATCGCAACTGCATCAGCTGCGCGGCCGGGTCGGTCGCGGCGGCGTTCCGGGGCTGTGCCTGCTTGTCACACGCGCCGAGAAGGACAGCATCGCCCTGCAACGTGTAGAGGCCGTCGCCGCGACGCTCGACGGCTTCGAGCTCGCGCAGGTCGACCTCGAGCTTCGTCGCGAGGGCGACGTGCTCGGCAGTAGCCAATCGGGCGCCCGTTCCTCTCTGCGCCTGCTACGGGTGGCGAGCGACGGCGAGCTCATCGCCGAGGCCCGGGCGGCTGCGCATACGATCATCGAGGACGATCCGACTCTCACGGCCCATCCGGCCTTGGGCGATGCGGTGCGCCGCCGACTCGACGAGACCGAGCGCGACTTCCTGAGCAAGAACTAAGACTTCGGCGACCGGGTTCTTTCCCATTCTGCCACGCTAGTCTGAAACGTATGCGCAGGATCGCCGTCGTCCCTGGTTCGTTCGACCCCGTCACCTTAGGGCACCTCGACGTCATCGAACGCGCGGCGGGGCTGTACGACGAGTTGCACGTCCTCGTGGTGCACAACCCGGACAAGTCCGCGCTACTGCCCATTGTGCAACGGGTGTTCCTGCTCGAACGGGCTATCGAGGGCGCAGGCGTCGACGGGAACGTCATCGTGGCCTCCTGGAGCATGGGGTTGCTCGTCGACTACTGCACCGATGTCGGGGCGTCCGTGCTGGTCAAGGGCATCCGCTCGCAGGTGGATGTGGCCTACGAGACCCCGATGGCGATCGTCAACCGCAATCTCGCGGGGGTCGAGACGGTCTTCCTGCTGCCGGACCCGGCCAACACCCATGTGTCCAGCTCCCTGGTCCGGCAGGTGTCTGCGCTCGGCGGCGATGTCGCCCCCTATGTGCCTCCCGTCGTCGCCGAGTTCCTGCAGAGGGCCGAGCGTTGAACAGCTTTCCCACCAGGGTGCCGACGGACCCCCCGTCGCACCGAGTGTCGACACTCTCGCCATGCCGCTCGACGAGATGACGGAGACCGCGAAACTCGTCGTGCGCAATGTGGAATCCGTCATCGACGGAAAGCACGGGGCGGTGCGAACGGCGTTGACGGTTCTGCTCGCCGGGGGGCATCTGCTCGTCGAGGAGATCGTGCGGCGCATCGTGGCGGCCACCCGGGTGCCGGTTGGGTCGCCGAAGCGCGGCTAGGTTCGATCGCGGCCGTCGGCAGGGCAGGACGCCGCCGCCGGCCTGTGCGACGAGCTCGATCTCGTCGCGCGTGCGATCCGCGGTGCGGCCCCACCGTGGACTCGGCTGCGCGCGATGTTCCTGCCGGGGTCGCTCTGGCCAGTCGGAGGCCCTCGGTCCTCGTGCCGATCGCCCGGCTGCACGCGCGTAGAATTCACCGTTGTGAGCACCTTCAGCAAGTCACCATTCGCGATCTCCGTGCGCGACCTCGTGCACCGTCCCGGCGAGATGCGCGAATTCACGCTCGACGTGCCGGCTTCCGAGGATCTCGGCGAGGGGCTCGTTGCGGTTCGCGCAGGCGGCAGCATCGACGTCTCCGTGCGTCTGGAGTCTGTGCACGAGGGCATTCTGGCGACCGCGGAGATCGACGCGACGGCCGCCGGCGTGTGCGGTCGATGCCTGATCGACATCGAGATCCCGGTCCAAGTCGAATTTCAAGAGCTTTTCGCGTATTCTTCTGGAGAAGCTTTTGAGTTCGAGGTTCAAGACGACCACGTGGATCTTGAACCGCTGATCAGGGACGCGGTTGTGCTCGCACTTCCGTTCCAGCCGGTATGCCGGCCGGATTGCCCGGGTCTCGACCCCGAGACCGGAGAGCGGCTGGCCCGTCATCCAGAACTCACCGCACAGGAAACGCGCGATCCGAGGTGGGCCGCGCTTGCGGAATTGCAGGCTTCCACTGACATCGGTTCGGGCGGAGACGTCGGCGCCGACATGGAGAAAGAGAGATAGTCATGGCAGTTCCCAAGCGGAAGCAGTCACGCGCAAACACGCACGCTCGTCGTTCGCAGTGGAAGGCCGAGGCCCCCACGCTCGTCAAGACCGTCGAGAACGGCAAGGTCACCTACAGTCTTCCGCACCGCGCCAAGGTCGTCGAGGACTCCGCGGGCACCGCGTTGTTCATGGAATACAAGGGCCGCAAGGTCGCCGACGTCTAGTCGGTGATTGTCGCTCATGGCGCGCACGGCCGGTTTCACGGCCGAAGCCTCGAGTGAAGGGCATCTCCGCATGACGTCTCTCTCCGAGGAATCGCGGGATGCCCTTGCGGCGTCTCTTGGCATCCACATTGACGACGGGCTGCTCGAGCTCGCGTTGACGCACCGTTCCTTCGCCTACGAGAACGGCGGCATCCCGACGAACGAGCGTCTGGAGTTCCTCGGCGACTCGATCTTGGGGCAAGCCGTCACGGTGATGCTCTACACGGAATACCCGACGCTCGACGAAGGCGACCTCGCCAAACGTCGTGCGAGCCTCGTGAGCAGCGTCGCCCTCGCCGAGGTCGCGCGCGGGATCGGCCTCGGACGCTACGTGCGTCTTGGTCGAGGCGAATCGCTCACCGGCGGTCGTGACAAAGCGTCGATCCTCGCCGACACCGTCGAAGCCGTCATCGGCGCCGTCTACCTCGATCGCGGCGGGGACTTCGCGACCGCGTTCGTGCTGCGGCTCATCGAGCCACTGCTGAAGGACCCCGATCGTTTCGGCGCCTCCATGGACCCGAAGACAAGCTTGCAGGAGATCGCGGCCCGCCACGGCCGGGAGGCACCCGTCTACACGGTCACCGAGAGCGGTCCCGACCACAGCAAGGTGTTCATCGCGGCGGTCGTCGTCGGCGACCTGACGGCATCGGGTCAGGGCACGAGCAAGAAGCAGGCCGAGATGGCCGCCGCGCTCGAAGCCTGGACCGTTCTCAACGCTGGCTGACCTGACCCGGCCCTGACCATGCCCGAACTGCCCGAGGTCGAGGTCGTGCGCGCCGGCCTTGCTCCTGCGGTGAGCGGGTCGACGGTGAGCGGCATCGAGGTGTTCGACGAGCGTTCGCTCAGACGGCACGATGCGGCATCCGGCGCCTTCGACGCCCTGCTGCAGGGTCAGCGGATGCTCTCCGCGGTGCGTCGCGGCAAGTTCCTGTGGATCCCGCTGTCGAGCGGCCGAGCGCTCGTCACCCATCTGGGAATGAGCGGTCAGGTGCTGCTGCGCACGCCGGAGACGGCGGAGAGCGGCCACCTGCGTATCCGCCTGCACCTCGATCACCCCGAGCACGGCGAGCTCCGGGTCGACTTCGTCGATCAGCGCATCTTCGGGTCGATGGCGGTCGACAGGATGGCCCCGACGAGCGATGGGCTCTCGGCCGGGTACTCCGGACGGGCGCGCGGTGCCTGGGAGTCGCTGCTGCCAAGCCAGGTCTCCCACATCGCCCGCGACCCGATCGACCCCGGCTTCTCAGAGCAGGCGTTCTTCGCCGCGCTCGCACGCAGGAGGTCTGGCATCAAGCGTGCCCTGCTCGACCAGACCCTCGTGAGCGGCATCGGCAACATCTACGCCGATGAGGCCCTCTGGGCCGCGAAGGTGCACTACGAGCAACCGGCTTCCTCGCTCTCGCCGCGGAAGGCGATGGCCGTGCTCGGCGAAGTCCGGCGGGTGTTCGACAAAGCGCTCGCTGAGGGCGGGACGAGCTTCGACGCGCAGTACGTGAACGTCAACGGCGTCTCCGGTTATTTTGACCTTCAATTGACCGCTTATGGTCGAACTGGGCGGCCCTGTCCCCGTTGTGGAACCCCGATCAAGAGGGTTGCGTTCATGAACCGATCGTCTCACTTCTGCCCCAGATGTCAGCGTCGCTGATTAGCTTCTGACCTGGGATTAATGAGTTCGTGGCGGCGAGGCGCGCGTTGTCGGCGTCTGTTCGCACCAGCAGTAGGTGTGACACTGTTGGACACGGTTTGCCACTTCAATGTCAGTTCCCGTTCTAGTCAACTCTGGCGAGGCCAGTAGTACATCGGGACGCGATGAGGTATGTGGGGCTTGAGAGCGCTGTGAATCTCGACGACGACAGGCTGAGTGACGTCTGTCATACGTCCGGTGACACTCGACACTGCCCCTCGGCGCGAGAGGCGGTGATTCTCGAGGCATGAGTAGATGGAATGATGAGCAGTCGCAGGCGCCCGCAGCGAAGCCGAGTCTGGCGGTGAACCTGATGAATGTCGGCCTTGCGTCGACACCGGGACGCGAGTTCCTTGCCGCCGTCCTTCAGGTCGGTGCTGTGGCACTGTTGCTGTTCGTGGTCTTCCCGGACCGGTTGGACGATGTCTGGCGTTGGCTGATCATGGCCGCGCTGGTGGTGTACTTCGTCATCCGTGCTGCGGCCGGGATCCCGAGCTTGGCCATGGCTGTGGATGCGTAGTTTCGCACGGTGCCCGGGGCGAGGTGTGTGCGCGCGGCGATGACACGGACTGTTGCGCCGTCGATCGCCTCTCGGAGCCCGTCGATGCCGGGTCGATCGGCCGAGACGTCACGAGTGCTCGAAAATGCGGCGCCCTCTTCGAGGTCGTGCAATGCCCAGGCGGCGAAGAGCAGCCAAGGTCCGCGACGATGGCAGTTCTTGCGTGCGCTCACTCAACCATTCTCCCAGGCCCGGAAGTGCCACCAAGGCTCGAACGACCACGTGTGCTGTTCGACTCGGGCATCCGCGGACGCGGGGCTTCCTCCGCGGACTACTTCTTGAGGCGCTCGGTCGGGTTGGCTGTCGGAAGGAAGGCGTCGGTGAGAGATTCCACCGCCTCCCAGATCTCTCGCTCACGCAGTGGGTCGTACGACTCGGGTGAGGACTCCGCGACCCGGTCGCGGTCGATGTACGCCCCGCTCGATGCTGCGACGGTGCCGAGTATCGCGTCGGCGAGGAACTGTCCCGCGCGTGATGGCGAGGTCGCGAGCGGAGTGAGGGTCAGCAGTGGCATGATCCAGCGCATCGCGAACCGTGAGACGGGATCGGCGTCGCGAGCGAGGTCCGTGCCGGGTACGAAGCCTGGGTTGTAGCTGACGACAGGCCCCGCCGTGAAACGCCTTGCGTACTCGTGGACGAGGTAGATCGCGGCGAGCTTGCTGGTCGAGTAGGCAGTCCGGCCCGCGGCCGCGCGCTCTGGATCGCGGAACGCGCCCACGCGGGCGAGTGTGTCGACGGGCTGCCATCTCGGGCCCGGCACCATGCCGAGGTTGTGCCGGAAATCGCCGAAGTGGGTGTCGCTCACGGTCGCGACGATTCTGGCAGCCGGGTGCAGGCTGCTCTGGAGGCGGCGCAGAAGGACGTGGTTGGCCAAGACGTTGACTGCGAACGTCGACTCGTACCCATCGATGGTGGTCGTGCGCGCGTTCGTATGCTGGACCCCGGCATTGCAGGCCACAGCCCGGATCGGTGGCAGCTCGCCGGCCCGGATCCGAGCGATGACCGCATCGGCAGCGTCGGCGACCTCCCGCAGGGATGACAGGTCGGCAGGAACCACGGATACGTTTCCATCTGCGGCTCGCAGCTCGTTCACGAGGTCGGTGGGAACGCTGCGACTGAGCAGCAGGAGGTGCGTCTGTGGCTGCTCCTGGAGAATGCGCGCAGCAGCGATCCGACCGATGCCGCGGCTGGCGCCGGTCATGACGATGGTCTGTTCGCGGCTCATCGGCGCCGTGCTCCCCTCGGCCCCGAACGGGCTCCGGCGATCGCCTGGATCAGGAGCATCACATCGGCCTCGGGGAGCAGACCAGCCCCGTCTCTCCCCGAGAAGGCGATACGGGCGAGCACCACGCCGACGACTAAGCCAGCCGCAGCGGTCGCGTCGGTCACCACGTGCTCGCCGCGCGCCTCGGCGCGGCGCAGAATGACGGCGAGATGGTCGCGGGTGGGATCGAAGACAGTGGTGCGCACGATCGCCGCGACCTCGGGATCGTGCACGGACTCTCCGACCAGCGTGATGAGCGTCGCCCCGACCTGGCCGGAGAGCACCCGCCGCTTGTGGGCGCACAGCTCCCGGAGGTCGCCTTCCGTCGACCCGGTGTCGATGTCCGCCGGCTCCGATGCGGCGATCTGCTCGGCCGCCGACAGCAGCAGCTCGCGTTTCGACGGCCAACGCCGATACAGCGTCGCCGTCGAGACGCCCGCTCGTTTGGCGACCGCGGCGGTCGTCAGCTGCGCGTAGCCGCCCTCAGCGAGCAAGAAAAGCACCGCTTCGACGATCGCTGGAGTCAGGTCGGCATTGACCGGTCGACCTCGTGAACGCCCACTCCCGACCGTTTCCTCCGGCACGACATCACCCAACCATAGAATAAGAAACCGTTTCATTTCATAATATAGATGGTGCACGGCGTCCATGCAACTGATCGCTGATGTCTGCGCGACTTCGAGTGCCATGTCGGCGGTGACGTTGTCGATGATTACAGCGGCTGATCTGGTCCGTTCAACCCCCACCTGCGCCCGCCAGCGCGCGCAGTGCGGACGGCCGATGCCCATGCTTCGGCGTCGACGAGCCGCCGCTGCGCGTGAATGTCGCCGGCCGCTAGGTCAGATGAGCGCGGGTCGTCGAGTCGAGCCTCGTCACGCGACGCCAGGCGCGCCTCGATCGCATCCAGTCGACTCCCATAGGGCTCCGTGACCGGCATCCCGATGTAGTGCTCGTTGTGCGCGTCGGCGACCGTCGTCGTCCAGAGCCGCTCCAACTCTTCCCGGCGACGTTCCTCGACGCTCATCGGCCAGGACTCGATCCGATCGAGGTCCTCGATCAGTTCCGCCTCGGAGACGTAGCGCCTCGGCGCGTGCGGTTGCTGCGCAAGAGTCTGGCCGTAGCGGAGTTCCCACGCCTCGTCGGGAGTCTGAAAGAGCCGAGTCGGTGCGGTCCACGGCGTCCGCCGCGGGACGCGCATCCGTGGTCTTGCCCGGGCGCCCGGTGGGATCCACTCTCGCAGACCGCCGTATCCGACCGGCGCGGTCGGCGGCCAGACCCATCTCGAGGGCGTCGCAGCGGGCTCGGATCGCAGCTGCCCTGCGCATGGCACGTCCTGCGCACGAAGGCTCCGCGTCCCAGACAGATGCTGTGCACTCGATGACGGATGGAACAAGCGGATCACCGCCGATGATGTCGTGGCGCGCGAGCCACCTCGATAGAACGAGACGTCGAAAGCGATGCGGAGAAACAGAATCGGCTCGAATACCAAGCATCTAGGGATGCTTGGTCAACCTTGGTCATCAGTGGCAGGTCAACGTCTCCTACTGTTGGAGTTTGGTTACTTCGCCCATCACCTCACCGCATATGGCCAGCAGGGCAAGCCGTGCCTGCGTTGCGGAACCCTCATGCGGCGAGAGCGGTTCATGAACCGCGGCTCGCACTTCTGCCCGCGCTGCCAGCGTAGGCAGTGAGCTGCTGCGTGAAAAGGATGGAGGTCGTCGTCGCAGAACACAGAATACTGTCTGAATCGGCTTCGGGGTCTCGCGATAAGATCTCGCCATGTCGATGAACTTCATGCTGGGCTTCGTGCCGGAAACCGACATCTCTACCTTCGGCAGACGCCCTGATACGCCCATCGATTTTGATGAAGCGAGTCGTAGTGGTGCAAAAGGGCCGTCAGCCGTTCAGGTTGGTCGGCATGTGTTGCTCGTAGACCCCGGTCTGGACCTTCAACGGCTTCCCCAGCTTGTCGAGCCGCCGACAGGTACGGTCCTCGTCTCTTTGGGAGGCACGAGCGACGTCTACGTGGTCCAGTCGTTCGGCGACGATCCTCGACTCCGAGTGCTTGCCGAGCGGGAACTCGCCGAAGACATCGGAACCCCACTCGATGTCGAGACAGTGTTTGAAGAGGAGGAAGACCCCGAGGACGGCCACCTCGAACTCTTCTGCCGCCTCGCCGGCATCACGCTTGGTGAGCTGTGGAACCTTGAATGGTCCCCTCTTGCTCGCGGCGGGTTCTTCGGTCGACTCTTCGGCAGGTAACAGGTATCCGGCTAGAGGGCATGTAGTTGTGGGACCCGACCGGGCGCGGCAGGGCACGCTGGGCGACGAGGTGGAAGCCGGCGCTGAACGCGTTCGCGATCGCCTTCGAAGGCCGAATCAACTAGTGACCGCCGGCCCAGAAACGCCGTTCATCTGACAGGCCCGCTCCATCCGAGTGCAGTACCACAAGAAGACGAGCACGCTGCTGCAGGATGTGTCCGGATCGGCCATCGCCTACATGCCGACGCCGTTGAGATGCTCAGCGACGCCGGTGGCGTCGGCGGGGGAGCCGCTGGCAGTGTCACTGTGGCACACGAAGATCTAGGGGGCATTTCGTGTCGTGACACGTCGTTGCCGCCTGCTCTGGTCACGTCGTCGAGCGCAGGATCCTATTGACGATCCGTTAGCAAGTTAGCGCTGTGCATCGAATGTGTTTGGAGGATGTGATGGCCTATGTCGGATCGTTCTCAACGATCGGCAGCCCGGTTCGGTAGTCCGTCTGTGCTTCTCCGCGTTCGGCGCGCCTGCTGTTCGAGCTCGAGGTCGATGAATGCGGTGATCAAGGCCCGGTAGGTGCGCTCCACGACCTCGGGGGATGCGCCCGATTCTTCGGCTAGAACGCGGACCTTGGTGATCACCTGCTCGACCCGTGCTGGCGCGCGCACCGCCTGCTGGTCCATCTTCAGCGATCCAGCCGTGACGACCCATTTCTGTCGTTCAGCGATCAACTCGACGATCCGAAGATCGAGCGCATCGATCCGCTGTCGTACGTCTTCGATGGTCACCGCAGGCTCGGACATGGTCCCAGAATACGGCTACTGATCTCACAGCCGATTGCGCGGCTCGGTTACCCGTGGCGTCGCTGCTCGAGGTGCTCCGCTTCAAAGACAAAGCAGGACGCCATCACCCATATCCACGAACCACGGCTCGCACTTCTGCCCGCGCTGCCAGCGTCTGCGCTAGGGCATGGGACCTTCCGGGGGACTCGTCGTGCCGTCGAGCGGGCCTACCGGCCCACCCAGGAGTACCGGCGCTGCGGGCGGCCTGTGTGACCGTAGCGATGGGTGACGGTCGCGTCGCCTCGATGAACGAAGTACTCGAGATACTTGCGGGCGACGACTCGCGACAGTCCCAGGATCTCGCCGCATTCCGAAGCTGCCACATCGGGCTTGCGCTCTTTGAGTTCGCGCTCGATGAGCGCAGCTGTCTCCCTGCTGAGCCCTTTCGGCAGGGAGGCGACTGCCGACGCCGCCGAGGTTGGAGCGGCAACGGATCCGAACGCCAGATCCAGGTCGCTCTGCTCGAGTTCGCCGGAACCGCCCAGCACACGGCGTCGCTCGGCGTACCCCGCCAGCCTGGCCTGCAACTCCGAGATCTTGAACGGCTTCAGCAGATAGCTCACGATGCCGCCCTGCAGGGCCGCGGTCACCATGTCGGCCTCGCGGGCGGCGCTCAGCACGAGGAAGTCCACCTCGTCGCCGGCCTCACGCGAACGGCGGATGACGTCGAGACCGGACATGTCGGGCAGGTACATGTCGAGCAGCACGAGTTGCGGCCTGAGCCCACCGATCAGCTCGAGCGCCTCGGCACCCGTGTGCGCGACACCGACGACGCGGAAGCCGGGGGATTGGTCGACGACGCGCTCATGGGTGCGCGCGACCATGAAGTCGTCCTCGACCACGAGCACATCACACATCGTTCGCCCCATGCGACGTTGCGGTGGAGGCCGCGACGAGCGGAAGCGCCGGAAGCACGGCTTCGAAGACGGCCCCGCCGTCGTTTCGGAAAGAAACGCCTCCGCCCCGTCTCATGACGACCAACTGCACGATGGCCAGTCCATAGCCGTGCGCGTCGTTCTGCAACGTCGTCGCTTTGGACGAGACGCCCGGCTCGAACACGTGGTCGATCAGATCCACATCGATCCCCGGCCCCGTGTCCTTGACCGAGACGTGAACCGAGGCGAGTCGCGTGCCCTCCCCTGGCTCCGGGAGCGCGCGGATGTCGAGGTCCACCCTGCGGGCATTCGCCCCCGTGACGGCATCGAGCGCGTTGTCCACGAGGTTGCCGATCACGGTCACGAGATCGGCTGACAGGATCTCGTCGACGCGGGGCAGGGCGGAGCCGGCCGTGAGCCTCAACTCGGCGCCCCGCTCACGGGCCAGTGAGGTCTTGGCGATCAGGAGCGCTGCGACGGCCGGCTCGGCGATCTGCGTCAGGACCGTACTCCCCTGCGCGAGCTTGTCGTGCGAGACCGCGTCGATGTAGTCGACGGCGGCAGTGTGATCGCCGAGCTGGATGAGCATCGAGATCGTGTGCAGGCGGTTCGCGAACTCGTGGGTCTGCGCGCGCAGGGTATTGGTCGCCTGGAGGCTGCTGCCGAGATCGTGTTGGAGCGTGACGAGCTCGGTCCGGTCGCGCAGCGTCGTCACCATCTCGGGCTTTGATCGCGGCGGCGAGATCGTGGTCTGATTCAGAACGAGAAGCGCGCCACCGCTCACGAGAACGGTGTCCTTGCCGTCGGTGTCGCGCATTCGCAGGGCGCGCACCGCCGTCTGCTCGAGCCCGACGCTGTCGACCGGCCGGCCGACAGCGTCGTCGGGGAGGGCGAGCAGATGCCGTGCGCTGTCATTCGCGAGCGTGATGATGCCGTCCGTGTCGACGGCGACCACACCCTCGCGGATGCCGTGGAGCATGGCCTCGCGATGCTCGACCAAGCGGGCGATCTGCTCGGGCTCCAAGCCCAGGGTCTGACGTTTCACGCGGGCGGCCAGCCACCACGAGCCGGCGATGCCGAGAACACCGGCGACCCCGAGGTAGGTGAGGAGATCGGGTGCGGCGCTGGCGAGCAACCCGCCGAGCGTGGGAAACCGTCTTCCCGCGATCATGTATCCCACCAGCGCCCCGCTGTCGCCAAGCACCGGCACACTGCCTGCGACGTGAGCAACGGAGCCGATGGCGGCCTCGCCCGCCCAAGCGCCATCGCCTCCGCCGATGGCGAGCGTGGTCCTGAGCAGGCGGGGGTCGGCAGGGGAGGCGAGAACCCGTCCGTCCGGGTCGGTCACGATCAACTCGTCGACGCCCGTTGTCGTGCGCAGGGACTCGACCGATGCGGTCAGTCGGGGCGATGCCGGGCCTTCAGCGAGGATGCTTCTGAGCAGCGGGTTCGCGGCTGAGTACTCGGCAACGGTGAGCATGCGCCGCTGCTGGGAGCTCACGAAGCCGTTCTTGGTCTGCTCGAGCGAGATCGCGGTGACAGCGATGAGCACGATCGCAAGCAGGCTGAGCTGGAACACCAGAAGTTGGCGGGCGAGACCGAGACGGGCGAGGGGTCGCGTTCGCGAACGCATTCTGTCCTCCCGCCGTCGTTGGCATGTCAGAAACTCTCTGCGGGCGAGTCCCGGCGGAGTTCTCCACATATGTTCCCTCACAAACGCTCGGGAGGGAAATTCGGCGTGAGCGATCACAAGCTACACAATGTTCTCTACCTCCGGAAGCTCCCCAGGCGAGCGCGGCATGCCCATCATGGACTCTGTCAGCGATGGCGCTGACCACCAATCGAAGGAGATTGCAATGAGCAGACCAGCAACGACGCGGCGTCTGATCGGAACGGCTGTCGTCGCGACGGCACTCGCTGTGGCGCTCAGTGCCTGCGGAGTCACGAATGCGGCCGGCACTGCGGCGAGCGACGTCGGCCCGATCAAGAGCCTCCAGGTCATGGTGCCGAACACTCCCGGCGGCGGATACGACGTGACGGGGCGTTCCGCGGTCAAGGTGATGGACGAACTCGGGATCACCGTCGACACAGAGGTGACGAACCTGCCTGGCGCCGGCGGCACCGTTGGCCTCGCACGCACCATCACCGAGTCCGGCAACGGCAACTTCCTCATGGTCATGGGCCTCGGCGTCGTCGGTGCCGCGTACACGAACGAGACGGATGCGCGCATCGCTGACACGACGCCGATCGCACGTCTGGTGGAGGAGGCTGGCGCGATCTTCGTTCCCGCGAACTCGCCGTATGCCACCCTCGACGATCTGGTCACCGCCTGGAAGGCCAATCCGGCCGGTTTCGCCATCGGTGGCGGATCCTCGCCGGGCGGGCCCGATCACCTGTTGCCGATGCAGTTTGCCGATGCGGTCGGCATCCAGGCGAGCACCGTGAACTATGTCGCCTACGACGGGGGCGGCGAGTTGCTCCCCGCCGTCCTCGGTGGCCAATTGCAAGCCGCTTTCTCCGGCTACAGCGAGTTTCTCGAGCAGGTGGAGTCGGGTGACCTGCGCGTCCTGGCCGTGTCCGGCGCCGAGCGCGTGCCCGTTCTGCCCGACATCCCGACCCTCACCGAAGAGGGCGTCGACCTGGTCTTCACCAATTGGCGCGGTCTCGTCGCACCGCCGGAGATCACGGACGCGCAGAAGACTGCGCTCATCGATGCCCTCTCCGCGATGCACGAGAGCGACGAATGGGCCGTCGTCCTGAAGGCCAATGGATGGACGGACGCCTTCGTCACGGGCGACGACTTCGCTTCGTTCCTCACCGAGCAGGACAAGCGGGTCGAGACGGTGCTGAAGCAGCTGGGTCTGGTGTGACCAGACTCCGCTCCCTGATGCGCGGTCGCTCCGAGCTGGGCCTCGCCGCCCTGCTCGGGGCGCTCGCCATCGTCGTCGCCATCGACACCGCCAACATCCGCCACACGGCGGTCAACGCCGGTGTCATGGGACCACAGGTCGTGCCGACGATCATCGCCGTCGGTCTCGGCGCCTGTGCCGTCGCCCTCGCGATCGACGTGCTGCGCGGCGGGCACGGCGCCGCGGAAGACGGCGAGGACGTCGACCTGGAGGCTGGTGCGCACTGGCCGACCCTGCTCTGCTTGGCCGGCCTCATCCTGTTGACGGCCCTGCTCATCGAGCCGCTCGGCTTCGTGATCGCGACCAGCCTCCTCTTCTACGGTTCGGCCCTTCTCCTCGGCTCGCGCAGATACATCATCGCCCTGCTGATCGGGATCGTGCTGGCCGTGCTCACCTTCTATGGCTTCGTTCTCGGCCTCGGCATCGGACTGCCAGCCGGGCTCTTGACGGGAATTCTCTAATGGACGACCTCAGTCTCCTGATGAATGGCTTCGCCAACGCGCTGACCTTCCAGAACCTGTTCTACGCGCTCATCGGCGTGCTGATCGGAACCGCCGTCGGCGTTCTGCCTGGCATCGGACCGGCGATGACGGTCGCGCTGCTGCTGCCGCTGACCTATGCCCTCGACGTGACCGGTTCTCTCATCATGTTCGCCGGGATCTACTACGGCGGCATGTACGGCGGATCGACGACGTCGATCCTGCTCAACACCCCCGGTGAGTCCTCCTCGGTCGTCACCGCGCTCGAGGGAAACAAGATGGCCAAGCTCGGTCGCGGGGCGCAGGCGCTCGCGACAGCGGCGATCGGCTCGTTCGTCGCCGGCACGATCGCAACCGGCGCCATCGTCCTCGTCGCGCCCTTCATCGTCGCGATCGCGATCAGTCTCGGCGCGCCGTCGTACTTCGCCATGATGGTGTTCGCCTTCGTCGCGGTCAGCACCGTGCTCGGATCGTCGCGGATCCGCGGCCTCGCCTCGCTTTTCATCGGCCTCGCCGTCGGCCTGGTCGGCATGGATGCGACGACAGGGCAGCCGAGGCTGACTTTCGGGCAGCCCTTGCTGGCCGGTGGCATCGACGTCGTCGTCATCGCCGTCGCCCTGTTCGCCATCGGTGAGGCACTCTGGATCGCCGCCCACCTGCGCAAGTCGAAGCCCGCGACGATTCCGGTAGGGGTGCCGTGGATGGGCAGACAGGACTGGAAGCGCAGTTGGAAGCCCTGGTTGCGTGGAACGGCGATCGGCTTCCCATTCGGTGCGATCCCCGCCGGTGGGGCGGAGATCCCGACCTTTCTCTCCTACGTCACG
Organism: Luethyella okanaganae; assembly: GCF_042660285.1. Taxonomy (NCBI): domain Bacteria; kingdom Bacillati; phylum Actinomycetota; class Actinomycetes; order Micrococcales; family Microbacteriaceae; genus Luethyella; species Luethyella okanaganae. The sequence continues at coordinate 816,471 of NZ_JBHSTP010000001.1, forward strand.
GAGAAGCGGCTCTCGAAGCATCCCGAAGAGTTCGGGCATGGCGCCATCGAGGGCGTCGCCGGGCCGGAGGCGGCCAACAACGCCTCGGCGGCCGGCACGCTCGTGCCCCTGCTGACCTTGGGGCTGCCGACCACGGCGACGGCCGCCGTGATGATCGCCGCATTCAACCAGTTCGGCATCCACCCTGGCCCTCTGCTCTTCGAGAAGGAGCCGGTGCTGGTCTGGACCCTGATCGCCAGTCTCTTCATCGGCAACACGATGCTGCTGGTGCTGAACCTGCCGCTCGCGCCGCTCTGGGCGAAGCTGCTGCGCATCCCGCGACCGTATCTGTACGCCGGGATCCTGTTCTTCGCCACCCTCGGCGCCTATGCTGTCGGTCTCCAGGCCCTCAACATCGTGATTCTGCTCGTGATCGGCGCGCTCGGCTACGCCTGCCGCCGCTACGGGCTGCCGGTGCTGCCCGTCATCGTGGGGGCGATCCTCGGCCCTGAGATGGAGCGTCAATTGCGTCGTGCCTTGCAGATCGGCGCCGGCGACCCTGTCATACTCCTGAGCGAGCCGTTGCCGATCATGCTCTACTCGATCCTCATCCTCTTTCTCATCGTTCCTCCGATCGTCGCCGTGGTGCGACGCCGTTCGGCGGCGCGACGGACCGCCGATGCCGTCGCCGGGAAGCGATCCGACATTCTCGTACCATAGCCGGACCTCAGCGGGTGATCACCCGCTTCCCCCATCGTGTATACCGGGTATCTGCTTGGGTCAAGTTCTCTTGATAGGGCCGCCGGTATGGTCGAGCGTTTGGTCGGTGGGGTGGATTATCCGCAGACAATTCTGGAGTTTCAGGAGTGGTTCGCTACGGATGATGCATGCTTGAAGTTCCTGACGCGTCTGCGATGGCCGGACGGCTTTGTCTGCCCGAGATGTGGCGTGAGTGGGCAGGCGTGGCGGATCACGGGCGGCTTATGGATGTGTCGAGCGTGTGGACGGCAAACGAGCGTGACAGCTGGCACGATCTTTGATCGAACCCGATCGCCCTTGCGGATGTGGTTTCACGCCGCGTGGTACATCACCTCGCAAAAAACCGGGGTCTCTGCGCAGGGGCTGCAGCGGGTGCTCGGGCTGCGGTCATATGAAACAGCGTGGGTGTGGATGCATAAGTTCCGTCGGGCGATGGTCGTGCCTGGCCGGGAGCTGCTGCATGGTGTGGTCGAGCTCGACGAGACCTATGTTGGCGGGGTAAGCCGCGGAAATGCAGGCCGCAGCAGCACAAAAGTGGGAATGATGGTCGCCGCAGAGATGCTCGGCGTCAAGCGGCTGGGCCGAATACGGCTCGAGCCAAGTCCCGTTGAGAGCTTGCAGCTGATCGGCTTCGCGCAGCGTGTCATCACCCCCGGCTCCCTGATCCGTACGGACGGAGCGCAAGAACTCAAACGCCTCGCGAAGCTCGGATACGAGCACGAACGTCACGTGGAACTAGGCTCTAACATCCCCGCCCATGTATCCCTCTACGGCGTCCACACCGTTGCCTCGCTGCTCAAGCGCTGGCTCGAAGGCACCCTTCACCAGGGACTCGGCAATGACCACCTGGGCTATTACCTCGACGAGTTCACCTTCCGATTCAATCGCCGCACATCCCGTAGCAGAGGCCTACTGTTTTACCGGCTCCTCCAACAGGCAATGCGCACGGAACCTGCACCCCTGCCTACGATCATCGCCGCCAAGAGTGACCATGGCGCCCGTTTGGCGTCGGTCGAGGATTTGGAGCTTCGCCTACGTTAGGCAACCTGTTCTCGGAAAGCAGGCCGCAGTTCAAGCCCAGTTCCTGGTCGAGGGATGCCCGTAGACCGATCGGCTAACGAACTATCACGCCCGGGTTCAGGGTCGTCCCCCGAAGTGAGGACACCGCGCACCACCATGTTCGTGCTCCACTCAGGTAACCACCGGGCGGGTGTGCCGCGGTGGCTTACGAGATGGGGAAAAATGAGAACATCGGCACGTCGGCGAAGTGCCAAGCTTTGCTTACGAAGATGAAGGCGGCGTACCCCGCCAGCTATCACTGGATGTGCCAGTCTTACCAGGCGCAGGTCTGCCCAGCCCAAACCCGGTGGGCGCTGTGGTTCGGGGAAAACAACATCTAAAGCAAAGTGTGGGCTGCTCTGCTGAGCAGCCCACACTTGTTTGCAAAAGAGGAGACCAGGACATGACGAGTAGTGATGATTTGAGGCACAAAATTCCGTCGCTGGTTGCCACGCTGACCGAAGCCGCGTGGCCCACGACTGAGGCTGAGTCCGTGGCGTTTCTGCGCCGCCATGGCTTTGTTCTTTCCGACAACGCGCCTGACAAAGACGGTCTCACGATCTCTGGCGAAATGGCTACGCCCTTTTCGGGCGTGACGGGCCATTGGACCATCTGTGCCGGAGCGCTCGAAAGTATCAGCATCTTCGCCTGCGAAACCGCCCCCACCAATAGGGATCAGCTGTCGAAGGCATTCGTCATCCTCGATGAGGAATTCTGCTCGTTGTTTGGTGAGGCGGCGACTGATATTTCGCTGGGTGATGCGCCTCAAAGTTCATGGGAAATAGCGGGCCACACGGTGAGTTTAGATTGTCATTGGAACGGCGATCGCATAGGCGTAGTTCAGTTGGCCATTGAGCCAACTAATTCTGAGGCGCGCACGGCCTAGCCGGATAGCAGCAGCTTGCGTCTAGACGAAAGCAGTTTTATAGGGGCCGGCGCACCGGCCTCCGAACCACTACTTGACCTAAGCAGATACCCGGTTCGTGTATTGCCCTGTTCGCGCACCCGCTCCGACTCGGGCAGCCGACCAGCCCAGCGCTTGATCGGTTCTTCGCCCAGAGTCCGGTACCGTTGACCCCAGCGTCCAGGCATCCCGGTGCGAGGAGCGGACGCCGACGGGAGGCGGCGCGTTGTATCTGAAGAACCTGACCCTGAAGGGGTTCAAGTCCTTCGCACAACCGACCACCTTCGCCTTCGAGCCCGGGGTGACCTGTGTCGTCGGACCGAATGGATCCGGCAAGTCCAACGTCGTCGACGCCCTCGCCTGGGTCATGGGCGAGCAAGGGGCGAAGACCCTGCGCGGCGGCAAGATGGAGGATGTCATCTTCGCCGGCACCTCGACGCGGGGCCCGCTCGGTCGGGCGGAGGTCACCCTCACGATCGACAACTCCGACGGCGCTCTGCCGATCGATTACTCCGAGGTCACGATCAGTCGCACGCTGTTCCGCAATGGGTCGAGCGAATACGCGATCAACGGTCAGGGATGTCGCCTGCTCGACGTTCAGGAGCTCCTGAGCGATTCGGGGCTCGGACGCGAGATGCATGTCATCGTCGGTCAAGGGCAGCTCGACGCCGTCCTGCGCGCGAGTCCGGAGGATCGTCGCGGTTTCATCGAGGAGGCCGCCGGGATCCTCAAGCATCGGCGCCGCAAAGAGAAGACGCTACGCAAGCTCGACGCGATGCAGGCGAACCTGACCCGGTTGAGCGATCTCGCCGGGGAGATCCGCCGCCAGCTCAAGCCGCTCGGACGCCAGGCCGAGATAGCGCGCGAAGCGCAGTCGATCGCCGCCGTCGTGCGCGACGCCCGGGCGCGTCTGCTCGCCGACGAGGTCGTGACGTTGCGCACCGCGCTGGACGGCTACAACCGTGCCGAGCACGAACGACACAGCGAGCGCATCGTTCTGCAGGAGCAGCTCGAGCAGAGGCAGTTGCGCCTTCAGCGGCTCGAACAGGCGCAGCGCGGCGATGCCGTCGACCAGGCCAGGCGCACCAGCTTCGGTCTCGAATCGGTGCAGGAACGTCTGCGCGGGCTGTTCACCCTCGCCAACCAGCGGATCGCGCTGCTCGGCACAGACACGGATGCGCCGGACGCCGGACCGAGTGTGACCCCGCAGATGCTCGCCGACGTGGGTGACGAGGTGCATCGTCTGCGCGAGACGGTCGTGATGGCAGAGGCGACACTGCAGCAGGCTCAAGCGCGCACGGCCGGTTCGCGGAACCGTCTCGACGCCGTCGACGAGGAGATCGTCGCGCAGAGCGCGCTCGTCTCTCGGCACGACCTCGAGATCACCAAGCTCACCGGGCAAGCCGATGCTGCGGCATCCAGACTTGCTGCCGTGCGTGGCGAGGTCCTGCGGCAGGAGAACGCCGTCGAAGCGGCCAGAGAGCGACGTGAGTCTGCTCAGGCGCAGTTCGCACTGCTCGAAGCGGAGGCCGCGACGGCGGATGCCGGCGAGACCGACCTCGACGAGGCGTATGAGTCGGCCCAGGGCCGTCTCGTCGAGGCCGAAGGCGAGATCGAGAGGATTCGCGAGGAGCTGCACGGCAACGAACGCGAGCGCGACGCTCTCGCGGCGAAGACCAGCGCACTCTCGCGAGCCCTCGATATCAAGGACGGCTCCGCCGATCTCATCGCGGCGAAACTGCCCGGTGTCCACGGCATCGTCGCAGACAGCGTGCAGGTCGAGCCCGGCTACGAGTCCGCGGTCGCAGCAGCCCTCGGCACCCTCGCGGATGCAGTGCTCGTCGCCACCCGGGAGATCGCCTACGACGCCATCGCCTATGCCAAGGAGCACGATCTCGGCCGGGTCGAGGTCGTCATCGCCGACGCCGGAGCGTCGACGCCCGACTGGCCGAGTCTTCCGGGCGTCGCGTCGGCTCACTCGGTCGTGACGGCGCCGGCCGGAGTGCTCGGGGTGCTCGGCTACATCGCGATCGCCGACGATCTCGAGGCCGCGCGGGCTGCCGCGCCAGCTCTCTCGGGCGTGGAGTTCGGTGCTCCGGTGACGATCGTCACCCGCGGCGGCGATGTGCTGACCGAGTATGTTCTGCGTGGAGGCTCCGGCGGCGAACAGGGCCGCATCGAGCTTCTGGCTGAGCGGGACACCGCGGCCGAACGTCTGGGCGAGGTGACTTCGCTCATCGAGCGCGCGCGGTTCGCGCTCGCCGAACAGCGCGGCATCCTGAAGGTGGCCAAAGAGCAGTCGACTGCTGCGCTCGCCGCGCTGCGCGAGTTCGATTCCCAGCTCGCGGCTCAGACGGAGAAGCTCAACCGCGCCCGCGTGCAGGTTGAGGCGGCTGCCGCGGAGCTCGAGCGTCTGGGTGCTGCGCTCCAGCTCGCCGGTGACCGGGTCGCCGACGCCGAGGCCGCTGCCGAGAAAGCCAGGTCGGAGCTCGAGACGGCGAAAGCCAGGCCGCGTCCGATGCTCGACGTGAGCGCTCGCGACGCGCTCCACGGCGAACTCGAGGTTGCACGCGAAGGCGAGGTCGAGGCGAGACTCCAGCTCGAGACCGCCCGCGAGCGTGTCCGTGCCGAGGAAGCGCGCGGGCAGGCGATGGCGAGGCAGCTGGAGGCGGATCGTGCCGCAGCCGAGGAGACAGCGCGGCGGGCCGTCATCCGCCGTCGCCAAGTGGAGGCCGCGACGAGCGTGATCGAGGCGTTGCCGCCCGTGCTGGCCTCGGTCGATGCCTCGGCCGCACAGGCGAGGCTCGAACTCGCGGCCGCCGAGGCGCAGCGCTCGAGCCAGAACGAGGAGCTTGCCGCTCTGCGCCGGGATGAGACCGCGCTCCGTGAGCGGCTCGATGCGATCACCGAGAACGTGCACGGGCTCGAACTGCAGATCTATGAGAAGAGGCTGCACCTCTCAGGCCTGCTCGAACGGGCGGGTTCCGAGCTCGGGCTCGTGGAGGATGTTCTGGTGGCCGAGTACGGACCAGACGTGGAGATCCCGGCAGAGAACGAGGGCGGGGAGGCGACGCGTTTCGACCGTGCGGAGCAGAAGAAGCGACTCGAGCGCGCCGAGCGCACGTTCGCGCAGCTCGGCCGCGTGAATCCGCTCGCACTGGAGGAGTTCGCCGCGCTCGAGCAGCGGCACAAGTTCCTCACCGAGCAGCTCACCGACCTCACCAACACGCGCAAGGACCTGCTGACGATCGTCGAGGAGATCGACGAGAAGATGCAGTCCATCTTCGCGAGCGCGTTCGAAGACACGAGGGCCGCCTTCAGCGAGGTCTTCCCCGTGCTGTTCCCGGGGGGCAGCGGCAGTATCTCGCTCACCGACCCCGACGACTTGCTCACGACGGGCATCGAGGTCGCGGTCAAGCCCGCTGGGAAGAAGATCGAGCGGTTGTCGCTGCTCTCTGGCGGTGAACGTTCCCTGGCCGCCGTTGCCCTGCTCATCGCGATCTTCAAGGCGCGTCCCAGCCCTTTCTACATCATGGACGAGGTCGAGGCGGCGCTCGACGACGCGAATCTCGGCCGGCTGCTGACGATCTTCGAGGACCTGCGCGAATCGAGCCAGCTCATCGTCATCACGCATCAGAAACGCACGATGGAGATCGCCGATGCGCTCTACGGCGTCTCGATGCGTCAAGACGGTGTCTCCGCCGTCGTCGGCCAGCGGGTTGCCGAGGAGCGCGCCAGCTGAGCCGACGCGTTGAGACGAGCTCCTCAAGGGATCCGAGTCGACTGCATGGACTCCTGCACGAGGAGTCTCTGCCGAAGCCGAATCGCGGAACCCGGCGGGGGTCAACGCCCCTAGGCTGGGACCATGGCAGAACGCACCCCCTGGTCTCTCTCCGGCGCGCTCCGCGGCATGTTCGCGAAGAGGACGATCGACGACGAGACCTGGGACGAGCTGGAGGACGCGCTCATCACCGCAGACTTCGGTTCTGAGGTGACAGAGGCGATCGTGAGCGAGCTGCGAGCGAAGGTCGACCGCTACAAGACGACCGATCCCACCGATCTGCAACGGATGTTGCGCGAGAGCGTCGAGGAGCGCCTCGCCAGGCTCGACCCCACCCTCACGCTCACCGAACGGCCGGCCGTCGTGCTCGTCGTCGGCGTCAACGGTGTCGGGAAGACCACCACGATCGGCAAGTTCGCCAGGTTCCTGCGCAGTTATGAGAGGACCGTCCTCGTGGGCGCAGCCGACACCTTCCGCGCTGCCGCGGTCGAACAGCTCGCGACCTGGGCCGATCGAGCCGGCGCAGGGATCGTGCGGCCGCAGCACGACGGCCAGGATCCGGCGTCCGTCGCCTTCCAGACGATCGAGAAGGCGAAGCAGGATGGGACGGAGATCGTGATCATCGACACCGCAGGACGGCTCCAGACCAAGGGTGGCCTCATGGACGAACTCGGAAAGATCAGGCGCGTCGTCGAGAAGCAGGCGCCGATCTCCGAGGTCCTGCTCGTACTCGACGCGACGACAGGCCAGAATGGGCTCGCGCAGGCCGAGGCCTTCATCGAGCACGCCGGGGTGACCGGGCTCGTGCTGACGAAACTGGACGGCTCTGCCAAGGGCGGCTTCGTGCTCGCCGTGCAGGAGAAGACCGGTATCCCGATCAAGCTCGTCGGCCAGGGCGAGGGTATCAACGACCTGACGGGGTTCACCCCTCATGTCTTCGCCCAGAAGCTCATTGGTTAGGCGCGGAGCCGCTCGGTCAGACGGAAGGAGAGAACATGGCCATCGAACACGATTACTTCGGACTGTTGGGAAGCACCGAGGACGGTGAGCTGTACTGGTCGGAGAGCCTCGAACTCGGCGACCAGCAGGTCGATGTCGACCTCAGCTCGCCCGACGAGAGCGAGGTCTCGGTTGAGGCCCTCGACATCGCGGCAGCGATGATCGGTGCTCTCGAGGAGCTCGACTCCGACGCTCGCGAGGCGTTCGTCGCAGAGCTCAGCTCCGAGGAGTCCGACACCTCGCTCTACGTCAACCATCATCTCGAAGAACTCGACGAGGCGGTGCTCGACGACGCGATCAGTCGGGAGTCCGGTGACAGGCAGATCGACTTCCTGCGCTCCATGCGCCTGCTGAGAGTCGGCTTCCACCCGCACCATTCCGGGCAAGAGGAGCACTTCGCGGTGCTCGACTACTCGATAGCGCCCGACGAGACCGACGGCATCCTCGTGGCTATCATCGACATGCACGGCGACGTCGTCGCCATCGACTACGAGAGCTGATGCGGTGTGGACAAGGTCTCGGGGGAGCCGCTCCGCGTGCTCGGGCGTGCCTGAGCGGCACCCGCACCGGTTAAACTAGCCAGACCATGGCTACATTTGGAAACCTCTCCGATCGGCTCGCCGACACCTTCAAGAACCTCCGTACCAAGGGCAAGCTGTCGGCCGCGGATGTCGACGGCACGGTTCGCGAGATTCGTCGCGCCCTGCTCGACGCCGATGTCGCTCTCGACGTTGTCAAGGAGTTCACCGCGACCGTGCGCGAGCGTGCGCTCGGCGACGAGGTCAACAAGGCGCTGAACCCGGCGCAGCAGGTCGTGCAGATCGTCAACGAGGAGCTCGTGCGGATCCTCGGCGGGCAGCAGCGCCGGCTCGAGTTCGCCAAGAGGCCGCCGACGGTCATCATGCTCGCCGGCCTCCAGGGAGCCGGAAAGACGACCCTCGCGGGCAAGCTCGCCCGGTGGCTCGCGAAAGACGGCCACACCCCCGTGCTCGTCGCGGCCGACCTCCAACGGCCCAACGCCGTCAACCAGCTGCAGATCGTCGGCGGGCAGGCAGGCGTTCCCGTCTTCGCGCCCGAACCCGGCAACGGTGTCGGCAATCCGGTGAAGGTGGCGAAGGACGGCGTCGCATGGGCCGTGCAGAAGCAGCACGATGTCGTGATCGTCGACACCGCCGGTCGGCTCGGCGTCGACGCCGAGATGATGAAACAGGCAGCCGATATCCGCAGGGCGATCGATCCAGACGAGGTGCTCTTCGTCATCGATGCCATGATCGGACAGGATGCGGTCGCAACGGCCAAGGCGTTCCAAGAGGGTGTCGACTTCACGGGAGTCGTGCTCACCAAGCTCGACGGCGACGCGCGCGGCGGCGCCGCCCTCTCTGTGGCGTCGGTCACTGGGCGTCCGATCGTCTTTGCCTCGACGGGCGAGAGCCTCGGCGACTTCGAGCCCTTCCACCCCGACCGCATGGCGAGCAGGATCCTTGACCTCGGCGACATCCTCACCCTCATAGAGCAGGCCCAGGCTGCGTTCGACGAGGAGGAGGCGCTCAAGGTCGCCGAGAAGTTCGCGACGGACACCTTCACGCTCGACGACTTCCTCAAGCAGATGCAGCAACTGCGCAACATGGGCTCTATCAAGAAGATGATGGGCATGCTGCCGGGCGCAGGGGCCATGAAGCAGCAGCTCGACAACTTCGATGAGCAGGAGATCGTGCGCACCGAGGCCATCATCCAGTCGATGACGGTTGCCGAGCGCACCAACCCGAAGCTCCTTAACGGTTCGAGACGGCTCCGCATCGCCAGAGGCTCTGGCATGACCGTGACGGACGTCAACCAACTCGTCACCCGCTTCGAGCAGGCGGCGAAGATGATGAAGACCGTCGCCAAAGGCGGTGTGCCGAACATGCCGGGCATGGGACCGATCCCCGGAGCCGGTTTCGGCGGAGGCCGCGGCAAAGCGCTGCCCAAGAAGAAAGGCTCGCGATCGGGGAACCCCGCGAAGCGAGCCGCCGAGAATGCGGCGCTCGCGAGTGGCGTCAAGCTGGGCGACCCCGTGACCGGCGGGGGCTCCGGCTTCGGTCTCGGCGGCGGCGCGGGCGCCGCCGCGGCGAAGGCCGGCCCGAGCGAGGACGAGCTCGCGGCCCTGCAGAGGTTACTCGGCCGCGGTTGAGGCAATGGCTTGCCTGGCGCGACGACAAGAACGTCGTCGTCACGGCCTAGACCTCGCTGACCTCGCTACTCGGAGGCTTGACCGGATGCGGCAGCATCCGGTGGCTGGTGGGAGTGTCGCGGATGCTGCGTCCGTCTCCGATCGAGGGCACCCCGGCGACGTGTGCGACCCCATGACCCGAGCTAGCAGACCGTGCATACGGAATGTGCGACGTGGCCGTCGTACCATTTCGAGCACCGGGTTCGCCCGGATGCGGCGCTGACGCGCGAGCACTGTTCTAGGCTGGCCTGCGTGACGACCGTTCCTTCCGCCCCCGTCCGCCTCGGAGTACAGCTCCAGCCGCAGCACGCCCTGTACCCGTCGATGCGTGACGCCGTCGGGGCGCTCGAGGAGCTCGGTGTCGACATCCTGTTCAACTGGGATCACTTCTATCCGCTCTCGGGAGATCCCGACGGGCTGCATTTCGAGTCCTGGACGCTGCTCGCCGCCTGGGCCGAGCAGACCTCCCTGGTCGAGCTCGGCGCGCTCGTGAACTGCAACAGCTATCGCAATCCGAACCTCCAAGCCGACATGGCGCGAACCATCGACAACATCAGCGGTGGCCGATTCATCTTCGGCACGGGCTCGGGATGGTTCGAGCGCGACTACGACGAATACGGGTACGAGTTCGGAACCGCGGGCAGCAGACTCGATGCGCTTGCGCGCGATCTGCCGATCATCGAGGAGCGCTGGACGAAGCTCAACCCGCCGCCGCTCCGCCCGATCCCCGTGCTCGTCGGCGGCGCGGGCGAACGCAAGACCCTTCGCATCGTCGCGCGTCATGCAGACATCTGGCACAGTTTCTCTGATCCGGCGACTCTCGAGCACAAGCTCGGCGTCCTCCACCGCTGGTGTGCACAGGAGTCGAGGGATCCCGCCGAGATCGAGATCTCGGTCGAACTTCGGCGGAGCACGACGCGCCAGGCGGATGAGCTCTACGACCTCGGAGCGCGGCTGTTCACTCTCGGCGTTGGCGGCCCGGACTACGATCTTGCACCCGTGCGCGAATGGCTCGCCTGGCGCGACGACAAGAACGTCGTCGTCACGCCCTAGACCTCGCTACTCGGAGGCTTGACCGGATGCGGCGTCGCGCGTGCTCCGCTCCACCCGCCGCTTGAGCGTGGCGAAACTGCTGTCGATGTGAGCCGCGCTCTTCGCGATGAAGAAATCGGGGTAGAGGCCGAGAAGGCTCGCAACGATGTAGCGCGGTCAAGGCGACGGCGAAGTCGTCGAGGTCGAGGTTGAGTCCGGGAAGGTCGAGTTCCGGGTGCTCTGCGGTCGCGCCGGCGAGCGTGAACAGGATCTGCGTCTGAAGCCGGTTGTTCGGATCCCGGAACCTGTCCCAGGTGCCCTGGTGTTCCCATGGAACATAGCCATTGACGAGGGCGCGGCGAGCCCGCCTGAGCGAGGGACTCCTAGCCGAGTCCCTCGCGGAGTTCGCGCGCGAGCTCCGCGACGACCGCTCTGAGCTCGCCGTCGGCGGCTTTCGCCACCCGGAGCTGCCGCTGGTAGCTCGCGCCGCGGTCGAGCACCTGCAGCACCTGCAGCAACTCCGCGGGGCACCCGAGTTGCTCCGCGATCGGCGCGAGCTCGGTCACGAGTCGGCGCAGCTCATCGGTCACGAGGCACTCGCGCCCGTCCGGGTCGAGAATGATCTCGGCGTCGAGCCCGTACCGTGCCGCCCGCCATTTGTTCTCGCGCACGTACCACGGCTGCAGCCAGGGCAGGGCGCCTCCGGCATCGAGGTGTTGCGACATCCGTTCGACGAGACAGTGCACGAGGGCCGCGATCGCCCCGAGTTCTTCTGTGGTCGAGGCGCCGTCGCAGGCGCGCATCTCGATCGTGCCCCAATGCGGCGATGGACGGATGTCCCAGCGCACCTCTGTGTAGTCGTCGATGATGCCGGTCGTCATCAGGTCGCGCACGTAGCGCTCGTAGGCATCCCAGTCCTCGAGTTGGTAGGGGAGTCCCGCGGTCGGCAGTTGTTGGAACATGAGCGACCGATTCGAGGCGTAACCCGTGTCGACTCCGGCCCAGAACGGGCTCGACGCTGAAAGCGCCTGCAGATGGGGGAGATATCCGAGCAGCCCGCCGAGGAGCGGCATGGCCTTGTCCCGTTTTTCGACACCGACGTGCACATGGATGCCCCAGATCATCATGTTCCGCCCCCACCACTGGGTGCGGTCGATGAGTCGGTGATAGCGCACCTTGTCGGTGACCCGCTGGTCGTACCACTGGCTGAACGGGTGGGAACCGCTGCAGATGAGCTCGACGCCGCGCGGATCGGTGATCGCGCGCACGGCCTCGGTCTGCTCTCGGAGCTCGGCGACGGCTGCACCGACCGTCTCGTGCACACTGGAGACGAGTTCGACCGTGTTGAGCAGAAGCTCGCCCGTGATGCGCGGATGCGGGGTGCCGTCGGCGCCGCGCAGGCCCTCGAGCACCTCGTCGGCGATGCCGACGAGCTCACCGCTCGCACCGTCGACGAGCGCGAGCTCCCATTCGATACCGACAGTGGACCGGGGGGAGTCGGCGAAGCTGATCTGCACGGGCGGCCGCCGTTCTGCCGGGGGTCATCCGAGCGGATGACCGTGTCACTGTAGTTTGTGCTGCAGCAATTTTGGCACGCGATCGGCGGCTGGCGCATGCGACGCGCAACACGAGGAAAAGATGGTGCCCATGCTCTTCCACGGTCGTTGAACGTCGCAGGAGGAATCGCAGCAAAAATCACTGTCGAGCGATCGACCCGGCCATGACGGCCATGGTGGAGTTCCGCAGCATGCGCCGATCGAGGCCGATTGTCGAAGCAGCCCGAAATCTGCAAGAATGGTCAGTCGAGTACCGCACCGTCCGACCCTCTCATCAGGCGTGCGGTCCTCTCTGAGCTTTTGCCGAGTGTGCACCCCACGCTCACGGCTGTCAGTTCGCCCATTCACAACACACACAGGAGAATTGTGGCTGTCAAGATTCGTCTCAAGCGCCTTGGAAAGATCCGGGCACCGTACTACCGCATCGTCGTCGCCGACTCGCGCACCAAGCGCGACGGTCGTGTAATCGAGGAGATCGGCAAGTACCACCCCACCGAGGAGCCCTCGTTCATCGAGGTCGACTCCGAACGTGCGCAGTACTGGCTGGGCGTCGGGGCCCAGCCGACCGAGCAGGTCGAGGCGCTTCTCAAGCTCACCGGCGACTGGGGTATCTTCAAGGGCGACAAGAACGCCAAGAACACCGTCAAGACCAAGGAAGCCAAGGTCGAGTTCGTCGCAGACGAGAAGAAGAAGCCGGTTCTGAAGCCCAAGGCTGCGAAGCCCGCCGTCAAGGACGAGGCTCACGCCGAGGTTGTCGAGGAGACCGTCGAGGTCGTCGAGGTCGCAGCAGAAGAGACCGTCGAGGTTCCCGCAGCGGACGAGCAGGCCTAGTCTTGCTCGCTCCCGCACTTCAGCACCTTGTCCGGGGGATCGTCGATCACCCGGACGACGTGCACGTCGTGGCCAAGAGTTCGCCTCGAGGCGAGGTTCTCGAGATTCGCGTGAACCCTGAGGACCTGGGTCGGGTGATCGGCCGCGCCGGACGTACTGCGAAGGCTCTGCGCACCCTCGTGGCCGCGCTCGCCGACGGTCGGCGCGTACGCGTCGATGTCGTCGACACCGACTACTGAGGTGGGCGTCGACGCTTCGCGCCGTGCCCAGCTACGGGTTGGGCGCTTGACCAAAGCCCACGGCCTCAAGGGTGCGATCAAGCTCGAGTTGTTCACGGACGATCCGGGGCGGCGTTTCGTCCCGGGCGCCGTGTTCTCTCTCCAGGTGCCGACGGGTTCGCCGTGGCACGGCAAGACTCTGAAGCTCGACGAGCTCCGCTGGTACAACGGCCACGCCGTCGGCTTCTTCACAGGCGTCGCGGACCGAACGGCGGCCGAGGGCCTCGTCAAGGCGATCCTGTGGGTCGACCAGGACGAGACTGAGTTGCCCGAGGAGGAGGATGCCTGGTATGACCACCAGCTCGTCGGCCTCAAGGTGATCCGTGAGGGCGTCGTCGTCGGAACCATCGCCAGGGTCGACCACCTTCCCGCGCAGGATCTGATCATCGTCAAGACCGTGGGGGGCGAGGTCATGGTGCCCTTCGTCAAGGCAATCGTGCCGTCCGTCGACATCGGGAGCGGTGTCGTCACCGTGACGCCACCGCCCGGACTCTTCGAAGAGCTGTCGGAGGAACAGGAGGCTCCCGACGCTGCCGATGTCGATCCGGCTTTCGAGGGGTAGCCTGCCGAGCTCTGTAGGAGTCCTCGCTGCGCCCGGGCGGCATCCGGTCTCGCTCCGCTGGCTAAACTCGCAGACATGCGCATCGACATCGTCACGATCTTTCCGGAGTTCTTCGATGTGCTTGACATCTCGTTGCTCGGCAAGGCGCGGCAGTCCGGGCTGATCGAACTCGGCGTGCACGACCTGCGCGACTACACGCACGACCGACACCGCACGGTCGACGACACGCCCTATGGCGGTGGCGCGGGCATGGTCATGAAGCCGCAGCCCTGGGGCGAGGCGCTCGACGCGATCCTCGGCCATGACCCGGATGCGCATGCGGATGCAGACGGACCGCTCCTGATCTTCCCATCCCCGGCAGGGGAACGCTTCACCCAGTCCATCGCGCGCGATCTCGCCGACGAGCGGCATCTCGTCTTCGGCTGCGGTCGCTACGAGGGCATCGATCAGCGGGTCTTCGACCACTACGGCGCCCGCGGCCGGGTGCGGCTTGTGAGTCTCGGCGACTACGTGCTCAACGGTGGAGAGGTCGCCGTCATGGCGATGATCGAGGCGCTCGGTCGTCTGATCCCCGGCGTCGTCGGCAATCCCGAGAGTCTCGTACAGGAGTCGCACGAGGACGGCTTGCTCGAGTATCCGAGCTACACCAAGCCGGCCGAGTGGCGCTCACTCGAGGTGCCGCCGATCTTGTTGAGCGGCAATCACGGAGCGATCGCTACCTGGCGGCGCGAACAACAGCTCGAGCGCACGAGGCGGGTGCGCCCAGACCTGCTCGTCGGCGAGTCCTCCGAGACCCCGCACTGACGGCTGCTCCGGGCGCCTGCCGGCTGGCCCATCGTCGGCGGCGGACAGATCGCCCCCCTCGACGCGCCCACCGAGGTGCGGCGAGCCAGGCGGCCTGATGCCAGCCGGGGCCGATCAGGCCGGACGCCCCGCCGGGGAGCACCTGCAGTTGTGCGGTCTGGGCTGTGTGCTCCACCACGTGCGCGCAGTCGCCGATCGCGTAGATCTGCGGGTCGGCCCAGGTGCGCAGCTCGGGTCCGACGACGATGCCGTGGCCTGTGCGCAGGCCCGCAAGGGTCGCGAGCTCGGTGCGCGGACTCACGCCGCAGGAGAGCAGCAGCAGGTCTCCGCGGATCTGCTTGCCGTCGGCTGTGACGAGAGCGTCGAAACTGTCGACGCCATCGGCATCCGTGTGGCAGCTGATCGCCTCGGCCCGGCTGTGCGCGATGATGGCTATGCCGGAGTGTCTCAATGCCGACCGCAGAACTGTTCCGCCACCGCTGTCGAGATTGCGTGGCATCGGATGGTCGCCGTGATGGACGACGCAGACCTCGGCTCCCGCGCGGGCCGCAGCGAGCGCGATCTCGAGTCCGAGAACGCCGGCGCCCAAGACGACGATGCGCCGTCGCTCGCGCACGATGGAGCCGATGCGTTCCGCATCGGCAAGGTCACGTAGCACGGTGATCCCGTTCGGGAGTGCGCTGTCGGCGATGAGCGCCGCACCGCACTTCTCGAGCGCCGCGTGCTTCTCACATCTTTCGGATGGGGAGGTGAGGGCGGGTTGATCGCCCGGACGACTCGCCGGCTCACCCGAGCGCGGCCACCCATTCCGTGTGGCCGTCTTCGAAGCCCTGTTCCTTCCAGATCGGAACCTGTGCCTTGATCTCGTCGACGAGCGCGGCGCACGCGGCGAAGGCGGTCGCTCTGTGCGCGCTGGCCACAGCGCAGCCGAGGGCGACGTCGCCGATCTGCAGCAGGCCGATGCGGTGCTGCACGGCCACCGCGACCTCGGTGAACCGCTCCGCGACAGTCTCCGCGACGGCCTGCAGGGCGGTCTGCGCGCTCGGGTGGGCGGTGTAGCGCAGCCAGCTCACCGCTTCACCGTTGTCGTGGTCGCGCACGACGCCCTCGAAGGCGACGATCGCGCCCTGGCCGTCTCCGGCGACGACGGCGCGCAGCGTCGCCATGGAGATGGCGCCATCGACGACCTCGGCGATCCGGCAACCGGCGGAATCGGCCTCTGGCTCGTTTCCCGGTTCAGCGGGCATGGTCGCCTCCGTGGATCTGGGCGATGGCGTGGTCGACGAGCTCGCCAAGCAGTTGGAGCCCGTCGCGCACGCCGCCCGACGAGCCCGGCAGGTTCACGAGAAGCGTGGACCCCGCGACCCCGGCTGTGCCGCGGCTGAGCAGCGCGGTGGCGGATGCCGCTGCCCCGCGCCGCCGCAGCTCTTCGCTGAATCCGGGAAGTTCGAGGTCGAGCAGCTCGCGGGTTGCTTCCGGCGTGCGATCCTGGGGAGAGATGCCGGTTCCGCCCGTCGTGACGATGAGCTCCGGTTCGCCGGCCAGCGCATGGCGGAGAGCAGGTCCGAGGTCTGGGCCGTCTGAAACCACACGTGTCTCGGTGCGGAAGCCGCGCGCGACGCACCACGCTGCGATCACCGGCCCTGTCGTGTCCGGATAGACGCCGACGGACGCCCGGGTGGAGACGGTCACGACGACGGCAGAGAGTTCTGCGCCGATCACGTCTGCTCCACATCGTCGAGCGGGCGCGTCCAGTCGGCGCTCTTGCCGCCGCTCTTCTCGAGAACGGCGATGTCGGTTATCGTCGCCGCCTTGTCGACGGCCTTGATCATGTCGTAGAGCGTGAGGGCAGCGACGGACACGGCCGTCATGGCCTCCATCTCAACGCCGGTCGGTCCCGTCGTTCCGACCTCTGCGACGATGCGGATGCGATCCGTTCCAGCCGAGAACTCGATGTCGGCCCCCGTGATGAACAATGGGTGGCAGAGTGGAATCAGGGTCGATGTCTGCTTGGCTGCCATGATGCCGGCGATGCGAGCGAGGGGCAGGGCTTCCCCCTTGGGCAGCTCTCCGGCGAGCAGGAGACCGATGACGTCTGGCCGGGTGACCAGGGTCGCCTGTGCCCGCGCATTTCGCTTGCTCGACGGCTTGTCGCCGACGTCGACCATGTGCGCGGCGCCATCGGCGCGTTCGTGTGTGAGGGCGGCGGCGGGGGGAGCGGGGGTTGTCGCGTCGGTCATCGATCCTCCAGGGTGCATAATGGGTCGCCCGCCCGTGCCGAGCATCGGTCCGAGTTGACGCTGTCGAAACGATACTGCAACACAACGGGTCTGTCTCGGGCTACGGTGTCTGCATGACGACCGTTCTGGGAATGCCGCGTGTGCGCGGTGCTGCCACGTCGATGCCGGCCGGATACGAGCCTCCGTCCGGTCGTCCACCCACGGATGCGCTCGTCGATCGGTTCGGGCGGCGGGCGACGGACCTGCGTGTCTCACTCACCGATCGTTGCAACCTGCGTTGCACGTACTGCATGCCGGCGGAGGGCCTTCCGACCCAGCCAGCCGACGCGCTCATGACCGTGTCGGAGATCCGCCGCCTCGTCGGTCTCGGGGTCTCCAGGCTCGGCGTGCGGCAGGTACGTTTCACAGGAGGGGAGCCGCTGCTGCGGGCCGACCTCGTCGACATCGTCGCGGCCTGCGCCGACCTGCCGGACCGACCGGAGATCTCGCTCACGACCAATGCGATCGGCCTGGCCTCGCGCGCCGAGGCGCTCGCGGTTGCGGGCCTCGACCGGCTGAACATCTCGCTCGACTCCATCCGTCACGACAGTTTCGCCCGGCTCACACGCCGGCCGTTCCTCGACCGCGTGCTTCAGGGCATCGACGCCGCGCGCCATGCTGGGCTCGGCCCGATCAAGATCAACGCCGTGCTGTTGCGCGGCGTGAACGACGACCAAGCTGTCGAGCTCGTCGACTGGGCCCTCGAGCACGGCCACCAGTTGAGGTTCATCGAGCAGATGCCGCTGGATGCCGACCACAGCTGGTCGCGTGACTCGTTTGTGACGGCTGAGGAGACAAGAAGGCGGCTAGCGGAGGTCTATGAGCTCACTCCCGATCGCGCTCCGAGAGATGGCGCGCCGGCGGAATTGTGGCGGTTGCGACGCCGCGGAACCGGTGTGGGGCCGGCCTTCTCCGGAACAGTCGGCATCATCGCATCGGTCACCGAGTCGTTCTGCGGCGACTGTCGACGAACCCGGCTGACGGCGGAGGGCGGAGTGCGCAACTGCCTCTTCACGCACGAGGAGACCGACTTGCTCGGACCGTTGCGTGCGGGAGCCGACGATGAGACGATCGCCAGGCTGTGGCAGGCAGAGATGTGGCGCAAGGCCGCCGGTCATGGCGTCAATCGCCCCGATTTCGTGCAACCGACCCGTAGCATGAGCGCGATCGGCGGATAGGCGGCTCGCCGCCGACGTCCCGACGGCGACTCGAGGTGCGGATGCGTTGAGCGGTGCCAGTGCGGCTACCCTGTGAGCGGGCGGCCGAGGCGCCGGCCTTGACGAACGTGCGCATGAGCGCGAGTGCGGTCGGGGCGAGCGCGATCCGTCCACCGGGGAGCTCGATGATCGATCCGCGCAGCTCGACCATGCCATGGCGTCTCGACTCGGATGACCCGGTTCTGCTCCAGGTATTCGCAGACGAGCCGGATGAGCGCACCCATCCGGTAGCGTTTCGGCTGGATCGGTGTGATCCCGGCCGCGATGAGGGGTGCCGCGGTCACCGGTCCGACGGCTTCGTCGACGTGCAGCAACTCAGGGCATGCGCGCCGTGAGCACGATCGGACCGGACTCGGTGATCGCCACCGTATGCTCCATGTGCGCCCCACGTGAGCCGTCGGCGCTGCGCAGCGTCCACCCGTCGGGGTCCGTGACGACACGGTCGGTCGTCTCGAGAAACCAGGGCTCGATCGCGATCACGAGACCCGGTCTGAGCGGAAGCCCCCGGCCTGGGCGCCCGTTGTTCGGCACGTGGGGGTCGCCGTGCATCGTGCGGCCGACGCCGTGACCGCCGAAGTCCGTGTTGATGGTGTAGCCGTCCGCGAGAGCAACGCCGGCGATCGCCGCAGAGATGTCGCCGATGCGCGCCCCGGGCTGCGCGGCGGCGACTCCTGCGTCCAGGGCATGGGTCGTCGTGTCGATCAGCCGCAGATCCTCGTCGCGCGGCGTGCCGACCACGATCGTGATCGCGGAGTCCGAGACCCAGCCGTCGACGGATGCCGCGAAGTCGAGACTCAGCACGTCGCCGTCGCGGAGCGCGTAGTCGTGCGGCAGGCCGTGCAGCACGGCGTCGTTGACGGAGGTGCAGATGACCTTGCCGAAGGGACTCGCACCGAATGACGGGTGATAGTCGATGTAGCAGGATTCGGCACCGGCGGAGCGGATCAGATCGCGGGCGAGCCGATCGAGCGCGAGCAGGTTCACGCCGACCCCGGCGGCGGCGGCCGTCGCCTCGAGCACGCTCGCCACGAAACGGCCTGCCGGTCTCATCTGCTCGATCTCGGCGGGGGTTCTCAACTCGATCATGGCGTCCTCTCGTCAGGACCATTCTCCCCGTTCTCGACGGCGGAGCGTGTTGGCGTGCGCCTCCAGCGAATGCGCAGCGCTCGCCCAGCCTTCGCGGCTACCCTGGTTCCGTGATCATCCGCAGGGCCTTCTACCACTGGCAGTTCGTCGCCGCGGTCGCCCTTCCCGTATGGATCCTCGTGGGCTGGGGTGTCTTCGGACAGGGCGGTTGGGGCATCCTTGGCCTGCTCCTCGTCTGTCCCGTGGTCTTCGTCACGCTGACGGCCGTGAGCCTTCTCGTCTATGCCCGGCCGACCGTGCGGCGGGAACGCGCCGTCTCCTGGACCGACGTCGCGCTCTTCACGGTCTGGCACGGAGCGGTCATCGGCTTCGGTTTCTTCGGTTCCACGACGACCCTCTTCGCGGTGCTCGGCGTGCTCGCCGCGATCGCCGGATTCTGGATCTCGCTCTGGGAGCTCTTCACCGACGGCGCGCGCAGCATGCGGGTCACCCTCGACGCGTTCGAGCAGGCCGCTATGCCTTCGCAGCCAGCCGCCGGGCCGGGCGTGCCTCGATCCGGCCAGCGTGGTGAACAGCCGGCGGAACCCGCCGGGAGGCCCGGGAGCGGCTCGTTCCCCGGCGACGGCGAGGTGATCGTCATCCGCGAAGCGCGTGAATGAGCGCGTCTTAGCCGTCGCTTTTGCGAGGAGGGACCTGTGCATGGCACAATTGATGATTGTGCTGCGGCACGGTTCTGCCCCCGGGGAGCCGGCAACGCGCCAGACGGTGCGTCCGCAATCGCACATCATTCTTTATTCTTTTCGACAACTAGTCCGTGTTCGACCGGCGGCGGGCACAGAGAGCGAATCATCATGCATATCCTCGACGCGGTCGACGCGGCATCCCTCAAGTCGGACATTCCGGCCTTCCGAGCCGGTGACACCGTCAAGGTGCACGTCAACATCATCGAGGGCACCCGCTCTCGCATCCAGGTGTTCCAGGGCGTCGTCATCGGTCGCTCGGGCGAAGGCGTCCGCGAGACCTTCACGGTCCGCAAGGTCAGCTTCCAGGTCGGCGTCGAGCGCACCTTCCCGGTGCACTCCCCGGTGATCGACCAGATCGAGGTCGTCACCCGCGGTGACGTGCGTCGCGCGAAGCTCTACTACCTTCGCAAGCTGCGCGGCAAGAAGGCCAAGATCAAGGAGAAGCGCGACAGCTAGCCGCGCGCCGATACGAGCTGGACTCCTCCATCGCATACACTGAGTGGGGGAGTTCAGACATTTAATGACAGACAACATGGTCAGCACACGCGCCGGGAGCGCGCGCGGCGACAGACAACGCAAGAAGCGCGGCGCGCTCGTCTTCCTTCGCGACCTCTTGATCATCTTCGTGGTCGCGTTGCTCGTGTCCTTCCTGGTCAAGACGTTCCTCGTCCGCTCCTTCTTCATTCCTTCGGAGTCGATGCGCGAGACCCTGCAGGTCAACGATCGCATCATCGTGAACCAGCTCGAACCCGAGTTCGTCCCGATCTCCCGTGGCGACGTCGTCGTGTTCCGGGACCCGGGCGGATGGCTCGTTCCGCAGCCTGTTCCCGAGCAGAACCCGATCGTGGCGAGCCTGGACTGGCTGCTCTCGCTCGTCGGTCTCTCGGCACCCGACAGCAACGACCACCTCATCAAGCGTGTCATCGGGCTTCCGGGCGACCACGTGGTCTGCTGCAACGCCCTCGGCCAGATGAGTGTCAACGACATCCCGCTCTCCGAACCGTATGTGACCCTGCCGCCAGGCGAGTCCAAGGTCTCCAAAGACGGCTTCGACGTGACGGTTCCCGATGGCTCGCTCTGGGTCATGGGCGACAACCGCTACAACTCGAAGGACTCGCGCTACAACGGTGACGCCCCCGGAAGAGGCTTCGTCCCGATCGGCAACGTCGTCGGCCGGGCTTTCGTAGTGAGCTGGCCGCTCAACCACTGGGCGTGGCTCGGCAACTACCCGGAGGTGTTCCAGGGGGTCGGCAGCGGGTCCGGCGGCTGATGCCCGTCGTCGTTCCGACCCTCGAGGTCGAGCAGGAGCTTTTCGCGAGCGGCACTCGACTGGTGATCGGATGCGACGAGGTCGGCCGGGGTGCTCTCGCCGGCCCCGTGGCGGTGGGAATGGCCGTGATCGACCACACGGTCGCCCGGGTTCCCGACGGCTTGCGCGACTCCAAGCTTCTGAGCGAGCCTCGGCGCGAGGCGATGGCTCCGGTCGCCGAGGCATGGGCTTTGTATTCCGCTGTCGGCATGGCCTCCGCATCGGAGGTCGACGAGCTCGGCATCACCGCCTGCCTCGGTCTCGCGGGCAAGCGCGCTCTGACGGCGTTGCACGAGCTGGGCGTCGAGATCCTCGCCAGCACCGTCGTGCTCGACGGGGCGCACGACTGGCTGAATCCGGCGCTCACGACCAGGCTTCGCGTCGTCACGCGAGTCAAGGCCGACCGTGATTGCGGTTCGGTGGCTGCAGCGTCCGTGATCGCCAAGGTACGCCGTGACCGGCTGATGATCGAGGCGCATGCCGCCGAGCCCGTCTATGGTTGGAGCGGCAACAAGGGCTATGGCAGCGCCGCGCACCTCGCCGCCATCGATGAGCATGGGCCGAGCGGGCTGCACCGGCTCTCCTGGCTCAAGGTCGGAGCCGTCGCCACGGAATCACGGAAGACCCCGTTGGCGTAGGATTGACGCACGATGGATGAAGACGAGTTCGAGGACTACGACCGTGAGGTTGAGCTAGCGCTGTACCGCGAATACCGAGACATCGTGGCGCAGTTCCAATACGTCGTGGAGACCGAGCGGCGGTTCTACCTCGCTAACGAAGTCGAACTCGTGAGGCGTGACACCGAGCACGACTTCTACTTCGAGCTGACGATGAAGGACGTCTGGGTATGGGACGTCTACCGCTCCGATCGTTTCGTCAAGTCCGTGCGCGTGCTCACGTTCAAGGACGTCAACATCGAGGAGCTCGCGACGAAGGAGTTCGAGCTGCCGAAGGAACTCGCGCTCGACGAGTGACCTGTCCGCACTGAGCCCAGTGGAGATGAGCCCAGTGGAGATGAGCCCTGTGGAGACCGGGTTCAGGACGGT
This sequence comes from Luethyella okanaganae, assembly GCF_042660285.1. Classification (NCBI taxonomy): domain Bacteria; kingdom Bacillati; phylum Actinomycetota; class Actinomycetes; order Micrococcales; family Microbacteriaceae; genus Luethyella; species Luethyella okanaganae. The sequence continues at coordinate 838,904 of NZ_JBHSTP010000001.1, forward strand.
TCCGCTGAACCCGCCGATTCGTCGTGGCGGCGACACGAAGAAGTCCGGTCGACGCCGACAGCGCAACGTTAGGAACTTGCCCGCTGTCGCGCTGAGAGCTTGGCTGATGAATTAACGTAGCCGATCGCAATCACCAGCATGATCGCCGTCCCGGCCATGCTGAGAGAACTGACCGGCGGCACGAGCGCCATACTCACAGCCTGCGCAGCAAACCAAACTGCCAGGACGTACCCGGCGAGAGGATATGCGGTCATCCGCCACCACTCGCGAGGTTCATCGGATTCGTTCCCGCCGCGGAAGAATCGCGTGAGCGCATAGATCCCGAGCAATAGCAGTGTTCCAGTCAGGAGATATCCCGCGCCAACATCGATCAGCAACCCTGTGAAGATCCCTGACAACAGTGCTGCGAAATACACGAGGATCACCGATGCGGCCTTGCCGGCCCCGGAGCGTATCACCATCGTCGTAGCTCCTTAGCTCACCACGTAATACCGGTAGTAGTTGCAGTACGTGAAACCGCAGTTGTAATACACGGCCTTGATTCGCTTCTGCTGATAGTGCGCGCTGCTGACGGCATCAACGAGGGCCGACCCCGCGGCACACGAGATGCTCCAGACGTATGGGAGCGGGAGATAGTTGCAGACGGCACCCGTCGTCTGGAGCACGTTCCACATCCGCTCGACATCGGCGCGCGAGAGCCAGTACGTCGTCGTAACGTAGGTGGGGTCAGCAACAACCGGGTATGCGCTGCCCTCGCCGTGTTCAACGATTTGCACGACTGTCTCGCCTTCGATCTCATAGCGCTTCCCGACCGGTTGGTCATTCGCGTCGAGCGCCCATGGCATCGCAAAGACACCGATCGGGAGACCATCTGTCGCGAGAATCTGTGCGCCGCCACCCTCTGCTGCGACGAGCGAGGCTCCGTCAGGAACATCGATGGGTATTCGTAGCGAGTAGGGGGTCACACCCGGTGCCTCGATCACAGCGGTGTCGGCTCCGTCGCCGATAGTAACCGGTTCGCCGCTGTCAGAGCCCTCCACCATGATTCCCGCGCTGGGATCGTTCGGTACCTCGACTGTCACCCCGGTTTCCGACTCGGTACCCGCCGCAGTCGTGCTGTCAGCGAATGCAGCAATCGTCGCCAACGGATCTCCCGTCAGCTCGGCCGCACGTGCCGGCACAGCTCCGCTAGCCAGAATCAGCGCGGCAACTCCGGCCACGATGTACATCGATTTCATGCGCAATTCGCATCTCTCGGTTAACTCGTATTGTTACCGAACCGGTGTCGACAATAGTTCCCACGACCCCGGCAGGGTAACAGTCAACGACCCGGAACCACAACCCATCCACACACCATGGGTCGCCAGGTCCCCAGCTCGCCAAACACGGAGCAAGGGAAAGGTCGTCTGAGTGTGTCAAGCTGGTGCGTCGAGACACGGAGCACGGCTTCTCCTTTCCTTCGAGCTGACGATGAAGGACGTCCGGTGATGGGACGTCTACCGGGCCAATCGTTTCGCGAAGTCGGTGCGCGTGCTCGTCTTCAAAGACGTCAGCGTCGAAGAGCTCGCTACGCGCGAGTTCGAGCTGCCGAAGTCGCGCTCGACGAGTAGCGGTCGTGCTCTCCTGCACCTCACGGCCTTCCACGTGGTTGTGAACAGAACCGGCTAGCATCCCGCCGAACCGGCCTCCTCTCCCGCAGGCTTGCTGCAGGAGGTCGTCGTGGTCGACAGGAATGAGCTGGGACGGCGGGGCGAGACGTTCGCCGTCGAGTATCTGCGCGCGGGTGGCTATCGGGTGATCGATCGCAATTGGCGATGCGAGTCCGGTGAGATCGACATCGTGGCCGAACGCAACGGCGAGACCGCCTTCGTCGAGGTCAAGACGCGGTCGGGTCTCGGATACGGCCATCCGTTCGCGGCGATCTCGCCGGCGAAGCTCGAGCGCATGCGGCGCCTCGCGATGCTGTGGTGCGACGCCTCACCGCGGCCCGTCTCCCGGATCAGGCTCGACGTGATCGGGATCGTCTGGCCAGCCGGATCACCGCCGCGACTCGAACACCTCGAACGGCTCGGCTGATGCGGTTCGGCCGCACCCACGCCGTCGCTCTCATCGGTATGAGCGGCTCGATCGTCGAGGTCGAGGCCGACATCTCGAGCCAGTTGCCCGCGATCGTGCTCATTGGGCTTCCGGACGCCGCGCTCGCCCAGTCCGCCCATCGGGTGCGCGCGGCCGCGAGCAACGCCGGGATCCCGCTCTCGACGCACCGCATCACGGTGAACCTCTCGCCGGCGGCGCTGCCGAAGCATGGATCAGGGTTCGACCTGGCGATCGCCCTCGCCTGCCTGGCAGCGGCCGGAGACATCGCGGCTGAGTCGATCGAGCGTGTCGTGCACATCGGTGAGCTCGGCCTGGACGGGCGGCTTCGGCCGATTCCCGGGGTGTTGCCCGCCGTCGTCGCGGCCCAGCGTGCTGGGCACACGACCGTCATGGTGCCGGCCGGGAGTGTCGCCGAGGCCGAACTCGTCTCTGGGATGCGCGTGGTCGGTGTCGCGAGCCTGCGCGACGCAGCGATCTGGCACGGTGGCGCATTCGATCCGATTCCGGTCGACGCAGTCCCGCCGTCCGATGTGCCGGTGGAGGAGCCGATACTCGGCGAGCACGTCGCAGACCTCGTCGACGTCGTGGGACAGGATGCGGCGGTCCTCGCTCTCCAGGTCGCCGCGGCCGGGGGTCATCACGCCTTCTTGCTCGGACCGCCCGGTGCGGGCAAGACCATGCTCGCCGGCAGGCTTCCCGGGCTCCTGCCCGACCTCGACGAGCGGGCGGCGCTCGAGGTCAGCAGCATCCGTTCTCTCGGCGGCCGAGCAGTCGGCCGAGCCCTCGCGACGAGGCCACCGCTCGAGAGCCCCCATCACACGGCGACGGCCGCCGCCATCATCGGGGGTGGCAGCTCCGTCATCCGGCCGGGAGCCGCCGCTCGCGCGGCGCATGGCGTCTTGTTCCTGGATGAAGCCCCGGAGTTCAGCGCCTCCGTGCTCGACGCGCTGCGTCAGCCCCTCGAATCAGGCGTGATCAGCATCCACCGTGCCAATGCGGTCGCCCACTTTCCCGGCAGATTCCAGTTGCTTCTCGCGGCGAATCCGTGTCCGTGCGGGCAGTACGGGGTCGAGGGCGGTGAGTGCAGTTGCGCCCCGAACGCGCGACGCCGCTATCTCGGGCGGCTCTCGGGGCCGTTGCTCGACCGCATCGACATCCAACTGCGCGTGCAGAGAGTCACTACCGTGCAACTGCGTGCCGCCCTGAGCCTCGGGCGGATGTCGACGGCCGAAGCTCGCGGCCGGGTGGTGAACGCCCGTGCCGCGGCCGCCGCCCGGCTGGCCTCCACGCCATGGCGGCTCAACTCGGAGGTTCCAGGGCGGTGGTTGCGCGGAACCCGGATGCGTCCGGGTTCCGCGGCGATGGCCGGGCTCGACCGGGCGCTCGAACGGGGCGGTATCACGATGCGCGGCTACGACAGGGTGCTGCGCGTCGCCTGGTCGGTGGCCGACCTCGAGGGCGCCTCCGTGCCGACCGGCGACCACATCGGACAGGCGCTCTACCTGAGGAAGGGGATCTAGATGGCGGTGTTCGGGCTCGGCGAGAGTGAGGTCAGCCGCCTGGTGGCACCGCTGCGCATCCCCTCGTGTTCGGATCCGCGCTTGGAACGAGGGGACTCGGAGGCCGTCTCCGACGCAGACCTTTTCGCACGTGCGGCGTGGACGGGGCTCTCCGAGCCGGGAGACCGTAGCGCAGGCGTTCTGACGATGGCGCTCGGAGCGCCGGGTGCCCTGACCGCACTCCTCGAGGGGTGGTCGGCAGAACGGCTGGCACGGGCGGTCGATCCGGCGGCGACCGTCTCGGTCGCCGCGCTGCGGAAAGAGTTCGCCGACGCACTGGCGCGCTGGCGCCCACGAATGGAGCTGCGCGACGTGATCCGATCGCTCGAGGTGGCGGCGCGCCGTGGTTGCCGTCTCGTTACCCCCGCCATGGAGCTGTGGCCGGTCGGCGTCGACGATCTGGGCGCCAACGCCCCCATCGCGCTCTGGTGGCGCGGACGCTCCGCGGCCCTCCACTCGCTCTCCTTCTCGATCGCCCTCGTCGGCGCGAGGGCGGCGACAGGTTACGGCGAGCACGTCGCCATGGAGGCCTCAGCCGGTCTCGTCGACCGCGGCCTCGCGATCGTGTCCGGGGCCGCGTACGGGATCGATGGGATGGCGCATCGGTCGGCCATCGCGAGCGAGGGACACACCATCGCCTTTCTCGCCGGCGGTGTCGATCGCTTCTACCCCCGCGGACATGACGCTCTGCTCGGCAGGATCTGCGAGGTGGGTGCCGTGGTCTCGGAGCTGCCCTGCGGATCGACGCCTACGAAATGGAGATTTCTGCAACGTAACAGGCTCATCGCCGCCTCCAGCCAGGCGACTGTCGTGCTGGAGGCCGGCTGGCGTTCCGGCTCCCTCAACACGGCGGGCCACGCGGCGGCGCTCGGCCGTCCGCTCGGAGCCGTTCCCGGTCCTGTGACCTCGCCGGCGTCCGCGGGATGCCATCGTCTCCTGCGCGAGTACGACGCGCGCTGCGTCTCCAATGCGGCCGAGATGGCCGAGCTCGTGCGTTCGGACGACTCAGGTGCCGGCGGGGGCGCACAGTCACCCGGCGTCCGCCAGACGGGCGAGGAGACGCGTGTCATCGACGCGCTCAGCGCCCGATCTCCGCGGGTGCCCCTCGACATCGCGCAACGCAGCGGACTGTCGACCACGACGGTGCTCGGCACCCTCGGCACGCTCGAACTCGCCGGGATCGTGCGGGAGCGGCACGGGGGATGGGTCAGGGCTTCGCCCGGATAACGTCGATGACGTCGCAGCGACTCGGGCTCCTCACGGCCGAGACGCGCGACGGTGGTGCACCATATCGTTGAGGAACGGTGTCGAGGAGGAGCATGAACGACGAACAGCGCGCAGACCGGGGTCGTCAAGCGGGTCCGGCGCAGATGGGTCAGCATCCTGCGGCCTGTCTCGTCATCGCGCACATCAGCGACACGCATTTCCTCGGCGGCGGGCGCGAGCTCTACGGCCGGGTGGACACCGACATCGGGGTGTGGGCGGCCATGCGGCAGCTCGAGCGTTCCGGGATACGACCGGATGCCTTCGTGTTCACAGGTGACATCGCGGACCGCGGCGAGCCGGACGCGTACCTACGCGTGCGAGACATCGTCGAACCCGTCGCCGAACGCCTCGGTGCTGAGCTCGTGTGGGTCATGGGCAACCACGACGCGCGCGCCGCGTTCCGTTCGGAGCTTTTGCGCGAGACCGGCCGCCAGGATGTCGGGGCTCCCGTCGATCGCATCGTTGAGGTGGGCGGTCTGCGCATCGTCGCCCTCGACACCAGCGTTCCGGGATACCACCATGGTGCTATCGAGCGCTCGCAACTGGAATGGCTTGCCGCCGTGCTCGCGACCCCGGCACCGCTCGGCACCGTCCTGGCCCTTCACCACCCGCCGATCCCCACGCCGCTCGCGGCGATGACGGTCCTCGAACTCGAGCATCAGCACGAACTCGCCGCCGTCGTCGCAGGCAGCGACGTCCGCGCCATTCTCGGCGGGCACCTGCACTATGCGACGACGAGTCTCTTCGCGGGGGTGCCCGTGTCCGTCGCGGCGGCGACGTGCTACACCATGGATCTCAGCGCCCCCTCCCGCGAACTCGTCGGCGTCGACGGTGGCCAGTCGATCAATCTCGTGCACGTCTACGAGGACCGGATCGTGCACTCCGTCGTCCCTCTCGGGGAGGCACCCGTCGCGACTCGTTTCGACGCGGACTTCCTCGCGCGACTCGAGGCGATGACGCCCGAGCTGCGTCGTGAGTCGTTCTCTCGCCAGGTCTCCAGCGGCGACCCCGGTGCCTGAACACAGTGCCAGGGCAGCGAGCCTCCACAAGGATCGCTTCAGATGGCTGATGCTGGAACGGTGAACCTCGACGTCGCCATCGACGACTTCGTGCTCTACCTCACGGCAGAGCGCGGCTTCTCTGCGCATACCGTCAGGGCGTATTATGCCGATCTCGCGCAGCTCGCTGCGTTCGCCGAGAGGCATGGGATCCCGACTGTGGATGCGCTCACCCTCGGAGTTCTTCGCGACTGGCTGTGGTGGGGCACCCGGTCAGGACTCGCACGGGCGACGATAGCCCGTCATTCGGCGTCTGCCCGAAGTTTCACCGCATGGCTCGCACGCACGGGACGGATTCCGGCGGACCCCGGCGCCCGCTTGCGCGCGCCGAAGCCGGGGCGGACCCTGCCCCGGGTCGTCACGAGGACGCAGATGGACGAACTGCTCGAAGGGCTGAGCCTGCGTTGTTCAGAAGGCGACCCGGGCGCTCTTCGCGACCTCGCGGTCATCGAATTGCTCTACGCTGCGGCGCTTCGCGTCTCAGAGCTCGTAGGTCTCGACGTCGACGACCTCGACCTCGACCGTCTCACGGTGCGGGTGACGGGCAAAGGCGCCAAGGAACGCGTTGTCCCGTTCGGAGTTCCTGCTCACTCGGCGATCGTCGACTATCTGCATCGGGCACGGCCTTCGCTGCTCGCCTCCACCGGTCTCGCACCAGGCGCGGATGCCTCACCGCACACGCTGCAACCGGGTGCCCGTGCGCTCTTCGTCGGTGCGCGCCACGGACGCCTCGGAGTGCGAGCGGTCTACCGGCTCGTCTCGGAGCTGCTCGCCGGGATTCCTGGAACCGGCCCGTCGGGACCGCACGCCCTGCGGCACACGGCGGCAACGCACTTGCTCGACGGCGGGGCGGATCTGCGAGCCGTACAGGAACTGCTCGGTCATGCGAGCCTCGGAACCACACAGATCTACACACACGTGTCGACCGAACGGCTCAAGGAGAGCTACCGCACGGCACATCCTCGCGCCTGAGCCCGGGTGCCGGGAATCGTCAGTCCATCGGCAGCAGGATCGCCCGCGGAACCCCGCCGAGATAGAGCAACGGCGAGACGTACCGACCGCGCAGTCGCACACCGAAATGCAGGCAGCCGTCTGCGCAGTGGCCGCCGCTCGCGACCACGCCGATCTGCTGCCCTGCTACCACTCGCTCGCCTTCGCGAACGCTCGCGTCGAGCGGCTCGTACGACGAGAGCAGTTCGCCCGGATGGCTCAGAGAGAGCACGGGACGATCCACGACGGTCCCGGCGAAGAAGACAACGCCGTCGGCGGGTGCGAAGACTGCTGTTCCAGCGGTCGCGGGCAGATCGATACCGCGATGACCCGCCGAGTACAGGGTCTCCGGTGCCTCGAAGGGGCGCACGATCGGATGCGGGGGAGCGAGTGGCCAGAGCCAGGTTCCCGCTCTGGCTCTTGCGCCTGTTTCGCCGGGACTCCCGGAATCCCCGGGGGCGAACGGCTCCGCCGCGCTCGCCGGACCGTTCACGGCGGCCGTGAGCGCGAGCACCGTCAGGGCGAGCGCGAGGGCGCCGCGCATCAGCAGCCCAGCAGAAACCGCTGCCGGCGACGGTGGGCGCGGGGGCAGCGCGGGCGGCCACGTCGGTCGGCGCGCCGATCGACGCCCCGGTGGCCATTCCGGCCGCAGGCCCTTCGGCCGGTCGCCCCCTGTCGTGAGGAGAAGTCGCTTGATGGTCCGACGCATGCGAATATGGTGCACCGAAACCACTCGAGATCCCGCTGGTTCCGGCCGATCTGGGGACGATCGTGCCGGGCGAGGGGCTGTGGTGGACGTGCCTCTGCGCGCCGACATCCTGCTAGACTTCCCCGAGCAGCGCTTCGAGCGCTGACTACGCGTGCCCACTCGGCAGCCACATCCAATCGGTCCCAGTCTCCTCAGAGGCGGGTCGGACGTGCGTCGGGCACCAGGAATGGCAGCCATCCGGCCGTCGTGTCAACCGAGAATAAAAGGAGAACGGCTCATGGCCGTCGTAACGATTCGCCAGCTGCTCGACAGCGGCGTGCACTTCGGGCATCAGACCCGTCGCTGGAACCCGAAGATGAAGCGCTTCATCTTCACCGAGCGTTCCGGCATCTACATCATCGACCTGCAGCAGTCGCTCGCCTTCATCGACAAGGCCTACGACTTCGTCAAGGAGACTGTCGCCCATGGCGGCACCATTCTCTTCGTCGGCACCAAGAAGCAGGCTCAGGAGGCCATCGCGGAGCAGGCTACCCGCGTCGGCCAGCCCTACGTGAACCAGCGTTGGCTCGGTGGTCTGCTGACCAACTTCCAGACGGTCAGCAAGCGTCTCGCCCGCATGAAGGAGCTCGAGGAGCTCGACTTCGAGGACACGGCCAAGAGCGGCTTCACCAAGAAGGAACTCCTCATCAAGAAGCGCGAGCTCGACAAGCTGCACAAGTCGCTCGGCGGTATCCGCAACCTGTCGAAGACGCCGTCGGCGCTCTGGGTCGTCGACACCAAGAAGGAGCACCTCGCCATCGACGAGGCCCGCAAGCTGAGCATCCCTGTCATCGGCATCCTCGACACCAATTGCGACCCCGACGAGGTGCAGTACCCGATCCCTGGCAACGACGACGCCATCCGTTCCGTCGGCCTGCTGACCCGCATCATCGCGGACGCTGCCGCCGAGGGACTCATCCAGCGCCACCAGAGGCCCGAAGAGGGCGCAGAGGTGGAGCCGCTGGCTGCCTGGGAGGCCGAGCTCCTCCAGGCGTCCGAGACCGCAGCAGCCGAGGTCACCCCTGAGCAGTCCTCGGCCGAGACCGAGAAGGTCGCCGACGAGGCCGTCGCTGCCGACGAGGCGGTCTTCGTCGAGGGCGAAGTCGCCGCCGTTGTCGAAGAAGTCGTCGCTGCGGACGCTGCGGCCTCCGCTGACGAGACCAAGTAAGGAACTCCAGGTATGGCTAACTTCAACATCGCAGACCTCAAGGCCCTGCGCGAGCAGCTCGGCACCGGCATGACCGATACCAAGAACGCGCTCGTCGAGGCCGAGGGTGACGTCGAGAAGGCCACAGAGATCCTGCGTCTCAAGGGTGCGAAGGGCAACGCGAAGCGTGCCGACCGCTCTACGAGCGAGGGCCTCATCGCGGTCGCCGAGACCGACGGCGGCGTCACGATGATCGAGCTCGCGTGCGAGACCGACTTCGTCGCGAAGAACGAGAAGTTCGTCGCGCTCGCCGACAGAGTGCTCCAAGCCGTCGCAGCCGCTGGTGCCTCTACCGTCGAGGAGGCCATCGCAGCCCCCGTCGGACCTTCGACAGGCTCAGGGCAGGCGACGGTAGCCGCGCTCATCGACGACCAGGCCGCGACTCTCGGCGAGAAGGTGGAGTTGCGTCGTGTCGCAGCGCTTTCCGGTGATTCCGTCGCGGTCTACCTGCACAAGACGTCGAAGGACCTGCCTCCGCAGATCGGTGTCGTCGTCTCCTACAGCGGCCCGGATGCCGAGACCGCGCGGGCCGTCGCTCAGCACATCGCGATGTTCGACCCGCAGTACCTGACGCGCGACGAGGTTCCGGCCGACATCGTCGAGAAGGAGCGCGAGATCGTCACGGAGATCAGCCGCAACGAGGGCAAGCCGGAGGCCGCTCTGCCCAAGATCGTCGAGGGTCGGCTCACCGCGTTCTTCAAACAGGTCGCACTGCTCGAGCAGGACTATGCCCGCGACAGCAAGGTTCAAGTCAAGAAGGTTCTCGAAGACGCCGGATTGACCGTGACGGGCTTCGCCCGTTTCAAGGCCGGCGCCTAGGCCGTTAGATGAAGGAGTCCGGACCACTCGTGATCCGGACTCCTTTTCTGTGCGTCCCCGCCGAGGGACCCAGTAAGTTCTAGAACAATCGCATCGGAAGGGCTCACACGTCATGATAGAAAGCACGGGGACGTCGAACACAGGCAAGAGGCGCAGGGTCCTTCTCAAGCTCTCCGGCGAGGCGTTCGGCGGGGGATCCCTCGGTGTGAACCCGGACGTCGTCAGCGGTCTCGCCCGCGAGATCGCCGAGGCAGCGCGCAGCGTCGAGGTCGCGATCGTCGTCGGCGGGGGCAACTTCTTCCGCGGCGCGGAACTCTCCCAGCGCGGCATGGACCGGGGTCGAGCCGACTACATGGGCATGCTCGGCACGGTCATGAACGCGCTCGCACTACAGGACTTCCTCGAGCAGGCCGGGGCGGAGACCCGAGTCCAGTCGGCCATCTCCATGACGCAGGTCGCGGAGCCGTACATACCGCGCCGCGCGGAGCGCCACCTCGAGAAGGGACGCGTCGTGATCTTCGGGGCCGGTGCCGGACTGCCATACTTCTCGACGGACACGGTCGCGGCCCAGCGCGCCCTCGAGATCGACGCCGACGTCGTGCTCGTGGCCAAGAACGGCGTCGATGGTGTGTACTCCGACGACCCGCGCACCAACCCCGATGCCCACAAGATCGACCACATCACCTATCAGGAGGCGCTGCAGCGCGGGCTCAAAGTCGTCGACTCCACCGCATTCAGCCTGTGCATGGACAACGGGATGCCGATGCAGGTCTTCGGCATGGAGCCCGGCGGGAACGTTACCGCGGCGATCCTCGGCGCGGGCCTCGGCACCGTGGTGAGCAACTAAGTGCAACTAAGCTTGACTCAACGAACCATGAAGGAGTTGCCGTGATCGCGGATGTCCTGTCCGATGCCTCGAGTCGCATGAGCAAGGCCGTCGAGGTCGCCAAAGACGACTTCGCCAGTGTGCGCACCGGTCGGGCGAACCCGCAGCTGTTCCAGAAGATCATGGTGAACTACTACGGCACTCCGACACCGCTCGCGCAGCTCGCCTCGCTCGCCAACCCGGAGGCTCGTACCCTCGTCGTGACTCCCTACGACAAGAGTGCCCTCAAGGACATCGAACAGGCGATCCGCGACACCCCTAATCTCGGAGCCAACCCGAGCAACGACGGCAACATCGTGCGCGTGACCCTGCCAGAGCTCACCGAAGAACGCCGCAAGGAGTTCGTCAAGATCGTGCGCAGCAAGGCCGAGGATGCGAGGGTGTCCGTCCGTAACATCCGTCGCAAGGCCAAGGACGACCTCGATGCGCTGAAGAGCGAGGTCGGCGACGACGAGGTCGGGCGCGGCGAGAAGGAGCTCGAACAGGTGACCAAGAGCCACGTCGACGCGATCGACGATGCCCTCAAGCGCAAGGAAGCCGAACTCCTCGAGGTCTAGGAGGGCACCGTATGTCGCGTGTTCCGAATGGAGGCCGCCCTGTGCGCAGACGGCCGGCCGGCCGGGTGACCAAAGAAGAGCTCCGCGCCCAGGTCAAGGCGACGAGAGCGGACATCGAGCGCCAGTTCGAGGCGACGAAGGCCCAACTGGACGCGACGACGGAACGCATCGAGGCGCGCACGGGCCGCAATCTCATTCTGGCGGTCCTGATCGGCCTCGTGCTGGGGCTGGTCATGTTGTTCAGCCTCATCGTCGTCAAAGAGATCTTCATGGTCTTCGCCGCTGTCATCGTGGCGTTCACCTCCTTCGAACTGGCCGAGGCGCTGAGCAAGGCCGGTCGCTCCGTTCCGAGGATCCCCACGGTCGCCGCTGCGGTCGCCGTCGTTCCCGCCGCCTACTACTGGGGGGCGAGCGGGCAATGGCTGGCGGTGCTCTCCGGCATCCTGCTGGTGTCGCTCTGGCGGCTCGTCGAGCAGGTCGTTCCCGCTCTTCGCACGGCGGGCGGGCCGCTCCTGCGCGATCTCGGGGCGGGTGGCTTCATTCAGGTCTACGTCACCTTTCTCGCGAGCTTCGCTGTCGTGCTCGTCGGCGAAGACGGCGGTCAGTGGTGGACGCTCGCATTCCTCATCGTGGTGGTGGCGGCGGACACGGGCGCGTACGCGAGTGGCCTGTTGTTCGGCAAGCATCCGATGGCGCCGGTGATCAGCCCGAAGAAGACGTGGGAGGGTCTCGCCGGGGGTGCGCTGGCCTGCCTCGTCGGTGGCGTCCTGCTCGCGATCTTCATGCTGGGGGAGCCATGGTGGTTCGGCGTCGTCTTCGGCGTCGTCATTCTGTCGAGCGCGACACTCGGCGACCTCGCAGAATCCCTCATCAAGCGCGACCTCGGCATCAAGGACATGAGTTCCTGGCTGCCCGGTCACGGTGGATTCCTCGACCGATTGGACTCCATCCTGCCCTCGGCCGCCGCCGCCTACGCGCTTTTCCTCATTTTCGGATAATCGGTTTGGGAGAATGATCTGGTGAGCAATACCTTTCCGCGAGCACACCGTCCGAGACTCGGCTATAGGGTCGAGCAGGTAGAGGACTTCCTGCTGAGGGCACGAGCCGCCTACGATTCGCAGCCTGCGGGCGATGGCGGCCTCACCGCCGACGCGATCCGTCATACCGCGTTCTCGATGCAGAAGGGCGGATACTCGACGCAACACGTCGATGCCGCGATGGAGCGTCTCGAGGACGCATTCGCCGCACGCGAACGGGAACTGGCCTACCAGACCGTGGGCAATCAGGCCTGGTTCCAGGAGGCCCGCTCCACTGCGCAGGTGATCCTCAACCGTCTCAGCAGGCCGAACGGTCATCGCTTCGACCGCACGAACGTGCTGACGGTGGGATACAGTACGGTCGACGTCGACGGTTTTGCCGCGAAGCTCTCCAAGTATTTTCAGGACAGTCTGCCCCTCACGGTCGACGATGTCCGCACGACCGTCTTTCGGCCCCAGCGGGGCGGCTACCGGGAAGCGCAGGTCGATCTCGTTCTCGACAGCGTCGTCGACGTGATGCTCGCAGTTCGCTGATCCGGTGCGTCGTTACCTGGCCGTTACCGTGCTTATCCGCTATCATCGTTGAATCGTGGGTAGGCATTCGGGCGTCGTGACGCCCCATTCGACCGCAGCAGCGGCAGGGGCTCGGCGACCCTTCACCAGCGTGCCCGTACCGAGCGGAACGGTTCCGAGCGGGTGGGCCTCGAGAGGCCATGCGATGGAGCGGTCAGTCTTGCGCAGCAAGGCGTCTCTGTTTCTCTTCGCATTCACGGCGGCCGTCGCCTTTGTCTTGGTGAACGTCGTCGACCCGTATTCGGGTGCGACCGCTTCGCCTTACTTCTACGCCGCCGGAGACCGGTTTGGTGGCGAGTCCGTCCAGACCGTCGATGTGGCCGGCTCGTTCGAGCATGTCGTCGTGCGAGACGGCTACACCGTTATCGAGAAGCCCAAACCTGTCGCGCCGTCGGTCTCCACTGCCGCAGGCAGCGGATCCTTGAGCGGATGGGCTCCCCCCGCTGTCGCTCCCGATCCGGGCTCTGCGCAGGCCTACGCCTTCGGTGCCGTTGTGTCGCGCGGATGGGGCACCACCGAGTTCGACTGCCTCGTCTCGCTGTGGTCCAAGGAGTCCGGATGGCGGGTGAACGCGTACAACGCCTCGAGTGGTGCCTACGGCATCCCACAGGCGCTTCCCGGTTCGAAGATGGCGACGGCGGGAGCTGATTGGGAGACCAGCGCGGCCACCCAGATCGAGTGGGGCCTCGGCTACGTATCGGGTCGCTATGGCACTCCGTGCGGCGCCTGGGCCCATTCGCAGGACGCCGGCTGGTACTGAGCACTGAGCGCGCCATGTCGGCGCGCGTGCATAGACTGATCGTATGCCACGAAGCAACCGCCCCCGCGGTCGAACGCCCGGTCGGAGCGACGAGGGCGCGAGCGATCTGAGCCGGGTCCTCGCCGGGTGGAAGCGCACTGAGGCGAAGCGCGACGGACTGTGGCACATACAGCCGGTCGCCGCCCTCCAAGCCGTCAAGAGCTATGTCTGCCCCGGTTGCGGCCTCGACATCGACCCGGGTGTCGCGCACCTCGTGACGTGGCGGGCAGACGGAGTCATGGGCGACGGCGCAGACATCACCGCCAGACGTCACTGGCACTCGCATTGCTGGAAGATCGCATGAGCGCAGGGGGAGCTGTGGGCGAGGAGACCGTCGAGATCCGGGGCGGCGTGGAGCTTCCTGCCCTTAGAGAGCACATCGAACTCCGCACAGACGACGGCCTCATCCTCGTCGGTGAGCTCGCGGTTCCTGCGGACCGTCGCCCGGTCGCGACGCTCGTCACGTTGCATCCGCTACCGACGCACGGCGGATTCATGGATTCGCACATTCTGCGCAAGGCGGCCGCTCGGCTCCCCGAACTCGCCGATCTGGCCGTGCTGCGCTTCAACACGCGCGGCACGACCTCGCCGCGCGGAACGAGCGAGGGATCGTTCGGCGACGGCGTGGCCGAACGGGCGGACGTCGCCGCGGCCATGGCGTTCGTGGCCGAACGCGGCCTGCCGCATCCATGGCTCGTCGGCTGGTCGTTCGGAACCGAACTTGCGGTCAAATACGGGCTTGAGCATCCGATCGACGGGGCGATCCTGCTCTCGCCGCCGTTGCATCGTGCGAGCGACATCGAACTCGCGAGATGGGCGCACAGTGGCAAACGCCTGATCGCGCTCATCCCCGAGCACGACGACTATCTGCGCCCCGACGAGGCGCGGGAGCGGTTCGCCGTGGTTCCGGACGCCATCCTCATCGCCGTGGACGGCGGAAAGCACCTCTGGGTGGGCGAAAACCAGACCCGTCGGGTGCTCGACGAGATCGTCGCCGTCGTGAACCCAGCGGCGTCGCCGCTCCCTATGGAGTGGACCGGACCGCCTGCCTAGAGCTCGTTCTGCCGGGGGATGACGACCTGTTTGATGATGAGCAGGATCGAGGCGGCGACCGGGATCGCGATGAGCGCTCCCAGGATTCCTAGGAGCGAGCCGCCCGCCAGGGCCGCGATCACGACGACGGAGGCCGGCACCGACACCGCTCGGTTCATGATGCGCGGACTCAGCACGTATGCCTCCACCTGCATGTAGATGATGTAGTAGATCGCCGCGACGAGCGCGGTCAGTGGCGAGCTGATCACGGGGATCAGGCAGATCAGGACGATGAGTATGGAACCCGAGATGGTTCCCACGAGCGGAATCAGCGAGAACAGGAAGGCGAAGAGCGCCAGAACGGCCGGGAACGGCGCCTGGATGATGCTGAGGAAGATGAAGCTCAGCACTCCGTTCACGAAGGCGAGCGATACCTGGCCCACGACGTAGCGCCCGACGGACTCCGTGATCTGCTCGCTGATATCACTGAAGCGCTCTCGCTTCGACGCGGGCACGAGCTGGTACAGAGCGCGCTTCGTGGACGGCAGACTCGCCGCGAAGTACAGCGTGAGGATCAGGACGATGATCACGCCGAAGATGCCGGAGGCGAACTTCACCGCGAAGTCCAGCACGCCGCCTGCCGCCGCGAGCACCTTGACGGGGTCGCTGACGAAATCATTGATGAACTTGGTGACGGTGTTCACGACTTCTTGCACATTGATCGCGGGAATCACGGCCTGGATGTTGTCGACGAGCGCGCCGGTCACCACGAGCTGGGTGATGCCGGGAATCTGATCGATCAGCTGTTGCGCCTGTGCCGCGATCACCGGAACGATCGCGAAGACCAGACCGGTGACGGCGCCGACCACCACGCAGAGCACGGTGAGGATGGCGGCCCACCGAGGAAACTTGTGCCGCTCCAGGAAAGCGATTGCCGGGTCGAGGCCGAGTGCGAGGAAGAGCGCCGCACCGATGTACGTGAGGATCGTCGACAGTTGCGTGATGGAGAGCAGTATGAGCAGACCGAGTCCGACGCCGAGCGTACCGACGAGCCCGACGCGGAACGCATTCTGGATCTTCACTGACGACCTTCCCCTCGATGGTGCGACGAGTTGCGCGGACTACTTCCCGGTGTCGGCAGCCACGTTCTCGGCTTGCTTGAGCACACCACGCAGACTCTCGAAGTAGCCGGCGACCGCGTCGCGCTCAATCCTAATCTGGGAGAGCCGGTCTTCTGCATCGGCGACGAGCGCGTGTGTGCGTTCCTCGGCCTCGGCGATGAGTTCTTTCGAGCGTGCCTCGGCCTGGGCGACTTTCGCCGCCGAGTCGTCTTCGGCCCGGGCGATGAGCGCCTTCGCCTCCGCTCTAGCCCCGCCGTCGAGGCGTTCGGCTTCTGCGCGGTTCTCCGTGGTGCGAGCGATCGCCTCCGTGAGCTGAGCGTTCGCCTCGTCGAGGTATTTCTGGGTTTGAGCGACGGCCTCCTGGTGACGGGTGAGATGCTCTTGCTCAGCCTCATCGCGTCGTGCCTTAAGCTCGACATCGAGGTCGATGCGCGCCTGCTCCGTCTCTCTACGGAGCTTGCGCACCTCGTGATCGGCCTTCTTGCGCATCGCGCTCAGCTGGTTGTCGAGGTCGATGCGCGCCTGCTCGCTCTCGGCGTCGAAGTCTGCACGGGCCTGCTCGTGCTCGAGTGCCAGGTCCGCGCGCGCCTGCTCGCTCTCCGCGTCGTGCCGTGCGCGGGCGCGCTCGAGCTCGTGACCGAGCCTCAGCCGGCCGGCCTCGATCTCACGCGACAGGTCTGTCTTGGCCTGCTCCCGCTCGACGGCGAGGTCCGCGCGGGCCTGCTCGATCTCGCGGGCGAGATCCGTGCGGGACTGTTCGAGCTCGTCGGCGAGGTCTGCGCGCGCTTCGGCCGTCTCGGCGGCGATCGCCTGACGTGCCTCGGCGGTCTCACGCTCAAGGTCGAGCCTGGCCTGCTCGGTCTCGCGAGCGAGGTCTATCCTGATCTGCTCGGTCTCGCGAGCGAGGTCGGCACGGGCCTGGTCGAGTTCCAGAGCGACCTCTGCACGGGTCTGCTCCGTCTCCTGGGCGAGGCCAGCGGCTGCTTCACGGGCCTCCGACGCCTCGCGATTCGCGACGGCACGCACCTCCGCCGCCTCCCGCTCCGCCTCGGCGCGGACGGCGGCTGTCTCACGTTTGGCCGTCGCGCGCAGTTCGGCGGCCTCGGTCGCGACGGCTCCGCGGATCGCCGCGGCGTCTCGCAGCGCGTCCTGGCTGAGCAGCTCATGCTCGTCCCGCACGCGGGCGACCAGGTCGTCCGCCTCGATGCGGGCGTCCTCGAGGATGCGTGCGGCCCGTGCCCGCGCCTCTGCGACGGCGCGCTCCGCGAGCTCCATGGCGTCCTTGCGCAGCTTCTCCACCTCACCGCCCGCCGAGTTGCGCAGCTTCTCGGCGTCGATGTCCGCCTGGGCGATGAGCCTCGTCGACTGCTCTTCCGCGACGCGCAGCGTGTTCTCGAGCTTGGTCCCGAGGCCGGAGAAGGTGGGACTGCCGACTTCCTCGAGCTCGGCGTTGAGCTCGTCGATCCGGGCGCCCAGCCGCTTGATCTCCTTGGCGGATTCCGTCGACTGCGCATTCGCTTTGATCAGATCACGGCGCAGGCCCTGGATGGCCTTGTCGACCTCATCCTTGTCGTACCCGCGGAATACCTGGGTGAAGTCTGCTTCGTCGGTGGCCACGTTCTCTCCTTGTCACGGTCCGCAGGCTGGGGGAGGCGTGCGAGCCCATCCGATTTTAGTCCGTGCGCGGGGCTGCCCGTTACTCCGAGAGAGAACAGGTTAGGCGGCTCTCAGACGCATCCGGTATCGTGAATTGTCTTTGTCTGTTGCCACTCGGACCCGAGACGGGGCAGTGCATGTGAAGCCGGGTGCACCCGGATGTCGTGTTCTGCGCCGCAGAATCCACTGCGCACACCGGATGCTTCGCCTTTCGGCTGGCAACACAGGAGGAGTTTTCGTGCGATTTGTACTTGCCATCGCGGCGTTCATCGTCGCGGCTGCCATGATCGTGCTCGGCATCGCCCAGCGCACCGTGTTTCTCGCGCCGGCGAATGTGACGCTCAGTATGACAGTTCCCGGCAACGGGCCGTTCACGGTCATCGATCCCTCCGCGCTCATCTCGCACAAGGGAAACCAGACCGTGAGCGTCCGAGGCTCCGGCACCGTGTACATGTCCTATGGACGCACAGCGGACATGGAGGCCTGGCTCGGCGACCAGTCGTTCACTCGCATCGGCTTCGACGAGAAGACCGAGGAGTTGACCAGCGAAGTGATAGCTGGGGTCAATGAGTTCGAAGCCTCCGATTCTGCCGATCCGACGGCAGATGCCGTCGACGCGGCGAAACCCAACCCTGCCGGATCCGATCTCTGGCTTGAGGAGTTCTCGGGCGACAACGCCATCACCACCACCATCAACGTGCCGGAGGGCATCTCGGTGCTCGTCGCCTCCGACGGCACCGATCCGGCGCCCAAGAACGTTCGCATCTCCTGGCCGCTCGACAACTCGACGCCGTGGGCGGGGCCGCTCATCGCCGGAGGCGCCCTGATCCTGCTCGTCGGCCTGCTGCTCTACCTCTGGGCGATCATCCACATGCGCCGCTCGCGCGGTCCGCGTCGCAACCTGCCGAAGGGGCCGCGGATGCCCAAGCTTCCGCGCGCCCCCCGTCCCAAGACGATCAAGCAGAGTGAGATCACCGGTGGTGGCCGACGCCGCTCGATCGGCCGCTCCTCGCGAATCGCTTTCCTGCCAGTTCTCGCGATCTCGGGGCTCGTGCTGAGCGGGTGCTCTGCGGACTTCTGGCCGAGTTTCCAGGCCACGTCGACCGTGTCGAGTATCCCGAGTCCCGACGTCACCGCACCCCCTGAGGGCGCTGAGGACATTCCGGCGGCGGCCGTGACGGTGCCGCAGCTCGAACGTATCGTGCGGAAGATCGCTGTGCTGACCGGCGACGCCGACACCGCTCGCGACGCCGACGCGCTCGCGACGCGTTTCGACGGACCCGCTCTCGGACTGCGTCGCTCCAACTACAGGATCCGTGGCACCATTCCCGAATACGCAGCACCTCCGGCGATCCCGGCCTCGCCGCTTTCGTACAACGTGCCGCAGCAGTCGAACACGTGGCCGCGGGTCGTGCTGACGGTCATCCAGAACCAGGACGACCCGACTCTGGCGCCCATGACACTCGTCATGACGCAGAAGACGCCGCGCGACAACTATCTCGTCGAATACGCCATCCCGCTCGAGGCGGACGCTCAGATGCCGGAGGTTGCCCCTGCGAGCATCGGCGCTCCGATCGTCAACCCGGACTCTAAGCTGCTGTCGTTGCCGCCGAACCAGGTGGCAAGCGCCTACGGCGACATCCTCATGCAGGGCGAGGCGAGCCCCTTCTTCCCGCTGTTCCAGGCAGAGGGCGACACCTTGCGTGCACAGGTCGGTCTCGAGGGAAAGAACCTCAGGAGAGCCGCGCTGCCTGCTACGGCGAACATCGAGTTCGCCAACACGGTCGGATCGGGTGCCACGATCGCGCTCGCGACGAACGACTCCGGCGCGATCGTCGCCGTCAACCTCGACGAGACAGAGACCGTGAGGCCGAACGACGGCGGAACGGTCGGTCCGGAAGGCGCTGCCAAGGCGCTCTCGGGCGTCGACAAGACAGCCAAGGGTGTGACGACGAGCTACGGAGACCAGCTTCTCTTCTACGTTCCCGCGGCCGGCTCCAATGACAAGATCGTTCTGCTCGGCTGGGCGCAGGGACTCATCTCATCTTCGGAGGTACCGTGACCAATCTTCCACCGTCGACAGCGAACCTGCGTGGGGCCGTCGACCTGTCCTCGCTCGTGAACCGCCCTCAGCCGTCTGCAGAAGGAGGCACGGCCGGAGCCGCGGTCGAAGTGCCGAGCCTGTTGCTCGAGGGCACAGACGACAATTTCGGCGAAGTGCTCGACCTCTCGTTCAATGTTCCCGTGATCGTCCACCTCTGGGCGGAGCGGAGCGAGCCCAGCAGGCGGCTCACGTCGTTGCTCGAGAAGATCACCCGGGAATTCGATGGCCGCATCGTCCTCGTCAAGGTCCAGGCCGACCAGAACCCGCAACTCGCGCAGGCCTTCCAGGCGCAGTCCGTGCCGACAGTCGCCGCGCTCGTCGCAGGGCGACCCGTTCAGCTGTTCGAGGGGACTATCCCCGAGGACCAGCTACGCTCCGTCTTCGACCAGGTCTTGCAGTTGGCAGCGCAGAACAGCGTGACGGGGATCGCGGCCGCCGCGGATGCCGGCGACGGCGAGCCGGGCGAGCCGGACGAGGCCGCACCCGCCGAGCAGCCGTTGCCACCGCACCACGCCGAAGCCTACGATGCCATCGAACGCGGTGACTACGCCGAGGCGATCACGCACTACGAGACCGCGATCGCCGAAGACCCGCGTGACCATCTCGCCGTGGCCGGACTCGCTCAGATCAGCCTGGTTCAGCGGCTGCAGGACAAGAGCCTCGACGAGATCCGTTCGGCGGCGGCATCCGCCCCGGGCGACGTCGATGCTCAGCTCGATGTTGCGGACCTCGATCTCTCCGGAGGCCATATCGAGGACGCCTTCGACCGCTTGCTCACGCTGTTCCCCACGCTCGACGCTGATGGCAAGAACCGGGTTCGCGAGCGACTCCTCGATTTCTTCGAGGTCGTCGGTCCCGAGGATCCGACGGCCACGACGGCGCGTGGTCGCCTCGCAATGCTGCTGTACTGACGAGCTGTCAGCGGCGGAGCTTGAGCCAGAGACCTGCGAGCGGTGGGAGCGTGATCTCGGCGGATGCCGGTCGACCGGCCCACGGGGCGTCCGTCGCCGTCACGCCACCCCAATTGCAGACTCCGGATCCGCCGAACTCGATCGCATCGGTGTTGAGCAGTTCTTCCCACTGACCGGCGAGGGGCAATCCTACTCGGAACCCCACATGCGGATTTCCCGAGAAGTTCATGATGCACGCGATCGGGTTGCCGTCGGTATCCCAGCGCAGGAACGAGACGACGTTGTGGGCGGCGGCACCGCCATCGAGCCATTCGAAGCCGCCGGAGTCGTTGTCCCGCGACCACAAGGACGGATTCTCGCGATAGACGCGGTTGAGCTGGGCGACCAGGTCGAACAGGCCGCGATGTGACGGCTGGTCGAGCACCCACCAGTCGAGGCCGCGCTCCTCGCTCCACTCCGACGGCTGGCCGAACTCCTGGCCCATGAAGAGCAGTTGCTTGCCAGGATGCGCCCACATAAAGGCGAGATAGGCTCGAATGTTCGCGAGCTTCTGCCAGTGGTCGCCCGGCATCTTCTGCAGCAGCGAGCCTTTGCCATGCACCACCTCGTCGTGGCTGATCGGCAGGAGGAAGTTCTCGCTGAAGGCGTAGAGGAACGAGAAGGTGACCTCGCCGTGATGGTAGGAGCGGTACAGCGGGTCGTTCTGGATGTATTGCAGAGTGTCGTGCATCCAGCCCATGTTCCATTTGAAGCCGAAGCCGAGTCCTCCGCTCGATGTCGGGGCCGTCACGCCGCCCCAGCTCGTCGACTCCTCGGCGATCATCACGGTGCCTGGATTGCGCCTGTACGCCGTCGCGGTGACCTCCTGCAGGAAGGCGATGGCTTCGAGGTTCTCGTTGCCTCCGTGGATGTTCGGCTCCCACTCGCCGTCGCTGCGGGAATAGTCGAGGTAGAGCATGGAGGCGACGGCGTCGACCCGGAGTCCGTCGACGTGAAACTCCTCGAGCCAGTACAGCGCGTTCGCCACGAGAAAGTTGCGCACCTGCTTCTGACCGAAGTCGAAGATGTGGGTGCCCCAGTCCGGCTGCTCGCCACGTCGGGGGTCGGGATGCTCGTACAGTGCCTGGCCGTCGAAGCGGGCGAGCGCCCACTCGTCCTTCGGGAAGTGCCCTGGCACCCAGTCCATGAAGACGCCGATGCCCGCACGATGCAGCCGGTCGACGAGATAGCGCAGTTCGTCCGGATGACCGAAGCGACTCGTCGGCGCATAGTAGCCGGTGACCTGATAGCCCCAGGATCCGCCGAAAGGATGCTCTGCCAGGGGCATGAACTCCACGTGGGTATAGCCGAGTTCGTGGATGTACTCGATGAGGTGATCGGCGGCGTCGCGGTAGCCGAGCCCGGGTCTCCATGAGCCGAGATGGATCTCGTAGACGCTCATCGCCTGGTCGTGGGGATCGGTAGCGGCCCGGCGGGCCATCCACTCCTCGTCGCCCCATCGATAGAACGTCTCGCCGACGATCGACGCCGTCGCCGGAGGCACCTCCGTATAGCGGGCCATCGGATCGGCGCGGCTCACCCAGCCACCGGCCTGGGTGAGCAGCTCGAACTTGTAGGTGCTCCCGGGATGCAGCGCCGGCACGAACAGCTCCCACACGCCCGTCGCACCCATGTTGCGCATCGCGTGCTGGACGCCGTTCCAGCCGTTGAAGTCGCCGATGACGCGAACCGCCTTGGCGTGCGGTGCCCACACCGCGAATGCGGTCCCGCTCATTCCCGCGTCGACGCCCCAGTGGTCCTGGTGGTGCGCGCCGAGAACGTCCCACAGCCGTTCGTGGCGACCCTCTCCGATGAGGTGCAGGTCGAGTTCGCCAAGCGTCGGCGAATAACGGTAAGGGTCGTCGGCGAGCCACTCGCTGCCGTCGTCGTACCGCGTCTCGATCTCGTAGTCCTGGGGGCCGAGCAGACTGAGACCCTGCCAGATGCCGTGACCGATGTGGGCGAGCTCGATCCGTGCATCCGTTGCAAGCACGGCCTGCACCTCCCGAGCGAGGGGACGCAGGGCCCGGATGACGGTGACAGGGTCGGCGATCCCGGCCGCCGAGACGACATGCTGACCGAGAACCGAATGCGGATCGTAATGGCTGCCTGCGGCGACGGCGGCGAGAAGCTCGGGGGAGAGCCTAGGCAGGCGGATTCCTGCCTCGCCTTCTTCTCTCGTCATTCTCGGGTTCCTTCCGTCGATCGGCGCGCCACGAGAGGCGACACGCGCAGGATGTGCACAGGCTCGGTGAAGGAGTCGATGCGCACGTAATTGTCGGCTCCCCACTCCCATGTCGCCCCGGTCACGAGGTTCTCGACGATGAACCGCTCGCCGACGGCGAGGCCGAAAGCGGTCACCTCGAGGTGCACGATGGTCTCGCGCACCGAGTAGGGGTCGACGTTCGCAACGACCAGCAGCGCATCCGGCTCCCCGCTCGGGGTGAATGCTCCTGCGAGGTACTTGCTGTACACGAGGACGGAGTCATCGTCGCTGCGATGGAAACGGATGTTGCGCAACTGGCGCAGCGCCGGATGCTCGGCGCGGATGCGGTTGAGGATTCCGAGATAGAGCGAAAGGGAGCGCCCGGCCTTCTCGGCCGCGGCGAAGTCGCGTAACTTGAACTCGTACTTCTCGTTGTCGATTGCCTCTTCGGCGCCTGGACGAGCGACGTTCTCGAAGAGCTCGAACCCCGAGTACACGCCCCATGTCGGAGCCGCCGTCGCAGCGAGCGCAGCGCGGATCGTGAACGCGGCCGGCCCGCCGAATTGCAGGTACTCGGTCAGGATGTCGGGGGTGTTGACGAACAGATTGGGCCGCAAGAAGTCGGCGGTCTCGGTTGCGAGCCCGCCGAGGAACTCCTCGAGCTCGAGTTTCGTGTTCCGCCAGGTGAAGTAGGTGTAGGACTGCTGGAATCCGACCTTCGCGAGTGCCTGGAGCAGTGCGGGCCGGGTGAATGCCTCGGCCAAGAACACGACATCCGGATGCTCGCCGTTGACCTCGGCGATGAGCCACTCCCAGAAGTCGAGCGGTTTCGTGTGCGGATTGTCGACACGGAAGATGCGTATGCCCTGGTCGATCCAGAGCCGCACGATGCGCAGCACCTCGGCGCGGATCCCGTCCGGGTCGTTGTCGAAGTTGAGCGGATAGATGTCCTGGTACTTCTTCGGCGGGTTCTCGGCGAAGGCGATCGTGCCGTCGGGGAGCGCCGTGAACCACTCCGGGTGCTCGCGCACCCACGGATGATCGGGGGAGGCTTGGAGAGCGAGATCGATGGCGATCTCGATGCCGGCGTCCTTCGCCTTGCCGACGAAGTAGCGGAAGTCCTCGAATGTGCCGAGCTCCGGATGGATCGCGTCGTGCCCTCCCTCCGACGAGCCGATCGCCCAGGGCGATCCCGGATCGTTCGGCCCCGCGTCGAGAGTGTTGTTGGGACCTTTGCGGAAGGCACGGCCGATCGGATGGATGGGCGGCAGATAGACCACGTCGAAGCCCATGGCGGCGACCTCGTTCAGGCGTTTGACCGCGGTGCGGAACGTCCCGCTCTTCCAGGAGCCGTCGGGGAGGCGCTTGGCGCCCTCTGAACGAGGGAAGAACTCGTACCAGGAGCCGACACCGGCACGGGTGCGCTCGACGCGCACCGTCCGCGACTCCGAAAGGGACTCGAGCCCTGCGATGGGCATCCGGTCGAGCACGGCGTGTAGCGCCGGACTCTGCAGCAGTCCGAGGCGGTCCAGCGCGTCCCGTTCGGTGTCGACGAGTTTCTTGGCCAGCGTCGTCAGCGTCCTGCGGTCGGCGGACGCCCGGCTCTTGTCCTTCGCGGCCCGTCCGAGGAGTGTCGAGCCGATCGCGAACATGAGCTCGACGTCGATGCCGGCCGGGACCTTGATCAGCGCATTGTGCTCCCAGGTGGCGAAGTCGTCGGCGAAGGCACGCACGCGGTAGCTCCAGTCGCCCGTTGCGTCGAGCTGCACGAGCGCCTGCCAACGGTCGGTCCCCGGGGCGAGCGCCGTCATCCGATGCTGGGTATTCGTGCCGTCTGGAGACGTCAGCAGCAGTTCGACGCCGATGCGGTCGTGCCCTTCGCGGAACGCGGTCGCTTCGAAGGGCACGACCTCACCGGAGAAGGCTTTCGCCGGCCACAGATCGTCGGCCAGCTGCGGGGAGAGACCGAACACCGGAATGCGGCCGGTTCGTGCCGCGGTCTGAGCAACGCTGTTATTGGACACACTGTGACCGTAGCGCGAAATCCATCCAAGAGTGCTCGCCCGTTTATGCATTCGTCATCCGACGGCTCTAGGGTTGTCGTCGTGAAGGCGATTCGCAAGTTTACGGTCAGAGCTGTTCTTCCTGAACCACTCGCTGCGTTGGAGGAGCTCGCAGGCAATCTCCGCTGGTCATGGCACGAGCCGACGCGCGAGTTGTTCGCGCATATCGCGCCCGAGATCTGGCGAGAAGTTGGCCACGACCCGATCGCCCTGCTCGGTGAGGTCGAGCCGGCCAGGCTCAGCGAGCTCGCCGCGGACGGCGGCTACGTCGACTGGGTCAGCCACCAGCGCGACGAGTTGCGGGCATATCTCGAGCAGCCGCGTTGGTACCAGTCGCTCGACGGCACAGCTCCCGGAACGATCGCCTACTTCTCGCCCGAGTTCGGCATCGCAGCGGCTCTGCCGCAGTACTCCGGCGGCCTCGGCATCCTCGCCGGCGACCACCTCAAGAGCGCTTCGGATCTCGGTGTGCCCCTCGTCGGCGTCGGCCTGTTCTATCGCGCCGGATATTTCAGCCAAGCCATCTCGCCCGACGGCTGGCAGCTCGAGAGCTATCCCGTGCTCGATCCAGACGGCCTTCCGCTCGCGATCCTCCGCCGTCCGGACGGTTCGCCGGTGCAGGTCACGCTCGCGCTGCCCGACGATCGGACGCTGCACGCCCGGGTGTGGCAGGCAGCGGTCGGTCGTGTGCGACTGCTCTTGCTCGACACCGACATCCCCGACAACGGCGACGAGCTTCGGCTCGTAACCGACCGGCTCTACGGCGGCGGCGGAGAGCACCGGCTGCTGCAGGAGCTGCTGCTCGGCGTCGGCGGCGTTCGCGCCGTCAAAGCCTGGGCCGAACTCGCAGGAGCGTCTGAGCCCGAGGTGTTCCACACCAACGAGGGCCACGCCGGCTTCCTCGGCCTCGAGCGCATCGCCGACCTCATCGGCGACGGGCTCAGCTTCGCTGAGGCGCTCGAGGTGGTTCGCGCCGGAACGGTGTTCACCACGCACACTCCCGTCGCAGCCGGCATCGACCGCTTCGAGGCGAGCCTCGTCGAGCGCTACTTCTCCGCCGACCTCCTACCGGGAGTAGCGGCGGCCGACGTGCTCGCGCTCGGCGCCGAGACCTCGGCCGATGGCGCAGGGGTGTTCAACATGGCATACATGGGCCTCCGGCTCGGCCGCCACGCCAACGGTGTCTCGAAGCTGCACGGAGAGGTCAGTCGGGCCATGTTCCGCGACCTCTGGCCCGGTTTCGACGTCGAAGAGGTGCCGATCACGTCGATCACCAACGGCGTGCACGCGCCGACCTGGACCGATTCCGCTCTGCGATCGCTAGCACGGGCACAGCTGGGCGGGAGCGACACGACGGCGGCCGACTGGAACTCGGCCCAGCTCGGCGACGACGAGCTCTGGAGCGTGCGCAACGACATGCGCCGACAGCTCGTTCTGGACGCTCGTGAGCGCACGACGAAAGCCTGGCAGAAGCAGAATCCCGGCGGAATCGCACCCGGCTGGATGGGCGAGATCCTCGATCCCGCCGTCCTCACCATCGGCTTCGCGCGCCGTGTTCCGACCTACAAACGGCTCACCCTCATGCTGCACGACCAGGAGAGGCTGCGTGGCCTGCTGCTGCATCCGACGCGCCCCGTTCAGATCGTGATCGCCGGCAAGTCACACCCGGCCGACGACGAGGGCAAGCGGCTCATCCAGCAGCTTGTGCGATTCGCCGCGGAGCCAGAGGTGCGCGAACGCATCGTGTTCCTGCCCGACTACGACATCGCGATGGCACAGCTGCTCTATCCCGGCACGGACGTCTGGTTGAACAACCCGTTGCGCCCGCTCGAGGCCTGCGGCACCTCCGGTATGAAGGCCGCCCTCAACGGCGTGCTCAATCTCTCGATCCTCGATGGCTGGTGGAGCGAGTACTTCGACGGTGAGAACGGCTGGGCCATCCCCTCGGCTGATTCCGCCGGAGACGCCGCCGAGCGTGACAAGCTCGAGGCCGAGTCCCTATACGACCTGATCGAGCACCAGATCGTGCCACGTTTCTACGAGCGAGACCACGATGGTCTTCCCGTGCGCTGGCTGCAGTCGATTCGACACACGCTCGCGACGCTCTCACCAGAGCTCAGCGCGGACCGCATGGTGCGCGAGTACGTGCAGCGCATGTACCGGCCGGCCGGAGACGCCGAGGCCCTGCTCTCGGCCAACCACTACGAGGCCGCGCGAGCGCTCGCCGCGTGGAAGGCGCGGGTCGTCGCGGCGTGGCCGGGCGTCTCTGTCGCACATGTGGAGTCCGGCGGTGTCACCGCCGTGCCGCAGGTCGGCGACGAGCTGCACCTGCGCGCGCATGTCAACCTCGGTTCGCTCGTGCCCGACGATGTCGCCGTCGAGGTCGTCTATGGTCGCAGCCACAACGGTGACGATCTCCGCGAGGTCGAGATCCGCGAGCTCGAACCGTCGGCGGAAGCCGCCGCGTCGGAGGGCAAGCCGGTGCTGTTCACCGGGACCGTCGAACTCGCACGCGCGGGCGGCTTCGGCTACACGGTGCGGGTGGTACCGAAGAACGCGCTCCTCGCCGGTTCGGCCGAGATGGGGCTTATCGCCGTCGCGAGCTGACCCTCCGTCTCCTCCTTCGAGCTCCTCCCCCCTCGAGACTGCATGAATCGTCGATTCGGGCCGCCATTTCAACGATTCATGCAGTCTCGCGAGAGAGAGAACGGGGCAGCGTCAGCGCGCGATCGGCGCGAACGTGGCACCCGTGACCGACGCGAGGTCATCGGGGGCCAGTTCGATGTCGAGGCCGCGTCGCCCTCCCGACACGAAGATCGTGTCGTAGAGGATCGCCGTCTCGTCGATGACGGTCTCGAGCGGGGTCTTCTGACCGATCGGGCTGATTCCGCCGACGACGTATCCCGTCTTGCGCTCGGCCAGCTTGGGGTCGGCCATCGTCGCGCGTTTCGCGGCGACGGCCGCGGCGAGTGCCTTCACGTCGAGCTGGCCCGTCACAGGAACCACTCCGACGACGAGACGACCGTCCGCCTCGACGAGGAGCGTCTTGAATACGCGTTCGGGTTCGAGCTCGAGCTTCTCGGCCGCCTCGAGACCGAAGTTCTTCGTGGCGGGGTCGTGTTCGTAACCGTGGGGCGTGAACCGCACGCCGGCACGCATGAGCGCGACGGTCGCCAGCGTGCCGGCCGAGACATCCGCTCTCTTCATCGCCCTCCCTCGGTCAATGCGCTCGCAGTAGCTGCATCGAGGTGCCCGTCACGCGCAATTCGGTGCCCGGCGCATGCTCGATCACCGCCCCGCCGAGCTCGTCGAGGCTCGAGTCCCAGAGCAGGGAGTAGCCGACGACCCCCTCGTGCGTCGGCAGGGTCACGACGACGTCATCCTCGAGCCCGTGCACGATGAGCAGGATGCGGTTGAACTCCTCGGTCTCGGGAGTGCTCGCGGCCAGATACTGCAAGGTGCGTTCTTCAGGGGAGTTCCAATCCTCCTCCGACATCGACTCGCCGTCGGCGTTGTACCAGTCCATCTGGGTCGCGCTCGGAACGGTCTCGCCGAACTTGCCATAGTGCTCCGGCCGAACCGCGGGATTCTCGAGACGCAACTGGATGAGCCGCTTCGTGACCTCACGCAGGTCTTTCTGCCACCCACTGAGGTCCCAACCGAGCCAGGTGAGCTCGCTGTCATGGCAGTAGGCGTTGTTGTTGCCGCGCTGGCTGCGGCCGGACTCGTCTCCTGCGGTGATCATGGGTACACCGGCCGACAGCAGCAGCGTTCCCATCAGATTGCGCATCGCCTTGCGACGAGTGTTGAGGATCGCCGGGTCGGCCGTCGGACCCTCGACTCCGTGATTGAAGGAGTTGTTGTTGTCGGTGCCGTCGCGATTGGACTCGCCGTTCCCGATATTGTGCTTGACGTTGTACGTGGTGAGGTCGGCCATGGTGAAACCGTCATGCGCGGTCACGAAGTTGAGCGAGGCGAGCGGGCCGCGTTCGGAGGCGAAGGTGTTCGACGAGCCCGCAAGACGGGTCGCGAATCGGCCGATGCCGCTCCCGGCGAACCCGTTCGCCCGCTGACTCGCGACATCGCTCAACCAGAAGTCGCGTACGCGGTCGCGATAGCGGTCGTTCCATTCCGTCCAGCCGTCAGGGAAATTGCCGGTCTGCCAGCCGCCCTGCCCGACATCCCACGGTTCGGCGATGAGTTTCACCCCGTCGAGTCCTGGATCGCTGAGAATGCCGTTGATCAACGGATGGTCGCGCGTGAACTCCACGTCGGCTCCGCGTCCGAGGGTCGCCGCAAGGTCGAAGCGGAAGCCGTCGATCTGCACCTCGTTCGCCCAGTAGTGCAGCGAATCGAGCACGAGGCGCACGGGCGCTTCATTGCCGAAGTTGAGGGTGTTGCCGCATCCGGTGACGTCGATGTAGGCGCCGTGCGCATCCTGCCGGTAGTAGTTCGCATTGTCGATACCGCGAAAACTCGAGGTGGGACCGTTCGGTCCCTCCTCTGCGGTGTGGTTGTAGACGACGTCGAGGATGACCTCGAGTCCGGCTTCGTGCAGGAGCTTGACCATGCCCTTGAACTCGCGTAGCACGGCATCCGGCCCCTCGGCCTGTGCGGCCGTCGTGGCATAGGCGGCGTGCGGGGTGAAGAAATTGAGGGTGTTGTATCCCCAGTAGTTGCTGAGGCCCTGCTTGATGAGGCGCTGCTCGGAGACGAAGGCGTGCACGGGAAGCAGCTCGACGGCGGTCACACCGAGGTCTGTGAGCGCGGCGATGGACCCCTCGTGGGCGAGCCCGGCATAGGTTCCGCGCAGCTCGGCCGGAACGGCCGGGTTAAGCTTGCTGAAACCGCGGACGTGTGCCTCGTAGACGATGCTGTGGTCGAGAGGGGTATTCGGCTTCTTCGTGCCGTTCCAGTTGAACTGGTCATCGACGACGACGGACCGCCACTCGCCCGCGCCGACCCTGACCAGGCCTCGGGCGTAGGGATCGACGAGCAGCTTCTCGGGGTTGAACGAGTTCGTCGGGCCGGTGGGACCGGAGACCCGAATGGCGTAACGCCGTCCGGGGGAGAGACTCCGGGAGCGACCGTGCCACACATCGTGGGCATCACGCGTCATCGGGACGGTTTTGATGATCCAGTTGGGATCGGCGTCGTCGAAGAGGCAGATCTCCATGTTCGTGGCATTCGCCGACCACACTCGGAGCTCCCCGCCACCCGAGGTCGTTCGTGCGCCGAGGCCGGGCAGGGTTCGGGCGACCATCATGCGTTCTACAGTAGTGAGTATGGCGGCCTATCTTGATCACGCCGCGACGGCCCCCATGCTCGCTGAGGCCATCGAGGCCTACACCTCGGCCATGACCGTCGTCGGCAACCCGGCGTCGATCCACAGCCCCGGCCAGAACGCCAAGCGGATGCTCGAGGAGGCTCGTGAGCGCGTCGCGTCCACCCTGGGTTGCGATCCGATCGAGGTCGTTTTCACCGGCAGCGGCACCGAGGCCGTGAATCTGGCCCTCAAGGGTCTGTTCTGGGCCCGTCCTGGCCGGAGGATCCTCATGCCGGGCGGAGAGCACCATGCGACGATCGACACGGTCGAGTGGCTTGAGAGGCACGAGGGCGCCGTCGTCGAGACGCTTCCGCTCGATGAGCTCGGGCGGGTCGATCTCTATGCCCTTGAATCCGCCATCGCTGCGGATCCGGCCTCCGTCGCCTTCGTCACGAGTCTCTGGGCGAACAACGAGGTGGGAACCGTGCAGCCGGTCACGGCGATCGCCGCCCTCTCGGCGCGTTTCGGCCTTCCACTCCACATCGACGCCGTCGCCGCCTACGGTCAGCTGCCGATCGATTTCGCCGGAGTGAGGAACGCCTCCTCCGGCGTCGATGGTTCCAACGGCATCGATGGTTCCGGTCTCGTGGCGCTGAGCGTATCCGCCCACAAGATCGGCGGTCCCGTCGGTATCGGCGCCCTCGTCCTGAGCCGAGCGGCAACGGTGGAACCACTCATTCACGGGGGCGGCCAACAGCGGCAGCTGCGCTCCGGAACGCAGGATGTCGCTGCCGCTGTGTCGTTCGCGGCAGCCGCATCGATCTCTACGGCACGCATCGACGATGAGGCGCTTCGACTGGCGCGCCTGCGCGATCGGCTCGTTGACGGTGTGACGACGGCGGTTTCGGATGCCGTGTCGAACGGTGACCCGAACCCGTCCGGCAGGCTGCCCGGCAACGCCCACTTCAGCTTTCCCGGCTGCGAGGGCGATTCGCTCCTGTTCCTGCTCGACGCCGCCGGGGTCGCCGTGTCGACCGGCTCGGCCTGCCAGGCCGGAATCCCTGAGCCGTCACACGTGCTGCGTGCCATGGGTCGCGGCGAACTCGAAGCGCGCGGAGCATTGCGTATGACGCTCGGGCATACCTCGACCGAGGCCGACATCGACGCGTTCCTCGCCGCGCTACCAGGCGCCCACGCGCGGGCAGTGCTGGCAGGTCTCGCCGACCGCGTGACCTCCTTCGACCGCTGAACACGGGCGTCGTCGCCCGTGACGTGCCATCCATGCCGCCCGCGAAGCGAGAGAGCTTAGACTGATCGGGTGAAAGTACTGGCAGCGATGAGCGGCGGTGTCGACTCCGCCGTCGCCGCGGCGCGAGCGGTCGAAGCCGGGCACGACGTGGTCGGTGTCCACCTCGCGCTCAGCCGCATGCCGGGAACCTTGCGCACCGGTTCCCGTGGTTGCTGCACGATCGAGGACTCGATGGATGCTCAGCGGGCCGCCAACATCGTCGGCATCCCCTACTACGTGTGGGACTTCTCTGAGCGTTTCAAAGCCGATGTCGTCGACGACTTCATCGCGGAGTACTCGGCCGGTCGCACGCCGAACCCGTGCATGCGCTGCAACGAGCGCATCAAGTTCGCCGCGCTTCTCGAGAAGGCGCTCGCTCTCGGGTTCGACGCGGTCTGCACCGGGCACTACGCCAGCATCGTGATGGATGCCGACGGCAATCACGAACTGCATCGTGCGAGCGCCTGGGCGAAGGATCAGTCCTACGTGCTCGGAGTGCTCACGACGGAGCAGCTCGCGCACGCCATGTTCCCTCTCGGTGCCACCCCGTCGAAGGCGGAGGTACGCGCCGAGGCGGCTGAGCGTGGCTTCAGCGTGGCGAACAAGCCGGACAGCCACGACATCTGCTTCATCCCAGACGGGGATACTCGCGGCTGGCTGGCTGAGCGTGTCGGCGCCGAGGCCGGCGACATCCTCGATCGCGACGGCGCCAAGCTCGGAGAACACGAGGGTGCGCACGCCTACACTGTCGGACAGCGGCGCGGCCTGCATATCGGCAGGCCTGCGTCCGACGGGAAACCGCGTTTCGTGCTCGAGGTCCGGCCCAAGGAGAATGTCGTCGTCGTCGGACCGAAGGCGGCTCTCGCCATCACCGAGATCGCCGGATCGCGGTTCACCTGGGCTGGTCAGCCGCCGGAGTCGCCCGAGACGCCGTTCGACTGCGACGTCCAGATCCGCGCTCATGCCGACCCCGTCCCCGCACGGGCGTTCGTGATGTCGGACGCCGCTGGTAGGCATGAACTCGTGATCACACCCTTTGCCCCCCTCAACGGGGTCGCCGCTGGGCAGACCGCCGTGGTCTACGTCGGCACGCGAGTGCTCGGTCAGACCACGATCGACCGCACCGTGAGTGCGGTCCCCGTCGAGGATGCCGTCACAGCGCAGGCTCGATGACCGACGCCGCGTTCGAGAAGCTCGCGCTCGACGAGGCTGCCGCGCTCGCCGCTCAGCTGACCGTCAAGATCCTCGAGGGCCGCGATGCCTATTACGAGGGCGACGCACCGATCTACTCCGATGCCGAGTACGACGGCTACATCCATGACCTGGAAACCCTCGAACGGCTGTTCCCCGAGCTGCAGAGCCAGGACAGCCCGACACAGACCGTCGGCGGCCGGGCGGAGACGACCCTGTTCGACCCTGTCGAACACCTCGAACGCATGCTGAGCCTCGACAACGTGTTCTCGATCGAGGAGTTCGAGGCATGGGCCACGCGTGCCGAGCGCGACGCGGGCCGTCACGTCGACTACCTGTGCGAGCTCAAGATCGACGGACTCGCCGTCAATCTGCGTTACGAGAGCGGTGTGCTGACGACCGCCGCGACTCGAGGCGACGGCGTCGTCGGCGAGGACGTGACCGAGAACATCCGCTACATCCGCTCGATCCCGGGGCGGCTGAGCGGCACGGGGCATCCTCCGCTCGTCGAGGTGCGCGGAGAGGTCTTCTTTCCGGTCGAGGCCTTCCGGGAGCTCAACGCGGCGCAGGCCGAAGCGGGCGAGAAGGTGTTCGCGAACCCCCGCAATGCCGCGAGCGGCTCCCTGCGGCAGAAGGCCGAGGGCAAGAACGCCGCACAGCTCGAACTCATGCACGCTCGGCTCGGACGCCTGCAGATGCTCGTGCACGGGATCGGGGCGTGGCGGAACCCGCCCGTGAGCAGCCAGTCCAGGGTCTACGAGCTTCTGCAGAGCTGGGGACTTCCGACCTCGAGTCACTACCGGGTCCTCGACTCCGTGCCCGGCGCGTCCGAGTTCATCGGGTACTTCGGCGAACATCGCGACAGCGTCGAGCACGAGATCGACGGAATCGTCGTCAAGATCGACGAGCTGGCATTGCACGACGAGCTCGGGGCGACGAGTCGTGCCCCACGCTGGGCGATCGCCTACAAGTACCCGCCGGAACAGGTCAACACGAAGCTGCTCGATATCGTCGTGAGCGTTGGCCGCACGGGGCGGGCGACACCGTATGCGGTGATGGAGAAGGTTCGAGTCGCCGGCAGCGAGGTGCGGCAGGCGACGCTGCACAACCAGGACGTGGTGAAGGCCAAAGGGGTGCTCGTCGGCGACACCGTCGTGTTGCGCAAAGCCGGAGACGTCATTCCGGAGGTGCTCGGCCCCGTCGTGGAACTGCGAGACGGCACTGAGCACGAGTTCGTGATGCCTGAGAACTGCCCAGAGTGCGGAACACCGCTCGCGCCGGCGAAAGAGGGCGACATCGACCTGAGGTGCCCGAACGCGCGTGCCTGCCCTGCGCAGGTACGCGGGAGAGTCGAGCACATCGGTTCGCGTGGTGCCCTCGACATCGAGGCGCTCGGCGAGGTCTCCGCCGCCGCATTGACGCAGCCGACCGTTCCGGTAGAGCCGCCGCTGCTGACGGAGGCCGGACTGTTCGCCCTCACCATCGACGACCTCTTGCCGATCGAGGTCTTCGTCAGGGATGCCGAGACCGGCTTGCCCAAGGAGGAAGAGGACGGCTCGGTCAAATTGCGCACGCCGTTCCGCCGTAACCCGTCCGCCGCCGAGAAGAAGGCGGGGCTCATCGATCAGCAGGCATCCTCGAACGCCCTCAAGCTTCTCGACGAGATTGCGAAGGCGAAGACCAAGCCGTTGTGGCGGCTACTCGTCTCCCTCAACATCCGCCATGTCGGGCCGGTCGCGGCCCGTGCCCTCGCCGATCACTTCGGCTCCCTCGCCGCGATCCGCTCGGCGAGTCGTGAGGAACTCGCCGAGGTCGACGGGGTCGGCGGCATCATCGCCGACTCGCTGCTCGACTGGTTCGCCGTGGACTGGCATGTGCACATCGTCGACAGCTGGGCTGCGGCCGGCGTGCAGTTCGCGACGCCGGGTCACCCGGGCCCAGGAGCGGCTGAGAGGGCCGACGGCGTACTCGCCGGGTTGACGGTGGTCGCAACAGGCAGCCTCGACGGCTTCACCAGGGAAGGCGCTCAGGAGGCGATCATCGCGGCCGGGGGCAAGGCGGCGTCGAGCGTCTCCAAGAACACCGACTTCGTTGCGGCCGGACCGGGGGCCGGCTCGAAACTGGCCAAGGCCGAGCAGCTCGGCATCCCGGTGCTCGACGCGGCCCAGTTTCGCTTGTTGCTGGAGAAAGGTGCGGATGCGGTGCAGCCGGATGAGGCCGAGTAGCGATCGCGGCCAGCGTCCTACCCTCGAAAGCGGGGTGCACCGGCTGGTTGAGGGGACGTCCGCACCGCTAACATGGCTAAGAGAGTTGTGTACAGCGGCAGTCAGTGGTTCGTGCCATGCCGTTCGTGAGGGGACGTACCCGAATTGCTGTTGGACGTGGCAGCCGTTCTTTCAGCCTCGCTGGCTCTTGGAGGAGTCTCCGAGGCCTTTGTCGCGCATGAGCCGACATCCCTGACGGTCGTCGCCGACATCGGCGTGAACAGCGATAACCTCCCGCCCTGGCTCAACACGGCATCTTTGTTCTCCGTATCGATCGATCCGGCCGCGTTGCAACGCGCGACCGGCATCAGCTTGCTCTCCGGCCTCTCCCGACTGAGTCGTAGCGACATCGTGAACTACGTCACCGGCAACCCGCAACAGATCTCGGCGCTCCTGGATGCGCGGCTCGCGCCGAGTGACGTCTCGGCATGGTGGCAACGGATGACCGCGCTCGCGCGCAGCGACATGATCGCCGGCGCCCCAAGCCTGGTCGGCAATCTGGAGGGGGTTCCGTATCGCATGCGCGATAAGGCCAACCTGCTCACCCTCGACGCTGCTGTCCGGCAGCTGCAGGACCACCTCGATGCAGGCGTGGGCAAAGGCGTGCGTCAGCAGGTCACCAGACAACTCGCGATGCTCGAGCAGGTTCGGGAGGCCTTGATTCCCAAGAAGGGCGAGGCGAGCAGGACTCTCGTCGCGCTCGACATCACGGGGCAGGGCCGCGCAGTCATCGCCGACGGAGATCTCGACCGGGCTAACTACATCAGCTATCTCATCCCCGGAATGTATTTCTCGGTCGACCAGCAGATCGTCGACTGGGCCGACACGGCTTCGGTGCTGCACGACCAGCAGCAGGATTGGCTTCGACGGCTCCCCGACGCCGATGATCCGGGTGCGACGCCGACGGTCGCCACGATCGCCTGGATCGGCTACCAGACGCCCGATCTCTTGAATGTCGGGGGTCTGGATCTCGCTCAGGGGGGAGCCGATGCGCTCGAGCGCTCCTGGGCCGGCATCCGTGCCTCCCGGGGAAGCGACCAGCCATTCCTGGCGGTGCTCGCCCATTCCTACGGCTCCACGGCAGCGCTGATCGCGCTGGAACGGCACACGGTCGAGATCGATGCGCTGGCGCTCGTCGGATCTCCGGGGAGCACGGCCCAGTCGGTCGCTGCGCTGGATGTCGCGAACGGGAACGTCTTCGTCGGCGAAGCCGATTGGGATCCCGTGGTGAACACGGCGTTCTATGGAAGTGATCCGGGCACCTCCTCCTATGGCGCCACTCGGATGGGTGTTGCCGGTGGAACGGATCCGCTCGATCACGACCATCTCGCGCCCTCGTTCGGCCACAACGACTACTTCAAACCAGGAAGCGAGTCGCTCAGGAACATGGCACTCATCGGCATCGACCGTGGTGCTTACGTGACGAGCGGCACCCGCATCGCGGACGGGACCACTCTCGCGCTCTCCCGCTAGTCGCATCCGTCGCTCAGCTCGATCGCGCCTTAGGCTGTGGCTGTGGCTGTGGCTGTGGCTGTGGCTGTGGCTGTGGCTGTGGCTGTGGCTGTGGCTGTGGCTGTGGCTGTGGCTGTGGCTGTGGCTGTGGCTG
>NZ_JBHSTP010000001.1:875341-1265395 GCF_042660285.1 Luethyella okanaganae
GGCTGTGGCTGTGGCTGTGGCTGTGGCTGTGGCTGTGGCTGTGGCTGTGGCTGTGGCTGTGGCTGTGGCTGTGGCTGTGGCTGTGGCTGTGGCTGTGGCTCATGGGAAGGAGGGCATGTGGCTAAGAAGAGTCGGCGGCAGCCCGCAGAGGGGCAGAGACATGACACCGACGATCCGGGTACCTCCCGGCGCCGTTTTCTGCAGGCGGGCGGTATCGCGGCCGCCGGAGTCGTCGTCGGGGGAGCAGCGGGGGGTGCCGTCGGGGCCGTGATCGGCCACGGGCTCGGGGTGAGCGAGGCTCACGACGACTTCGTAGCTCTCGACCCGCGCGCCAAACCTGGCTTCGACCATCTCGTCGTCGTCATGGGCGAGAACCGCTCGTTCGACAATCTGCTCGGCTACCTCTACTCCAGGGAGAACCTGCCGGATGGAGCCCATTTCGACGGACTCGACTTCGGCGAATACAGCAATCCGGGTGTCGACGGCTCGACGATCGCCGCGCATCCGTACGAGGGAACCACCGACCACATCATGGAGCAGCCCTCGCCGGATCCCGGTGAGGAGTATCCGCACGTCAACACCCAGCTGTTCAATCGGATCGACCCTGCCGCGAACGCAGACCTCCTCGTCGAGCAGATGGAGGTGCCGTACAACGCGCCCGCCCCTGGCCAGGGCCCGACGATGGACGGCTTCGTCACCGATTACCTCGTGAACTACAAAAGGCTCAAGAAGAATGCGTCGCCGACGACGGAGGAGCTCTCCACGATCATGGGGTCCTTCACCCCGGACATGCTCCCCGTCTTGAGTTCGCTCGCACGCAACTTCGCGGTCTACGACAACTGGTTCTGCGCCGTGCCGTCTCAGACGTTCTGCAACCGTTCCTTTCTGCACGCCTCGACCTCGCACGGTTTCGTCACCAACAAGCACGGCGGCGGCTACGGAAAATGGCTCGACGCTCCAGTCGTCCCGACGGTGTTCGACCGCCTCGAGGAGGCTGGACTGAGCTGGCGCGTGTATTTCGACGAAACGCAGCTCGTGTCGCTCACCGGGGTGCTCCATGCGCCTTCGCTGCAGAAGTACTGGAGGACCGAGCGTTTTGCCACGATGCAGCAGTTCTACGACGACACGCGTACTGGCAGACTCCCCGCGTACGCCTTCATCGAACCGCGCATGACCTACAACCACAATGATTTCCATCCGCCGTTCGGCGAGCTTCGCGAGAGCGTCGTCGACGGGCAGACCGTTGTCGACAGCGCGGTCTCCGACGTCAGAGCGGGGGAGGCGCTGATCCATGACATCTACACGGCGGTGAAGACGAGCGCGAGCAGCACGGGCTCGAACGCCGTGAACACCATGCTGCTGATCACCTTCGACGAGCACGGCGGGACCTACGATCATGTTCCGCCGCCGCGTGCGACCCCTCCTGACGACAGCGGTCCGGGCGAGATGGGGTTCGAATTCGATCGGCTCGGATGCCGTGTGCCGGCGATCGCGATTTCGGCATACACGCGGGCAGGCACCGTCATCAACGATGAGATGCACCACGGCTCCGTCATCGCGACGCTCGCTCGGTTGCACGGCCTGAAGCCATTGACTCGGCGTGACGCCGGTGCGAACGACATGTTCAACGCCGTCAACCTCGACAGCCCCCGGCACCCGTCTACGTGGCCGTCGCCGACCCCTCAGTACATTCCACCGAACCCGCAGACGACGGCACCGCATCCGGGGCACGCGCACAAGGACAAACCCCTGAGTCCGCCTGCGCGCGGTCTGCTCGGACTCCTGATCGCGAAATACGCCGGCCCCGGCGTGGAGGAGCCGCAGACGTATGGGGAGGCCTACGAGCAGCTGCGCCGCTACGGAGCCGGACTGTTCGGCGCACCAAAGCAGGTCGGCACACCAAAGTAGGATTGTCTGGAACCCCCAACGAAGCTACAGACGGAGTCGCATGTCCGGAATCAGTGCAGAGCAGGTCGCGCACCTCGCTCGACTCGCACGTATCGACCTCAGCCAGAGCGAGATTGCCAGCCTCACGATCGAGCTCGACCAGATCGTCGACTCCGTCGCGAAGGTCATCGAGGTGGCGACGCCGGAGGTTCCGGCGACGAGTCACCCGATTCCGCTGGAGAACGTGTTCCGCGAAGACGTCGTCGGCGAGACGCTCACGGTCGAGCAGGCGCTCTCCGGTGCGCCCGAGCGCGACGGCAGCCGGTTCAAGGTTTCCGCGATCCTGGGGGAAGAGCAGTGAGCGTCGCCGAATCGATCATTCGGCTCAGCGCCGCAGAGCTGGCCGACAGGATCGCCACCGGCGATGTGTCGTCCGTCGAGGTGACGCAGGCGCACCTCGATCGGATCGCCGCCGTCGATGAGGCTGTTCACGCCTTTCTGCACGTCGCCCCCGACGCAGCGCTCGCCGCTGCGGCCGAGATAGACCGCAGGCGAGCGGCCGGCGAGGTGCTCGGCCCGCTCGCCGGCGTGCCGATCGCGGTCAAGGACGTGCTCGTGACGAAGGACATGCCGTCGACGAGCGGCTCGAAGATCCTCGAGGGCTGGATCCCGCCCTATGATGCGACCGTCGTGCGCAGGGTGCGCGAGGCCGGCCTCATCCCCCTCGGCAAGACCAATATGGACGAGTTCGCCATGGGATCGAGCACCGAGCACTCCGCCTACGGTCCCACCCACAATCCGTGGGCGCTCGACCGCATCCCCGGCGGGTCCGGTGGCGGGTCTGCGGCGGCGGTCGCCAGCTACGAGGCCCCTATCGCGCTGGGCAGCGACACCGGTGGATCGATCCGTCAGCCGGCGCACGTGACGGGAACGGTCGGCGTCAAGCCCACTTATGGCGCGGTCAGCCGGTACGGAGCCATCGCGCTCGCCTCCTCTCTCGACCAGATCGGACCCGTCACGCGCACTGTGCTCGACGCCGGCCTGCTGCAGGATGTCATCGCCGGGCACGACAAGCACGACTCGACATCGTTGCGCGACGTGTGGCCGTCCATGGCGGATGCCGTGCGCCGTGCCGACGTGAGCGGCCTGCGGATCGGCATCGTCACGCAGCTCGACGGCGAAGGTTTCCAGGCGGGTGTGCTCGCCCGCTTTCACGAGGCGCTCGCGCTGCTCGAACGGAACGGCGCCGAGATCGTCGAGATCAGCGCGCCGAGCTTCGAATATGCCATCGCCGCGTACTACCTGATCCTCCCGGCCGAAGCGTCCAGCAATCTCGCAAAGTTCGACTCGGTGCGTTTCGGCCTCCGAGTCAACCCCGCCGACGGCGGCACCGTCGAGCAGGTCATGGCTGCGACGAGAGAAGCCGGCTTCGGACCGGAGGTCAAGCGTCGCATCATCCTGGGAACCTACGCCCTGTCGGCCGGGTACTACGACGCCTACTACGGCAGCGCGCAGAAAGTGCGCACCCTCGTGCAGCGCGATTTCGATGCGGCGTTCGACCGGGTGGACGTGCTCGCGTCGCCGACCGCCCCGACGACCGCGTTCAAGCTCGGCGAGAAGCTGGAGGACCCCATGGCGATGTACCTCAACGACATCGCAACGATTCCTGCGAACCTCGCAGGCATCCCGGGGATCTCGCTTCCGGCGGGTCTCGCCGATGAAGACGGCCTACCGGTCGGAATCCAATTCCTCGCGCCGGCGCGCGAGGACGCCCGTCTCTACAACATCGGCGGGGCTCTCGAGCGTCTGCTCGAGGAACAGTGGGGTGGTCCGCTGCTCGGGAGGGCACCCGATCTGACCGAACTCGTCGCGGCCCTGGCCGAGGAAGGCGTCCGCTGATGGTCCGCCCAGAACTGATGGATTTCGACAAGGCGCTCGAACTCTTCGAACCCGTCATGGGTTTCGAGGTGCACGTCGAACTCAACACCAAGACCAAGATGTTCTCGTCGGCCCCCAATGAATTCGGTTCGGAACCCAACACCAATGTCACGCCGACCTGTCTCGGCCTGCCCGGTTCGCTCCCCGTCGTCAACGAGCAAGCGATACGCTACTCCATCAGCCTCGGCCTCGCCCTCGGCTGCTCGATCGCAGAGTCGAGCCGTTTTGCGCGCAAGAACTACTTCTACCCTGACACTCCGAAGAACTACCAGATCTCGCAGTACGACGAGCCGATCGCCTTCGAGGGGTCTGTCGAGGTCGAACTCTCCGACGGCTCGATCACGACGGTGCCGATCGAGCGCGCCCATATGGAGGAGGACGCCGGAAAGCTGACTCACGTCGGCGGCTCGACCGGGCGCATCCAGGGTGCCGAGTATTCGCTCGTCGATTACAACCGTGCAGGCGTCCCTCTGGTCGAGATCGTGACGAAGCCGATCTACGGTGCTGAGCATGCCTCTCCCGAACTGGCCAGGGCCTATGTCGTCGCCATCCGCGACATCGTCGTCTCGCTCGGGATCTCCGATGCGCGCATGGAACGGGGCAACCTGAGGTGCGACGCCAATGTGTCGCTGCGTCCGCGACGCACGCCCGGTGAGGATCCGGCGCCGCTCGGAACCCGTACCGAGACGAAGAACGTGAACTCCTTGCGTTCCGTGGAGCGGGCCGTGCGTTACGAGATTCAGCGGCAGGCTGCGATCCTGGCCGCCGGAGGACGCATCACTCAGGAGACACGGCACTGGCACGAGGACACGGGTAGGACCTCCGCGGGGCGCCCGAAGAGCGATGCCGACGACTACCGTTACTTCCCCGAACCCGATCTGCTCCCCGTCGTTCCGTCGCCGGAGCTCATCGAGGAGCTGCGTGCGGCGCTTCCGGAGGCCCCGGCGATGCGTCGGCGCCGGTTGAAGGCAGAATGGGGCTTCACCGACCTCGAGTTTCAGGACATCGCGAACGCTGGTCTGCTCGCTGAGGTGGCCGAGACCGTAGCAGCCGGCGCGAGCCCGGCCGCGGCGCGCAAGTGGTGGACGGGTGAGATCGCCAGACTGGCGAACGCCGCGGAGACGGATGCTGCGAGTCTGGTCTCGCCGCCAGACGTCGCCGCGCTCGCCGCGCTCGTGGAGAAGGGCGTTCTGACCGACCGGCTGGCTCGCCAGGTGCTCGAAGGAGTCGTGGCGGGGGAGGGGACTCCGCAACAGGTGGTCGACTCCCGTGGACTGGCGGTCGTCTCCGACGATGGTGCGCTCATTACCGCGATCGACGCGGCTCTGGCCTCTCAGCCGGACGTGCTCGAGAAGATCCGAGACGGAAAAGTGCAGGCGGCCGGCGCGGTGATCGGTGCCGTCATGAAGACTCTGAGGGGGCAGGCAGACGCCGCTCGCGTGCGCGAACTCGTTCTGGAGCGTGCGTCGGGCGACGCTTAGGAGCTACGACGCGATCGCGCTGGCCCCCGTGTCCGGCTCCGGCGCGGCAATCGGTTTCTGCACGGCGACGGCAACCGCCAGCAGTGCGGTGCTCACGACGGCGATCGCGAAGTCGAGTCCGAACAGCATGACGGTGAACGGCGGGA
Source organism: Luethyella okanaganae (assembly GCF_042660285.1). Lineage (NCBI taxonomy): Bacteria > Bacillati > Actinomycetota > Actinomycetes > Micrococcales > Microbacteriaceae > Luethyella > Luethyella okanaganae. The sequence continues at coordinate 880,794 of NZ_JBHSTP010000001.1, forward strand.
TCACCATGAGGGATGCCGACAGGCCGACGCTCCAGTTGCTCGTCTTGATCAGTCGTCCGTCCTCGTCGTGCGATGGCATCGGTTGTTCGAAACGTCCGAGCAGCCGCGCGAGTCCGCCGAGTGCGAGCGCCGCACAGGCCAGGATCAGCGGTCGCGTCCACCACCAGGCGACGCTGCCCGGTTGCGGAGTCGGCAGCGGCGTCAGTAGCAGCAGGCCGATGACGAGCGCGAGCACGGGTAGGTGCCAGAGATAAAGTGTCATGAGGTGTCCGCCCACGATGCCCACGATGCGCCGCAATATCCGCGAACGCATGAGCAACGCGAGGGCGGGATGTGCGAGGACGAGCAGGCAGGTCTGTCCGATCGCGAGCGAGAGGATGGCTACGGTCGGCGGGTTGAGATTGTCGAGCATGTTCTCGGGGTAGCCGCTCGTGACGAGCAGGAAGAGCAGCAGGTAGCTGCCGGCGCCGATCCCGAGGATCGTCCATCTGGATCGGCGTGCGAACCATCCATCGGCCACCCAGAAGCCCAACTGCTGAACGAAGAGCCAGACGAAGATCATGTTGAGCAGGCCGAGCACTTCGATTCCACTGGCGAAGCGGAGGGCGTCTATCGCGACGGCGCAGCCGGCGAGCGTCAGCAGCGTTCCGAGCGGACGATTCTTGTGGAGCGTGGCCATTCCGGGCAGATATGCCTGCGCGAAAGTGTAGGCGGCGAGGAACCAGAGCGGCGAGGCGACTCCGGCGGCCATGGCCGCGACCGACGAGGGGGCGACACCTGTGAGATACAGCACGAAGATGCCGACCGTGAAGAAGGCGAAGAGAGGCACGGCGGGGCGTGCCAGGCGCAGCAGCCGGGCGCGGATGAACTCCGACGCAGTTCCGCCCGACGTCTCGAGACGCGTCCAGGCCCCGATCCCAGCGAAACCGCCGACGACGAAGAACAACGGCATGATCTGCGCGATCCAGGTCACCGGCGCGAGCCAGGATTGCTCGAGCAGGGGGCGCCGGATGACGAGTCCGACCCCCGGTTCGATGACTGCGCCGATCATGAGGAGATGCGCGACGATGACGAGCACGACGCAGAGAACCCGCACGAGATCCATCACCGGATCGCGTGCCGCGTCTGTTTCAGGGACCGATCCGGTCGAGGGTGGAGTTGATCCGCTGTTCATGGCGTCTCCGACTCGTGTAGAGCATGGTGCTCGATTCCCAGTGTGGCACTTCTCCCAGTGTGGCACTTCGGCGAGGAATTTGACCTCTCTCATTCGGGTGAGGCTCGGCGATCGTGCAGCCGGATGCCGGTGGTTGGAGTTATGGTCTGAGATGTGAGCAAGCAAGACGGAAGCGGGAGGCAGATCACCGAATCACCGGTCGACGATGGCTCCGCAACGATCTTGCACGTCGACATGGATGCCTTCTACGCCTCTGTAGAGTTGCTCAGTCGCCCCGAGCTTCGAGGAAGACCCGTGATCGTCGGAGGTCTCGGGCCGCGCTCGGTGGTCTCCGCCGCCAACTACGAGGCCAGACGCTATGGCGTCAACTCGGCGATGCCCATGGCACTCGCGCTCCGGCGCTGTCCCAACGCGGTGGTGCTGCCCGTGCGGATGCAGCTCTACCTCGAGCACTCGAAACGTGTCATGGAGATCTTCGAGCAAATGACCCCGCTCATCGAGAAGCTCAGCATCGACGAGGCATTCCTCGACGTATCCGGTGCGACCAGGCTTCTCGGCTCGCCCGGCACGATCGCCCGGATGCTGCGGGGGCGCGTGTTCGATGAGACCGGGCTCACCTGCTCTGTCGGAGTCGCGGCGAGCAAGTTCGTCGCAAAGCTCGCTTCGAGCCGGGCGAAGCCGGACGGCATGCTCGTCATTCCAGCCGACAAGACCCTCGAGTTTCTGCATCCGCAACCCGTCAGCGCGCTCTGGGGTGTCGGCAAGGCCACAGAGCAATCCCTCGCGAAGCTCGGGCTCACCCGGATCGGAGATCTGGCGCAGACGCCGCTGCCTACACTGCAGAGCATGCTTGGCGCAGCCCTTGGTTCGAGGCTGCACAACCTCGCCAACGGCGTCGATCCCCGCTCCGTATCGACGGAGCGAGAGGAGAGGAGCGTCGGCCACGAGGTGACGTTCTCCTACGACGTCACCGATCCGCGTGAGATCAGGCGGGCGCTATTGCGTCAGGCCGACGACGTCGCCGCTCGGCTGCGTCGGACGGGCCTCGTCGGTCGAACGGTCGTGCTCAAGCTGCGACACGCTGACTTTACCACCGTCACCCGCTCGCGCACGCTCCCCGAGGCGACGAACGTCGGGCGCCGCATCTACGAGGAGGCCGTCGCCGCCTTCGATGTGCTCGGGGTCGGCAAACGGATTCGCCTCATCGGAGTACGCGTGGAACAGCTCGGCGAGAGCGGCTCGTCGCTCGGTCTGTGGGATCCCGACGAGGAGTGGCGCGATGCCGAACTCGCGATCGACGAGGTGTCCGCCCGATTCGGCAAAGGCACGGTGCGCCCGGCCTCGCTCGTTGTGCGAGCGCCACGGGAGGAAGGACGATTGCCCGACTGAGTGGCTATGCGGGCAGGCGACATCGTGGGACCGAGACCGCGCGGGACGCACTCGGCACCTAAGGAGACGCTCTCGATCTCGAGGCGAGCGGGCGGATGTTCCTGACTATCGTTCTGGCTCTTCCTGGAACTGTCGCACCTCGATCGGGAGCGTGATCGCCCGGGTGATCCTGCGTGCCCAGTTCAATGCGGCATCGAGATCGGGAGCTTCGATGATGGAGATCCCGCCCAGATACTCCCTGGCCTCGGCGAATGGACCTTCGGTCGTGAGAATCTCTCCATTGCGCAGACGCACAACGGTCGCGGTGCTCGGAGCGAGCAGGCCGCCTGCGAACACCCACGCGCCTGCAGCCCGGATCTCCTGGTTGATCGCTTCGAGATCGGCCATGATCGCGGCCAGGACCTCAGGTGAAGGCGGCTCGCCTTCCGGCTGAAATACGCTCAGCAGATACTGCGTCATTCTGGATTCCTCCTCGGCTCCGAACGGCTGTTGCCGAATCAACAGCCGACAGGAGGATTCTCCCACCGGACATGCTGCTGAGGCGAGAAGCGGCGAGAAGCGGCGGAGTGGAGCGTCGTGTCGTGCAGGCCTAGCCGTCGACCCTCGCTCCGGGTAGCGTGGCTGTATGACCAACGTGGCCCTTCAGCTCGCAGAATCCGTTCGCTCCATCGGCGTGAAATCCGTCTACGGCGAACCCGTGGAAGTCGATGGTGTGACTGTCATGCCCGTTGCCCTGGTGCAATATGGCTTCGGCGGCGGCTCGGCTGACGAAGGGGCGGACGCCGGTTCTGGTGGCGGAGGTGGCGGATTGTCCATTCCGATCGGCGCATATGTCAAACGTGATGGTGCGCTGCGTTTCGAACCGAATGTGATCTCGCTGCTCGCCGTCGGTATCCCCTTCGTCTGCGTCGCAGGACATGCTCTGGCACGCGTCATCCACGCGCTCAAACGATGACTCGAACGGACCGAGCCTCGACACCGATGTGGTGACTCAGGTCATCGGCTTTCCGCGACGGCGCATGATGAGGCGCAGACGATAGAAGGCGGGGCGAAGAGGCTTGCCGGACGCGAGCCTGCGTCGTCGCCGGATGAACGAACCAAGAAGCAGCAGCAGAAGCGCCGAGAGTGACAGCAGGATGCCGACGCTCACCCTGTCGCACCCGGGTGGCTGCTCGTCGTGGCGGTCATAGAGCGATGCTACAGGGCTATACTCGATCTCGAACACGGGAGTCCGGTGAGCCGGGCTGAGAGGAAGGTTCTCAACCTTCGACCGTCAAACCCGATCTGGATCATGCCAGCGCAGGGAGGCTGCTCATCTCATACCCGTGCCCTCTTTTCACCGGCTGAAAGGGCACGACAGTGCACGCGACAACCACCTCATCCGCCTCATCGACCGTGCAGCGGAACCACAGCTGGCGGGTCGTCGACATCGTCGTCGCGAGCGTCATCGGCGTGGCAAGCGGGGTCATCTTCTGGGCTTGGGGCCAAGCGTGGTCTCCGCTCAGCGGTCTCCTCGCATTCGCCCCGGGTCTCGAGGGTCTCCTGGCCGGCGGATGGCTGTTCGCCGGAGTGCTCGGCGGTCTCGTCATTCGCAAGCCGGGTGCCGCTGTCTATACGGAGGTGATCGCCGCGATCGTCTCGATGCTGATCGGCACCCAATGGGGCTTCTCGACTCTGATCTGGGGTCTCATCGAGGGGCTCGGAGCCGAGATCGTCTTCGCGATCTTCCTCTACCGCACCTGGAACCTCGGAGCCGCACTGCTGGCCGGTGCAGGAGCAGGCGTAGCGGTCGGCTTTCTGGACACCACGTTCTCGAGTTACGCGGCGCTCGAGTTCAGCTACAAGGCCATCTATTTCGTTGCCGAGGTCGTGTCCGGAGTCGTTCTGGCCGGCTTGCTCTCGTGGCTTGTGATGCGGGGACTCGCATCGGCCGGTGCTCTCAACCGCTTCGCGGCAGGCCGCGAGGTGCGAACCACCGAGGCCGGGGACGCCGCCTAGGTCGCGGCATGCCGAACCAGCGCAGCACTCGCGACGCGGCTGGCACCCGTGTCTCAGCTCGAGGGTGGGGATGGCGTCACGCGGGCCGTCGCTCGATGGCGGTCGCCGGGCTCGATCTCGAGATCGAGCCGGGCGAGCGCGTCCTCCTGCTCGGATCGTCCGGGGCCGGCAAGAGCACGCTGCTGCATGCCCTCGCCGGCGTGCTCGGCGGCAGCGACGAAGGCGAGGAATTCGGTCAGCTCCTGGTCGACGGTCGAAGACCGGAAGACGCCCGCGGATCGGTCGGTCTCGTGCTGCAGGATCCGGACTCCCAGGTCGTCCTCGCGCGCGTCGGCGACGACGTGGCTTTCGGTTGCGAGAATCTCGGCATCCCTCGTGAGCAGATCTGGCGACGTGTCGGCGAGGCTCTCGACGCGGTCGGGCTGAATCTGCCGCTCGAGACCCCGAGCTCGTCCTTGTCGGGAGGGCAGAAGCAACGTCTCGCCCTCGCCGGGGTGCTAGCCATGCGCCCGGGACTCGTCCTCCTCGACGAACCGACGGCGAACCTCGACCCAGAGGGGGTGAGCGAGGTACGCGACGCCGTCGCCAGAGTGCTCGCGGAGTCGTCGGCGACTCTCATCGTCGTAGAACATCGTGTCGCTGTTTGGCAGCATCTCGTCGACAGGGTCGTCGTGCTCGACCCAGCCGGCGGGGTGCTTGCCGACGGCAGCCCGGATGCCGTTCTCGGTGCAGAGGGGGAGCGGTTGGCCGATGCAGGGGTATGGGTGCCTGGTCGCCCTCCGCGTACCCCGGCACGCTCGCCTGTGGCCGGTGAACGGCTGCTCCTCGCGACAGACGTCTCCGTTGGACGTACCCCGTTCGCAGCGCGTCGGCCGGACGTTGTCGCGGCCGGGATCTCGTTCGAGCTGAGGGCTGGAGTGGCGATGGCGGTCACGGGAGTCAACGGGGCAGGAAAGTCGACCCTCGCGCTCACCATCGCCGGCCTGTTGGCGACGGCCGGCGGCGATATCGTTGCAAGCGAGGCGCTCGCCCGTGGCAGGGGAGCGAGTCCGCGGCAGTGGCGCAGCCGTGAGCTGCTCACACGTATCGGTGTCGTCTTCCAGGATCCCGAGCACCAGTTCCTCACCGGGACCGTGCGCGACGAGTTGCTGCTCGGACCCAGGGTGCTCAGAACGGACCACGGCGAAGCCGCTCGCCGCGCCGACGAACTGCTCGAGCGTCTCCGACTCACACGTCTGGCCGCGGTCAACCCCTTCACGTTGTCTGGCGGCGAGAAGAGGCGACTCTCGGTGGCGACGACCCTCGCCACCCGCCCGCAGCTGCTCGTGCTCGACGAGCCCACCTTCGGGCAGGATGCGCGTACCTGGCACGAGCTCATTGTTCTGTTCGGGGAACTGCTCGACGATGGCACGTCCATCTTCGCCGCCACCCACGACCGCCTCGTCGTCGACGCGATCGCCGACGTCGAGTACGTGCTCAGCCGTGGTGCAGACCGGCTCGAGGCGGTGAACGGATGAGCTTCATCGCCCCCGAGATTCGAGACAGCGCGATCGCACGGGTGAATCCTGTGGCGAAGCTCATTGTCGCGCTCACCGTGAGCCTTGCACTTCTGTTGTCGATCGATGTCGTCTCGGCCGCCGTCGCGCTGGCACTCGAGAGCGTACTGTTGGCGTGGAGCGGCCTCAGCGCCCGGCAGTTCTGGCACCGGACGCTCCCTGTGTGGGTCGCCGCTCCGTTAGCCGGGCTGACTACGGTGCTCTACGGCGAGGACTCGGGCGCCGTGATCTGGCAATTGGGCTGGATATCGGTGACGGAGGGCTCACTCACCCTCGGCCTCGCGATCGCGTTGCGCGTTCTCGCGATCGGCTTGCCCGGGATCGTGCTGTTCGCGACCACCGATCCGACAGATCTGGCCGATGGGCTCGGTCAGGTGTTCCGACTGCCGGCACGTTTCGTGCTGGGCGGCCTTGCCGGTCTTCGGCTCGTCGGTCTCGGAATCCAGGACTGGCGTTCGCTCGGCCTCGCTCGGCGTGCTCGTGGGGTCGCAGACGATGGAGGCATCCGTCGCCTGTTCGGGCAGGCATTCGCCCTTCTCGTGATCTCGGTGCGGCGTGGCAGCAAGCTCGCGACCGCCATGGAAGCGAAGGGTTTTGGTTCCAGCAGCCCGCGCACCTGGGCGCGCGCGTCGCGTTTCGGCGCTGCGGAGATCGCCGTCATCGCGGTCGGTGTCGCGGTCGCGGCCGTCGCGATCGGTGTCGCAGTCGCTGCCGGAAGCTGGAACTTTGTCCTCGCGTGAACTTTGGCCGCCCATCGCTGGAATCCGCGCTCTGAAGCGCGCGGTTGAAGAGAGCGGCGGGACGCCGGTTGTGCTCATCGATGGACCGAGTGGTGCGGGAAAGAGCACACTGGCCGACAGGCTCGTGGACGAGTGGCCGACCGGAGCACGACCCCAGCTCGTGCGCCTCGATGACATCTACCCCGGCTGGGACGGGCTCGATGCGGCGTCCGAGCTTCTCGTCGACGAGCTACTCGAGCCACGCTCGCGTGGGGCCTCTGCCGGCTGGCGACGTTTCGACTGGGCAGCCGACCGGCCAGCGGAATGGCACGAGATCGATCCTGCCCGTTCCTTGCTGGTGGAAGGGTGCGGGGCGCTGAGCATCCGTTCCTCGGCATTCGCGGACATCCGGATCTGGATCACAGCAGACGACGCCGTACGCAAGGTTCGTGCTCTAGCGCGAGACGGCGGGAGCTTCGACGCCCACTGGGACAGCTGGCAGGCCCAATGGGAACGGTTCGTGGCGCGGGAACGGCCCGAGGAGCTCGCCGGTTTCCACATCGATGCCGACCTCGACGCAGCTGAGAAACCGCGATTGCTCGGGCCGAATCCCGGCGAATGGGTCTAGCGTGGTTGCATGACCAACGCAGAGCCGCAGAGCGTCTTGTACATCGCCGAGTTCATCGACGGCCCCCTCGAAGGCGAGACCGAGCGTCGAGTTCTCCTCGGGGGCACTTTCGAGGAGCGCGTGGGGATGGTCGCGGCCGTCGAGGGATTGGAGTCCCTTTTCTGGTACAACGCGATCGACAGCCGCGAAGTGCAGGGCCAGCTGCATGTGCGTTACCGGTTCGACCGTGGCGACTCAGACCCGGTAGAAGCCAGCGAAGAGAACGATTGAAGCCGGAGGGCTCGCTTCCCGACCTCGGTTCTGTTATCGACCTCATCCCCAGCTGGTGAACAGCGACCCGATCATGGGGATCGGGTTGAGCAGCCGCCATCCCGGACCGGGGTCGCCGATGGCCGCATCGAGTTCGAGCGGTGACGAGACGTCGCCACCCGGCGAAGTCACCGTGACACGACCGACGACCGCGCCGACCCTGGCCGCGCCGATGTCGTCGAGCTCCACCCGGGACATTCCGGAGTGCGCTGCCCACCCGGGACGCGTTCTCTCGACGGCCGCGACGGCCGCTGCGGAGTCACCCCACGGAGCGCGGAACGTTGCATACTCCGAGCCCGCGGCGATGACGGGAACAGGTGCCGCCCCACTGCGGGCGCTGGTGATCAGGGCAAGGATATCGGCTTCGAGGGTGTCATAGTCCGGCTCGCGCAGGAACGCCGCAGAAAAGGCCATGGTGGCGTCGCCCTCGCCGACCGTCGCGCTGAAGAGCAGGCAGACCCCTGCGGCGTCCGTGAAGCTGCGGGAGATCCCCGTGATGCCTTCGCTCTGCAGGTAGGAGGTCGTGTTCTCGACACCGCGATCGTTGACGAGGGCGGATGCCGGATTGGCCAGGATCTCGGCGATGGCGGGGTTTCCGGTCGTGAGTGTGGCCAGTCGCGCCACATCGCTCGCCGTTCCCACGCTCCGCTCGGAGAGTCCGGTCGTGTCGACGACGTGGATCCCGCTCAGATCGTGTTCGGCGAGCCAGGCGTTCGCGGCCCCGAGATAGGCGTCCACGGATCCGTACGCCCAGCGTGCCAGCGTATCCGCATGGTTATTGCTCGATCCGAGGATGGTCGCCTGAAGAAGCTCACGTTCTGTCCAGCTCTCACCGGGAAACACGGCTACCGCGCGGGCGTCGGCGGAGCTGTAGTCGATATAGCCCTGGTAGTCGGCAGGCCCGATCGTGACGGACGGTCCGGTGTGGCCGGCTTCGACGGGTTTCGTGTCCAGGACGACGAGCGTCGTGACGAGTTTCGCGATTCCTGCGATGGGAATCGGGTCGGCTGTGCCCGAGACGGCGACAGGAGCGGTGTCGCCATCGACGATGACGGCGCTCGCACCCTCAGCGGGCAAGACCGGCGGGCTCGATGTCGTTTCAGGCTCGGGAGTCATCGACACGGCACTCGTGACGGCTGGCAGTGGGCCGAGCAGGGTGGCCGGGCCGTAGACGCCGAGTGTCAGGATCGCGACGGTTCCGCCCAGGATGCCGAAGAAGCGCCCCGGTCGGAAAGTTCTCATGGGGCCAGGCTAGCTCGACAGGCCGGAAGCGTTCGGAGAGCGCGCCGCGACGAGAGGATCACCGTCATCCCCAGCCGAGCTCATGCAGCTTGTCGTCGTCGATGCCGTAGAAGTGGGCGATCTCGTGTACGAGAGTGATGTGGATCTGGTCGCGCAGCTCGTCGACGCTGTCGCAGATCGAGAGCAGCGGCTCTCGGTAGAGCACGATGCGGTCGGGCATCTCCCCGAAGCCGTATTGACCGCGTTCGGTCAGAGCGACGCCGTGGTAGAGGCCGAGCAGCCCGAGGGAGCCGTCCTCCGGTCGATCCTCCACGACGAACACCACGTTGTCGAGACCGTCGACCATGTCGTCTGGAAGCTCGTCCAGCTCATCGACGACGAGTCTCTCGAACCCGTCTGCGTCCAGGTCAAGAGGCACGATCGCACCTTTCGCTCGGAAAATCGCTGGAGTGGGCGACGGGGCTCGTGCCCGTGATCCTGTTTGTGGCGCTGTACGGCGACCAGGCGCTCTTGGCGTTCCTTCGAAGCACGTTCGGCAACATTACCCCACGACTTAACACCGTGGTCGCACGCGGGCGATCATCGCCCGGTCGCTCATGCGATTCAGAACTTCGTGATCGATCCGCGATCTCCACATTCCTCGCCCTCTCCCGCTGCGAGGATTGCAGTGCCCCAATAAGTGCATTATGATGCACTTATGGTGGAAGCGAACGCTTTGGCGGCGGCGATCGGCGCCCGGGTGAAGCAGGAGCGCAAGACTCGACACTGGACGTTGGATCAGCTCGCTGAGGTCGCGGGTGTCAGCCGACGCATGATCGTGAATGTCGAGAACGGTGCAGCGAATCCGAGCGTGAACACCCTGCTGCGGATCAGCGATGCCCTCGGCATCGGGCTGCCGGCGCTCGTGGAGCCGCCGGCCCGTTCAGGTGTTCGCGTCACACGCAAGGACGAGGGATCGACGTTGTGGCAAGGCGACCACGGCGGGCGTGGGGTGCTGGTCGCGGGCACGCAGAAACCGGACGTGCTCGAGCTGTGGGACTGGACACTGAACGTCGGCGACACGCACGTGAGCGAGGAACACATGGCCGGGACGAAGGAGCTGCTGCAGGTGCTCTCCGGTACTGCCGAGATCGTCGTCGGTGATGAAGCGTTCAGGTTGACCGCCGGGGACGCGATCACCTTCTCCGGGGATCTGCCCCATTCCTACACGAACGTCGACCAGGACACGGTGCGCTTCGTGCTGGCCGTGTTCGAACCCAACGTTGGATCACGAGAGAACGGAGCCGCGAGTGCGCGACATTCATGAACTCGAAGACTTCCTCGCCGGGGCGACCGTCGCCGACGAGGTGCACGCCTTGCGCCCCGACTACCGGGCCCTGCTGCTCGCCGTGGACGGGATCGAGCCCGCCGCGAGCGACGATGAGAGCGAAGCGCTTCTCATCCGGGCGGAAGCGAGCGCGGCCGCCCGGCTCGCTGACCGGCCCGTCGAGGAGCTGCCGCACATCGCCGCGTGGCGAGACGTCTATCGAGCCTTCGGGGCGAAGCCGCAGCGCACCCGCAATAGCCTCGAAGCCCTCACACGCCGGGCGGCGAATGGTCTGCCGCGGGTGAACCGGCTGACCGACATCTACAATGCGATCTCGGTCAGTCACCAGCTGCCGCTCGGAGGCGAGGATCTCGACGCATACACGAGTGCGCCACACCTGATCCGCGCCGCCGGCACGGAACCGTTCGACACGACGGCAGGCGGCGAAACCGTGATCGAACACCCCGACGCGGGTGAAGTCGTCTGGGCGGACAGCAGCGGCGTCACCTGCCGCCGCTGGAACTGGCGTCAGTGCCGCCGCATGCAGCTGACGGACGACACCAGTGCGGCCCTGTTCATCCTCGATGTGCTCGACCCCGCCACCGACGACGACCTCGCGGCTGCGGCCGACGAACTCACCACTCACCTGCGCGTGCTTGGCGCGAACGTGATCATCGTCCGCCGCCTCATCACCAACAACTGACACGAGGACACCATGACGAACCGACCCGACAAGCACGACCCCGCATCCGTCGCCTTCGCCACGTGGGCGGTCCACGGCGGCAACCATGTCGACGCCGGCACCGGCGCCGTTCGCGCTCCGCTGATCATGGCCAACTCGTACGCCCTGCCCGAGGACCCGGCTTCGATGGACTGGTCCGCCACCGACGTGCTGACCTACACCCGCAACGGTGGCGCGAACCAGGAAGCGCTGGAACGCAAGCTTGCGGCGATGGATGGCGCCGAGGCTGCCGCCTGCTTCGCCACGGGCGTCGCAGCGCTGCACGCCGTGTTCTTCACCCTTCTCAAGTCCGGTGACCACGTCGTCGTGTCGAACGTGACGTACGAGGCCGTGTGGCGTCTGTTCGCCGAGCTGCTGCCCGAGCGGTACGGCATCGAGGCCACGTTCGTCGATGTCGGAGACCTCGACGCGGTCCGTGCCGCAGTGCGCCCGAACACGAAGCTGGTGCACGTGGAGACGATCGCGAACCCGACAACGAAGGTCGCCGACGTCCGGGCGATCACGGACATCGCGCACGCCGCGGGCGCGCTCCTCACCGTCGACGGCACCTTCACCCCGCCGCCGTTCTACCGCCCGCTGCAGGACGGAGCCGACCTGGTCGTCCACTCGCTGACCAAGTACATCAACGGTCATGGCGACGCCATGGGCGGTGCTGTCATCGGCAGCACCGAGCTGGTCGAGCGGATCCGTCACGATGCTCTCGTCGATGTCGGCGGGGTGATCTCACCGTTCAACGCATGGATGATCATGCGCGGATCCGTCACCTTGCCGCTGCGCCTGCAACGACACCTGGCATCGGCGGAGAAGGTCGCCGCGTTCCTCGACTCCGACCCGCGCATCGCGTTCGTCGAATACCCGGGACTCGCATCCCACGTGCAGCACGAGCTGGCGGTCCGTCAGTTCGGTGGACGCGGCTACGGCGCCATGATGGCGTTTGCCGTCGATGGCGACTCCGACTCGCAGAACCGGTTCGTCTCGAACCTGCGCGTCATCACCTCAGCCGTCTCGCTCGGCCACGACGAAACCCTGATCGTCCACGTCGGGCCGGATGCCCGCGGGGGCAGCGAAAGCTACCCGGAATCGTTCCTCACCTACGGCCACCTGAGACTGTCCGTCGGGCTCGAAGACCCCGACGATCTCATCGCCGACATCCGCGCCGCCCTCGACCACACGGAACTCACCGGCTCACCGAACGCGGGGTCATGACCGGCTTGTTCTCGGGCGTGAGCGCGTTCCCGCTGACCCCGCTTCGGGATGACGTGCTCGACGAAGGTGCGTTTGCGGCGCTGGTGCGCCGGGTGGCGGCATCCGGGGTCGACTCGATCACCGTGCTGGGCTCGACCGGCTCGTACGCGTACCTGTCGCGCGAGGAGCGCCGCACCGCAGTGCGGATCGCGGTAGAGAACGCAGGCGGGGTGCCGGTTTTCGTCGGCATCGGCTCGCTGCGCACGAGCCATGTGCGGGCTCTCGCAGACGACGCGCAGGAGGCCGGAGCCGGCGCCGTGCTGCTCGCCCCGCTGACATACCAGGCGCACACTCCCGACGACGTGTTCGGCTTGTACGAGGACGTCACCCGAAACCTGTCCGTGCCCCTCATCGTCTACGACAACCCGGGCACCACGCACTTCACCTTCACTGACGAGCTCTACGGCCGGATCGCGCAGTTGCCGAATGTGGCATCCGTGAAGATCCCCGGCGTCCCCGCCGATCCGGATGCCGCGGCAGACCGGGTCGCGGCGATCCGGGATAGCATCCCGGCATCTGTCACGATCGGGGTGTCCGGGGATGCGGCCGCTGCAACCGGCCTGAATGCCGGGTGCGATGCCTGGTACTCCGTGATCGCTGGCACACTGCCCGAGCCGGCACTGGCCATCGCCCGCGCCGCCCTTGGCGGGGAGGCGGCCGCTGCGACGGCGGAATCGGACCGCCTGGCACCGTTGTGGGCGCTGTTCGCGCGCTTCGGGAGCCTGCGCGTCGTTGCTGCGATCGCCGAGCGTGAGGAGTTGGTGGCCCGAGGCTGCTTGCCGCTGCCGATCCGCGGACTCGACGACGTGGCCCGCACGGAAGTCGCCGACGTGATCGAGTGCCTCGGGCTGCATCCGGCGCGATGACTGCGCACACCCGTCCGCATTCGGTCGTGGCGCGTGGGAGCCCGGCCCGATATGTGCTTGCCGCGACCTGGCCCGCACCTCGGACGGCGGTGGGGTCGCGGCTGTCGCGCTGCACGGCGCCGCTCTCGCCGTTGAACCGCGCGCCGCGATGCCACCGAGGAAGTCGGAGGCACCCCAGAAGCCGCTCGAGAGCAGCGCCTCGAGCACAGGAATCATCGGTTCGCTTTCCACTTTTGCGGCAGGCCGAAGAGCATCGGGCGACCAGCCCGAGGGTTGAGGGCCTCAGGCCGGGGTGGGAGTGTGGGCGAGGCCGAGTCCCGGGGTGCCGTATGTCGCGATGACTTCGCCGAGCACGACACGGTAGCTGCCGATCCACTTGTCATGCTGTCTCTTCGCCTCCCGGTGGACGGGCAGGCCGATGAGTTGCTGCATCGCTTCGCGGGTCTCCCAGTAGTAGACCTCCGAGTACAGGCCGGTCTCCTGGTTGAACCACTCCTCCTCGCCGAGGAATCCTGGGATCGCGTGCGCTCGCTCTGCGATCTCGTTGTCGAGGCGATGGAACTCGTCGTCGTAGGGCTTCGCTTCAAAGATGAAGGTGGATGTGTACATCGATGCCTCCGCGCATCATCGAGTAGGTCACCGGGTTGCAGTGCACTATTAGGTGCACTATAGTGCCTTTTTAGGTTCCTCCACAACTCATCCGGAGGAAGGCCAGGAGGCCAACAGATGGAGTGGGTGATCCTCATATCCGCCGGAGCGATGGAGGCTGTGTGGGCGCTCGCTCTCGCCGAGTCCAACGGCCTGAAGAAGTGGAAGCCCAGCCTGATCTTCGGGGTCGCGTCCGTGCTGAGTTTGGTCGGCCTGGCCGTCGCGATGCGCGCTATCCCGACCGGGACCGCCTACGCAGTATGGACGGGCATAGGCGCCGCGCTCACCGTCCTCTGGTCGATCTTGAGCGGCAAAGAGAAGGCGACGACCGCCAAGCTGCTCCTCCTGCTCGGGCTCGTGGCGTGCATTGTCGGTTTGAAGTTGGTGCACTGATGCACTGGCTCATCCTGGTGATCAGCGCCGTGTTCGAAGCGGTCTGGGCGACAGCTCTCGGGCACTCGAACGGGCTCACCGAGCTGCTCCCCAGCATCTTGTTCCTCATCGCCCTGTTGATCAGCCTTGGCGGCCTGAGCTATGCAATGAAGGCCATCCCGATCGGAGTCGCCTACTCCGTGTGGGTCGGCATCGGCGCATCTCTCACAGTCATCGTCGCAATGATCACAGGCGCAGAACCTGTCTCCGTCTGGAAGCCCCTCTTCATCGCAGGCATCGTGGCATGCGTGATTGGTCTCAAGGCTGCACACAAAGCCCCGGAACCCGACGCCACGAAGCCTGCGGACCGCCGGTGACCGCCGAGACCATCGACGCTGTCCGATCCTGAGCGTCAGCGACGGCTGAATATTTGCGCCTCGTTCGGGGCTGAGGACAATGGCGGACCGAGACCCCAGGCACATGCCAAACGGGCTACTCCCGGCGCAGGAGCATGGCCTCCAAAACTATGCGCCGCTCATGGCGCGTACCCGCACTGTTTGTGAGCCTGTGAGCCTATGAGCCTATGAGCCTATGAGCCTATGAGCCTATGAGCCTGTGAGCCTGTGAGCCGATGGTCTATTGGCGGATGAGCTGCATCTGTCTAAGTCGCAAGTCGGTCGCCTGTTCGTGGAAGCGTTCGGGAAGTCGCCGATCGCGTATCTGACAATGCTGCGCACGGAGCGGATGGCCGGGCTCCTGCGAACCAAGGACAGTCCAGTTGCGGTGATCGCCCGCGAGGTCGGGTGGGGTGACCCGGACTTCGCGGCACGCCAATTCCGACGCAGCGTTGGCGTCACGCCGAGCAAGTATCGCGCGATCAGCCGCTGTCAGGCGCGCGGCGAGCCAAGTGAACCAATGCAGGGCTAGGCGCATCAATTGTATTCAGCGACAATGGTGCAATGGTCAGCGAGCGCGGGGATCGATCAGCAGCCCCCAACGGCGGTGCGGATCGTTTCGATGGGCCGGCGGAACTTCGAGCGTTGGGTGAGAGGCTCCTGTCAGACTCGCCGCGGATCGTGGTCCGGATGCAGGACCGGATCGTTGCCGAGGTAGCCGCGTATAGGGGTGGAGCGGTGCCGGCGTCCGTTCTGCGCAGCGCGTGTGAGCAAAACGCACAGTTGATCTACGGCTCGCTCGGCCAGGCAGCCGTGCTGGCCATGCCGCAGAGTCGAGCCGATGGCGCTGATCGTGCCGCCCGAGGGGTCGCGCTGGCCGATGTGATGGCGGCGTACCGCGTCGGTGCACAGGTGCTTTGGGAGGAGTTGGCCGCGGAGTCCGTCCGCTCGGCCGTGGCGTACGGAACGGCTATCGGCGCGGCGCAGCAGATGTGGCAGGTGCTCGACGTGTACACGCAGGAGATGACCAGCGGGTACCGCGAGGCGCTGGCGGCACGCGCTGTCGCCGATGCCGAGGTACGGGCGGCGCTGATCGCGGCACTGCTGTCGGGTGACCTGCGTGGCCCGCAGTTGGCGGAGGCGGCGTCGTCGTTGCGCTTGTCGGCGCGAGGAGACTTCGTGTCTGTCGTCCTCACTCGGGCGGAGGGCGACGCTCTGCTGACCTCTCGGATCTCAGCCGAGTTGGAGCGGCGCGGGATGCGATCGGTGTGGTCGCCGCAGGCGACATCGGCCTCGGGGATCGTCGTGCTCTCCGGTGGCGTCGCCAGCCTGAGCCAGGTCCTTGGTGAGGCCGGGGTCCGCGCTGGTGTTTCGCCGATCGTGGATCGGCTGGAACTCGTCCCGGAGAGTATGCGTCTGGCACGTCTCGCCCACGATGGTTCCTCCGCCGTCCGGCGGGTGGTGGTCTTCGACAACGAACCGGTCGCCGTTACGGTCGCCACGGCGGCGGTGGTGATGCCCCGGATCACGCAGACGGTCCTTGGTGATCTGCTCGCGTGCCCGGAGCCCTACCGCTCCACGCTGCTGATGACCTTTTGGACGTGGGCGACCTGCGGCGGCGACCTGCGGAGCGCCGCCGGACGGTTGTTCGTGCACCCGAACACCGTGCGGTACCGGTTGCGGCGGGTCGAAAAGCTGACCGGCCGGTCCTTGAGTGATCCGCGTGGGCTGACCGAACTCACTCTCGCCGTCGAGCACGCCCTGGCGACGCTGCAAGACGAGGATGGGCTCGGTCGGTGACCCGCCCACGATTGTTCGCCAGAACAAGAGCACCGCGAAAGGCTCGACTCCCCAGACAGTGACACGCCGAGTGATCACGGGGACGATGGTCCACAACGCGATGATGGAGGTGGCCCGATGGGCATTGCAGCGTGGGAGGCGGACGAGGTCCGCCACGCCAACGAGTCCGAACGCACTCCTGTGTTGTTCGTGCACGGACTCTGGATGCTGGCGTCCAGCTGGCAGCCATGGAGGTCGTTTTTCGACCAGCAGGGCTATGCGACGCTCGCGCCGGGCTGGCCCGACGACCCTGCGACGGTCGAGGAGGGCCGCGCGCACCCCGACGTGTTCGCCGGCAAACACATCACGATGATCACTGACCACTATGAAGAAGTCGCCCGAACCCTGCGTCGCCCGCCGGTGATCATCGGCCATTCGTTCGGCGGTCTGATCACCCAGCAGCTCGCCGGACGGGGCCTCGCGATCGCCTCCGTGGCTATCGATAGTGCGCCGTTTCGGGGCGTTCTGCCGTTGCCGTTCTCTGCGTTGAAGGGTGCATTCCCGGTCATCGGCAATCCCGGCAACTACCGGCGGCAGGTGATGCTCACCTTCGAGCAGTTCCGGTACTCCTTCGCGAACGCGATCGAGGAGCGAGAGGCACGGGAACTCTACGACCGTTACCCGGTGCCCGGCTCGGGGATGCCGCTGTTCCAAGCCGCGTTCGCCAACGTCAAGCCGAGCACCGAAGCCGCAGTCGACAGCCTGAACCCGGACCGCGGCCCGATGCTCATGATCACCGGAGGCGACGACCACATCGCTCCACCCGCAATCCTCCGGGCCTCGTTCGCCAAACAGAAGCGCAACCCTTCCACGACCGAGATGGTCGAAGTCCCGGGCCGTGGCCACTCACTCGTCTTCGACAGCGGCTGGCAAGACGTCGCCGCCATCGCCCTCAGCTTCGTCCAGCGGTTCGCGCCCGCCTCCCCGAACCCTGCGCAGCGTGCCGAGTAAAGTCTGGCGGGCGTCGCGCACCCGCAGCCCTCGATGTTCAGAGGCTTGGGACCGGACGCACCGCCGCCGGCCGTTCCGGTTCAGGAATCGGTGCGTCGCTGGCGATGGTACGCGCGCGGTCAAGGGCCGCATGTGCGCGTGAGGCGTCGATCTTCTGCCGCGTGCTCTGCGGTGCGGAGCCGAGCGGTGTTCGGTCGTCGGTGATCTGGTAGCGGTCCCGGTACGCGGCTACGACGGTGGCGGCGCGTCGCCATGCCGCCCGCTGCTTCTCGTCCTTCGGTGCCAGGCCGAGCGTGATGGTCCATGCGTCCTTGTCGGCGAGGGCGCCAGTGAGTACGGCGTCGGCACGTGTCTCGATGAGGTCGCGCCGTTCGTCCAGGGCGCGGCGCATGTCGTCGGCCATCGGCCCTCCAGCGTGCGGGATGAGTCCGGCGATGAGGCGCGGTGGCTTGCGAGTACGACCGGACCCCGCGGGCCGGGCGGTGGCCCGCGCGAGGCGGGAGTGGATCACCGAGGCGATGTCGTCAGCATCGTCCAGTCCGCGTGCCGCGATCAGTCGAGGCAGCAGTGCGTCAAGGTTGTGGTGGTTGGCTTCAGCGTGCCGCAGCTCGGCCGAGAGTGCCGGGTAAGCGTCGGATTCGAGCACCAGATCGACCTGGTCGCTGGTGAGCCCGGCGTGGGCGAGGAGGGTGGCCCAGCGGTCGTGTTGGGCGGCTTGGGCGATGGTCTCGTACTCGGCGGCGAGTTGGCCGATGTTGCTCCACAGGATGGCAGGCGCTCGGCACGACCGACGCGGCCCGTGTCGCGATCCCAGCGTACTTGTCAGCACATGGCCCGGCAACGCCCGCCCGCAACCGTCACGGCAAGGTCTACCCGTACTTCGTGTGCTCAGGACGCCATGGTGACAAGGGCGACTGCACCCGGCAAGCCATGCTCATCGAGGACGTGGAGCATCTGATCGAGACGTACTACGAGACGATCCAGATCAGCGGCGAGACCCGGCAGAGCGTCGCCGGGATGCTGCACGCGGAGTTCGACCAACTGATGGCATCGGAGACGAAGGAACTGTCGCGGCTTACCAAGGACCGCGACCGGCTGGACCACGAACGAGTGAAGCTGCTGCAAGCGCACTACGCGGGGGTGGTGCCGTTGGACCTGCTCAAGAAGGAGCAGGATCGGATCAGCGCCGAGCTGGAGACGATCAACAATCGCATCGCCGCTCACCATGATGAGTACGCCGCCGCTCGGGCGAACCTCGAAGACTCGCTCGGGCTGCTGGCTCACGTCGCGGACATCTACCGACGCTGCGACGACGCGAACCGCCGGCTATGCAACCAGGCGTTCTTCACCGCGATCTACATCGATGACGACGGCGAGCCCCGCGTCACCTACCAGCGTCCATATGACGCTCTCTGCGATCCGCAGGTGCAGGCCAACGCCCTGAACTGGGCTGCCGAAGAAAAAGGGCGAGGTTCAAACCGGGACCAGAGCGGGGACTCTGGTCGAGGGTTTGAACCTCGCCCATCTGGGGTGAGTAACGGGGCTTGAACCCGCGACCTCCTGGACCACAACCAGGCGCTCTACCAGCTGAGCTATACCCACCATGCGTCTCCTGTATCAGAACGCGAAGAAGACAACTAGAGAAGTGTATTACATTCGGGAGTCGAACTCGTCCAGCACGGTCGCCGCGATGGCCTGTGTCTGCTCCGTCGTCGGTCCGGGGTCGGCCACGAACACCGCGCGACGATAGTAGTCCAGCTCACGGATCGATTCGAGGATGTCGGCTAGCGCACGGTGTCCGCCGTCCTTGGCCGGCGCGTTGAAGTACACCCGGGGATACCAGCGGCGGGCGAGTTCCTTGATCGACGAGACATCGACGTTGCGATAGTGCAGATGCGCGTCGAGACGCGGCATGAATTTGGAGAGGAACATGCGGTCGGTGCCGATCGTGTTGCCTGCCAGTGGCGCCTTCTGTTCGGCAGGAACGTGCTTGAGCACGTATTCCAGTATCTGATACTCGGCCTCGGCAGCGCTCACACCGTCGGGGATCTCCTCGATGAGGCCTGAATCCGTGTGCATGGATCGTACGAAGTCGTTCATGGACTCGAGTGCCGAGGAATCCGGTTTGATCACGATGCTCAAACCGTCATCGATGAGGTTGAGGTCGTAGTCGGTGATGACCACAGCGATCTCAACCAATTCGTCGACCTCGAGGTTGAGACCCGTCATTTCACAGTCGATCCAGACCAGACGGTCGCTCGAGTTCGTCATGCTGCGATTCTAGTGGTGGGCCCTGACCGAAGCCGGATGCGGGAGCTTTGGTGAGATGCCATCGCCGGTTGAGACCCGACGCACGCGTCGGACGATCCAGGGGAGTGCGTAGCGGCGGAACCATTGCGCGACGGTGTGGGTGTCGCGGTCGACGGCTAGACTGCTCACGGGCGGAAGGCTGCGCGCGGCCACCTCGGCGTACGGCACACCGAGGGAGTGCGCGGCCCGCGAGGCGAGAAGGCGGTGGCCCTCGGCACTGAGGTGCACCCGGTCAGCCGCCCACATCGATGTCTGCCGAAACTCTTCGATGCCCCACAGATCGAGCACGGTCGCGCCATGGGCACGCGCGATGCTCCAGATATTCGCGTTGAAAACGGCCGCCCGCCCGCGGAGAGGCTTGAGGAAGAATGCGAACTGTGGGTCGAAGCAGTTCGCGAGCAGCACGTCCGCTCCGGATTCCCGCAGCTTGACGATGCCGTCTTCGAGGTGTGCGGCCAGCTTGTCGGGGTCGGCTTTGGCGCTCATGAGGTCGTTTCCACCAACCATGACCGAGACGAGGTCGGCTCCGAGCCTGATCGCGGCGGGGATCTGGTCGGTGACGACGTGTTCGATGCGTCGTCCGCGAACCGCGAGGTTCGCGAACTCGATCTCCCGCCCGCTGAGGTGGGCGGAGCCGTCGAGGATGACGGCGAGCCGGTCGGCCCAGCCGAGCCATTCAGGCCCCGGGGTGGTGCCGAGCGTCGTCGGCGCAGGATCGCAGAGGCCCTCGCTGATCGAGTCCCCGACGGCCACGAAACGTTTCCAGACTGTGACGCTCACGTCTCGATCATCCCCAGTGGCCGTGCCGACGGGTTGGGAACACGGCATTCGTCATCCGCCCGCCGCCAAGATTTCGCGATCCGTACACCTGAGAGCATGAGTTGGTCACCCTGCGTTCTCGGAGTCGCGCTGCCGGCGCGCCGGTTCGATGCCGAATTCGATCCTGGACGAAGGGCAATCTGACTGAGGCCTGGATTGTTGACGAATGGGACGTCACGGATGCCGACGATGTCGTGTCCGTTCTCAACTGGTGTCAGTCCCACCTCACGACTTCCGATCAGTAGTCGAGTTTCACACGACGTGAGGTCGCGTCGCAGCTTTCCAACACGGCCTCACATCCACGCGGCAGGCTAGCCCGCGGTCAACTGTTCGATTGGATCTCGACCGTTTTGCCGTCCAGCCTTCGCCCGGAATAGCAACGATCTCAGCGGGTGACGCGAGTTTGGAATCTCATCCAGCCAGGAGCTCCAACACACGATGTTCGGCCAGGATCGGTCTGACGTTCCCCGTGGTCTCATGAGCAAGCGCGCCGACGCATCGGTCGTCCCGCACTCTAGGCGAACAGTGGCACGGCCATCCAGATGGCTACGCCGATGAGGCTCGCGGCGAATACGTAGTCGATCCACTTTCCCGCGTTGGCGCCGCGGAACAGATGTGTGAGAGCGGCGCCTCCGAGCGCCCAGGCGATGAAGGCGAGGAGGTTGTTGAGAGTGAAGACCGTGGTGATGCTCAAGACCTGCCAGAGCCGCTCGTCATCTGGGTGCAGGAACTGCGTGAACAGCAGCCCGATGATGTAATAGGCCTTCGGGTTGAGAAGGAGAACGACGGCGCCGTCCTTGAAACCCAGTCCCGGAGCAGGCGAGTCCTGGCGGGCTTCGCCCGAGCTCTTGGCGCGGGCTGCGCGGAGAAACTGAATGCCGAGCCAGAGCACATAGCACGATCCGATCGCACTGAGTATCTTGGCGAAGACCGGCTCGTTGAGCACTGTCATGCCGAGCCCCAGTCCGATCGCCGCGGTCACCACGAACGTCGCGACGTGATAGCCGGCCAGTGCGGGGATGGCGAGGCGGAGCCCTTTCGACGCTCCGATCGCGGCGAAGAACGTGTTTCCGGGTCCGGGGCTGTATGCCAAGGGGAACAAGAAGGCGATGAGCGCCACGAACGTCTCGATCGTCACTGCTCTCGCCTCGGGCTTGAGGTCTCGGAGATGTGCATGACCCAAGCATTCGGCGCCGAGAGGAGGCGCGCTCGCGGAATTCGGACGTGGCTTCTCCGACCGCGACCGCGTGGAAGTGGCGCCGACTGCTCTCGGAGACCCGCCGTGAGGATTTCGCGATCCGTACACTTGAGAGCATGAGTTGGTCACCCCGCATTCTCCGAACGGCCATCGCGGCGGAGCCCCGCTAAGGCCATGGAATTCGTGCTCTTCACCTCGGCCTTCTGCGAGCCGTGCCTGCAGACCCGAGGGGTCTTGGCCGAGGCGGCTCGCCTCGTTCCCGTTGCGTCCGTCGTCGAGTTCGACGTGGCGCGTCACACGGATGTCGCCGAGGCGGCCCACATCCGCTCCACGCCGACGGTCGTCGTGGTGGACGCCGGCGGAACCGAGGTCTTCCGTGCGACGGGCGTGCCGACGCTCAGTCAGGTGCTCGTGGCTGCCGCGAAGGCGGTATGACCGGGACAAGGAGCGCCTACGGTATCGTGGAAATGCGTCAGCCCTCGTAGCTCAGCGGATAGAGCAGGAGCCTTCTAATCTCTTGGTCGCAGGTTCGATTCCTGCCGAGGGCACCGCCCGAACCGGTGCGGTGCGTGAGAGGTCGATGCGAGCGGTTACTGCTCCATGCGTGAGCGGATCAGCGGGAGATAGTCAGTGTTCTTCTCGATCGCCACCACGCGAAACCCCGCGGCTGCTGCCGCCTCCACGGTCGTCCCGGATCCGGCGAACGGTTCGAGCACGACCCCGCCGACCGGGGTGACGAGCGTGACCAGCCATCGCAGCAGCGCGAGGGGTTTCACTGTCGTGTGCGAGATGCCGTAGGCGCGAGGACGTTCGCCCGGAGAGGGTTTGTGCTCGAACCGGAAGATCGGGAACTTCCGCGACAACGACCCCTCCTGCCACGTCCCCGTCAGCACATCCAGCGCATCAGCCTGCGCCGCATCAAACGCCACATTCGTGGGCCACCGATCGCCTGCGAAGCGGGTGCCATCGATGTTGATCCCGCCGACGCCGTGCTCGAGCACGTTGCCGACGATGCTGCCGTCGAGGGGTTTGCGGGCGATGATGATCGGCTCGAACGCGGGACGCAGTGCGGTGCCCCATCCCTCCCACCGTGCAGCGTCCTCGGTGACCGGGGTGCCTCTCGAGAGCACGGTGCGGGTTGCGCCGAGAACGCCCTCGTGCTCGCTCTGCTGCACGATCCGATCCGTGCGCTGCACGCCCTGGTGCTTATCGATCGCGTGCGAGAGATCCATGCTCTTGGGCATCCCGGTGGTGTGCAGCCACGCAATCTGGTCGCGGATCTCGAACCCTGCATTCTCTTCAGGGTGCGGGATGGTGCACCGGTGCTTTCGGGAAGCTGCACTTTACGCCACAGATTGAGACCCTCGCCCCGGATTACCGGCCATACGGCTTCGACATCGTGTGTAACACCGAAGACTCGCGCGCCGGTGAATGGCTCGACTGGGTCAAGGCGAACCATCCAGAGCACTATCAGGCGGCGCAGTCCACCTATGGATGACGATGGTCCCCGAACTCCGGGAGTACGGACCGGCGCGGGAAGATCTCCGGGCGGAGATCATTGCCGCCCAGGCGTTGTTCCCGGAAAGCACCCGAGAGGCCTACGAACTCCCCTTCCCCGCCGACGTGTCCCAAACGGCGTGGATCACCGATCGAGCCTGTGAGTTCTTGGACACAGCCGAGGGCGATGTCTTCGCGCAGATCAGCTACATCCAACCGCACAATCCGTTCTCACCACCCGCGGAGTACGTCGATCTGGTCAACATCGATGCGATCCCGGAGCCGACCTCGGCGGAATGGAAGAACGCCCCGATCCCTTACTACGAACAGCCGCGCTACGCGGAGCCCAGCTACGAGATCGCAGATTGGAGGCGAGAGCGGGCACTCTATTTCGCCGACCTCGCACACCTTGACCACGAACTCGGCAGAGTACGGGAAGCGCTCGCGCGCGCAAGCCGACTGGAGAACTGTCTCTTCATCTTCACGTCCGATCACGGTGAGCTCTTGCATGACCACGGACTGCTCGGCAAATGGGAACGCCACTACGACCCGTGTATCCGCATTCCCCTCGTCATTGGGATGCCCGGAGTACGACCGGGCCATTACCGGCAACTGGCTGAGCACACGGATATTGCCGCGACGATCTATCACTGGGCCGGGCTACCGGCTCCCGCCCTGCCCGTATGGGGAGCGGCAGATACCGAGGGGATGCCGATGCTGCACGGCCGTTCGTTGGTCCCGGTCGCCACGGGGAAGGACGAAGATATGGCGCGGTCTCATGTGTTCATCCAATCCAACAACAGCCATGTGGAGGCGTCGCCGCGCAGCTGGGCGCGCACCATCAGGACCACACGTTACCGGTACACGCGTCACCTCGCCGGCGGCGGGGAGCAGCTGTTTGATCTCATCGAGGATCCCGACGAGCAAAACAACCTGGCGTACGACGAGCGCTACCGGGACATCCGAGAAGTGCTGCTCGCGGACCTCGCAGAGGCCACCGCCACAGACGCATACCCCAACTCGCCGCTGCACCTGTTCCAGGTGGGGAGCTGGTGACGATGCCGAATCCCGCGACTCGATCGGCCCCCGTTCCCGTGATCGTCGACGTTGACACCGGACTCGACGATGCCCTCGCGCTCGCCTTCCTCGCACAAGAGCCGGCAGTGCGGCTGCTCGCGGTGACCTGTGTCGCGGGGAACACGAGCGTCGACAACGCGGTATCCAACACCGCCACCGTGCTCCACGCTCTAGGGTTGGCGTCGCCGCCGCCCATCGGGCGCGGCTCGTCCGGGCCCCTACTGGGTCAGACCCGGCCTGCGCACGGATTCCACGGGACGGACGGCCTTGGAGGCATACAACTCCGTCGCACGGGCGAACATGCGTCCCCACCGCACGCGATCGAGTTGATGCGAGACACGATCCTCACCTCACCGCAACCGGTGACCCTCCTGGCCCTCGGCCCTCTCACGAACGTCGCGCTGTTGATCCGGTGCTATCCCGACATCGCAGCCCGACTCGAACGCATCATGTTCATGGGCGGAACGATGTCCGTAGTGAACCTGGCCATCCCTTCTGGCGGCGGACACATGATCACGATCGCGAACCCAACGAACTGGGCGCCCGACATCGATCGCGTCACCACTGACTGACCATGACGGCGGCCCTGGAATGCACACGCACCCAGGGCCGTCGCCTCTCAGCCTCGAAGCAACTCCTGCGTCTCCGCCGGGTTCGGGAACGACTCGCGCTCGCGGGCAGCTCCGTCGAGCACGGCGGTGAGATGGTCTGCGGCGAGGCTGATCCCGCCCATCGCGACGGCCTCGGAGCCGAGCGTGGAGGCAACAACGGTCGGCGCGAGCGGCACAATCGACCGCAGGGACTCCTCGAACCGCGGGAGGAAGATGTCGGCGCTTGGCGAACTGCCGCCGCCGACCACCAGCAGCTCCGGATCCAGCGCCAGAGTCATCGCGGCCGCACCGGTGGCCAAGTCGTCAGCGAACTCCCGTACGGCCTCGACCGCCGCGGGGTCCCCAGAGCGTGCCAGGTCGAAGACCCGTTCCCGGCTGGGACGTGGGCTTCCCAGGACCGCGGCTCCGTACCGTTCGTTCAGTTCCGCCCAGCGCATTTCCGGCATCTCGCCGACGATGCCCGCTGCGCCGTGGACGCCGCGGTGGACCCGCCCGTTCACGATGGAGGCGCCGCTGGTTCGTGCACCGCAGAGGACATATACGACGTCCGTATGGCCGTGGGCCGCTCCGATCGCAAGCTCCGCTTGGGCTCCGAGGGCGACATCCCCCTCGATCAGGACGGCCGCTTCGTACTCGCGCCGGAACCGCTCGCGCAGGTCGAGCCCGATCCACCCCGGCATGCCGGTGCCGCCGAAGTGTAGCACCTGCCCCGTGGTGCTGATGGCGCCTGGGGAGCCGATGGTGACCACCCAGAGGTCGGCCCGCGTCAGCTCGAGTTCATCCAGCAGGTCGTCTCCGGCTCGGAGCGCCGTCGCGATCCGGGTCTCTGCGGCTTCCGATTCCGCCGTCGTCTCCGCACGGTGCCCGCGCACGTGACCGGTCAGGTCGGTGACGACGGCGTAGATGTGGTTGGCGCCGATGTCGAGCGAAAGGAAGTGGCCGAGCCCGGGAGCTGGCCGATAGGTGGCGGCCGGCCGTCCCAGGCGGCCCGCGGGGGCGCTATCCGACGCGACGACCCAGCCGGCATCGGTCAGGTCGCTGATGATTGCATCGATGGCTGTGCGGGATAGGCCCGACTCTGCGGCGAGATCGCGCATGGTCTGGGGGTGCTCCAGCACTGCGCGCAGGATGCCCCACGAGTTCATGCGCCGCAGCAGAGAGCGGCTGCCCATGACCGGTTCGATACCGCGAATAAGGGCCTCTCGAGTCACTTTCATCCTCACTCTTGTGCTTTATAACGCCAACTTGCATAATTAACCTGTCCACCCGACTTTACCGCGGATGAACGAACCGACGGCCCGCGAATCGCGCGCGCGCCGCGCCACCGTTGTCGCGCTAACGACGGCGGTGCACCGGTGGCGCTGAGAGGATGCCATGACAGTCTTGCTCCGGAGAGCCACGCATCGGATGGGTGGCGCGCCGGCGGTGCGGCGGCGGAGGGACGACCGCCGAGTCGCCTGGCTCTTCATCGCTCCGGTCCTGATCGGATTCGCGGTCTTTTACCTGTATCCGACGGTCCGCGGGGTGTGGTGGTCCTTCACGGACTACAGCCTCCTGGGCGACCCCGCGTTCGTCGGCCTGGAGAACTACTCCGCCGTGCTCCAGGATAAGGAGTTCTGGAACTCGATGGGCGTCACGCTTTCCTATGTGCTCGTCAACGTGACGACGCAGACCGTCCTCGCGCTGCTCCTCGCCGCGCTCATGCACCGGCTCACCCGTTCAGTGATGCTGCGCACCACGCTGCTGCTGCCGTGGCTGGTGCCCAACGTCACCGTCGGGCTGGTCTGGCTGTGGCTGCTCGACACCAACCTCGGATTCGTCAACCACCTGATCACTGCGATGGGACTGCCCGCGATCGGGTTCTTCACCAACCCAGCCCTGGGGATCCCGACGATCTCGATCGTGAACACGTGGGCTTTCACCGGCTACACGGCGCTGCTGTTCTATGCGGGGATGCTGCAGATCCCCGCCGATCTGTACGAGAGCGCCTCACTCGACGGCGCGGGAGAGTGGCGCCTGTTCACCCGTATCACACTGCCGCTGCTCCGCCCGGTGATGGCCTTGGTGCTGGTCGTCTCGCTGATCGGCTCGTTCCAGATTTTCGACACGGTAGCAATCACCACGAAGGGAGGCCCGGTCAACGCGACACGGGTCATCTACTACTACATCTACCAACAAGCGTTCACCTTCTTCCACATGGGCTACGCAGCGACCATGGCCATCGTCCTGGTGATCATCCTCGGTGTTCCCACGGCCGTCCAACTGCGCCTCCTCCGCGCCTCCGAATCCCAGCTCGCCTAGGGACATCGCATGACCATGACACAACCGGCAACCCCCATCCTCCCCACCACGCAGCAGCCCTCCCGGCCCACACACGACGCGACCCGCCACCGCTTCTCGATCGGCCGCGCCCTCGGCTGGACGGTCCTGATCATTTCCCTCGTCCTGACCCTGTTCCCTTTCTACTGGATGCTGAAGACAGCCCTGACGCCCGCCGCCGACGTCATCAGGGACTCTGGTGCGCTCTTCCCCGGCAGCCCAACCCTGATCAACTTCGCGCGCGTGCTCGGCTTCCTCTCTCCCGCTCAGGATCAGGCCGCCGGGGGATCCGGTGCCTCCATCAACTTCCTCCTCTACTTGTGGAACTCGATCATCTACTGCGCGCTCATCGGGTTCTTCCAGACACTGTTCTGCGCGATGGGAGGATACGCGTTCGCGCGGCTCCGCTTCCCGGGACGCAACGTCCTGTTCGCCATCCTCATCGCCGCGCTCATGGTCCCCGGCATCTTCACGCTGCTACCGAACTTCGTGCTCGTCCGCGACTTGGGCCTCCTCAACGACATCTTCGGGATGGTCGCACCGAGCCTTCTCATGACGCCGTTCGCGCTGTTCTTCCTGCGCCAGTTCTTCCTCAACATCCCCGTGGACGTGGAGGAGGCGGCGATGCTCGACGGAGCAGGCAAGGCTCAGGTCTTCTGGCGCATCGCCCTCCCGATGAGCCGTGGCCCGCTCATCACTATCGGCCTCATCACCGTCGTCTGGGCGTGGAAGGACTACCTTTGGCCGCTGCTCATCGGGCGCGACGAGAGCGTGCGAACGATGACCGTCGCCCTCGGCGTATACCTGCAGCAGTCGCCCAACACCCAGCCCGACTGGACCGGGCTGATGGCCGGCTCGACGCTGTCGGTCATCCCTGTCCTTATTCTGCTCGTCTTCCTCGGCCGCCGCATCGTCGAGTCGCTCAACTTCACCGGCATCAAATGACCAGCCCCACCGTCTGAACCGCCCATCCCGATGCACCATTCATACAGAAAGAGAAACCAATGACCAACGTCCGTCGCGTCGCCGCCATCGCCGCCGCCGCCGCACTGCTCACCGGAATCACCGCGTGTTCGTCCGGCGGGTCCGGCTCGAATGACAAGGTGACCCTGCAGTACTGGATGTGGGACGACACGCAGGTGCCCGCCTACCAGCAGTGCGCCGAGCAGTTCACCAAGGAGAACCCGAACATCACCATCAAGATCAGCCAGTCGGCCTGGGGCCAGTACTGGACGAATCTCTCAACCCAGATTGCCGCCGGCAGCGCCCCGGACGTGTGGGTGGACCAGGCCTCGTATTACCCGCAGTTCGTCCAGGACAAGCAGATCGTGGACATCCAACCGATGGTCGAGAGGGACAAAATCGACCTCGGTCAGTACGTCGACGGCCTCGCGGACCTCTGGAAGGTCGGGGACGCCCGGTACGGTCTGCCGAAGGACTGGGACACGATGGGGCTCGTCTACAACAAGGCCGACCTCAAGGCCGCGGGCATCGACGAGGCGTCGCTGGCCGGCCTCACCTGGAACCCGCAGGACGGCGGCACCTTCGAGCAGACCATCGCCAAGCTGACCGTCGACAAGAACGGCCACAATGGTCTCGATCCCGCGTTCGACAAGAACAACGTCAAGGTCTACGGCTTCCTGCCAGAGTGGGCCGACGGATCGCAAGGCCAGAACGGCTGGGGCAACTTCGCGTACTCCAACGGGTGGACCTACGCGGACAAGAACCCCTTCGGCACGAAGTTCCATTACGACAATCCCAAGCTCACCGCGACCGTGCAGTGGCTCGCTGACCTCGCCGACAAGGGCTACGCGCCCAAGCTCGACGTCCAATCGACGCTTGCGCGCTCCGAGGTGCTCGCCAACAACGGCGGGGCTCTGACCACCCTTGGCTCGTTCAACCTCTCGGCGTACAAGGGCAAGACCGACCAGTTCGGGTTCGCCCCGCTCCCGGTCGGCCCGGAGGGCAGGAAGTCCGCGATCAACGGACTGTCCGACGCTATCTACGCGGGAAGCAAACACAAGGACGAGGCGTGGAAGTGGGTCAAGTATCTCGCCTCCGCGGACTGCCAGAACACGGTAGCCGCGACCGGCGTCGTTTTCCCGGCCATCAAGGAGGCTTCGGAGAAGTCTGCTGAGGTGCGCGAGAAGGACGGCCTGAACGCCAAAGTCTTCCTCGACGAGCAGCGGGCCAAAGACGGCACGTTCATCATCCCGATCACCTACCACGGCACCGAGATCAGCCAGATCGTGCAGGACGCGATCCAGAGCGTCGCCCTCGGCCAGCAGGACGCAAAGCCCGCGCTGGGCAAGGCGAACGATCAGGTCAACGCGCTGTTCAAGTAGTACACGGACGGGGCGTCCACTGGGCCGCCCCGTCCGTCCGACCCGCCCGACGGCCTTTCTCCCAGAAAGCTGAGCATGCAGTACACCTTCGATTTCGCCGGGCTCCGCATCCCGGCCAACGTTGTGGGGCAACCGGAGGCGGTGTCGAACGGGTTCGTCGTTCCGGCCGGTCCCGTTGCGCTCTTGCATCCCTTTGGTGACACCGAGTTCTACCGCCACGGCTGGAACTCCTGGAGCCCGTCGGGATGGGCGCGTACCGACAGTGAGACCATCGGCATCAAGAACAGCCCGAATCGGCTACTGACCGCGGATGACGCGGCCAACGAGACGCCACACAGTCATTCCGGGTCGGCTGTCGGAGCCGTCGCGGGCAGCGACGGTGACGTCCTCCTGCTCGGCGCCCTCGGCCTCGGATCCCCGCGCGTGGGAGCCGACCGCAACGTGCTGTGGGGGCGTGCCGAGGACGACACCGCCGACTGGTTCGTCGCTTATGGGCCGGAGCGGCAGGTGTTCGCCGACTACGCGGACCTCGTGTCGCAACGCCTCGGTCGGCGCACCGGCCGCGCGGGTACCGTATGGAGCAGCTGGTACTCGTACTTCGAAGGGATCGACGAAGAGCTCGTGTCCCGGACCGTCGCCGATCTTGCCGGCTATCCGTTCGACGTGTTCCAGCTCGACGACGGATGGGAGCCGATCGTCGGCGACTGGGTCGCTGGGCCCGGTTTCCCGTCTGGGATGGCGGCGACTGCGCGCACGATCGACGGCGCCGGGTTCACGCCTGGCCTCTGGCTGGCGCCCTTGATTGCGTTGCCCGGCTCCGAGCTCGCGCGCAGCCGTCCCGACCTGCTGGTGCAAGGGGACGACGGGCGCCCGTTGATCACCGGGCATAATTGGGGTTCGCACTACTACTCCCTCGACACGACTCAGGGCGAGGTCAAGGATCACCTGCGCGAGGTTTTCGAGAGGCTCGTCGGCTGGGGGTACCGCTACCTCAAACTGGACTTCATGTACGCCGGCGCGGTGGCGGGACAGCGCAGCATCCCGCTCCACAGAGAGGCCGTCTATCGCGACGCGGTGCAGCACATCCGCTCCGTGGTCGGGGACTCGGTGTACATGCTGGGATGCGGCGTGCCAATGATCCCCAGTGTCGGCGTCTTCGACGGCGCCCGGGTCGGACCGGACGTCGGCGCGTTCTGGGACAATGCAGAGCGGGTCGGTGATCCCTCCGGTGTAGGGGCACGCAATTCCATCGTCTCGTCCATCAACAGGACCTGGATGAAGCGGCTCTACGAGGTCGACCCCGACGCGGTCTACTTCCGAAGCTCCCGGAACCTCCTCGACGACGCCGAACGGCAAGCCTTGCGCGACACGGCCGCCATCCTGGAGTTCCGGTCGACCTCCGACCCGATCGCCTGGCTGAACAAGACCGAGCGCCAGCACCTGACTCGGTACATGCAGGAGACCTCCGTCATCGAGCAAACCGGCAGGTACTCCTTCCGCATCGACGGGCGCGATGTCGACCTGACCCCGATCGTGACTGGCACGGCTGTGACCAACGCGGCCTCCCTCATCGTCTAAGACATTGAGGCACGGGCACCTACACTTCCGCCGTGCCCTTCTACTGCCCTCCGCGAGAAAGTTGAACCCATGACAGACCTGAGGATCGGCGTCGTCGGCTTTGGCAACCGGGGTTCGCTCGCCCGTGAGGCCCATCGTCCCGGTTCCGGCTCCCGTGTGGTCGCTGTGTACGACCCCGCCGAACGGGCACGAAAGGAGGCGTCCGCGGCGTTCCCGGACGCGGTCGTGACGGCGACCCCCGTGGAACTCCTCGCCGCTGGCATCGACGCCGTCATGGTGCTGACCCCCGACCATCTGCACGCCGCCGCCGCCATCCCGGCCTTGGAGGCTGGGGTCGCAGTGTTCTGCGAGAAGCCGGTCGCGATCGCGCTTGATGACTGCGATCGCATCCTCGAAACCGCCCGTCGCACCGGTTCCCGGTTGTACGTGGGGCACAACATGCGCCACATGCCGGTGATCACGTTGATGCGCGAACTCATCTCCGACGGCCGGGTCGGGGAGGTCAAGGCGATCTGGTGCCGGCATTTCGTCGGCAACGGTGGCGACTACTACTTCAAGGACTGGCACGCCGACCGGTCGCGGTCTGTCGGGTTGCTGCTCCAGAAAGGGGTGCACGACCTGGACATCATCCACTGGCTGGCAGGCGGATACTCGACGCGCGTGAGTGGGGTTGGCGCGCTTGCCGTGTACGGGGCGATCGACGACCGACGGGACCACAGCGCGGAGCGGATGGACGAGTGGTTCAGCCTCAACAACTGGCCACCCACCGCCACCACCGGCCTCAATCCGATCGTCGACGTCGAAGATATCTCGCAGGTCAACCTGGTGCTCGACAATGGAGTACTCGGCTCGTATCAGCAATGCCACTTCACGCCGGACTATTGGCGCAACTACACCGTGATAGGGACGGAGGGGCGTCTGGAGAACCTCGGCGACACACCAGGATCCGAGATCCGGCTATGGAACCGCCGGCACGGCACCGCAGCTCCGCCCGACGAGACGTACCTGGTCCCCGCGGGCGAACACGGGGCTGCGGGCGGACACGGCGCTGCGGATGCCCAGATGATCACGGAGTTTGTCGCCTTCGCGCAAGACGGCGCCCCGACCCTGACCTCACCAATCGCCGCGCGGCAGGCGGTCGCCGCTGCGCTGCAGGCGACGGCTTCGATCCGCGCTGATGGCGGTCTGTTGCCAGTGCCATTGCTGGACCCCGAGCTCATTACCTACTTCGACGCTGGACAGCCGGCGTGACCGAGCGCCCGAGGGCTCGACACCCTGGCAGAGAGACAGCCGAACGCGGGGTGGCCGCTAACGCTTCCGGGCTGACCATGGTCGCGCTCTTCATCGCGGGGAGAGCTGTTCCGCGATGGCGGCGACCACGGGCTCCTCGCCGATGGAGTCGTCGTAGTGGTCGAAGTAGGCGCGCGTCATGCCGATCGTCTGCGTCACGATCGGGGCGAGCCGGTCGACCAGCATCCGCATCTCGCGCAGCTCGGCCCGGTGCGTGGAGCGACGGGGGATTGAGGGTGAGCGACTCCTCGCCGGCGGCGATGGATGCTTCGGCGACGTTCTTCATCGGCCGCAGCAGACGGACCTCGAGCATCAGCTCTGCAGCCGGGCGGGCGTCTACGGCTCGGGCAGCGCGTCGGCCAGGCGGTCGAGGCTCGCGGCCAGCTCGTGCCCGAGCAGCCCGAGGTCACGGCGCGCGGGCGCGACGAGCACGGGTGGCACGATGAGCGCGTTGACGATGATGCCGATCGCGACGCCGATCAGGGTCTCGACGATGCGGGCGAACGCGTATTCGGGGCTGGAGGAGCCGAGCGCGAGCACGAGCATCGCCGAGATCGCGATCTGATTGCCGGTGCCGGGCGAGGTGCGCAGGATCCAGGCCACGAGCATCGCGACGACGATCGCGATGAGCACGACCCAGCTCGCGTAGAGGGCTCGCGCCGGGCTGTACGCCGCGACGCAGGGGGTACCGGCTGCGGCGTAGATGTCGCAGGGCCCGTCGGCGGCCGCCGTCGCGGAGGAGGCGGCGCCGAGCGGCACCGTCATCATCGCGAGGACGAGGGCGAGGAGGCTGAGTATCGCCGTCCGGTGCCGCCGGGGGATCGTTGAGGACTCGGATTTCACGGGTCGACCTTCCTTTCAAGCGCCAGTGCTTTTCTCGGTAGCCCGTCTGTCCAACGTTGAACCAGGGAACCACGCAATGCTCAAACGTTAAAGCAGAGACGGTTCGATATTGAAGTTCGCCTCGACGGAACTGCGACGGGTCAAGGGGGCGAACGTCTGCCAGACAACTCCGTAAGCAGGTGGATCGTTCATCTGGCCCCGGTTCAGGACATAGATGAGACCGACTTCCTCCCTGACCTAGTCAGCATCGTGGCAGGAGCTCTCCTTGAACACACGCTGCTCAACCAAGACGAGTTCTTCGAACATGTCCGTAAAGCGTTCGAGCGAGGGCTAAGCCATAAGCTGAGCGGAGGACGACCATACGATGAGGCAGCAGATTTCCTGTCTGACGAAGAAGTTACAGCCATCGCCAAACTCACCGAAGGGCCGATAGGCAGTGATATTCCTCGTAAGGAGCCAGTCGTCCACCAGTCCCTTCGAACCCGCCAAGGCCTCTCACCCCGCTACAACCGCGAAGAGTCACTGGAGAACATCCAGCTCCGATACGACAGAACGCTGCCAATTGCTCGCTTCACGATTCCCCGGCTGGCAGCAGATCCCGTGGTGAGTCGAGATCTGCTCTCCTTGAAGGACGACGGCTGGCTGGACTGGCAACTTATGATGGCGATCACCACCATCGTGGGAAACGCTCGACCAGCGTGGGAAGGTATTGAGCTTCGACTAGATACTCCACCCGCCGAACAACATCGTGCAAACGAACTTATTCGGCGTGAAGAGTTGCCGTCGGATCCTGAACTGCCACGAGACTCATTCACGCGAGAGAGGCTCGAGAGCATGTTGGAGTTCGCGGCTCTCCTCGTTCTTCCTTCGTACGGTCTGCAATCGCATGCACGAACTCCGAACGGTCCTAAGATCATCGAGGTTCTCCGCAACAGATACCGTTTTGGAGAAGACGATGTGTTGCATCCGGACCTTTTCGCGACAGGAGCAGGACAGGACCACTCCAAGGATTAGCGACAGGCTTCAGGCCGAGCCATGCGCGCGGACCAGCGGCTGGCGAAGCTCCACACCACGCTCTCGAAGACACCGGCCGATCGTTCCCTGCGAGACGCCGAACTTCTCGCCAACCTGTGCGAGCGTCTGGCCGGACAAGTAGAGCACCTCGGCTCGAGCTGTCTGATCTTTGGTCAAGCCCGCCTTGCGCAGTTGAGCTCCCGCCGATCGCAGGTGACGAGCCGCCGTCTCGCGATGCACGTTGAACGCTGCAGCGACCTCGCGTATCGAGGCACCAGCCTCGTAGCGGGCGACCATGTCGACAGCCATCTGCGGGGTGACCGGGTTTTGAACCTTCTCAATCGCGGCGACCACACGTCCTCGTGGGTCAGTAATCTGGGTGTAGGTGCCCGGCACACGGTCCAGTTCGATCCCGGCCTTTGCCCGAGAAATCAAGGCGTTCAGGGCACGGGACGACTTTCGAACGTTGTCTAGTATGGGGCACCCGATGTCCGAAGTTCCGACATGCAGCCAAATGGATGGTATTGGAACTTCGGACTCGCTCGTCGTAGCCGCTCGTCTGGCTGGCATACCAGCGCACCAATACCCATCAGGGATCGTGGCGTCCTCGGCGGTAACATCGGTAACATCGCCAGCATAGCGATCCCCGGAACACCGGTCGTGTAGGTGGGCCGGAGGCACGATAGATTCGAGGGATGCGAGACCTCCAGGCGCGAATCATCGCCGAATTGCACGTTTCCCCCTCGATCGATGCGGCCGCCGAGGTGCACCGCCGCGTCGACTTCCTCAAGGACTATCTGCTCAGGACCGGTGCGCGCGGCTTCGTCCTCGGTATCAGCGGTGGACAGGACTCCTCCCTCGCGGGCAGGCTGTGCCAGCTGGCGGTCGATGAACTCGCCGAGGCGGGCACGCAAGCCGACTTCGTCGCGGTGCGGCTGCCATACGCGGCGCAGCATGACGAGGACGACGCGCAGCTCGCGTTGCGGTTCATCCGCCCTCAGAAGCTCATGACTTTCAACATCCAGCGCGGCGTCGACGGACTCGAGGCGGAGTATGCCGATGCAGTCGGTGCGGAGATGTCCGACTTCGCCAAGGGCAATGTCAAGGCGCGCGCGCGGATGATCGCCCAGTACGCGATCGCGGGGCAGAGCGGTTATCTCGTCGTCGGAACCGACCACGCCGCAGAGGCCGTCACAGGTTTCTTCACCAAGTACGGAGACGGCGGCGCCGACATCCTGCCGCTCACCGGCCTCACCAAGCGTCAGGGCAAACAGTTGTTGCGGCAGCTCGGCGCGCCGGAACGGCTCTTCCTCAAGGATCCGACGGCGGATCTGCTCGACGAGGATCCTGGGCAGACGGACGAGGCGAACCTGGGGCTAGTCTACGCCGACATCGACAACTACCTGGAAGGCAATGACATCGCGCAAGAGACGGCGGAGGCGATCGAGAAACGGTACCTTGCGACCGAGCACAAACGTCAGGTGCCCGTGACGATGTTCGACGGGTGGTGGCGTTGAACGCCGCAGCTACGGCGTCGTGATTGTCTCAGTCGAGCCGGTCGTCGTCTGACGGCGTGCCTCGATCGCGTCGACGTCGTCGAGCAGCCTCTGCGTCTCCGTCGACGGGGCGCCACGGAGGGGCGCGGTGCCGCCGAGCGACACGGGCGCGATCGGGGCGATCGCCGGAGAGTCGACGAACTGCTCGTGGTGTTGCTGCGCCACCCAGGCGTCCTGCTCGGCGAGGAGCGACGTCTCCCGCTCGTTGCTCTGCAGCTTCCACCGCTCGAGATCGTTCTGGAAGATCTTGCGTGCACGAGAGGGCTTGCGTTGCCACTCGACGAGGCGATCGCGGAACTCGGCGACTGCGGGGTCGAGCTGGTAGCCGAACGTCGCGGACGAGCGCTTGAACTCGTGAAGCTGGTGAGCGGCCCAGTTCGCAGCGGTTGCGGCACCCCGGATCGGGAGCATCCGCACCTGGATGTCAGCCTGGCCGACAGCGCGATCCGAGAGCACTTGCTCCTGCGGGGTGAGCGAGTTCCAGACGGAGGCTTCCGTCGCGGCGTCGATGAGGGCGGCGATGGTCGCCGCTTTGATCTCGCGATCTCGTTGCTTGATGAGGTGCCGGGTGGCACCGCGCGCGATCCAGGCGGCGAGCAGGCCCGATGCGATGATCGCGACGACGATCACCGCGGCCGAGAAGACGACTGGACGGGCGCCCGATGAGGAAATCCACTCTATGAAGTCATTCAACCACTGCATGTGCCGCACTTTACCTCTGAAGGGCGTCTCGGCTCGGGAGTTCATCCGGCGCGCCAGAACTCGGCGAAAAACGGATCAGACGAAGCAGTCCGCGGCGTCCGCGGCGTTCCAGAACTCGCCGAGCGGCATGGCGCGGGTGCCGCCACCGAGTGCAAGCCGCGCGGCGAAGCGGTCGCCGGCCGGAGTCGTGATGCGCTCGATGTGGCCGAGTACGACCCCGCTGGTGGCGACTACGCGCCAGAGTGCGTCGCGCACGGCGACGAAGGCGAGCCCTGGTGTCGCGATGCCGAGGCCGCTCGTGCGTCGGATCGGTGTGAGAGGTGCGATGGTCACATGCTGCTCCTTACGTGTCTCAGCCGGCCCTGATGTCTTGGCTCCAGGGTAGGCCCGACCACCGACAGTCGGGGCGGCTAGGGCAGCTTCTCGATTTTCGCGAGTTGTTGCATGGCCAGATCCGGGTCGAGCACCTTGTTCACGCGCGCTGTCTGAGCGAGCACGATGCCGACGGTCACGAGGGCGACGCCTCCGGCCTGCGAGGCGTCGAGCCCCTCGCCCAGCCACAACCACGCGACGCCGAACGCGAAGAGCACCTCGGACGAGGAGGTGATCCCGGCAGCGGTCGCCGTGAGGTGTTTGAGCGCGAGGAACGAGAGCAGGAAGGGGGCGAACGAGCCCAGCACCGCATTCCAGAGCACAGGAACCCAGAGCGGCATCACGACGTTCGAGAGGGTGCCGCCGAGCGAGATCGGCGACGTCAGCAGCGTCGGGTCGAGCTGCCACCAACCGCTGAAGACGAGCCAGAACGCCGTCGCGAATGCCATGGACCAGAATGCGACCGTCATGGGTGAGGAAGCCGTGACCTGCCGTTCGCCGACCACGAAGTAGACGGTCAGGGTCGCCGCCGCCGTGACCGCGAACAGGACGCCCATCGAGGACAAGGTGCTCTGCCCGATCTGAGCGACGACCGCGAGGCCGATGAGCACGAGGGTGATAGCCACCCAGAGCCTGGCTTTCACGTGTTCCTTGAAGACGATGCGGGCGATCACCGCGACGGCGAGGATGGCGAGATATTCGAGCAGCAGGGCGATGCCGACGGGCAGCAGGCTTACGGCGACGGCGTACGTCCACTGCAGCAAGGCCACGCCCACGACGCCGAGCACGGCCATGATGCCGAGCTGACGCTTCGAGATGCGGAATGCCGCTCGGTTCGCCACGAGCAGCCAGATTCCGGCGATGAGCGTCACGGACGCCACGCGCGAGAGCGTCAGCTGAGCCGGGGTGATCCCCGCCTCGATGACGACTTTCGTGACGGAGCCGTTAGTGCCGAACAGGATCGCGGCCAGGAAGGCATAGAGATAGCCCAATCCGTCAATCCAGTCCGGTGCCGTGCACGGCGTGCGGTTCGATCGCGTCGATCTCGGTCGGGGTCAGCTCCGGGGCGTTCAGAGTGGCCACGTTCTGCTCGAGCTGCGCGACGCTGCTCGCGCCGACGAGGGCGCTTGTCACGGTCGGCTGCCGCAGCACCCAGCTCAGGGCCAGCTGGGCGAGGGTCTGGCCGCGTCCGACCGCGATCTTCTCGAGCGCCCGGGCCCGTTCGAGGTAGCTCGCGCTGACGCGATCGGGCGGGAGGAACCGGCTCGTGGCGGCGCGGGACCCGGCCGGAATCGTGCCGTCGAGGTAGCGATCCGTCAGCAGTCCCTGCGCGAGCGGAGAGAAGACGATGCTGCCGACGCCGAGATCGTCGAGAACCGGGAACAAGCCCTCTTCGATGTGCCGATCGAACATCGAATACCGCGGTTGATGGATGAGCAGCGGGATCTTGTGCTCGGCGAGCGCTGCGACGGCGGCGACGGTCTGCTCTGGATCGTAGTTGGAGATGCCGACGTAGAGGGCCTTGCCCTGCTGCACGGCTGTCGCCAGGGCACCCATCGTCTCCTCGACGGGCGTGCTCGGATCGGGACGGTGGGAGTAGAAGATGTCGACGTAGTCGAGTCCCATCCGGCCGAGGCTCTGATCGAGCGAGGCGAGCATGTACTTGCGGGATCCCCACTCGCCGTACGGGCCTGGCCACATGTCGAATCCCGCCTTGCTCGACACGATCATCTCATCGCGATAGGGGCGGAAGTCCTCGGCGAGGATGCGGCCGAAATTGGTCTCGGCTGAGCCGGGAGGCGGACCGTAGTTGTTCGCGAGGTCGAAATGGGTGACGCCGAGGTCGAAGGCGCGGCGCAGGATCGCCCGCTGGGTGTCGATGCCGCGTTCGTGGCCGAAATTGTGCCAGAGCCCGAGCGAGACGGCCGGCAGGAGAAGGCCGCTCCGACCGGTGCGACGGTAGTCCATGGAGTCGTAGCGATTCTCAGCGGCAGCGAAGGTCATGCGATTACTCTAGAGCTGTGGAAACCTTTGTCGTGGCCGGTGGTTGCTTCTGGTGCCTGGATGCGGTCTACCGCGTGCTCAGAGGGGTTTCCGACGTCGTCTCCGGGTATACCGGCGGCGCGGTCGTCGCGCCGAGCTACGAGCAGGTCTGCACGGGTCGCACTGGCCACGCCGAGGCTGTCGCGGTCGAATTCGACCCCGAGGCGATCCCGTCGAGCGTCATCCTCGACGTGTTCTTCACCCTGCACGACCCGACCCAGCTCGATAGGCAGGGTGCCGATGTCGGCACGCAGTACCGTTCAGCGATGTTCTACGCCGACGATGCTCAGAAGGAGCTGTTCGAGGCAGCACGCGATCGGGCATCCGAGTGGTGGGACGGCGAGATCGTCACGTCGATCGAGCCGCTCGGCGCCTTCTACCGGGCCGAGGAGTACCATCAGGACTTCTTCGCCAAGAATCCGGGTCAGGGCTATTGCATGGCCGTCGCCCTGCCCAAGGTCAACAAGATCCGCAAGAGCTATTCGGACTACATCGTCACCTGACCGGTTCCGTCTCCATGGACTGAGCGCCTGTTCGTCCGTCCTGCACAAGGGGGACCCGACGGGTCTTACTCCCAGATTCGGATGGCTGGCGCCGACGCTCGGGGAAGTCCGTGCACACTCGGTGCAGCGCGGTCACGGTGTCGGCGTGACTGGCACGAGTGTCGGACCGTGACCGCGTGTTCGCCACATCCGTGGCATCGACTGCAGCATTGGGAGGCCTGTATGAGCGACACCATCACCGTGACCGGACTGGTCGCGACAGATCCGAAACATTTCGTGACAGGCGGCGGGCTTGCCATCACCTCGTTCCGGCTCGCATCGAGCCAGCGACATTTCAGCAGGGCCAAGAACGCATGGGTCGACGGCGAGACCAACTGGTACACGATCAGCGCCTTCCGCCAACTCGCCTACAACGCCATCGCCTCGGTCAAGAAGGGTGATCGCATCGTCGCCACGGGCAAACTCAAGATTCGCGCCTGGGACAGCGGGGAACGAAACGGCACCACAGTCGAGGTGGAGGCCGAGGCGCTCGGCCCCGACCTGGCCTGGGGCACCGCGGCCTTCACTCGCGTGGTCGTTGCGGCGTCCTCCTCTCCCGCGGATGATGCCGACGCGACCGGCCACGAGCCGAGCACCGTCGACCCTCTCGATGCCTGGGCGACGGCTGGTCCGGATGCGGCGGGAGGTGCCGAATCCGTGGACGGGGCACGGGAGTTCCTGCCGCAGGAAGCGTTGAGGCTCGCCGACGTAGACTCATAGCCGCGACCGTTTGGGCGCGGGGAAAGGGGTCATTGATGAATCGGAGCTCGTTCGCGGCGACACTGGGCGCGCTGGGCATCGGAGCCCTGCTGCTGACGGGATGCACCGCGCAGGCGCGTACGCCCGGGCCGTCGAACGCGAGTCCGTCGCCGACCCAGACGCCGTCGGTGACACCGGCTTCGGATCCGGTGTTGCAAGCGGAGCTTGGCGCCTCCGACAACCTGAGCTATTTCGACTTCGTCAACACGGCGGTACTCGAGCAGAACCCCGCGGCCACCGGACGGAACTTCGTCGACGCCCTCGTGGCTGCGGGCTTCACGAAGGCTGACATGGAGGTCACACTCGATCAGACCTCGGTCGGCCTCGCGGCCGATTCCGTGCAATGGGCCGTGCGTTTCACGGGGGAATGCCTCATCGGGCAGACCGGCCCGGCGAGCGGCGGCTACCACAGTCAGGTCGCGGCGATGCTCGGTACCGGAACCTGCCTGGTCGGCGCCACGCGGCCCATAGACTGGTAGACGATATGGCCGAATATATTTACTCGATGGTCCGCGCCCGCAAGGCCGTGGGCGACAAGCTCATCCTCGACGACGTCACCATGGCGTTCCTGCCCGGTGCCAAGATCGGCGTCGTCGGGCCGAACGGCGCCGGAAAGTCGACCATCCTCAAGATCATGGCGGGCCTCGACACCCCGAGCAACGGAGAGGCCAAGCTCTCGCCGGGCTATACGGTGGGCATCCTCATGCAGGAGCCGGTGCTCGACGAGTCCAAGACGGTTCTCGAGAACGTGCAGGAGGGCGTCGGCGAGGTCAGGGCGAAGCTCGATCGCTTCAACGAGATCTCCGCCGCCATGGCCGAGCCCGATGCCGACTTCGACACCCTGCTCGCGGAGATGGGGGTGCTGCAGGAAGAGATCGACCACGCCGATGCCTGGGATCTCGATTCGCAGCTCGAACAGGCTATGGACGCGCTGCGCTGTCCGCCGGGCGACTCCGAGGTCAGCGTGTTGTCCGGTGGCGAGAAACGCCGTGTCGCGCTCTGCAAGCTCCTGCTGCAGAAGCCCGATCTTCTTCTGCTCGACGAGCCGACCAACCACCTCGACGCCGAGAGCGTGCTCTGGCTTGAGCAGCACCTGGGCAAGTATCACGGCGCCGTCCTCGCCGTCACCCACGACCGGTACTTCCTCGATCACGTGGCCGAGTGGATCGCCGAAGTGGACCGCGGACGTCTCTATCCCTATGAGGGCAACTACTCG
The DNA here is from genome assembly GCF_042660285.1 of Luethyella okanaganae. NCBI lineage: Bacteria > Bacillati > Actinomycetota > Actinomycetes > Micrococcales > Microbacteriaceae > Luethyella > Luethyella okanaganae. The sequence continues at coordinate 922,264 of NZ_JBHSTP010000001.1, forward strand.
ACCTACCTCGAGAAGAAGCGCGAGCGCCTCGCGGTGCAGGGCAAGAAGGACGCGAAGCTCGCCAAACGACTCTCAGAAGAACTCGACTGGGTGCGCAGCAACGCCAAAGGCCGCCAGGCGAAGTCGAAGGCTCGCCTCGCGCGCTACGAGGAGATGGTCACCGAGGCCGAGCGCACGAGAAAGCTCGACTTCGAGGAGATCGTGATCCCGGTCGGACCGCGCCTCGGCTCCCAGGTCATCGACGCCGAGAGACTCAAGAAAGGCTTCGGCGAGCGCATCCTGATCGAAGACCTGAGCTTCACGCTGCCCAGGAACGGCATCGTCGGCATCATCGGTCCCAACGGAGTGGGCAAGACCACGCTGTTCAAGACCATCGTCGGCCTCGAACCCCTCGACGGAGGAGAGCTCAAGGTCGGAGAGACCGTCGACATCTCCTACGTCGACCAGAGCCGTGGTGGCATCGACCCTAACAAGAACCTGTGGGAGGTGGTCTCCGACGGCCTCGACTACATCGTTGTCGGCAAGACCGAGATCCCCTCGCGTGCCTACGTGTCCCAGTTCGGGTTCAAGGGGCCGGACCAGCAGAAGAAGGCCGGTGTGCTCTCGGGCGGTGAGCGCAACCGTCTCAATCTCGCGCTCACTCTCAAACAGGGCGGCAACCTGCTGCTGCTCGACGAGCCGACCAACGACCTCGACGTCGAGACCCTCTCCAGCCTCGAGAACGCATTGCTCGAGTTCCCCGGCTGCGCCGTGGTGATCACCCACGACCGGTGGTTCCTCGACCGGATCGCCACGCACATCCTCGCCTATGAAGGCACCGAGGACGATCCGGCCAACTGGTACTGGTTCGAGGGCAACTTCGAGTCCTACGAGGAGAACAAGATCGAACGACTCGGTCCTGACGCCGCCAAGCCGCATCGTTCCGCCTATCGCAAGCTCACCCGCGACTAGCCCGAGCCTGGAGATGTCCCGATGAGGCTGCATGTGCCGATCCGACTGCGCTGGTCGGATCTCGACGCCTACGGTCACGTCAACAACGCCGAGATGCTGCGGCTCCTCGAAGAGGCGCGCATCCAGGCGTTCTGGGTGGCCGAGGATGCGGGGGAGAGCGCCGTCGGTGCGAGCACCGCCGTCCTCGACGGGAGACCGGGAGCGGCCACGCTCACTCTCATCGCCCGCCAGGAAATCGAATACCTCGCACCGATTCCCTATCAGCGCCAGCCTCTCGACGTGCAGTTGTGGCTCGGCCGCCTCGGTGGTGCGAGCCTCGAGGTCTGCTACGAGGTCCGAAGCCCCGCCGGAGTCGAACCGGAGATCCTGTATTCGCGTGCGAGCACGACCATCGTGCTCGTCGACGCCGTCACCGAGCGACCCCGCCGCATCAACGACGAGGAGCGCGAGGCCTGGACGCCCTACATCGACGAGCCGGTGCAGTTCGCCAAACGGGGCTGAACGAAGACCGAGCTTCATCGGCACCTTCAACACAGGCAACGCGTACACCACAGGTTCGATCGGCGAGACCCTGACGGGTGCACTGATGATGCGCGTGGGAACCGAGTCTCTTGATGTCTCGAAAGGGATCGTTTTCGGTGGAGGCGCCCAGGGGCTCAGGTTCGTCTGTGAGGTTGATCGCTTACTGGCGGGGTTCTGTCATTGCTTTGTGGCGAGGTCACTCGACGCAAGCCGATCGCTCACCTGACATCTCAATGACCAGTAAGGGAATTCATGAGCAAGATGGTGTCGGTGTTCGTGACACCAGGTACAGCTCTGATGCGCTCAAGGACGGCATCGAATTCAGTCAATGAGGATGTGCGCAGCTGAGCAGCCAGGTCCCAGGTGCCAAGCGTCGAGTGCAAACGCTCAACCTCAGGAAAACCTCGTACAGCCCTGACGACGTCCTGTCCACGATTCGGAGCGCTGGTGATCAGGGTGAGGGCTCCAATCGCATCGCGATCAATTTCGTCACTGAGTCGGATCGTGAACGCTTCGATCACGCCCGAGGTCGTCAAGCTCTCGATCCGCGCCGCGACTGTCGACCGATTAACGCTCAGTTCCCGGGCTAACGCCGCGACCGGCATCCTCGATTGCGTTCGAAGGAGTGAGATGAGTCGACGGTCAAGGTCATCAATCATGCAATAGGCCCAATCTGGCTCAGCAAACTGTTTGATAAGTTCCAAAAGAACAGCACATCGCTTGTTGTACGACCACATTGCCAGTTCCTAGCGTTGTTGTCACTGCAACCCGCAGGAAGTCATACTCAGCAACGAGGGAACCCCACAGTGACGACTACGTTGACCCATTTCGCCGGACGTGCCGGCGATCACAATGACCGCGCGATGGCTGCGTCACCCGTGCTGGCAGCGGTGCTGGGTGAGCGCCTCGGACTACAACCCATAGTGATTGGTGAGCCGAGCCCGTCGAGCCCGATGGATTGGGTCGCGGAGTTAGCGGAGGCTGGCCCCGCGCTGCAAAGTATGGCCTTGCACTACGACGCGCAGCTCGGCAACCGGGTGACTCCAGTCGCCGCTATCAGTCGTTGCGCCGTCGCTCTCGCCACTTTGCCAGTCGTCGCACGCCATCGCCCGGATGCCGTCGTGGTCTGGTTAGATGCCCACGCCGACCTAAACACGCCCGACTCCACGGAGACTGGCTACCTCGGCGGCCTTGCTCTCTCCGGGCCTCTCGGGCTCTGGGCCTCCGGTCTCGGAGAAGGACTCTCTGACAACAACACCATCCTTGTCGGAGTGCGCGACATCGACCCATTCGAGCTCCAACTCCTCGAGGAAGGCCGCGTCGAACTCGTTCGCGTCGGCCCCGGCATGGCAGAGGAGCTTCGCCGGGCCGTGGCCGGGCGGCCCGTTTACGTGCATATCGATTGCGACGTCCTGGACCCGGGCATCGTGCCCACCGATTACAGCATTGCCAACGGCATGACGCTCGCGCAACTACAAGCGTGCGCTCAGGTCCTCGCTCAAAGCGAGGTCGTCGGCCTGGAGATCGGAGAACTCGAATCGAGTGTTCTGAACCAGTCCAGTTCTCGCCAGGACGCACAGCTCATCACCGGCGCGCTCGAAGCACTGATCCAAAGCATCGAACACAAGGACCCACGGACCTGAGGGTCCCTCCTGGCGGAGTTCCTCGAACGACTCTTCCCCCAAATCAAACGGGTACTCAGAATCAACCAGATCGACATCATCACCGACGACGTCATCGAGGCTGCTGCCAGCATCCTTGTCATCGGCAATTAGCGACACATAACGATCACAGAACACCGCCAGAAAGCGTCAAACTCCACAGGTTCGTCCCTGCGGATTCGCCGATACCCGAGGGAAGGATCGATCATGGCTTGGTCTTCGAAGTGACGTTCACACCCGCAGCCGCCCAAGCTGGGCTGAGCTCGTCGCGGAACTCGTTCCAAGCGACAGCACTAACGTGATCGGTTCCATCGACCGGAAGCCGCTCAGAGCACTCCCGATCGGGAAAGCGGTCGCCGCCGAGATGAGCGGTGGGCAGTCGCTATGCGTCGGTCCTCGGCATCCGGATCATGCCCTCCTGGGCGACCGTCGCGAGCAGCGCTCCCTCGCGCGAGAAGATGCTGCCCCGGGAGAGTCCACGACCTCCGGAGGAACTCGGCGAGTCCTGCACGTACAACAGCCACTCGTCGACGCGTCCGAAACGGTGCCACCACATCGCGTGGTCCAGGCTCGCGACTTTGAGACCCCGACTCGACCAGGCGATGCCGTGGCGACGCATGGCCGGCTCGAGAATGGAGTAGTCGCTTGCGTAGGCGAGAGCGGCCCTGTGTAGGTTCTCATCGTCGGGCAGACGGCCGATCGCCCGCATCCACACCGCCTGGTGGGCTGTGTGATCGCCGTCGACACGAAGGTAGATCGGTGACGGCATGTGTCGTACGTCGAAGGCCCGCTCGGCGGACCAATACCGCGCTACATCGTGTTCGACGTGGCCAAGCACATCGGCTGTGGTCGGCAGCGATTCCGGATCGGGTAGCTCGGCCGGCATCTCGATCTGATGTTCGAGACCCTCGTCTTCATCCTGGAACGAGGCGATCATCGAGAGGATCGGCAGGCCGTTCTGGTAGGCCTGAGTGCGTCGTGTCGAGAACGAGCGGCCGTCGTGGATGCGATCCACCGAGAAGGTGATGGGGTGGTTCACGTCACCCGGACGCAGGAAGTACCCGTGCATCGAATGCACCGTGCGTTCGTCCGGTACCGTCCTCATCGCCGCCGTGAGCGACTGCGCGAGCACTTGCCCTCCGAAGACCCGGCCGAGCGGCATCCACTGCGACGGACCGGTGAAGATGTCCTCACTCGTGCGTGCGCCTGTGTCGGTGAGGCTCAGGGTGCTCAGCAACCCGTCGATCGGCCCGTTCATGCTGCCTCCATCGTGAAGCGCCCGGAGTGGGGGTCAGAACGGTAGGAATCCACCGCTTCCTTTAGGTAGTTTAGACAGCAGATGAGCCAGTCATTTTCTCTCGTGGACCGCCTCGCCGTCGGCGACCTCCAAACCTATCTTTCCCGTGCCGGCCGAGTCGAGGACGGCTCGGTGCGACTGATCGCAGGGTCGGGAGTGCTCGCCGCCTACACGGCGATCCTCTATCCGCGCGGCCTGCTCGACGAAAGCCCGACCGTGCTGGGGCTACGCACCTTCGCCCTCGCCGATGCCGCAGCGTTCGACGCCGTGGTTCCGAGCCGTTCGCTGCTGGACCGCCTTGCCCGCGTCGAGTCACAACCGCAGTCGGATGTCGGCGTTGTCGTCGTCTCGCTTCCGCACGAGGTGAGCACCGTCACCTGGGCGGGGATCTCGCCGCCGCGCGGCGGCTGGCATGCTCAGGGGTCGACGGATGCCGCGACGCTGGAGTCCGCGGCCAGGAACGGGATCGAGGAGATCGCCGCGAGCATTCCCACAGGAACCGGCGAGCAACTCGTGCAGCGCGTGCGCTCCGAGGTGTGGGGCCGACCGGTGGAAGGCCTCGACTATGTTCCCGCCGGAGCGGCGTTCGCGGCGTTCAGCCTCGGTTTCCTCGCAGCCGACGACGTCGTGTCGCTGTTCGAGACGGGACCCTGGACGCGGTTGACGACGCGCCGGGGGCACGTGCTGGTGCGACGCAAGCCGTGGACGTTGCGCGCGTAGGGCTGGTCGGGGCAGAGCACCCGAAAGCTAGAGCGCGGACACCGCTCGCCCGGCTTGTCGACCGGAGAAGAGACATCCGCCCAGGAAGGTTCCCTCGAGCGATCGGTAGCCGTGCACGCCACCTCCCCCGAAGCCGCTGGCCTCACCGACCGCGTAGAGCCCCGGGATCGGCTCGCCATTCGCGTCGAGCGCCTGGCTGCCGAGGTTCGTCTCGACGCCGCCGAGGCTCTTGCGGGTGAGGATGTGCAGTTTCACCGCGATGAGCGGACCAGCCTTGGGATCGAGGATCTTGTGCGGGCTCGCGACCCGGATCAGCTTGTCGCCGCGATAGTTGCGCGCGCCGCGTAACGCGGTGACCTGGAGGTCCTTCGCGAAGTCGTTGTCCATCTCGCGGTCGCGGGCCACGATCTCCCGTTCGACGCGGGCCGTGTCGAGCTCGACTTCCGGGGCGAGGCGCTGCATGCCGATGAGCAACTCGGGCAGGGTCTCCGCCACGACAAAGTCGACGCCCTTCTGCATGAATGCCTCGACCGGCCCCGGCGCGCCCAGGACGACCCGTTTCGCGAGCAGCCCCAGGTCCTTCCCCATGAGGTCGGGATTCTGCTCGCTGCCGGAGAGAGCGAACTCCTTCTCGATGATCTTCTGGGTCAGTACGAACCAGCTGTGGTCGTAGCCCGTCGCGACGATGTGCTCGAGTGTTCCGAGGGTGTCGAATCCGGGGAAGAACGGTACCGGAAGGCGTTTGCCCGCCGCGTCGAACCAGAGCGACGACGGGCCGGGCAGGATGCGGATGCCGTGTTTGTCCCACACGGGTGCCCAGTTCGTGATCCCCTCGGTGTAGTGCCACATTCGATCGCCGTTGATGAGGTGGGCCCCGGCCGTCTCGGCGACACCGAGCATAGCCCCGTCCACGTGGGCCGGAACACCGGACAGCATCGTCTTCGGAGGCGTTCCCAGGCGCTGGGGCCAGTGTTTGCGTACGAGGTCGTGGTTGCCGCCGATGCCGCCGCTCGCGACGACCACTGCGCCGGCACGGAACTCGAAGTCTCCGACGATCTCGCGACCGCTCGCCTCGCCTCGCCCGGCTCCGCTGCGTTCCAGTACCTGCCCCCGGACGCCGACGACCGCTCCGTCCTCGACGATAAGTTCGTCGACACGGTGACGGTGTCTCGCGATGATGAGGCCCCTCTGCACCCCCTCGCGCATGTGGGCTATGAAGGGGTCCAGGATGCCCGGCCCCGTTCCCCAGGCGATGTGGAAGCGCGGGACGGAATTGCCGTGCCCGCTTGCGGTGTAGCCGCCGCGTTCCGCCCAGCCGACGACAGGGAAGAAGCGCACGCCCTTCTCGTGCAGCCAAGCGCGCTTCTCGCCGGCCGCGAAGTCCAGGTACGCCTCGGCCCAGCGTCTGGGCCAGGCGTCCTCGTCGCGGTCGAAACCGGCCGAACCGAACCAATCCTGTGTCGCCAGCTCGAGCGAGTCCCTGATGCCCATACGTCGTTGCTCCGGCGAGTCGATGAGGAAGAGGCCGCCGAGGCTCCACCACGCCTGACCGCCGAGCGAGGCCTCCGGCTCCTGATCGACGATCAGCACGCGCTTGCCCGCGTCGACGAGCTCTGCGGCGGTGACGAGTCCAGAGAGGCCTGCCCCGACGACGATCGCGTCTGCTGCATCAGTTCCGAATGCCTTTACTGCCGTCATGATGGCGACTCCTTCCTCGATCGTGCGGTGGGAGGCGGTCTTCCGCTTACTCGTCGAAGGTGTTGACCATGGCGTGGGCTGCGCGCTCGAGATAGTCCCACAGGGTGGCCTCGTGCAACGGCGACAGCTCGAGCGAGTCCACAGCGCTTCGCATATGCGCGAGCCAGCGGTCGCGGGCATTCGGGTTGACCCGGAATGGCAGGTGCCGCATGCGCAGCCGCGGGTGGCCGCGCCGCTCACTGTACGTGCCGGGACCGCCCCAGTACTGCTCGAGAAAGAGGGCGAGCCGTTCGGCGGCCGGACCGAGATCCTCCTCCGGATACATCGGCCTCAGCACGGGATCGTCGGCGACGCCGCGGTAGAACTCGGCGACGAGTTTCTCGAAGGTCGCTCGCCCGCCGACCTGATCGTAGAACGTCGAGGTGGTGGTGGCAGCGGTCTCGCTCGTCAGGAGGCGTACCGGAATCGTCTGACCGGGGGGCGGCTCGGGCGCTGACGGCATCTAAGCCTCCGGATCCTTCTTGGTCGGCTTGCGCGGCGCGCGCGGAGCGGTGTTCTCCACCACGGAGACGGGTTTGGTTCGCGGGGGACGCGCACCCCTGATGCTCGAGGCGCCCTCGAAACCGCTCAGCACGATCGTGTTGAGCGAAGGGAGCTGGACGCCGAAGACATCGAGGGTCTTCTTGAGCCGGGTGCGCAGTTCCCTGGCGACGTCGTCCTTGGCGGAGGTGCGGGTCTTCACGACGATGCGAATGACGAGCGCCTCGGCCGAGATCGACTCGAGTCCCCAGATCTCGGGCTTCTCGAGGATGCGCGAACGCCACTTGCCCGTGCCTGCCATCTCCGTTGCGGTCGAGAGCATGAGCGCCTGGACCTCGTCGACATCGGTGTCGTAGGGCACCGCGAGGTCGATGATGACACGAGCCCACCCCTGGGACATGTTGCCGACGCGCAGGATCTCGCCATTGCGCACGAACCACAGCGTGCCGTTGACGTCGCGGATCTGCGTGATGCGGATGCCGACAGATTCGACGACTCCGGTTGCCGGGCCCAGGTCGACGACGTCACCGACGCCGAGCTGGTCCTCCATGACCATGAACAGGCCGTTGAGCGCGTCTTTGACGATGTTCTGGGCGCCGAAACCGAGGCCGGCGCCGACGGCGGCTGTGAGCAGGGCGAAGGAGCCGAGAATGCCGGAGTCGATCGTATTGACGATCATGAGCACGACGACGATGAAGAGTGTGACGTTCACGATGTTGGTCAGCACGGAACCGAGGGTGCGTGTGCGCTGCACGACCCGCACCGCGGCCAACGGCGATGCCACGAGCGCCTGGGTGTCATCGACGTTCTGATTCTTCTTGACGCCGTTGACGATCTGGCGGACGATCCGCCGGATGACGAAGTGCAGGATCCACCGCACGAGGAACGCGAGGGCGACGATGATGACGATCGTGACGAGCACGCTTAACGGGGTCTTGTTGCCGTTGTCGAAGAAGGCGGCGACCCCGGCCCAGAATGCGTTCCAATCCATATCCTGGCCAGTCTAACGACGGTGCCTGTCCGTGCGCTGAAGGTGTCCCGTGCGTGATCAGCTCGCGTTCAGCAGCCTGTTCTCGTAGGCGAAGATGACAGCCTGTACGCGGTCCCGGAGCCCGAGCTTCTGCAGCACGCGCCCGACGTGTGTCTTGACCGTCGACTCGGAGAGGAAGAACTGTGCGGCGATCTCGGCATTGCTCAGCCCTTGCGCGATCGTTACGAGGATCTCGCGTTCGCGCGGGGTCAGTGCGGCCAGGCTCGCGTGAACCGTCGGCCGTGGGCTCGTCGTGGAGGGGAGTTCCGTCGCGAAGAGCTCGATCATGCGCCGCGTCACGCGGGGGGCCAGGGCCGCTTCGCCCGCGTGCACCGTGCGGATCGCGGCCATGAGCTCCTGCGGGCGCACATCCTTGAGCAGGAATCCGCTCGCACCGGAGCGCAGGGCCGCGAAGGCGTGCTCGTCGAGGTCGAATGTCGTGAGCACGATCACGTGCGGCGAACCGTCCACGGCGACGATCGCCTCGGTCGCCGCGATACCGTCGAGACCCGGCATGCGCACGTCCATGAGCACGACATCGACATCATGGTCGCGCACGAGCTCGATCGCGGCACGTCCGTCGGATGCCTCGCCGACGACGTCGAAGTCGGACTCGGCCTCCAGAACCATGCGGAAGCCGACGCGCACGAGAGCCTGATCATCGACGATGGCGACGCGGATGGGGCGAACTGGGGTTGTCATGTGGTCCCCTCCGTGCGTTCCTGGGCGTTGTCGTCGGTGTGCAAGACCGCACTGAGCCGCCAGCCGCGACCTTGTCGAGGCCCGACTTCCAGTGTTCCACGGTAGAGCGCGACGCGTTCCCGCATGCCGATGAGTCCGAATCCGCCGCCTTTCAGAGCCGGAGTCGTTGGCGACACCGCGTCGTCGACGACCTCTACCCGCACGCCGTCGCCATGGTGGTCGACGGAGACGTCGATCCGGTCGGCCGTCGCCGCATAGCGGAAGGCGTTCGTGAGCCCCTCTTGCACGATTCGGTAGATCGTGAGCTGGAGATTCGGATCGGAGACCGGCGCACCGGTGGTCGTCAGACGCACGGGCATCCCCGCCGCCTGAAAGCCTTCGACCAGCTCGGGGAGCGCGGCGGAGTCGGGTTGGGGCGACAGAGCTGGTAGGACGGACACCGGCTCAGCCAGCACGCCGAGCATTCGGCGCATATCGTCGAGGGCGCTGCGTCCGGTGTCCGCGACGTGCCGCATGGCGTCCGCCGCGCGCTCCGGGCTGCGCTCCACGGTCGCTGCCGAGCCCTCGGCGAGGGCGACCATCACGGTCAGGCTATGCGAGACGATGTCGTGCGTCTCCCGGGCGATGCGCGAGCGTTCGATCGCCGTCGCGAGCTGGGCCTGCTGGTCGCGTTCCCTCGCGAGATCGTGCGCACGCCCGATCAGGGCGTTCACGTATCGGCGCCTATTGCCGACCGTGACTCCGATGAGGGTCGCAGTGAGCATGAGGGTCGCAGTGAACATAAGGGTCGCGAATTGCGCTCCGGAGGTCGGCGCCGGAGCATCGGACGGGGCGATGAGCGAGGAACGGTTGATCCACGTCGAGATGTAGGCGCAGAACGTGGCCACCACGACGGAGCCGCCCAGCCCAACCCAGGCCGCCTTCGTGGAGCGGTACACGGCGAGCGCATAGAGGGCGATAAGAATGGGCAGTACCTCCATCGTGCCCCAGAGGCAGACGATGAGGAAGAAGGCCCAGACCGCTCCGAGGACGAGCCAAGGTCGATGCCTGCGGAAGAGCAGGACTCCACCGGTGACGGCGATGGCGCCCAGTTGCAGCGCGAGTGCCACGGGAGCGACATCGGCGACTCCGAGGGAGAGGTTCCCGATGAAGCTCGGAACGAAGTACAGCGCGGCGACAAGGGAATCCGTGAGCCACGGATGCCGCGTCCAGAACTGCCGGATCACCCCAGAGGGCTTTGGAAGACGAAGTTCTCCCCCGACTACCGAAGCCGGGTAGCCGGGGGAGAGAGGAACGTCCATCATGGACAGGACTCTACGCGTCCCGTTGCCTGAGGAGGATCCCCGCGCCGGCAATGGATGCCCCCATCCAGCCGAGCACGATGAGGAGGTTCTGCCAGGTGGACAGACCACCGGTGGTCGCGAACAGGTTCGCGCCTGCGTTGGAGATGAGATACGGGGTCATGGCGTGGGACCAGTCGGCCGGAATCATCCGCAGGACCACGGGCAGGAGCAGCAGGACTCCGAGAACCGCAGCGATCCCGCCGGCACTGCTGCGCAGGATGGCGCCGACTCCGAGCGCGAACACGGCCACGATCGCGAGGTAGAGTGCTCCGCCGAGCAGGGGGAGGATGACAGCCGGATCGACGAGGCTCGCCGAGACGCCGTTCGGTCTGAAGATCACGGAGGAGAGGAAGAACGCGCCGATCGTGCCGGTCGCTCCGACGACGAACGTCGCGAGGAACAGGACCACGGCCTTCGCCGCGAGCGCCGGAAGCCGCCTGGGGACGGCCGTGAGAGTCGAACGGATCATCCCCGTCGAGTACTCGCCGCTGATCACGAGAACTCCGAGCACGGCGACGACGAGCTGGCCGAAGAAGATGCCGAACGTCGACGATTGCAGCAGGAGCTGAACTTGCTCGATGGGTGCACCCGAAGTGTCGGCGTCGTCGTTCGTGCCGTTCACCGCGCTGAGCAACATGACCGGAGCCATGCCGAGTGACAACGCGATGGTGATGAGGTAGGACCAGACCGTCGAGCGCAGGCTGCGGAGCTTGATCCACTCCGAGCCCAGGATGCCGCCGAAGCTCAATGCTGAGAGCGGGGCTCTCGAGCGCACGGTGGTGGGGACCGCGGAGGTGATGGTGCTCATCGGAGTGCCTCCGTACGGTATTCGACGGCGTCTTGGGTCAGGGCCATGTAGGCCTCCTCGAGGGACGCGTTCTGCGGGGTCAGCTCGTGCAGCACGAGACCGTGTCGGGCGGCGAGTTCGCCGATCTGCGGTGCAGCGAGGCCCGTGATCTCGAGGATGCCGAGCTCGGAACGAAGTACGGCGACATCGGGGGTTGCGAGCAGCTGGGCGAGTTCGCTCGCGTGCGGGGTCTTGACGCGCACGCTCGCGCGGGTGGCGCCCGAGACGATGTCGGCAACGGGGGCGTCTGCGATGATCTCGCCACGCCCGAGCACGATGAGGTGATCGGCGGTCAAAGCCATCTCGCTCATCAGGTGCGAGGAGAGAAGCACGGTGCGTCCTTCGGCGGCGAGGGTACGCACGAGTTGACGCACCCAGAGCACGCCTTCGGGGTCGAGACCGTTGATGGGCTCGTCGAGGATGAGGGTCGCCGGATCGCCGAGCAGCGCAGCGGCGATGCCGAGTCGTTGCCCCATGCCGAGTGAGAACCCGCCGACACGCTTGCCCGCGACGGATTGCAATCCCGTGAGCTCGATGACCTCGCGCACCCGGGATGGGCCGATGCCGTGGGTAGCGGCCATCGCGAGCAGGTGGTTGTAAGCGCTACGACCTGTGTGCACGGCCTTGGCGTCCAGGAGTGCGCCCACCTCGCGGAGCGGGGCGCTGTGTGCCGAGTAGGGCCTGCCATTGACGTTCACCCGCCCGGCGCTCGGCCGGTCCAAGCCAACGATCATGCGCATGGTGGTCGACTTGCCGGCGCCGTTGGGACCGAGGAAGCCGGTGACCAGTCCTGGCTGCACGGTGAAGCTGATGTTGTTGACGGCTGTCTTCGCGCCATAGCGCTTGACGAGCCCTTCTGCGGTGATCATGCTTCAACGCTAGGGAAGCCGGGATGTCGCGCGCATCGGCCGCGAGGATGGCCCGGTGTAGTACCGCGGTACGAGATCCTCTCTATCGTGCGTCGCGCGCCTGCGCGGCCAGGGCGCGATCGACCCCTGCGAGGTTCTCGGTCACGAGTCGGCGTAGTGCCGGCGTGTCAGGGTTCGCTTCGAGCCAGGCTCGGGTGGCTTCCGCGAGCCGCGGATTGGCCAGCGGGGAGGGGTAGAGCCCGACGATGAGCTTCTCGGCGATGGAGTAGCTGCGAGTGCGCCAGACGTCGTTCAGCATGGCGAAGTACCTGTCGACGAACGGCTCCAGCAGCGTGGCGTCTGCTGCGCGCAGGAAGCCGAGTGCGGTGACGCGCACGATGGTGTTCGGCGCCGTGTCCACGTCGACGAGGGAACTCCAGGCGGCCTGTTTGGCTTCGACGGTCGGAATCGCCGCGCGTGCTTGCGCTGCGGCCTGCTGACCCGTCGCGGTGTTGTCCTCCGCGAGCCGAGTGGCGATCTCGATCTCACCGGCACCCCCTCCAGCGACGAGGGCGGTGAGCAGCTCCCAGCCGAGGTCGGTGTCGATGTCGAGGCCGTCGAGCGTCGCGGTCCCGTCGAGGAGCTCAACGACGGAGTCGAGATGCGACGACGACTCGGCCACGCCGGCGAAGAACTTGACGAACTGGAATTGAGCGTCGCTTCCGGCCTGTGCCGACTGCGCGAGTGCCCACAGGGCGTCGGCGACCTCTGCGATCGTCTGTGCGCGGTGACCCTCGGCCGTGTATGTCGTGGCGGCGAGGACGAGCTGACCGAGCACCGTGCGAAGGGTGGTCGACTCGCTCTCCGAAGCGATGTTGCTGAGCACCAGACGGACGAAGTCGTTCGCGCTTGTCTCCGCATCGCGGGTGGCGTCCCAGACCGAGCCCCAGACGAGCGATCGGGCGAGCGGGCTCTCGATGGCTGCCAGGTGCTCGATCGCGACGGCGAGAGACGACTCGTCGAGACGGATCTTGGCGTAGGCGAGGTCGTCGTCGTTGAGGAGCACGAGGTCGGGGCTGGTCAGCCCGACGAGTTCGGCGACCTCCGTGCGCTCGCCGTCGACATCGAGCTCGACGCGGTGGATGCGCACGAGTTTGCCGGAAGAATTGCCCGGGGTGTCGAACGAGTACAGTCCGATCGCGAGGCGGTGCGGACGGATGGTCGGGTACTCGGCGACGGCGGTCTGCAGCACGGCGAACGAGGTGATCGTGCCGGCGGCATCCGTCTCGATCTCGGGACGGAGCGTGTTCACTCCAGCGGTCTCGAGCCACAGCTTCGACCACTCCGTCAGATCACGGCCACTCGCGGCCTCGAGCTCGCTCAACAGGTCGACGAGCTCGGTGTTGCCCCACTCGTTCTTCGCGAAGTAGGCGGCGACTCCGGCGAAGAAGGCGTCGATGCCGACCCAGGCGACGAGCTGCTTCAGCACCGATCCACCCTTGGCGTAGGTGATGCCGTCGAAGTTCACCTGCACGTCTTCGAGGTCGTTGATCGTGGCGACGATCGGGTGTGTCGACGGCAGCTGGTCCTGCTTGTAGGCCCAGCTCTTCTCCATCGCGGCAAAGGTGGTCCAAGCCTCCCTCCATTCGGTCGCCTCCGCGGTGGCGATCGTCGACGCCCACTCGGCGAAGGACTCGTTGAGCCAGAGATCGTTCCACCATTTCATGGTCACGAGGTCGCCGAACCACATGTGCGCAAGCTCGTGCAGGATCGTGACGACACGGCGCTCCCTGATGGCGTCGGTGACCTTGGAACGGAAGACGTAGGTCTCGGTGAAGGTGACAGCGCCGGCGTTCTCCATCGCTCCGGCGTTGAACTCCGGAACGAACAGCTGGTCGTATTTGGCGAACGGGTAGGCGTAGTCGAACTTCTCCTCGAAGTAGGCGAAGCCCTGACGGGTCTTCTCGAAGATGTAGTCGGCGTCCAGATACTCGGAGAGGCTCTTGCGGCTGAATACGCCGAGCGGGATGACTCGTCCGTCGCGGCTCGTGAGCTCGCTGCGCACGACGGAGTAAGGACCGGCGACGAGTGCGGTGATGTAGCTCGAGATGCGGTGCGTGGGGGCGAACGCCCACGTCTTGGCGCCGCCGCCCGCGTCCGTTGGCTCGGGGGTGGGAGAGTTCGAGATGACCTCCCAGTGGCCCGGTGCGGTCACGGTGAAGGCGAAGGTCGCTTTGAGGTCGGGTTGTTCGAAGACAGCGAACATGCGACGGGAATCGGGAACCTCGAACTGACTATAGAGGTAGACCTCGTCGTCGACGGGGTCGACGAAGCGGTGCAGACCTTCGCCGGTGTTCGTATAGAGGGCGTCGGCGACGATCGTGAGCACGTTGTCGGCGGCGAGGTCGTCGAGCCGGATGCGCACGCCGTCGCTCACCGCCGGGTCGAGCTCGACGCCGTTGAGCGTGACCGAGTGCACGGTGCGAGTGATCGCGTCTATGAAGGTGGATGCCCCTGCCCTCGCCCGAAATGTCACGGTGGTCTCGCTGCGGAAGGTCTCGGGCCCCGCGGTGAGGTCGAGTCTCACATCGTAGCTTTCGACGCTGATGAGCGCTGCGCGCTCTTTCGCTTCCACGCGGGTGAGGTTCTCTCCGGGCAACGCGGCCTCCTATGGCTTGTCTTGAGACCCTATGGCTTGTCTTGAGACGGGGTCTCGTTGGATCGTGTCCGAGGATAAAGCCTAGTCGGCGATGTCCGTGCCGCTCGCTCAGGTGCGAGCGTGGGTTCGCACGGGATCACCTCGTGGCCGCCGATTAGGCAGTGGGCCCGCGATGATCAATAATTGAGATTCGTTCTCAATAACTGCCGCGGGTGCGGCTTAGAAGGCCATCGCTTATGACGAGTCGGTCCACGCACGTCCTCGACACCCTCGTCGTCGGGGCCGGCCCTGCCGGTGTCGGCATCGCCCTCGCCCTCGATGCCGTCGACACGCTGCGCTACGGTCTCGTCGAACGCGGGACGGTCGGCGAGACCTTTCGCCGCTGGCCAGCCGAGCAGCGGTTCCTCACGCCGTCGTTCACCGGAAACGGGTTCGGTGCGACCGATCTGAACGCCGTGCACCCCAAGACCTCACCGGCGTTCTCGCTTGGGCTGGACTATCCGAATGGGCGCGACTATGCCCGCTATCTCGGCGGCGTCGTGCGGCACTTCACGGTTCCGGTGCTTCAGGACACCGAAGTGACCACTGTCGTGCCATCCGCGGGCGGCTTCACGGTGCGAACCAGCCGTGGAACGGTCGAGGCGCGCACGGTGGTGTGGGCGGGGGGTGAGTTCCACGAGCCCAGCCAAGCCCGCTTCGTCGGCGGGGGACTGACGGATCATTCATCGACCGCGGCCGCCTGGTCTCACCGGTCCGGACGCCTTGTGGTGGTGGGAGGATACGAGTCCGGCATCGATATCGCCTGCCATCACGTCGAGCAAGGAGCCCAGGTCACCGTCATCGACCCGGATCATCCCTGGGACGCTGGAGACGGCTCGGATCCCTCGTATCGTCTCGCTCCACGCAGCCGACAGCGGCTCGTCACCGCCCAGGCGACCGGGCGACTTGTGTTGTCGAGCGCTGGACGAGTCGTCGGAGTGAAGACCGTCCACGGCGGAGGTCTCGCGGTATCGGTGGGCGGCGTCGGCGGGGTCGCATCCGATTCGCGACCGATCCTCGCGACCGGGTTCGGTCCAGGACTCGGGCCGGTGAGCGGGTTGTTCGACCGGCGCGAGGATGGCTGGCCACTGCTGGACGACAACGACGAGTCCACAATGACGCCCGGGTTGTTCCTGAGCGGCCCGTCGGTGCGCCATGGCGGCCTGAAGTTCTGTTTCGTGTACAAGTTCCGGCAGCGCTACGCCCACATCGCCCGCGTCATCGGAGAACGTCTCGGCAAGGACTGCGCCGGTCTCGAAGCGTGGCGGGAAGCGGGGATGCTGACCGACGACCTCAGTTGCTGCGGCGTCGAATGCGCGTGCTGAGAACGCCCGATCAGCCCGCCCCTGCACGCATCCGTCGTGTGCTCTCGTGGCAGGGCGGAGGCCCATTCGCCACGACCGCTCTGTTCCTCGCCGCGATTCTCCTCGGATCGGTGGTCGGCGCGATCAGCCCGGCGATCGGTGGCATCGCCTCGTACGGGGTCGATGGGACGGTCCTCCTGCTCGTCACTCTGCTCTTCTTCGAGGTTCGATTCACCACTCTGCCCCAGATTCTCCAGGCGCCGCGGTTTCTCATCGTCGCGTGGTTCGCGAACTTCGTCGTCATCCCGCTCATCGGGTTCGGGATCGCTTCCCTGTTCTTGTCAGGGATGCCGTTGCTGTTCGTCGGGGCGATGATCTACTTCGTTTCGCCGTGCACGGACTGGTTCCTCGGCTTCACCCGGCTCGCCAACGGCAACACGACGCTCGGTGCGGTGCTGTTGCCGATCAACATGCTCAGTCAACTGCTGTTGTTCCCGGTGTTCCTCTGGTTGTTCGCCCGCACCCGCATCGAGATCGACCCGGTGGTGATCGGTCAGACGCTTCTGCAGTGGTTCGTCGTTCCACTGCTCATCGCCGTGATCGGCCGGGCCGTGCTCTCCCGGGTACTGCCCGCCGCCGTCTTCGACCGTCTTCTCCTGGTGGTCGCCCGGCTGACTCCGCTCGTGATCGCGGCTCTTATCGTGCTGATCTTCGCCGTCAACGTCGGGACGATTCTCAACAATGCCGGTGCGTTCGCGATCATCCTGGTCGCCGCCAGCGCCTTCTTCGTCCTCTCCTATCTCCTTGGCGAGGGAACGACTCGGATGTTCCATTTCGGCTACCAGGAACACGCCCTCTTGACGATGACGACGGCTGCGCGGAACGCGCCGCTGATGCTCGCGGTGACCACGGTGGCTCTGCCGGGGCAGCCTCTGGTCTCTGCGGCGATCGTGATCGGAATGCTCGTCGAGTTTCCGCACCTGACCGTTGTCACGCAGTTGCTTCTCCGAAGGCGTGAGCGCATCCGCCCTGCCTCGAAACTTCGGCAGGCTCGCCGCAAGAGAGTCGCATCGCTCGCCGAACCTCGTCCATAGGCCTACGCCTCCAAGCCTGCAGCCCGGATCGCCGGCCTGGGCCTTGGCCGCTACCAGTCGGCGGGCTCGTAGTCCTTGAGGAAGACGCCGTGGACGTCTTCGCCGCCCTCGCCGCGCACGATCGGGTCGTAGACGCGCGCGGCACCGTCGACGAGGTCGAGCGGCGCGTGGAATCCCTCCTCTGCGAGGCGAACCTTGGTCGGGTGCGGGCGCTCATCGGTGATCCAGCCGGTGTCGACACTCGTCATCAGGATCCGATCGCTCAGCAGTTCCTTCGCGCTCGTGCGCGTGAGCATGTTGAGCGCCGCCTTCGCCATGTTGGTGTGCGGATGTCCCGGGCCCTTGTAGCCGCGCGTGAAGACTCCCTCCATCGCGGAGACGTTGACGATGTAGGTTCTGCGCGCGCTCGAGGCGACCAGCGAGGCACGGAGGCGGCTGACCAGCAGGAACGGCGCCGTCGTATTGCAGAGTTGCACCTCGAGCATCTCGAGCGGTTCGACATCCTGCACGTTCGCGGTCCAGCTGTTCACCCCGTGCAGGTCGGGCACGAGCCCGCCGGCGTCGATCGCGGTTCCGGCCGCCAAGCGATCCAGCGAACTCGATCCGTGCGACATGGCGAGATTGGTCAGGTCCTCTGCGGTCATGGCGCCGCCGCCGGCCGCCGCGAGGATCGGATGGCTGGCGACCGATGCGGCGAGGGCGAGCGGATGCGCGTCGTTGGTGTGCCCGAAGGTGACGAGTTCGGGCAGCGGCCCGTCCGGCAGCGGCGACCGCTCCGCCTCGACGAGGGGCGAGTAGGCGCCGGGGGAGCGGCGCACCGTCTGCGCGGCGTTGTTGATGAGGATGTCGAGCGGACCTTGTTCGGCGACGGAATCCGCGAGACCGATCACCTGAGCCGGGTCGCGCAGGTCGATTCCGACGATCCGCAGCCGGTGCATCCACTCGCCGGAGTCCGTCATCGCGGCGAACCTGCGCACGGCGTCCCGCGGAAAGCGTGTCGTGATGGTCGTGTGGGCGCCGTCGCGCAGCAGGCGCAACGCGATGTACATGCCGATCTTCGCGCGACCGCCGGTGAGCAGGGCGCGCTTGCCGGTGAGGTCGGTGCGTGCGTCGCGCTTGGCATGGCTCATCGCGGCGCAGCTCGGGCAGAGCTGGTGGTAGAACGCGTCGACGAGGGTGTAGCGCTGCTTGCAGATGTAGCAGGGGCGGGCTATGAGAAGTTCGCCGGCCACCGGGGCATCCGTGCTACGGGTGAGCTCTGCCCCCCGCGTCTCGTCGTCGATCCGGGTCGGAGCCCCGGTGGCCGTGGCCGCGATCACGGAACGATCGGCGTCGGCGATCGCCCGACGCTTCTCGGTGCGCCGGGAGACCTTGACCGACTTGAACATCTTCGCGGTCGCATGCCGCACGGCGGCGAAATCCGGGTCTGTCTCGTCGAGCTCGCTGAGGGTCGCCAGGATGCGCAGCGTGGTCTCGAGATCCTGCGGATCGATTCGGGTCGCTGACGTCGGGGGGTCGGGGTGCTGAGCCGGGGGCACCTGAGAAGTCTACGGCGCGGATGTTGCGACGGCCGCGCGAGCGCTCGCACTCCGGTCGATCCAGGACACCGGGCCTGACAACTCAATACACTGCTGGAATGCGCATTCATATCGCCACCGATCACGCCGGTCTCGACTTCAGTAACCACCTTCGCGCTCACCTGACCGCGGCGGGACACGAGATCGTCGACCATGGTCCGCGCGAGTATGACGCGCTCGACGACTATCCGGCGTTCTGCGTCAATGCCGCGCTCGGAGTCGCCGACGACCAGGACGCCGGCCTCGAAGCACTCGGAGTCGTCTTCGGCGGTTCGGGCAACGGCGAGCAGATAGCGGCCAACAAGGTCGTCGGCATCCGTGCCGCGCTCGTCTGGAACCTCAGCACGGCGAAGCTCGCCCGCGAGCACAACGACGCCAATGTGATCTCGATCGGGGCCAGGGAGCACACCATCGAGGACGCGACGTCGTTCATCGACGCCTTCATCGCCGAGCCGTTCTCGGGCGACGAGCGTCACGCGCGGCGCATCGCCCAGATCGCAGAGTACGAGACCACGGGAGACATCGCGGGCAAAGGCGTCGATGCATCGGCAGGCTCGCCGCGCCGCGCTCACGACGGCTAGGAGCGACACGTGCCAGAGGGTCATTCCGTTCACCGCATCACCCGCCAGTTCATTCGCAACTATGTGGGGCACGAGGTTCGCCTTTCCAGTCCGCAGGGCCGGTTCGCCGCGGGTGCCGCCCGGCTCGACGGCCGCACCATGATCGATGCGAAGGCCGTCGGCAAGCAGATGTTCCTCGAGTTCGACAACGAGTTGTGGCTGCGTGTACATCTCGGCATGTACGGAGCGTGGGACTTCGCCGGCGACATCCTGATGGATGCCACGATCGCCTCGGCGAACGGCCGCATGGGGCAGACGAACCAGCGCGGCACAGTCGTCGAGAACACGGGAGTCGACGAGGCCATCGAGCATGGGGCGATCCTCGACAACGCGGGGGAGAACTCCCTGCACAGCATCGGAGCTCCCCGTCGCACCAGAGTGCGGATGGCAGAATCCGAGAGGGAGACTGATGAGCTCATGGCGTTCCCGCCCGAGCCCGTCGGCCAGGTGCGGGCGAGACTTCTCACCGACACGGTCTGCGCGGACCTGCGCGGCCCGACAGCGTGCGAGGTGCTCGAGCCTGCCCAGATCGAGGCGATCATCGCGAAGCTCGGGCCGGACCCGATCCTCGACGACGGTCCCGCCGCGGAGGACCGCTTCACCACGGTCGTGCGCAAGAAGCCGACTCCGATCGGGCTCCTCCTCATGGACCAGACGGTGGTGAGCGGCATCGGGAACGTCTACCGGGCTGAGATGCTGTTTCGGGCCCGCCTCAACCCGCACACGCCCGGCAGACTCCTCACCGACGACGCCGTGCGCGCTCTGTGGACAGATTGGGCGCACCTCTTGCGCATCGGCGTCGCGACCGGGCAGATGATGACGATGGACGGCCTCGAGGGAGACGATTACGTCAAGGCGATGGCCAGCCGCGCCGACCGCCACTGGGTGTACAAACGCGAGGGACTTCCGTGCCGCGTCTGCGGCACGCACATCACTCTCGAGGAGATGGGCGCTCGCAAGCTGTACTGGTGCCCCAGCTGCCAGGCCTGATCCAGCCGCGTCCGGGCAGAGTCACCGACCGAGGAAGAAGAAATGCGCCAGAATCCGAGCTTCACCCTCGCGAGCGAGGACGGCGTCAAGCGCGTCATCCGCGAGAACCCGTGGGCCATCATGGTGAGCCATACCGACGACGGCGAGCTCGTGGCCTCGCACTACCCGGTGATCCTCGATGAGGAGGCCGACGGCATCGTGCTGCTCAGCCATGTCGGCAGGCCCGACGAGCGGCTGCATGAGCTCGGCCGCCACGAGATGATGGTGGTGATCCAGGGGCCGCACGGCTACATCTCTCCCGGGTGGTACGACGCAAACCCGGCCGTTCCCACGTGGAACTTCGTGGCCGCGCATCTCTACGGCATTCCGGAACTGCTGCCGGATGCCGAGAACCTGCGGGTGCTCGAGAGACTCGTGGACCACTTCGAGGACCGGCTGCCCGTGCCGAGACGCATGAACGGAACAGAGGAGAACGCGGCGTACGCCGCGAGGATCGTGTCGGGGACGGTTGGATTCCGCCTGCGTGTCGACCGGTTCACCGCCAAGAACAAGATGAGCCAGAACAGGCCGGCCGAGACAGTGGATCGCATCATCCACGAACTCGAGCACGGCGCTCACTATGCGAGCCCCGAGCTCGCGAGGGAGATGCGCCGGGCGAGGGGCGAGGCGTTGTGACCGGCGACGACAGCGGCGAGCTCCTGCTTCGCCGGGCTCGCCTTTCGGGCTCCCCGGATGCCGTCGACGTGACGATCTCGGCCGGCCGCATCGCCAGGATCTCGCCGGCGAGCGAAGGATCCTTCTCGGGGCGGGCGGTCGATCTCGGCGGGCGCTGGCTCGTTCCCGGGCTCTGGGACAACCACGTGCACTTCACCCAGTGGGCGCAGACCGCGCGGCGTCTCGACGTCGCCAGGGCCGAATCCGCGGCCGGGGCCGCCGCGCTCGTGGGCGAGCGCCTCCGCGGCGGGGGTGACGAGGTCGTCGGTTTCGGGTTCCGCGACGGGCTCTGGCCGGACGCGCCGAGCCGTGGCGTCCTCGACGCGGTGAGCGGTCCCGTTCCCGTCGTGCTCGTGAGCGGCGACCTGCATAGCGTGTGGCTCAACTCCGCGGCGCTCGCTGCGCATGGCCATGCCGACCACCCGAGCGGGTTGCTGCGCGAGGACGACTGCTTCGCCGTCGTCAGGAGCCTGGAGAACGTGCCGACCTCGACGATGGATGCCTGGGTCGCCGACGCCGCGCGCGCCGCAGCCGCTCGCGGCGTTGTCGGAATCGTCGAGCTCGAGATGTCCTGGAACCTCGGGGAGTGGCGGCGGCGCATCGCAGCCGGCAACGACCTCCTGCGCGTCGAATTCGGTGTGTACACGCAGCACCTCGACCGGGCGATCGCCGAGGGGCTGCGCAGCGGGGAGCTCATCGGCGAAACGCACGGAATGCTGACCGTCGGTCCGTACAAGGTCATCATCGACGGTTCCCTCAACACACGCACCGCCTACTGCTTCGACCCGTATCCGGGCCTCGAAGGCTCAGACGAGGCTTTCGGATTGCTCACGGTTCCGCCGAGCGAGCTCGTGCCGCTCATGAGGCGCGCGGCGACGGCGGGGATCCGCCCGGCGGTCCACGCCATCGGCGATCACGCCAATGCGCTCGCGCTTGACGCCTTCGCGGAGGTGGGCTGTGCGGGGAGCATCGAGCATGCTCAGCTTCTCACCGAGCACGACCTGAGACGGTTCGCGGCCCTCGGTGTGACGGCGAGCGTGCAACCCGAACACGCCCTGGACGACCGGGACGTCGCCGAGCGGTATTGGAGCGGTCGCACGGATCGCGCATTCATGCTCGCAGATCTTGAGGCGAGCGGTGCCAGTCTCGTGCTCGGCTCGGACGCGCCGGTCGCGCCCCTCGACCCGTGGGTCACCATCGCTGCCGCGGTCGGGCGCACCCGGGACGGGCGCGAGCCGTGGCATCCGGAGCAGGCGCTCTCGAGGCCGACCGCGCTCGCCGCCTCCACCCGGGGGACCGTCGCAGCGGGAGAGGTCGCCGACCTCGTCGCGGTCGAGACCGACCCGACCATGGCGTCTGTGGAAGAACTGCGACGGATGCCCGTTGCCGCGACCCTCCTCGCAGGACGATTCACCCATAACGCCCTCTAGCGGGGGATATCCCCCCGACGCATTGGGTTGTGCATCGGCTGGGGAGCCCAGCCGGGTCTTGCGAAGCTGGAACCATGCTTCGGAAACCTGCTCAGCGACTACGCCGACACGGACAATCCCTGTATCGCTGTCACCTGCTCTGGCAGGAGGACGACGGAATGATGGGGCAGTTCGTCGTCGTGAGACCCGGCCAACAGGTCACAATGTCAGGAGCACACCATGACCACTGAATCCGCAACCACCGATCCCGACACCCGCGAACAGGAAGCGAGCACCATCGTGACGACCGTCACCGAGCACGTCGCGCCGGCTAGGAGGCGGGGCTACGGCTCTCTGTGGGTTCGCGTGCCGCAGGAGCTCGGGTTCCTGCTGCTCGGTCTGCCGATGGCGGTCGTCTCGCTGTCGGTGCTCAGCGCAGTGTTCTTCACCGGCGTTGGCACGATAGCGCTCGTCGTCGGTTTCTTGGTCTTGGTCGCCGCGCTGTACCTGGCCCGTGGTTTCGGCGCGTTCGAACTCGAACGGCTCCGCTGGGCGGGCCGCCCAGCGATCACCCCTCCGCAGTGGGAGCCGCCCGACCGTGCGGTCGGATTCGTGCGCGGGGTGCTCGGACCGTTCGTCAACGGCCACTGCTGGCTCTATCTCTTGCACGGCATGGTCGTCGCACCGGTCATCAGCGTGCTGAGCTGGACGGTCACCGTGGTGTGGCTGTCGATCGGGACATCGTGGACGTGGATGCTCTTCCTGCCCAACAGGGGGGACAGGGAGTTCTGGCCGCACCAGGTCGTTCTCGACTTCCTGTTCCCGGGCGACACCTGGGGCATCGACCCGATCCTCGGCGAGAACGTCTTTCAGCTCCTGGTCGGCCTGCTGTTCCTGGTGACGCTCCCGTTCATCACCCGGGTCTTCACGATGCTGCACTACGGCGTGGCCAAGGGGATGCTGGCTACCTGGCGTTCCGAAGCACTCACCCAGGAGGTCGCGGACCTCAGCGCATCACGGGGTGCGGCCCTCATCGCCGAGGACCAGTCGCTGCGCCGCCTCGAACGAGACATCCATGACGGGCCGCAGCAGCGGCTCGTGCGGTTGCAGATGGATCTCGCGAGCGCAGAACGCAAGCTCGACAGCGATCCGGATGCCGCGAAGACGATGCTCGCAGAGGCACGTGAGCAGGCGCGAGACACTCTCGAGGAACTCCGGGCTCTCTCGCGTGGCTTCGCGCCGCCTATCCTGCAGGATCGTGGTCTCGTCACCGGACTCGAGTCTCTGGCCGCGCGCAGTATCATCCCGGTGCGGCTCGAACTGCGCCTCGACCCGGATGTGCGCCTGCCGTCGGAGATCGAGCGGAGTGCCTACTTCGTCGCGGCGGAACTGCTGACGAACGCCGCGAAGCACTCGGGCGCCAGCGACATCCGCCTGCATGTCGCTCTGCGGCGTGGGCCTGGGCGCGACGAGAGCTGGCTCGACGTCTGGGTCATCGACAACGGCGTGGGCGGCGCCGTGCTGCGCGGTGGCCATGGACTCAGCGGGCTGAACGAGCGGGTGCACGGCCTGCGGGGTGTCCTCTCGCTCGACAGCCCGGCCGGCGGTCCGACGACGATCGGGGCGCACATCCCGGTGAGCGGCTACCTCACGGGCACTATCGCGAGTCCTTCTGCGCGACCGTGATCGACGGTCATAGTCTGAGGGGGTGATCACCCCCTCGGACTCCGCCGCGCCGTCAGTCCGGCAACTGCGGCTCGTGCTGGCCGAAGACTCGATGCTGCTGCGTGAGGGGCTCGTGCGGCTCTTCGACGAGGCCGGTTTCACTACCGTCGCGGCCTATGGCGACGCCGACTCCCTGCTCGCCGAGGTCGATGAGGTGCGACCGGATCTTGCAGTGCTCGACGTGCGCATGCCGCCGTCGTTCCGCGACGAGGGCGTGCGGGCCGCGCTCGAGCTGCGGCGCAGGCTGCCGGGGATCGGCATCCTGCTGCTCAGTCAGTACGTCGAGGGAACCTACGCGCACGAGCTGCTCTCGTCGGGGGAGGGCGGAATGGGCTATCTGCTCAAGGACCGCGTCGCATCCCTCGAAGAGCTGCAGGATGCCGTGGCCCGTGTCAGCAGCGGCGGAACGGTGCTCGACCCGCAGGTGGTGCGCGAGCTGCTCGCCCGCCGGGTCGATCCGCTCGCCGCGCTCACGCCGCGCGAGCGCGAGGTGCTCGAGCTCATGGCCGAGGGTCGCACGAACACGGGTATCGCCCAGCGCCTCGTGATCGGCGTGGGAGCGGTGGAGAAGAACGTCACCTCGATCTTCCAGAAGCTCCAGCTCGAGGACTCAGGATCCGATCACCGGCGTGTGCTCGCCGTGCTCGCGTTCCTGCAGCACTGAGCAACCGGCGTTCGGCAGGCGTTCCCCCCGATATCCCGGAGTAGCGCTCTGCTTTGTGTAAGTGATCGTTCATCTCTTATTGGAGTTGGTGGAAGGTCGCAGGATTTGTAGATAGATCAGCCATGCGATGGAGCCGACCGACGGCAGGAATGAGAATCGCGACGATCCAGAGGGCGATGACGCCGCGCCCCAGCGAAGAGCTGTTTCGGGCTAGTGCCCAGAGAGCGTGGGCGACGGGGAGTTACGGCGGCGGCGAAGAATGTCGACCAGAAGAACGACAGCCGCAATCAGCAACACGAGCCCAACGGGTAGCGAAAGCCAACTCAATGTCAGAGCGGGGACGAGGAGCGAGAAGTACAAGCCCAACCCCGTCAATAGCACGAGAGCCACGACGCGAACAACGCCCATCTTTACCTTCATAGCAATCTTCGTCTTTTCCCCATATTACGGACTGCGCTCCAAGGCGGCTACGAGCGGAGTTGGTATGAAGACATCGAAGACCTCCGGAACCAGTTGCTCGTGTCGCGGCTACGGCAGTCAGGCTTGCGTCCGACGCCTTCTCGGCGCGGGCCGCATGAATCCCTCTCCATTGAGCTTTGTTAAAACGATATAGCGACCATAGCTTGCTAGACGGTTCTCCGAGCCGTCTAGCCTCGGGAGAAACCTGCTCGGCTTCAATCCCCACGGCCTGCCGGGAGCGCGCCGTTCCGCAAGAGGTCAGCCCAGGACGTTCTTCCTTCCATTCCCGAGGCTGACGGAATAGACGCGGAGTCCAGCAGAGAAGTCGGTGTGCTGGATACCTTGCGGCGGAGCCGAAGTCGTGAAGAGCGACAAAGAGGTTCCCCCGGTTGGGTGAGGCTCAGTGATTTCCTCATCGTGAATCCGGACGCTACCGACTGAGCCAAGTTGCTCGCCGTGCTCGCGTTCCTGCGGCGCTGAGCGGGCGCTGTGAAATGGGCGTTCGTTTTGTGAGGCGCCTTCTCGCCTCTCGCGCGGACGAGCACTATCCGTAGGTGAGACGCGCTTGCCGCATGAGAGGCTGCCGAGATTGCCGGTCTGCGCATCCGCGATGTGAACCTCACCGACGGCCATATCGAATTGCGCCATACGTCAAGAGCATTGATGGCGCCTGGATGCTGGGTACGCTAAGGTTCAGGCGGTCAACTCGGGACGTGCCCATCCTGCACAAGTGACTCATGGTGGCGCCGAAAAAGCACCTGCTGGCCCCACCCGCGCTCTGGTGACACAGAAGCACTGTTCTAGCTGGGTCGGACGCCGGTGACGCATGCGCTGAAGTCGCATTCAGAGTTGGGATCTTGATTCGATGCTCAGAACGAGAATAGGGTCGATGCCAATATTCGTTTGGGGGAACGACGTCATGTTTCGACGCTGCGCTCCATATTCAGGGAGATGACATGGCAAGAAAAATGAGCTATTTTTTTGCGGTTTCAGCTGCGGCAATACTCGTGTCCGGTTTAGGACTGACGCAAGCCGCTGCTGATACTCAGGAGCTTCCTTCCGAGTTCGTGACTGAGGTGACGACCGTGTGGAACGCGCATGGTGTCTCGGCCGCAACGCAGGAGTCCTTGCTGACAAAATTGAAGGCTGGTGAGCCCGTCGAAGCTATGGGCACAGGCGCCGCGCCCGTCTTTGTCGGAGAGAGCGAAGTAGAGGGGACCTTAGAGAAGGTCTCTACATATTCGGACGGATCGATAGCCGTCTTGACTCTGGAACGACCTGCAGTGCCTGAGTGGGGAGGAGACCGGACCCGAGGAGTTTCGGGTTGCTCGATGTCGGGTGCTGGTCGGATCCACACAAACTGCAAGGTCAGCGGATGGTTCACCGGCGTATCGCTTTCATTCCTCGCAGACTACAAGCTGGGCACGGTTGAGGACGCCCGGATCAACAACTACTGGGCGCCGACGGTGGGATGTGTATTCCCACTCACCTGCACGGGACCGACGCTTGAGGTTACACGTCTGGCTCAGATGGGCTCGCTTGCCGCGCGTGTCGGAGTTGTCGCATATTGGTCAGGCGCAGGATCAGGAACCACGCGTCTCTTCTTGGACGTGAGGGACTACTCCGCAACAACCAACTGAACTAGCGGCGATTGGTAGAAGTTCGCAGAGCCGATAGATGGGGTCTGGCGGTGAACTCACGCAGGCCACGCCGCTACGCGGAGGTTCTCTATGGGTCAACGCGGGACCTTGATTCGATGTTTGGAACCTGAATAGGATTGAGGCCGATATCTGTTTGGGGGGAGTGGCGTCGTGTCAGGTCGCCGCCATACATGTTTAGGGGTGGGAAACAATATGCCAGATTCGCCTTGGGTTCTTTTATTGTCGTTATTGTGGCCCGGTTGTTGCCAGGTGGGTTGATTCGAGGTCAGGGTAGTACAGCTGCTCGATCCCGCCCGGTGGAGAAGAGTGTCACCTCGATCTTCCAGAAGCTGCAGTTCGAGGACTCCGGATCCGATCACCGGCGTGTGCTCGCCGTGCTCGCGTTCCTGCAGTACCGAGCAAGCGCTGTGTGCGGGCGTTCGCCTTGTGAGCGCCTTATCGCCGCTCGTGCGGACGAGCGCTATCGGCACGTGAGACGCGCTTGGTCGCATGAAAAGGTTTCGGCCAGTGTCGACGCGCCCAGTGCTGACGCGCCCAGTGTTGATGCGGCCAGTGTCGACGCGTCCAGACGGGGAGGGGATGACGGGAATCGAACCCGCGTAATCAGTTTGGAAGACTGAGGCTCTACCATTGAGCTACATCCCCGCGCGCCCATTTTGGGCACTCGAATATCGTAGTACAGCTTCTCGGGTCGACCACGCATCCTGCGCCACGGCATCCTGAGCCGTGCAGTAGACTTGCCGAGGTCAATCCGTCAAACGCGCGTTCGCACGAGCGTCTGAGAGGATGATCTGACGGGTTGAGGCAGCGACTCGGGGCGTAGCTCAGCGTGGCTAGAGCGCCCGCTTTGGGAGCGGGAGGTCGCAGGTTCGAATCCTGTCGCCCCGACCATGTCGTCGTATGTCCGAGCAGAACTTTCACTTACAGGAGAATTCCCACAATGCCAACCACCACGGTTGAGAAGCTCAGCCCGACGCGTGCCAAACTCACCATCACGGTGACGCCGGAAGAGCTGAAGCCCAGCATCACTCACGCCTACGGCCACATCGCCGAGCAGGTCAACGTTCCTGGCTTCCGCAAGGGCAAGGTTCCGCCGCCCATCATCGACCAGCGGGTCGGCAAGGGCGCCGTGCTTGAGCACGCCGTGAACGAGGGCCTCGACAGCTTCTACCGTGCCGCCGTCGAAGAGCACGAGCTGCGTCCGCTCGGCCGTCCAGAGGCCGACATCGTCGAGTGGCCCAGCGACAAGGACTTCTCCGGCGACCTCCTGCTCGCCATCGAGGTCGACGTGCGCCCTGAGATCACCCTTCCCGCATACGAAGGCATCGCGCTCACCGTCGACGCCGTCGAGGTGACGGATGACGAGGTCGTCGAGGAGCTCGACCGCCTGCGCAGCCGCTTCGGCACCCTCATCTCCGTCGATCGCCCGGCCAAGTCCGGCGACTTCGTGACGATTGACCTGGTCGCGACGATCGGAGACTCCGAGGTCGACAACGCGAGTGGCATCTCCTACGAGGTCGGCTCCGGCGATCTGATCGAGGGCATCGACGAGGCTCTCGACTCGCTCAGCGCCGGTGAGACCACGAGCTTCGAGTCCAAGCTGCTGGGCGGTGACCACGAGGGCGAGACCGCCGAGATCACCGTGACCGTCACAGCCGTGAAGGAACGCGAGCTTCCTGCGGCCGACGATGACTTCGCGCAGATCGCGAGCGAGTTCGACACGATCGACGAGCTCAAGGCGAGTCTCACCGGCCAGGTCGAGCGTTCCAAGGCGTTCGGCCAGGGCGGCCAGGCCCGCGAACTGCTTATCGAGAAGCTCACCGAGCTTGTCGAAGTTCCCGTTCCCGCCGCTCTCATCGAAGACGAGGTGCTCCGCCACCTCGAGGGCGAAGACCGCCTCGAGGACGAGGAGCACCGCGCTGAGGTGACCGAGTCGAGCGAGAAGACCTTCCGCACTCAGCTGCTGCTCGACGCGATCGCCGAGGCCGAGAAGGTCACGGTCAGCCAGGATGAGCTCTCGCAGTACCTCGTCCAGGGTGCTGCGCAGTACGGCATGGACCCGAACGAGTTCGTCCAGGTGCTCAGCGGTAACGGCCAGATCCCCTCGATGGTCGGTGAGGTCGCCCGCAACAAGGCCCTCGCGATCGTGCTCGGCAAGGCTGTCGTGACCGATGCCAACGGCAAGAGGGTCGACCTCAGTGAGTTCACCGCCGTCGCAGGTGACGACACGGACGCCGCCGACGAGTCCGCCGCCGACGAGAACGATGAGGTCGTTGACGAGAAGCCCATGGCCAAGAAACCCGCCAAGAAGCCGGCAACGAAGAAGCCGGCCAAGAAGGCCGACGCCGAGTAGCGGTCGACGAGTCACGTTCGAGGGCCGGGTGCCGTGCGCCCGGCCCTCGATTCATCGGTACCACCACCGATCGAGGAGAACCGGATGCCCGGACAGAGCTGGCAAGAACGCGTCGACGCCGTCTGGGGCGACGACACCCTCGACGAGCTCGAGGTCGTGCGTCTGATCGACGTCCTCGTCGCCGAACGACCAGCGGATGACGCGATCGCCCTGTTCGAAGCGGCCGGAGCCCGCGACTCGGCCGGCTTCGAGGCGGAGGCCGAGCAACTCTACCGGCAGGCCCTGGACCTCGGCCTTCCGCCCGGGCAACGCTCGCGTGCCGTCATTCAACTCGCCAGCACCATCCGCAACCTCGGCAAGCTCGACGAGAGCATCGAGTTGCTGCGCCGGGAACGCGAGACCCACCCCGACGGCCAACTCGCCGACGCGACGTCCGCGTTTCTTGCGCTCGCCCTCGCCAGCCGTGGTGAGGCCATCGAGGGGCTATCGCTCGCGCTCACCACGCTCGCGGCGCACCTGCCGCGGTATCAGCGTTCCGTGCGCGGTTACGCGGCCGAGCTGCTCGATCCGCGACCCTGAGCCGGCGCTGGTCGTTCGACACCCGCTCTGCTCACGGCGAACAGGCCGGTTCGCGCGGGTCGGCTCAGATAGATTCGACATACTGCGACAACGGAAACGGAGCGACAACATGGCTGAACCACTGGTGGCCACCAGCGTTTTTGACAGACTGCTGAAAGACCGCATCATCTGGCTCGGTTCTGAGGTGCGAGACGACAACGCCAACGAGATCGCCGCCAAGCTGCTGCTACTGGCGGCCGAGGACTCCAAACGCGACATCTACCTCTATATCAACTCGCCCGGTGGCTCCATCACCGCTGGAATGGCGATCTACGACACGATGCAGTTCGTGCCGAACGACATCGTCACGGTCGGCATCGGCATGGCGGCCTCGATGGGTCAGCTCCTCCTCACCGCGGGCACCAAGGGCAAGCGCTACATCACTCCGAACGCTCGCGTGCTGCTGCACCAGCCCCACGGAGGCTTCGGCGGAACGGCGAGCGACATCCAGACCCAGGCGCAGCTCATTCTCGACATGAAGAAACGTCTCGCCGAGATTACGGCGGCGCAGACGGGCAAGACCGTCGAACAGATCAACGCCGACGGCGACCGCGACCGCTGGTTCAACGCCCAGGAAGCGCTCGAGTACGGCTTCGTCGACCACATCCGCGAGTCCGCGCTCGACGTCGCGGGCGGCGGCGGAACAGAAGCAGCCTGAGACCACCGACGAGAGACGAAGAGACGACTATGACTATCCCCAGCTTCGGCGGCACGGCGTTCTCGAACGTCGGGGCTCCCGGTTCCCGCTACATCCTGCCGAGCTTCGAGGAGCGCACGGCGTACGGCTACAAACGCCAGGACCCGTACGCCAAACTGTTCGAGGACCGTATCATCTTCCTCGGCGTGCAGGTCGACGATGCGTCGGCCGACGACATCATGGCTCAGCTGCTCGTGCTCGAGAGCATGGACCCGGATCGCGACATCGTCATGTACATCAACTCGCCCGGTGGCTCGTTCACAGCGATGACGGCGATCTACGACACCATGCAGTACATCCGCCCGCAGATCCAGACCGTCGTGCTCGGCCAGGCCGCCTCCGCCGCCGCCGTGCTCACCGCCGCTGGAACCCCTGGCAAGCGCCTCGCGTTGCCGAACGCACGCATCCTCATCCACCAGCCCGCCGTCGGCGAGGCCGGACGAGGCCAGGCATCGGACATCGAGATCCAGGCGAACGAGATCATGCGCATGCGCACATGGCTCGAGCAGACGCTCGCGAAGCACTCCAACCGAGACCAGGCCCAGGTGAACAAGGACATCGATCGAGACAAGATCCTCAGTGCGGACGAGGCTCTCGAATACGGCCTCATCGACCAGGTGCTCACCTCGCGCAAGAGCCTCCCGGCACTCACCAAGTAGCGGATCGCTCTCGACGAGCGGTGGCGAAGCGGCGGACACGGCGGACGGCTGGCTGACGGACAGTCGGCCCATCCGCCGCGTTCCGCGTATCCGCCGTCGGGCATCCGGGAGAGCTGCTTGGACGAGTTCGAGACCGTCGAGCATTGCCCGTTGTACCTCGATTCGCCCGGCCGCTATCTGCGTCATCTGTTCGACACAGATTGAGACGTGGGATACGCGATCTTGTCGGCCACACCGGCTAGGCTCGAACCAGGTGTTACCTACGAAGGAGGCTGACGGATGGCTCGGATAGGCGAAAGCGCCGATCTGCTCAAGTGCTCCTTCTGCGGCAAAAGCCAGAAGCAGGTGCAGCAGCTCATCGCGGGACCGGGCGTCTACATCTGTGACGAGTGCGTCGAGCTGTGCAACGAGATCATCGAGGAACGTCTCGCCGAAGCCGGCGAGGAAGAGACCGGCGAGTTCGAGTTGCCCAAGCCGAAGGAGATCTTCGCCTTCCTCGAGGAGTACGTCATCGGGCAGGAGGCGGCGAAGCGCGCCCTCGCCGTCGCCGTCTACAACCACTACAAGCGTGTACGCGCCCGCAACACCATCGGTCCGGCTGACGTGATCGACGATATCGAGATCGCCAAGTCGAACATCCTGCTCATCGGCCCGACCGGATGTGGCAAGACCTACCTCGCGCAGACCTTGGCCAAGCGCCTCAATGTGCCCTTCGCCGTCGCCGATGCCACCGCGCTGACCGAGGCCGGCTACGTCGGCGAAGACGTCGAGAACATCCTGCTCAAGCTCATCCAGGCCGCCGACTACGACGTCAAGCGTGCCGAGACCGGGATTATCTACATCGACGAGGTTGACAAGATCGCCCGCAAGGCCGAGAACCCGTCGATCACCCGTGACGTCTCGGGCGAGGGCGTTCAGCAGGCGCTGCTCAAGATACTCGAGGGCACGGTCGCATCGGTTCCGCCGCAGGGGGGCCGCAAGCATCCGCACCAGGAGTTCATCCAGATCGACACGACGAACGTGCTGTTCATTGTCGCCGGTGCGTTCGCGGGGCTTGAGGACATCATCTCATCGCGTGCGGGCAAGAAGGGGATCGGCTTCGGTGCTCCGCTGCACAGCAAGGGCGACGACGTCAACCTGTTCAGCGAGGTGCTTCCGGAGGACCTGCACAAGTTCGGCCTCATCCCAGAGTTCATCGGCCGTCTCCCCGTCGTGACGACCGTGACACCGCTCGACCAGGTGGCGCTCATGGAGATCCTCACTGAACCGAAGAACGCGCTCGTCAAGCAATACCAGCGCATGTTCGAGATCGACGGGGTCGAGCTCGAGTTCGACCGGGGCGCGCTCGAGTCGATCGCCGATCTTGCAGTGCTGCGTCAGACGGGCGCGCGCGGCCTGCGGGCGATCATGGAGGAGGTGCTCGGGCCTATCATGTTCGAGGTCCCCTCGAGCAACGAGGTCGCCCGGGTCGTCGTGACGCGCGAAGCCGTGCTCGACAACGCTGCTCCGACGATCGTCCCTCACAAGGCGCGTCGTGAGGAGAAGTCGGCTTAGGTCGGTTGGCCCGTCGGCATTCGGATGTCGGCCCGCGATCAGACGGTCGCTCGACTCGAGGAGCGCGCATGCGCAGCCCTCCGGTCCTTTTCCAGTGCCTGGCCGCGGCGTGCCCGCACGGCGCCGATCACGAGCTTCGCCATGAAGACGCGGATGGCGCGGTCCTCCGGATCCTGGCCGTTCGGCGAGAGGTAAGACATCGCGTCTTCTTTCTCGACGGTTTTCTCGACGGTGAGTGAGGGAGCGGTGTTCGAGAGTCGCTTGACGAGGCCCCACCGCTCGAACCGATGTCAACCGGTCTGCGATCCTCGCTCATCTGGGCGCGCACGGACCCGCTTCACGTGCGGACCTCGCACGGGCTCTCGACGTCTCGCCTGCACTGATGACCCAACTCACCAAGGATCTGCTTGCCGACGGCCTGTTGCAGGAGCTCGAACAGGCTCCGTCGCAGGGTGGGCGTCCGGCGCGCATGCTCGGTCTCGTGACCTCCGCCGGCCGGGCCGTCGGTGTCAAGGTCGTCGCAGACCACATCGCCTTCGTCGAGGTCGGCATCGACGGAACGGTCCTGCGTTCGGCGAGCGAGCCGTTCGATGCCGCGACGGCGACCGTGCTCACCGACCTCACCATGCTGCTCCGCCGCTTCATCGCGGGCGGCAGCGACGTCCCTTTGCTCGGTGTCGGTGTCGGCGTCCCGGGGAGCGTCGACCGGCAAGGCAACGGCCTTGTCGACTCGACCCAGCTCGGCTGGCAGCACGTTCCTCTCGGAGCCACGTTGCGCCGCGCGCTCGCCCTGCCCGTGCTCGTCGAGAACAATGTCAACGCCCTCGCCATGGCGGAACGGCTCTACGGGATCGGACGTCGCTACGACAACTTCCTCGTCGTCACCATCGGCACGGGTGTCGGCGCCGGCATCGTCGTCGACGGGGTCGTTCTCCGGGGGAACGCCGGAGGAGCCGGCGAGATCGGTCACATCCCTGTGGCGATGGACGGTCCCGCCTGCGGCTGCGGAAACCATGGCTGCCTCGAGGCGTTCATCGGCGAGGCGGCGCTCGTCGCCCAGGCGCGGGAACTCGGCGTCATCGGCGAACAAGCCGGCATGGCATCCTTGCGCGCCGAAGCGGATGCGGGAAATCCCCTCGCCGCCGATGTCTTCAGCTCAGCCGGCCATCTGTTCGGGCGGGCACTGGCCGGCATCGTGCACACCCTCGACCCGGAGACGGTCATCGTGCTCGGCGAGGGGACCGCGGCCTGGAAGCACTGGTCGTTCGGCTTCGAGCTGAGCCTGCGATCGTCGCTCATCCCCAGTCGTCGCGGTCTCGCGGTCGAGGTCGAGACCTGGCAGGACGAGAGCTGGGCTCAGGGAGCCGCCGCCCTCGTGCTCGCGACACCGTTCGATGCCGAGGGCATTGCCGGCGAGCAAGGCAGGCTCGTGCGTGAGCGCCTCGTGGAGCAGTCGGCGCCGCAGGAGCCGTCACGACCATGATGACGGTCCTCCCCGGCACCGCCCTCGCCGCCGAGGGTCTCGATGCGAAGGACGCCGCGATGCGGCCGTCTCTCCATACAAGCCGCCGTCCCGGTTCACGCGCACGACGCCTGGGCTACACGCTGACGGTGCTCGCCTTCCTGCTCCCGAGTGCCGTTCCACTCGTGCTCTTCGTGCTCGGCCCCATGGTCGCGGCGGCGTGGATCAGCATGACCGAGTGGAACCTGCTCGCACCGGCGAAGTGGGTCGGGCTCGGCAACTACGCCTCCCTGCTCGCCGACCCGCGGACCGCTGACGTGTTCCTCCACACCGTCTATTACATCGTCGGATACCTACCGCTCGTCTATGTCGGCGGCCTCGCGCTCGCACTCGCACTCAATGTTCCGCTCCTATGCCCGTCTTCGCGAGCGACTCGTGCCCTATCTTGTCGAGCAGGTGCGGCGCGCCGTCCAGTCGGGTGCGCCGCTCATGCGGGCGCTCTACTTCGACCACCCGCACGACGACGCCGTATGGGAACACCCGCTGCAGTGGCTGCTCGGGGATGACCTTCTCGTGGCTCCGGTTCTGGAGCCGGGACGGTCGAGGTGGCCTGTCTACCTGCCTGCCGGTAGCTGGGTGGACGTGTGGACGGGGGAGTCCTTCGACGGGGGAGCCGTCGTCGACGCCGCCGCGCCGCTCGAACGTATCCCTGTTTTCGCACGTTCCGTGGCCTGGGAGCGTCTCCGCGACGTCTGGGAGACGGAGAATTGACGGGGTCGGCATGGCCGACGGCAAAGTCATGGGGTGTGAGCGCACTCCGGCAGGCACACCCGTGAGCACGGTTTGATGGTCGAGCGATGTGTCGGGCTAAGCCAGATCGTCGTCCGTGCGGGCGCCGAAGACGATCTCGTCCCAGCTCGGCATGGACGCCCGTCCCTTCTTCGCGGCGCGTGCGGGAGGCGCGGCGGATGCCGCAGCGGAAGCGTTCTGGCTGCTGTTCCGGCCGCCCCACAAGCCCTTCGCCGGAGCCGGGGAAACCGGAGGAGACGTGATCGACGGAGCGACCGGCTCGATCGTGTCGTCGAAAGTGTCGAGAGGGACATCGCCTGTGCGGGCCGTCGGCTCTCGACGCGATGTGTCGTCGTCCTCGAACGAGGCTGTCTCTCGTTCCCCACGCCGGCGGCGCAGTGCGTCGAGCAGATCGGCGGTCTCGCTCGGGCTCTGCGGTGGCTCATCCGCCCGCTTGATCGCGGCGCGCGTGGCGGCAGGACTCGAGGTCGTCGTCACAGCGCGCCCGTATGGCACGGGCTCGAGGTGGGGAGCGGTGTCGTTCTCGTCGTCGAGGGAGTCTTTGAACGTGAACGCGCCGCTGTCGAAGCGGGACTCGTCGATCGATGCGACGTCGTTGCCGACGGCGCGCAGGCGCGGGATCAGAGAGCCTTTGATCTCGCCTCGCTGCGAGAGCGTCACAGCTTCGCTGTTGAGAGGCGAGAGGGTCTGCTTCTTCGGCTCGAAGCCCCAGCGCGCGTCGTGGTCGATCTCGTCGGCCGTGAAAGCGAGCTTGATGATCCACCCGCCGGCCGGATCCTTCCAACTCGCCCAGCGCTCGTCGAAGGCGCCGAGGGAGCCGAGGCGTCCGCGAATGACGTTTCCGAAGGTGGCCGCATCCGCGTCGGGCTCCGGATCGATGGCGGTGTGGACGGGAACGCTCAGGGCGGACGTGACCATGTGTTCGCGCTCGGCGATGACGGGACCCTCGAAGCGCTGGATGTACTCGAGCGATGCGCCCGTCACCGCTGCGACGTCGTCGGCAGACATGCCGGAGCGGATGTACGCCTGCACCTCGCGCGGCGAGAGCTTGGGGCCATTGGCCGGCTCGGGTTGCGCCTGACGGAGTCGAGACTGCAGCACCTCGTCGATGGCGATCCGGAAACGGTCGCCCTCGTCCGAGGCTGCGAGGAGTGCCCCGTTCTCGACTCCGATAACCTTCAATTCCTGCATCGCGGAAGCCCTTTCGCGCTCAGTGTCGTTGCCAGGATGTCACGGCCGAGCTGCTTTTCCCGGGAATAACGCAGGCGCGCCGCAAGTTATCACGCACGCCGGAAATACGGGCGAGCGGGATGGTTTGCTATTCACCGCGCTTTGATGCAAACTATGGCCGCCGATTTATGTTGTGACGGCGATTACGGAAGTGGATGGGGCATGGCAACGGATTACGACGCACCGCGAAAGACCGACGACGATTCTGATTCGATCGAGGCGCTTAAGGAGCGTGTACCCGACAAGATGTCCGGCGTCGTAGACGTCGACGACGCCGACAACCCTGGCGGGTTTGAGCTGCCGGGCGCAGACCTCTCGGATCTCGACCTCGATGTGGTCGTTCTGCCGCCGCAGGCGGACGAGTTCACCTGTGTGAGCTGCTTCCTCGTGAAGCACCGCTCTCAGATCGACCACGAGGAGAAGCTCGGGCCGATTTGTCTGGAGTGCGCGTCCTGACCGGGTGATCCGAGCGGGGGCTCGATTCGCCCCCGCCCCCTGGGCCGTCTCCTCTCTCTTCTCTCTGCGAGACTGCGTGAATCGTCGAATAGAACCGCTATTTCGACGATTCACGCAGTCTCGGGAGAGCAGCCGGGGGGAGAAGTTGGGGGGAGAAGTCGGGTGGGGGAAGTCAGGTGGGGGGACGCGATCCGTTGATCGCAGCGGCCAAGTCCTTCGGTCTCCTGCTCGAGATCAGCCAGTACGGGGTCGGATCGGACGGATCGCGGAGCGGTATTTTGACGACGGGGTGTACCCAGCCGCGGATGAGCAGCCACGCACGGACGTCGAGAGCCGTCCCACGCTGTTCAGTGGCACCAACGCCGGAGAACGGCACGGCCTCGCCGAGAAACTCGACGGCGATACGCGCCCGTCCGGCCCCGAGCGTCCCGTTGGAGACCTCGACGACGGGTGACGCGATCGTCAGCAGGGTGACGCATCCCGCATAGAGCGCGACGGCGGTCACGAAGCCGGCGACGAGTGAGATAGGCGCGAGCACGAGGACGCTGGCCGGCATGACGAGGGCCGTAACGATGAAGACCCACGGACTGGGCCAGAGTTTCTCGCGGTATGCAGGCATGTCCCTATTCGATCAGACTTCTGCACTACCCTCGACACGTGGCTGAAAGCGTCGAAGTATTGATCACTGCGTCCATCGTCCCCCGTTATGCGCATCCTGGCGATGCGGGTGCGGATCTGCATGCGGCCGAGGCCGTCGTGCTCGGCCCCGGGAAGCGTGCCACGGTCGGCACCGGCGTCTCGATCGCCCTTCCCGACGGCTACGCGGCCTTCGTCGTGCCGCGCAGCGGCCTCGCTTCGAAACACGGCATCACGATCGTGAACAGCCCGGGAACGGTCGACGCCGGTTACCGGGGCGAAATCAAGGTGGCTCTGCTCAACACCGACGGCAGCGCTGCATATTCCATCGCTGCAGGCGATCGCATAGCCCAGTTGATCGTGATGCCCGTGACCAGGGCCACCTTCATCGAGGTCGAGCGCCTCCCCGGGAGCGATCGCGGTGACGGTGGATTCGGCTCGACGGGATTCGGCGCCTCGAACGGCGCGAGCAATCGTTTCGACGGCAGCAAGACAGGAGAGCACTCGTGAGTGAATTCGAAGGCATCGGAGACGTTCCGGTTGAGCATCCCAAGTCTGCCCCGGAAGACCGGGCAATCGAAGGGCCACTCGACGACGGCGAAGCGAATCCGGTTCGCCCGTATGTCGACCTCGGCGGCGTCAAGATCCTCCCGAGGGAGGGACTCCACCTGCGGCTCGAGATCGAGGAGGAGAGCAAGCGCGTCGTCGCCATCGGCCTCGACTACGTGAACTCAACCCTCCAGGTACAGCCGTTCGCGGCACCCCGCTCGAGCGGCCTCTGGCACGAGATCCGCGAGCAGATCGCGGAGCAGATCGCCCGTCAGGGCGGCACGACGACCTTGCGCGAGGGATCCTTCGGTCCGGAGCTGCTCGCGCAGATCCCCGTCGCCGCAGCCTCGGGCACGGCCGGGAGCACCCGTCTGGCCCGATTCATCGGCGTCGACGGGCCGCGTTGGTTCCTCCGCGGTGTCATCGCCGGAGAAGCGGCCGTCAATCCGGATGCGGCCGCAGCGGTCGAAGACCTCTTCCGCAGCATCGTCGTCGTGCGCGGCACGACGCCCATGCCGCCTCGCGATCTCATTCCGCTGCGGATGCCGCCCGCCCCTGCCAGCGGCGACCAGCCCGTCGTCGTCTGATGGTAGAGGTCCCCTCGATGAGCGATCACGACGAGTCCGGCGCACCCGCCGGCTACCGGGCGAGCCCCGATGGTCCTGGGCTGCCTGATGCGAACTCCGCGAACCCCGCGACTCTCGCCGGGGGCATGGCTGCCGCCGCGCGCAAGGCGGGCCTCGGCGCAGCCGCAGACGGCGAGCCGCTGACCGGTGTCGCGCTGCTCGCGGCGATGGGCGGCGTGCGCGGCATCGTCGAGGCGATCCTGCCCGGGCTGCTCTTCCTGCTCGCATTCACCTTCACCCGGAACCTCGTCGTCTCGCTCATCGCCCCCGTCGTCATAGGCGTGGTGTTGGCCGGTCTCCGTCTCGCTCAGAAGCAGCCGCTGACTCAGGCGGTCGGCGGCCTTGTCGGCATCGCGGTGTGTGCGGTGCTCTCGCTGCTCTCGGGGAAAGCCGAGGACTACTATGTTCCGGGCTTCTGGACCAACGCCGGCTATCTCGTCGCCCTCGTGATCTCGGTGCTCGTCGGCTGGCCCCTCGTCGGTCTCGCCGTCGGCTTCCTCATGGGCGACGGCCTCGCCTGGCGTAAGGACCGTGCCAAAAGGCGGGCGATGCAGCTTCTCACCCTCTGCTGGGCGGGACTCTTCGCCCTGCGTCTCCTCGTTCAGCTACCGCTGTACTTCGCGGGCGACGTCGACGCTCTCGGAGCGACTCGACTCCTCATGGGTGTGCCCCTCTACGGCATCCTGTTGATCGTGTCGTGGTTGTTCGTGCGGTCGTTCTATCACAAGCTCACCCCTCAGGAGCCCGGAGAGTCCTGATCATGACGGTCGTCGACGTGGTTGCGGGGCTCACCACAGAGGATGTCGCACGACGGCTTGCCGCCGGCCAGGGAAACAGGGCTAACCAGCCGACCTCCCGCTCGGTGTGGGACATCATGCGTGAGAACGTCTTCACGCTTTTCAACGCCATCCTCACCGCGTGCTTCATCGCCGTGCTCGTTCTCGGCGATCTGCGCGACGGCCTGTTCTACGGCGTCGTCGTGGCGAACGCGCTCATCGGCATCGTCCAGGAGCTGCGAGCCAAGTTCGTGCTCGACCGGCTGGCTCTTCTGGCCTCGCCCGAGGTGGCGGTCAAGCGCGACGGGGCAGTGCTGACGATCCCGCTCGATCGGGTGGTCATCGACGATCTCCTCGTGTTGCGCCCTGGCGACCAGCTCCCGGCCGACGCCGTCGTCTTTCGGAGCACGGGACTCCTCGTCGACGAGTCCCTGCTCACGGGGGAGTCCGAACCCGTTGCCAAGAACGTCAAAGCCCCCCTGCTTTCCGGGTCGCATGTCGTCGGCGGAACCGGCTACGGTGTCGTGACGGCCGTCGGAGCGAACTCCTACGCCAACAAGCTCACCTCCGAGATCAAGCGACACTCGCTCGTGCACTCCGAGCTCCGGGCGGCGACGAACCGCATCCTCGTCTGGCTGAGCTGGATTCTCGGA
Organism: Luethyella okanaganae; assembly: GCF_042660285.1. Classification (NCBI taxonomy): domain Bacteria; kingdom Bacillati; phylum Actinomycetota; class Actinomycetes; order Micrococcales; family Microbacteriaceae; genus Luethyella; species Luethyella okanaganae. The sequence continues at coordinate 962,417 of NZ_JBHSTP010000001.1, forward strand.
CCCGTCATCGTGATCACTCTGATCGGTCGTGTCGTCGCCTACGGCGGAATCCACGTGATCAACGATTTCGGCGACGGCATGTGGCGGCGTGCTCTGCTCGACTCGGTCGCGAGCGTCGTCGGGATGATCCCGGAGGGCCTGGTGCTCCTCATCAGCCTTGCTTTCGGGGTCGCAGCGATCCAGCTGGCGCGGCACAAAGTGCTCGTGCAGGAACTCGCCGCCGTCGAGGTGCTCGCCCGCGTCGACGTACTCTGCCTCGACAAGACGGGCACGCTCACGAGCGGGGAGCTCGACTTCGACCGACTCGAACAGCTTGCACCGCATCTCTCCGCCCAGAGCGAGGTCGCCCTGGCCGCGTTCGGTGCGGATGACGCGGCCAATGCGACTGCTCGGGTGCTCGCCGCGCATTTCGGCGCCGCATCCGACGAGAATCGCGCCGCCCGCGTCGCCGCCCGGTTGCCGTTCAGCTCGACGACGAAGTACAGCGGGGTACAGCTCGAAGACGACGACGGGATCACGGCGTGGCTGTTCGGTGCGCCAGAGCGGCTGCTCGGACGACATCCGGTGGCTCTGGAATCCGCGACGGCGATCGCGGCGGAGGGCCGGCGTACCCTCGCGCTCGTTCGAATGGACGGTCCGCTCCCCGCGATCCCGCCGGACAACCCGTCCCGGCTCGACACTCAGCCGGCCGCCCTCGTGGTCTTCCGCGAGGAGATCCGTGAGGACGCCCAGGACACGCTGCGTTATTTCGCCGAGCAGGGCGTGCGCGTCATAGTGATGTCCGGCGACAACCCGGTGACTGTCTCGGCCCTCGGACGCCACCTCGGCCTTGACGAGTCGGCCGTCGACGCCTCGGCACTCTCCGATGACGACGCCCTCGAGGAGGCCCTCGCCCACGCGAGCGTCCTCGGCCGTGTGAGTCCCGATCAGAAGCGCCGGGCCGTAGCGATCCTGCAGGCGCAGGGCCGTACAGTCGCTATGACCGGCGACGGGGTCAACGACGCGATGGCGATCAAGGACGCCGATCTCGGGATCGCGATGGGAACCGCGACGCCAGCGACGAAAGCGGTCTCGCGCATCGTGCTGCTCGACAATCGTTTCGACAGGCTTCCCGATGTGCTCGGACTCGGCCGTCGGGTCATCGCCAACGTCGAGCGTGTCGCGAACCTCTTCCTCTCGAAGACGGTCTACGGCATCGTGCTCGCCCTCGCCGCGACGGCCCTCGTCGTTCCGTTCCCGTTCCTACCGAGACAGCTCACGCTCGTGTCGACGCTCGCAATCGGCATCCCTTCGTTCTTTCTGGCACTTGCACCGAACCGGCGCATCTACACGCCCGGGGTGCTGCGCCGCATCGTCTCCTACGCGATCCCGACGGGCGTCATCGCCGCAGCGACATGTGTCGTCACGTACCTTCCCATACGGGGGATGGTTCCTCTCGGCCAGGCGCGCAGCGTCACGACCGTCGCACTCTTCATCGTGTCGCTCTGGATCCTCTGCGTGCTCGCCCGCCCTCTGAGCGGCCCTCGCCTTGCTCTTGTGCTGAGCGTCGCGGTTGCGATGCTGCTGGCCTGCACCGTCCCGTTTTCGCGAGCGTTCTTCGCGCTCGAGCTGGAGCTGGATCCTGCGCTGCTATGGGGACTCGGTGTCGGGCTTCTCGGCGCAGGCTGCATCGAGGTCATGTATCGGTTCGCGAAGCATCGCGCCCTCGTGTTCGACCGCATGTGACCAGGCCTGCCGGATGGCGAGGGCCGGATCGTTCGCTGTGCTAAAGTTATCTCGACATCAAGATAAATATCGACACCGGACGCGGCTGCCATGCGACGGGCGACTTAGGCTAACCTTGCTGGCAGGACGCTCGGTCTGGCCACAAGGATTGATGATTGCCGCCGTGAATCCGGCGGTGTCCAGCAAAGGAGAGGGCTACGTGTCTGCAGTGAACAGCTTTGGAGCAAAGGACACCCTCCGGATCGGCGAGACGGACTACGAGATCTTTCGTGTCGACGCGGTCGCCGGCTACGAGAAGCTCCCCTTCAGCCTCAAGGTGCTGCTGGAGAATCTGCTCCGCACCGAGGATGGCGCCAACATCACCGACGCCCACATCCGTGCACTCGGCTCGTGGGACCCCACCGCAGAGCCCGACACCGAGATCCAGTTCACGCCGGCTCGCGTGGTCATGCAGGACTTCACCGGCGTCCCCTGCATCGTCGACCTGGCAACCATGCGCGAGGCAGTGTCGTCGCTCGGCGGCGACCCTAACAAGATCAACCCCCTCGCTCCGGCTGAGATGGTCATCGACCACTCCGTTATCGCCGACCTCTTCGGCACCGAGAACGCCCTCGAGCGCAACGTCGAGATCGAATACGAGCGCAACGGCGAGCGCTACCAGTTCTTGCGCTGGGGGCAGACCGCCTTCGAGGACTTCAAGGTCGTGCCCCCGGGGACCGGTATCGTCCATCAGGTCAACATCGAGCACCTCGCGAAGGTCACCTTCACGCGCACTGTACGCGATTCAGAAGGTGGAGAAGTGCTCCGCGCCTACCCCGACACCTGTGTCGGCACCGATTCGCACACGACCATGGTCAACGGTCTCGGCGTGCTTGGCTGGGGCGTCGGCGGGATCGAGGCCGAGGCGGCCATGCTCGGCCAACCCGTCTCCATGCTCATCCCCAAGGTCGTCGGCTTCAAGCTCTCCGGTTCGATCCCCGCCGGCGTGACCGCGACGGATGTGGTCCTCACGATCACCGACATGCTGCGCAAGCACGGTGTGGTCGGCAAGTTCGTCGAGTTCTACGGCTCCGGCGTGGCGTCCGTGCCCCTCGCCAACCGTGCCACCATCGGCAACATGAGTCCAGAGTTCGGCTCGACCGCCGCCATGTTCCCGATCGATGACGTCACGCTCGACTATCTGCGCCTCACCGGCCGCAGCGAGGAACAGATCGCTCTCGTCGAGGCCTACTCGAGGTTGCAGACGCTCTGGCACGACCCGGAGAGCGAGCCGGTCTTCAGCGAGTACATGGAGCTCGACCTCGGCACCGTCGTGCCCTCGATCGCCGGCCCGAAGCGCCCGCAAGACCGCATCGAGCTGAGCGTGGCGAAATCCACCTTCGAGAAGGACTTGCTCAACTACGCGGAGGTCGACCACGACTTGGTAGACCTCGAGACCGCTGAATCGTTCCCGGCCTCCGACCCGCCCGGAAACTCGCCGGAGGACGAGCACAGTCACCACGCGCACCACCATCACAGCCACGTTCCGGCCACCGCGTCGAACCCGACGCCCGTGAGCCTGGCCGATGGCCAGACGTTCACGCTCAACCACGGTGCCGTCGCCATCGCAGCGATCACTTCGTGCACCAACACCTCGAACCCCTCCGTCATGCTCGCCGCCGGTCTGCTGGCACGGAACGCGGCCAAGAAGGGCCTCAAGGTCAAGCCGTGGGTCAAGACCACACTCGCGCCGGGCTCCAAGGTCGTCACCGACTACTACGAGAAGGCCGGCCTCACTCCGTATCTCGAAGACCTCGGCTTCTACACGGTCGGCTACGGGTGCACCACGTGCATCGGCAACTCGGGCCCGCTGATCGAGGAGATCTCCGCGGCCGTCAACGAGAAGGATCTCGCGGTCACCGCCGTGCTCTCCGGAAACCGCAACTTCGAGGGTCGCATCAATCCCGACGTGAAGATGAACTACCTCGCGAGCCCACCGCTCGTGATCGCCTACGCCCTCGCCGGGTCGATGAACTTCGACTTCGAGACCGATGCGCTCGGCACGGACACCGAAGGCAACGACGTCTTCCTCAGAGATATCTGGCCAGACACGGCCGAGGTGCAGTCCACGATCGACACCTCGATCAACAAGGACATGTTCACGCACCAGTACGCGAGCGTGTTCGAAGGCGACGAGCGCTGGCGCTCGCTGCAGACGCCCGAAGGCTCCATCTTCGAATGGGACGATGCGTCCACCTACGTGCGAAAGCCTCCGTACTTCGACGGTATGACCATGGAGACCACTCCGGTCACCGACATCGTCGGCGCCCGGGTGCTCGCGACGCTCGGCGACTCGGTCACGACCGACCACATCAGCCCGGCCGGCAACATCAAGGCGGACAGCCCAGCCGGTCAGTACCTCGAATCGCACGGCGTCGGGCGCAAGGACTTCAACTCCTACGGCTCCCGCCGCGGCAACCACGAGGTCATGATCCGTGGAACCTTCGCGAACATCCGTCTGAAGAACCAGCTTCTCGGAGGGTTCAACAACGGCAATGGCGTCGAGGGAGGCTATACGCGTGACTTTACGCAGGCAGACGCTCCGCAGTCGTTCATCTATGACGCCAGCCAGCACTACCAGGCAGCCGGCACCCCGCTCGTCATCTTCGGCGGCAAGGAGTACGGCTCCGGTTCGTCCCGCGACTGGGCCGCGAAAGGCACGAGCCTCCTCGGTGTCAAGGCCGTCATCACCGAGAGCTTCGAGCGCATCCATCGCTCCAATCTCATTGGCATGGGAGTCGTCCCGCTGCAGTTCCCGGCCGGCGAGAGCTGGGCGTCACTCGGCCTCGACGGCACCGAGATCGTCTCGATCTCCGGTATCGAGAAGCTGAACGAGGGCGTCACGCCCAAGACCGTGCGCGTCACCGCCCTCCCGAGCGAGCACTCGCCCGCAGGCAGGCAGACGATCGAGTTCGACGCGGTCGTGCGTATCGACACGCCGGGTGAAGCGGACTACTACCGCAACGGCGGCATTCTGCAGTACGTGCTGCGTTCGCTCGTCGCCTAACGCGCGGGCTTCGACGGAGAGCGACCGGCTCGGGCGGTCGCTCTCAGTCATGAGCGCGTAAACTCATTGGAAGCCGCCGGAGTACGACGGTGACCACAGGAAAGGCGGTCGGGAATGACCCTTCTTGAGACGATCAGGGGTCCGCGAGACCTCGACTCTCTCTCGAAGGAACAGCTCGTGCAACTGGCCGCCGAGATTCGCGAGTTCCTCGTGACCGAGGTCTCGAAGACCGGCGGACACCTCGGACCGAACCTCGGTGTCGTCGAGATGACGATCGCCATGCACCGCGTCTTCGAGTCGCCGCGCGACGCGATGATCTTCGACACCGGGCACCAGTCCTATGTGCACAAACTGCTCACGGGGCGCCAGAACTTCTCAACGCTGCGTCAGCAGCACGGCCTGGCTGGCTATCCGCAGCGATCCGAGTCGGAGCATGACATCGTCGAGAGCTCGCACGCCTCGAGCTCGCTTTCGTGGGCCGACGGTATCTCTCGCGCCTTCGCGATGACCGGCCAGGGGGACCGGCATGTCGTCGCGGTCGTCGGCGACGGCGCCCTCACGGGTGGGATGACGTGGGAGGCGCTCAACAACATCAGCGACGACAACACCCGCCGCCTCATCATCATCGTCAACGACAATGGCCGCTCTTACGCGCCGACGATCGGCGGCATGGCGCGCTTTCTCAACACGATGCGCACGCGTCGTAGCTATCGCAGCCTGTATTTGAGCAGCCGCAGGGCGTTCGACCGGCTTGGTGCGCCCGGCCGAGCGGTCTACCGGGGCATCCGCGGCGGCATGCACGGTTTTCTCAGCCGTTTCTCGAACAATGAGGCGCTCTACTCGAACCTCGACATCAAGTACATCGGCCCCGTTCAGGGACACGACGTGGCGGCGATGGAGGAGGCGCTGCGGCAGGCGAAGGGCTACGGCGCCCCCGTGATCGTGCACACGATCACGGAGAAGGGCCGCGGTTACGAGCCCGCCCTCAAGGATTATGCCGATCAGTTCCATGCCGTGGGTCAGATCGACCCAGAGACCGGCGAGTCGCTGGAGTCGTCCACGGCCGCGTCGTGGACCTCGGTCTTCGCCGACGAGATGGTAACCCTCGCGACCCAGAACGAACGTCTCGTCGGAATCACGGCGGCGATGCTCCGCCCGACCGGCCTGCACCGCATGGCCGAGCGCTTTCCAGACCGGGTGCACGACGTCGGCATCGCCGAGCAGCACGCCGTGACCTCCGCGGCCGGTCTGGCCTTCGGCGGGCTGCACCCCGTCGTCGCCATCTACGCGACCTTCATGAACAGGGCCTTCGACCAGGTGCTCATGGATGTCGCACTCCACAAGGCTGGTGTCACCTTCGTGCTCGACCGGGCCGGAGTGACGGGACCGGACGGTCCCAGCCACCACGGCATGTGGGATCTCGCGATTCTGCAGGTCGTTCCCGGCATCCGGCTCGCTGCCCCGCGGGATGCCACCCGGCTGCGGGAGGAACTCGCCGAGGCCGTCGTCGTCGAAGACGGGCCGACCGTGCTGCGCTTTCCCAAAGGTGGTGTCGGTGTCGAGTTCGACGCGGTGCGCCGCACGGGCGACGGTGTCGACGTGCTGTGCGAGTCGGGCAAGGACGTGCTTCTCGTCGCGGTCGGATCGATGGCCGGTCTCGCACTCGACGTTGCCGACCGTCTGTCCGCGCAGGGTATCGGAGCCACTGTCGTCGACCCGCGCTGGGTGGTGCCCGTGCCGAAGAGCATCATCGAGCTCGCCTCGGAGCACCGCATCGTCGTGAGCATCGAGGACGGTATCCGCGTCGGCGGAATAGGGACCCGTATCCGGCAGGATCTGCGTGAGGCGGGCGTCGACACCGCCGTGACGGAACTCGGACTGCCCGACGAGTTTCTCGACCACGCCTCCCGCAGCCAGATCCTCGAACGGGTCGGCCTCACGCCGCAGCAGGTCGCCCTCGACGTGACCGCCATGATCTCGGGCAGCAAGCTCCCGCATGCGCGCCCGTTGCCCGAAGACGCCGCCGTTTGACGTAGAGCGCGCCCGCGCTAAAGATCTCCCTCCCCACCGAAAGGATCGCACGATCATGAAACACGTCACACTCGGCTCGGGAGACTCGTCCGGTCTCGACGTCTCACGCCTCGGCCTCGGCTGCATGGGCATGTCCGCGTTCTACTCGGGTGCGAGAGCGGACGACGCGGCGTCGGTCCGCACGCTGCACCGGGCCATCGACCTGGGCATCACCTTCTTCGACACGGCCGAGATCTACGGTCCCTACCTCAACGAGGAGCTGCTGGGAAGAGCGCTCGCCGGAAAACGCGATCAGCTCGTCCTCGCGACCAAGTTCGGCACCCTGCGGCACCGCACCGATGGCTCGTACGGTCTCGACGGAAGCCCCGAGAACGTGCGCCTCTCGGTCGAGGGTTCGCTCGCCCGGCTCGGCACCGACCACATCGACCTTTACTATCAGCATCGAATGGATCCCGGTGTTCCCGTGGAAGACACGGTGGGTGCGCTCGCGGAGCTCATCATCGAGGGAAAGATCCGCCACTACGGTCTCTCGGAGGCCGCACCGACCACTATCAGGCGTGCGCACGCCGTGCACCCGGTGACGGCACTGCAGACCGAGTACTCGCTGTGGACGCGCGATCCCGAGGCAGAGATCCTGCCGCTCGTCCGCGAGCTCGGGATCGGCTTCGTGCCTTACTCGCCACTCGGCCGCGGATTCCTGACGGGGGAGATCCGCTCGCTCGATCAACTCGACGAGAAGGACTTCCGACGCAGCAATCCGCGTTTCGTGGGAGAGAACCTCGATGCCAACATCCGCATCGTCGAACAGGTCGACGCGGTGGCGCGGGAGGCCGGTGCGACGCCCGCCCAGGTCGCACTCGCGTGGCTTCTCGCCCAGGGCGACGACCTCGCGCCGATCCCGGGAACCAAGCGGATCGAACGCCTGGAGGAGAACGTCGCGGCGGAGAGGCTCATACTCTCCGCCGAGCAGCTTGTGACGCTCGGCGCCATCGAGCCCGGCGTCGGCGACCGCTATGCGGATATGTCGACCGTCAATCGCTAAGGGGCGGTGTGAACGGCGGCAGCGGTCGCCCGGCTCCGAGAACGACGGGCATGAGCGTCACCAGCATCTCGTCGAGGTGGCGACGTAGTACTGGGTCTTCGAGATGCGTCCGAGTGGCGATCTAGGCTCCGACGCCCGTGATAGGCGGGTGATGGAAGGTGTCGCCGAACACTCGCTCGCTCGCACCGACACGGTCGAGGTACGGTGTGGCGCCGCCCATCTGGAACGGCCACCCCGCGCCGAGGATCATGCAGAGGTCGATGTCCTCGACCGCTGCGACGACCTCGTTCTCGAGCATACGATGGATCTCGTCGGCGAGGCCGTTTTCGAGGCGGCGCAGGATCTCGGTCTCCTTCATCGGGCTCTTGCCGCCGGCGAGGATCTTGAGTGCCCCCTTGTCGAAGCCTTTGACCTTACCCTTCGCGTCCTTTTCGAGAAGCGTTCCGTATTCGGCGAGCTTGTGCAGGTTCTCGCTGCGGTAGAAACGGTCGGGGAAAGCCGCATGATGGGTGTCGAGCACATGCGCGCCGACCTTCAGGCCGACGAGGTCGAGCAGCATCGACGGCGGCATCGGAAGGCCGAGCGGCGCCATCGCCTTGTCGACGGTCTCGAAGGAGGTGCCGCTGTCGACGGCATGCATGGCCTCGCCGAGCAGCTTGGCGAGCACCCGGTTGACGACGAAGCCGGGGGTGTCGGCCGTGATGACCGCGTTCTTCCTGAGATTCGCCGCCGTGACCATGGCTGTCGAGAGCGTTGCCTCATCGGTGTGCAGCGTCTTCACGACCTCGATGAGCGGCATGACCGCAACCGGGGTGAAGAAATGGAAGCCGACGACCCGCTCGGGATGTTCGAGTTTCGCGCCGATCCGCTCGACGGAGAGCGACGAGGTGTTCGTGGCGAGCACGGCGTCGGGTGAGATGAACTTCTCCACCTCGGCGAAGACATCCTGCTTGATCGAGAGCTCCTCGAAGACGGCCTCGATGACCCAGTCGCAGTCGAAGAAGTCGGCCTTGTCCGTCGTGCCCGTGACGAGCGCGCGGAGTCGGTTCGCTTCGTCGGATGAGATGCGCCCCTTCTCGGCGAGCTTGCCGACCTCGTCGTGGATATAGCCGACACCCTTGTCGACCCGCGCCTGGTCGAGGTCTGTGATCACGACCGGTACCTGCAGGCGGCGGAGGAAGAGCAGGGCGAACTGGCTCGCCATATACCCTGCGCCGAGGACACCGACCTTCGTGACCGGTTTGGCGAGCGCCTTATCGGGCGCGCCGGCCGGACGCTTCGCACGCTTCTGCACAAGGTTGAAAGCATAGATGCTGGCCTGGAGCTGGTCGCCGGCGATGAGGTCGGCGAGCGCGTCGTCCTCCAGGGCGAAACACTCCTCCTTGCTGCCGTTCTTGGCCGCTTTCAGCAACTCGAGCGCTGCATAGGGGGACTTCGCGACGGTCCCGATGCGGTCCTCGAGCATCTTACGGGCGATGCCGATCGCAGCGTCCCATTTGACCATGCGCTCGATCTTGCTCGGCGTGTTCTTCCGCTCGACCTTGACGGTGCCGCTGACGACTGCATCGGCCCAGCGGATCGAGTCCTCGAGAAAGTTCACCGAAGGAAACAGGGCATCCGCGATGCCGAGCTCGAGAGCATCCTGGGCCTTCAGCGTGCGGTTCTGCTTGAGCGGGTTCTCGATGACCACCTTGAGCGCGTTCTCGATTCCGACGAGGTTCGGCAGCAGGTAGGTGCCGCCCCAGCCGGGGATGAGACCGAGGAACACCTCCGGTAACGCCAGCGCGGGAGCGGAGGCGTCGACCGTGCGATAGTCGGCGTTGAGCGGGAGCTCGAGGCCGCCGCCGAGGGCGAGCCCGTTGATGAACACGAAGGAGGGCACGCCGAGTTTCGCCTGCTTGCTTAGAACGAGATGCCCGAGCTGTGCCATCTGCTTGGCGATCTCACGGCTCGGGATCTCGCCGACCTTGGAGAGATCGGCGCCTGCCGCGAGGATGAACGGCTTGCCCGTCGTCGCGACCGCATGGATCTCGCCTCGGGAGGCCCTTGTGGCGAGCTCGTCGTAGCTGCGTCCGAGTTCGAGCAGGCTGGCTGGGCCGAACGTGTTCGGACGCGTGTGGTCGCGACCGTTGTCGAGAGTGACGAGCGCGAGTGTCCTTCCGTCGGAGAGGGGGACATCGCGGACGAAGGAGTGCGTGACGACCTCGTCGGCCGTGAGTGGCTTCAGTGCGGAGAAGTCGATTGTGGAGTAGTCGGTCATCGTCGTCTTAGGCTTTCTTCTTCTTGCCGGTGAACTTCGGGTTCTCCCAGATCACGGTTCCACCCTGACCGAGGCCGATGCACATTGCCGTGAGCCCGTAGCGAACCTCGGGGTGCTCCTCGAACTGGCGCGCGAGTTGGCTCATCAGGCGAACGCCGGAGGAGGCGAGCGGATGGCCGATCGCGATCGCGCCGCCGTATTCGTTCACACGAGGGTCGTCGTCGTCGATGCCGAAGTGGTCGAGGAAGCTGAGTACCTGCACGGCGAACGCCTCGTTGAGCTCGAACAGCCCGATGTCGGTGATCGACAGGCCCGCCTTTCTGAGGGCTTTCTCGGTTGACGGGACGGGTCCGATGCCCATGATCTCGGGCTCGACACCGGCGAAGGCGAAGCTCACCATCGTCATCTTGGCACTGAGACCGAACTCCTTCACGGCGTCGGCGCTCGCGACAAGGGCCGCGGTCGCTCCGTCGTTCAAGCCTGATGCATTCCCCGCGGTCACGCGGCCGTGCGGCCGGAACGGGGTCTTGAGGGTGGCGAGGACCTCCATGGTGGTGTCGGGGCGTGGAGCCTCGTCGCGGGTGGCGAGGCCCCAGCCGCTTTCGCTGCGGATGGCGACGGGCACGAGGTCTGGCTGGATCTTGCCTGCCTCGTAGGCCGCGGCGACCTTCTGCTGGCTGCGCAGGGCGAAGCGGTCTGAACGTTCCTTGGTCAGCTGGGGGAAACGGTCGTGGATGCGTTCCGCCGTCGCCCCCATGACGAGGGCGTCCTGGCCGACGAGCTTTTCGGCAAGGAAGCGGGGGTTCGGGTCGGCGCCGAAACCCATCGGGTGGCGGCCCATGTGTTCGACGCCGCCCGCGATGGCGAGGTCGTACTGGCCGAAGCCGATGGCTGCACCCATCGTCGTGACCGAGGTCATCGCCCCTGCGCACATCCGGTCGATCGCGAAGCCGGGGACCGACTTCGGGAGCCCGGCCAGGAGCGCAGCGGTGCGGCCGAGGGTCAGGCCCTGATCGCCCGTCTGCGTCGTCGCCGCGATGGCCACGTCGTCGATACGGTCCTTCGGCACGCTCGGGTTGCGCTCGAGGAGACCGATGATGGCCTTCACCACCAGGTCGTCGGCACGCGTGTTCCAGTACATGCCCTTCTCACCGGCCCGTCCGAACGGGGTGCGGACACCGTCTACGAACACGACTTCTGCTCTTCCGGCCACTTCGCGCCTCCATCAATCCTGTCTGGTGCTCCGATCTTAAGCAGGCGGAAAATGCGGAGCAGAATCGTTTGGCGGAACCTACGAAGCAGACTCGGCGGACTCGTCCATTGATTGGTGGGCTTCCACAAAGGCCTCGGCGATGAGCTGTGAGGTTTCCGCAATCTGCCAGGCGCGTGCGCCGAGCTCCTCGAGTGCCGCACCGATGGAGGCCGCATCGATCGTCTGCGGTGGTCTCCACGCCACGCGGCGCAAGAACTCGGGGGTGAGCAGGTTCTCGACGGGAATGGCACGCTGCTCGGAGAGAGTGTAGACAGCCGCGCGGGCAGCCTTCAGACGTGCATCCGCCTCAGGGTTGCGATCCGACCAGGCCCGTGGTGGCGGGAGCGTGTCGCCGTTCTGACGGACGACAGGGAGGTCAGTCGTGGTCCTACCCGCCTCGACGGCCGCCCACCAGCGATCGAGTTCCGTGCGGCTCGCCCGCCCCGAGAAGTCACGCATCTCGGAGAGAACCCGGCGTGTCGCAGGCATGGCCTTCGCCGCGGCGATGAGCGAGGCATCCGGCACGAGACGCCCGGGTGCGATGTCGAGCTCCCGGGCGAGCGTGTCACGGGAGAGCCAGAGCTCTCGGGCGACCGCGAGATTCCGCAGTCCACGCACCGAGTGGATGCCGGAGAGCCGGCGCCAGGGATCGGCACGCACGAGCTTCGAGTCCTTTTCGAGCACAGCCTGGAACTCCTGCTCCGCGATGTCGGACTTGCCGGCATCCGCGAGCATCGTCGCCATAGCATCGCGCAGGTCGACGAGCAATTCGACGTCGAGCGCCGCGTATTCGAGCCATGATTGCGGAAGGGGCCGCGTCGACCAGTCGGCTGCCGAGTGCTCCTTCGCGAGGTGGGTGCCGAGAAGCTCCTCGACGACGGTTCCGAGCCCGACCCTGGGGAACCCCAGCAGGCGAGCGGCGAGCTCGGTGTCGAAGATCCGTGCGGGGTCGAGGCCGACCTCGCGCAGGCAGGCGAGATCCTGGCTCGCGGCGTGCAGCACCCACTCGACGTCGTGGATCGCAGCCTGCAACTCCGTGAAAGCTCCGACGGCCGGCGGGTCGAAGAGGACGACGCCGACGTCGCGTCTGTACACCTGGATCAGATAGGCGCGTTGGGAGTAGCGGAAGCCGCTCGCCCGCTCGGCATCGATGGCGATGGGGCCGTTCCCAGCGGCGATCGCCGCGATGGCGTCGAGATAGGCGGAGCGCGTCTCGATGACCTGACGTGAAGCGGGGGAGTCGTCAGCCACGCTTGCTCCGTCGCGGTGACAGCAGCCGCACGCCCTCGCCGGTCGGTGGCAGACCGGCGAGCATGCACAACAACTCGCCCCAGCCTTCGACGTGCGAGGTGACGTCGTGGTCGAGCGGCGTCCAGGAGGCGCGCAACTCGATCTGCGCTCCGTCGCCCTGTGCGGCGAGTTCCCCGAAACCCGTGGAGAGGATCTTCGTCGCCGTCCCCGAGGCAGCCGTGTACGTGGCGCCGCGAGCGTCGAGCGCGTCGATGAGCCACGACCAGGTGACATCCGCGAGAAACGGGTCGAGGCCGATCTCGGTCTCGAGAGGAGCCTGCGCGAAGCACACGACGCGGAACCGGCCGCCCCAGGCCTCGGGCTCATCCGGGTCGTAGAGCAGGATGAACCGTCCAGTACCGAGCTCGGAGTCGCTGCCGTGCCGTGCAGGCGAGACATCCGCCGCCAGGGCTATGGCGTGCGGGGCGAGACTCGACGGTGCGGCGATCTCGTTGATGACGAGCTCCGGGCGGGTCTTCGCCTGGCGCACCGCATCGAGCGCCGCACCGAACTCCGGCGGGAGAGATTGCTCAGACCGTGATTCGGGCACGAGTGCAGACTAGAGTTTTTTACGGGCGCTGTCTCTCAGGCACGCCGACCATCGGGGGTGACGGAGGTGACGGTGAACTCGCGAGGGACCGGACGCAGCGCGCGGCATTACGGATCGATGAGGGTGATCGGTGTCGTCGCGGCGGGTCTCGCGGGGCTCGTGCTCGTGCTCGTTGCCCTCGCAACACTGGTCACGGCGCTCTTCGCGCGTGCCGTCGTCATACCGCCGCGCAAACGCAGCGAAGACACCGAGGTGCATGTCGTGGACCTCGCCGCGGGAACCGTTGTTCTCGGCGCGAGCGCCGATGCGTGCCTTCCCGGTGACTACAGCTTCTGGTTCACGGGGGACTCCGGTCACGCGCGTCTCGGCGAGATCGTCACGAGCACCCCGGACACCGTCACCCGGCGCATCCTCGCCGTCGACTTCGGTGACTTCGTGTCGGCGCGCCGAGGCCGTTTCGGGGGCTGGTTCTACCTCGGTCCCTGGGAACTCGAACTGCCGTTCGAGAACGTCACGATCGACAGCCCCGTCGGCCCGGCACCGGCCTGGTGGGTTCCGGCCGGCGTCGCGGACGAGCGCTGGGTGATCCAGGTTCACGGTCGCGCGGTGCGCCGTCAAGAGTGCCTGCGCGCCGTTCCGGTCTTCCACGCCGCCGGATACCACTCGCTTCTCGTCTCCTACCGCAACGACGGGGAGGCGCCCGAGAGCGACGACGGCCGCTATGGCCTCGGCGACACCGAGTGGCTCGACGTTGAGGCGGGGATCCGCTTCGCGCTCGATCGCGGTGCGCGGCACATCGTGCTCATGGGCTGGTCGATGGGCGGCGCGATCGTGATGCAGCTCGTCGCGCGCTCGGAGCTGCGCGATGTCGTGCGTGGGATCGTGCTCGACTCTCCCGCCGTGGACTGGGTGGACATCCTCGATTTCCAGGGCGCCGGCTATGGGTTGCCGTCGCTCATGAGGCAGGCGGTCATACGAACGATCGGAGAGCCTTGGGGACGGGTGGCGACGGGTCTCGCGGAACCGATCGACTTCGCACGGCTCGACGTCGTCGCAAATGCCGCGGCGCTGCAACGTCCCATCCTGCTCATGCACAGCGACGACGACGGCTATGTGCCGGCGGACGGATCGCGTGCCCTTGCCGAGGCGCGACCAGACATCGTCACATTCGAGGAGTTCACGGTCGCCCGTCACACCAAGCTGTGGAACTACGATCCCGAACGATGGAACGGCGCGATCGCCTCCTGGCTCGAGCTGCTTGCCGGGCGGGGTGCGCGATAGCCTTACGCGGCGGCTCGAGCGCGCAACTGACGTTTCGTACGCCCGAGCATGGCCGTCATACCCCGGATGCGCAACGGCGACACGGCCTCGGTGAGTCCGATCGATTGAGGATAGTCGTCGGGGATCGCGAGCACCTCGGCGACGTTCAGCCCGTCCAGACCGTGGGCGAGGATCGAGGCGAAGCCGCGGGTCGTCGGCGCCTCAGGTGGTGCCGTCGCGTACAGGTGCACGGTCTCGGCATCGTCCACCTCGACGAAGATGAAGACGGGCGCCTGGCACTCCTCGACGCGCTCCAACAGGTCTGGATGGTCCCGGTAACGTTCGGGCAGTTCGGGCAGCTCGTTCGAGAACTCGAGCAGCAGTTGCAGCCTATCGCGCTGTTCGAGCGCGAGAAAGTCCTCGCGGATCTCGGCGAGTTGGGCTGGTAGCTGCTGCTCGGTCATCCCTTCCATTGTCCCACGCGGTGTCGGCTCGGCGACCGCTCAGCGCGCGGAAAGCTCGCCGGGTTCCGTGCCCTTCACGATGGGGACACGCACGGCGCTTCCCCATTCGGTCCAGGAGCCGTCATAGTTGCGCACACCTTCGAAACCGAGCAGGTGGGTCAGCACGAACCAGGTGTGACTCGAGCGCTCGCCGATCCGGCAGTAGGCGATGACGTTGTCTCCCTCGGCCAGGCCGGCCTCACCCGTGTAGATCGCATCGAGCTCGGCGCGGGTCTTGAACGTGGCGTCCTGCGCGGCAGCGCGTGCCCATGGTACCGAGGCGGCCGTCGGGATGTGCCCGCCGCGCAGCGCGCCCTCCTCGGGGTACGCCGGCATCGTGGTGCGCTCACCGCTGTACTCCTCGGGGGAGCGTACGTCTATGAGCGGATTGCCGAAGTGCGCCAGGACGTCGTCTTTGAATGCGCGGATCGCGACGTCGTCGCGCTCGACGACCGGGTACTCGACCGGCACGGGGGTCGGCACCTCCGTCGTGAGCTCCCGCCCCTCGGCGATCCAGAGGTCGCGGCCGCCGTCGATGAGACGCACGTCCTCGTGTCCGAACAGCGTGAACACCCAGAGCGCGTAGGCCGCCCACCAGTTGTTCTTGTCGCCATAGACGACCACGGTCGTGTCGCGGGCGATGCCCTTGGAGCCGAGCAGGGCGGCGAATGCCTCGCCCTGGATGTAGTCGCGTTCCACGGGGTCGTTGAGGTCGGTGTGCCAGTCGATCTTGACGGCTCCCGGAATGTGGCCGGTCTCATAGAGCAGCACGTCCTCGTCGGATTCGACGACGACGAGACCCGGCTGGCCGAGGTGCTCCTTCACCCATTGGGTCGTGACGAGACGCTCGGGATGGGCGTACTCGAAGAACTTCTCCGAGTTGTCGATCTCAACGGGCATGGCAACCTCCAAGTGACGCCCGATCGGGCGGAGTGAGCGGTGGGGAGCGGATTAGGCTTGTCACCTGTCCACATGACGAATCTACGCGTCCCCGCTGCGTTAAGCAGTCGTCTTGTAAACCTTTGACACAGAACCTTCCACATCGAACACGCCGAGAGCACCGAGTCGGCCAGAGCAGAACGGCACGCATGACCCCGGAGAGCCAGAGCAATGTGCAGACCGCCGTGCTGAGCCTGACGAGCCGAAACCCGAGCATCAGCGGCGCCGAGATCGCGTCGGAGCTCACGCCGCCACCGCAGTTCGAGCACGCATCGTTCGAGTCGTACCGGCCGGACCCCGACTATCCTTCGCAGGCCGGGGCGGTGGCGAGCCTGCACGAGTTCGTCGGATTCTGGCGGGCGCAGCGCCCCGGAGGGTTCTTCTCCCGCAATCGCAAGCCGAAGTCCGCCCTGCCGGGCATCTACCTCGACGGCGGCTTCGGCGTGGGCAAGACCCACCTGCTCGCCGCGCTCTGGCATGCGGCGCCCGGACCGAAGTACTTCGGCACCTTTATCGAGTACACGGCGCTCGTCGGCGCGCTCGGCTACGCCGAGACCGTGAGGCTTCTCACGGGGACCCGCCTCGTCTGCATCGACGAGTTCGAGCTGGATGACCCGGGCGACACGATGCTCATGACCCGGTTGCTCGGGGAGCTCATGGCCAATGGCACCCGTGTGGCCGCGACCTCCAACACTCCGCCGAATTCGCTCGGCGAGGGGCGTTTCGCCGCCGTCGACTTTCTGCGCGAGATCCAGGCGCTCGCTGCGAACTTCGAGACGATCCGCATCGACGGCCTCGACTACCGTCGCCGCAACGTCGAGGGGAACGCCGTCGCGGTCGACGCCGGAATCCTCGACCATATGGTCGCGGCGCTCGCAGCGCGCGGTCAGACGGTCGCCGCAGATGGCTTCGACGAGCTGATGCGGCATCTCTCGACCGTGCATCCGTCGAAGTACATCAAACTCATCGACGGGCTCGACATCATCGCGCTCCGCGACGCTCATATCCTGCACAACCAGACGGATGCGCTGCGCTTAGTCGCCTTCATCGACCGGGTCTACGACGCCGAGATTCCGATCATCGCCAGCGGAACCCCCCTCAGCGAGGTGTTCGACGACGAGATGCTCGGTGGCGGTTACCGCAAGAAATACCTGCGTGCGATGTCGCGCCTCATCGCGCTGACGACGGGCGAACTGCCACCGCACGACTGAGTTCGACGCGGGATTCCTGTACGGCGAAACATGCTCTTTACACGGCGGGACACCGTGTAACACAACCGAAACACGGTGAGCCAGCCGTCGAAACCTGCTGTGGTGAAGATGAGCGCACAGGATGCACCTCCTGGCACTTCTGAGAGAGGTTCGAGATGGATCAAGGCAACACCGCATTCGTCCTGATATGCGCGGCGCTCGTGCTGCTCATGACACCGGGACTCGCGTTCTTCTACGGCGGCCTGGTCAAGGCCAAGAGCGTCATCAGCATGATGATGATGAGCTTCGGCGCCCTGGGGTTGATCGGCGTGCTGTGGGTGCTCTACGGCTACGCGATCGCCTTCTCGAACGGCGGAACAGACACCTTCGTCGGAATCGACGGTGTGATCGGCATCGACACCGCGAATCTCGGCCTCCAGGGACTCCTCACCACTCCGGAGGGCGCCTTGTTCCCGCCGCTCGCCTTCGCCGCGTTCCAGGCCACATTCGCGATCATCACCGTCGCGCTCATCTCCGGAGCCATCGCCGACCGCGCGAAGTTCGGCTCCTGGCTCATCTTCGCCGGTATCTGGGCGACCGTGGTGTACTTTCCCGTCGCGAGCTGGGTGTTCAACTTCACGCTCGGTGATGGGGGCGTCGTCGACGGCGGCTGGATCGCCTACAACGTCGGCGCGATCGACTTCGCGGGTGGCACCGCTGTCCACATCAACGCCGGTGCCGCCGCCCTCGCTCTCGCCCTCGTGCTCGGCAAGCGCGTCGGCTTCGGCAAGGGCGTGCACGTTCCGCACAATCCGCCGTTCGTGCTGCTCGGTGCAGGCCTGCTCTGGTTCGGCTGGTTCGGTTTCAACGCCGGCTCCGAACTCGCTGCGGACGGCATCGCCGCGCTTGCATTCATCAACACCGTCGCCGCTCCGGCAGCGGCCGTGCTCGGCTGGCTTGTCGTGGAGAAGCTCAAGGACGGCAAGGCCACCTCGGTCGGCGCTGCCTCCGGTGCCGTCGCCGGTCTCGTGGCGATCACGCCGGCCTGTGCGAACGTCACCCCGCTGTGGGCGATCGTGCTCGGACTCGTCGCAGGTGTCGTCTGTGCCCTGGCGATCGAGCTGAAGTTCAAGCTCGGCTTCGACGACTCGCTCGACGTGGTCGGCATCCACCTCGTCGGCGGTCTCATCGGAACCCTCTACCTCGGCTTCTTCGCCACCGATGTCGGACTCGTCTTCAGCGGCACGTTCGATCAGCTCGGCAAGCAGGCGATCGCGGCCTTCACGGTGCTCATCTACTCCTTCGTGCTGAGCTACGCGATCGGCTGGGTCATCCAGAAGACGATCGGCTTCCGGGTCAGGAACGAGGATGAAATCGCCGGAATCGACACCACGGTGCACGGCGAGGAGGGCTACGTGCTCGACCGCATCTAGCGGCGGGTCTCACGCTCGGCCGCGTCACAGCGGTCGACGCCGTCTGGAACCGGCGGCGATGGGCGGCGGGGAGCGTGTCGATGTTCGTGTCGACGCCTCTTTCGCCGCCCATTCTCCTATGCTGTTCGAAGCCGATGAGCGGGCCCGATGCACCTCCTGGCACTTCTGAGGGAGGTTCGAGATGGATCAAGGCAACACCGCATTCGTCCTGATATGCGCGGCGCTCGTGCTGCTCATGACACCGGGACTCGCGTTCTTCTACGGCGGCCTGGTCAAGGCCAAGAGCGTCGTCAGCATGATGATGATGAGCTTCGGCGCCCTCGCCATCGTCGCCGTGCTGTGGGTGCTCTACGGCTACGCGATCGTGTTCGGCGACGGCGGCGTCGTCGGCTGGTTCGGCTGGGATCCGTCTCTGTTCGGCCTCGACGGCTTGCTGCCGGATTCCGCGAAACCGGCTGGCACCTCCCCGGCGATCGCATTCGCGGCCTTCCAGGCGATGTTCGCGATCGTCACCGTCGCGCTCGTCTCCGGCGCGATCGCCGACCGGGCGCGGTTCGGCGCCTGGATGATCTTCGCCGGCGTATGGGCGACCCTCGTCTACCTTCCCGTGGCCTACTGGGTGTTCAACCTCGACGACGGCTGGCTCGTAGCAGGCCTCGGCGTCTACGATTTCGCGGGGGGCCTGGTCGTGCACATCAATGCGGGAGCCGCCGCTCTCGCTCTCGCCTTCGTGTTCGGCAGCAGGACAGACCGTCGAGAAGACGTCTCGAAACCGCACGCCGTTCCCTTCGTACTGCTCGGCGCCTCGCTCCTGTGGTTCGGCTGGTTCGGCCTCAACGCGGGCTCGGAGACCGTCGCCGACGGCATCGCCGCGCTCGTCTTCATCAACACGGTCGCCGCCCCAGCCGCGGCCGTTCTCGCCTGGCTCGTGGTTGAGAAGATCAACCATGGCGGGGCGACGGCGGTCGGCGCGGCATCCGGAGCGGTCGCCGGCCTTGTCGCGATCACGCCGGCAGGCAACATGCTGACTCCGTTCTGGGCGATCGTGCTCGGTTTCGTCGCCGGCGCCGCGTGCGCGATCGTGGTCACGGTGACGTCCGGTCACCGCGCTGGCGGCGCCCGCGAGGTCGTGGGCATCCATCTCGTCGGCGGCCTTGTCGGGACCCTTTTCATCGGGCTTCTCGGCACCGATGTCGGCGGTCTCATCACGGGGGACTGGACGCAGTTAGGCAAGCAGGCGCTCGGGGCGGCGATCGTGCTTGTATACTCCTTCACCGTGACCCTCCTCATCGGTTTCACGATCGAGAAGACGATGGGTTTCCGGGGGAGGGGCGACGGCGACGTTTTCGATTGAGGACAACCGCCCGGCCCTGGGCTTGGTGTAGTGTGCCGATGTGTCTCGCACCAGCGCCTTCCTCGGCGCCCTCACCCGTCTGTTGCTCCGTAGCGACGATCGTGCGTCGATGGATGTCACGGTACGGCGCGTGGTCGATCCGGATGCCGCAGAGATCGAGTCGCCCGGTCGTTTCGGCGCGAGCGCGACCGTCGAGGTCGATCCGCGTCGTGTCGGAAGCGTGCGCATGAGCTATTCGCCCGTTGTCGACGGGGATCCGGACCCGGGCGAGATCGTATGGACCTGGGTCCCGTTCGAAGAACGCGACGGCCGAGGAAAGGACCGTCCGGTCGTGATCGTCGCGGCCGAAGGCGGCGGAACCGTGCTGGCCGCGCAGCTCACGAGCAAGGAGCGCACGGGTCGGAGCGGCTTCGTCTCGCTCGGGCGGGGCGTGTGGGATGCTGAGGGCAGACCGAGCTGGGTGAATCTCGACCGCATCTTCCGGGTGCACCCGGATGGCATGCGTCGTGAGGCCGCGTCGCTCGACGCCGAACGGTTCCTGCTCGTCGCCCAGGCGCTGCGCAACCGCTACAACTGGCGTTGAGGGGTGCTCTGGTGGGCGATACTGGACTCGTGGTCGCCCCGGACAACTGAGACTGCTGATGCGCTCTGCGTCTGAGCCGCGAGCAACAGCCGTCGGTCACTCACTCCGGGTCGATAGCGTTGGCCGAGGCCGAGAGCACAGCGGCGGCAGTGCCCAGCGCAGAGAGGAACTCGGCTCGCCTGGTCCGGATGTCCTCGGCGAGACCGCCGATCGACACGCAGGCACGAGCTGTGCCGGAAGGTTCCAGGATAGGCATGCCGAGTGCCCCGATACCGACGGTGGCGTCCTCATCGGAGACGGTGAACCCCTGCTCGAGCGTCTCAGCGATGTCCCTGCGCAACTCTTCCGCCGACGTGAGGGTGGACGGCGTCAGTTGCTCGAACGGAGCGTTCTCGAGGTAGGCGTCGGCATCTGCGGCGTAGGCCAACAGGAGTCGTCCAGCGGCGCCGGCGTACAAAGGGAGTGCTCTGCCTGGCTTCAGGATGAGTACTCCGATACCGCGACCCTGCACCCAGTCGATGCACACGGCGCTGTCGTCTCTCAGTACGCTGAGGAACGCGGTCTGGCCGGTCGCGTCGACCAAGGCGGTCAGTGCCGCCTTCGCTCCGGACCACTCCTGCATCGCGGCCCGGGTCTCGTCGGCGATGTGCAGCCAACGCAGGCTCAGGGCGACGCGTGAATCTGAGAGTGTTTCGGTGAGATTGATCGCATTGAGGCCGTCGACGAGGCGGTATACGCTCGGGCGCGGGACGTCGATCTTCTCGGCGATCTCCGCTGGCGTGAGGGGCCCGACCCGTGAGAGCAGGTCGACCAGGTCGCGGGTGTTCGCGAGGACGCGGATCGGCTTGACCGGGCTCATTCTTCCCCTCCGAGATACCCCAACGCCCGACTGGTGGTCAGCGCTGCGTCGAGCACCAGTGCCACCGTCGGAACGGTGTTCGAGAGGACCGTGGTTCGCAAGCCGCTGATCGACACGGCGGCCTCGAGCTCACCACGATGGTTGAACACAGGAGCGCCGACGGACGCGATTCCGGGCGTGACATCCCCATCCGAGATGGAGTAGCCGCGCGCACGGGTCTCCTCGGCGATTCGAGCGAGTTCGTCTCTGCTCGGGATGGCGGAGTCCCCGGCCCGGGCAGCATCAAATTGATCGATGATGGCCTCCCGTTCACTGGCAGGCAAGTGAGCGAAGAGCGCCACTGGCGCTGCACCGAGGTAGAGGGGGAGGGAGTCCCCGAGAGCCAGTGCCAAAGAACGGACGTCTGACCCCTCGAATCGCTCGACGCACACCGCTCGAATGCCGCGACGCAAGCATAGGAAGCTCGTCGCTCCCGTTGCTGCGAGGAGGGACTTCAGCGACGGCACGGAGGCATCGCGAACACTGATGCGATCCTCGAGGCGCCCTCCAACGCGCATGAAGTACACACCCAGTCGAAACAGACCTCGGCGCGAACCTTGATCGATCCAGCCGATCGACGTGAGGTTTGTGAGAAGGCGGTAGGTGGAGCTTACCGGCTCACAGACGCCCTCGGCGATTGCGGCCGCGGTCAACTCGCCGTGCCGCTCCAGGAGTTGAACGACTGAGTCCGCCTTAGACAGGATCTCCAGCCCCCCTGGGGCGGATACAGCAATGCTCATACATAATCTTCTCACACACCGGACAGTGCAGCGGCTATGTCATCGGCCGGGATATCTTTGACTTTCTCTTATTTTCCCACGTAATAGACAGTCCGTTCATTTTACGGTAGTTTTACTATCAAGGCAACGTCGCCCTCACCAGACGAGAGAGCAGTATGAACGTAGACATCGACAACGAACTCACCACCGTGGAGTTGGCCGGTATCGCCCAAGAAGCGCGTTGGCGCGTGATCGAGACGGTCACCTCCAGCAAGGCTGGTCACATCGGTGGCCCCCTTTCGGCGATCGACATGTTAGTCGCCTTGTACTTCCGCCAGATGAAGGTGGATCCGGCATCGCCGCAGGACCCGAACCGTGACCGGTTCATCCTCTCCAAGGGGCATTGCGCCATCGGCCTCTACTCGGTGCTCGCGTTGCGCGGCTATTTCCCCGTCGAGGAGCTCCTGACCTTCGATCACGGCGACTCCCGCCTGCAAGGACACCCGGATATGCTCATCACTCCGGGTGTGGACTCTTCCTCGGGATCGCTTGGCCAGGGGCTCTCTGCCGGCGCAGGAATGGCGCTTGCCGCGAAGCGACTCGGCAAGGACTTCCACACCTGGGTCATGGTCGGCGACGGTGAGATCGAGGAGGGGATGGTCTGGGAGGCGATCATCGCCGCCCCGCGCTATGAGCTCGACAATCTGACGTTGATCATCGACCTGAACGGTCTGCAGCAGTATGGCTGGCCCGCCGCCGAGAATGACCGCTTCGACCGCAGCGAGCCGATGGGTCATGTCGATCTCCCTGCCGTCTTTGCCGGATTCGGCTGGAACGTCATTTCGATCGACGGGCACGACTTCGACGACATCCTCCCCGGCTACGCCAAAGCCGAGGCCCACCGCGGCCTCTCCGGCAAGCCGACGGTCATCATCGGAAACACCACTAAGGGGAATGGCATCTCGTTCACCAGTGGAACCTACAAGTGGCATAACGGTGTTGCGACCCCCGAACAGCTCGAGACCGCTCGCGCGGAGTTGCGCCTCACGGAGACAGGAATGTACGCATGAAGGCTCAGCGCCAAGTCTGGGGAGAGACGCTCGCCGAACTTGCTCTGACCGACTCCCGGGTCGTCGTGCTCGACGGCGACCTCGCCACTTCCACTCGCGCTGACATCGTCGCCGACAAGGCTCCGGACGCATTCATCCAAATCGGCATCGCCGAACAGAACATGGTTGGCATGGCCTTCGGGATGTCGACCCTCGGCTACCGTCCGTGGCTGTCCACCTTCGGAGTGTTCCTCACCCACCGCTCTCTCGATCAGATCCGTATGCTCGTCTCGCAGACCAAGGCACCCGTGCGAATCGCCGCTGCTTACAGTGGTCTTTTGAACGGCTCCAGCGGCAAGACGCACCAGGACATCGAGGACTTCGCCATCATGCGGGCGATGCCGAACATGACCGTCCTCGCGCCCGCCGACGAGTTCGAGGCTGCTGCGATCATCCGCTGGGCCGCCGAATACGACGGTCCCGTCTACATCCGCTTCGCCAGGGATGCCGTCAAGCCTGTCTTCGATGACAGCTACAACTTCGTCCCCGCTCAACCGGTCGAGCTGCTGGCAGGCGAGGACGTCACCTTGATCTCCACCGGCGTGCAGAGTTCGCGGAGCTTCGAGGCTGCGCAACTGCTCGCGGCCGGCGGCATCCAAGTGCAGCTCATCCACCTGCCCTCGATCAAACCGCTCGACGAGGTGGCGCTGCTCGCGATGATCGGTGGCGCCAAGCACGTCGTCACCGTCGAGGACCACAGCCGGATCGGTGGCCTCGGCGGACTCGTTTCCGAGATCGCCGCCGCCGCCGGTCGATTCCGGGTGTCGCGGATAGGCCTCGACGACCGGTGGTCGGAATCGGCCCCCAACGACTTCCTCCTAGACAAGTACGGACTCTCGCCGCGCCGCGTCGCGGACAGCGTCCGCACTGCCCTCGGGCTCGTAGAGACGTAGGGAATCCTGTCAACCGTGCCGCCAGAGTTGAGTTCTATCTGGAGGGAGCCGCGAAGACTCGCTCGCCGTCATCAACGGTCCATGCCTGTAATAACCCTTCCACGAACATCAACCAATCGGCATCAGCACTCGACCTCGAAGCCTGGCTGCGGCTCGTCGGGTCCTCGGCGAGCGGGGCGGCGAGGTCACCAGGAAACGGCGATGTATTGGCTCTCTAAGTATTCCAGGAGACCTTCGGCGCCGCCTTCACGGCCGATGCCGCTCTGCTTCATGCCGCCGAAGGGCGCCGCGGGGTCGGAGACGATGCCCCGGTTAAGGCCGACCATGCCGGACTCGAGCTGCTCGCTGACGCGAAGACCGCGGGCTAGATCGGTGGTGTACACGTAGGACACCAGTCCGAACGGAGTGCCGTTGGCGAGACGGACGGCGTCCTCCTCGGTGCGGAACGTGACGATCGGAGCGACCGGGCCGAAGATCTCGTGGTTGAGGATGGACGCTGTGGCAGGGACGTCCGCGAGGACGGTGGCTGGGTAGAAGTAACCCTCGCCGCTCGGGGTCTCGCCTCCGGTGAGGATGCTCGCGCCCTCGTCTATGGCGCCACGCACGAGAGCGTGGATGTCGTCACGGGCACCGCTGTTGATGACCGGGCCGAGCTGAGAGTCGCTGTCAGCACCCGCGCCGACGACGAGCGCACTCATCCGTGCGGCGAGGCGCCGGCCGAACTCGGCGGCGACGCCCTCTTGCACGTAGAATCGGTTCGCCGCGGTGCACGCTTCGCCGCCGTTGCGCATCTTAGCGATCATTGCACCGGCGATCGCTTCGTCGAGGTCTGCGTCGTCGAAGACGATGAAAGGGGCGTTGCCGCCGAGCTCCATCGAGGTGTTCACGACGGTCTTCGCGGCGAGCTGCATGAGCGTGACGCCAACCTCGGTCGAGCCGGTGAAGGAGAGCTTGCGGACTCGGTCGTCGTTCACCATCGCCTCGACGACGGCGCCGGAGCGTTTGCTCGGCAGGACGTTGACGACCCCGGCAGGCACCCCCGCCCGCTCGAAGATCTTCGCGATGGCGAGGGCGGTGAGCGGTGTCTCGCTCGCGGGCTTGAGGATGACGGTGCAGCCGGCCGCGAGGGCGGGTCCGATCTTGCGGGTGGCCATCGCCGCGGGGAAGTTCCACGGCGTGACGAGTACGGCGATGCCGACGGGGTGGTGGGTGACCAGGATCCTGTTGCTGCCGGCCGGAGCGGTCTGGATCGCGCCGGGGATCCGCACGGCCTCCTCGGCGTACCAGCGCAGGAACTCGGCGGCGTAGACGACCTCGCCGCGGGCGTCCGCGAAGATCTTGCCGTTCTCGGCGACGATCAGCCGGGCCAGATCGTCGGCGGCCTCGGTCATCAGCTCGAACGCCTTCGTGAGTATCACTGATCGCCGTCGTGGCGGCGTCGCGGCCCACGAGGCCGCTACGGCCTCAGCGGCGTCGACGGCCGCGAGCGCATCCTCGACTGTGCCGCTCGCGATCCGTGCGAGAGCGCGGCCGGTCGCCGGGTCGAGCACGTCGAACTCCGAGCCGTCGGAGGCGGGCCGGACGGCACCGCCGATCATCAGGCCGGTCGGAACACCGGCGATGATCTCGTCGATGGGAGACAGGGTGGTGGTCATGCGCGAACTCACTCTCGTACGGGTTCGGATCAAGGGCAAAGACCGAAACGGGGCGGGTCGACCCGCGCAGACATCCGCCCCCTCGTTCGTGGCAGGGATCAGAGGAACAGGTGCTGCGCTTCGCGCTCGCGCTCGTACTCCTGGCGGGCCAGCGTGCTCGACTCGAGGGTCGACACCTCGGCGACGGGTACGTCCCACCAGGCGCCCGACCCGCCGAAGCGAGCCTGAGCGTCGACCTGGACGTAGACGACGCTGGTGCCTTCGAAAGCAGTCGCCTCACTGAGCGCGGCGCGGAAGGACTCCGCGTTGTCGGCGCGCCACACAGTGGCTCCGTAGCTTGCCGCGTTCGCTGCGAAGTCGACCTCGATGCGGGCGCCATCGTGACGCTCGCCCTTGCCACGCTCGTTGAAGCGGCAGGCGAAGCCCTGCGATCCGCGGCTCTCGGAGAGCGCTGCGATGGAGCCGTAGCCGTAGTTGTCCACGATCACGATCGTCATCTTCAGCCTCTCCTGCACCGCGGTCATGACCTCTTGCGAGAGCATCAGGTAGGTGCCGTCGCCGATGAGGCCGAAGACATGCCGGCTCGGGTCGGCGATAGCGTTGCCGATGGCGCCCGGGATCTCATAGCCCATGCAGGAGTTGCCGTACTCGATGTCGTAACCTTTGACCGATCCCGCTCGCCAGAGGCGGTGCAGGTCGCCCGGCATCGAACCGGCGGCGTTGACTATCACGTCGCGCTCGTTTGCCGCGGCGTTCAGGATACCCATCATCTGCGCCTGCGATAGCGTCCGGCTGTCATCGAGTTCGATGATCCGGTCGATCTCGGCGCGCCAGCTGCTTGCGGCGGTGACGGTCTCGGCTCGCGTGGCGGCCGGGACTGACCAGCCGTCGAGCGCCTTGAGCAATTCGGTGAGCGTCTCGCGTGCGTCGCCGACGAGCGGCGTCGCAGATTCCTTCAGCGCGTCGATCTCGGCGACGTTGATGTTGATGAAGCGGACGCTCGGGTTCTTGAACATCGTGTTCGACGCCGTGGTGAAGTCCGTGTAACGCGTGCCGATGCCGATTACTATGTCGGCGTCGCCTGCGATGGCGTTGGCGAACGCCGAGCCGCTGGCGCCGAGGGCGCCGAGAGCCAGCTCATGATCGTGCGGCATGGACGCCTTACCGGCCTGGGTGACGCCGACGCCAATGCCGGTAGCCTCAGCGAAGGCAACGAGCTGCTCGCTCGCGCACGAATAGATGACGCCGCCGCCGGCGATGATCACCGGGTTGGTGGCCGATGCGATCATCCGCGCCGCGCGAGCGATCGCGGCCCTGTCGGCGCGGTTGCGGGCGACGTTCCAGACGCGGCGTTCGAACAGTGCGGTCGGGAAGTCGTACGCTTCGGCCTGCACATCCTGAGGCAGGGCGATGGTGACGGCGCCGGTATCGGCTGGGCTGGTCAGCACTCGCATCGCCTCGAGCAGAGCCGGGGCCAGCTGCTCGGGTCGCCAGATCCGGTCGAAGTAGCGCGAGACCGACCGGAAGGCGTCGTTCGCGGTGATGTCGGCCGCGTACGGCAGCTCCTGCTGCTGCAGGACCGCGCCCGTCGACCGCGTCGCGAAGACGTCGCTGGGAAGCAGCAACACCGGGATGTGGTTCACTGTCGCGGTCGCCGCGCCGGTGATCATGTTGGTCGCGCCCGGCCCGATAGAGGTGCTGACCGCGAGGGCGCCGAGGCGGTTCTTCATCTTCGCGTAGCCGATGCCGATGTGCACCATGCCCTGCACGTTGCGGCCCTGGTAGTAGCGGAACTCATCCTGGTGCTGCAGCATCGCCTGGCCGATGCCGGCCACGTTGCCGTGACCGAAGATGCCGAAGGCGCCACCGAAGAACTGCTCGGTCACGCCGTCGCGCTCGACGTATTGCGCTTTGAGGAACTGGATCACCGCCTGACCGACGGTGAGGCGAGTGGTGGGAACGGCGGTCGTGTGCGTCATCGCATTCGTCCTTTTCGTGTCGGGTTCGCGGCTAGGCCTGCGGGTATCGGGGGATGAGTGGGATCCGCGGGTCGACATCCATCTCGGCCCAGGCCGAGACCAGCTCGGCGAGCTCGGGATCCTGCGCGGCCTGCAGCGTGCGCTGAGGAGCCGGGCCGGCCATCACGTTGAGGTAGTAGAGATCGTGCCCGTGAGCCGCGACCGTGGTGTGATAGGCCCACGGAAGCAGGCAGATGTCGCCGTCGCGCACCGTTTCGGCCAGCTCGAAGCCGCGCTCGGGGCTGTATGCGCGCTGAATCGCCCAGCCCTTTTCGGGGTCGCGCAGACGGTAGTAGTAGGTCTCCTCGAGCTGGGCCTCACCGTCGTGCTCGTGCTCGTGCTTGTGCGGCGGGTAGCTGGACCAGTTCCCACCGGGCGTCCAGACCTCGATGACGAGGAGGCGGTCGGCCGGGAAGGCCGGCGGAATCAGGGTGGAGACCTGGCGGGAGGCGTTGCCTGCACCGCGGGACTCGACAGGCAGGTCATCGGGCGTCACGAGGACGACCTCGTGCTTCGTCGTCGCCGGCGCCGATGCGATCGCGAGCTCGGCGCCTGAGCTCGCCGTGACGGTGACCGCAGTGTCCCGAGGGATGTAGAGGCAGTGACCGAGCCCCTCGAAGACACTGGCCCGGCCGCCGAAGACGTGCTCGGTGCCATCGACGTTCGCCGTCACGGTTCCGGACAGTGGCACCAGCGCACGTTCGTCACCGTCTGCCTCGAAGGAGAGAGTCTGGCCGTCGAAGACGGTGACTTCGAACGAGACGAACTCCCACCCGGCGATCTCGGGCGTGATCTTCTTCCACGCGCCCCGTTCCAGGATCTGGGGATCAGTCATGGTGCAGTCCTTTCTGCGGCCGACGCGTCCGCGCTGACTCTCGAATAATATCGTTATACGGACATATTGTCCATTATACGATAACAGATTGCTCAGTTGGGGCGTCGGCGAGGGCGAAGGTCTCGAGAGCGGTGCTTCGGGCAAGATCGAGTGCGGTCTCGAGCGGTCGGGCGCGGTGCTCGTCCGAGATGACCTCGACACCCCACGGCCCGGCGTATCCCATCGTGCGCAGCGTGCGGATGAAGCCGACGACGTCCTGCGCCCCGCGGCCGACGAGCGTTCGCCGGTTCCGCGTGTCCTCGAAGAGGGTGCCGACGACGTTCTCCGGCGCATCACTGAGCTCGACCCCGAAAATGGTCTCGATCGGTACGGAGGCGGCGAACTCCTCGAGCGATGTGCCGGCGCGGAACACATGCCAGAAGTCGACGATGAGGCCGGCGGCGGGGTGATCGACCGCCCGGATGAGCTCGGCACCGCGTGGCAGCGATTCGATCACCGAGAACGGCAGCGGCTCCAGCGCGACGCGACAGCCGATCTGTGCGGCCTCCTCCGCGAGGCGCCACAGCGGCTTCACGTACGAGTCGAGCTCCGGGGTCGGTCCGCCGACTGCCGGCCCGACCTTGATGAACGTGGCGCCGAGAGTGTCGGCGGCTTCGAGCAGCATGTCCCAGCGCGGACGCCACGTCCGCTCGTCCGCCTGCCACCAGCCGGTGGCGAGTTCGACCTCGACGTGCTTGAAGCAGGCCGCATCGATCTCGGCGCGCAATGCTGTGAATCCGATCGTGTCGCGCACCACGGCGAGATCCTCGTGGGCGAATCCGAATCCGTCCCAGCCCGCGGCTGCGATCGCGCGAATGCGTTCCAGCGGCGGGTGCGGGCTCACCTCCGACGGGTCCAGCGGCCCGACATCGCCCGCGCTCGTCCAGCAGGTCGCGACTAGGCGGGGCTCGCTCATAGGTTCAGGTCCACGTCGACGGTTCGACCCGTGCGTGCGGATTGCTCTGCAGCGTCGGCGAGGATCAATGCGGCCCGCCCGTCCTCAAACCCCGGGCTGCGCGAGGGTTCGCCAGCGATCGTGTCGATGAATGCCTCGAGTTCGAGGCGGTAGGCGTCACCGTACCGCTCCAGGAAGAAGGAGTGATACGGCACTCGTGCCTCGACGAGAGACGCGGTGTGCGCGGTGATGACGCTTGGACCGATGTTTCCGATCTGCAACATGCCCCCGGAGCCGAAGGCCTCGAAGCGTTGGTCGTAGCCATACGCGCTGTGGCGGGAGTTCGCGATCGTCACCAGCTCGCCACCCGCGGCCTCCAACGTGACGACGACCGCGTCGAAGTCACCCGCATCGGCGATGGCGGAGCTGAACTGGTTGGCGCCGCGTGCGGTGACTCGCACGATGTCCGGGAGGAAGAACCGGGCCATGTCGAAGTCGTGGATCGTCATGTCGCGGAAGATTCCGCCGGAGACGGCAACGTAGGCGGCCGGCGGCTCGGCCGGGTCGCGGCTGATGATCGAGAGCTGTTCGAGCGTGCCGATCTCGCCTTCGGCGACGCGGCGCTGCAGCTCGGCGAAGTGCGGGTCGAAACGTCGGTTGAAGCCGAGGACGACGGGCTGCGTCGACGCTGCGGCCTTTGCACGCAGCGCGTCGACGCGTGCGATGTCGAGGTCGATCGGCTTCTCGCAGAGCGCCGGGATCTGGGCATCGAGTGCGCGGTCGATCAGATCGACGTGGGTCGGTGTCGGCGACGCGATGACGAGAGCGTCGATGTCGTCCGCCGCGAAGAGGTCGGCGGGCTCGGCCGTCGCGCGACCGCCGTAGTTCGCTGCCGTCGACCTGGCTCCGTCGACGAACGGATCGCACACCCACTGCAGGGTAGCGCGGGGGGAGGCGGAGATGCTGGCGGCATGGACCTGGCCGATCCGACCGGTGCCGAAGAGGCCGAACCGCAGAGGCGTCGTCATTGTGGGGTCCTTGACATCGTTGGGGGAGGGGGAGAGGGGACTGGCTCGGGGGACGCGGACTATCGAGTAGCGGACGACTGCAGATCGACGGGGGCGTCGGTCAGCCGCGAACGTGCGGCGGCCTCGGCGATCTCCACCGCGTGGATCCCAGATCGGGGTGGCGTGAGGTTCGCATCCTCGCCGCGGATGACGCGGACGAAGTGCGCGATCTCGCTCCGGAAGGCGATCTCGAAACGGTCGATGAACTGGTCGTACGGTTGAGCAGGCCCCGGAACGCCGGGCTCGGTCGAGGTGACGGGTGCGCGTGGTTCGAGGCCGGCGGAGAAGGTGTTCTCAGAACCGAACACCTCCAGGCGCACGTCCTGGCCCGCGCCGTTGTGGCGCATACCGCTAACCAGCGCCAGTGCGCCCGACTCGAGCGTGAGGATTGCGGCGGCGGTGTCGGTATCGCCGTAGTCGCGGTAGAGCGGCTCGTCGAGAACGGAGCCCACCGCCTGCACGCACACCACGTGCTCGCCCGTGACCCACGGGATCGCGTCGAAATCGTGGATGAGCATGTCCAGCCACATCCCGCCCGACTTCGGGATGTAGTCCAGGCTCAGAGGGAGATGGTCGTGACCGGTCGCGCGCACGAGGCGGAGGCGACCGGCGTCGCCGCCGAGGATCCGACCTCTTAACGCCTGGTGGGCGGGATCATACCTGCGGTGAAACGCGACCATGACCTGCGACGGGTACTCATCGAGTTCGTCGGAGAGCGCCTCGAGCTGTTCCAGGTCGATCGAAAGCGGCTTCTCCACCAGTACGGGCACGCCGGCTCGGGCGGCCTGCCGGGTCAGATCGGGATGCGACGCCGTCGGCGACGCGATCACCAAGCCGTCGATGTCGGCGGCGACGGCGGCGACGGAACTCGTCGACCATGCCAGATCGACCTCGGATGATGTGGGGGCGTGTTCGCCTGCGATGATGGTGGAGGCCCGCGGCGCGATGCTTTCAAGCAGACGATGGGCGGCATTTGAAAGGCGGTTCTCGTCTCGTCCGAGCAGCGTGACCCGATCGACGTCGGGATTCTGGGCCAGATTGCGAGCGTGCATGAGTCCGGCCCGCCCTAAGCCGAGGACGCCGACGTGCAGCCCGTTCACGAGCCGGCGAGTTCGGCGAGAACATCGCGCAGGAACATCACGCTTGCGCGGGCATCCGTGATGGGGCCTTCGCCCGGCGCCGGCTCATCCTGCACGATCTTGTCCTGCTCGAGCACGATCCAGCCGTCGTAGCCGCTCTCGACGAGGCTGGTCACGATGGCGCGCACATCAACATCGCCCTGGCCAACGGGGGTGTACAGCCCTTCGATGCAGGCGTCGTAGTAGCTGATCTCGCCGTTCTTCACCTTCCGCACCCACTCGAGGGAGACGTCCTTCAAGTGGGTGTGGGCGATACGGTCGGCGTACGCTGCCGCGAACGCCACCGGATCGGTGCCGCCGATCATCAGATGTCCGGTGTCGAAGCAGAATGGGATCGTCGACCCTTCCAGCACTCGGGTCACGTCGTCCGCGGTCTCGATGACGGTGCCAACGTGTGGGTGCAATGCCGCCCGGACTCCTTGGGTCGCGGCCACCTCGGTGATGCGATCGAGGTTGCCGAACAACGTCGCCCACTCGGCGTCGGTGAGTGGCTCCCGGGTGACGTCGTAGCCGCGCAGTCCTGTGACGGCGCAGACGACGAGGACGTCGCCACCCGCTGCCGCGTAATCCTCAAGCTCGCGCTCCAAACGCGGTAGTGGGTCGACATCGGCCTTGTGCATCACGACCGGGACGAAGCTGCCGATTGCTGCAAGACCGTGTTCGCGCAGCGCCGTGGCCTTGTCGGCCGGAGCCTCGGGCAGGAATCCGGCCGCTCCGATTTCTGTAGCCGTGAAGCCGAGCTCCGCCATCTCGCTCAGTACACGCTCTGGCGTGAGCTGAATGCCCCAGCCGGGCACCTCGCTGATTCCCCAGGAGATCGGGGCGGTGGCGATCTTCGCACTCATGGAAGCTCCTTAACTCGCACCACGTGGCGCGGATCGTTCTCGGGTGGAGGGTTACTTCGCGAAGGCCGCGGTGCTGCCGGCGACGACGGGCAAGGAAACCCAGGCGCCGGACGTGGCCGACTCCTCGGCGGCGTCGAGCACATTCGCGGACGCGACCGCGTCGTGGATGTTCGAGGATTCCGCCGGGCCCCCTGTGACGGCGAGGAGGAACTTTTTCGCCTCGATCGTTTTGAGGTCGTCATAGCCCATGCCGGTGCCGGAGCTGGGCTGGAAGCGCGCGAACTCGGGGAAGGCACTGTTGGCGAGGACGGTGGTGAAACCGACGAACGGGCCGGTACGGGTGAGAGCGACGTGCAGCTCGTTCATCCGAGCGAAGTTCCAGCGCACGGACCCCTCGGTGCCGTTGATCTCGAAACCGTAGTCCGAAGAAGCCCCGACAGCGATCCGGGACGCCTCCAGGCTTCCCAGCGCTCCGGCAGCGACGGCGGAGTCGTGGAAGCGGATCAGCATGTTCGCGTAGTCCTCGTTCTCGACAGGGGCCAGGCCTGTCGTGGCAGAGCCGGGCAGAGCCGGTCGTTCGGTGAGGTAGGTGCCGGTGGAGGCGGTCACGGCCGAGATGGGGCCGAGCACGTAGTGCATGAGGTCTACCAGGTGGCCCATCAGGTCCCCGAGCACGCCGCTGCCCGACAAGGAGCGCACGAAACGCCAGGCCAGTGGGTCTTCCGGGTTGGAAGAAAAGCCGCCGAAGAACCGTCCACGCACGTTTGTGATACGACCGAGCTGGCCGTCGAGGATCAACTTCTTCGCGAGTTCGACCGCGGGCACGTGGCGGTAGTTGAAGCCGATGCAGGTCGCGACGCCGGCCTCGACGGCGGCGGCCTCGACGACGGCGGTCTCGGTTCCGCTACGGCCTACGGGCTTCTCGATCCAGAAGGGCTTGCCGGCCTTCGCCGCAGCGATGCCGACCTCGGCGTGCAGGAAGTTCGGGGCGCAGATCGACACGACGTCGACCTCGGGGTTCGCCAGGACCTCGTGGTAGTCGGCGGTCGTGCTCTTGTAGCCGAGGACGTTCTCGGCGTAGTCCCGTCCCGCCTGGGCCGTGTCCGCGGCCTGGACGAGACGCGGTGTGATGCCGAGTTCCGGATAGATCAGCGGCAGTGCGTTGTAGGCGCGGCTGTGCAGCCGGCCCATCCAGCCGACGCTGATGAGGCCGACACCGATGGTGCCCGGGGGAGGGGTTGTCGACATGAGGGCTCCTATCGGATGCGGGGAGGCTTGAAAGAGCGGGCACCGCGGGACGTCGGGCTCGCGTGACGAAGGTGACGCGGGGCGCCGGCATCGCTCGCGATGCCTGGATTGCCGTGCGGGCGGGAGCTGCGCGACGGCGGCGAGGTTTCGTTCGCCGTTGCCGGCGATCGCCCATGACCGCCACGTCGTTCGCGCATCTTGGCGCTCCGCTTCTCCCGGATGGCACACTGCCTAGGACTTTGGACCGGTCCGAAATTCTGGACCGGTCCAAAGATAAGGGTTGAGCGGTTCGGTGTCAAGCGAGGTGCTTCGGCATATGCCACGTGTTCACGGAATGCGTGTGGTCGAGTTCCGAATACGTAGCATCGGCGGAATCAGCAGCTCGTTTTCCGGCGGCGCCGTGTTGCCGGAGAGGACTTCGGCAGCGCGGGTACCGATGGCCTCGTTCCCGGGATCGACCGTGGTGAGCGAGATCTGGCGCAGAGCGGCGAGGTACGTGTCGTCGTATCCGGTGACGGAGATCTGGAGATCGTGCTCACCGGCCGCGGCGAGGGCGCCCACGGCCGCGAGGTCGTTCACGGCGGTGATCGCCGTGGGTGCTGTGCCAGACGTCAGCAGCATCTCCGCAGCGGCGTGCCCGGAGCTCTCCGAGTAGTCGGCAGGTGCGACCCGGACGAAGTCCACTAGGCCGTGTGCCGCCATGGCTGCTTCGTAGGCGTGCGCGCGGGCCTGCGCGACGAGTCCGCCTTGGCCGCCGATATGTGCGATGTCACGATGGCCGAGGCCGACGAGGTGGTCCACTACGAGGCGCATTCCGGCGACGTCGTCTCCGCGCACGGTGTGCGCCGTTGGGAGCTGATCGGCGATCGCGCTCGCGACGACGATTCTCGAACTCGCCGCAAAGGAGGCTACGGCGGCCATGTCGGGAACCGATCCCACGATCAGGATTCCGCGCGGTCGAAGATCGCGAAACAGTGCGAGCAGGCGATCATCGAGGACGTGTTGGCTCGTGTCGCCGGGCAGCGTCGCACTCGTCATGAGGCTGACCTCCCCAACCCGGGCGAGTTCGCGCCGCGCTGCGTCGACGATTTCGGAGAAGACCGGATTGTGCAGATCGGCGACGAGGATTCCGATGAAGTTTCCGTCGTTCCCGGCGAGCGATCGCGCGACGGCGTTCGGCCGGAAGCCGAGTTCGGCGGCCGCGTCGAGCACGCGCCGGGTGCGCTCGGAGCTGACGCTCGAGGGGTTCGCGTAGACGAGTGAGACCAGTGATTTGGAGACGCCGGCCGCGCTCGCGACATCGCGGATCGTCGGTCGCCTGCCGGGGTTCGTGGCATTCATGATGTGCCCATTGTGACT
Organism: Luethyella okanaganae; assembly: GCF_042660285.1. NCBI lineage: Bacteria > Bacillati > Actinomycetota > Actinomycetes > Micrococcales > Microbacteriaceae > Luethyella > Luethyella okanaganae. Next base: position 997,594 of record NZ_JBHSTP010000001.1, read on the forward strand.
GAAGCGATGGTGTTCTGGACCGTTCCAGGGTCGATACTGAGCGATCGCCGGCTCAGGCGGCTGAATAGACCGGAACCCTGATGTCATAGAATGGACAACTTGTCTGCAAAGCAAGAATAAACTATAGTCCTGACAGCACCGGTCGAGCGACCGAGTTGTTCAGAGTCAAAGACGATCTCCCGACTGCGCACCCTGCAGGGTATTCACCCGGTTCAGTCGATCCTTCGTTGGCCCATGGTCGCTCACCGACCCGAGCACCCATTCATGGCAAACGAAGGAGATTATCGTGAAGAAGTTCCGCATGACGGCAGGCTTGGCCGCACTGACATTGGTTCCTGCTCTCGTACTCGCCGGTTGCTCCAGCAGCGGAGGCCGCGCGGACACCGGTTCCGACGGCACGAGCGTCGGGACCACTGCCGACACCCCCAAGATCACGATCGCGATGATCACCCACGCCGCAGCTGGAGACACTTTCTGGGACATCGTTCGCAAGGGCGCCGAGGCCGCCGCCGCTAAGGACAATGTCAACCTCGTCTACTCGGGCGACGCCGACGGCGGCCGCCAGGCGCAGCTCGTACAGCAGGCCATCGACCAGAAGGTCGACGGAATCGCCGTCACGTTCGCGAAGGCGGATGCGATGAAGGACGTGGTGCAGAAGGCGATCGATGCGGGCATCCCTGTCGTCGGCTTCAATGGCGGCCAGGAAGAGGCTCTCGCGGCGGGCGCCCTCACTTACATTGGCCAGGACGACAAGGCGGCAGGCGTCGAGGCTGGCAAGCAACTCGTCGCCGAGGGCTTCACGCGCCCGATCTGCATGATCCAGGAGCAGGGCCACGTGGGCCTCGAGGCGCGCTGCGCCGGTATCAAGGAGCAGATCGCCGAGACCGAGATCCTATACGTGACCGGCACGGACATGTCGCAAGTGTCATCGACGCTGACGGCGAAGCTGCAGGCCGACACCAGCGCCGATGTCGTGATGGGCCTCGGTGCACCGTTCACACTCGCTGCGGTTGACGTGGTCGCTCAGACCGGATCGAAGTCTAAGGTCGGCTCGTTCGACATGAACGCGGACCTCGCGCAGGCGATCGTCGACGGCAAGGTCATCTTCACGGTTGACCAGCAGCCCTACCTGCAGGGCTATGAGTCCGTCGACGCGCTATGGCTGAAACACAATGGCGGCTTCGCCCTCGGTGGTGGTGGTGCGGTCGCGACCGGCCCGACCATCATCACCCCGGACACCGCCGCGGCTGTCCTCTCGGGCGCCAAGCAGGGCATCCGCTAACCGAGGCACTTCGGGACCGGACGGAGTGATCCGCCCGGTTCCTGAACGTAAGGACTAACTCTCATGATCAACATCACAACCACCGCTTCCGCGGGCATCGTCGACGAACGCGTCGGTCGACGCTCGCTGATCTCCACACTTCTGGGTCGTCCCGAGATGGGTGCCGTCGTTGGTGCCATCGTCGTTTTCGTCTTCTTCGCGATCGTCGCTCCGACGTTCACGCAGCCCAACTCGGTCGCGACCGTCCTCTACGGCTCGTCCACCATCGGCATCATGGCCGTTGGCGTCTCGCTACTGATGATCGGTGGCGAGTTCGACCTGTCGACCGGTGTCGCGGTCATCTCCTCTGCCCTGACCTCGGCGATGTTCTCGTGGTACTTCTCGACGAATGTCTGGGTCGGCATCGTCGTCGGTCTGCTGTTCTCGGTCCTGATCGGCTTCGTCAACGGTTGGTTGCTGATCAAGACCAAGCTGCCGTCCTTCATCGTCACCCTGGCCACGTTCCTGATGCTCACCGGCATCAACCTCGGTGTTACCCGCCTGATCGGCGGCGGCGTCGCCTCGCCATCCATCGCTGACCTCGATGGTTTCGACTCGGCCAAGGCCGTGTTCGCCTCCGACATCCCGATCTTCGGCATCAACGTGAAGATCACCGTCTTCATCTGGCTGGCCTTGGTCCTAGTGGCCACGTTCGTCCTGATGCGCACGAAGATCGGTAACTGGATCTTCGCAGTCGGCGGCGACGAGAACGCAGCCTCTGCAGTGGGTGTGCCGGTCGCGAAGACGAAGATCGGCCTGTTCATGGGTGTGGGATTCTGCGCCTGGATCGCGGGGATGCACAATCTGTTCGCGTTCAACGTGGTTCAGTCCGGCGAGGGCGTCGGCAACGAGTTTCTCTACATCATCGCCGCGGTCATCGGCGGCTGCCTGCTGACCGGTGGCTACGGATCCGCGATCGGCGGCGCGATCGGTGCTCTGATCTTCGGTATGGCCAACAAGGGCATCGTGTACGCGCAGTGGAACCCGGACTGGTTCAAGTTCTTCCTCGGCCTGATGCTGCTGCTGGCCACCATCGTCAACTTGATCGTGAAGAAGCGAGCGGAGCAGAAGTAATGGCCAAGAACAGCAAAACCCGGTTTGATGATGTTAAGACCGGCAGCATCTCCACCGACCTCGCGGAGACCAGCCTTATCGGTGGCCCGCACCTGCTATCGCTGAAGGGCGCGGGGAAGAGCTACGGCAACATCATCGCCCTCTCCGGAGTCGACATGGACGTCGATTCCGGACGCGTCACCTGCGTGCTCGGAGACAACGGTGCCGGCAAGTCCACGCTGATCAAGATCATCGCGGGCCGACACGAGCACACCGACGGCGAGTTCGAGATCAATGGTGAGAGCATCCGTCTGAAGTCCCCTCGCGAGGCGCTGGATCGCGGTATCGCCGCGGTCTACCAAGATCTTGCGGTGGTGCCGTTGATGCCGATCTGGCGCAACTTCTTCCTCGGCTCCGAACTGACCACAGGCTGGGGTCCATTCACATCGTTGAACGTCGAGGAGATGAAGCGGATCACAAAGAAGGAAGTGCTTGAGATGGGCATCGATCTGCGCAACGTCGATCAACCCATCGGACAGCTCTCCGGTGGCGAGCGCCAGTGCGTCGCGATCGCCCGCGCCGTCTACTTCGGCGCGAAAGCCCTCATCCTCGACGAACCGACCGCCGCGCTGGGCGTGAAGCAGTCCGGTGTCGTGCTGCGCTACATCCTCCGCGCCCGTGATCGCGGTCTCGGCGTGATCTTCATCACGCACAACCCGCACCACGCTTTCCCCGTTGGTGATCGGTTCCTGCTGCTCAAGCGCGGCAAGTCCATCGGCTACTACGAGAAGAAGGACATCACCCTGAACGAGCTGACCGCCCAGATGGCCGGCGGCGCTGAACTCGAGGAACTCGCCCACGAACTCGAGCAGATCGGCGGCGACACCCGACTCATCGAAGAGATCCGCGAAGCCGAAGTGGTCGTACCGAAGGCCTAATGGTCTCGTCTGCATCACTTCCGCGTTACCGTGCGGAGCCCGACTGGCGGTTCCTTCGGCGGGGATGATGCCGGAGCACCGCTACCGTCACCGCGATCGTGGAGCCGTTCGAGGAACGGGCGAATGCCGCCGCATCGCTCGCCCCCGGATCTGTCGCCATCGATTCCATCCAGGAGGCGATCGAACGCGGTCTGATCGATGCCGTCGTGATCGCGACGCCCGGGCCATTCCACGTGCCGGTGCTGCTGCCTGAAGATCGTAGGCATCGAGGTGAAGAGCCTCAAGCGCAACTCGAACGACGCCGAGGGTCTCCACGACCCGATCCTCGCGCGGGCTCCGCTACTTCTGGTCAAAGCGGTCGCGTGCGTCCAGCACTGCATGAAGATGGTCCTCTGACCATGCGGTGAGGGTTCGGAAGATCGGCGTGAGCGTGCTGGCGAGCGGTGTTATCGAGTACTCGACACGTGGCGGTATCTCGCGGTGGTAGGTGCGTTCCACCAGCCCGTCGCGTTCCAGCCGCCGGAGGCGTTCGGTCAGCACCTTCGGCGTCACCGCCGGAATGTGTGATTGTAGCTCGCCGAATCGCATGTGCTGATGCTGGGACAGGAGCCACAGCACGTGGGACGTCCAGCGTGCGAAAACCAGGTCGACCACCGGCTCGAACGGACAGGGATCACCCGCTAAGTGATCTTCGTCGACCATGTCGATCTCCATGTGCTTTCTCCTTGGTAACTACTATCTTGAGGATAGTATCGTGGTTTGTGGGGTGCTGTCCACCGTCCGTGGAGGCGCCTCTGGCTCCGGTCGCAGATGGTCGAGGCCGCGTCACCGAGTATCACAGCCCAAGGAGGGCACAACCCATGCACACGGAAACCCCGGCGCTCCCGATGCGTCAGAAGCCACGGCCGACAACCACCCCTCGGACTCCGCATATCCAGTTGGATCAGTATGCGCCAGCCGAGTTGCAGGCAGAGCTATGGAGTCGCATGATCGCGCTCGAGGGCGTCCGAGAGGGGAAAAGCGGGGTGTCTGCGCCCTCGTCCCTGGCGCTCTATCTTCGGCGGGATCTCGCCACCGGGCCGAGCAATGCGTTCTTTGTCGGAACGGAATTCGCCCACCTGCATGGCGACGGAAGCGGGAGTCTGCACCTGTCGCTGCCGCTGAACCTGGTTGAAGAGGTTTTCACCGCAGGTTGGGGTGAGCAGCATCCCGTGGTGAAACTGGGCGGACCACCGAACTGGGTCATGCTGTTCGGCCCGAGAGACCGGGCAGAACTCGACGTCGTCTGGGGACTTGTGCATGCGAGCTACGTGTTCGCACGAGGCGATGGGTCCGCTGCACGATGAGGCGGGATGTCCTCGCGTCAACACCTTCGCCATCGCCACGCTGCTCGCCACCGCCACCATGGGCATGCGCTGGCGTCGGCAAACATTAGGAACGGTGGGGCGGTCCACAGAGAATGACTGGTTGGAGGACCACAGTGAACGGTGATGCCTCCACGCTTTCACTCTCGCCCCGCGCCTCGGTAGAGGTCGACGGGCTGGTCGTACTCGAGCTTGAACACGGTCGTCAACGTGTCGCTGCAGCCGGCGGGCACATCGACGTAAAGCATCCCGGGCACGTCCTCAATGCCGGGGGTCGCGCGAAACCTCATCTGGCGGTCGGTGCCGAGCATGGTGACTCGACGTGGCACCCCTCGAACGCCGCGCACTTCGAGAAAGTCCACCGGCGGGTCGAAGGCAAACAGGTAGAGCGTGTGCCGGTCGATGCTGAGCGTCGAGGCACCGTGGAAATGTCCGGGCGGCAGTCCCGCGCCGGTGGGGAAGATGGCCTCCTCATGGCGGCGTATCCACGATCCGAGCGCTCGGAGGCGCTCGCTCTGTTCCGGCGTGAAGGTGCCATCCTCGCGGGGTCCAATGGCCAGCAGCAGGTTGCCGCCTAAGCCGATCACCTCGGCGAATAGGCGCACCAGCTGCCGCACCGACTTGTGGTTGTCGTCCTGCGGCTGCCATCCCCACGAGTCGTTCATGGTGACACACAGCTCCCACGGGCCCGTCGGCGGAACAATGGGGATGCCTTGTTCCGGGGTGGCGTAGTCGCCATGCTCGGACAGTCTGCCGTTGAGCACGGCAACGGGCTGCGTCCGCTCGAGCTGGGCGCTCAGACGGGTCAGCTGCCACTGCTCGGGGTCGCGTTCCCATTCGCCGTCGAACCACAGAAGGTCGAGCGGGCCATAGCGTGTGCAGAGTTCGTCGAGCTGGGCCTGGTTGAACTTCAGGAACCGCTGCCATGCCCAGGGATCCTGCTGGTCGGCAGGTGCGTAGGCCATGCGGTTGCCTGCGTGCTCGGGGTGCTTGATGGTGTCCGGACGCACGGACGCGTAGTCGGGGTGCGACCAGTTGGACAGGGAGAAGTACAGGCCCACCCGCAGCCCTCGCTCGCGCATCGCCTCGACATAGGGGGCGATCAGATCACGGCCTGCGGGTGTTCCCCTCACCGTGGTGAGGTCACTGACCGCGCTGTCGAAGAGGGCGACGCCGTCGTGGTGGCGCGCGGTCAATACGGCGTAACGGGCTCCTGCCGCCTCGAAGAGTTCTGCCCACTGGCGCGGGTCGTACGACTCGGCGGTGAAGCGCTCGGCCTGCGCCATGTAGGTGTCGTATGGGATGGTGCCGAGGAAGATCGGCCAGGATTCGCCGGTGCCGTCGACCGAGTAGACGCCCCAGTGGATGAATATGCCCAGCTTTGCCGCCGGGAACCATTGCTGCATCGCCATCGTAGGCTCAGCTCCTTTCGTGTACACCGGTTACGGACCGTCGCGGCAAAGTGCGCCGCGTTCACGTCTCTGCTGTTGAACAAGCGGGGTCTGCGAGCACGTCTAGGGCATCGGCACGAGTGTCGGGTCCTGGTAGACGATCCTGAGGGCTTGCGCTGCCGCACCGCGCAGCGCGGAGCTGTAGCCAAAGGTGGAGGCGACTACCCGGTTGCTCGGCGGGGTGGGGGTCATCGCTCGTGCGTCCAGGCCTGCCTGCACGAGGCCCAGGTAGTGGTCGCCGAAGAAGGCGAAATAGCCGCCAAGCACGATGAGGCTTGGGTCGAGCAAGTCCGTGATGATCGCAATCCCGTCGGCGAGGCTCTTGGCCGTGCGGCCAAACGCCTCGACGACGCGCTGATCGCCGTCCTCCGCCCGAGTTCGCAGTTCGCCCAGGCGCTCCTCGATGTGTCGACTGGGATCCCGGACCGGATCGTCAGGGTCGGCCGCGAGTTCGAGAAAGGCGCGCAGCCCGATGGTGAGCTCCCAACAGCCCCGTCGCCCGCAGGGGCAGCGGGACGTCGGCGGGCCGAGAGCCATGTGGCCGACCTCGCCCGCATGCCCGGCGTGTCCTCGCAGCAGTTGGCCCTTGACGATGATCCCAGCACCGATGCCGACTTCACCGATCAGGTAGACGAGGTCCTGCTCGCCCTGCCCGGCAACCCGAGCGTGCTCGGCCACCGCTCCGACGCGAACGTTGTTCTCCAGTTGGAGCGGCGGCACGTGCTCGCCGAGGTGCTTCTGCAACTGTCCGATGACGTCAACGTCCCTCCAGCCGATGTTCGCGGAGAACACCAACATGCCGGCATTGACGTCGACCATTCCCGGGACTGCGACGCAGGCTCCGACGACATCGACATCCCGGTTGCGCATCCGTCTGAATGCTTGGCGCAGGACCCGGGCGAGCTGATCGAGCGTCTGTGCCGGTGTCAGTGCGGGAACGTCAATCGCGACGTTGCGCCGGAACAGCACCTCGCCTTGGAGATCCTCCGCGATCACTCCAATACCCGTCGGACTCACCTCGGCACCAAGGGCGCAAATCGTGCGGCCGTCGAGTTCCACCACCTGCGCAGGTCGACCGATCGCGCCGTCGCGTTCGACGTGACCGTCGCGCACCAGGCCCCGGGCTTCCAACTCCGCCACAAGGGTCGAAATCGTTGCTTTGGGCAACCCAGTGTCCTGGCCGATCCTAGGCCGCGACCGGGCACCGTGATCACGAAGAAGCCGAAGGACGAGGCCAAGGTTGTTGCGCCGGATTCCTGATCGATCGGTCGCCACAGGCATCATCGACGGGCGCCTGTCGCGGTGCTGCCCAACCAAGACCTTCCCCCTTCAGACGTTGAGAAAATAAGAATACTAGTCGAACTTACTCCCACCCGCCGCGGCGGCGGTAGCGCGTCGAGATGTCGTCAGGGATGGCATGGGCTTTCCGCTTGTTCGGGTTGGTCGGCCTCTTGCCAAGGGGACCGGAGTCCACTAAAGTCTGGGCAATTAGTTCGACTATTGTGTGAACTAAAAGAAGGGAGGTCAAGAGGCTGGCCAACCCGGATCGGTCGGTGAACCATGTCAGCCGAACGGAATACGAGCGATGAGCACGCACCCATTCGGTGCCATGAGACACGGACTCTTCAACCACCTGTTCGGGCCCTGTCACTGCAAAAGCACGACACCCAAGGAAGGCTTCATGGTTACAGAATCGCAAGAGCCGGCTGAACCAATCGCCGGGCACACCGCCAACGGGCTCAGTCGTCGCCGGTTCGTCATCGCGGGCGCCGCGGGCACGGCGGGGTTGCTGATGACCGTCTCGTTCGGTCCGCCCGCCGCCGCGGCCGCCACGCCCGCGACGACGGATGGTTCCCTGGCGGATCAGGTGGATGACCTCGAACCCACCGAGATCTACTCAACGTCCTTCGAGGACTCAACCGACAAGACCTGGATCAGCGGCTCGACGGGCTACGACACCAGCGCCCAGCACACCGGGGCCGCATCGCTGCGCTACGCCCGCACCGACCCCACATCGTACGTGATTCCGTCCGCGCTGGTTGCGGCGTCGCCGGCACAGAAGATCACTGCATCGGTCTACATCAAGACGGCGGGCCTGGTCGGCACAGGTGGTGCGACCCTGGCGCTGGAGGCCTACTCGAGCACCGGCGGCTGGCTGGGGGGCCGGTACATCAACGGCATCCAGGCCGCTGACTGGACCAAACTGCAGCTGGACGCCTACGAGGTCCCGAAGGACGCCGCCAAGGTCGCCGTGCTGCTCTACATGGCGCGCGGCACCACCGGGACCGCCTGGTTCGACGACCTATCGGTTCTGCGGATGCCGCCGCGGCTCCTGCAGGCGGTGGTCGCCCGCCCGCCTTACCGCGGCACGCTGCTTCCCCTCACTGGCGAGGACCAGCAGATCCAGATCCAGGTGGCCTTGCAACCGGTCGATGGAGACACCTCGCGCCACGACATCCACGTCGACCTGTTCGACGCCGACGGCGGGGTGGTTGACTCCCACGCCTACCCCGGAGCGCCGACGATGGGGTACACGTACGACGCCACCCGACTTCCCTACGGCGACTATCGGCTTCGGGTACGGGCGGTCGCCGCGGGCACGAGCAACGTCGAGCAGGAGCGACTGTTCCGGATCGCGAAGGCTCGACGGCAGGACGTGCCCCTGTCCTATTTTGACGGTCACGGCCGCTTGGTCCGTGACGGCCGCCCGTTTTTTCCGCTCGGCATCTACGACGGCACCCGCGGGTCGAGCCCGGAGAAGGTCATCCAGAACCTGGACGACATCCGCGGGTCGTTCAATACGGTCATGGATTACAACCCGCCCACCCGGCAGACGCTCGACCTGGCCCACGATCTCGGGATCTCGTACATCTACTCGATCAAGGACTTCTTCTACAACTCCGTCCAACCGGAGAAACCGGACGCCATCCGTGCCGAAGCGGATGAGATCCCCTACATCGAGCAGACCGTGAAGCAGTTCCGGAACCACCCGGCTCTGCTGGCTTGGTACGTCAACGACGAATTGCCGGTCGAACAGTACGGTCGACAGCTGGTTGCCCACTACAACGCGGTGGTTGCCAACGACCCGCACCATCCGGCGTACGCGGTCGACTACATTGTGCGGCCCGCGGACCTGCAGCTGCGGACCGCCGATGTCATCGGGATGGACGATTACCCGGTCCGTGGAGAACCGGGTGACGCCATCGATTCGGTGGGGAGGCTCGTGGGCCAGGAGGTCGAGATCTACCCCAACCGCGGCCAGTGGTCCGTGATCCAGTTGCACAACCTGGGCAATTACGGACAACCGGGCACCCGCCCGCCGACGCTCGCCGAGGTGCGCAACATGTCGTGGCAGGCGATCACCGTCGGCGCGACCGGCCTGCTGTATTACTCGCGGTTCGACCTCGAAAGGGACGCCTCTGGAGTCCCGTACCAGACGCTACTGGACAACGCCAAGAGCGTGGTCAACGAGATCGCCGGATTGACCGACGTGATCCTGTCCACCCGGAGACTTCCCGGCGTGAGCGTCGCGGGCGGTTCGGGACTGCTGTGGACCACCCGTGTACACGGCGGCACGTCCTACCTGATCGCCGTGAATCCTACGAACAGCGACAAGGGCGATGCTACCTTCACGATTCGCGGCCTCCGGGCGATCCGTCCGGTGGGGGCGAGTACCTGGCAGGCCATGCGTGGGTCGTTCACCACGGCACTGTCCCCTCTGGCGGTGCTGATCTACGAGCTCAGGACCACCGGAAGCTGAATGCACAGGGGCGAGCACATCGAGCACGGCGCCAGCCCCCAGCCGATCTCGAGCGACCTGCCAGTGCCGATCGCCCCGCCCAGAACCGCGCCACTCGACCGTAGAGGAGAAATTGATCATGAAGAACTCAGGCCACACCCCCGATTTGACCCGGGACGGCGAGGACCGGGAACTTGGAGTTTCCCGGCGAACGCTGGTGCTCGGCGGCACCGCGAGCGCCATAATCGGGCTCGTCGGCCCGGCCTTGCTTTCCAACCCCGCTCACGCAAGCCAGCAGGCCAGTGCACCGGTGCCCGCCGCGGCTCTGCTTGACACGACACCGGAGGTCGTCTACCAGACCTCGTTCGAAGACTTCTCAGACGCCGAGTGGGTGTCGGACTACACCGCCTACGACTCGACACAGTACCGCACCGGTGCTGCATCGCTGCGGTACACCCGGACAGACAGCTCCACCTATGTCTTCGCCGGCAGGAAGATCTCAGGGACCACCGACGCCTACGTTCCTATCTCGGTCTCCGTGTGGGTGAAGACCGCCGACATGCAAAACGGCGGGGCTTCAGTCTGCGTGGAATGGTATGCCGAGGACGGAACCTTCCTCACCGGCGGCTACACCGGCACGACCCAATCCTCCGAGTGGGTCCAGCTGACCGTCCCGCCACAGGCAGCACCGGCCGAGGCCGCCTATATGAAGGCCATCTTCTTCCTGAGCCGCGGCGCCACCGGGTCGGCCTGGTATGACGACCTCATCATCACCAAGTACACCCCGAAACTCCTGCGGGCCACGCTGGCCGCCCCGACCTATCGGGGCCTGCTCATCCCCGGCGAACACAGCGAGATCGACCTGCGGATCGGGCTCTTCCCGCCGGCCGGCACTCGTGCCGCCGACTACCGAGTGCAGGTCGAACTGAGCGACGCCGCCGGCAGGCGCGTCGACGCCAAGTCCTTCGGCGCCAATTCGCAGCTGAGATACACGAGCCCGGTCTCACGGCTGCGGTACGGGTCCTACCAGCTTCGAGTGAGCGCCAGCACCAGCGACGGTGTCATCGCGCAGGAGAAGACGTTCCCCCTTCGCAAACTCCGCGCGAACGAGGTGCCAACGACCTATCTCGACTCGCACGGAAGGGTCCGGCACGACGGCGAGCTCTACTTCCCGATCGGGGCGTACAACGGGCCGACCACCGTGCAGAACCTCGACGATCTCAGGTACGCCGGGTTCACGACGGTCCTGTCCTACCACGTGCCCTCCCCGCAGATCCTCGACGAGACCCAGGCGCGCGGGCTCACGACCCTGTTCATCCATCAGAATGCCGACGCCAACCAGGTCAACGACTACAAGCACCACCCCTCGCTCCTAGGCTGGTACATCAACGATGAGAACCCCGCCGACAGCGAGGCCGACCGTCTCCGTCCGCGATACACCTCGGTCACCGACAACGATCCCAACCACCCGACCTACTCGGTCGACTACCGCGTCTGGGCCGGTGACGACGCCCAACACGTCACCGACGCCTTCGGCACGGACCCGTATCCGATCTTCGGCAAGCCGACCGACATCCCTCGCCGCGTCTTCACCCACACCGAGGCAACCGTCCGAGAGTTGCCCAACACCGCGATCTGGCCCGTCATCCAGCTGCATAACCTCGGCAACTACAACCATTTCGGGGTGCGTCCTCCGAACCTGATCGAGGTCCGAAGCATGTCGTGGCAGGCCATCGTCGCCGGCGCGACCGGCCTGCTGTACTACTCCCGTTTCGACATCGAGACCGACGTCAGCGGTATCCCGTACCGCACGCTGCTGGACGACGCGAAAACGGTCGTGACCCAGGTTCGGGAGCTGTCACCGGTCATCCTCTCCACCGAACGAGTGCCGACGATCCGTGTCGCTCACGACAATGAGCTGCGTTGGACCACCCGACGCCTCGATAATCGCGACTACCTGTTCGTGGTCAACCTGTCCAAGGAGGCCCGCTCCGTCTCGTTCGCCGCCCCGGGGAATGACCCCGTGCAGGTGCTCTACGAACACCGCAGCCTGAACAAGGCTCAGGGCGCGTACACCGACGACATCGAAGGACTCGGGGTGCGGCTCTACCAGATGTCCGTTATCTAGCCCGACCGGCCCTGCCGGGGGTCACCGGCGCGCCCGCACCACGTGCGGACGCCCTGCTGGCCCCCGCCGAGGCGGCCAAGGCACGAGTCAGGAGCAGTGATCGGCAGGGCACGCTCACCCCGACCGAGCCGGCTTTCGTCGGCGGTGACTGCCACGAGCTCTGCATGAGCATCGACGATTCACCGCGGTGGATCGCGAATCAGGCGTTCCGTCGACGGGCGGAAGGTAGGACGCGGATCCGCACGATTGGGCTCGAACAGGGCAAAGAGAGCGTACGAAGCGGTCCGTCAAGATGCAAGCAATCTGCGTGCAACTTGCAAGAAATAAATCCCTGGTCAGAGTTGATTTTAACAATCCTCCTGTACGTTTTCCCCGTAACCAACACCGTAGGCATCACGATGCCGAACTACGAGAGAAGACACGGAGCGCAACATGTCCAACGCCGTCACGATCCTCGTTCCACCGACAATCGCTGTGCGATTCCAGCAGGTCACCGCACCCCGACCGATGAGCGCCTACGTCAACGGAGCGCGTACCGATATGCCCAAGACGAACGCGAAGGGCGAGCCTCTTCACGGGTTCGAGGCAACCGTCAACTGTGAGCTATTGGGAGGAACGGTCGGCTCTGTCCGAGTCAGTACACCCTTGGCTGAGTTGCCGGTCGTCGAGTTCGGGCAGATTCTCACCCTGACCGAGCCCGTGCTCACTATCCGGAACAATCGCGACGGGTACGATCTCGGCGTTTCGATTGAACTCGAACGGAAGCTCCCGTGGATCGGCTGGCTCCTCGGCATCGCACGGAACCCCGTCTACCAACCGCGCCACATGGCGTAACAGGACCCCGCCTCACGTAGAACGGCGTCGGCCGACCCCCGTTACAGGGACCGGCCGACGCCGCTGGTTCCGCACCCGGAGGGTGTCAAGAAACGCGAAGCGTTCTACCGCAGACGCCTACTCGCGAGACCTACTCGCGGACACTAAAGCGCCCAATCCGAAGATGATCGCACCGGTCACGAACACCGCGGCCGCGATGAGGGTGACCCCGACGAGGTCCAGTGGCCAGCGGGGGCCGTCCTCGTCAAGGCCCGAAACCTCAAGCCCGAGAAACCAGCCACCAATGACCAGATACAGGAACAGCGCCGCAAGGACTAACCCGCAGGCCGCTAGTGCCCACAGGCACGCCTTCGCAGCCCCGATAAAGGTGAACTTCATCACGGGTTGCAACGATCCCAGAGGTTGAGTTGCGAGCTCCAGCTCTTGTACGGCCGCCACGATTCCATATTGTACGTGCCAGGTTCGGCAAGGTTGCCGATCACGTGGCAGTAGAACTGCTCACGAATCGTGGAGGTCAGCCGCCAGACGTTCGTCTGCAAGCGGTTCTGAAGTTCCTGCCAGTGCGCGGTGAGATGAACCCCGCCGCTGTAGAACCGTCCCCACCAGGTCGGGTTCACGTTGACGACCCATCCGCGACTGTGACTGCTGACCCACGCCTGACTGATCAGCTGCTGGCCTGCCCACGGGTCGGCAACAACCGGATAGGCGCTTTCGTTGTCGTGCTCGACGACCTGCGTTAGCGTGTTTCCGTCGAGTTCGTAGCGGCTCGGAACATCGATCCCATTGGCGTCCTTGGCCCAAGCGGGCGCGATTCCACCGATCCACGTCCCCTCCGCGGCAGTGAAGGAAATCGCACCCGTGGCATCGTCAAGGGTGACCGTCGCACCCTCAGGAGTGTGGAGCGGATACTCATAGCGAGTCGGTGCGTCCGCACTGACGATCACGGTCGTGATCTGCACCGAGCCATCGTCCTTCACAACAGGGACGGTGGTTGAGCCGTCGCCATTGTCGTAGGACACCACACCGGGAGCCTCCACGACCGCATTGTCAGCGTCGTCTGCGTTCGGCAGCCCAATCTGGATCACCTCGTCACCCTCGCCGAGGGCGATTCCCTCTGACGGGTCGACCGGTATCTCAACCGGCGTCGTGGTGCCGGTTGCTTCGACCTCGACAGCAACGTCGCCGGCAGCATCGGTCGGCACGTCCGCGACCGCCTCAAGCACCTCCGGCGCAGCCTCCTGAATCGCGGCCAACACGTCCAACTCAGATTCAGTCGCACTCGCAGGTGCCGCCAGCCCCGCCGTCATCACCGCGACAGCCGCGATCCCGGCCATGTATTTCAGTTTCGTACGCAAGTACGCACTTCCCCATTCTTTTCGTCCTGAACGTTGAAAACAGCCAGCAAACTCCGGCACTGAACTGTCGATCGACAGAGCTTAAGATCACCGACTGGTCATGAACGTAGTGCACACTGATATGTCTGCGATAGGTATGTCACATTTCGACAGGCCTCCGACGTCGGTTTCGAAGCGCCACTGCAAACGCCCCGCGCCTCACTTTCCAGGTGAGGCGCGGGGCGCTCTTCTCGGCTGTGCGCTACCAGATACTTCCCGCGCCAATAAGCACACTGAGGAGGCTCACGCAGGCAAGGACGAGACCGGCAATCGCCTCGCCCTTGCCGACACCGCCGAGAGTCGCAGCTCGGTTGATGCCGATGATGCCGAAGATGACGGCGAGGGTGTCGGGGACTCCGCCGAGCACCCAGCCGATGAAGAACGGGATGCCCATGAGCACGAACCCGCAGATGCCGAGCACAAGGGCTGTGGTCGCGTAGCCGTTCTTCGGGGGAGCAGCCACGACGTAGGCGGGGTGCGGGTACATGCCGGGCGCGGGCTGAGCCGGCGGCGTCTGCTCGTAGGTCATGGCACGAGTTTGCCAGAACCCCGCGCGGTCGTGTGGCGATGCCCCTCGCGGCGGGTTGCCCCTAGCCGTGCCCCTCGCGCGGCGGCTGCCCCTCGCCGTAGAAACAAAAAAACCCCGGATGACCGGGGGTTTCTCGGTGTGGGCGATACCGGACTCGAACCGATGACCTCTTCCGTGTGAAGGAAGCGCGCTACCAACTGCGCCAATCGCCCTGGCGAGGCACGTCACCGTGACCGCGAATACCGATACTAGCCGACAGGGGTGCGGCAACGCACGTCGGCGCGTCGTGGAGCGGTTCCGGTTGTGTTTCCTCCGCGCGCACTCGGTGAAGCGCGGAGGAACACGCCAGGGCTCCATCGGTTTGGCTATCGTTGCGGCTATCGGTTAGAGTTTCTGAGCACGCAGAAATGCGGGTGACGCGGATGTGGCGCAGTGGTAGCGCATCACCTTGCCAAGGTGAGGGTCGCGAGTTCGAATCTCGTCATCCGCTCGAATAGGATCGGCCGAAGGGCTGGTTCTCTTCATTTGGTGGTGAACCCAACACGGTGGATTGGCCGAGAGGCGAGGCAGCGGCCTGCAAAGCCGTATACACGGGTTCGAATCCCGTATCCACCTCCAAGCCGCGACACTGGTCGCAGCCTTGGGCGATTGGCGCAGCGGTAGCGCGCTTCCCTGACACGGAAGAGGTCACTGGTTCGATCCCAGTATCGCCCACCGGAGCACTTCGAACTTTTGGGTTCGGGGTGCTTTCGCGTTCTTCGGCATCGATCCTGTGACCTCGCGACGGCATGCGCCGCCGTCGCGCTGGTTCGATCCCCGTATCGCCCACCAGGCTTCAACTACTCGAACACCTCAGGGAACCTGTCACAGCTAGCTTGACAACGAACGGGTGGAGATTGGGGTCTTACCGTATCGGGCGATCAGCAGAAGAAGCAGCGCGGCACCTGAGAGCAGGCCGTCCGCGATCCCGGCGGGAAGCATGAAGATCATCAGCACCAGCGTGACGACGCAGTTGATAGCCGAGAGAGCGAACCCCCACATACGGTTCTTCAGCAGTCCCACAGAGCCGACAATGCGAAGCGCACCGAAAATGCCGCTCATCACCATCATCAAGTAGAGGTTTTCGTTGAAGAACGGCACGATGAACGAGAAGCCATGTGCCACGATCGTGGCATCGACGTTGAAGGCAATCAGCACTCCGAGGCCGATAAACGGCAGCCCCTCCATCAGTGCGCCCTGGACAAGTTGCAGCCAGGCGGCCCACCTCAGTTGGCGAAACTCGATGCTCATTGTTCCCTGCTGTTGCATAGCTTCCGAGTTTACTTGCGGTCGGGAACATCCGCCCCGTGCGACCGCACGGCTGTCCATAGTGGCGGCACTAAAGTTGACAGGGTCCGTGACTCAGCGGCAACCAACAACAGGGAGTGGATGAAGGTGGCTGACGGCTTCGAGCTTTTCACCGACCGGTCCGTTGTCGCGATGCGCGTCAACGGTGAGCTGAAGGACCTCGCCACCCAGACCACGACCACCGATGTGGTCGAGCCGGTCACGATCGACTCGCCCGACGGTCTCTCGATCCTCCGGCACTCGACCGCGCACGTGCTCGCGCAGGCCGTGCAGACGATCAACCCCGAGGCCAAGCTCGGCATCGGCCCGCCCATCGCCGATGGCTTCTACTACGACTTCGACGTAGCCGAGCCGTTCACCCCCGAAGACCTCAAGGCCCTCGACAAAGAGATGGCCCGCATCATCCGGAGCGGCCAGCGATTCATGCGCCGCGTCGTGACCGATGACCAGGCGCGCGCAGAGCTCGCGGGTGAGCCCTACAAGCTCGAACTCATCGAGCTGAAGGGTGGGGCGTCGGTCGGCGACGACAACGAGTCCGTCGAGGTCGGAGGCGGTGAGCTCACGATCTACGACAACGTCGACCCGAAAACCGGCGAGCCTGTCTGGAAAGACCTCTGCCGGGGCCCGCACGTGCCGAGCACCCGCATGATCGGCAACGGTTGGGCGCTCTCACGTGTCGCCGCGGCGTATTGGCGCGGTTCCGAGAAGAACCCGCAGCTGCAGCGCATCTACGGCACTGCCTGGCCGACGAAAGACGAGCTGCGCGCGTACCAGCATCGCCTTGAGGAAGCCGCGCGCCGTGACCACCGCAAGCTCGGCGCCGAGCTCGACCTCTTTTCGTTCCCAGAGGAGATCGGTTCTGGCCTGCCCGTCTTCCACCCCAAAGGCGGCGTCATCAAGCGCGAGATGGAGGACTACGTCCGCCGCCGTCATATCGAAGAGGGCTTCCAGTATGTCTCGACCCCCCACATCACGAAGGCGCACGTCTTCGAGCTCTCTGGGCATCTGCCGTACTACAAGGACACGATGTTCCCGCCGATGGAGCTCGAGAACAGCGAGTACTACCTCAAGGCGATGAACTGCCCGATGCAGAACCTCATCTACCGCTCGCGGGGGCGCAGCTACCGTGAGCTGCCCCTGCGGTTCTTCGAGTTCGGCACCGTTTATCGCTACGAGAAGTCGGGCGTCGTGCAGGGCCTGACCCGCGTTCGCGGCCTCACCCAAGACGACTCGCACAGCTACGTCACGCCCGAGCAGGCGCCGGGTGAGATCCAGCACTTGCTCGACTTCGTGCTCGGTCTCCTGCGTGACTTCGGCCTCGACGACTTCTACCTCGAGCTCTCGACGCGCGACGCGAACTCGGAGAAGTTCAAGGGCAGCGACGAGCAGTGGGACGTGGCCACGAACGTGCTGCGCGAGGTCGCCGAGGCATCGGGTCTCGAACTCGTGCCCGACCCGGGCGGCGCCGCCTTCTATGGCCCGAAGATCTCGGTGCAGGCGCGCGATGCGATCGGCCGCACCTGGCAGATGTCGACCATCCAGTACGACTTCAACCAGCCAGAGGGCTTCGGTCTCGAATATACGGCGGCCGACGGCACTCACCAGCGGCCGGTGATGATCCACTCGGCGAAGTTCGGCTCGATCGAACGGTTCTTCGGCGTGCTCACCGAGCACTACGCCGGGGCCTTCCCGGTCTGGCTCTCGCCCGTGCAGGTCGTCGGCATCCCCGTCGCGGAGGACTACGCGGAGTACCTCGGCGAGGTGATCCTGCAATTGAAGGAGACGGGTGTTCGTGCCCAGCTCGACGCCTCCGACGACCGCATGCAGAAGAAGATCCGCACGCATACGAAGGCCAAGGTGCCGTTCCAGCTCATCGCAGGCGACGAGGATCGGGCCAACGGTGCCGTCAGCTTCCGTTTCCGTGACGGCAGCCAGGAGAACGGCGTACCGGTAGCGGACGCCATCCGCCGAATCCAGGAGGCCATCGACACGCGTGCTCAGGTCACGACCAAGGGCCAGATCTGAGGTGGGCGACGAGTTCGAAGGCGTCGACGTCGAGAACAGCGGCGATCTCGCCGGCATTCCCGACGCGTTCCAGAGGCTCTGGACGCCCCACAGGCTCGTCTATATCCAGGATGGCCAACAGCCGCACAAGGACAACTGCCCGTTCTGCCTCGCCCCGGCGATGGACGATGAGAGGGCGCTGATCGTTGCGAGGGGTACGTATGCCTACGCCCTGCTGAACCTGTTCCCTTACAACAGCGGACACCTGCTGATCTGTCCGTACCGCCACATCGCGACGTACGACCAGGCGACTCCAGAGGAGGTCGCCGAGATCGGCGAGTTCACACAGATCGCCATGCGCGTTATCACCGAGGTTTCGCATTGTGACGGCTTCAACATCGGTATGAATCAGGGACAGATCGCCGGCGCAGGCATCGCCGAGCACCTGCACCAGCACATCGTGCCGCGGTGGGCGCTCGATGCCAACTTCTTCCCCATCATCGCCAAGACCAAGGCGCTCCCGCGTCTCCTCGGTGAGGTGCGGGAAGAGATCGCGAGCGTGTGGCCGGGTGTCGTCCAGCCGGACGAACGGTAGACGCACCGGCGCACGATCACCCTGTGCCCAAGGAATAGGATTGAGAGCATGACTGAGAGCACTTCAAGCGAGCAGTTCGGCTCGAGCCGCGTCAAGCGCGGACTCGCCGAGATGCTCAAGGGCGGCGTCATCATGGACGTCGTCACCGCAGAGCAGGCGCGCATCGCCGAGGACGCCGGTGCCGTCGCCGTCATGGCGCTCGAGCGCGTGCCGGCCGACATCCGTTCGCAGGGCGGCGTCGCCAGGATGAGCGATCCGGACCTCATCGAGGCGATCATCGCCGAGGTGTCGATCCCTGTCATGGCGAAGGCCCGCATCGGCCATTTCGTCGAGGCGCAGGTCCTGCAGGCTCTCGATGTGGATTACATCGACGAGTCCGAGGTGCTGAGCCCGGCCGACTACGTCAACCACATCGACAAGTGGGGCTTCAACGTGCCCTTCGTCTGCGGTGCGACGAACCTGGGCGAGGCGCTGCGCCGCATCAACGAGGGTGCAGCCATGATCCGCTCCAAGGGCGAGGCCGGCACAGGTGACGTCTCCGAGGCGACCAAGCACATCCGCAAGATCAAAGGCGAGATCGCGACCCTGTCGTCGATGAGCAAGGATGAGCTCTACGTCGCAGCGAAAGAGCTGCAGGCGCCGTACGATCTCGTCGTCGAGGTCGCCGAGACGGGCAAGCTGCCAGTGGTGCTGTTCACTGCGGGTGGCGTGGCCACCCCGGCGGATGCCGCGATGATGATGCAGCTCGGCGCCGACGGCGTCTTCGTGGGATCCGGCATCTTCAAGTCGGGCAACCCCGCGCAGCGTGCGGCGGCCGTCGTGAAGGCGACGACCTTCTATGACGACCCCTCGGTCATCGCCGAGGTCTCGCGCGGGCTCGGCGAGGCCATGGTGGGCATCAACGTGTCAGACCTCGCGGCACCGCACCGCCTCGCCGAACGCGGCTGGTAGACGCGGCACCTCGATGATCGTAGGCGTCCTCGCCCTCCAGGGTGACTTCCGCGAGCACGCGAATGTGCTGCGCACCCTGGGGGTGGATGTCTCTCTCATCCGCCGTCCAGAAGAGCTGACCGTCGTCGACGGTCTGGTCATCCCGGGTGGCGAGTCCAGCGTCATGGACAAGCTCGCACGCGCTTTCGGACTCGCCGAGCCGCTCAGGCTGGCGATCCGCGAGGGCCTGCCGGTCTACGGAACCTGCGCCGGTCTCATCATGCTCGCTGACACCGTACTCGACGCAATCGAGGGCCAGCAGAGTCTCGGCGGCCTTGACGTCTCAGTGCGGCGCAACGCTTTCGGCTCTCAGAACCAATCCTTCGAGACCGACCTCGACGTTCCGGCGATCGGGGACACGCCCGTGCACGCCGTCTTCATCCGCGGGCCCGTCGTCGAGTCGATCGGACCGGCGGCCACGACGCTGGCCGTCCTTCAGGACGGCCGGGTCGTCGCCGTCGAGCAGGGCAATCTGCTCGGCACCTCGTTCCATCCCGAGATCACCGGGGACTATCGCTTTCACGAATACTTCCTATCGAAGGTGGGCGCTCGGGGTCGCACACCGGATGTTCGAGGCTCGAAGGTCGGCTGAGCGGTCTCGGGGTCTTCCGGCCGATCGCGAGTCTAGGATGTCGCCATGACGAGATTCATCGCGTTGCTCCGTGGCGTGAACGTCGGCGGAATCACCGTCACGTCCGCCGAACTCGCCGAGCTCTTCCGCGGTCTCGGCTTCGACGACGTCCGCACCGTGCTCGCGAGCGGCAACGTGCGCTTCGACGTTCTGCCCTCAGAGGCAGGCGCAGAGGACACCGCAGCGCTCAAGCGGCGTATCGAGTCCGCCTTGCGCGAACGCTTCGGTTACGAGGCTTGGATCGTGCTCGTGAGTTCGGAGCAGCTGGCCGCCATCGTCGAGGGGTTCCCCTTCGATGCGAAACGCGAGGGGTGGCATCCCTATGTCTTGTTCTCCTCTGCCTCCGAGCCGCTCGAGGAACTGCTCGCGGCTGCGCCGATGCTTGACGACGATGACGTGATCGAACAGGGCGAGGGCGTGATCTACTGGCACAACCGCCGTGCTGTCGGCGTCGGCAGCGCGTTCAGCAAGCTCAGCGGCAAGGCGAGGTACCGGTCGTCGACGACCAATCGCAATCTGCGCACCCTGTGCAAACTGCTCGACTGAGGCCGGGCGAGGCGGCACGGGGAAAGCCCTGTCCTACAATGGCTAGGCAGATTGTGGCCATCGATCTGCGAGCACCGATAACAGGAGACGCATGTCTGGGCATTCCAAGTGGGCGACGACCAAGCACAAGAAGGCGGTCGTTGACGCACGCCGCGCGAAGTCGTTCGCGAAGCTCATCAAGAACATCGAGGTCGCCGCCAAGATGGGCGGAGCCGACTTGAGCGGCAACCCGACGCTGGTCGACGCCGTACAGAAGGCGAAGAAGACCTCGGTTCCCAACGACAACATCGATCGCGCCATCAAACGCGGAGCCGGACTCAGCGGCGAATCCGTCGAATACACCACGATCATGTACGAGGGCTATGCTCCGAGCGGCGTCGCCCTGCTCGTCGAATGCCTGACCGACAACAAGAACCGAGCCGCCGCCGAGGTGCGCACTGCGATGACCCGCAACGGCGGAACCATGGCCGATCCCGGTAGCGTCGCCTACAATTTCAACCGCAAGGGCCTCATCGTGGTCGCGCAGAACGGAAGTCTGACCGAGGACGATGTGCTCGGCGCGGTGCTCGACGCGGGAGCCGAGGAGGTTACGGACGAGGGCGAGGCCTTCGAGATCATCACCGAGCCGAGCGAGATGGTGGCGACTCGCGTCGCCCTCCAGAAGGCCGGCATCGACTACGACTCCGCGGATGTCGCGTTCGTGCCCTCGCTCAAGGTCGAGGTCGATGCGGAGACAGCGCGCAAGGTGCTGCGTCTCGTCGAAGCGCTCGAGGACTCCGATGACGTGCAGAATGTCTACAGCAACGTCGATCTGTCGCCCGAGGTTCTGGCTGAGCTCGAGGCCGAGTAGCAGCCGATGACGGTGCGGGTGCTCGGCATCGACCCAGGCCTCACCCGCTGCGGGGTCGGCATCGTCGATGTCGAACCCGACCGCACCGCGAAGCTCGTCGAGGTGACGGTCATCCGCTCCTCGCCTGATGCCCCCCTCGAGCGACGACTGCTCGAGGTCGGTGACGGCATCGCCGGGCTGCTCGACCGGCACAAGCCGGCGGCCGTCGCGATCGAGCGAGTTTTCGCGCAGCACAATCTGCGCACCGTCATGGGCACGGCCCAGATCAGCGGAGTCGCCCTGCATCTCTCCGCGCAGCGTGGCTTGGCTGTCGGCCTCCATACGCCGAGCGAGGTCAAGGCCGCGATCACCGGCTATGGATCGGCCGACAAGAGGCAGGTGGCGGCGATGGTGGCGCGCATCCTCGGTCTCGATGCGCCTCCGACTCCGGCGGATGCCGCCGATGCCCTCGCCCTCGCCCTGTGCCACGCCTGGCGAACAGGAGTCTCCGGTGGGACCCTGCCGACGGCAGGCGCCGCCGTGGACGACGCGGAGCTCACACCCGCTCAGAAGGCGTGGCGCGCCGCCGAGAGAAATGCCCGGGGGTCGGTGGTCCGCCGTAGTCTTGAGCGGTGATCTCTTCCGTTCGTGGCACCGTGCTCTCGGCACTCGGCAGCACCGTCGTCATCGAGGTCGGGGGAGTGGGACTCTCCGTCCAGGTCACCCCGGCCTGCGCCCTCGCCCTCCGTATCGGAGAACAAGCCAGACTGCACACCTCCCTCGTGGTGCGCGAGGACTCGCTCTCGCTCTTCGGATTCGTCACGGTCGACGAGCTCTCGGTGTTCGAGCTGCTCACCGGTGTCACGGGCGTCGGCCCGAAGTCTGCACTCGGCGTGCTCGCCGTGCTCAGCCCTGTTCAGGTCGGGCGTGCGGTCGCCGACGACGATGATGCGTCGTTCCGCAAGGTGAGCGGGATCGGTCCGAAGACCGCGAAGCTCATCGTGCTGTCGCTCGCAGGGAAGCTCGCGATCACCGCTCCACCGGCAACGGCCAGGTCGGCGGCTGCCGGCGCAGGGGTCGCAGACAAGGTGCTCGCGGCCCTCATCGGTCTCGGCTGGTCGGAGCGGGTGGCGGCGCAGGCCGTCGACGAGACGCTGGCCGAGGCGTCCGACACCGACAGGATCTCCGTTCCGGTCGTGCTTCGCCTCGCACTCGCACGGCTCGGGCCTGCGAAGCACTCCGCAGAGAGGAACGCATGAGCACCTCGGAGAACGGCATCGATCTCGGTGACATCGTCGAACTCACGAATCCGGCCCTCGAGTCGGATGTTGAACTCGCCTTCGAGGGCGCGCTGCGGCCTCGATCCCTCGGCGAGTTCGTCGGCCAATCCAAGGTGCGAGGACAGCTACAGCTCCTGCTGACCGCCGCGACGATGCAGCAGCGGACACCTGACCACATCCTGCTCGCCGGTCCGCCCGGCCTCGGCAAGACGACGCTCGCCATGATCGTCGCGCACGAGGGCGACCGACCATTGCGCATGTCGAGCGGTCCGGCCATCCAGCATGCGGGGGATCTGGCCGCCGTGCTGAGTTCGCTCGTTCCCGGTGAGGTGCTCTTCATCGACGAGATCCACCGCATGGCCCGCTCCGCCGAGGAGATGCTGTACCTCGCCATGGAAGACTTCCGCATCGACATCATGGTGGGCAAGGGCGCCGGTGCGACCTCCGTGCCCCTCGACCTGGCGCCGTTCACGCTCGTCGGGGCGACGACGCGCTCGGGGCTGCTGCCGAATCCACTGCGCGATCGGTTCGGGTTCACCGCTCATCTGGAATTCTACGACGAGGCCGAACTGGAACAGGTGCTGGCCAGGGCCGCGCAGCTGCTCGAGCTGACGATCGACCGCGAGGCACTCGCCGAGATCGCCGGCCGCTGCCGCGGGACGCCGCGAATAGCCAACCGACTCCTGCGGCGGGTCCGTGACTACGCGCTCGTGCATGGCGGCGGTGCGGGCGGCGCCGACGTGCACTCGGTAATGGCGGCGCTCGAGCTCTACGACGTCGACGCCCTCGGGCTTGACCGACTCGATCGTGCGGTCATGGAGACCATCCTCACCCGCTTCGGCGGCGGACCGGTCGGACTCAACACGCTCGCGGTGTCGGTCGGCGAGGAGTCCGAGACCATCGAGGCCGTGGTCGAGCCGTTCCTCGTGCGCATCGGGCTGCTCACCCGCACACCCCGCGGTCGCGTCGCGACCCCGCAGGCCTGGCGTCACTTCGGCCTTTCCGGCCCGGAGGCTGCCCTTACGCTTGATGACCTATAATTCAAGCTGGCTTACCAGAATCCCGCACTAGACTGATGCGGTTGTCGTGCCGCATACCGGAAGGTTCCATAGATTCATGCCTTTTGATCCGTTGACTCTGATCATGCTCGCCGTTCTGGCCCTGCTGATCTTCTTCATGTTCCGCAACAGCCGCAAGCGTCAGAAGGATGCCCAGGAGCTCCAGTCGAAGGTCGTCGCCGGCGCGAAGGTCATGACCAACTCCGGCGTCTTCGGAACCATCCTCTCGATCGACGAGGAAGACAACGAGGTGCTGCTCGAGTCGACTCCCGGAACGGTGCTCGCCGTGCACCGTCAGACGATCGCGCGGGTCGTCACCGCGACCGAGTCCGATGTCGATGACACGTCGCCGACCGTTGACACGGTCGGCGCGGGCGACGCCAAGGTTTTGGGCGAGCCCGAGTTCGGCGAGCGGATCGACGACGCCGACAGCGGTTCCAGCGACTCGACCATCAACGGCAAAAAGGCCGAAGACTAACATTCCCCCTTCCGTGCCTGTGCTGTGACGGCGCGGGCACGAACGTAGAAAGCTGAGTTCCCCGCGGTGGCAAAGTCGACCTCGGTCAAGAAGGCCTGGCGTTCCCTCACCTGGCTAGGCGTCATCGTCGTAGCCCTGTTCGCGGTCAACACGGCTGGCGTGCTCTGGGGCGGTGGATCGTGGACGCCGAAGCTTGCGCTCGACCTTGAGGGCGGCACACAGATCATCCTCGCCCCGAAGCTCGAGAGTGGCCAGACGGTCTCGCAGGAGCAGCTCAATCAGGCGGTTTCGATCATCCGTCAGCGTGTCGATGCCTCCGGCGTCTCCGAGGCGGAGATCAATACCCAGGGCGGCCAGAACATCGTCGTCGCGATCCCCGGGCAACTCGACGACGAATCCCGCAACCGTATCGAGTCTTCGGCGAAGCTCGAGTTGCGTCCCGTGCTCGTCGCGGGCGCGCCGACGAACCAGACGGTCGGCGGGGAAGGCAGCACGTCGACCCCGTCGCCGACGGTGGACCCGAGTCTGCCGAGCACACCATCGGTCAGCCCCACGAGCGGCAGCGACCTCAACTGGGTGACGCCTGCGTTGCAGGCGCAGTACGGGACCTTCAACTGCGCTTCGACGCAAGCCGCCACTGCGAATGCCGCACCGTCGGACAAGCCCCTCGTCACCTGTGATGTGACGGGGACCATCAAGTACCTCCTCGGTCCGGTCGAAGTGCGCGGTGAGAACATCACCAATGCGAGCAACGGTCAGGAGACCACGCAGTCCGGCGCGACGACCGGCCGCTGGGTCATCAACCTCACTTTCGACGACCAGGGCACCAAGGACTTCGCGGCGGTGAGCACGCGACTCTACGGACTCAAGGCCCAGCCGCCGCTCGACCAGTTCGCGTTCGTCCTCGACGGCCAAGTCCTCTCCGCTCCGAAGATGAACGGCGTCATCACCGACGGAAAGCCGACGATCTCCGGACAGTTCACGCAGGAGTCGTCGAAGGCCCTGGCGGACCAGCTCAAGTTCGGCGCGTTGCCGATCAGCTTCACCGTGCAGAGCTCCGACACGATCTCGGCGACCCTCGGCTCCTCTCAGCTGCAGAGTGGTCTCATCGCGGGTCTCATCGGACTCATCCTCGTCGTGATCTACACCTTGTTCCAGTATCGGCTGCTCGGCCTCGTGACGATCGCCTCTCTCGTGGTCGCCGCCGTTCTGACCTACCTCGTCATCACGATCCTGTCATGGCGCGAGGGCTACCGTCTTTCGCTCGCAGGCGTCGCCGGCTTGATCGTCGCGATCGGATTCACGGCGGACTCGTTCATCGTGTACTTCGAACGTGTCCGAGACGAACTGCGCGACGGGCGGGGGCTCCCCTCGGCCGTCGAAGCCGGCTGGAGGCGCGCGGTGCGCACGATCTACGCCTCGAAGGCCACGAACCTCCTCGCAGCCGTCGTGCTGTTCATCATCGCCGTCGGCAATGTGCGAGGCTTCGCCTTCACGCTCGGGATCACGACCGTCATCGACGTGCTCATCGTCATCCTGTTCACCCACCCGATGCTGCAACTGCTCGCCCAGACCACGTTCTTCGGCAGCGGACATCCGCTCTCAGGACTCGACCCGTCCGCGCTCGGCGCGGTGTACCGCGGACGCGCGGAGTTCCGTAAGCCGACCTCCGTTCCGGCGAGCAAAGCCGCGTCGAGTGCACGGGAGGCGGCGAAGCGTCAGACGATCGCCGAACGTAAGGCGGCAGAGCTCGCCGGGGTTACCTCGTCGGGCGACGATATCTCGAAGAACGGAGGGGAGTCCTGATGGCCAGCAGGCTGACCACTTTCGGCAACGACCTCTATACGGGAAAGCGTTCGTTCAACTTCGTCGGGAAGCGTCGCACCTGGTACACGATCATCGGCGTACTCATCATCGCCGCGGTCCTGGTACCCGTGCTCAAGGGCGGCTTCAACTTCGGCATCGAGTTCCGCGGTGGATCGCAGTTTCAGATCACGAATGTCACGAATGCCCAGCAGGGGCCTGCCGAGGCCGCCGTCGCGTCCGTCGCACCCGACGCGGTCGCCCGCGTGACCACTGTCGGCGACAGCGGGGTGCGGGTGCAGACCGACCAGCTCACGCAGGACGAGACCCGGGAGGTCGCCGCGGCGCTCGGCACCGCCTATCAGGTGCCCGACTCCGAGGTCGCGTCCTCGTTCATCGGACCGGTGTGGGGTGCGGACGTCACCCGCCAGACGATCCAGGGCCTCGTCGTCTTCCTGCTGCTGGCCGCGATCGGCATGGCGCTGTACTTCCGTACCTGGAAGATGTCGCTCGCCGCGATCATCGCGCTCATGGCCGACCTCGTCGTCACTTCGGGCGTCTATGCGGCCACCGGCTTCGAGATCACTCCAGCCGCGATCATCGGCATCCTGACGATCCTCGCATACTCGCTCTACGACACGGTCGTCGTCTTCGACAAGATCCGTGAGAATACGGCTGAGGACGGCTCCGAATCCAAGCGCACCTTCGCCGAGTCGGTGAATCTGGCCGTGAATCAGACGCTCGTGCGCTCGATCAATACCAGCGTCGTGGCAGCCCTTCCAGTCGCTGCGATCCTCTTCATCGGAGCGTTCGTACTCGGCGCGGACACTCTGCGCGACATCTCGCTTGCCCTGCTCATCGGCATCCTCGTCGGCACCTGGTCGACCGTGTTCCTCGCCGCCCCGCTCTATTCGCAGCTGCGTGAAGGCGAGGCTGTGATCGGCAAGCACGATAAGAAGGTGCTCTCCGCTCGTGCTCGTGCGACGGATATCGCCCGGTCCGCGGAGGAGATCACCGCGTGAGCCAGGCCCTGCCCGGTCGCTCGCCGTCGGAGAGCGAGATCTCCGTTGAGGAGGCGATCGGGCGGGTCGCGGCCGGCGACGGCTGGCTCCTCGATGTGCGGGAACCGCACGAGTGGCGTTCCGCCCACGCGCCGGACGCCCACCACATTCCCATGAGCGAGCTCCTGTCCCGCCAGGACGAGCTGCCGGACGATGAGACGATCTACGTCATCTGCCACGTCGGAGGGCGCTCGCGTTCCGTCACCGACGCCCTGCTAGCCGCGGGGTACCCCGCCGTCAACGTCGCGGGTGGGATGCTCGCCTGGCATGCGGCCGATGGACCGGTTCTCAGCCTCGACGAGGATAATTGAGTATCGAACGGGAGGTGGAGAGATGACAGAGACCACGTCGTCCACCGCGTCCCTGCGGCGCCTCGTGCCGCGCATCTTCTCGAAAGCACAACCGGCCGGCGCCGTCGACACGCTCGTGCGCACGGTGCGGATGCATCATCCGAGGGCCGACATCGCGGTCATCGAGCGTGCGTACTCCGTCGCGGAGCGGGCGCACGACGGCCAACTGCGTCGCAGCGGAGAACCCTACATCACGCATCCGCTCGCCGTCGCCCAGATCCTCGCCGATCTCGGCATCGGATTCAAGACGGTCGCTGCCGCGCTCCTGCACGACACAGTGGAGGACACCGACTACACCCTCGACCAGGTGCGTGCCGATTTCGGCGATGAGATCGCCATGCTCGTCGACGGCGTCACCAAGCTCGACAAGGTCAAGTACGGCGACAGCACCCAGGCCGAGACCGTCCGCAAGATGATCGTGGCGATGTCCAAAGACATCCGCGTGCTCATCATCAAGCTCGCCGACCGCTTGCACAACGCCCGCACCTGGGGCTTCGTGCCCGCGGAGTCCGCCGCCCGCAAGGCGACCGAGACCCTTGAGATCTACGCGCCGCTCGCGCATCGCCTCGGGATCCAGACGATCAAGTGGGAACTCGAAGACCTCTCGTTCGCCGTGCTCTACCCCAAGCTCTATGCCGAGATCGAGAGCCTGGTCAGGCAGCGCACTCCGCAACGCGAGGAGTTCGTGCAGCAGGTCATCGACGCGGTCAACGAAGACCTCAAGGCCGCGAAGATCCGGGGCAAGGTCGTCGGACGGCCAAAGCAGTACTATTCGATCTACCAGAAGATGGTGTTGCGCGGACGGGACTTCGACGAGATCTACGACCTCGTCGGCATCCGGGTGCTGGTCAACTCGGTGCGCGACTGCTATGCGGTCCTCGGCGCGATCCACGCGCGTTGGACGCCGCTACCGGGTCGCTTCAAAGACTACGTCGCGACACCCAAGTTCAACCTCTACCAGTCCTTGCACACGACCGTGCTCGGGCCGCACGGGCGCCCCGTCGAGCTGCAGATCCGCACCCAGGAGATGCACCAGCGCGCCGAGTTCGGTGTCGCGGCACACTGGAAGTACAAGGAGCAGGTCAACGGCGGAAAGACGTCGAGTTCGGTGGCCCAGAACGACACCGACATGGCCTGGCTCGCGCACATCTCCGACTGGCAGGCCGAGACGGCCGACCCCGGCGAGTTTCTCGACTCGCTCCGGTACGAGATCGGGGCGAAAGAGGTTTACGTCTTCACGCCCAAGGGCCGAGTCATCGGTCTTCCGTCAGGGGCCACACCGGTCGACTTCGCCTATGCCGTGCACACCGAGATCGGGCACCGCACCATGGGCGCAAAGGTCAACGGGCGGCTGGTGCCTCTGGAGAGCACGCTCAATAGCGGCGATGTCGTCGAGGTGTTCACCTCGAAGAACCCCGACTCCGGACCGAGCCAGGATTGGCTCAACTTCGTCAAGAGCCCTCGGGCCCGCAATAAGATCCGGCAGTGGTTCACCAAGGAGCGTCGCGACGAGGCGATCGAGCAGGGGCGGGACGCCATCGCGCGGGCCATGCGCAAGCAGAATCTTCCGCTGCAGAAGCTCATGAACCAGGACTCCTTCGCCGAGGTCGCCGCACAGATGAAGTACGTCGACGTCTCGGCGCTCTACGCGGCCGTCGGGGAGGGCCATGTCTCGACCCAATCGGTTCTCGAGAAGGTCGTCGCCTCTGTGCAGACGGTCGAAGAGGGCGACGGACCCGAGATCGCGATCGCCTCGAAGGGGCGCACCTTGCAGTTGCGGGCGAGCGACTCCGGTGTGCTCGTGCGTGGGGCACCCGACATCCTCGTCAAGCTCGCGCGATGCTGCACTCCTGTGCCCGGCGACAAGATCGTCGGCTTCGTCACCCGGGGCTCCGGCGTGTCCGTTCATCAGGCCGACTGCCACAACGTGCAGTCGCTGCTCAAGGAACCCGAGCGCATGATCGAGGTCGAATGGGCTCCGACGTCAAAGAGCTTGTTCCTGGTGCAGATCCAGATCGAAGCCCTCGACCGGGCCGGATTGCTCTCGGATGTCACCCGGGTGCTGTCGGAGCACCACGTCAACATCCTCTCCGCCAATGTGTCGACATCAAACGAACGATTGGCGCTCAGCCGATTCGTGTTCGAGATGGGGGATACGCGGCATCTGGACCGCGTGCTCAACGCGGTGCGCCGTATCGACGCCGTCTACGACGTCTACCGCGTCAGCGACGGTTGAGCGCTCCGCGGAGCGCCCATCGGCCAGGAGCGCAGTCGCCACCTCGATCCTGGCGAGGGCGAGTGTCGCATGAGGGAGCTTGCCTCGCAAACGTACAGCGGCCTCGCAGGCCGCGGGAGGGAGCTTCGCGACGCGCAGGAGCCCTGCGACGGCGGTGATCGCCCTCTGCTCGTCGAGCGTCGCATCCCGCGCGAGGTCGAGCACGGTGCGCAGCGGTGTCGTCACCGCCATTCCTGCGAGCGATGCGATGTCGCCGGGGGCGACGACGAGTTCGCGCACGGAGAACCGTGGCGAGAACGGAACCCGCACCCGAAACGTCGTGTCGATCGCGAGACGATGCCGAGTAGGCGCGGATGCCGCAGCGCCGTGCACCCAGGCCGCGCTCAGATGCTCGACGAAGGTACCGTGCGGGGCGATGAGCCCGATCGCCCGAGCCCGGGCCTCGGAGGAGTCGGGCACGTCGACGGGGCAGAAGCCGTCGCCGAGGCGATAGACCTCGCCGTCGAGCCGCGAGGCACACAGCTCGGCGATCGCGAGATCCCGGGCGTCGAGAACGAAGGGGAGTCGTTGCGGCATCCGGCAATGATGCCGCCGCGCACGGTGCCGTCGCCGCTTCACCACCCGGACTGTGTGCAAACGCCGACGGCCTACGCCTGTGGAGAGCGACCGGACCGACTACTGTCCGATCGCCTTGAGCCAGGCCTTCCGGGCTTCGAGGGCCTCGGAGGCGGCAGCGATGGCAGCCTGGTCGCCGACGGTCCGCGCATCGGCGAGTTCCTTCTCGAGCTTGGAGATAGCGTCCTCGAGCTGGCCGGCGAGTCCCTCTGCGCGTGCCTTGGTCTCCGGATTGTTACGCTTCCAGTGCTCGTCGTCGAGTTGGCGCACGTGACTTTCGACCTTGCGCAGACGCTCCTCGACGGCCTTGACCTGGTCGCGCGGAATCTTGCCCGCCTCGTCCCAGCGACGCTGGATCGAGGTCAGGGTCGCACGGGCCTTTGTCCTGTCATTCTCGCCGAGGATCGTCTCGGCCTCGGACAGCAGCGCGAGCTTGACGGCGAGATTGGCCGAATATTCCTCGTTCTCCTTCGCGTCGATCTCCGACTTGGCGGCATAGAGCACGTCGCCGGCGGCTTTGAACCGCGCCCAGAGCGCGTCGTCCTGCTTCTTGCCCGCACGGCCGGCGAGCTTCCACTCGTCGAGTAGGGTGCGATAGCTCGGCACACCGTCCGCGCCACGCGAAGCGAGGGCCTCGGCCTGGTCGATCAGGCGTTGCTTGCGCGTACGGACGTCCTTGTGGGCGGTGTCGAGCTCGGCGAAGAAGACCTTGCGGTGCTGCTCGATCGTCGTGCGGGCTGCCCTGAAACGTTTCCACAGCTCGTTGGCCTCGCCTTTGGGCAGGCGCGGACCGTCGTGCTGGTGCGCCTGCCAGCGGACGAAGAGTTCGTCGAGCGTCGCGGTCGCCTGCTTCCACTGGGTCTTGGCTGGATCGCCCGAGGCGAGCTTCTCGGCCTCCTCGACGATCGCGACGCGTTCAGCGATGGCCGCGTCGACGAGGGCTCTCGCTTCGGCGCTCTGCTGCTCGGTGAGCTCGGTCACGGTTCCGCCGAGCGCCTCGAGCCGTGTCTTCAACGCGGCGAGGTCGCCGACGGCGTTCGCGGTCTCGAGAGTGGCACTGAGACTCGCGACGGCCTTGGAGATGTCCGCAGCCGGGGCACCGCTCTTGGCGCGCTGCTCGAGGAGCGTCACCTGGCCGGCGAGTTCGGTGAACTTGCGCTCGAAGTAGGCGAGCGCCTCTTCGGCGGTCCCGTCGGGATACTGGCCGACCGCGCGTTCGCCGGATGCCTCGCGCACGAACACGGTGCCCGTCTCGTCGACGCGACCCCACGATTGCTGTTCTGCTGGAGCCAAGAGCCTCACCTTGCTGTATCCATCGGCCACCGGTCGGTGGCCACACCGGCATAAGCCTATTCCACCCTCTGCGGGGAGCCTGCGCTTGCTATCCAACCGTTACGCTCCACCCGTTACTGCAGAGTGAAGCCTGTGATCGTCACCGGCACGGCGGGTTTGCCGTCGCGCGCGCCTTCCTGCACACCGGCATCGGTGATCTGCGTTTTGAGCTGGTCGAGACCACTCGTGACCTTGCCGAGGATCGTGTAGCCGCCGGCCGCGTCGGATGGGATCGTCGTGTCGTCGTAGACGACGAAGAACTGGCTGCCCATGCTGTAGGCGCTGCCGCCCTGTCGAGCCATGGCGATCGTTCCCGCAGGGTAGAGATTGTCCGCCGGTGCGTTCTCGATCGGTCCGTAGCTGTAGCCCGGGCCGCCCGTGCCATCGCCGACCGGGTCGCCGCACTGCAGCACGAAGAAGCCGCCGTTGGTGAGCCGGTGGCAGCTGACGCCGTTGTAGAAACCGTTCTGGGCGAGGCTGATCGTCGACGAGACGCCTTGCGGTGCCGCGGCACCGTCGAGTTCGATGCCGAGCGGCACATCGTTGAGGGTGAGTGTTCCCGTCCAGCTGCGGTTCGCGGCGAGATCGCTCGACGGCACGTCGCCGGTGTTCTGACCACCGGCGCCGGGGGTCGGGGTCGGCGTCGCGGTGTCCGTGGGGACGGCTTCGGGCGTGCCAGGGCCGCCGTTGAAGAAGAACAACTGCGCGCCTGTCGCGAGCACAAGCACGGCAGCGAGCGCGACGCTCGCGATCACGTTGTCGCGGATGCGCCGCCTCGTGCGGTGCTGATGCACGGACTGCCGGGCCTGGTAGGCGCGCAGACGCGCACGCGCCTCACGGTCCTGCTTGTTGTTCGATGCCACGCTTCTCCCTGGGGTCGGATCACGTTGAACTCTACGCAACCATCCGTTGGGCGGACAAATGCGTCTTCGAGGGCACCCGATCGACGTGGATGCGAGCCTGTCGGCTGCGGCAACTACGCTGAAGGCATGGTGGATCCGGGGCCTGGACTGCGTGGTGGTGCCACGCCGCTCGCCGTGCGCATGCGGCCGAAGAGCCTCGACGAGGTTGCGGGTCAGAGGCACCTGCTCACCCCTGGCTCTCCGCTCGTCGCACTCGCGAGTGACAAGACGGGGGAGCGCGGCTCCGTCTCGGTGATCCTGTGGGGTCCTCCCGGCACGGGCAAGACCACTCTCGCGCAGGCGATCGCTCACAGCTCAGGGCGACGATTCGTCGAATTGTCGGCTGTGTCGGCCGGTGTGCGCGATGTGCGCCAGGTGATGGAAGAGGCCATGTCTACCCGCGACCTCTATGGGGTGTCGACGGTGCTGTTCCTCGACGAGATCCACCGTTTCTCGAAAGCGCAGCAGGATGCTCTGCTACCCGGTGTCGAGAACGGATGGGTGATCCTCGTCGCTGCGACGACCGAGAACCCCTCGTTCTCGGTGATCTCGCCACTGCTCTCGCGTTCGCTCCTGCTCACGCTCGAGCAGCTCAGCGACGACGATCTCGGCACCGTTGTCGATCGTGCGGTGGTCGACCCGCGTGGCCTGGCCGGAAGATTCGTGCTCGATCCCGAAGCGCGTGCCGCGATCATCAGGCTCGCCTCCGGCGATGCGAGGCGTGCGCTCACCGCTCTCGAGGCGGCATCCGTCTCGGCGGGAACGCTCCCCACTGTCGAGCCCGTCATCACCGCAGAACTCGTCGCTCTTGCCGTCGATCGGGCCTTGCTGCGTTACGACCGCAACGGCGACGAGCACTACGACGTCATCAGCGCGTTCATCAAGTCGGTGCGAGGCTCAGACGTCGACGCCTCGCTGCACTACCTCGCCCGCATGATCGAGGCGGGCGAGGACCCGCGTTTCATCGCACGCCGCATCATCGTGCTCGCCTCGGAGGACATCGGCATGGCTGATCCGCAGTCGCTCGTGGTCGCCGTCGCTGCAGCGGACGCCGTGCAGTTCATTGGCATGCCGGAAGGGCGCATCCCGCTCGCGCAGGCGGTCGTGCATCTCGCGACGGCACCCAAGTCCAACGCTTCCTATCTGGCGATCGACAAGGCGATCGCCGACGTACGATCTGGCAAGATCGGCCGGGTGCCAAAACACCTGCGCGACGGCCACTATCCTGGGGCGAAGCGGCTCGGTCACGGCAAGGGTTATCAGTACCCGCACGACGACGAACTCGGGGTCCTGCGGCAGCAATACCCGCCCAACGAGTTGCGGGATGCCCGTTATTACGAGCCGACGGAGCACGGCAACGAGCGCGAGGTGACCGCAAGGCTGGCCAAGCTGCGCCGCATCGTGCGTGGCGAGTGACGTGCCGCCCACCTCCGAGCGGTTGCGAGGCTGTGCTAAGCTTTCAGCGGCCTAAAGCCTGATTTTTGCGTGCGGCTGCGCGGATCTCCGGCACAAGGGGCAGACCTGTAGCCGGTCGATCCCCGTGGCGAGCCCCTCTTACTTTCCCGGCGTGCATTCGTGCGTGCCGGTCATGCATCGTTTGAGTTCCATTTCGAAAGGAAACCGTGTCTACGAAGTCACGTACCCGCAGCAAGACCCGTCTCTCGCGTTCCCTTGGCATCGCTCTCACCCCGAAGGCGGCCAAATACCTCGAGAAGCGCCCATACGCTCCCGGTGAGCACGGTCGCACCAAGCGCAAGGCCGATTCGGACTACGCCGTTCGTCTGCGTGAGAAGCAGCGTCTGCGCGCCCAGTACGGCATCCGTGAGAAGCAGTTGAAGATCGCCTTCGAGGAGGCCCGCCGCACCCAGGGACTGACCGGTGAGAACCTGGTCGAACTCCTCGAGATGCGCCTCGACGCCCTCGTGCTCCGCGCCGGTTTCGCCCGCACCACCGCGCAGGCCCGGCAGATGGTCGTGCACCGTCACATTCTCGTCGACGGCCAGCTCGTCGACCGCCCATCTTTCCGCGTGAAGCCGGGACAGCTCATCCACGTCAAGGCTCGCAGCGAGAGCACCGAGCCCTTCCAGGTCGCCGCAGCAGGCGGACACGTCGATGTCCTGCCCAAGACCCCCGGCTACCTTGAGGTCGAGCTCGACAAGCTCCAGGCGCGACTCGCGCGCCGCCCGAAGCGTGCAGAGGTCCCCGTGACCTGTGAAGTCCAGCTCGTCGTCGAGTACTACGCGGCCCGCTAGATCTGTGCCTGCGTAAGCATCTGAACTACGCTGGAGGGCGGATCATCCTCGGATGGTCCGCCCTTTGCAGTCAATCAATGCATGCTGTACACGGAATGGATGGTGTTTGTTCATGTCGGGTGGAGACATCGCGGGTCTGATCGCGGCCGGCGTGTTCGCCGTGCTCGTCGGCCTGCTCGCCATCCCGCTCGTCAAGCTCGGTGGGGTGCTCGACGAGACCCGCGCGGCCATCAGAGCGACCGCCGAGAACGTCACCCCTCTTCTCGAAGAGACAACCGTCACCGTGCGGGAGACGAACAAGCAACTCGCCCGTGTCGACATCATCACGAGCAACGTCGCGGATGTGACGGGCAATGTATCGGCGCTCGTCGCGCTCTTCGCGGCGACCGTCGGTGGTCCGCTCATCAAGCTCGCAGGCTTCACCGCCGGGGTGAAGGCCGTATTCCGTGCCGCGGAACCGAGCAAACCCCGCGGATCGCGCCGTCGCTGAGCCGTGCCCGCCGAACCCCGCCGTCGAACCCCGCCGTCGAACCGATACTGTTGAACTGAACCACCGGAAACCTCAGGGAGCACTGTAATGAAGAGCGTGTTTTGGCTGATAGTCGGCGTCGCTGCCGGATTCGTCCTTGCCCACCGGGTCGACAAGACCCAGCAAGGCAAACAGTTCTTCGGCAACCTCGACGCGAAGGCGAAAGAGTTCGGGGCCGCCGTCGCCGACAGCTACCACAAACGTGAGGCCGAGCTTCGCTCCGCCATCGGCGATACGGAGGACGCCGTCGACGACCTGGGCAAGAACTAGCCACTCGTCGTCCGCTCGGCGACACCATCACTCGTAGTACGGAACCCATGCAGACTGCTGAAATTCGTCGGCGCTGGCTCGACTTCTTCGCGGAGCGCGGCCATACCGTCGTGCCATCCGCCTCTCTCGTCAGCGACGACCCCACCCTGCTCTTCACCGTTGCCGGCATGGTGCCGTTCGTGCCCTATCTCACCGGTCTCGTTCCCGCTCCGTATCCGCGGGCGACGAGCGTGCAGAAGTGCATCAGAACCAATGACATCGACGAGGTCGGCAAGACGCCGCGCCACGGCACCTTCTTCCAGATGAACGGCAATTTCTCCTTCGGCGACTACTTCAAAGAGCATGCGATCGCGTACGCATGGGAGCTCCTCACTTCGAGCGAGTCCGAAGGGGGCTACGGCTTCGACGAGAAGGACCTGTGGGTCACGGTCTACAAGGAGGACGACGAGGCCATCGAACTGTGGAAGCGGATCGCGGGTCTTCCGAGCGAGCGCATCCAGGCCCTCGACAAGGACACGAACTACTGGCATACCGGCCAGGCCGGTCCGGGCGGGCCTTGCTCGGAGATCTTCTTCGATCGCGGTCCTGCCTACGGCATCGACGGCGGTCCGGCGACCGACGACGACCGCTACGTCGAGATCTGGAACCTCGTCTTCATGCAGTACCTGCTCGACGAGGTGCGCAGCAAGACCGATTTCCGCGTCGTGCGAGAACTGCCGAAGAAGAACATCGACACCGGCATGGGGCTCGAGCGTGTCGCGTTCCTCAAGCAGGACGTCGAGAACATGTACGAGATCGACCAGGTGCGTCCTGTGCTCGACCGTGCTGCCGAGCTCTCCGGCCGCCGCTACGGTGCCGATCACGACGATGACGTGCGCATGCGCGTCATCGCAGACCACGTGCGTTCCTCGCTCATGCTGCTGGGCGACGGGGTCACCCCATCGAACGAAGGGCGCG
This sequence comes from Luethyella okanaganae, assembly GCF_042660285.1. Classification (NCBI taxonomy): domain Bacteria; kingdom Bacillati; phylum Actinomycetota; class Actinomycetes; order Micrococcales; family Microbacteriaceae; genus Luethyella; species Luethyella okanaganae. Next base: position 1,034,410 of record NZ_JBHSTP010000001.1, read on the forward strand.
GATACATCCTGCGTCGGCTCATGCGTCGCAGCGTGCGCGCCATGCGTCTGCTGGGCGTCGACACCGCGACCTTCCCCGAGCTCTTCTCCGCGTCGCGGGACGCGATGAGTTCGGCCTATCCCGAAGTCAAGTCCGACTACGACCGCATCAGCCAGAGTGCGTACGGAGAGGAGGAGGCGTTCTTGCGAACCCTCGCCGCCGGCACCACGGTGCTCGACCTGGCTGTGGCCAAGACCAAGCGGGAGGACAGGGCACAGCTCCCGGGTGGCACGGCGTTCCTGCTGCACGATACCTATGGGTTCCCGATCGACCTTACGCTCGAGGTCGCCGAGGAGGCCGGTCTCTCGGTGGATCGGACGGCTTTCGACACCCTCATGGCCGAGCAGCGGGCACGGGCGAAGGCCGACGCAAAGGCCAAGAAGACGGCTCTCGCGGATCTCTCGGTGTACAGCGCATTTCGTGCCAGGGGCGAGACCGTGTTCACGGGCTACGAGCTGTTGCAGACCGAGTCGACCGTGCTCGGCCTCATCGTCGACGGGCAGTCCGTCGTGAGCGCCGTCGCGGGGGAGATCGCGGAGGTCATCCTCGCGGAGACCGCCCTCTACGCTGAGGCCGGTGGTCAAGAGGCGGATTCCGGTCTCATCGTTGGACCCGGCTATGAGCTCGAGGTGCTGGATGTCCAGAAGCCTGTGAAGGGCCTCATCAGCCATCGCGTACAGGTGCGCTTCGGCGAGGTCGGAGTAGGCGATGCCGCCACGAGTGTCGTCGACGAGGACTGGCGGCGCGGTGCCCGCCAGGCGCACTCCGGCACCCACATCATCCATGCGGCTCTTCGCCAGGTGCTTGGCCCCAACGCGCACCAGTCCGGCTCTTACAACAAAGCAGGCTATCTGCGACTCGACTTCTCCTGGAATCAGGGGCTGTCGGCCGAGACCCGCAGCGAGATCGAGGAGATCTCGAACAATGCGATCCGCGACAACCTCGAGGTCGTGACCAGGGAGATGCCTCTCGACGAGGCACGCTCTCTCGGCGCGATGGCGCTCTTCGGCGAAAAGTACGGAGACATCGTGCGGGTCGTCGACATCGGGGGCCCCTGGTCGCGCGAGCTCTGTGCGGGCACGCATGTTTCGACGAGTGCCGAGATCGGCATGATCAACCTCGTGAGCGAGTCGTCCGTCGGTTCCACCAATCGCCGCGTCGAGTCGCTCGTCGGTATCGAGGCGTTCCGCGATCTCACGGCCGAGCGCGCCCTCGTCTCGCAGCTCACCTCGAGTCTCAAGACGCCACGTGAGAAGCTCGCGGACCGCGTCGGCGAGCTCGTGCTCAACCTCAAGGCCGCAGAGAAGAAGATCGCGGCGTACGAGGCACGCGCGCTGACCGACCGTGTGCCGACGCTCCTCGGGAAGGCGAGCGATGCTGGGCCTGTGACGCTCGTGGCTGAATCCCTCGGCTCCCTCGGTTCGCCCGACGAGCTGCGGATGCTCGTCACGACCGTGCGCGAGCGACTCGGCTCGGCTCCTGCCGTTATCGCGCTCGCGGCCGAGGTCGGCGGCAAGCCCGTCGCGATCACCGCGACGAATCAGGGTGCTCGCGACGCGGGTATCAAAGCCGGCGAGCTCGCGCGCACGATGGCGAGCATCCTCGGCGGCGGAGGCGGCGGCAAAGACGACCTCGCGCAGGGCGGCGGCTCCGACCTCTCCGCCATCCCCAATGCCCTCGCGGCCGTGAACGCGGCCGTGCGGTCGGCGGCGTAGCGGTATTTGGCGTGCGTCACGGGGTGAGGCTGGGTGTCGACGTCGGCACCGCCAGGATCGGACTCGCCCGGTGCGACTCGCGCGGCATGCTGGCGACGCCCGTCGAGACGGTCCAGCGCGATCGGCGCGGCGCGGCGGTCGACGTGACCAGGATTGCCGCGGTATGCCGAGAGCTCGAAGCGATCGAGATCATCGTCGGCCTGCCGCTTGCCCTCTCCGGCTCGCACACGGCTTCGACGGCGGATGCCACCGGGTTCGCCGAAAGCCTCCAGCGTGTCGTTCCCGTTCCTGTGAGGCTCGTCGATGAGAGATTGTCGACGGTGACCGCTCAGTCGGCCCTGCGGTCGTCCGGAAAGAAGGCGAAGGCGCATCGCCCAGTCATCGACCAGGTTGCGGCGGTTATCATATTGCAGCATGCTCTCGACACCGAGCGTGCTTCGGGCAAACCACCCGGTTCAGCCGTCAACCCGAATGAAGGATCTTGACAGTGTCGCATCTTTCGCCCCGTGAGCAGGGCGAGCCGACAGCCGTCGGTTCCGGCCCGATCCCGGGAGCGCCTCTCTCGCGGCGTGCGGCACGCGAGGCCGAACGGGCGGGCCGTGCCGCGGCGCCGGCGCAAGGGCCGCTGCCGACCGGCCCGGCTGCCGATCCCATCTCCGCTCTGATCACAGGAGAGTCGGCGACGCAGCGAACCGGCCAGACGACATTCTCGACGGGACCGACCGCGACACGCGTGGAACGACGCGCCCATGCCGCGGTCGCCTACCCGCCGCGCGAGAAGAGGCGCAAGGGCCCCTGGGGCTGCCTCATCGTCCTGCTGGTCGTCATCGGCCTCATGGTCGGCGGGTACTTCGCCGTACAGGGACCGTTGCAGCGGCTCTTCACCGCGGCCCTAGGTCCCGAGGACTACGAGGGCGCCGGAACGGGGCAGGTCGAGGTGACAATCGCCGAGGGCGAGATCGGTGAGGACATCGCCAGGACCCTCGTCGAAGCCGGCGTCACGAAGTCGTTCGAAGCGTTCTACGATCTGCTGGTGAAACAGGCCACACCACCCGTCTTCCACCCCGGTGTGTATAGACTCGCCGAAAAGATGAGTGCCAGGGATGCGCTCGCCGCTCTGAGGGATCCCGCGAACAAGCTCGAGAACGCCGTGCTGGTCCGCGAGGGCGAGGTCGCGGCCGACGCACTGGCGAGTCTCGCGGAGGGAACGGGGCTTCCGCTCGAAGAGGTCCAAGCTGTGGCAGCGGATGTCGCATCATTCGGACTCCCGGCCGAGGCCACGAGTCTCGAGGGATTCCTCTTCCCCGCGACGTACATCTTCCTTCCAGGCACGACAGCCCACGACGCGATCAAGACCCTCGTCGATCGCCAGTTCCAGGCGCTGGACCAGGCCGGGGTCGCACCGGAAGACCGGTGGAAGACGATCGTGCTCGCCTCGCTCATTCAGAAGGAGGCAGGCATACGAGAGGACTACTACAAAGTCTCCCGGGTCTTCCTCAACCGCCTCGACCCGAGCCAGTGGGACAGCGGGCTGCTGCAATCGGACGCGACCGTCGCTTACGGCACCGGGAACGCGCACCGCGTCAAGACGACGGATGCGGAGCGTGCCGATGCCGGAAACGCCTACAACACCTACGTGCACACGGGATTGCCGGTCGGACCGATCTCCAACCCTGGCGACCTCGCGATCGACGCGGCGCTGCATCCGGCGGACGGTTCGTGGCTCTTCTTCGTGACGTGGAATCTCGACACGGGTGAGACGATCTTCTCGACGACCTCGGAGGAGCATGACGCCGCGGTGGCGAAGTGGCTCGAGTGGATGGGCCAGCACCCTGAATATGGTTGACCAGGACACGACCGAGGACGGCGCGACGATCACCGGTGACCGCCTTGCGGTGCTCGGCTCGCCGATCGCGCACTCCCGATCGCCGCGACTGCATGCGGCGGCCTACGCCGTGCTCGGGCTGCCTTGGGAGTACTCGGCGGTCGAGGTCTCGTCCGAGCGTCTTCCCGCCTTCATCGGCGGACTCGACGACGACTGGCGTGGCCTCTCCCTGACGATGCCGCTCAAGCAGGCCGTGCTGCCCGTGCTGCACGAGACGGACCGCATGGCGCGACTCACGGGCGGCGTCAACACCGTGCTGTTCCAGGGGACGGGACGGGCGCGAACGCTCCATGGTTTCAACACGGACGTCTCGGGAATCGTGCGCTCGCTCGCCGAGACCGGCACGACTCGGGTCGATCACGTGCAGATTCTCGGCGGCGGCGCGACGGCGGCCTCTGCACTCGCCGCTGCGGCCGAGCTGGGGGCCGAGAGCGTACAGGTCTCGATGCGCGCGCCGAGCAAGGCCGGCACCCTGGTGGGACTCGGCCATGAGCTCGGGCTCATCGTGAGCATCGGGAGCCTCGCGGCGGCGGGCGAGCCGCCCCTCGCTCCCCAGCTCGTGATCAGCACACTGCCGGGCGGAACGGAAACGGGCGTCGTCTTCCCTGCCGAGCTGCGCGCCGCGTCGGTGCTGCTCGATGTCGCCTACGAGCCCTGGCCAAGTGAGCTCGCCCGCGACTGGCAGGATGCCGGGGGTGTTGTGGTGTCCGGGTTGGGGATGCTGCTGCATCAGGCCCTGTTGCAGGTGCGGATCTTCGTGTCGGGCGACTCCTTCCAAGCGTTGCCGAACGAGGTGGCCGTGCTTGCCGCCATGCGCGAATCGCTGACCGCCGAGGCTGTGGAAGGATGGTGAGCATGCTTCGTTGGCTCACTGCCGGAGAATCCCACGGTCCGGAACTCATCGCCGTGCTCGAGGGTCTCCCCGCCGGAACCCCGGTCACCCGTGACGGCATCCGTGCCGATCTCGCTCGCCGCAAGCTCGGCTACGGTCGTGGGGCGCGGATGAAGTTCGAGCAGGACGAGCTCGATATCTCCGGTGGCGTGCGGCATGGCCTCACTCTCGGCAGCCCGGTCGCCCTGCGCATCGGCAACACCGAATGGCCCAAGTGGGTCGACGTGATGAACCCTGACCCGGTCGACTCCACGGCGCTGTCGCGCGGTCGCGGCGCTCCGCTCACCCGCCCCCGCCCCGGTCACGCCGACCTCGTCGGCATGCAGAAGTACGGCTTTGACGAGGCGCGACCTGTGCTCGAGCGAGCCAGCGCTCGTGAGACCGCCGCCAGAGTAGCGCTCGGCGCCGTCGCCCGGGCGTTCCTGGCCGAACTGGGCATCCGCCTTGTCAGTCATACTCTCTCGATCGGCCCTGTTCGCGTTCCGGAAGGCAGCCCGCTTCCGTTGCCGGACGATGTCGAGCGACTGGACGCCGACCCCCTGCGGTGCTTCGACGAGGCGACGAGTGCCCTCATGGTCGCAGAGGTGGACGCGGCCCACAAGGACGGCGACACGCTCGGCGGTGTCGTCGAGGTGCTGGCCTATGGGCTTCCGCCGGGCCTGGGTTCGCATGTGCACTGGGATCGTCGGCTCGACTCCCAGCTCGCCGGAGCGCTCATGGGCATCCAGGCCATCAAGGGCGTTGAGGTCGGCGACGGCTTTCTCACGACCACCCGCCGCGGTTCCGAAGCGCACGACGAGCTCTTCATGGCCGACGACGAGATCACCCGCTCGAGCGACAGAGCCGGCGGAACAGAAGGCGGCATGAGCACGGGCACGGTCCTGCGCGTGCGAGCAGGAATGAAGCCCATCGCCACGATCCCGCACGCGCTGCGCACCGTGGACGTCGCGACGAGCGAGGCCGCCCCCGCGCACCATCAACGTTCGGATGTCTGCGCCGTTCCGGCCGCAGGCGTCGTCGCCGAGGCGATGGTCGCGCTCACCCTCGCCAACGCGGTGCTCGAGAAGTTCGGCGGGGATTCCGTGACCGAGACGAGGCGCAATCTCGTGTCGTACCTCGAGAACATCCCAGGGAGTCTCAAGACCGGTCGTTCGGGTCATGCCGTCGGCTGACGCGGCAGAGCCTCTCTTCCCGCTCGTCATCATCGGCCCGATGGCCGCTGGCAAGACGAAGATCGGTCGTCGGGTGGCGCGGGTGCTCGAACTGCCGTTCATCGACACCGACAAACGCATCGCCGTGCAGAACGGGCCGATCTCTGAGATCTTCGATCGGGAGGGTGAGGACTACTTTCGGGTGCTCGAGCGCGAGGCCGTCGTCGAGGCGCTCGCGGAGGAGGCCGTCGTCTCGCTTGGAGGGGGAGCGGTACTGCACGTGGGGACGCAGGCCGATCTGGCCGAGGCGTCCGTCGTCCTGCTGACGGTGTCAGCCGAGGCCGTTCAACGCCGTCTCAGCGGCTCTGGCCGTCCGTTGCTCGACGCCGAATCGCGGTCCGAGGCAACGGAACGGTGGCAGCGCATCCTCGATGAGCGAATGCCGGTCTACGAGTCGCTCGCCGATGTCAGATTCGACACCTCGTCGCGACCGATCGCGGCCATCGCCGACGACATCGTGGCCTGGGTGAGGGGGAGATCGTGAGCGAGGCCACGACGATCATCAGCGTTGTGGGTGAGCCCGGCTACGACGTCCTCGTCGGGCGGGGCCTCCTCGACAGCATCGCAGAACATCTCGGCGCCGGAGTCGCCAAGGTGCTCATCGTGCACACCGCCACCCTCGGAGCGAAGGCCGTAGCCATGCGCGAGAGCTTGCTCGGACGCTATGAGGTGCTGCTCGCAGAGGTTCCCGACGCCGAGACCGGAAAACGGGTGGAGGTCGCGGCGTTCTGCTGGCAGATCATGGGCCAGGCCGACTTCACCCGCAGCGATGCCGTGATCGGCTTCGGCGGCGGAGCGGTCACCGACCTCGCGGGATTCGTCGCGGCCACCTGGTTGCGCGGGGTGAAGCTGATCCAGGCACCGACCTCCGTGCTCGGGATGGTCGATGCTGCCGTCGGAGGCAAGACCGGCATCAACACGAACGAGGGCAAGAACCTTGTCGGTGCGTTCTATGCTCCGGCAGCGGTGCTGTGCGACCTCGACACGCTCGACACGCTTCCCCGCAATGAGATCCTCGCGGGCTTCGCAGAGATCGTGAAGGCAGGCTTCATCTACTACCCTGAGATCCTCGACATCGTCGAAGCGGATGTCGACGCGGCGACCGATCCGACGCAGCAGCAGTTCCGCCGCGTCGTCGAGTTGGCGATCGACATGAAAGCGCGGGTCGTCGGCGAGGACTTCACCGAACAGGGCCTGCGGGAGATCCTCAATTACGGCCACACTCTGGGCCATGCGATCGAGCATACGGAACGCTATCAATGGCGCCACGGCGCCGCGATCTCGGTGGGCATGGTGTTCGCGGCGGAGCTCGGACGCCTCACGGGTTCGCTCTCCGACGAGATCGTCGACAGGCACCGGCGCATCCTCGAGTCGCTCTCCCTCCCGGTGAGCTACCCCGTCGGACGTTGGAACACGCTCCTCGCCACCATGCAGCGCGACAAGAAGACCCGCGGGAGCATGCTGCGCTTCATCGTGCTGGACGATCTCGCTCGCCCGAGCGTCCTCGCCGGGCCGGAGACGTCGCTGCTGTTCGCCGCCTACCAGGAGATCGGAAGCTAGGCTCGATGCCTATGACGACTGTTCTCGTGCTGAACGGCCCCAATCTCGGCCGGCTCGGCTCCCGTGAGCCCGATGTGTACGGTTCCGCGAGCCTCGACGATCTTCGCGCGATGCTCGCCGCATCCGTGCCGGACAACGTCGCGATAGAACTGCGGCAGACCGACGACGAGGCCGAGCTCGTGCGCTGGCTGCACGGGGCCGTCGACTCGCGCACTTCTGTGGTGCTCAACCCGGCCGCGTTCACACACTACAGCTACGCTCTGCGGGATGCGGCGGCTCTCGTCACCAAGGCCGGGCTGCAGCTCATCGAGGTGCACATCTCCAATCCGCACGCCCGTGAGACGTTCCGGCACACGAGCGTCATCAGCGGGGTGGCGACGGGTGTCATCGCCGGTCTCGGCTTCGACTCCTACCGTTTGGCCGTCGACCACATTCTGCGATCAGCGGCCTGACCGCTAAACTTCCTGAGCGCGCACAATATGCTCGAGCCTGCGCAGAAGCAGCGTGAATGGCCGGGCGGCGTTCTCAACTCGCACCGCATCAACCGAACGGATCACATCTCTATGGCTTCTACCGCAGACATCAAGAACGGCGTCGTGCTCAAGATCGATGGACAGCTCTGGACCGTGATCGAGTTCCAGCATGTCAAGCCGGGCAAGGGCGGTGCCTTCGTGCGGACCAAGATGAAGAACGTCATGACGGGCAAGGTCGTCGACAAGACCTACAACGCCGGTGCCAAGATCGAGACCGAGAACGTCGATCGCCGCGACTTCACCTACCTCTACGCCGACGGCGACTCCTTCGTGTTCATGGATGCCACCGACTACGACCAGGTGAGCATCCCCGCGGCGATCGTCGGCGACGCGGCGAACTTCCTGCTCGAGAACCAGGCCGTCACGGTCGCGCTCAACAACGGCAACCCGCTCTACGTCGAGCTTCCGGCGTCCGTCGTCCTCGAGATCACCTACACAGAGCCCGGTCTGCAGGGCGACCGCTCGACCGGCGGCACGAAGCCCGCGACGGTCGAGACCGGTTACGAGATCCAGGTTCCGCTGTTCCTGGAAGCCGGCACCAAGGTCAAGGTCGACACGCGCACGGGCGACTACCTGGGCCGAGTCAACGACTAGCCCGTGCTCGTGAAATCAGGACTCATGACGCCCAGGGCGCCGATCAGCCGACCGAGAAGAGCAGGCCTTTGAGCGCTCGCACCAAGGCCCGCAAACGCGCGCTCGACGTTCTGTACTCTGCGGATGTCCGTCGGATCACCATCGCCGAGTCGCTTGCGGCCGAGGCGGAGCGCGCCGTCAACGAGCCGCAGCGTGAGTCCTCGTGGCTCTACGCGCGTGAAATCGTCGATGGCGTCGTCGACCACCAGACGGAGATCGACGAGCTCATCGAGACCTACGCGCAGGGATGGACCTTGCACCGCATGCCCGCCGTCGACCGCGCCTTGCTGCGCATCGGCATCTGGGAGATCCTGCACAACGACGAAGTACCGGATGGCGTCGCCATCTCAGAGGCCGTCGAGGCCGCGACCGTGCTATCGACCGACGACTCCGCTGGTTTCATCAACGGACTGCTGGCCAAGATCTCGCAGGTCAAACCCGGCGCGTGACCGCTGGACGCCTTGTGCGACCTACACGACCGGGACGGTCGCATCGATGACAGCGGGCCAAACACGAGGGCATGGGCTGGCGCGTGGGATGTCGGTGGTCCCTGCTTGACTAGCTGCATGGAGGAGATCCGCCCACTCGACCCCCGATCCGCGTTGGTGCGTGCAGAGTTTGCCATCGCCCGCGCGGAGGTCGCCTCGCACGCGGCCAACCGTGTGGCCGCCGATCAGTGGGCGGCCCTGAGCGAGACGTTGCGGGAGGCGAGGGAGCACCCGCGGCTTTTCGTCGGACCGAGTGTGCGGGGGAGCGAGAGGGAGATTTCCGAGTTCGCGGAGCGGTCCGCTGCGGCCGACCTCGCGATTCGGCTGAACGTGTCCGAGCAGGCCGTGCGCAACCGTGCACACCAGGCCGACACACTCCGACACCGCACCCCGACGATCTGGGCGCGTTTCCACGAGGGCGACGTCTCGGTGGCGAATGCGGCAACAGCGGCCAGACTGGCCGGCTCGTTGCCCGGTGATGCGCCCGAGGCGTTGGCCGCCTTCGACGAGCGGCTCGCCGATGCCGCTCGAAATCTCACGCCCGGCGCCTTCCGATCGAAAGCACGCGCGGTGCGAGAACAGGTGCACAGCCTTTCGCTCTCGAACCGCCATGCGCACGCCGCGGAACAGCGGGGCGTCTGGGTCGACGCCGATCTCGATGGAATGGCCTACCTCACGGCGTATCTGCCGGCGTTTGCTGCGCGGCAGGCGATGGCTCGACTCGACCACTTCGCCGCCGTGCTGGCGGAGCGACCCGAGCTGGCGGAGCGACCCGAGCTGGCGGAGCGACCCGAGGAGAGCAGGACTCTTGCCCAGCTGAGAGCCGACGTCGCGGCCGACCTTCTGGGCGGTGTCACCGCCTCGCCTACTGGGGTCGGCGTGAGCGTGGCGGTGACCGTTCCCGTTCTGACCCTTCTGGGCCGCTCCGAGGAGCCTGCCCTGCTGGAAGGGTATGGCCCGATCGACGCGGCCACGGCCCGTCGGATCGCCGGGCACGCGCCGTCATTCACCCGGATCCTCACCCACCCGGTCAATGGAACGGTGCTCAATGTCGATCGCACGAGTTATAGGGTTCCCGCCGACCTGAAGCGCTGGTTGGGCGTCCGTGACGGTGGCTGCGTCTTTCCCGGCTGCGGGCGCAGTGCCAGGCGCTGCGATCTCGATCACACCGTCGCCTGGGCGTCGGGTGGCACGACCGCCGTCGACAACCTTGCACATCTGTGCCGACATCATCATCGGCTCAAACACGAGGGAAAATGGTCGCTCGAACGGGACACGAACGGCCGGCTCGCCTGGAAGAGTCCAACGGGACGGGTCAGGAACGCCGACCCTCCGCCGTTTTAGCGTTCGGAAGTCCGGCCGCTATGATGGTGGAGTTGACATCCTTTAAGAGCCGTCCGGTGAGGCGGGGAAGGAGGTCGGTCTGATGGCACGCACCGTGCTCACTCACGCTGACATCACCCGGGCGCTGACCCGGATATCCCACGAGATCCTCGAATCCAACCGTGGAACGAGTGGTCTCGTCATTCTCGGCATCCCCACACGAGGGGTGCATCTCGCCCGTCGCATCGCCGCTATCATCCAGCACATCGAAGCGGATGCGCCGGCGCAGCTCGCTGGCTCGCTCGACGTCACGATGTACCGCGACGATCTCTCCCGCACCCGCACGCGCACGCCGTCGCCCACGGAGCTGCCAGGCGGAGTCGACGGCAAGACCGTCGTGCTCGTCGACGATGTGCTCTACTCCGGTCGCACCATCCGGGCCGCCCTCGACGCTCTGAGCGACATCGGCAGGCCGCGCGCCGTGCGTCTCGCCGTGCTCGTCGATCGCGGCCACCGTGAGTTCCCGATTCGGGCCGACTTCGTCGGCAAGAACCTGCCCAGCTCGACGGGGGAGCGGGTCAACGTGCGCCTCGCGGAGACCGACGGTGACGACTCGGTGAGCATCGACGGGGGTGCAGTCTCGTGAGACACCTGCTCTCGACCAGGAACCTCGACCGTTCGTCCGTCATCGAGCTGCTCGACGTCGCGGAGGACATGGCCGACGTGCAGCAGCGCGAGGTCAAGAAACTGCCGACGTTGCGCGGCAAGACAGTCGTCAACCTCTTCTTCGAGGACTCCACCCGAACGCGCATCTCCTTCGAGGCTGCCGCGAAGCGGTTGAGCGCCGACGTCATCAACTTCAGCGCCAAGGGATCGAGCGTGTCGAAGGGCGAGAGCCTGAAGGACACCGCGCAGACGCTCGCCGCGATCGGCGTCGACGGCGTCGTCATCCGGCATCATGCCTCCGGCGCGCCTCAGGTGCTCGCGGACAGCGGCTGGATCGACGCGGGCATCATCAACGCCGGAGACGGCACGCACGAGCACCCGACCCAGGCCCTGCTCGATGCTTTCACGATCAGGCGACGACTGCATGGAACCGCGTCGCGCGGTCGGAATCTCGACGGCGTGTCCGTTGCCATCGTCGGCGACGTGCTGCACTCACGCGTCGCGCGGTCGAATGTGTGGCTGTTGAACACGCTCGGCGCCTCGGTCGCCCTCGTCGCACCGCCGACCCTCCTCCCGGTCGAGACGACCGGATGGCCCGCGACCGTCGGTTACGACCTCGATGCCGTAGTGGACGCAGCGCCAGACGTCATCATGATGCTCCGCATTCAGGCGGAACGCATGAATGCAGCGTTTTTCCCCAACAGCCGGGAGTATTCCCGCACCTGGGGCCTCGACGACGAACGGTTCAGCCGCCTCGCGCCGACTAGCATTGTCATGCACCCCGGCCCGATGAACAGAGGCCTGGAGATTTCTTCCGCGGCGGCCGACTCTGCGCAGTCGACCGTACTCGAGCAGGTGGCGAATGGAGTTTCGGTGAGAATGGCCGCGTTGTATCTCTTGTTGTCGGGCGATCGGGAGGTCGCATAGATGTCGGCTCAGACCTTCCTCATCCGGGGTGCGACGCTCCCAGACGGCAACCGCAGCGACCTTCTGCTGGACGGCGGACGCATCGTCGAGACCGGCACAGGGCTCGCCTCCGGCGGCGCCGTCGTCATCGATGCCGATGGGCTCATCGTGCTACCGGGTCTCGTCGACCTGCACACGCACCTGCGCGAGCCCGGCTACGAACAGAGCGAGACGGTGCTCACGGGAACGCGCGCCGCGGCCGCCGGTGGCTTCACAAGCGTGTTCGCCATGGCGAACACCTCGCCCGTCGCCGACACCGCCGGTGTCGTGGAGCAGGTGCTCTCTCTCGGAGAGCAGGCCGGTTACGCGACCGTGCGTCCGATCGGCGCGGTCACCGTCGGCCTCGCCGGGGAGCGGCTTGCTGAGCTCGGAGCCATGGCCAAATCTCGCGCCAGGGTGCGGGTGTTCTCCGATGACGGCTTCTGCGTGTCGGACCCGCTGCTCATGCGGCGCGCCCTCGAATACGTGAAGGCTTTCGACGGTGTCGTCGCCCAGCACGCGCAGGAGCCGCGACTGACCGAGAAGGCACAGATGAACGAAGGCGCGCTTTCCGGCGAGCTCGGTCTCGTCGGCTGGCCGGCGGTCGCAGAGGAGTCGATCATCGCACGCGACGTGCTGCTCGCCGAACACGTCAACTCCCGTGTGCACGTATGCCACGTGTCGACGGCCGGATCGGTCGACGTCATCCGCTGGGCGAAGGCGCGCGGCATCGCCGTGACCGCCGAAGTCACTCCGCACCACCTGCTGCTCACCGAGGAGCTCGTCTCGAGCTACGACGCGCGCTACAAGGTGAACCCGCCGCTGCGCCGCCGAGAGGACGTCGAGGCGTTGCGTGCAGCCCTCGTGGACGGCACGATCGACATCGTCGCGACCGATCATGCCCCCCATCCTGTCGAGGCCAAGGACTGCGAATGGGATGCCGCGGCCAACGGCATGGTCGGGCTCGAGTCCGCCCTCTCCGTCGTGCACGCCTCCGTCGTGCGGAACGGGCTCCTGGACTGGTCCGATGTCGCTCGCGTGCTCTCCGCAGCTCCTGCCCGCATCGGGCGGCTGAGTGGGCAGGGGGAGCAGATCGAGGCCGGTGCCGTCGCCGAGATCACCCTCTACGACCCTGCCGCGAGCCGTGAGTTCGGCACGAACGACCTCGCAGGCAAGGGTGTCAACTCGCCCTACCTATCGATGACGCTGCCCGGCCGGGTGGTCGCCACCTTTCACAATGGCTACGCGACCGTCCTCGACGGCGTGCTTCTGCCCGTGCACGACATCGCGGAGGCCGCCGCATCGCGGCGGGCGGTGACGCATGCCTGAGCGGCTCATCCCGACGTTGCTCATCGCTGCGGTACTCGCCCTGCTGTTCTTTCTCATGTGGCGCGGCTGGCGTGCACGACGACGACGCGACGCGACGCTCGCACCCTACCCGGTTCCGGAGGACGCACTGCCGGCCTCGCTGAGGGCCCAGACGCTCTACGTCGCGACGACCAGGCACGGCGAACCGCTCGAACGGCTGGCCATCGCCGGTCTGGGGTTCCGGTCGCGTGCCGAATTGGCGGTCGCGGCGGACGGTGTGACCATCGGCATCAGGGGAGAAGCTCCCGTCTTCGTGCCGCGGGCGGCGATCCGCGGCATCCGGCCGGCCACCTGGACGATCGACCGCGTTGTGGAGGGCGACGGCCTGCTTCGCCTGAGCTGGCTGCTCGGCGTCCGGGCGGACCCATCGAAGGCGTCCGGTGAGCAGACCGTCGACTCCTACTTCCGCGTCACAGACCCGGCCGACCGCGGCCGTGTCATCGACGCGATCAACGACATTTCGCCGGCTCGAGCGGGTGCCGGCACGGAAAGCGAGGCCTGAGATGACCGCTGAGAGCATTGTGGACAACCCCGGATCCACCGCGAGCGGCCCTGCCGTGCTCGTGCTCGAGGATGGATCGCGTTATGTCGGCCGCGCATACGGAGTCGTCGGCAGCACCTTCGGCGAAGCCGTCTTTGCAACGGGCATGACGGGCTATCAGGAAACCTTGACCGACCCCAGCTATGCCGGGCAGATCGTGCTCATGACGGCGCCGCACATCGGCAACACAGGCGTCAACGACGAGGACATGGAGTCGTCGCGCATCTGGGTCTCAGGCTTCGTCGTTCGGGACCCCTCCCGTGTCGTCTCCAATTTCCGTGCAGAGCGCGGTCTCGGTGACGACCTCGAAGCGGGCGGCATCGTGGGGATCAGCGGAATCGACACGCGTGCCGTCACCCGGCACATCCGCGCCGCCGGAGCCATGCGGGCCGGGATCTTCTCGGGCGGGGGCTTCGGCCTCTCAGACGGTGAGCAACTCGACCAGGTACGTTCGGGCGTGGAGATGTCCGGCCGAAACCTCTCTGCCGAGGTGTCGACGAGCGAGTCGTTCACTCTCGAGGCGCGCGGCGAACGCGTCGGCTCCGTCGCCGTACTCGACCTGGGCGTGAAGACCTCGACGCTCGGCTTCCTCGCCGAGCGCGGTTTCGAGGTCGTCGTACTGCCTCAGACGGTGACGGCCGCCGAGGTGCTGGCGTTGCAGCCGAGCGCGTTGTTCTTCTCGAACGGACCCGGTGACCCCGGGGCGTCCGACCGTCACGTGGAACTGCTGCGCGAGGTCCTGCGTGCCGGTGTGCCCTACTTCGGCATCTGCTTCGGCAACCAGTTGCTCGGCCGCGCGCTCGGCTTCGGCACGTACAAGCTACCCTTCGGCCATCGCGGGATCAACCAGCCGGTTCTCGACAAGGCCACGGGCCGTGTCGAGATCACGAGTCAGAACCACGGATTCGCCGTCGACCTGCCCATCGAAGGCGTGAGCGATTCGAGCGAGGGCTTCGGGCGTGTCGAGGTGAGCCACTACAGCCTCAACGACAATGTCGTCGAGGGGCTCAACTGCCTCGACATCCCCGCGTTCAGCGTGCAGTATCACCCCGAGTCGGCCGCCGGCCCGCACGATGCCAACTACCTCTTCGACCGTTTCCGCGACCTCGTCATCGCCCAGAACCCGGTCGTCACGAACGGAGACGACACGTAATGCCACGCAGGGAAGACATCCAGAGTGTCCTCGTCATCGGCTCCGGCCCGATCGTCATCGGGCAGGCCTGCGAGTTCGACTACTCGGGCACCCAGGCGTGCCGGGTGCTGCGTGAGGAGGGCGTGCGCGTCATCCTGGTCAACTCGAACCCGGCTACGATCATGACCGATCCCGACTTCGCCGACGCGACCTATGTAGAGCCGATCACCTGGCAGATCATCGAGACCATCATCGCCAAGGAGAGGCCCGACGCGATCCTGCCGACACTCGGCGGCCAGACGGCGCTCAACGCGGCGATCGAACTGCACGAGAACGGCGTGCTCGAGAAGTACGGCGTCGAGCTCATCGGCGCAACGTTCGAGGCCATCCAGAAGGGCGAGGACCGCCAGATCTTCAAAGACCTCGTCATCGAGGCCGGTGCGGATGTCGCTCGTTCGCACATCGCGACGACGGTGGACGAGGCCGTGGTCTTCGCCGAGGACCTTGGATATCCGCTCGTGGTGCGGCCGTCGTTCACGATGGGCGGCCTCGGCTCCGGTTTCGCCCATACCGAGGAGGAGCTGCGCCGGATCGTCGGAGACGGGCTGCACCAGAGCCCGAGCTCCGAGGTTTTGCTCGAGGAGTCCATCCTCGGCTGGAAGGAGTACGAGCTCGAGCTCATGCGCGACACGGCCGACAACACGGTCGTCGTCTGTTCGATCGAGAACGTCGACCCGGTGGGCGTGCACACGGGGGATTCCATCACGGTCGCGCCGGCGCTCACCCTCACCGATCGCGAGTACCAGAAACTGCGCGACATCGGCATCGACATCATCCGCGCCGTCGGCGTCGACACGGGTGGCTGCAACATCCAGTTCGCCATCGACCCTGAAGACGGCCGCATCATCGTCATCGAGATGAACCCGCGCGTCTCGCGGTCCTCGGCGCTGGCTTCGAAGGCCACCGGGTTCCCGATCGCGAAGATCGCCGCGAAGCTCGCGATCGGCTATCGTCTCGACGAGATCCCCAACGACATCACGCGGGTCACCCCGGCGAGCTTCGAGCCGACCCTCGACTACGTCGTCGTCAAGGTTCCGCGATTCGCCTTCGAGAAGTTCCCAGCAGCCGACCCCACCCTCACCACGACCATGAAGTCGGTAGGGGAGGCCATGGCGATCGGCCGCAACTACTCCTCGGCATTGCAGAAGGCTCTGCGGTCGCTCGAGAAGAAGGGCTCGTCGTTCCACTGGCGCGAGGAATCTCGCTCGCTCGAGGAACTGCTCGAGATCGCGAGGACGCCAACGGACGGTAGGATCGTGACCGTGCAGCAGGCTCTGCGCAAGGGCGCGACGATCCAGCAGCTCTTCGAGGCGACCGGGATCGATCCGTGGTTCATCGATCAGATCGTGCTCATCAACGAGGTCGCCGGCGCTGTGGCCTCGGCCGAGACGCTCGACACCGAGGTGTTGCGTCACGCCAAGGACCACGGCTTCTCGGACGTTCAGATCGGCCAGCTGCGCGGCTTCGGCGAAGCCGACGTGCGGAAGGTCCGGCACATCCTGGGCGTCCGTCCCGTCTTCAAGACCGTCGACACCTGTGCAGGCGAGTTCCCGGCGCTCACGCCGTATCACTACTCGAGCTACGACCTCGAGACGGAGGTCGTGCCGAGCGACCGCAAGAAGGTCGTCATCCTCGGTTCCGGCCCGAACCGCATCGGGCAGGGCGTCGAGTTCGACTACTCCTGCGTGCACGCCTCGTTCGCGCTCTCGGCGGCTGGATACGAGACGATCATGGTCAACTGCAACCCCGAGACGGTCTCGACCGACTACGACACCTCCGACCGCCTCTACTTCGAGCCGCTCACGCTGGAAGACGTGCTCGAGGTCATCCACGCGGAGAGTCAGAGCGGCGAGCTCGTCGGAGTCGTCGTGCAGCTCGGCGGCCAGACCGCGCTCGGGCTGGCGAAGGGTCTCGAGGCCGAGGGCATCCCGATCCTCGGCACCTCCCCGGCTGCGATCGACCTCGCCGAGGAGCGTGGGCTCTTCTCGGGGATTCTCGCGGATGCCGGACTGCTCGCCCCTCGCAACGGCACGGCGATCGACTTCGTCGGCGCCGTCTCCGTCGCCGAGGAGATCGGCTATCCCGTGCTGGTCCGCCCGAGCTACGTGCTCGGCGGACGCGGCATGGAGATCGTCTACGACAGCCCGTCCCTCGCCGACTACTTCGAGCGCATCTCCGGACAGGGGATCGTCGGCCCGTCGCATCCCTTGCTCGTCGACCGTTTCCTCGACGACGCGATCGAGATCGACGTCGACGCCCTCTACGATGGCACCGAGCTCTACATCGGTGGCGTCATGGAGCACATCGAGGAGGCGGGCATCCACTCCGGCGACTCGAGTTGCACCCTGCCGCCCGTCACCCTCGGACGCGGTCAGATCGACCAGGTGCGCGATGCGACGCTTGCGATCGCGCAGGGGATTGGCGTTCGCGGTCTGCTCAACGTGCAGTTCGCGATCGGCGCCGGAGTGCTCTACGTGCTCGAGGCCAACCCTCGCGCGTCGCGTACGGTCCCGTTCGTCTCCAAGGCGCTCGGCATCCCGCTCGCGAAGGCCGCATCCCTCGTCATGGTCGGAAAGTCGATCGCCGAGCTCAAGGCCGACGCTCTGCTGCCTGAGGTCGACGGCTCGCGCGTGCCGCTCGACTCGCCCGTCGCCGTCAAAGAGGCTGTCCTGCCGTTCAAGCGCTTCCGCACCAGGGACGGGAACATGGTGGATTCGGTGCTCGGCCCGGAGATGCGCTCCACCGGCGAGGTCATGGGCATCGACAAGGACTTCCCGCGTGCGTTCGCCAAGAGTCAGCTCGCGGCCTACGGCGGCATGCCGCTCGAGGGAACCGTCTTCGTGTCGGTCTCTGACCGTGACAAGCGCGCGATCATCCTCCCGGTGCTGCGCTTGCGCGAGCTCGGCTACGATATCGTCGCGACGGCCGGCACCGCGGAGGTGCTGCGCCGCAATGGAATCGACGCGCGACTCGTGCAGAAGTTCAGCGAGAAGGTCGACGTGACTGATTCCTCGATCGTGGAGCTTATCCACCGTTCGGAGGTCCAGGTCGTCATCAATACGCCGAACGGGCGCTCGGCGCGTGCGGACGGGTATGAGATCCGTGCCGCGGCCGTCGCCGCGGACATCCCTTTGTTCACGACCATCGCAGAACTCAGCGCCGCCGTCGGCTCGCTCGACGCCGTACGCACGGGCTTCGAGGTGACCTCGCTTCAGGAGTATGCGATCCAGCGGGCCGGACGCGCATGACCGCGAACCCGCCGCTGAACTATGGAGAGCGCCTCGGTGCGGCGTTCGACCGTTTCGGGCATCTCTGCGTCGGCATCGATCCGCACCCATGGCTTCTCGATCGCTGGGGTCTGGCCGACACCGCCGACGGTGCCCGCGAGTTCGGTCTGCGGGTGGTCGAGGCGGTCTGGAACCGCGCGGGAATCGTCAAGCCTCAGGTGGCCTTCTTCGAACGGTACGGCTCCGCGGGCTATCTCGGCCTCGAGCGAGTGCTCGCCGAGGCACGGTCCGCCGGCTTGTTCGTGATCGCCGACGCGAAACGTGGCGATGTCGGCTCGACCGTCGAGGCGTACGCGCAGGCATGGCTGACCCGGGGATCGCCACTCGAGTCCGACGCCATGACGATCAGCGCCTTCCAAGGGGTCGGCTCGCTCGCAGCGCCCTTCGCCCTGGCGATGGCGGCCGACAAAGGCCTGTTCGTGCTCGCAGCGACCTCCAACCCCGAGGCGGCCGCCCTCCAGCGTGCCCGTGTCGGCGAGGGCAGTTCGGCCGGGTCCACGGTGGCGGGCGCGATCATGGCGGAGATCAGGGAATGGAACGCGGTCCGGCCGGATGAGCGTTTCGGTTCGGCTGGCGTCGTCCTGGGTGCGACGCTGGATCTGGCGTCGTTCGGAGTCGACACCGAGGAGGAGGAGCGCGGAGCGATCCTGCCTGTGCTCGCGCCGGGGTTCGGCCACCAAGGCGCCTCGGTCAGCGAGACGCGCCGTATCTACGGGACGTTGAGCCCCGGCGTGATCGTCTCGGAGTCGCGCGGTCTGCTCGGAGCGGGGCCGGAAGGAATCGAGGACGCCGTAGCCCGGCGTGCAGAGGAAGTGGAGGCACAACGTGGTCGATGACGCCACATCCGACGGCCGGCCGGCATACCTGCACCCGCCTGAGGTCGACCGGGTAGCGGCCTCGAGAGCCGCTGTCGCCGCCCGCCGCGCCCGTGCCGCCGTCAAAGCGGCGATGAACGCCGGGGAGCGCAGCCCGCTCGATGTCTTGCGGGCCGCGTCCGAGGAGCCCGCGAGTGCGGAGGGCAAGCTTCGCGCCACCGAGTTCCTCACGAGCGTGCCTGCCATCGGCGTCACGAAGATGAACCGCATCATGGCCGATCTGGGAATCTCTCCCGCGAAGCGGCTCGGCGGGCTCGGGCGCCATCAGCGGCATCGTCTGCGTGAGTATCTCGCCGATAGGATCGCCTCTCGCGGCGGTCGGCAGAGCAGGCTGGTCGTGCTCGCCGGACCCACGGCGGTCGGCAAGGGAACCGTCGCCGCTCACATCCGCACGCACCATCCCGACGTCGCCCTCTCAGTGTCGGCGACGACGCGCGCACCGCGACCCGGAGAGGTCGATGGCGTGAGCTATTACTTCGTCGACGACGACGAGTTCGATCGGATGATCGCGGCCGGTGAACTGCTCGAGTGGGCGACCGTGCACAACGCCTACCGCTATGGCACCCCGCGCAAGCCGGTCGAGGATGCGCTCGAGGCAGGTGAGAGCGTTCTGCTCGAGATCGACATTCAGGGAGCGCGCTCTGTCAGGCGGGCGATGCCCGAGGCGAAACTCGTGTTCCTGTTGCCGCCGAGCTGGGAAGAACTCGTTCGCAGGCTCGTAGGCCGTGGTACGGAGGAGGTCTCAGAACAGCAGCGCAGGCTGGAGACGGCGAAGGTCGAGTTGGCCGCGGTCGATGAGTTCGACCACCGGGTGGTGAACCGTGACGTGGGCGAGGCGGCCCAAGAGGTCGTAGACTTGATGCAGACTCGCAAGACGCGGCGCTGACGGGGTGTCGACTCCTGGACGACGCATCGGATGCGAACACACTGAGATGCGAACACACTGAGGAGTGTTATTACATGGCTGACAAGCTCACCGGCATCATCGACCCACCCATCGACGAGCTGCTCTCGAAAGTGGACTCCAAGTACGCACTGGTGATCTTCGCCTCCAAGCGTGCCCGTCAGATCAACGACTACTACGCCGATCTGCACGAGGGAAGCCTGTTCGACAACGTCGGACCGCTCGTCGATTCGACGATCGACGACAAGCCGCTCTCCGTCGCGTTGCATGAGATCAACGAGGACAAGCTGACGGTTCGCCCGAACGCGGAATAGTCGGCGAAAGCCCGCAGCATATGTCGTCGCCTCTCACGATCGTCGTCGGAGTCAGCGGCGGCATCGCCGCCTACAAGGCTGTCAACGTCGTGCGCGCCTTCGTTCTCGCCGGGCATTCTGTGCACGTCGTGGCGACGGATGCGGCGCTTCGTTTCGTGGGCCGCCCGACCCTCGAGGCGATTTCGCGCAACCCGGTGCACAGCGAGCTCTACGAAGGCGTCGCTGAAGTGCGGCACGTGGCTATCGGCCGATCAGCCGACCTCATCGTCGTCGCGCCGGCGACCGCGAACACGATGGCCAAACTCGCCGCCGGACTGGCTGACGACCTGCTCGGCAACACGATCCTCGCGAGCGCGGCCCCGCTCGTCATCGCCCCCGCCATGCACACCGAGATGTGGCAGAACCCGGCGACGATCGCCAACGTGGCGACGCTGCGTTCTCGCGGCGTCACGATCGTCGGGCCGGCGGTCGGTCAGCTCACAGGAGAGGACTCCGGTCCAGGGCGCATGGAGGAGCCGGACATGATCGTCGCCACGGCACTCGCTGTCGTCGGAGGCGTGGGTACTAGCCGAGGACCGACCAGGATCACGCAGGACCTCGCCGGCCGACGCGTCGTGGTGAGTGCCGGCGGTACGCGTGAGCCGCTCGATCCCGTGCGGTTCCTCGGCAACCGCTCGAGTGGCCGTCAGGGCGTCGCCGTCGCCGAGGCGGCGAGAGCGCGGGGCGCGAGTGTGGTGCTTGTCGCCGCTCATCTCGAGGTTCCGGTACCTGCTGGCATCGAGGTCGTCCAGGTGTCGACGGCCCTCGAGCTGCAGGTGGCCGTGACCGCGGCCATGAGCGGCGCCGACGTCGTGATCATGGCGGCGGCCGTCGCCGACTACCGTCCAGCCGAGGTACGCAACGAGAAGATCAAGAAGGAAGAGCAGGGAGACACTCTGAGCCTCGAGCTCGTGCGCAACCCGGACATCCTCGCCGGGCTCGCGGAGGCTCGCGCGCCCGGTCTGGTCCTGGTCGGTTTCGCGGCCGAGACGGAACGTGACGACGCCAGGCTGCTCGATCTCGGACGCGCAAAAGCGTTGCGCAAGGGAACCGACCTTCTCGTCCTCAACAGGGTCGGCTGGAACGAGGGTTTCGCCACCGAGAGCAATGAAGTGATCGTGCTCGATGCGACCGGGGATAAGGTGGTTGAGGCCTCCGGCAGCAAATCGTCGGTGGCGAACGGCATCCTCGACATCGTCGCATCCCTGCTGGTGCGCGACTCCCGGACCTAGAACCTCAGCACCAGCAGACTTCCACCGCAAACAGAGACAGGCCAGATGAGCGAGCTTCGCCTTTTCACCTCGGAATCGGTCACAGAAGGTCATCCGGACAAGATCTGCGATCAGATCTCGGACAGCATCCTCGACGCGCTCCTCGCCAAGGATCCGTACAGCCGTGTCGCCGTGGAGACCCTGGTGACCACGGGACTCGTGCATGTCGCAGGCGAGGTCACGACCGATGCTTACGTCGAGATTCCCTCGATCGTGCGCAACCGCGTCACCTCGATCGGCTACGACTCCTCAGACGTCTGGTTCGACGGCCGCTCGTGCGGCGTCTCCATCTCGATCGGCGGCCAGTCGCCGGACATCGCACAGGGCGTCGACAACGCCTACGAGCGTCGTGAGCTGGCGAGCGTCGACGACTACGACCGCCAGGGCGCCGGAGACCAGGGCATCATGTTCGGCTACGCCACGACCGAGACGTCGCAGCTCATGCCGCTTCCGATCTGGCTGGCCCACAGACTGGCCGAGCGTCTCGCCGAGGTGCGAAAGTCCGGCGAGGTCGACTATCTGCGACCGGATGGCAAGACCCAGGTCACGATCGGATATGACGGCATCGTCCCGCGGTCGATCGACACGGTCGTGCTCTCCACACAGCATTCGCCGAAGGTCAGCCAGCAACAGTTGCGCAGCGAGATCGACGAACTCGTCATTCGCCCGTTGCTCGGCGCCGTCGAGCTCACGACCGACGACCTCAAGGTCCTCATCAACCCGACCGGCAGGTTCGAGGTTGGCGGGCCGCAGGGGGATGCTGGGCTCACCGGTCGCAAGATCATCATCGATACTTACGGTGGGTCGAGCCGTCACGGTGGGGGGGCATTCAGCGGCAAGGACCCCTCGAAGGTCGATCGTTCCGCGGCTTACGCCATGCGCTGGGTCGCGAAGAACGCGGTGGCGGCCGGTCTCGCCGACCGCCTCGAGGTGCAGGTCGCCTACGCGATCGGCAAGGCGGCCCCCGTCGGCCTCTATGTGGAGTCATTCGGCACCGGCAGACTCTCGGATGCGCGGATCACCGCGGCGATCCGCGAGGTCTTCGATCTGCGACCGGCGGCGATCATCCAGGAACTCGATCTGCTCCGACCGATCTATGCCCAGACGGCGACCTACGGGCATTTCGGTCGGGAACTTCCCGACTTCACCTGGGAGCGCCTCGACCGCGTCGACGATCTGAGAAGCGCAGCCGGGCTCTGACGATGGCGCGCACCGGCCTCGTGGCTCGGGTGCTGATCGACACGCCGCTGCCGCAACTCGACCACCTCTTCGACTATCGGGTTCCGTCGGAGCTCGCCGACGAGGCTTCGCCGGGTGTGCGGGTCAAGGTGCCGTTCCGCTCAGCCGGCCGGATCGCCGACGGCTACATCGTCGAACTCGCCGACGACGCGGGCTTCGAGGGCGCCTTGAGCGACATCGAGGCCATCGTGTCGACCGTGCCGGTGCTGCGACCGGAGGTGTGGGCGCTCGCGCGCCGGGTAGCCGATCGCGGCGCAGGCAGCGCGATCGACGTGGTGCGTCTCGCCGTCCCGCCACGACAGGTACGGGTGGAGAGGGCATGGGTCGCGGCGCAGGATGCCGCGGTATCCGCGGATGGTAGCGCCCGCGTCGTGTCAGCCCGGTCTTCGACCGAGATCACAGGATATTCGGACGCCCTTCTCGTGGAGGCGGTCGCTGCGGGGGAGAGGCTCGCCGTGAAGGCCATGCCGAATCTCGTCCGGGGTGCGGACGGCACTTGGATCGGGCAATGGGCGCTCACGCTCGCACAACTGGGATCCGCCGCAGTCGCCCAGGGTCGCAGCGCGATCCTCGCCGTTCCCGACTTTCGCGACCAGGAGCAACTGCAGGCCGCACTCGCCGCTGTGGTCCCCGTCACGCTCGTGACCCGATTCGATGCGCGTCAGTCGAACCCGGATCGCTATCGCTCCTTCCTCGCTTGTCTCGAAGCGAGGCCGCGTATCGTCATCGGCAATCGATCCGCTCTCTATGCCCCGGCGCATGATGTGGGTCTCATCGCACTCTGGGACGACGGCGACCCCCTGTACGCCGAACCGCTCAGTCCGTACGCCCACGCGCGGGACGTCGCGCTCGTGCGCCAGGAGCAGAGCGGGAGCGGTCTCGTGCTCCTGAGCCATTCGCGCAGCGCGGAGACGCAGCGACTCGTGGAGATCGGCTGGCTGCAGGAGGCCGCCCCCGATCGCATGCTTCGTCCGAAGATCGTCGCAACCGCACAGCAGGCTGCGAACGAACCGCTCGCGCAGGCGGCGCGCATCCCATCGACGGCGTGGCGCGAGGCGCGCGCCGCCCTCGAGCACGGCCCGGTCCTCGTGCAGGTGGCTCATCCCGGGTATGCGCCGGTTGTCGCGTGCGCGCAATGCCGCGACGCGGCCCGATGCGCTCGGTGCCAGGGTCCGCTCGGTCTGGCCTCTGCGCATTCGGCGCCGTCGTGTCGTTGGTGCGGAGCCATTGTGGGCGATTGGTCCTGTGGAAACTGTGGCGGACGCGGTCTGCGCACCGTCACGATCGGAGCGGGGCGCACGGCCGAAGACCTCGGTCGTGCCTTCCCAGGGGAGCGTATCGTCGTAGCGGACGGCGAACGGCCGCTTCTCACGGTCGGTGACGGTCCGGCTCTCGTGATCGCCACTCGCGGTGCTGAACCCATCGCTGATGGCGGCTATCGCGCGGTGCTGCTCCTCGACGGCGAACGGATGCTCGCGCGCGAGTCGTTGCGTGTCGGTGAGGACTGTCTGCGGTGGTGGTCGAACGCGGCAGCCCTTGCCGCTCAGGGTGCTCCCGTGCTCCTCGTCGGGGTCGGGGGGGCGCTCGCGACCGCCCTCGGCACCTGGCGGCAGGAGGCCTGGGCGGCCAACGAACTCGCGGACCGGCGATCGCTACGGTTTCCGCCGGCCGTGCGTACGGCGTCCGTCGCCGGCACGGCCGAGGTCGTCGGTGACGCTCTCGGCGAGCTTGGCGAACCGGGCGGTGTCGATGTTCTCGGTCCCGTGCCAGCCGGCGACGGGCTCGTGCGGGCGATAGTGCGTTTCGACTACGGTGCTGGCGCCGAGGTGGCCGGCCGATTGCGCGCGGCGATCGTCCGCGTCGCGAGCAGGCGTCGCAAGTCCCCGCGCGGCGACGGGTATCGTCCCGCGCCTACACTCAAAGTACGATTCGACGATCCGGAGATCCTTTAGAGCATGAGACTTGTTTTCGCCGGAACCCCGGAAGCCGCGGTTCCGAGCCTGCGCTCGCTCGCGTCCACGCAGCACGAGGTCGTCACCGTGATCACCCGGGAGGACGCCCCGCTCGGACGCAAGCGGGTGCTGACCCCGTCTCCCATCGCTCAGGCGGCCGCGGAGCTCGGTCTGCCCGTCGTCGCGGCGAATCGCCTCGACGAGGGCGTCACCGCACGGATCGAAGAACTGCGGCCCGATCTGGGTGTGATCGTCGCCTACGGCGGACTCGTGCGCGAACCGCTGCTCTCCTCGCCGCGTCTCGGCTGGATCAATCTGCACTTCTCGCTGCTGCCGCGCTGGCGGGGCGCCGCCCCGGTGCAACGAGCGATCATGGCCGGCGATCGGGTCACGGGGGTGTCCGTGTTTCAACTCGTGCAGGAACTCGACGCTGGCGACGTGTTCTCCGCGGAGGAGCAGCCGATCGACGACGACGAGACGGCTCACGTGCTGCTGCAGAGGCTGAGCGGACTCGGCGCCGGAGTGCTCGTCGGCACTGTCGCCGCCCTGGCCGACGGCACCGCGGTCGCCCGGCCTCAGCACGGTCCGCCGACCTCGGCCGGCAAGCTCAGCCTCGACGACGCCCGGATGGATTGGATGAGGCCAGCGGCAGCCGTCTATGACCGGTACCGCGGAGTCACGACCGAGCCGGGCGCTTTCACAACGATCGACGGCACTCGACTCAAGGTGCTCGAGATGCGCCGGGTGCGGGGCGCCGCATCGCCTCCCCCTGGTGTCATCCGCTCGTTCGCCGGTCGTGTCCTGGTCGGAACGGTAACCGAGCCGCTCGAGCTGGTGCGAGTGCAACCATTCGGGAGAACCGGGATGCCCGCCGCCGATTGGTGGCGCGGCGTGACGGCAGACGAGGTGATCGCACGATGAGCGACGGCACTGGGGCTGGGCGGCCGGGTGGCCGGCGTCGACGTTCGGGAACTGTCTCATCGCCCGTGCAGCCCGCCAGGCGGGTCGCCTATGAGGTGCTCTCTGCGGTGCGTGACTCAGACGCCTACGCGAACCTGCTCCTGCCGACCCGTATTCGGAGAGCCGGCCTCGGCACCGCGGACGCGGCGCTCGCGACCGAGCTCAGCTATGGAACCCTGCGCATGCGGGGCTTCTACGATCGGGTGATCGAGCTCGCCGCCGGCCGGCTTTGCGACGAGATCGACCCTCCCGTGCTCGATGCGCTGCGGCTCGGTGCGCATCAGCTGCTCGCGACGCGCGTTGCGACGCACGCCGCCGTGAACGAGTCGGTCGAGCTGGTGCGGGGGGTCGCATCCCGTTCGGCCACGGGTTTCGCCAACGGCGTCCTCCGTACGATCTCGCGCAGTTCCCTGGAGGAGTGGCGCGGCTGGGTCGGCGATGAGGCCGCGAGCGACGACGATCGCATCGCCGCCGTGTACTCCCACCCGGAATGGGTCGTGCGTGTGCTGCGGCAGGCTCTCGACGCCGAAGGGCGGGCAGGCGAGCTCGAGGCGTTGCTCGACGCCGACAACGCCGCCCCTGCGGTGAACCTGGTCGCGCTTCCGGGGCTGATCGACGAGGTCGACGCGGCGAGGCTCGGCCCCGCCGACCACTTCTCGCCGATCGGCCACGAGCTCGCCTCAGGCGATCCGCTCGCCGTCATGAGACGACATGGCGGTGCGGTTCGGGTCCAGGACGAAGGCTCCCAGCTCGCCGCGCTCGCACTCAGCCGTGCGGCGGCCGTGCGCGAGGGCGAGCGGTGGCTCGACCTGTGCGCCGGTCCAGGAGGGAAGGCTGCCTTGCTCGCAGCGGAGGCCCGCCTCGGCGGTGCCGAACTCGTGGCCAACGAGCCCGTGCCGGCCAGGGCTCAGCTCGTGCGCAAGGCCCTCGAGGGAGTTCCCGTCGAGGTTCCCGTGTGGGAGCTCGACGGGACGACGATCGGCGACGAGCATCCGAAGACCTTCGACCGTATCCTGCTCGACGCTCCGTGCACGGGCCTCGGCGCGCTGCGACGCCGCCCCGAGGCACGCTGGCGCAAGTCGCCTCGCGACGTCGCGGCGCTCTCCGCCCTGCAGGGCGAACTCTTCGACTCGGCCGTGAAAGCGCTCAAACCGGGCGGCATCCTCGCGTATGTGACCTGCTCGCCGCACATGGGCGAGACCGTCGGCGTCGTACGTGGTGGTCTCGCCCGCTGGGGCGACGTGATCGCGCACATGCCGACCCGTGCCGTTGTCGAGGGGATCGTGCGACATCCGCTCGACCTCCCCGGTGACGGGTCGACCGTTCAACTGTGGCCGCATCGTCACGGCACCGACGCCATGTTCATCGCGCTGATCCGCAAGAGCTGAGTCCTCATCCCTTCACTGTCGCCAGTCACTGTCGCCAGATAGATCGGGGTCGCTAGGGTGAGAGCATGTCGACCAGGATCAACCCGAGCATTCTCTCCGCCGACTTCGCGAACCTCGAGAGCGAGCTCGGCCGCATCGACAGCGCCGACCTCGTGCACGTCGACATCATGGACAATCACTTCGTGCCGAACCTCACTTTCGGCCTCGGGATGGTGCAGCGGTTGCAGGAGGTTTCGCCGCTTCCGCTCGACGTGCACCTCATGATCGACGACCCGGACCGGTGGGCGCCCGGGTATGCCGAGGCCGGCGCGTTCTCGGTGACCTTTCATGCCGAAGCGGCGGGGGAGCCGATCGCGCTCGCCCGAGCGCTCCGCTCGATCGGCTCGCGCGCCGGCCTCGCCATCAAACCGGGCACACCGGTCGAACCCTACCTGGAGATGCTTCCCGAGTTCGATCAGATCCTCGTCATGACGGTCGAGCCGGGTTTCGGTGGCCAGCGGTTCATCTCCTCCGTCATGCCCAAGCTCTCCCGGGTCGCGGACGCCGTGGGGGCTGCAGGGCTCGACATCTGGCTTCAGGTCGACGGCGGAATCACCGAGGAGACCCTTCTTGTCGCCGCCGAAGCGGGAGCGGACACCTTCGTCGCCGGCTCCGCCGTCTTCAACGCAGACGATCCCGCCGAGCAGATCGCCCGTCTGCGGGCCGCAGCGGCATCACACCCTCATCGGCACTAGTAGCCTGTAGGGGTGAAGACTTTCGACGACCTCTTCGCCGAGCTGAGCGAGAAGGCACGCACCCGGCCGGAAGGGTCCGGCACCGTGCTCGAACTCGACGCCGGCGTGCATGCCATCGGCAAGAAGATCGTCGAGGAGGCCGCAGAGGTGTGGATGGCAGCCGAGCACGAGGGTGACTCCGAGACCGCGGAGGAGATATCGCAACTGCTCTACCACCTGCAAGTGCTCATGCTGGCCAAGGGGCTCACACCAGCCGATGTGTACCGACATCTGTAACGCGCTGACAGCTGCGACGATGTCCACCTTCCCGATGACCCCAGAGAGTGCTCAGATGCTGAGAATTGCCGTGCCCAACAAGGGCTCCTTGTCCGAGACAGCCGCGCAGATGCTTTTCGAGGCCGGATACACCGGCCGCCGCGATCCACGCGAGTTGCATACGGCCGACCCCCGCAACGGCGTGGAGTTCTTCTACCTGCGCCCGCGAGACATCGCCACCTACGTCGGCTCCGGCGCCCTCGACGTCGGAATCACCGGTCGTGACCTGCTGCTGGACTCCGGCTCGGCAGCCGAGGAGACCGCGGAACTCGGCTTCGGCGAGTCCACCTTCCGTTTCGCCGGGCCCGCCGAGCGCTTCGCCTCCCTCGATGATCTCCGCGGGGTGCGTGTCGCCACGAGCTACCCCGGTCTCGTGGGCGACTTCCTCGCCGTGAACGGCGTCGAGGTCGAGCTCGTCAAACTCGACGGGGCGGTCGAGTCGGCCGTGCGCCTCGGCGTGGCCGACGCGGTCGCAGACGTCGTCTCAACGGGAGGAACGTTACGCAAGGCCGGGCTCGAGATCTTCGGCCCGGTCATCCTGGAGTCGACCGCGGTGCTCATCAGCTCCGGCAACGAGAAGCCGGGCTCGTCCACGTTGCTGCGTCGGCTGCAGGGGGTGCTCGTCGCGCGCCAGTACGTGATCATGGACTACGACATCCCGGTCGCTCTCCTCGACGACGCCTGCGAACTCGCCCCCGGCATCGAATCCCCGACGGTTTCGAGCCTGCACGACCCCGATTGGGTGGCCGTGCGCGTCATGGTCCCGCGAGCGGAGACCAATCATGTCATGGACGAGCTCTACGAACTCGGTGCGCGCGCGATCCTCGTCAGCTCGATCCACGCCGCGCGGCTGTAGGGAGAAGGTCATGACCCTCGCCGTGCGGGTGATCCCCTGCCTCGACGTCGCCGACGGTCGTGTCGTCAAGGGTGTCAACTTCCAGAACCTCCGCGATGCCGGGGACCCGGTCGAACTCGCACGCTCCTACTATGAGCAGGGTGCCGACGAGCTGACCTTCCTCGATGTGACCGCGACCGTCGACAACCGCTCGACGACCTACGAGGTGGTGCGGGCGACCGCCGAGCAGGTCTTCATTCCTCTCACCGTCGGCGGGGGAGTGCGCGGTGTAGAGGATGTCTCCCGCTTGCAGGCCAACGGTGCCGACAAAGTCGGCGTGAACAGCGCCGCGATCGCGCGTCCGGCGCTCATCGCCGAGATCGCCGACCGCTTCGGATCCCAGGTGCTCGTGCTCTCGCTCGACGTCAAACGCTCGGAACGCACGGAGTCCGGTTTCGTCGTGACGACGCACGGCGGACGCACGGAGACCGAGCTCGACGCCCTCGACTGGGCGCGCAGAGCCATCGAGCTGGGAGTGGGTGAGCTGCTCGTCAACTCCATCGACGCGGACGGCATGAAGCAGGGCTTCGACCTCGAGCTGATCGCGCTCATGCACGAGTTCGCAACCGTGCCGGTGATCGCCTCGGGCGGCGCGGGCAGGGTCGAGGACTTCCCGCCGGCGATCGCCGCCGGGGCGGATGCCGTGCTCGCTGCATCCGTGTTCCACAACGGAGCACTCACGATCGGCGACGTCAAGCGCGAACTCGCGCGGGAAGGCATGATGGTGCGCACATGAACGTGGAGTCCGCCGCGACCGAGAAGGTCGTGGCCCGTGCCGTGTTCTCGGCCGACGGCTTGCTCCCGGCGATCATCCAGCAGTGGGACACCCTCGAGGTGCTCATGATGGGGTGGATGGACGCCGAGGCTCTGCGCCGCACACTCACAGAGGGGCGGGTGACCTTCTGGTCACGCTCGCGCCAGGAGTACTGGCGCAAGGGCGACACCTCAGGGCACGCCCAGTTCGTGCGCGCAGCCGCGCTCGACTGCGACGGCGATACCCTGTTGGTGCAGGTCGAACAGGTGGGTGTCGCCTGTCACACGGGTGCACGCAGTTGCTTCGACGTCGATCCGCTCGACCCCGTCGTCTTCCCGTAACGAACGCTCAGGAGTCCACGACATGACGGATGCCCCGGCAGGCATGACCACGGCAGGCTCGACCACGCGTTCTCGCTTCGACGCGATCGCCGCCGATCACCGGGTCATCCCGGTGCTCCGTGAGCTGTTCGCCGATGGCGAGACGCCCGTCGGGATCTATCGCAAGCTCGCAGCGGGCCGACCGGGCAGCTTCCTGCTCGAATCGGCTGAACAGGGTGGCATCTGGTCGCGGTTCTCCTTCGTCGGAGTCTCGTCCTTCGGAGTTCTGAGTCAAGACGATGACGTCGTGCGTTGGATCGACTACGGAGTCTCGGCCGATCGCGCTCTCGGCGCGGCGGCCGAGCTCCCGCCGCTGGCCGCGCTCGAGCACCTCTACGAACGCTGGCAGACGCCGCGCATCCCAGGGTTGCCCCCGCTCACCGGTGGGCTCGTCGGCTTCATCGGCTGGGAGGCGATCCGTCAGATCGAGCGCTTGCCGAATCGCCCGCCCGCCGACTACGACGTGCCAGGACAGGCCTTCAGCTTCGTCGCGGACCTCGTCGTGCTCGACCACAAGTTCGGCACGGTCCAGCTCATCGCGAACGTGCTCAACGACGGGACCGAGTCCGTGGACGCCCTCTGGGCGGACGCCCAGGCGAGACTCGACGCGTTGCAGACCAGGCTCGCCCGACCGTCAGAGGCCTGGCTCGCCGAGGTCGACCTCGACACCCCGGCGCATTCGCGCCCGCGTACCCGCCGCGAGGACTTTCTCGCGGCCGTCGACCGCTCCAAGGAGCACATCCGTGACGGCGACATCTTTCAGGTCGTCATCTCCCAACGTTTCGACGAGGAATGCACGGCGCACCCGATCGATGTCTACCGAGTGCTACGCAGCCTCAACCCGAGCCCGTACATGTACCTGCTGAGCCTCGAGTCGCCGGCAGGGGAGCCATACTGGATCGTCGGCTCTTCGCCCGAGGCGCTCGTCAAGGTGCAGAACGACCGGGTGTTCACGCATCCGATCGCCGGCTCCAGGCCGCGAGGTGCGACACCCGAGGAGGATGCCGACCTCGAGATCGAACTGCTCGCCGATGCAAAAGAGCGGGCGGAGCACCTCATGCTCGTCGACCTGGCCAGGAACGACCTGCTCAAGGTCTGCGCGGCCGGGTCCGTCGAGGTGACCGAGTTCATGCGCATCGAGCGGTTCAGCCACATCATGCACATCGTCTCCTCGGTCGAGGGCGATCTCCTCCCATCGGCCAATGCCATCGATGTCTTCCGCGCGACGTTCCCGGCCGGCACGTTGTCTGGGGCACCCAAGCCTCGCGCGCTCCAGATCATCGACGCGCTCGAACCCGCCCAGAGAGGTGTCTATGGCGGTGTCGTCGGATACTTCGGCTTCGCCGGGGATGCTGATCTCGCCATCGCCATTCGCACGGCGACCATCATCGGCGGAGTCGCGCACGTGCAGGCCGGCGGCGGCCTCGTCGCCGACTCGGATCCCGCGAGCGAGTTCCAGGAGTCGCAGAACAAGGCCGCTGCGCCGCTTCGCGCCATCGCCGTCGCCAACGCCATGCGCCGAGTCGGCGCGGAATGATGTCGCCGAAGCGTCTCAAGTACGGCACCATGCTGCTTGTCGTGCTGGCGAGCGGGCTCACGCTGCTCGCATGGACCCAGACATGGTTCACCGTGAACCTGGCCGAGGCGAACGATGCGACGCTCGCACTCGACATCCCAGGTGCCGTAGCCGCCCCCGCGCTCACCGCCTTCGCGCTCTCCGGCCTCGCCCTCGCGGGGGCTCTCGCCATTGCCGGAGTGGTCTTCCGCACCGTTCTCGGGTTGCTCGAGATCCTGCTCGGTGCCAGCGTTTTCCTCGCGGCGGCATTTGCGTTCGCAGACCCGGCCGGGTCTGCGTCGTCGGCCGTCACGGCGGCGACCGGGGTCGCGGGCCGGGAGTCGATCGCCTCGCTTGTCGTCTCCTCCTCAGCGACCGGGTGGCCAGTGGTCGCGATGATCGCCGCCCCTCTCATGGTCGTCGCCGGGCTGGCCGCGATCGTGACCGCCCGGCGATGGCCGCAGTCGTCTCGTCGTTATCAGGCGGTGCGCCTCGAGCCGGTGGAGCCGGCTCTCGAAGACGCCGCGGACCACTCGGTCGACACCTGGGACGAGCTCAGCCGCGGCGACGACCCGACCGTGTGACCGTGCCTGCCCAGGCAAACGCTCGCCAACCGCTAGACTTTCCTCGCACGACGATCCACCTAAGGAGAACCATGAGCACAGAGTCAGTCGAGCCAGGCCACGGCAATTCGCCGGCCGCGTGGACCTCTGTCATCATCATGCTCGCCGCTTTCACGATCGGCACCATTGCTTTCGTTCTCAACCTGTCCTGGCTGGTCTGGGCGTCGGCCGCTCTGCTCGCGGCCGGGCTCATCGTCGGCTGGATCCTTGCTCGATCCGGCTACGGTGTGAACGGACCGAAGTACTCACCGAAAGACCACTAGCGGGTGCTCTCCGAGCTCACCGCCGGGGCGGTTGAAGACGCCGAGCGTCGTTCGCTGATCCGCCCACTCGCCACCGTCGAAGCGCAAGCGCTCGAACGGTCACCGGCAATCGACGCGTTGTCGGCGCTTCAGCCTGCCGACCGAGTGAAGATCATCGCCGAGGTCAAGCGTTCCAGCCCCTCGAGGGGTGTTCTCGCCGAGATCCCCGATCCGGCAGCGCTCGCCGCCGCCTATGAGGTGGGCGGAGCGAGCGCGATCAGCGTCCTGACCGAGGAGAGGCGGTTCCGCGGATCGCTCGCCGACCTCGAGGCCGTGCGGGCAGTCGTGGGAATTCCCGTGCTGCGCAAGGACTTCGTCGCGACGCCCTACCAGGTCTTCGAGGCGCGAGCAGCAGGTGCCGATATGGTTCTCCTCATCGTCGCAGCGCTCGAGCAGCCGGTGCTCGCCTCGCTGCACGAACTCGTTACGGGGCTCGGGATGACGGCACTCGTCGAGACCCACAGCGCCGACGAGGTCGACCGAGCTCTCGACATCGGAGCCAGGCTCGTCGGCGTCAACGCCCGCGACCTCTCCACCTTCGAGCTCGACCAGAACCTGTTCGGCGCACTCGCCGGCCGGCTTCCGGCCGGTGTCGTCCGTGTCGCCGAGTCCGCCGTCAAGACGGCGGCGGATGTCGCGCGCTACCGGGCTGCCGGCGCCGATGTCGTCCTCGTCGGCGAAGCGCTCGTCACGGGCGACCCGATCCATGTCCTTTCCGAATTCCTGGCGG
Organism: Luethyella okanaganae; assembly: GCF_042660285.1. Classification (NCBI taxonomy): domain Bacteria; kingdom Bacillati; phylum Actinomycetota; class Actinomycetes; order Micrococcales; family Microbacteriaceae; genus Luethyella; species Luethyella okanaganae. Next base: position 1,067,918 of record NZ_JBHSTP010000001.1, read on the forward strand.
TCTAAATGTCTCTCCGCAATGAAAGCGGGCCGTACTTCGGCGACTTCGGCGGACGCTTCGTCCCCGAGTCCCTCGTCGCGGCCCTCGACGAACTCTCCGAGGCGTATGCCCTCGCCCGGCAGGACCCGGCCTTTGCGGCCGAGCTCGCCGAACTGCACAAGAACTACACGGGCCGCCCGTCGATCGTCACCGAGGTGCCGCGGTTCGCCAGGCACGCGGGCGACGCGCGCATCATCCTCAAACGCGAGGACCTCAACCACACGGGTTCGCACAAGATCAACAATGTTCTCGGGCAGGCACTCCTGACCAAGCGCATCGGCAAGACGCGTGTCATCGCCGAAACCGGAGCGGGTCAGCACGGCGTCGCGACGGCGACGGCCGCCGCTCTCTTCGGCCTCGACTGCGTCGTCTACATGGGCGAGGTCGACACCGAGCGCCAAGCGCTCAACGTCGCCCGCATGCGTCTGCTCGGCGCAGAGGTGATCCCGGTGAAGACCGGCTCGCGCACCCTCAAAGACGCCATCAACGACGCGATGCGGGACTGGGTCACCAACGTCGAGAACACCAACTACATCTTCGGAACCGTCGCCGGTCCGCACCCGTTCCCCGCGATGGTCCGCGACTTCCAGAAGATCATCGGCGAAGAGGCGCGTCAGCAGGTGCTCGACCTCACCGGCGCATTGCCTACGGCGGTCGTGGCCTGTGTCGGCGGCGGTTCGAACGCGATGGGCATCTTTCACGCCTTCCTCGACGACCCCTCGGTCGCGCTCTATGGCTTCGAGGCCGGTGGCGAGGGCTCCGAAACGCTCCGTCACGCGGCGACCATCACGAAAGGCCGTCCCGGGGTGCTGCACGGCGCACGCAGCTACCTGCTGCAGGACGACGACGGCCAGACGATCGAGTCGCACTCCATCTCAGCCGGCCTAGACTATCCGGGCGTCGGCCCGGAGCATGCCTGGCTCGCGAGCATCGGCCGGGCCTCCTATCTGCCGATCACGGATGCCGCGGCCATGAGCGCCTTGCGCCTGTTGAGCCGCACGGAGGGGATCATCCCGGCGATCGAGTCGGCGCACGCCCTCGCCGGCGCTCTCGAACTCGGAACGGCGCTCGGCGCAGACACGACGATCCTGGTCAACCTCAGTGGCCGCGGCGACAAAGACATGGAGACGGCGGGCCGATATTTCGACCTCATCGACGCCGGGGCGGAGCAGTCATGAGCAACGCGGCGAGCAGAGGCGTCGAGAACGTCATCCGCGCTCGTGTCGACGCCGGCAGCGGAGCGTTGATCGGCTACCTGCCCGTCGGCTTTCCGAGCCTCGCCGAGAGCATCGACGCCGCCGTCGCGCTCGTCGAGAACGGCGTCGATGCGCTTGAACTGGGTCTGCCCTATTCCGACCCGGTCATGGATGGGCCGGTCATTCAGGCGGCGACGCAGCGCGCCCTCGCCGGCGGTTTCCGGCTGCGCGACGGCTTCGCGGCCGTCTCGGCCATCGCCGCGCAAGTCCAGGCACCCGTGCTGATCATGACCTATTGGAACCCCGTCGTGCAGTACGGTGTCGACCGTTTCGCCGACGACCTCGCGGATGCCGGGGGAGCCGGTCTCATCACGCCGGACCTCATTCCCGACGAGGGAGCCGACTGGATCGCGGCGTCGGAACGCACCGGCCTCGACCGGGTCTTCCTCGCCGCGCCTTCCTCCTCGGACGAACGACTGCATCAGGCCGTCGAAGCCAGCCGTGGTTTCGTCTACGCCGTCTCGACGATGGGAATCACGGGCGCCCGCAGCGACGTCGACACAGCCGCCCGCGCCCTCGTAGGACGATTGCGCGCCGCGGGATCGACGAGCGCCTGCGTCGGCCTGGGAGTGTCGACGGCCGAGCAGGTGCGCGAGATCCTCGGCTACGCGGACGGCGCGATCGTGGGCTCTGCGCTCGTCAAGGCGCTCGGCGATGGCGGAGTCGACGCGGTCGGCGCCCTCGCGAGAGACCTCGCGGCCGGCACCCGGACCGCGAACACGGCGAACTAAGATAAATTGACCGAGGCGGACTGCGCCGGCTGATGCAGTCGCCGAAGGCTACGGCCGGCCACGCCCAACGTGCGGCCGCGAAGAAAGGTTAATCAACTGGTGTTTGCACCTCTGAGCATTCCGAGCCCGGACTGGAGCTACTTCGACATCGGGATCTTCCGAGTCCACGCCTACGCCCTCTGCATCCTCGCCGGCATCATCGTCGCGACGATCATGACGAGCCGCCGCCTCACCAAGCGCGGCGCGGAGCCCGGCATCGTGCTCGACATCATCCTGTGGGCCGTGCCGCTCGGTATCGTCGGCGCGCGTATCTACCACGTGCTCACCCACCCCGGCGACTACTTCTATCCCGGCGCCGACCTGCTGCGCACGCTCTATATCTGGGAGGGCGGCAACGCCATCTTCGGCTCGCTCCTGGGCGGCGCCGTCGGCGCCTACATCGGCTGCCGGCTCACAGGCATCCGATTCTGGTCGTTCGCCGACGCGCTCGCGCCCGGCATGCTCGTCGCGCAGGCTATGGGCAGACTCGGCAACTGGTTCAACCATGAGCTCTTCGGCTTGCCCACCGATCTGCCCTGGGGCCTCGAGATCGAGTCCAGCAATCCGGCCTTCCCGGTCGGACTGCCCGCCGGGACACTGTTCCACCCGACCTTCCTCTATGAGATCATCTGGAATCTCGCAGGTGTCGCGGTCATTCTTTTCCTCGAACGCCGAATGAGCCTGCGCTGGGGCAAGGCGTTCGGCGTCTACCTCATCTGGTACGGTCTGGGTCGCAGCTTCTTCGAGTCGATCCGCGTCGACCCGAGCGAGATGTTCCTCGGAATCCGCACAAATGTCTGGGCGGCCTGGCTCGCCGTGATCGTCGGCATCGTCGTCATCGCCGTGCAGGCGCGCCGACACGCCGGCGACGAACTCACCCTTTACCGACCGGGGCGTGAGTGGAAGGGACCCGACCCTGATGTAGAATTTGACGACACCGACTCGGATGACGATGAGAGCAGCGAGGATGCCGCAGAATCGTCGGAGTCGGGCGGAGCCGAGGCCACAAGCACAAACGGCGCGCGCGTCTAGATCCAGGCAACCCCCGATCCTGTTCACGGCACCGGCTGCACCGAGGCTGCCGTGCAAACATCCTCTGTTCTCGGGCCGACGTCGTCCCATCCTGGTTTCCACTTCGTGAGGACGGTCTTTGATGGCGCTTCAACCGACGTTTTCGAGGTTCGGCACAACACCTGAACGTCAGGGGCTCTACGACCCCGCCCACGAGAAGGACGCGTGTGGCCTCGCCATGGTCGCGACTCTTCGTGGCACGGCCGGGCACGACATCATCACGGCCGCGCTCGACGCCCTGCGCAACCTCGAGCACCGCGGGGCGGTCGGCTCCGACGCGGGCACCGGCGACGGCGCCGGCATCATCACGCAGATTCCTGATGCATTCTTGCGTGCCGTCACCGACTTCGCGCTGCCCCCTGTCGGTCGCTACGCCGTTGGCAATGCCTTCCTGCCCACCGACCCGACCGCGCGCAGTTCGATCAAGCGTGCGATCGCGACGATCGCAGTCGAGGAAGGACTGACGATCCTCGGCTGGCGTGAGGTGCCCGTCCGCCCCGACGAGGTCGGCAATCTGGCGCGTGCCGCCATGCCGGCCATCCAGCAACTCTATGTGCAGAGCACCCACACGACCGAGAGCGGTGCGGTGGCCGGCGGCATCCAGCTCGACCGTCAGGCTTTCCGTCTGCGCAAACGGGCCGAACGCGAACTTGAGATCTACTTCGCCTCGTTGTCCTGTCGCACGCTCGTCTACAAGGGCATGGTCACTACTCTGCAGCTCGAGCCGTTCTATCCCGATCTCTCCGACGAGCGGTTCGCGTCGAAGCTTGCCCTCGTGCACTCGCGCTACTCCACGAACACCTTCCCGTCCTGGCCGCTTGCGCAGCCGTTCCGGATGATCGCGCACAACGGAGAGATCAACACAATCCAGGGCAATCGCAATTGGATGCGTGCCCGCCAGTCGCAGCTCGAGTCCGAGCTGCTCGGGGAGCTGTCACCGCTTCTGCCGATCGTCACCCCGGGGGCGAGCGACTCGGCTTCCTTCGACGAGGTCGTCGAACTCCTCACCCTCTCCGGCCGTTCGCTGCCACACGCCGTCATGATGATGGTCCCCGAGGCGTGGGAGAACCAGAGTGACATCGATCCGGAGCGTCGAGCGTTCTACGAGTACCATTCGATGCTCATGGAGCCGTGGGATGGCCCGGCCGCGATCGTCTTCACCGACGGCTCCCTCGTCGGCGCGACTCTCGACCGCAACGGGCTCCGCCCTGGACGCTACCTCGTCACCGACGACGGACTCGTCGTGCTGGCCAGCGAGATCGGCGTGCTCGACATAGATCCGAGCAAAGTCGTACGCAAAGGTCGTCTGCGCCCCGGCAAGATGTTCCTCGTCGACACCATCGCCGGCCGGCTCATAGAGGACGACGAGATCAAGGCGGAGCTGGCGGCCGCCGAACCGTGGGGCGAGTGGCTCGAGACCGGCAGAATCAAACTCGCCGACCTTCCGGAGCGTGAGCACATCGTGCACCCGCCGGCATCCGTCGTGCGCCGTCAACGCACTTTCGGGTACACCGAGGAGGAGTTGCGCATCCTGCTCGCCCCCATGGCCAGAACCGGTGCCGAGCCGCTCGGGGCCATGGGCTCCGACACACCGATCGCCGTGCTTTCGGAGCGTCCGCGACTCATCTTCGACTACTTCACCCAGCAGTTCGCGCAGGTGACGAACCCGCCGCTCGACTCGATCCGCGAGGAGGTCGTCACCTCGCTCGGCACTTCTGTCGGCCCCGAGTGCAATCTGCTGGACGCCGGACCGGAACACGCGCGCCAGGTGTCGCTCACCTTTCCGGTGATCGACAACGACGAGCTCGCGAAGATCCAGCACATCGATCCCAAGCCCGGCAGTCGCACCACGGCCACCATTCGCGGTCTCTACCGTTTCGATGAGGGGCCGGATGCCCTCCACGACCGGCTCGTCGCGCTCTGCGGCGAAGCCGACGACGCGATCGCGGCCGGAGCGCGCTTCCTCGTGCTGAGCGACCGCGACTCCAACAAGGACCTCGCGCCGATCCCGTCGCTGCTCATGACCGCTGCCGTGCACCACCACCTCATCCGGGCTGAGAACCGAATGAAGGTCGGGCTCATCGTCGAAGCGGGCGATGTGCGCGAGGTGCACCATGTCGCGTTGCTGATCGGTTACGGGGCGTCCGCCGTCAACCCCTATCTGGCGATGGAGAGCTGTGAGAACCTCGTGCGCACCGGGGTCATCACCGGAGTCACGCCGGAGAAGGCCGTGCGCAACGTCATCAAGGCGCTCGGCAAGGGCGTGCTCAAGATCATGTCCAAGATGGGCATCTCGACGATCTCGTCGTATGCGGGTGCTCAGGCGTTCGAGGCGATCGGCCTGAACGACGAGTTCGTCGCCGAGTACTTCACCGGAACGATCTCCAAGCTCGGCGGCATCGGTCTCGACGTGGTCGCGGCCGAGACCCTCGCTCGGCACAGCGCCGCTTACCCGGCGGATGCCGCTGTCACCGTTCATGAGCGTCTCGCGACCGGTGGCGAGTACCAGTGGCGCCGCGAGGGATCGCCGCATCTGTTCAACCCGGAGACGGTCTTTCGCCTGCAGCACTCGACGCGCACGCGCCGGTACGATGTGTTCCGCGAGTACACGAAGCTCGTCGACGACCAGGCGGCGACGCTCATGACCCTTCGTGGCATGTTCACCTTCAACGCGGGCCAGCGCCCCGCCGTGCCGATCGACGAGGTGGAGTCGGTCGAATCGATCGTCAAGCGGTTCTCGACCGGCGCGATGAGCTACGGCTCGATCTCGAAGGAGGCGCATGAGACGCTCGCGATCGCGATGAACCGGCTCGGCGCCAAGTCGAACACGGGCGAGGGCGGCGAGGATCTCGACCGTCTGCTCGACCCGGAGCGTCGGAGCGCCATCAAGCAGGTCGCCTCCGGCCGCTTCGGCGTGACGAGCATGTACCTCACGCATGCCGACGACATCCAGATCAAACTCGCGCAGGGGGCCAAGCCCGGTGAGGGCGGTCAGCTGCCATCGACGAAGGTCTACCCGTGGATCGCGCGCACACGCCACGGTACGGCGGGGGTCGGACTCATCTCGCCGCCGCCGCATCACGACATCTATTCGATCGAGGACCTCAAACAGCTCATCTTCGACCTCAAGCGTGCCAACCCCAAGGCCCGCATCCACACCAAGCTCGTAAGCCAGTCGGGGATCGGCGCGGTTGCGGCCGGAGTCGCCAAGGCGCTCTCCGACGTGATCCTGGTCTCGGGCCACGACGGCGGAACCGGCGCGAGCCCGGTGAACTCTCTCAAGCATGCCGGGACGCCGTGGGAACTCGGCCTTGCCGAGACCCAGCAGACGCTCATGCTCAACGGCATGCGCGACCGCGTCGTCGTGCAGGTCGACGGCCAGCTCAAGACCGGCCGTGACGTCGTGATCGGTGCTTTGCTCGGCGCGGAGGAGTTCGGCTTCGCCACGGCGCCGCTCGTGGTCGAGGGATGCATCATGATGCGCGTCTGCCATCTCGACACCTGCCCTGTCGGCGTCGCGACCCAGAACCCCGAGTTGCGCAAACGCTTCAGCGGAAAGCCGGAGTTCGTCGTGAACTTCTTCGAGTTCATCGCCCAGGAGGTGCGCGAGTATCTCGCGGAACTCGGTTTCCACAGCTTCGAGGAGGCCATCGGCCACCGCGAGGTGCTCAACGTCGACGCCGCGGTCGAGCATTGGAAGGCATCGGGTATGGATCTCACCCCGATACTCGTCGGACCGGACTTCTCGGATGCCGAGCCACGCCAGAATCGGCGCGGGCAGGAGCACGAGATCGCCCAGCACTTCGACAACGAACTGATCCGCCGGAGCGTCAATGTGCTCGACCACGGTGGGCGCGTATCGATCGCCCTGCCGATCCGCAACACCGAACGCGCTGTCGGCACCCTGCTCGGTCACGAGGTGACAGTGCGGCACGGCGAGAACGGCCTGCCGAGCGGCTCGATCGAGGTCACGCTCACCGGATCGGCCGGGCAGTCCCTCGGCGCCTTCCTACCGAGCGGCATCACCCTGCGGCTCGAAGGCGACTCCAACGACTATGTGGGCAAGGGGCTCTCTGGCGGTCAGATCGTCGTTCGACCGGACCGGCACAGCGTGTTCCCGGCGGAGCGCAACGTCATCGCCGGGAATGTGATCGGCTACGGCGCGACGCAGGGGACGATGTTCATCCGCGGCATCGTCGGTGAACGGTTCCTCGTGCGCAACTCTGGAGCGACCGCGGTCGTCGAGGGCGTCGGCGACCACGCACTCGAATACATGACGGGTGGTCTCGCCCTCATCCTCGGTGGCACCGGACGCAACCTCGGCGCGGGGATGTCGGGGGGCACAGCCTACGTGTACGACCTCAAGCGCGAACGGGTCAACCGTGATTCGCTCGATAGTGGCGAACTCGAGCTGCACGAGCTCGGCAGCGCGGACCGCGAGATCGTGCGCGACCTGCTCGAACAGCATCGTGCCGAGACCGAGTCGGCGCTGGCCGACCGGCTCCTCGCCACTCTCGACGAGACGATGGATCGCTTCGTCAAGGTGCTGCCGCGCGACTACGCCGCGGTGCTCGAAACCCGTCGGCACGCCCTCGACGAGGGACTGGACCCCGATGGCGACATCGTGTGGACCCGAATCCTGGAGGTGACCGGTGGCTAACCCGAAGGGCTTCCTCACGACGACCGAACGGGAGCTTCCCGCCCGTCGTCCGGTGTCGGTGCGTCTCATGGACTGGAAAGAGGTCTATGAGCCGGGCGACCCTGCCCAGCTCCGTCGCCAGGCCGGACGCTGTATGGACTGCGGTGTCCCGTTCTGCCACGAGGGCTGCCCCCTCGGCAATCTGATCCCTGAGTGGAACGACCTGATGTACCGGGGTGAAGGGCGCGACGCGATCGAGCGCCTGCACGCGACGAACAACTTCCCCGAGTTCACCGGTCGCCTCTGCCCGGCACCCTGCGAGTCCTCCTGTGTGCTCGGCATCAACCAGCCTGCCGTCACGATCAAGCAGGTCGAGGTCTCGATCATCGACCAGGCGTACGCCAACGGTTGGGTGCAGCCGCACCCGCCTGGACGACTCACCGGCAAGACCGTCGCGGTCGTCGGCTCAGGCCCGGCCGGTCTCGCAGCAGCGCAGCAGCTCACCCGCGCAGGCCATACTGTGGCCGTGTTCGAGCGCGACGACCGTATCGGCGGACTACTCCGCTACGGCATCCCCGACTTCAAGATGGAGAAGCGGCACCTCGAGGCGCGTCTGCAGCAGATGATCGCGGAGGGAACCCGTTTCCGTGCCGGGGTGAACATCGGCGTCGACATCACCTGGGACGAGCTGCGCACCCGCTACGACGCCGTTGTGATCGCGACCGGTGCGATGGTTCCGCGCGATCTGCCGATCCCCGGTCGTGACCTGCTGGGCGTGCACTTCGCCATGGAATACCTCGTGCAGGCCAATCGTGTCGGGGCCGGTGACCACGTGGATAACCAGATCACGGCTGAGGGCAAGCACGTCGTCGTGCTCGGCGGCGGCGACACCGGTGCCGACTGCATCGGCACGGCGCACCGCCAGCAGGCGGCTTCCGTCACCAACCTGGCCATCGGCAGGCAACCGTCGATCGGTCGCCCTGAGCATCAGCCCTGGCCCATGGACCCCACTGTGTTCGAGGTGCAGAGCGCCCATGAAGAGGGCGGAATGCGGCAGTATCTGGCCTCGACGGTTGAATTCCTGGCGAACGATGCGGGGGAACTGCGGGCGATCCGGGTGGCCGAGACCGAATATCTCGACGGCCGCCGGGTTCCCAAGACGGGAACAGAGAGTGAGATCCCGGCGGACCTCGTGCTCCTGGCCCTCGGCTTCACAGGTCCGGAACAGCAGGACCTCGCCCCTCAGCTCGAGGTGCCGTTCGACGTGCGCGGAAATCTCGAGCGCGACGGCGCCTACCAGACGAGCCACTCGGGCGTCTTCGTTGCCGGCGATGCCGGTCGTGGCCAGTCGCTCATCGTCTGGGCGATCGCAGAGGGCAGGGCTGCGGCAGCCGCCGTCGACCGCTACCTTGAAGGGGAGACGCAATTGCCGTCGCCGGTCAAGCCGACCGACCGCGGCTTCACCATCTAGATCTAGATCTGTCCGAACCGTTCACGGAACATATCCCCGAGCGCCCTACAGGGCAGGAATCACGGAGCAGAACAGAATGAGACGCGCGAAAATCGTCGCAACCCTCGGTCCGGCGTCGTCGAGCTATGAGCAGATCAGAGCCCTGATCGATGCCGGCGTCGACGTATGCCGTATGAATCTCAGTCACGGCAGCTACGCCGTGCACGAGACCGTCTATCAGAACGTGCGCAAGGCCGCCAACGACTCAGGCCGCGCCGTTGCAGTGCTCGTCGACCTGCAGGGTCCCAAGATCCGGCTCGGCAAGTTCGAGAACGGCCCCTACGAGCTCGCCGAAGGAGACGTCTTCACGATCACGACCGAGGACATCATCGGAAACAAGGAGATATGCAGCACGACTTTCACAGGGCTGCCGAATGACGTCAAGCCAGGGGACTTCCTGCTGATCGACGACGGCAAGGTGCGTGTCAAGGTGCTGGAGACCGATGGCACGGTCGTCAGGACCGAGGTCATCGTCGCCGGCCCGGTCTCGAACAACAAGGGCATCAACCTGCCCGGCGTCGCCGTCAACGTTCCCGCGCTCTCCGAGAAGGACGAGGCCGACCTGCGCTGGGGCCTCGAGCTCGGTGCCGACCTCATCGCGCTCTCGTTCGTGCGCAGTGCGGACGACATCGTGAAGGTACACGAGATCATGGCCGAGGTCGGACGCCGCGTTCCGGTGATCGCCAAGATCGAGAAGCCGCAGGCCGTCGACCATCTCGAGGAGATCGTCGACGCCTTCGACGCGATCATGGTCGCCCGCGGCGACCTGGGCGTTGAGCTGCCTCTCGAAGCGGTTCCGATCGTGCAGAAGCACGCCGTCGAGCTCACTCGCCGTATGGCGAAGCCCGTCATCGTCGCGACGCAGATGCTCGAGTCGATGATCCACAGCCCGGTTCCGACGCGCGCCGAGACCTCGGATGTCGCGAACGCCGTGCTCGACGGGGCCGACGCCGTCATGCTCTCGGGAGAGACCAGCGTTGGGGAGTATCCGGTCATCACGGTGCAGACCATGGCCCGTATCATCGACTCGACCGAGGAGCACGGTCTCGAGCGGATCCTTCCCGTCACGGCGAGGCCGCGCACGCAAGGCGGTGCGATCACGCTCGCCGCGAAGGAGGTGGCTGACTTCGTGGACGCCAAGTATCTCTGCATCTTCACGGAGTCTGGCGATTCGGCGCGACGCATGTCCCGCCTCCGTTCGAAGATCCCCATGCTCGCCTTCACCCCGGAGCCAGGCATCCGCCGCCGGCTGGCGATGACCTGGGGAGTGCAGACCTATCTCGTCGATCGTGTCTCGCACACCGACCTCATGTTCAGCCAGATCGACGACGTGCTGCTCGGAAACGGCATGGCGGAAGTCGGCGACAAGGTCGTCGTGATCTCCGGATCTCCTCCCGGAATCGTTGGATCCACCAACGACATCCGAGTCCACAAGGTGGGTGACGCGCACAACGAGGTCGCTCCGGCCTACAAGCGCTGATCCGGCCTACAAGCGCTGAGCGGATGCTGGAGACGGTGGCCCGGCGAGGGCGACGCTCATGTCACAGCGGAATGCACAGAGGCGTCCCGTCGATCGGGTTCGGCACGATCCGGCAGTCGAGTCCGTAGACGAGCCGGATCGTCTGTTCCGTGAGCGTCTCGGCCGGGGTGCCTTCAATGTGGATGCCGCCACCGCTGAGCGCCACGACGTGATCGGCGTAGCGCGCGGCCTGATTGAGGTCGTGCAGCACCATCACGATCGTGCGTCCGTGCTCGCGGTTGAGCGTGCGCAGCAGCTCCAGGACCTCGACCTGGTGCGCGAGGTCGAGGTAGGTCGTCGGCTCGTCGAGAAGCAGCAGCGGGGTGTCCTGCGCGAGGGCCACCGCGATCCACGCGCGTTGACGCTGCCCGCCGGAGAGCTCGTCGACCGCACGGTCCTGCAGTTCGAGGAGGCCGCAGGCAGCGATGGCACGGGAGACGATCGTCTCGTCGTCGGTGTTCGCCCGTCCGAACCGACCGCGGTGCGGGTTTCGTCCGAGCCGGCACAGCTGCCTGACGGTCAGACCCTCGGGAGCGATGGGGGTCTGCGGCAGGATGGTCAGGCTCTTCGCCACCTCGCGCAACGGCATGCGGGCGATTGACGCGCCGTCGAGGAGGACGGTGCCGTCGCGGGGCGGACGAACGCGGGAGAGCGCGGCGAGTAGTGTCGACTTGCCGCATCCGTTCGCGCCGATCAGGGCGGTGATCTTGCCGGTCGGAATGTCGAGGGTGACGCCAGACAACACGGGCGTCTCGGTGTAGCCGACGGTCACGTCGTCGGCGCGCAGGCGCGCCTCAGTTGCGCGTTCAGCGCTGATGGTGTCAGGCACGGATGCGGGTTTCCCTTCCGAGGAGGTGGAGCAGGTAGGGTGCGCCGACGACGGCGGTGACGATGCCGGCCGGAACCTCACTCGGTGTGGCGACGATGCGCCCGAGCACATCGGCGACGCCAAGCAGGAGCGCGCCGAGGAGGGCGGCGGCGGGCAGGAGGAGGTGGGCGCGCCGGCCCACGAGACGACCGGCGAGGTGAGGGGCGAGCAGGCCAATGAAACCGATCCCGCCGACCACGGCGACGCCGCCGGCTGCGAGGGCGACGGCGAGGGCGATGAACTCGCCGCGGAGCCGGTTCGGTGCGGTGCCGAGGCTGATCATGCTCGTCTCGTTCAACCCGGCGAGGTCGAGCCGGCGGCCCGCGAGAACGACCAGGGGTGCGCACACGAACAGCCAGACGCCCAGGAGGACCACCTCGGGCATCGTCGTGCCGTAGAGCGAGCCGGCGAGCCAGATCATCGCCTGGTTGGTGTCGCCGGGGAAAGACACGAGCAGGAACTGCATGCCGGCCTGGCACAACGCACCCACCGCGATCCCGGTGAGGGCGATCGAGGCGACCCCCGATCGGCCGCGGGCGAGGAGAAGGAGTAGAGCCGCGGCGACGGCCGCGCCGACGACGACCGCGATCGGTATCACTGCAACAGTGCTCGCGGGCAGAAGCATGATGGCCAGCAGTGCGCCGAGGCCAGCGCCCTTGCTCACGCCGATCACGTCGGGGGAGGCGAGCGGGTTCCGCAGCGCGGCCTGGAGCAGAACCCCTGACACCGCGAGTGCGGCTCCGGCGAGGACGCCGCCGACGACCCGCGGCAGTCGGTACTGCACCACGATGAACGATCCAGGAGCGCTCGGGTCGGCGAGCGCGGCGATCACCGCCTCGGGCGGCACGAACACGGCGCCGATTCCGATACCGAGCACGGACAGCGCGACGAGGCAGACCGCGAGCACGGCGATGCGCACGATCCCGACGGTCATGACGTTCTCCGGCTCCGGCGCACGAGCACCAGGAAGAGGGGAGTGCCGACCAGCGCCGTGACGATCCCAGCGGGGAACTCGCTCGGGAAGAACAGCACTCGCCCGAGGACGTCGGCCGTGGTGACCATCGTGGCCCCGCTGAGCGCGCACAGGGGGATGGACCAGCGTTCCTGGTGGCCGGCGGCCAGACGGATGAGGTGAGGGACGATGAGACCGACGAAGCCGATCGGACCCGAAACGGCGACCGCGGCACCGGCGAGGAGGACGACCAGGGCGCCGACGAGCGCAGACACGAGTCCATAGTTCTGCCCGAAGGTCGTGGCCGTCTCAGGACCCAGCGCCAGGATGGACAGTTGTCTGCCCATCACGGCCGCGGTGGCGACGCCGAGACCGATCAGGGGAGTGGCGAGGGTGACATCGTTCCATTGCGCTCCCGAGATCGAGCCGGCGAGCCAGAACACGATGTCGACGGATGCGTCGTTCAGCACGGCCATACCCTGCACGAGCGCGGTGAGGAGGAGGTGGACGGACATGCCGGCCAGTGCGAGCGCGGCGAGACCGAGGCTGCCGCGGGAGGCGAGCGACCAGACGAGCACTCCGCCGAGCACTCCGCCGAGCAACGCAGGAAAGGCGCCGAGCGTCGAGGTCCACGGCGTGTAGACGATGGTGGCGACCATCGCGACACTGGCGCCGGCGGTGACGCCGAACGTCTGCGGCGAGGCCAGTGGGTTTCGGGTCAGGCTCTGCATGAGAGAGCCGGCGACAGCGAGAGCCGCGCCGACGGCGATCCCGAGCACGGTGCGTGGCAAACGCACATTCGCAATCGTGAGGATGGTCGCGTCGTCGAGGCGGGCGAGACCGGCCAAAGAGCTCAGCGGATCCGCGGCGCTCGAGCCGATGCCGACGCTGCCGACGACCCCCGCGAGCAGAACCGCGAGCAGCACGGTCGCCGTGAGGAGCGGGCGCCGACGGCCCGCGGGCGCGACGACGCCCGCGGGCAGCGGACGGTTGACGAGGGTCGTCACACGCGGGTGCCGTACACGTGGCTCAGGATGTCCCGCGCGACGAGCTCGGCGGAGCGGAGGCCGCGGAAGCGTGTGAAGACGTTGCGGTCGACGTCGTAGGAGGAGCCGTTCGCGATGGCGGTCATGCCGGTCCAGACGGCGTTCTTAGCCCACTGCGCGGTGATCGGGTTGTTCGCGTCGGTCGCGATGAGAAGCACGCCGGGGTTCACTCCGGCGACGCGCTCCAGATCGACGTCCTCGTAGGGCTTTTCGGACTGCACAGCGACCGTGAGACCGAGAGCGTTCAGCACGGCCCCGTCGAAGGAACCGCTCGTGTGCAGCCGCAGCGAGTCGTCTCGAGCGACGGCGAGCTGGAACGTGCGTGTCTCCGTGTTCGGGATGAGGTCGGCGTATCCGCTCATCGTCTTGTCGTGCGCCGCCAGCACGGCCTCGCCTTTCGGCTCGTCGCCGAGCGCGTCGGCGATCGTGAGCACGCCGTCGCGGATGTCCTTGTAACTGCCCTCGCGGCTGTTCAACACCACCGTCGGCGCGATGGCCGACAACTGCTCGTAGATCGCCGAGTGCCGATCGAGGTCCGCGATGATCAGGTCGGGGGCGAGGCTCGCGATGATCTCCTGGTTCGGCTCCGAGCGGGTACCGACCGAGTCGTAGTCGATCTTGTCCCCGGCAAGCTGCGTGACCCGGCTTTCGTCGTCGTCGTCCGCGATGCCGACGGGGTCGACGCCCAGGACGAGGAGCGTGTCGACGAAGGAGAACTCGAGGGCGACCACGCGCTCAGGCGTGCCGGTGATCTCGGTCTCGCCCAGCTCGTGTGCGATGCTGCGTTGCTCAGCCGACTTCGTCGAGGGGCCGGCGGATGCGCCGCAGCCGGTGGCAGCGAGGAGAAGTGCCGCAGCGGTGAAGACGGCTGTGATGAGGCGGACGGGTCGGTGCACAGTTTGTTCCTGTCGTTGAATTGATAACCGATTAGGTAAGGCTAACCTTATTCTATGACAGGCCGTGTTGTCGCCTACGACGAGAAGAACGAAGGCCCCCACTTCACCGTAAATACGGTGAAGTGGGGGCCTTCGAGGTCGTGCCGGTGGTGGGATTCGAACCCACACGCCCTTTCAGACAAAGCATTTTGAGTGCTCCGCGTCTGCCATTCCGCCACACCGGCGCACAAGACCTCGACCACAATACCGTAGGCTTTCACCGTGACCGACACAGACACCTCCCCCGTTGCGCCACGACGCGTGGTCGTTGCAGAAGACGAATCCCTCATCCGTCTCGATATCGTCGAGATCCTTCGTGACAACGGATTCGAGGTCGTCGGCGAGGCCGGCGACGGCGAGACGGCCGTCGCCCTCGCCACAGAGTTGCGCCCCGACCTCGTCATCATGGACGTCAAGATGCCCCAGCTCGACGGGATCTCCGCGGCGGAACGTCTGAGCAAAGGGCACATCGCCCCCGTCGTCCTCCTCACCGCCTTCAGCCAGAAGGAGCTCGTCGAGCGTGCGACCGAAGCGGGCGCCCTCGCCTACGTCGTCAAGCCGTTCACCCCCAACGACCTGCTGCCGGCCATCGAGATCGCCCTCGCGCGCTACGCGCAGATCATCGCCCTCGAGGCAGAGGTCTCCGACATGGTCGAGCGCTTCGAGACCCGCAAGCTCGTCGACCGCGCCAAAGGACTGCTCAACGAGAAGATGGGTCTCACGGAGCCCGAGGCGTTCCGCTGGATCCAGAAGGCGTCGATGGACCGTCGCCTGACGATGCACGATGTCGCTCAGGCGATCATCGAGCAGCTCTCCGCCAAGAAGTAACGAGAAGCGGGCGCTAGCTCCCCATCGGGAGGTCCTTGACGAGGTTCGTGATGCGAATGGTCGAGCAGCGCCGCCCCTGCTCGTCGCTCACGGCGATTTCGTGCGTCGTCAGTGTTCGGCCCAAGTGGATCGGCGTGCAGACTCCGGTGACCCAGCCGGATGTCGCCGAGCGGGTATGGGTCGCATTGATCTCGATACCGACGGCGAGCTTGCCCGGCCCAGCCCAGAGGTTGGCGGCCATCGATCCGAGCGACTCCCCGAGCACCACATAGGCGCCGCCATGCAGGAGCATCGCCGGCTGAGTGTTGCCGTCGACGGGCATACGTCCCACCGCACGTTCGACGGTGAACTCGGTGAGCTCGATACCCATCTTGTCGGCGAGAGTGCCCAGGCCGCGCTTCAACGCCCAGTCGAGGGCATCCTGTGTCATCTCGGTCATGTTCACCTTCGAATCGGGCCAACCGGTGTCTGGGGCGACTTGTAGGCTGGGGCTGTGTCGGACGCAGAAAAGCCTACCCTCCTCATCATCGACGGTCATTCCCTGGCATTCCGGGCGTTCTACGCCTTGCCGGTCGATAGCTTCCGCACGCAGGACGGGCAGCACACGAACGCCATCCACGGGTTCCTCTCGATGCTGATCAACCTGCTCAGGAACGAGAAACCGACCCACCTCGCCGTCGCTTTCGACATCTCGCGCCATTCGTTCCGCACCCGGGAATACCCCGAGTACAAGGGCACACGGGGCGAGACACCCCCCGAGTTCATCGGACAGATCCCCCTCCTGCAGGAGGCCCTGGCGGCCCTGAGCATCCGCACGATCGTGAAAGAGGACTACGAGGCCGACGACATCCTCGCCACCCTCTCGGTGCGGGGGGTCGAGCAGGGGTACCGGGTGCTGATCGTCTCGGGGGACCGCGACACGATCCAGCTCGTGAACGACGACGTCACGCTGCTCTACCCCAACACGCAGGGGGTGTCGCAGCTCAAACGCTACGATCCGGACGCGGTCATGGAGCGCTACGGCATCCGTCCGGAGCAATACCCCGATATCGCGGCGCTCGTCGGAGAGGCCAGCGACAATCTCGTCGGCATCTCCAAGGTGGGCGAGAAGACCGCCGTGAAATGGCTCGGCCTCTACGGCAGCCTCGACGGCATCCTCGAACACGCCGACGAGATCGCGGGCGTCGTCGGCAACAACCTGCGCGAGCAGAAGGACAACGCCGTCCGCAACCGGAGACTCAACCATCTGATCACCGACCTCGAGCTTCCGCTCGACCTTCCAGAACTCGAACGTCGGCCCATCGACGAACAGGCCGTGCGCGACATCTTTGCCAGGCTGGAGTTCCGCAGCATTCTCGAGCGCGTGCTCAAGCAGGAGGGTGGCGAGGGCATCCTCGCGGCGGCAGCCATCTCCGACGCCGTCGTCGACGAGGCGCGCAATGGCGCTCCCGCGATCCCGGTCGCCCAGAGCCTTCTCGACGAGGAGCTCGCCGGATGGCTTGCGCGTGCGGTCGTCGCGCATCCGGGTGGACTCGGGCTCTCTGTGGAGCTCATGGACGGCAAGGCCATAGGCTTCGGAATCGCGACGTCGAGCGAAACGGTGACGCTTCCCTGGATTCCGGAGCGAGCCGACTACGCTCCGTTCGAGGCCTGGCTTGCGAGCGACGCGCCGAAGATCATGAGCGACGCCAAGACGCAGCTCAAGGCGATGCGTCGGTCCGGCCTCGCCTTCGACGGCCTGGCGACCGACGTGCTCGTCGCCGGATGGCTCATCCGTCCGGGCGGCCAGGAGAAGTCGCTCGCCGATCTCGTTCAGCGTTATCTCGACGAGACCCTGCCGCAGACCGATGTCAACCAGTTGGTCCCCGACGAGAACTCGCCGTCTGGGGCGCCGGCGCAGGCTTGGTACACCCTCAGGGTCGCGCCGGTGGTGCTCGCATCGCTCGACGACGGTTCGCGGCACGTTCTCGACGCGATCGAGATGCCGACGCTCGCCGTTCTCGCTGAGATGGAGCTCCGCGGTGTCGCCGTGAGCCATTCCCAGCTCGCCGCCCTCTCAGAGGAGCTCGGCGAGAGTGTCGCCGGAATCGCGGCGAAGGCCTATGCCGAGATCGGTCACGAGGTGAACCTCGGCTCGCCAAAACAGCTCCAGGAGGTGCTCTTCGACCAGCTCGGGATGCCCAAGACGCGCGCCACCAAGACGGGCTTCTCCACGGACGCCGGAGCACTCGCCGACCTTCAGGAGAGCAACCCGCACCCCTTTCTGGGGCTGCTCCTCGAGCACCGCGACGCGACGAAGCTGAGGCAGATCGTCGAGACCCTCGACAAGGCGATAGACGCGAGTGGACGCATCCATACGACCTATGTGCAGATCGGCACCGCGACAGGCCGGATCGCTTCGAACGACCCGAATCTGCAGAACATCCCGGTCCGCACCGAGGACGGTCGTCGCATCCGCGCCGCCTTCCGCGTCGGCGAAGGCTACAAGACGCTGCTCACCGCCGACTACTCGCAGATCGAGATGCGCATCATGGCGCACCTCTCCGAGGACCCAGGACTCATCGAGGCGTTCAACGCCGGCGAGGACCTGCACCGTTTCGTCGGCGCCCGCATCTTCGGAGTCGCTCCGGAGGGGGTGTCGCCGATCATGCGCACGAAGGTCAAGGCCATGTCTTACGGGCTCGCATACGGTCTCAGCGCCTTCGGTCTGTCGAGGCAACTGCGGATCGAGACAGCGGAGGCCAGGCAGCTCATGACCGACTACTTCGCCCGCTTCGGCGCGGTGCGCGACTACCTGCGCAACGTCGTAGAGCAGGCGAGGGTCGACGGATATACGACCACCATCTACGGGCGTCGGCGCCCGTTCCCCGACCTGCAGAGTCCTCATCGGGTGCATCGCGAGGCGGCGGAGCGCCAGGCGCTCAATTCGCCGATCCAGGGCTCCGCCGCCGACATCATGAAGCTCGCGATGATCGCGATCGAACGCGACATCGCCGCACAGAAACTGGAGTCGCGCATGCTCCTGCAGGTGCACGACGAATTGATCTTCGAGGTCGCGGACGGAGAGGCCGATGCCCTCGAGAAGATCGTGAGGGCCGGAATGGGCGGGGGTGCCGAGCTGCTCGTGCCTCTCGACGTCCAACTCGGACACGGCGCCAACTGGGACGACGCCGCGCACTGAGGCGTCGAGAGATCCGTGCTCGCTGCCATAGTCTCGATCCATGACGGTTGAACAGCAGCGAACACCCTCGGCGATCGACCAGATCGCCGAGGACTGGGTCGATACCCTCGTCGAACTCGTGCCATCCCTCGGCACGTACATCGGTCGCGACGAAGCGAACGACAGCTACGGGGACTACTCGCCGTCCGGGCACGAGCAGCTGATGGCCGAGGCCAAGAAGGTCATCGCGAAGCTCGACGGAGCGACTCCTGTCGATACTGTCGATGAGGTGACGAGGACGGATCTCCGTGCCGAGCTCGCCCTCGAGGTCGAGAGCTCGGAGGCGGGCCTCCACCTCCGCGACCTCAATGTGATCGCCTCTCCCGCTCAGGGGCTTCGTGAGGTCTACGACCTCATGCCGACCGGCACCGTGCACGACTGGGAGAACGTCAGTGCGCGGCTCAGCAGACTGCCGGCGGCGGTCGACGGCTACATCGAGACGCTCCGCAAAGGCATCGCGGACGGAGTCACGCCGGCCAAGCGTCAGGTGCGCGAAGTCGCGGACCAGGCCCGCAAGCACGCGGCGCCCGATGGCTTCTTCGCGAGCTTCGTCGCCGGCGCAGCCATCGAAGACGGGGAGCTGTCCGCGTCCCTGACGCGGGAGCTCGCGAACGGCGCGGTCACGTCCGCGTCCGCCTACGGCAAGCTTGCCGCCTTCCTCGCCGACGAGCTCGAACAGGCCGCGACGGAACGCGATGCCGTCGGACGCGACATCTACGCCCTGCAGTCCCGCCGCTTCCTCGGGGCGAAGATCGACCTCGACGAGACCTACGAATGGGGTGTCGAGGAGCTGGCCCGCATGGTCGTGGAACAGGAATCGATCGCGAACGAGATCAAGGCCGGCGCGTCCGTCGAAGAGGCGATCGCATTCCTCGACGGTGACGCGAGTCGCAAACTGCACGGAACGGACGCCCTGCAGAGATGGATGCAGGAGACGAGCGACCGGGCGATCACCGAACTCGGTGCCACGCACTTCGACATCCCTGAGGAGATCCGCACCCTCGAGTGCATGATCGCCCCAACCCAGGAGGGCGGGATCTACTACACCGGGCCGACCGACGACTTCTTTCGCCCGGGCCGGATGTGGTGGTCGGTCCCCGAGGGGGTGACCGAGTTCGACACGTGGCGCGAGCTCACCACCGTCTACCACGAGGGCGTGCCCGGGCATCACCTGCAGATCGGCCAGGCCGTCTACAACCGTGCGAAGCTCAACACCTGGCGGCGCCAGCTGGCAGGCACCTCCGGTCATGCCGAAGGGTGGGCGCTCTACGCCGAACGTCTCATGGAACAGCTCGGCTACCTCGACGACCCGGCTGATCGCTTGGGCATGCTCGACGGCCAGCGGATGCGTGCAGCGCGGGTCGTTCTGGACATCGGCGTGCATCTCCAGAAGCGGCTGCCGGATGGCTCCGGCCCGTGGACGGCGGAGTACGCCTTCGAGTTCATGGGCAGGAACGTCAACATGAGCGATCAGTTCGTGCGGTTCGAGGTCAATCGCTATCTCGGCTGGCCCGGCCAGGCGCCGTCGTACAAGGTGGGACAGCGCATCTGGGAGCAGCTGCGCGATGAGGCCGAGGCTCGCGAGGGCTCGGCATTCTCTGTCAAGGAATTTCACCGTCGTGCGCTCGACCTCGGCGGTGTCGGCCTCGACACCCTGAAGTCGGCGCTGCAGAAGTAGCCCGGATGGCGGGGAGCCCCGAGCCTGCACCGCGCCAGATCATGCAGAAATGTCTCGGCTTGCCGCAGTCCGCGGAATCCGGCTAAGCTAGGATGTCACGTTTGTGATGTCCTATTCGCATGCCTCTCGCGGACTCAATTTTTCTTACCACGAGCGGCCCGATCCCGTCCGTACTGGAGCAACTACTACATGACAATCGCAACGACCGAAAAGGCACCCAAGCAGGTAGCTGTCAACGACATTGGCTCTGCTGAGGACTTTCTTGCCGCGGTCGAGAAGACTTTGAAATTCTTCAACGACGGAGACCTCATCGAGGGCACCGTCGTGAAGATCGACCGCGACGAGGTTCTGCTCGACGTGGGCTACAAGACCGAGGGTGTGATCCCCTCCCGCGAACTTTCCATCAAGCACGACGTCGATCCCAGCGAGGTCGTCAACGTCGGCGACACCGTCGAGGCCCTCGTTCTCCAGAAGGAGGACAAGGAGGGTCGTCTCATCCTGTCCAAGAAGCGCGCGCAGTACGAGCGCGCCTGGGGTGATGTCGAGAAGATCAAGGACGCCGACGGCGTCGTCACCGGCTCGGTCATCGAGGTCGTCAAGGGTGGTCTCATCGTCGACATCGGCCTGCGCGGCTTCCTTCCGGCGTCGCTCATCGAGCTCCGCCGCGTGCGCGACCTCACGCCGTACCTCGGCCAGGAGATCGAGGCGAAGATCCTCGAACTCGACAAGAACCGCAACAATGTCGTTCTCTCGCGTCGTGCGCTTCTCGAGCAGACGCAGTCCGAGAGCCGGACCACCTTCCTGAACAACCTCCAGAAGGGTCAGGTACGCAAAGGCGTCGTCTCGTCGATCGTCAACTTCGGCGCGTTCGTCGACCTCGGCGGCGTCGACGGCCTCGTGCACGTCTCCGAGCTGTCGTGGAAGCACATCGAACACGCCAGCGAAGTCGTCGAGGTCGGCCAGGAGGTCACCGTCGAGATCCTCGAAGTCGACCTCGACCGCGAGCGTGTCTCGTTGTCGCTCAAGGCGACCCAGGAGGACCCGTGGCAGGTCTTCGCCCGTACCCACGCCATCGGCCAGGTCGCGCCGGGCAAGGTCACGAAGCTCGTCCCCTTCGGTGCGTTCGTTCGCGTCGCCGAGGGCATCGAGGGCCTCGTCCACATCTCCGAGCTGTCGGGCAAGCACGTCGAGCTCGCCGAGCAGGTCGTGTCGGTGGGCGATGAGGTCTTCGTCAAGGTCATCGACATCGATCTCGAGCGTCGCCGTATCTCGCTGAGCCTCAAGCAGGCCAATGAGGGCGTCGACCCCGAGGGAACCGAGTTCGACCCGGCCCTCTACGGCATGCTCACGGAGTACGACGATCAGGGCAACTACAAGTATCCCGAGGGCTTCGACCCGGAGACCAACGAGTGGCGCGAAGGCTTCGACGCCCAGCGCGAGAAATGGGAGCAGGAGTACGCTGCGGCCCAGGCTCGTTGGGAAGCGCACAAGAAGCAGGTTGCTACCGCGAACGAGGAGGTTGTCGTCGGCGGCGATGTCGCTTCGGCCGGCGCGTCCTTCTCGAGCGAGACCGCCGTCGGCGGCACGCTCGCGGACGACGAGTCGCTCGCTGCTCTGCGCGAGAAGCTCTCCAGCAACTCCTGATCCGTTGGGGCCGGGTCCTTCTGGACCCGGCCTCCTCGATCGGGCTGTCAGGGGTCATTCGAGTCTGGCATGGATAGAGTTGGCTCCGTGTATGTTATTGGACTCACAGGCGGTATCGCCTCGGGAAAGTCGACGGTCGCGAGGCGACTCGTCGAGCATGGAGCCGTGCACATCGACGCTGACAAGCTCGCTCGTCGCGTCGTCGAGCCGGGCACGGAGGGGCTCGCGAAGATCCGCGAGGTCTTCGGGGACTCGGTCGTCGGCAAGGATGGAACCCTCGACCGAGAGGCGCTCGGCGCGATCGTCTTCTCGGATGCCGCCGAGCGCGACAAGCTCAATGCCATCGTGCACCCGGCGGTGCGACGACTTTCGAGCGAGCTCTTTGCGAAGGCTGAGGCGGAGGACCCCGACGCGATCGTCGTGTACGACGTGCCGCTGCTCGTCGAGGCTGCCGTCGATCACCCCTTCGACCTGGTCGTCGTTGCTCATGCCCAGAAGAAGACACGCGTCCAGCGTCTCGTCGAGGAACGCGGGCTGAGCGGAGAACACGCGCGGGCCAGAGTCGACGCCCAGGCGAGTGACGCGGAGCGGTTCGCGATCGCCGATGTCGTGATCGACACCGACGGCTCTCTCGCCAACACGATGAGCCAGGCGGACGCCCTCTGGCAGCGCATCAAAGACGAGAGTGCCGTTCGCGCCTCCTGACTCGCGGCCGTTCCGGTGTCGGACCCGGTCTTTAGACTGGAGGGCATGGAACCGACGCGCTCCGTCCGCCCCTTCGAGGTCATCAGCGACTACACCCCGAGCGGCGACCAGCCCGTGGCCATCGCCGACCTCGCCAACCGCATCAACGCAGGAGAAGCCGATGTCGTCCTGCTTGGCGCGACCGGAACGGGAAAGTCCGCGACGACCGCCTGGCTGATCGAGGCCGTCCAGCGCCCGACCCTGGTGCTCGCGCACAACAAGACGCTGGCTGCTCAGCTCGCCAACGAGTTCCGCGAACTCCTGCCGAACAACGCGGTCGAGTACTTCGTCTCCTATTACGACTACTACCAGCCGGAAGCCTACGTTCCACAGACGGACACCTTCATCGAGAAGGATTCGTCGATCAATGCCGAGGTCGAGCGATTACGGCATTCCACGACCAACTCCCTACTGAGCCGACGTGACGTCATCGTGGTCTCGACCGTGTCGTGCATCTATGGTTTGGGCACTCCCGACGAATATCTGAACGCGATGATGGCGCTCCAGGTGGGGATGCGCGTTGACCGCGACTGGCTCATCCGCAAGTTCGTCTCCATGCAGTATCAGCGCAACGACGTCGACTTCTCGCGCGGCAACTTCCGAGTGCGCGGAGACACGATCGAGATCATCCCGATGTACGAGGAGCTCGCGATCCGCATCGAGATGTTCGGCGACGAGGTCGAGGCGCTCTACAGCCTGCACCCGCTTACGGGCGATGTCGTGCGCAAGCTCGACTCGGTGGCCGTGTTCCCCGGTTCGCACTACGTTGCGAGCACGGAGGTCATGCAACGCGCGATCGTGACGATCCGCGAAGAGTTGGAGTGGCGACTCGCCCAGCTCGAGCGTGAAGGCAAACTGCTCGAGGCGCAACGCCTGCGCATGCGCACGACCTTTGACCTCGAGATGATGGAGCAGATCGGTTTCTGCTCCGGCATCGAGAACTACTCGCGGCACATCGACGGGCGTGAGCCGGGGGAGGCCCCCCACTGCCTGATCGACTACTTCCCCGACGACTTCCTCGTCGTCATCGACGAGTCGCACGCCACGGTTCCTCAGATCGGCGCGATGTACGAGGGTGACTCCTCGCGCAAGCGAACCCTGGTCGAGCATGGTTTCCGGCTCCCGAGCGCCCTCGACAACCGGCCGCTCACCTGGGACGAGTTCAAGAACCGCGTGGGCCAGACCGTCTACCTCTCGGCGACGCCGGGCAAATACGAGATGGGCATCGCCGACGGAGTGGTCGAGCAGATCATCCGTCCGACGGGTCTCATCGACCCCGAAGTCGTGCTCAAGCCGACGAAGGGTCAGATCGACGACCTGCTCGAGGAGATCCGGATCCGCGTTGAGCGCGACGAGCGCGTGCTCGTCACAACGCTCACCAAGAAGATGGCCGAAGAGCTCACCGACTTTCTCGGCGAGGCCGGCGTGCGCGTGCGCTATCTGCATTCCGACGTCGACACCCTCCGCCGGGTGGAGTTGCTCACAGAACTGCGCCAGGGGGTATACGACGTACTCGTCGGCATCAACCTGCTCCGTGAGGGTCTCGACCTGCCGGAGGTCTCGCTCGTTTCGATTCTCGACGCCGACAAGGAGGGTTTCCTGCGTTCGTCGACATCGCTGATCCAGACCATCGGACGTGCCGCACGCAACGTCTCCGGTCAGGTGCACATGTACGCTGACCGAGTGACGGACTCCATGGAGCGTGCCATCGAGGAGACGAACCGGCGCCGGGAGAAGCAGGTCGCCTACAACACGGCCAACGGCATCGACCCGCAGCCTCTGCGCAAACGCATCGCGGACATCACCGAGGTCCTGGCCAGGGAAGAGGCGGACACCGCGGCACTGCTCGCGGGGCGCGACCCGCGCAAGAAGTCGCCGACCCCGAAGCTGCGCCGCGAGGGTATCGCCGCCGAGGGTGCGAACGAGCTGGAAACGCTCATCGCCGATCTCAACGGACAGATGCTCGAGGCCGCCGGTGAGCTCAAGTTCGAGCTCGCCGCGCGGTTGCGCGACGAGCTCTCCGATCTGAAGCGGGAGCTTCGGCAGATGGAGAAGGCCGGGCACCTGGGCTGACGCTCCGAGCAGGGTCGTTCGGAGCGCGTTCGCTACGGGCATGCGGCACTGAGCGCCGAGTGTCGGAGGCAGTGCATAGACTTCTGAGGTGTCAGTTTCACGCGTAGAGTCGACCTCCAAACTCAGTGTCCGCGGTGCCCGCGTGCACAACCTGCGGAATGTCGACCTTGAGATCCCGCGCGACTCCCTCGTGGTCTTCACCGGCCTCTCAGGTTCCGGCAAGTCCTCTCTCGCCTTCGACACGATCTTCGCAGAGGGGCAGCGTCGCTACGTCGAGTCTCTCTCGGCCTACGCTCGCCAGTTTCTCGGGCAGGTCGATCGCCCCGACGTCGACTTCATCGA
The DNA here is from genome assembly GCF_042660285.1 of Luethyella okanaganae. Taxonomy (NCBI): domain Bacteria; kingdom Bacillati; phylum Actinomycetota; class Actinomycetes; order Micrococcales; family Microbacteriaceae; genus Luethyella; species Luethyella okanaganae. Next base: position 1,093,052 of record NZ_JBHSTP010000001.1, read on the forward strand.
GGGTCTCAGCCCGGCCGTCTCGATCGACCAGAAATCGACCAACCGCAATCCGCGGTCCACCGTCGGCACGATCACGGAGGTCTACGACTACATGCGCCTGCTCTGGGCGCGCATCGGCGTTCCGCACTGCGCGACCTGCGGGGAGCAGATCCAGCGCCAGACGGTGCAACAGATCGCCGACCAGCTCATGGAACTCGAGACGGGAACCCGTTATCAAGTGGTGAGCCCCGTCGTGTCTCAGAAGAAGGGCGAGTTCGTCGACCTGTTCAAAGAGCTCGCGGCGGCGGGATATTCGCGTGCGCTCGTCGACGGCGAGCAGATCCAGCTCAGTGAGCCACCGAAGCTCAAGAAGCAGGTCAAGCACGATATCGCTGTCGTCGTCGACCGCCTCGTCGCGTCGCCCGACATCCTGAGCCGGTTGACCGACTCCCTGGAGACAGCGCTCCGCCTGACCGATGGTCTCGTCACGATCAACTTCGTCGACAACGAAGGTCCCGGCTCGTGGCAGACCTTCTCTGAGAAGCTCTCCTGCCCCAACAACCATCCGATCCAGCTCACCGAGATCGAGCCGCGCACGTTCTCGTTCAACGCCCCCTTCGGCGCCTGTCCGGAATGCTCCGGTCTCGGCACCCGGATGTCCGTCGACGAAGACCTGCTGCTCGGAGACCCGGAACTGAGCATCGCCGAGGGGATCGTGTTGCCTTGGACGACCCAGGGCAAGGGACTCTTCAACTACTACGAGAAGCTCCTCGAGGGACTCGCACGCGATCTCGACTTCTCGCTCGACACCCCATGGCAGGAGCTGAGTCCCGAGGTGCGCAATGCCGTGCTGCGGGGCGACAACTTCGAGGTCCGGGTCAAATGGAAGAATCGCTACGGTCGCGAGATGAGCTACACCTCCGGCTTCGAGGGCGTCGTGCCCTACATCGAACGTCAATACCTGCAGGCCGAGACAGACACGCAGCGCGTGCGCTGGTCGGAGTACCTGCGTGAGATCCCCTGCCCAGTCTGCCAGGGCAAACGTCTCAAGCCCGAGGTGCTTGCCGTGCTCGTGCACGAAGAGAGCATTGCGGATGTCTGCGAGCTGAGTCTCATCGAGGCGCGCGCCTTCATGGACAAGCTCGAACTCACCGACCGCGAGCAGGCGATTGCCGCGCAGGTGCTGCGCGAGATCAAGCTCCGCCTCGACTTTCTCATCCGCGTCGGGCTCAACTACCTCAACCTCGCTCGGGCCGCCGCGACGCTCTCGGGCGGTGAGGCGCAGCGCATCCGTCTTGCGACGCAGATCGGCTCCGGTCTGACGGGGGTGCTCTACGTGCTCGACGAGCCGAGCATCGGCCTGCATCAGCGCGACAACCGGCGTCTCATCGAGACACTCGTCGCGCTACGCGATCTCGGCAACACTCTCATCGTCGTCGAGCACGACGAGGACACCATCCGCACGGCAGACTGGATCGTCGACATCGGCCCGGGGGCCGGGATCAACGGGGGTCGTGTCGTCCACTCGGGCTCGTACGAGGACCTCCTCGACAACAAGCGTTCCGTTACCGGCGACTATCTCGCGGGCCGCAGGGAGATCGTCACGCCGCACACCCGTCGACCGGTCGATCCGGCGCGTGAGATCACGGTCGTTGGCGCCGAAGCGAACAACCTGCGCAAGGTGACCGTGAGCTTTCCGCTCGGAACCTTCATCGCGGTCACCGGCGTGAGCGGCTCCGGAAAGTCCTCGCTCGTCAACGACATCCTCTATCGGGTTCTCGCCAACCGTCTCAACGGTGCCAGGAAGCTGCCGGGCAAGCACACCAGGGTCACAGGAGTAGACCACCTCGACAAGGTCATCCATGTCGACCAGGCACCGATCGGGCGTACGCCGCGTTCGAACCCGGCGACGTACACGGGCGTGTTCGACCGCATCCGCACGCTGTTCGCGGAGACGGCGGAGGCGAAGGCGCGCGGCTACCTGCCGGGGCGCTTCAGCTTCAATGTCAAAGGGGGCCGCTGCGAGGCGTGCTCCGGCGACGGGACGATCAAGATCGAGATGAACTTCCTGCCGGACGTCTACGTCGACTGCGAGGTCTGCCACGGCGCCCGCTACAACCGTGACACGCTCACCGTGCACTACAAGGGCAAGAACATCGCCGAAGTCCTCCAGATGCCGATCAGCGAAGCGGCCGAGTTCTTCGAGCCGATCTCGGCGATTCACCGCTACCTCAAGACGCTCGTCGAAGTCGGACTGGGTTACGTCACGCTCGGACAGAGCGCTACGACCCTGTCAGGTGGTGAGGCTCAGCGGGTGAAGCTCGCGACCGAGCTGCAGAGGCGCTCGAACGGCCGCAGCGTCTACGTGCTCGACGAGCCGACGACGGGGCTCCACTTCGAGGATGTGCGCAAGCTGCTCATCGTGCTCAACGAGCTCGCCAACAAGGGCAATACGGTCGTCGTGATCGAGCACAATCTCGACGTGATCAAATCGGCGGACTGGGTGATCGATCTGGGGCCGGAGGGAGGCTCAGGTGGCGGGCGTGTCATCGCCACCGGAACGCCCGAAGACGTGGCGGCGAACAAGAAGAGCCACACGGGAGTATTTCTGCGCGAGATCCTCGCGGCGGACGCCGGGACGACGGCGTTGGCGAAGGCCGCGGGGTAGCAGCAGGACCTGCGGCATGGCGAATGTGCTGAGCTACCGACCGAAGACCGGTGAGATTCCCACAGAGCCGGGGGTGTACCGTTTCCGCGACCTCTCGGGGAGAGTGCTCTACGTCGGCAAGGCAAAGAGTCTCCGCGCACGACTGAGCAACTACTTCGCGCCGCTCGAGAGCCTGCACGAGCGCACGCGACGCATGGTGACGACCGCGGCGAGCGTGGAGTGGACCGTTGTCGGCAGCGAGGTCGAGGCGCTCCAGCTCGAATTCACCTGGATCAAGGAGTTCGACCCGCCGTTCAACGTCATGTTCAAGGACGACAAGTCCTATCCGTACATGGTCGTCACCCTCGCAGAAGAGGCCCCGCGTGTGCTCGTCACCCGAAAGACCGGCATTCGCGGAGCACGCTACTTCGGCCCGTATCCCAAGGTGTGGGCCGTCTACGAGACCATCGAGCTCATGCTCAAGGCGTTCCCGATCCGCACCTGCAAGGAATCGGACTACAAGCGCGCGATGCAGACAGGCAAGCCGTGTTTCGCCGGCCAGATCGGGCGGTGCTTCGGTCCCTGCTCCGGCACGGTGACCATCGAGGAGCACCGCGAGGTCGTCAAACGTTTCGTGAGTTTCATGTCGAGCCAGGATCGGCGAATGATCGCCGAACTCACTCAGGAGATGCATGCTGCGTCGGTCGCACAGAATTACGAGCTCGCGGCGAAACGCCGCGATCAGGTCTTGGCTCTCGAGGCGGTGCTCGAGAAGAGCGCCGTCGTGCTGCGCGACTCCGTGGACATCGACCTCTTCGGCATCGAGCACGACGAGCTTGCCGCGGCCGTGCAACAGTTCATCGTGCGCGGAGGTCGCATTCGCGGTGTGCGAGGGTGGATGGTCGACAAGGAGCTCGACGTCTCGATGGGGGAGCTCGTCGACTCGATCGTTCAGACCGTCTATTCCGATGGATCCGTCCCTCCCCGTGAGATCGTCGTTCCTGAGCTGCCGGACGACGCGGTCGCGCTCGAAACATGGCTCACGGGCCTCGGAACGGGCAAGGTGCAGCTTCGTGCCGCGCAGCGCGGTGACAAAGCCGCCTTGCTGGAGACGGCGACGCAGAACGCGAAACACGCGCTCATGCTCTACAAGACCCGGCGCAGCTCCGATTTCACGGCGCGATCCAGGGCGCTCGAGGACATCCAGGAGGCGCTCGGCATGACCGAGGCTCCGCTGCGCATGGAGTGCTACGACGTCTCCCACCTGAGCGGCACGAACATCGTCGCGTCGATGGTCGTCTTCGAGGACGGCCTGCCCCGCAAAGACGAATACCGTCGGTTCAGCATCCCCGAGTCGACGGACGACACGGACTCGATCTATCGCACCCTCGCCAGGCGCCTGGCCTATCTCGCGGATCCGGAGGAGGCCGACGCTCTCGAGGTCGCGCCGAAGCGTCGCAAGTTCAGCTACCGGCCCAATCTGCTCATCGTCGACGGCGGTCAGCCGCAGGTGGAGGCCGCGGCGCGCGCGATTCGCGAATCGGGTGTCGAAGGCATCCAACTCTGCGGCATCGCGAAAAGGCTCGAGGAGATCTGGCTGCCGGATTCCGACTTTCCGGTCATTCTGCCGCGCAGCAGCGATGCGCTCTTCCTGTTCCAGCGCATCCGCGACGAGGCGCACCGCTTCGCCATCACACATCAACGAGCCCGGCGCAAGCGCGACATCGCCTCCGTTCTCAACGAGGTGCCCGGTCTCGGCCCTGCACGGGTCAAGGTGCTGCTTCGGCATTTCGGGTCTGTCGCGCAGCTTCGGCGGGCCGACGTTGAGGCGATCGCCGAGGTCCGCGGGATCGGACCGGCTCTCGCGGAGGGCGTCCACCGGCACTTGCGCTCCTGAAAGCCTCGCGGATCGGTAGGCTGTAAGCCCACCCACCTCCGACCGAAGGCGCGACCCAGAATGACGGAGCACGAGAAGCAGGAGATGCTGATCGTCACGGGCATGTCAGGTGCCGGACGGTCTACGGTGGCCAATGCGCTCGAGGATCTGGGCTGGTATGTCGTCGACAACCTGCCGCCCCAGATGCTGCGTCCGCTCGTCGATCTGGTCGAGCGCGCGGGAGCCACCCTTCCGAAGATCGCTGCCGTCGTCGACATCCGTGGGCGAGACTTCTTTCTCGAGTTGCAGGACATCATCCAGGCGCTGCGGAGCGGAACCGAGCTTCGCGTGATCTTTCTCGACGCGACGGATGCCGCGCTCGTGCGACGTTTCGAATCCGTGCGACGGCCGCACCCGCTCCAGGGCGATGGCACGATCCTCGACGGCATCACCGCCGAACGCAGTCGGCTCAGCACGATCAGAGAGGCGAGCGACATCGTTGTCGACACCTCCGATCTCAACATCCACCAGCTCGCCACGACGATCATCGAACAGTTCGCGGCGGAGAACACCGCGGGTGTGCGGGTGACCCTCATGAGCTTTGGCTTCAAGTACGGTCTGCCGGCCGACGCCGACCTCGTTGTCGACGCCCGCTTTCTGCCGAATCCCTTCTGGATCCCCGAACTCCGCTCGAAGACCGGCGAAGACGCCGATGTCGCCGCCTACGTGCTCGGCCAGCCGGGTGCCCGCGAGTTCATCGACCGCTACGCCCAAGCGCTCGAGCCCGTGCTCGCGGGATACCAGCGCGAGAACAAACGTCACGTCACGATCGCTATCGGATGCACCGGTGGCAAACATCGTTCGGTCGCGATCGCGCGCGAACTGGCCATGCTGCTCGGCGCCCTCCCGAGGGTGGCCGTCAGCGTGAAGCACCGGGACCTCGGACGCGAATAAGACGGCCGTCCGTCGGCCTACCGCACAGCAACAGAAACAGAATGGAACACGATTGGCACTCACCGCCGATGTCAAAGAAGAACTCGCAACAGTAGAGGTCAGCAAGACCACTGTCAGGGCGGCCGAACTGGCGACGATCCTGCGTTTCTCGGGCGGGCTCCACCTCATCTCGGGTCGCATAGCGGTCGAATCCGAACTCGATTCGGCCGTGATAGCGCGCCGGGTGCGCAAGGATCTCTCGGAGCTCTACGGGGTGCGTGGCGACGTGAGCGTCATAGCCGCCTCCGGACTGCGCCGCACGAGCCACTATCTCGTGCGCGTGCTCGACGGCGGTGAGACGCTCGCTCGTCAGACGGGGCTGCTCGACGCCCGTCGTCGCCCCATCCGAGGACTGCCGAACCGCCTCACCACAGGCTCGCGTGAGGAGATCGCGGCGGTGTGGCGCGGCGCCTTCCTCGCCCACGGCAGTCTGACCGATCCAGGCCGGTCCGCCGCGCTCGAGGTGACCTGCCCCGGCAATGAGGCGGCCATGGCGCTCGTGGGGGCCGCAGGCCGCCTGAAGATCTCGGCGAAGGCGCGTGAGATCCGCGGCGTCCACCGCGTCGTGATCCGAGACGGCGATGCCATCAGCGCGATGCTCGTGCACATGGGGGCCACTCAGACGGTGCGTAGCTGGGAGGAGCTGCGTCAGCGTCGTGAGGTGCGTGCGACCGCCAACCGCCTCGTCAACTTCGACGATGCCAATCTCCGTCGTTCCGCTCAGGCGGCCGTCGCGGCGTGCGCCAGGGTCGAGCGCGCGATGGAGATCCTCGGAGAGGGCATCCCCGACCACCTCAAGTACGCGGGGGAGCTGCGTCTGCGGTTCCGCGACTCGAGTCTCGACGAGCTCGGTCACCACGCCGAGCCGCCCATGACGAAGGATGCCGTGGCAGGTCGCATCCGCCGCCTGCTTGCTATGGCCGACAAGAAGGCCGTCGATCTGGGTATCCCGGGAACGGACGCGAACCTGCCCCCCGACCTCGATGACGTGTGAGGAGCTGCCACGGGAAGGAACTGGCGGCTCGTCGGGTTGCCGTAACTAGACTGGGAAAGTCGTCAACGTCCGTGGGACTCGCGGTCACGAAATGAGGAGAAGATCAATGGCTGAATACACCTTGCCTGAACTCGCCTACGATTACTCGGCGCTCGAGCCGAGCATCAGCGGCGCAATCATGGAGCTGCACCACGGCAAGCACCACCAGGCCTATGTGACCGGCGCGAACACGGCGTTGACGCAGCTCGCCGAGGCCCGCGACAGCGGCAACCTCGCCAACGTGAACAAGCTTCAGAAGGATCTGGCCTTCAACCTCGGCGGACACGTGAACCACTCGATCTTCTGGACCAATCTGTCGCCAGACGGAGGCGACAAGCCGGTCGGCGAACTCGCCAGCGCGATCGACGAGTTCTTCGGCTCCTTCGAGAAGTTTCAAGCGCACTTCACAGCGACCGCGCTCGGCGTCCAGGGATCCGGCTGGTCGGTGCTGGCTTGGGATTCGATCGGCCGGCAGCTCATCGTGCAGCAGTTCTTCGACCAGCAGGCGAACTTCGCAGCAGGCACTGTTCCGGTGCTCATGCTCGACGTCTGGGAGCATGCGTACTACCTCGACTACAAGAACGTTCGCGCCGACTACGTGAAAGCCTTCTGGAACATCGCCAACTGGGGCAACGTCCAGGAGCGCTTCCAAGCGGCGCGTGAAAAGACGAGCGGCCTGCTGCTACTGTCGTAGCGGATGGCGTCCCCGGACCCGTCCGGGGACACTGCCGTCCGTTCTTGTTCGCCCCTACCCATGTGCGTTCGCGCCCCAGTAACAGGAGTCATACGTGTCCGTAAAGATCGGCATCAACGGGTTCGGCCGTATCGGTCGCAACTATTTCCGCGCCGCCCTGGCCAAGGGCAGTGATCTCGAGATCGTGGCGGTGAACGACCTCACCGACAACAGGACGCTGGCCCACCTGCTCAAGTACGACTCCATCACGGGGCGTCTCGATGCGACCGTCGAGCTCGACGGAGACAAGATCATCGTCAACGGCAAGCCGATCACGGTGTTCGAGGAGCGCGACCCGGCCAACCTTCCCTGGGGCGCTCTCGGGGTGGACGTCGTCATCGAGTCAACGGGTCGCTTCACCAAGTCCGACGATGCCCGCAAGCACATCCAGGCCGGTGCCAAGAAGGTTATCGTCTCGGCCCCCGCCACCGGTTCTGATGTTGCCACCATCGTGCTCGGCGTCAATGAGGACAGCTACGATCCTGCGATCCACGCAGTCATCTCGAATGCATCGTGCACCACGAACTGCCTCGCGCCACTCGCCAAGGTCTTCATGGAGAGCTTCGGCATCGAGCGCGGCCTCATGACGACCGTCCACGCGTACACCGCAGACCAGAACCTCCAGGACGGACCGCACAGCGACCTGCGTCGCGCCCGCGCAGCCGCCGCCAACGTGATCCCGACGTCGACCGGCGCCGCCAAAGCACTCGGCCTCGTGCTCCCCGAGCTCGTCGGCAAGCTCGACGGCTATGCTCTGCGCGTTCCGGTCATCACCGGCTCGATCACGGACCTCACGGTCACGGCCTCGCGTCCCGTCACGGTCGCCGAGATCAACGCGGCGTACAAGGCCGCTGCCGAGGGACCGCTCAAGGGAATCCTCAAGTACACCGAGGACGAGATCGTCTCGTCCGACATCGTTGGCGACCCGCACTCCTCGATCTTCGATGCCGGACTCACCAAGGTGATCGGTGACCAGGCCAAGGTTGCCTCGTGGTATGACAACGAGTGGGGCTACTCGAACCGTCTGGTCGACCTCACCGAGTACGTTGCCGAGCGTCTCTGAGCCGGGGTACGGCGTGTCGCTTCGCACCATCGAGTCCCTCGGATCGCTCACCGGAAGGCGGGTCATCGTCCGCTGCGATCTGAACGTTCCGCTCTCAGATGGTCGGATCACCGACGACGGTCGTGTGCGCGCATCCCTGGCGACTCTCATCGCCCTTCTCGAGCAGGGTGCCCGAGTCGTGGTCATCTCTCACCTCGGGCGTCCTGACGGGATGCCGGAGTCTGCGTACAGCCTCGCGCCGGTGGCCGTTCGCCTGGCCGAACTCCTCGGACGCCCCGTGGCGTTCGCCGGGGACACCGTGGGTTCCGGGGCGCAGGCGGCGGTGGCCGCTCTCAGCGACGGAGAGATCGTCGTGCTCGAGAATCTCCGCTTCAACGCGGGGGAGACCGACAAGGACGCGGGGAAGCGCTCTCTCTTCGCAGCGCAGCTCGCGACCATGGGCGACGCCTTCGTCTCTGACGGATTCGGGGTCGTGCACCGCAAGCAGGCGAGCGTCTATGAGCTCGCCCAAGCGCTTCCGAGCGCGGCGGGTCTCCTGATCGCCGCGGAGCTCGATGTACTCGATCGTCTGACCGGATCGCCCGAGCGTCGCTATACCGTCGTTCTCGGCGGTTCGAAGGTCTCCGACAAGCTCGGCGTCATCGGTCATCTGCTGCCGCGCGTCGACTCCCTGCTCATCGGTGGCGGCATGCTCTTCACCTTCCTCGCGGCGCTCGGTCACCAGGTCGGCTCGAGCCTGCTCGAGGCCGATCAGATCGACACGGTCACGGGCTATCTCGCCGAAGCCGAGAGGCTCGGCGTGGAGATCGTCCTGCCGAGCGACGTCGTCGTGGCGTCGAAGTTCAGTGCTGATGCCGAGCGTATCGTCCGGCCGGCCGACGCGATCGAGGATACGTCGTTCGGCGCCTCCGGCCTCGGCCTCGACATCGGGCCCGAGACCGCCGCACGTTTCGCGGAGGTCATCCGCGACTCGAAGACCGTGTTCTGGAACGGTCCTATGGGCGTGTTCGAACTGGCTCCTTTCGCCGAAGGGACTCGCGCTGTTGCTCAAGCGCTCACAGAGGTCGATGGTCTCAGCGTCGTCGGCGGCGGGGACTCGGCGGCAGCCGTTCGCGCACTCGGATTCAACGATGACCAATTCGGTCACATTTCGACCGGTGGCGGCGCGAGCCTCGAGTTCCTCGAGGGCAAGCGTCTTCCCGGACTGGAGGTTCTCGGATGGCAATAACCCGCACCCCGCTCATCGCGGGCAATTGGAAGATGAACCTGGATCACCTCCAGGCGATCGCCTTCGTGCAAAAGCTCGCGTGGAGCCTTTCCGACGCTAAGCACGACTTCGGCGCTGTCGAGGTCGCGGTCTTCCCGCCGTTCACCGATCTGCGTAGCGTGCAGACGCTCGTGTCCGCCGACAAGCTCCCGCTCGCTTTCGGTGCGCAGGACGTCTCCGCGCACGACTCCGGTGCATACACCGGTGAGATCTCCGGCGCTTTTCTGGCTCAGCTCGAGTGCAGCTATGTGGTCATCGGTCACTCCGAGCGGCGCACATTGCATGGAGAGACAGATGAACAGGTCGGCGCGAAGGTGTCCGCTGCACTCAAACACAACCTCGTCCCGATCATCTGTGTGGGCGAGACGGCCGAAGACCTCGAGGAGCACGGCCCGAGCGCCGTCCCGGTAGCCCAATTGCGAGGAGCTCTCATCGGTGTTGCCAGCGCGGCCGACATCGTGGTCGCCTACGAGCCGGTCTGGGCAATCGGCTCCGGGCAGGCGGCGACCCCGGAACAGGCTGAGCAAGTCGCAGCTGCCCTTCGTGGGGTTCTCGCTGAGACGCTCGGCGAGGATGTCGCGGCGAAGACGCGCATCCTCTACGGTGGCTCCGTGAAGGCCGCGAACATCGCAGGGTTCATGCGCGAACCCAACGTCGACGGTGCCCTCGTCGGCGGTGCGAGTCTCGACCTCGACGAGTTCGCGAGCATCGTCCGCTATCAGAAGCATGTCGGATTGTAGGTTCGGCGGGGGCGGGAGCGCGCGGCATCCTCTGATCGGGTGCTGCGTCAGGCTATAATTGCCTGTGGTCTTGGCGTTCCGCTGTGTACGCCGCATTGTGAAAGGTTACCCGTGGAGATTCTCCAGGTTGTACTGCAGGTGCTGCTCGGCGTCACGAGCCTCTTGCTGACGATGCTCATTCTGCTGCACAAAGGTCGTGGTGGGGGCCTCTCCGACATGTTCGGCGGTGGCGTGACATCCAACCTGGGTGCATCTGGCGTTGCCGAGCGCAACCTCAACCGCATCACGGTCATTCTTGGTCTCGTGTGGGTCGCGTGCATCATCGTGCTCGGGCTCATCACCAAGTTCGACACCGGCGCTTAGTTCATCTCACAGCGCGGCCCTCGGTCGCGCGTTTCACAGCGGAGGCATCAATGGCATCGGGGTGGCAGTGCAATCAGGGGTTCGCGCGTCGGCGCAGGCCCCATGGGCGAACAAGACCGGGGATTCCACGCGGATCGCGTCGCGATCTCGTACTGGGACGCCCTCGGCAACGAGACCGTTCGCTATTTCGCGGCGAACCTGCCCGAGGAGGAGATCCCGGATACGATCGACTCGCCGCAGTCCGGTCTTCCCGCTGGCCGCGACAAGGAGAATCCGCCATCGGTCGCGAAACTCGAGCCATATAAGACGCACCTCGCATATGTCAAGGAACGTCGCACGGAGGAGGAGGCTGAACAGCTTCTCAACGAGGCTTTGCAGCAGCTGCGTGCGCGTCGCGGAAAGCTCACTCCGACCGGCTAGTGACCAGCCTCCCTTAGCGCGCGTAGACTTCCACTTCGGCGAGAGAGAGCGGCATGTTGGCCGCTTCAAGCTGGAGGCGTACGTACCGCCCCGCGCCGTTGAGTGCGACGGCACGCATGTCGCCGGCCTTTCCGTCGATCCGGACTGCCGTGACGCCGGCAGTGGTCCGCGAGGCAGTCAGGTCTTGGCTGGCGAACTCCGTCTCGGAGACCATGACCCAGAAATTGCTCAGCCGGTCACCATAGGAGGCATCGGTGCGGTTGTAGATCCATACTTGGCCCACATTCGTTGAAGCTCCCAGATCCACCTGCCACCAGGCTTCCTTGGTGTCCAGGGTGTGGGTGACGGAGCCGGCATCATACGACCCGTTGGTGTTTCCATCGACCGCACGGGCGGCCAGGCCTCCCCACGCTGTTGAGTGCTGCACCGCCGGTTTGTTCAGCGCGAGGTTGGGACCGGGCCTGACGACCTCCCAGGCCATCGGCGCTCGCGTGACGAACTCGCTGGTCATCTCGCGATCCACGGTCAGGACGACTACGAGGTCCGGCGTCGTTTTGGTGAGGGACGAGACGTCGAGGAGGAGATCACCTGTCGCGCTCTCCTCGGAGAACGCGACGGAAGTGCCGTCAAAGGCGACTGCGGACTTCACTGTGGCGTTGAGGCGGGGAAGGCGCAGTGTGAAAGGCCGCAGATCGTCGGTGATGTGAAGGTAGATCTTGTTCCCGGCGTAGGTGGCACCGCCCACCCCGCTGTTGCGGTAGGGGCCTCCGCGTGTTCCGACGATGGTCTTCTTGTATATCTCCATCCATGCCCCGACTTCCAGCAAAGTGTTGGTGACTTCGTCTTCCAAGTAGCCCGTTTGCGTCGGCGGCACGTTGAGCAGGAGGTTGCCGTCCCCCACGGCGGTTGCCGCGATGGTCTTGACCACCGTTGACATGTCAGACTTGGGATGGTTCGGTTGCCAGGACCAGCTGGGCGGGGTGATCGTCATGCAGGACTCCCACGGGCGGACGGCGTTGAAACCGCCCACTTGCTGCTCCGGCGTAGTGAAGTCGCCGATCAGCGTTGGCGGGGTTGTGGCGAAACCCATGTTGCTGTAACCGCGGTCGTTGATCAGAATGCCCGCTTGCAGATCCCTCGGAACGGTGTGGAGCAACGGCGGGCGGAACGGCGTCATGTCCGCATACGGAATGCTGTCATACCAGAGAAAGTCGACGTCGCCGTACTCCGTCATCAGCTGATTCAGATGGCTCATCATGTATTCGTAGTACGTGGCGTAGTCACCCCCGACGTAGTCCGGCTGGGTCCAGTCGCGTGGCGAGTAGTAGAAACCGAGTTTGAGTCCGGCACTCCGCGTTGCATCTGCGATCTCGCGCGTCAAGTCCCGGCCCGACTGGCCCACTGGGGTGTCCGCATAGTCTGGATAGGCGGACTTCGTGACATTGTCTGCTCGGAAATTGGGGTAGCCATCATGGTGCTTCGTGGTGAAGACGAGGTAGTTCATGCCGGCCGCCTTGGCTGTTTCGGCCAGCTTGGTCGCCCAGTCCTGTTCCGGAAGAAAACTCCGGTAGGCAGTGTCGTACTCCGGGTCCGACGTTACGGACTGGTCCTTGTACTGGTTGAAGGGGGCCTCGCCGGGGCGGTAGGCGTTGCGACCCCAACCGATCTCGCGCCCGACGACTGACGAGGGATTGAAGTGGACGAACATGCCGAACCGCAGCGAGGACATCACGTTGCCAGGATCGAGCGCAGTCGCGCGCTGATTGTCTTTGGTGTCTTTGTTGTCTTTGTCTGCCCGGCTCGCGGAAGGAGCAGCGTAAGCCGCTTGTGCTCCCAGTCCGCCGACGCTTAGCGGACTTGCGACCAGGACTGGCACGGTTGCCAACATCGACGCCAGCATTCCCCGCCGACCAAACGCGCCTTTGACGGGTGAATCCTGAGGGTTTTCGGCGTTCTTCTTCACGTGCTCGTTTCCCTTCGAACGGTGACCTCTGTGCGCTCCGTAGAGCGGATCTTCATGATTCCTACGTCGGCGCTGTGAGGTCGGCTCAGTCGCCCGTCGGGTTGAGTATGTTCCCGCAGCAAAGCCTTGTGGCCTGCATCATTGCCTCCACGTGCTAGGTATTGTACATCCGATCTTTATCGAATGGCCATCCCGTATTTGCGAGAAATCTCGGAACAAATCCGTCTCAATTGGTGCTAAACATGCGATCTATGGCGCCTTTCCTACGGCGTCTCCACGAAGAGGTCACTAGAGTTGGTGGTAAGTCCGTCGGATGCCCGCACTGGGTGGGCCGACCTGGTACGAAGTTCGAGTTAGATCAGCAGACCTTCAAGGTCATGATGCATGGTCTGGCCTTGAGGCAGGCCGAGGATCTGTATGAGCGGCATGCGAATGACGAGTCCTTGGGGGACCTGCCAGACAGCGTGGTGAGCGATGTGCTGGAGTGGTTGTTAGGGCACGATCAGCTGTTGACTGGGTTCGCGCGGGCAGGCCGATGCCGCCCCCTCCGACGCACACCCAGCACTCCGCGGTTCAGTACGACGGGGCGATGAGGCTCTCCGGCACTTCCGCCGCCGCATCCTTGTCGATGAAGAAGACCGTGCGTCGGCGACCCTTGATGCCGGCGACGGGAACCTCGTCCCTGCTCGCGCCGGCCATCGCCAGGCCGAGCGCCGACGCCTTGTCCGCGCCGGCCAGCACGAGCCAGATGCGTTCGGAGGAGTTGAGCACCGGCCGGGTCAGGCTGAGTCGCTCATGAGGAGGTTTGGGCGAGTCGCGCACGGAGACGACCGCGCGATCGGCTACCTGGATGCCGGATCGGTGCGGGAACAACGAGGCGATGTGGCCGTCGGGTCCGACGCCGAGGAAGGTGATGTCGAAGTGTGGCAGCTCGGTGCCATCCTCGGCGTGCGTCGCAAGCTCGTCGGCATAGCGCGTGGCCGCGTCGTCGAGCTCGAGTCCCTCATCGGATGCGGGGAACGGATGCACGTTGGTGGCCGGTATCGCGATGTGGTCGAGCAGAGCCTCACGCGCCTGCTGTTCGTTGCGGTCGGCGTGTCCACGGGGAACCCAGCGCTCGTCCCCCCACCAGAAGCTCACGCGCGACCAGTCGATCGTGTCGCGGGCACTGGACTCGTTGATCGCGGCGAGAACGGCGATGCCGACGCTTCCTCCGGTCAGGACGATGTTCGCGGTGCCTCTATCATCGAGGATGTCGACGGTCTTTGTGATGAAACGTGCCGCGACCGAGCCGGCCAGCGCCTGCTTGTCAGGATGAACGAGCACCCTGCGACTAGTCGTCATGCGAGTGCTCCTGTCGTGATCGTCGTCGGAGCCCCGAGGTCAGCCAGCGCGGTGGTGATGACCTCGCCATACAGCTCATCAGGGTCGAGACGGCGCAGCTCGTCGGCGAGACAATCGCGCAGATTGCGCCTCGGGAGAGCGAGATCGTGGGTCGGCTGGTTCGGCTGGGTGAGGGTCGCGACGTTCGTCACCGAGCGAATGAGATCAACGGTTCCCGACGGGCGTACCAGGCTCACTCCGTGGATGCCGTGCGAGTCGGGCCTGTGTGTCAGCTCGTACTCCGTCTCGGCGCCGAGTGTGTCATGCAACCATGCGGCGAGCAGTGTCGTAGACGGCGAGTCCGCGGAGCCGGCCACCTGCACGGCCGTGACCGGCTCATAAGGCGGCTGGTCGAGCACGGCCGCCAGTTGTGCGCGCCACAGGGTGAGGCGTGTCCAGGCGAAGTCGGTATCGCCCGGGAGGTAGCTGTCGGCCAGACGGCCGAGCGCTCCCTGCGGATCGGGCTGCGCTGAGGCATCCGTGATGCGCCGATGTGCGATTCGCCCGAGAGGTGACGCCCCGGGCACCTCAGGCGCGGCCCCCGGCCACCAAGTCACGACGGGGGCGTCGGGCAGGAGCAATCCCATCACGAGACTTTGCTCGTCGGTCGCTGCGTCGCCGACGGCGTGCAGGATGATGACCTCGCTCGCGCCAGCGTCGCCGCCGACTCTGATCTCGGCGTCGAGCCTCGCCTCGGCTCCGGGCTCCGTCGCGATGACGATGACACGCATGGGATGCTCGCGGGAGGCGTCGTTCGCCGCCTCGATCGCCTCCTCCTCGGTGCCGGGTTTCGCGGCGATGATGAGAGTCAGCACGCGCCCCAACGCTACCGCACCGCCCTCTTCGCGGATCTTGACGAGGGATTTCGAGATCTGGCTGGTCGTGGTGTCGGGCAGATCGACGATCATGGGCGTCTCCAGGTGCGGCCGTCACGGGCCAATAGGTCGTCGGCGGAGTCCGGCCCCCAACTGCCGGGGCGGTACTGCTCCGGGCGTCCCTGGGACGCCCAGAACTCCTCGATCGGGTCGAGGATCTTCCACGAGAGCTCGACCTCCTCGTGCCTCGGGAACAGTGGCGGGTCGCCGAGGAGCACATCGAGGATGAGGCGCTCGTAGGCTTCTGGACTCGCCTCGGTGAACGCATGGCCGTAACCGAAGTCCATGGTGACGTCGCGCACCTGCATGCCAGCACCCGGAACCTTGGAGCCGAAACGGATCGTGACGCCCTCATCCGGCTGCACGCGGATCACGAGGGCGTTCTGACCGAGCTCCGAGGTCTGGCTGTCGGCGAAGAGCTGTTGCGGGGCACGTTTGAAGACCACGGCGATCTCGGTCACCCGTCGGCCGAGGCGCTTTCCGGCGCGCAGGTAGAAAGGAACCCCAGCCCAGCGCCGTGTTCCGACGGTGAGTTTGACGGCGGCGTATGTCTCCGTCGTCGATTCCGGGTTCATGCCGTCCTCCTCGAGGAAGCCGAGCACCTTCTCGCCGCCCTGCCACCCGCCACCATATTGCCCTCGAGCGGTTCCCGTCGCCAGGTCGGGCGGAAGCCGGACCGCCGCGAGAACCTTCTCCTTCTCGGCGCGAAGCGCAGAGGCGTCGAAGGAGATCGGTTCCTCCATAGCGGTGAGGGCGAGCAGCTGCAGCAGATGGTTCTGAATGACGTCACGCGCCGCGCCGATGCCATCGTAGTAACCGGCACGTCCGCCGACCCCGATGTCCTCCGCCATCGTGATCTGCACGTGGTCGACGTAGTTGGTGTTCCAGATGGGCTCGTAGAGCTGGTTGGCGAAGCGCAGGGCGAGGATGTTCTGCACCGTCTCCTTGCCCAGGTAGTGGTCGATCCGAAACACCGAGTCGGCGGGGAAGACGGACTCCACCACGCGGTTGAGCTCGCGTGCCGTCGTGAGGTCGCTGCCGAACGGCTTCTCGATGACGACGCGCCGCCACGAGCCGTTCTTGCCTACGGCCAGACCCGACTTGCGAAGCTGCTCGGTGACCTCGGGGAAGGCCTTCGGCGGGATGGAGAGGTAGAACGCATGGTTGCCCATCGTTCCGCGCTCTCGGTCGAGGCTGTCGATCGCCGTTTTGAGCCGAGCGAACGCGTCGTCGTCGTCGAAGGTTCCCGGCACGAAACGGATGCCCTGTGCGAGCTGGGCCCAGACGTCCTCACGGAAATCCGTCCGTGCGTACTGCTTGACCGAATCATGCACGATCTGCATGAAGTCCTGATCGGCCCAATCGCGACGGGCGAACCCGACGAGTGCGAAGCCCGGCGGCAGGAGACCGCGATTGGCGAGGTCGTAGACTGCCGGCATCAGCTTCTTGCGCGACAGGTCACCCGTCACGCCGAAGATGATGAGGCCGCTCGGCCCGGCTATGCGGCTGAGACGGTAGTCGGACGGCCGTCGGAGCGGGTTGAAGTCCGCGGTGATGTCCACCGGTGGCATGAAGCTCCTCGATTGTCGCAACGGTCTAACCGGCTGCCTCGAACAATGTCGTGACATTTGCGGTCGGATCGGTGAGGTTGAGGGTGAGAACGGGGCGGCCGTGTTCGGCGAGCACGCTGGCGTCGCCGCTCGCCTGTGCTTGGATGAGTTCGCCAAAGGTGAACGGGCGGTCGGGGATGTCGAGGTCCTCCGATGGGACGGCCGTGATCTGAAGGAAGGCGCCGACGGCAGGTCCACCCTTGTGGAACTGCCCGGTCGAATGCAGGAAGCGCGGGCCCCAGCCGAAGGTGACCGGTCGTCCGGAGCGTTTCGCGAGGACATCTCTGAGGGCTGAGAGCCGAGGGAGGGCGAGACGGTCGACATATGCCTGGATCGAGATATAGCCGTCGGCTGGCAGCTCCTCGAGCAGGACATCGATGGCCGACCGCAAGTCGCTCGCCGCACCGATGACCTCGGGCGTCCCGCGCACCTCGATGCCCTGCGAGACGAAGGCGGCCGGGGCGGGCTCAGGGCGCGCGTCGAGCAGGCCGCGTGCAGCGATCTTCGCGGACTCGACATCGGGCTGGTCGAATGGGTTGATGCCGAGGATGCGGCCTGCGACGGCCGTCGCGTACTCCCACACGAGGAACTGCGCGCCGAGCGTTCCGCTCACGCGGATCTCGTTCGCGCTCTCGTGCTCGCGGTAGAGGTGCTCTCCAGCGTCGTTGACGAGGCGGACAAGCTGGAAGTCGGCGAGGTCCTCGTCGAGCTCTGGCGAGTCGGAGTCGAGCACGATCGGCAGCAGACCGGTGCCGAGCTTGCCGGTCGACTCTGCTATGAGCTGCTCCACCCAATCGCCGAAGCCGACGATGTGCGTTCCGTCGGCGAGGATGCCGAGCTTGTCGCGGAGCGGCGTCGTTCCGGCAATCGCTGCGCCCAGCACGAGTCCGGGATTGTCGGGGGTGTCGATCGCGAGCGAGAGCGAGATCGTCTCGGCCTCGTCGAGAAGTTCGGCGATGTCGACGCCCGCCAGGCCGGATGGGACCAGCCCGAAGGCCGTGAGAGCCGAGTATCGACCGCCGACGTTGGGGTCCGCGTTGAACACGCGATAGCCCGCTTCGCGCGCCGAGACGTCGAGGGGTGAGCCGGGGTCGGTCACGACGATGATTCGCGCGGCGGGGTCGATTCCTGCAGCGCGGAAGGCACGTTCGTACACTCGACGCTGGCTGTCGGTCTCGATGGTCGAGCCGGACTTCGAGGAGACGACGAGAGCCGTGTGCTCGAGCCGGTCTCCGAGCGCCGCGAGCACCTGGCCGGGATCGGTCGAGTCGAGCACGGTCAGTTCGACGCCGGAGGTGCGGGTGATGACCTCTGGGGCGAGCGATGAGCCGCCCATGCCCGCGAGGGCGATATGGGTGACGCCCTCCGCATGCAACTGGGTCCGGAGGGCGACGATCTCCTCGACGAGCGGCCGCGAGATGGCGATGGACTCGGTCCAGCCGAGCCGGACGCTTGCCTCGGCCTCGGCCTCTTGACCCCACAGCGCAGGATCGAGCGCGGTGATCCCGGAGGCGACAAGGTCGGAGACGAGAGCGGGCACGGTGGACCGTATGGCGTCGGATGCAACACCGCTCACGGAGACACGAATGCTCAACGGGCCGCCTCCAATGCGCCCTCGACGGTTTCCAGAAGCTCGCTCCACGAGACCACGAACTTGTCGACGCCTTCGCTTTCGAGCACGGCGGTCACCTCGTCGTAGGAGACGCCGACCGCTGCGAGACGATCGAGCACGTCTTGCGCGGCCGCATAGGAGCCCGTTACCGTGTCGCCGGTGATGACACCGTGGTCGAGGGTGGCGTCCAACGTCTTCTCGGGCATGGTGTTCACCACTCCGGGGGCGACGAGGTTCGTCACATAGAGGGTGTCGGGAAGGCTTGGGTCCTTGACGCCGGTCGAGGCCCACAGCGGGCGCTGCTTGTTGGCGCCGGCTGCGAGCAGCGCCGTGGCGCGCTCCGTCGAGAAGGCTCTCTCGAAGACCTGGTAAGCGAGCTGGGCGTTCGCGACGCCGCCGGCGCTCTTGAGGGCGATGGCCTCCTCTGACCCGATGGCGATGAGACGCTTGTCGATCTCGGTGTCGACGCGGGAGACGAAGAAGGAAGCGACCGAGTGGATTGTCGAGAGGTCGATGCCAGCGGCCTGGGCTTTTTCGAGACCCGCGAGGTAGGCGTCGATGACCTGCTGGTGACGTGCGAGGCTGAAGATGAGCGTCACGTTGACGCTGATACCTGCGCCAATGGTCTCCGTGATGGCGCCGAGGCCGGCGAGAGTCGCGGGGATCTTGATCATCGCGTTCGGGCGGTCCACCTTGGCCCAGAGCTGCTTGGCCTGGGTGATGGTTCCCGCCGTGTCGTTGGCGAGGCCAGGCTCGACCTCGATCGACACACGGCCGTCGAAGCCTCCGCTTGCGTCGTAGACCGGGCGGAAGATGTCACTCGCTGCGGCGACATCGTCGGTCGTGATCTCGAAGACCGCTTCGGCGACGGATGCTCCGGCGACCGCCAGGGTGGTCACTTGGGCTTCGTAGGCGTGGCCGTTCTTGAGCGCGCCGGCGAAGATCGTCGGATTGGTCGTCACACCCACGACGTTCTTCTCGTCGATGAGCTTCTGCAGCCCGCCGGAGGCGATACGCTCCCGGGACAGATCGTCGAGCCAGATGCTCACGCCTGCAGCCGACAGCTGGGCGAGGGGAGTGGATTCGGTCATTTCAGATCTCCTTCGTGCTCGCGTCACGCCGACGCGAGCGACTCTTTGACGGCGGTGACAACCGCCTCCACCGTGATGCCGAACTCGCGGAACAGGGTCTTGTAGTCGGCCGATGCGCCGAAGTGATCGATCGAGACGCTGCGTCCGCGGTCGCCAACATAGCTCTTCCAAGTCAACGCTGAACCGGCCTCGACCGATACCCGGGCGGTGACATCCGATGGCAGCACGGTCGCGCGGTATTCCGCCGGCTGCTCCTCGAACCATTCGAGGCTCGGCGCCGAGACGACACGGGCGTTGATGCCGTCGCTCTTGAGCGTGTCTCGGGCGGCGATGGCGAGCTGCACCTCGGAGCCGGTGGCGATGATGATGACGTCGGGGGAGCCGTTCGCAGCCTCGGCGAGCACGTAGGCGCCTCTCGAGACGTTCTTCGCGGAAGCGAGCACGTCACCGGATGCCTGGCCGTCGCCGCGTTCGAACACTGGGATGTTCTGGCGGGTGAGCGCGATCCCCGCCGGGCCGCTGCGGCGCTTGAGGATCTCGAGCCAGGCGTAGGCGACCTCGTTGGCGTCGCCGGGGCGCACGACATCGAGACCGGGGACCGCGCGAAGCGTCGCGAGCTGCTCGATCGGCTGGTGCGTCGGGCCGTCCTCGCCGAGCGCCACGGAATCGTGCGTCCAGACGAAGATCGACGGAATCCTCATGAGAGCGGCGAGGCGCACTGCCGGGCGCATGTAGTCGCTGAAGATGAGGAACGTCCCGCCGAAGGCGCGTGTGTTGCCGTGCAGGACGATGCCGTTGACGATGGCGCCCATCGCGTGCTCGCGGATGCCGAAGTGCAGCACCCGTCCGTACTCGTCCCCGGTCCACTCGTGGGTCGAGCGCTCACTCGGAACGAAGGACGGCGCACCGTCGATCGTCGTGAGGTTCGACTCGGCGAGGTCGGCGGAGCCTCCCCAGAGCTCGGGAACGATACCGGAGATCGCGTTGATGACCTTTCCGGAGGCGACGCGGGTGGAGACGTCCTTGCCGGCCTCGAACACGGGGAGCGCATCCTCGACGCCGTCGGGCAGCTCGCCCGAGAGCACACGGTCGAGCAGGGCCTTGCGCTCCGGGTTGGCGGCAGCCCACGCATCGAACGTGGTCTGCCACTCGGCGCGCGCGCGCGCGCCGCGCTCCACGGCTTTACGAGTGTGCGTGAGCACCTCGTCGGCGACGACGAAGGACTCGGCGGGGTCGAAGCCGAGCACCTCTTTGACTGCGGCGAGCTCCTCTGCGCCGAGTGCGGAACCATGGATCTTGCCCGTGTTCTGCTTCTTCGGGCTCGGCCAGCCGATGATCGTGCGCAGGACGATGAGCGACGGCTTGGCGGTCTCGGCCTTGGCGGCCTCGATCGCGGCGTGGAGCTCTGCGACATCCTCGTGGTACTCGCCGGTCTTCTTCCAGTCGACGATCTGCACGTGCCAGTGGTAGGCCTCGTACCGCTTCGCCACGTCCTCGGTGAAGGCGATGTTGGTGTCGTCCTCGATCGAGATCTGATTGCTGTCGTAGATCACCACGAGATTCCCGAGCTCCTGATGCCCGGCGAGTGAGGACGCTTCGCTCGTGATGCCTTCCTGCAGGTCGCCGTCACTGGCGATCACATAGACGAAGTGGTCGAACGGGCTCGTGCCGGCTGCGGCGTGCGGATCGAACAGGCCACGCTCGAAACGCGCCGCGTAGGCGAACCCGACGGAGGAGGCGAGACCCTGGCCGAGGGGTCCCGTGGTGATCTCGACGCCGTCCGTGTGACCGTACTCCGGGTGACCGGGGGTCTTGGAGCCCCAGGTGCGCAAGGCTTTGAGGTCGTCGAGCTCCAACCCGTAACCACCGAGATAGAGCTGAACGTACTGTGTGAGGGAGCTGTGGCCGGCCGAGAGGATGAACCGGTCGCGTCCCAGCCAATGTTGATCGGATGGATCGCGGCGCATGACCTTCTGGAACAGCAGGTAGGCCGCGGGGGCGAGGCTCATGGCGGTTCCAGGATGGCCGTTGCCGACCTTCTCGACCGCGTCGGCGGCTAGAATGCGCGCCGTGTCTACCGCCTTGTTGTCAATGGGATCCCATTGCAGAGCTGCCACTGGATACTGACCCTTCTGAAGCGTGGGACAGGCCCGTCGAGGACCTGCTCCCGGTGAGGTGTAGCGCGCCGTAGACATCATCGGCACAACATGGCTAGTGCAAGCCGCTGTAGGGTCGGCTCACACGTACGCACATTGACTGGCGAGCACGTTCAGTATAGGGATAGCTGCCACCCGTGCGTGCCTCGTCGCGTCATGAACGACTCCTCGGCGGCCGGCACGCGCGAATGCGCGGTCGAAGCCGTGACCTAGGATTGAATCCGTCAATCCGGCCGTAATGAGGAGCAATGGACGTCGCCGTAGAGAGTCGCACCGAATCTGCCATGGCAGGCATCCGTCGCAAGGCCGGAGCCTATTTCGCATTGACGAAGCCGCGCGTCGTCGAACTCCTGCTCGTCGTGACCGCCCCGACGATGATTCTCGCTGCAGGAGGCATCCCGAGCCTGTGGCTCGTCGTCGCGACCCTCGTCGGGGGCGCCATGAGCGCGGGCTCGGCCGGAGCCTTCAACTGCTACATCGATCGCGACATCGACCGGGTCATGAACCGCACGAAGAACCGGCCCCTGGTGACCGGTGAGCTCACCGATCGGGAGGCGCTCGCTTTTGCCTACGGACTCGGGATCGCCTCGATCGCCTGGCTGTGGGTCTTCACGAATTGGTTGGCCGCCACGCTCTCCCTCGGTGCCATCCTGCTCTACGTCGTGTTCTACAGCCTCATCCTCAAGCGTCGTACCTCGCAGAACATCGTCTGGGGCGGCGTCGCCGGCTGCATGCCGGTGCTCATCGGCTGGGCCGCAGTGACGGAGAGCCTCGGCTGGGCTCCCTTCATCCTCTTCGCCATCATCTTCCTGTGGACGCCCCCGCACTACTGGCCGCTGTCGATGAAGTACCGCGACGATTACAAGGCCGCCGGGGTGCCGATGCTCGCGGTCGTGCGCGGGCGCGCCCAGGTCGGGCTCCAAGTCGTCCTCTACGCCTGGGCGACGGTGGCCTGCTCGCTCCTGCTCATCCCGGTCGCGGGCATGGGCTTGCTTTACGCCGGGATCGCCCTGGTCTCAGGGGCGTGGTTCATCTACGAGACGCACCGCCTCTACAACCTCGCGATCCGACATGGCGACGCATCGCCCATGCGGGTCTTCCACGGCTCGATCGCGTATCTCACGATGCTGTTCCTCGCGGTGGGGATCGATCCGCTGCTGCCGTTCTAACTTGGCCTGGGGCTCTCGCAGGGCTCAGCGCGGCCTCGCAGCCGCGAACGCCTCGACGCGTGCTGCGGCGCCGGACGTCGGCACCGTTCGCGTGAGATTGAGAACGACGGCGGTCATGGCTGAGGCCAGAAGCGCGGCGAGCAGCATGTGGGCGCCGACGAGGATCTCCGGTAGACCGGTATTGGCCTGGATGAGCCCGACCGTGATCTGCAGCACCTCGACGGCGAGCAGGTACATCGCGTAACGGTGTACGGGCGTCGCGTGGAACCGCATCGAGGCGATGACGAGCGCCAGGGTGAGCGCGAAGGTCGCATAGGCGGGCCAGGCGTGCAGATGTTCGAAGAGCTCGGCGTTGAAGCCCGTCCTGGCGGCATCCGAATCGCCCGAGTGCGGTCCCGATGCGGTTGTGAGAACGCCCATCGCGATCGTGATCGCGACGACGAAGGTCGTGACGTGGGCGAGGATCGCGAACCAGCGGGACACGGCGGGCTCACGCACACCCGGCGCGGCGTAGACCCGCGCGATCAGGGCGGTCGCGATGCACGCCATCACGAGGGATGCCGTGTAGTGGAAGCCGACGATGAAGGGGTTGAGACCGGTCCAGACGGTGATGCCGCCGACGAGGGCCTGAGCGAGGACTCCGATGAGCAGGACAGTCGACAACGCGAAAAGATCCTTGCGCTCGGTGCGCATCCGCCACACGAGCAGCACCATGGCGAGAGCAACGATGCCGACGACGCCCGACATCATTCGGTTGCTGAACTCGATAGCCCCGTGGACGCCCATCTCGGCCGTCGGAACGAGGGAGTCCGCGGTGCAGAGCGGCCAGGTCGGGCAGCCGAGCCCCGACTCGGTGAGCCGCACGGCCCCACCGGTGACGATGATCGTCAGCTCCGTCAGAAGCGAGAGCCAGGCGAAGAACCGGACCCGCCCGTCGACCGCGCGGGGCAGCCAGTCGTAGAAGTACTTCACTGGATTCGATTCCTGTTCCTCATGCGGCATGAGACGCGTCCGAGTGGGAGCTACCCAATCCAGCGTCAGGCTGTAGAATTAGTTGGTTCGCGAACCGCGCGTGCGCACGACCCCGTCGTCTCGACGAAAGAGAGCGCATGGATAATGGATAAACGGTTCGAGAACATTTTAGATATGCAATGCAGCCACCCGCACAATCGCTCCCAGATGGTCGACGCCCTCGCGCCGGTCGCGGGGAATGAGCCGGACTGATATCCGGTTATCAGCGGGTAGGAGAATGAGGTAGAGAATGTCGGACGTGCTCATTGACCGCCCCGAGCTCGAAGGGCTCGGCGTCTACGAGTTCGGCTGGGCCGACTCCGACGCAGCCGGTGCATCCGCGCGTCGCGGGATCTCGCCGGAGGTCGTCGCCGATATCTCCGCGTTGAAGAGCGAGCCCGACTGGATGCTGCAGCGTCGTCTCAAGGCCCTGCAGTTGTTCGAGCGCAAGCCCATGCCGAGCTGGGGCGCCGATCTTTCGGAGATCGACTTCGAGAACATCAAGTACTTCGTGCGTTCCACCGAGAAGCAGGCTCAAAGCTGGGAAGACCTGCCCGACGACATCAAGAACACCTACGAGAAACTCGGGATACCCGAGGCTGAACGTCAGCGGCTCGTCGCCGGCGTGGCCGCGCAGTACGAGTCAGAGGTGGTCTACCACCAGATCAATGCGGAGCTCGAGGCTCAGGGTGTGATCTTCATGGACACCGACACCGCGCTGAAGGAGCACCCGGAGTTCTTCGAAGAGTACTTCGGCACCGTCATCCCGTCCGGTGACAACAAGTTCGCTGCGCTCAACACCGCCGTCTGGTCGGGTGGATCCTTCGTCTATGTGCCGCCCGGCGTGCACGTCGAGATCCCGTTGCAGGCGTATTTCCGCATCAACACCGAGAACATGGGCCAGTTCGAGCGCACCCTCATCATCGCCGACGAGGACAGCTACGTGCACTACATCGAGGGCTGCACGGCTCCGATCTACAAGTCCGACTCATTGCACTCCGCCGTGGTCGAGATCGTCGTCAAGAAAAACGCCCGAGTGCGCTATACCACCATCCAGAACTGGTCGAACAACGTCTACAACCTCGTCACCAAGCGTGCGACGGCCGCTGAGGGTGCGACCATGGAGTGGATCGACGGCAACATCGGTTCCAAGGTCACCATGAAATACCCCTCGATCTACCTCATGGGGGAGCACGCAAAAGGCGAGACGCTCTCCGTCGCATTCGCCGGTCCCGGTCAGCACCAGGATGCAGGTGCCAAGATGATCCACATGGCGCCGTACACGCAGTCGTCGATCGTGTCGAAGTCGATCGCCCGCGGCGGCGGACGGGCCGGCTATCGAGGGGAGGTCCGCGTCGACGCCAACGCGCACCACTCCGCGAACACCGTACGCTGCGACGCGCTGCTCGTCGACACGTTCTCGCGCTCCGACACCTACCCGTCCATCGACATCCGTGTCGACGACGTCCAGCTCGGCCACGAGGCCACCGTCTCGCGTGTGAGCGAGGAACAGCTCTTCTACCTCATGAGTCGTGGCATGCCCGAAGATGAGGGCATGGCCATGATCGTGCGCGGCTTCATCGAGCCGATCGCCCGCGAACTTCCCATGGAATACGCGCTCGAACTCAACAAGCTCATCGAAATGGGCATGGAAGGATCCGTCGGCTAAATGTCCGCCGCCTCTACCTCTACGGTCATGCCCACGGCTGAGCAACACGGCTTGAAGAAGCACAGTGACGGCGGATGGGGACTCGTTCCTGTGCAGACCCGCTCCGAACGGTTCAAATCCGTCGACGTCAACGATTTCGAGGCCGTCACAGGCCGCGAGGCTGTCTGGAAGCTCTCGCCCGTCGCGAAGTTCGTCGACCTCACGAGCGGCGAACTCGACGGCTCCCCCTACGACATCGAGTCGAACCTCCGTCAGGCCCAGGACGGTGCGGATGTCACCGGCGTGACGATCTCGTGGGTAGACCGCTCCGATGCTCGAATCGGTGCCGCCGGAACCCCCGAAGAGCGCGCCTCGGCGAACGCCTGGAGCCACTTCGAGAAGGCCCTCCTCGTCTCGATCACGGGCGAAGAGGCGAAAGAGGTCACGATTCGCCGTACCGCGCTCGGTGGAGCCGCCCGAGCCGCCCATACCGTCATCGAAGCGGCGCCGTTCAGCCAGGCTCTCGTCGTGCTTGAGAACGCCGGAGACGCACGGCTGACCGAGAACGTCGAGATCGTGCTCGGTGAGTCGGCCAACCTCACGGTCGTCTCGGTGCAGCAGTGGAACGACGATGCCGTGCACCTCGCCAGCCACTTCTCGCGGGTCGGTCGCGACGCGAAGCTCAAGCACATCGTCGTCTCCCTCGGAGGCAGCATCGTGCGGCTGAATCCGACGACGCTCCTCGCGGAGAGCGGCGCGGACGTCGAGGCCCTCGGTCTCTACTTCGCCGATGCTGGGCAGCACCTCGAGCAGCAGGTGTACGTCAACCACGATGCCCCGCACACGCGCAGCCGGGTCACGTACAAAGGAGCTCTCCAAGGAGAGGGTGCACGGTCGGTCTGGATCGGCGACGTGCTCATCGGGAACAAGGCCGTCGGAACCGACAGCTACGAGCAGAACCGCAACCTCGTGCTCACCGACGGAACCCGAGCCGACTCTGTGCCGAACCTCGAGATCGAGACCGGTGACATCGCCGGGGCCGGTCATGCGAGCGCCACGGGACGATTCGATGACGAGCAGTTGTTCTATCTGCAGGCCCGCGGCATCCCTGAGTCGGAGGCGAGACGGCTCGTCGTACGCGGCTTTCTCAGCGAGATCGTGCAGCAGATCGGTTTCGCGCCGCTTGAAGAGCGTCTGCAGGGCGAGCTCGAGGCGGAGCTCTCCCGGACGAGGCCCAGCTGATGCCGGCGAGCAGGATCTGCACGCTCGACGAGCTCGAGCCGAATCATGCCGTGAAGGTCGAAATCGACGGTGTCCCCATCGCGCTGGTACGCGATGCCGCCGGCAGGGTCTTCGCGATCGGCGATACCTGCACCCACGGCGATATCTCGCTCTCAGAGGGGTTCGTCGAGGACGACACTCTCGAGTGCTGGGCGCACGGCTCGAAGTTCTCGCTGTCGACCGGCAAACCCCTCACCCTTCCCGCTTACGAACCCGTTCCCGTCTATCAGGTCGAGTTGATCGACGGCGTTGTCTACATCGATCCGGCTGTCACCCTGGCCGTCTAGTCGCACAACCCGAGGTGCCACAGGCCCGACGGCCGCTGCGCATCGCGAAGAAAGAGATAGAGAATCCATGTCTGTTCTTGAAATCAAGGATCTCCACGTCAGTGTCGAGACCGAGCAGGGCACCAAGCAGATCCTGCGCGGCGTCGATCTGGCGATCAACGAGGGGGAGATCCACGCGATCATGGGCCCAAACGGCTCGGGCAAGTCGACCCTCGCCTACACAATCGCCGGCCACCCCAAGTACCACGTCGAGAGCGGATCCATTCTGCTCGATGGTGTCGAGGTGCTCGACATGACGGTCGATGAGCGGGCTCGCGCCGGACTCTTCCTGGCGATGCAGTACCCCGTCGAGATCCCCGGCGTCACCGTGACCAACTTCCTGCGCACGGCGAAGACAGCCATCGACGGCGAGGCCCCGCCCATCCGCACCTGGATCAAGGACGTGCGCGAGTCGATGGCCAGGCTTCGCATGGACTCGCAGTTCGCCGAGCGCAACGTGAACGAAGGCTTCTCCGGTGGCGAGAAGAAGCGCAACGAGATCCTCCAGCTCGAGCTTCTCAAGCCGAAATTCGCGGTCCTCGACGAGACGGACTCAGGTCTCGATGTCGATGCGCTCAAGATCGTCTCGGAGGGTGTCAACCGTGCCAAGGCCAACACTGGTCTCGGCATCATGTTGATCACCCACTACACGCGCATCCTGCGCTACATCCGGCCCGACTTCGTGCACGTCTTCGTCAACGGCCGGGTGGCAGAGGACGGCGGCCGCGAGCTGGCCGATCGCCTGGAAGACGAGGGCTACGATCGCTTTCTCGAGTCCTCGAACGTAGGCTAGTTCCATGACCTCCACGCTCGCTCCGGCACTCTTCGACCAGGTCGAAGAGGCGCTGAAGGACGTTATGGATCCCGAACTCGGCATCAATGTCGTCGATCTCGGGCTCATTTACGACCTCGGCTGGGACGACGAGAACAATGCCCTCGTCATCCACATGACACTGACGAGCGCAGGATGCCCGCTGACCGACGTGCTCGAGGAGCAGACCGCCCAAGCCCTCGACGGCGTCGTCGACGCGTTCCGCATCAACTGGGTGTGGATGCCGCCGTGGGGTCCGGAGAAGATCACCGATGACGGCCGCGACATGATGCGCGCCCTCGGCTTCGCGATCTAGGTAGCGAGGCCGCGCCACTGCTTGATGTGGGCGCGGGCGATCGCCGAGCCGCCAGCAGACCCTGAGCAAGCTGGCTGCCTACGTCACCGAGATCGTTCGAAAGGGAGTTGAGGGCTGATGGTCGGGAAAGTGTTCTTCAGCGTGTCGATGTCGCTGGACGGGTTCATCGCGCCGGGGTCTCTCGGGGAATTGATGGGGCGGCAGTGGATGGAACTGCAGCGGTGGGTATTCCCGCAGCGGTTCTTCCGGGAGAACCTGAAGCTCGGCGAGGGCGGCGAGGAAGGGCGCGACAACGACATCGTGCGGGAGACGTTCGAGCGCACCGGCGCAAGCGTTATGGGCAAACGCATGTTCGACGCCGGCGAGCAGGCGTGGCCAGAGGAGGCGCCGTTCCATACGCCGGTCTTCGTTGTGACACACGAGACGCGTGACCCCTGGGAGAGGCCGGGCGGGACCACGTTCTACTTCGTCAACGACGGTATCGAGCCCGCGCTCGACCAGGCCCGCGAGGCCGCGGGTGATCGAGACGTCCGCATCGCGGGTGGCGGCGCAACGATCCTGGAGTACGTGAACGCCGGCCTGATCGACGAGTTCTCGATCGCGCTCTCACCGGTGCTGTTCGGCTCCGGAATCCGCTTGTTCGAGGGCGTGGACGCGAGCCGCGTGGCCCTGGAGCAGGTCAGCGCGGAACCGACGCAGCGGGTGACCCATCTGAGCTACGCAGTCCGGGAACGGTAACTGTCTCGACCTCAGCGCTCCCTCGAGGCTCTTATCCTTGCTTCCGCCGAACCACTCGACGGCCTCATGCAGCCTAGGCTCTGACTATGACGATCGAACCTGACCGGCAAGAGACCGCGCCGCGCGACGAATACACGCATGGTCACCACGAGAGCGTGCTGCGTTCGCACACCTGGCGGACCGTGCTCAACTCGGCGGCGTACCTCATTCCGCATCTCGAGGCGGGACTGACGGTGCTTGACGTCGGGAGCGGTCCCGGCACGATAACCGTCGACCTCGCGCGACGGGTCTCGCCCGGCCGGGTCGTCGGTATAGACGCGTCGTCCGGCATCGTCGAACAGGCGAACGGGCTCGCGGACGACAACGGACTCGACAACGTCTCGTTCGTGGTCGGCAACGTGTACGACCTCGGCTTTCCCGACGACAGTTTCGACATCGTGCACGCGCATCAGGTCATGCAGCACTTGAGGCGCCCGGTGGACGCGATGCGGGAGGTCCTGCGTGTGTTGAAGCCCGGAGGGATTCTCGCGGCGCGCGACTGCGATTACGGCGGTACCACCTGGTATCCGAGGCTGCCCGGGTTGGACTCCTGGATGAAGATCTGCCGCGATGTGCACTATTGGAACGGAGGCGAGCCCGATGCCGGGCGGAGGCTCAAAGCCTGGGCACGGGCTGCCGGCTACGCCGAGGTCACGAGTTCTGCGTCGATCTGGTGCTTCGCTTCCGAGGCCGAGCGCGAGTGGTGGGGGAGCTCCTGGTCGGTGCGTGCCACCGAGTCGAGCTTCGCCACTCATGCCATCGAGGCGGGTGTCGCCGAACTCGCCGAGCTGCACGAAGTCTCAGGGGCCTGGCTCACCTGGGCCGCCGACCCCGATGGCTGGTTCGGGATGCCGCACGGCGAGATCATCGCGCGCACGTAGGCGGTGAGTCAACCGCTGCGCTCGTACCCCGAAGCTCCTCCTACCAGTCTTCGTCATCGTCTACGGCGACACGCTGGGTGATCGTGGCACTATCGTCTGCGGCGTCGTAGCGGATGACCGTGCCATCGTCCAACTCGATGACCGGTTTGCCTTCGAGCCAGGTGAGCGTCCAGCGCCAGCCGCTCGTATCGGCACCGGCTGAGACGATGTCGGCCTCGACGGTCTGTACGGCGATGGCGACGACCTCGGGAAGTTGATTGGGCAGTTCGCCGCCGACCGACCAGCGGGTTCCGAGCTGCATCAGGCTGCGCGGGGGTCGAGGTCGTAGGTGACCCACTCGGTGCGTGTCGCGAGCTTGTCGTAGAGTCGCTGCGCCGTCTCGTTGTCGGCCGCGGTGATCCAGCGCACGATGCTCAGTCCGCGCTCGACCGCGAGCGACTTGGCGAAGGCGATGAGTGTTGCCCCCACTCCCTGTGAGCGCGCGTCGGGCAAGACGAACAGGTCGTCGAGGAAGAGTCCCCGACTTGCGTCGAGTGGACGCGAGAATTCGCGCAGGTGTGCGAAGCCGACGAACTCCTCGCCGTCGACCGCGACGATCCCCGAACTCTCCTGGTTCTTGTCCATGAGCCAACTCCATACACGCAGAGCCTTCTCATCGGTGAGCTTCGACTGGTAGAACTCGCTGTACCCCTCGAAGAGTCCCAGCCAGGGGAAGAAATCCCCGTCTTTGAGCGGACGGACCTGGATAGACATATGGTTCTCCTAACCCTCGAGCACCGACGTGAGCACGATGTTCGTTACCGCCAGCTCCACCCCCTCGACGAAGCCGAGTTCGTAGATCCGACCGACGGCCTTGAGATCAGCAGCGGCCTGCGTGAGCAGATCGAGCTGTTCTTGTGTTCCAGTAATTACAGCAGATGTCACGGCAGACCTCTGGGAGGCCTTCGCATCGGTCTTGGCGCGTCGGATGCCCGTCAGCGTTTGGCTCGCGAGTGAGAGCACCTCCGCATCACCCGTCTTTGCGCCGAGTTCGGCCGCGACCGGCCAGCTTGCGCGGTGCACGGAGCCGTCGTTCGACCACGACCAGGCCTCCTCCGTCGAGAATGGGACGAAGGGAGCGAAGAGGCGGAGCAATGTGGAGAGCGCGATGCGCAGAGCCGCCACTGCGGAAGCCTGCCCCTCGTCGGGCGAGCCGTAGGCACGCTCCTTCACGAGTTCGAGGTAGTCGTCGCAGAAGGTCCAGAAGAAGCTCTCGACGACCTCGAGTGCGCGGGCGTGGTCGTAGGCGTCGAAAGCGATGGTGGCGTGCTCGACGACGTCGGACAGCGTCGCAAGCATACTGAGATCGAGCGGGTTGACGATCGCGGCGTTGCCGTCTCCCTCGAAGCCGAGAATGAACTTCGAGGCGTTCAGGATCTTGATCGCGAGACGACGACCGATCTTGATCTGCGTCGGGTTCTGCGGATCGAACGCGGCGTCGACTCCGAGGCGGGAGGAGGAGGCCCAGTAGCGGACCGCGTCGGAGCCATGCTGTTCGAGCATGTCTGCAGGGGTGACGACGTTTCCCTTCGACTTTGACATCTTCTTGCGATCCGGGTCCACGATGAAGCCGGAGATAGCGGTGTGCTGCCAGGGCGCGACGTCATGTTCCAGTTCGGAACGGAGCACCGTCGAGAACAACCAGGTGCGGATGATGTCCTGCGCCTGCGGGCGGAGCGAGTAGGGGAAAACGAGCCCGAAGAGCTCTGGGTCACGTTCCCAGCCTCCGGCGAGTTGGGGGGTGAGCGACGAGGTCGCCCACGTGTCCATGACGTCGTGCTCGCCGACGAAGCCGCCCGGCTCGCCGCGCTGTGCCTCGTCGAAACCCGGGGCGGCGTCCGACGAGGGATCGACCGGGAGCATGTCGCGCGTCGCCACGATCGGCTCGTCGAAGCACGGATCGCCATCGGCGTCGAGGGGGTACCACACGGGGATCGGCACGCCGAAGAAGCGCTGGCGTGAGACGAGCCAATCGCCGGTGAGGCCGTTGACCCAGTTCTCGTAGCGGATGCGCATGAAGTCAGGATGCCAGTCCAGGTCGTTTCCGTGCTCGACGAGCTTCGTGCGCAGGATTTCGTCGCGGGCGCCGTTCTTGATGTACCACTGACGGGTCGAGACGATCTCGAGCGGTTTGTCGCCCTTCTCGAAGAACTTGACCGAGTGCATGATCGGTCTCGGCTCGCCGACGAGCTCGCCGGAGACGCGCAACATGTCGACGACGGCCTGCTTGGCAGAGAACACGGTCTTTCCGGCGAGCCGTGCGTAAGCCTCCCTTGCGGCCGGGGTCGTGATGGCATCCGGCGCCTCGCCGAGGATGCGCCCGTCGAAGCCGAGGATGGCGCGGTTCGGGAGGCCGAGTTCACGCCACCAGACGATGTCGGTCACATCGCCGAAGGTGCAGATCATCGCGATTCCACTGCCTTTGTCCCTCTGGGCGAGGTGGTGCGCGAGTATCGGAACCGCGACATCGAAGAGGGGGGTTCGCACGGTCGTGCCATAGAGCGGCTTGTAGCGCTCGTCGTCGGGGTGGGCGACGAGCGCTACACACGCGGGCAACAGCTCCGGGCGTGTGGTCTCGATTTCGATCGTCGAGCCGTCCGGCTTGTGGAACGAGACCCTGTGGTACGAGGCCGGCTGCTCCTTGTCCTCGAGCTCGGCCTGCGCGACGGCGGTTCTGAAGGTGACGTCCCAGAGCGTCGGCGCCATAGCCTGGTAGGCCTCGCCGCGCTCGATGTTGCGAATGAAGGCGAGTTGGGAGGTGAAGATCGCCTCATCGCCGATCGTGCGATAGCTCTGGGTCCAGTCGACGGAGAGGCCCAGCGAGCGCCACAGGACCTCGAACTGACGCTCGTCCTCGGCGGTCAGCCGCTCGCACAACTCGATGAAGTTGCGCCGACTGATCGGCCGCTGATCGGCCGCCTTGGTGCTCTTGCCGTCACCGCCCTCGAAGGGGGGAATGAAATCGGCATCGTAGGGGAGCGAGGGGTCGCAGCGTACCCCGTAATAGTTCTGCACCCGGCGCTCGGTCGGCAAGCCGTTGTCGTCCCAGCCCATCGGGTAGAAGACGCTCTTGCCTCGCATCCGCTGAAAGCGCGCGACCACGTCGGTGTGCGTGTAGGAGAACACATGACCGATGTGCAGTGAACCCGAAGCGGTCGGCGGCGGGGTGTCGATCGAGTAGATGCACTCGCGTTTCGCGGAGGCGCGATCGAAACGATAGGTTCCGTCGGACTCCCAGACCGAACCCCACTTGGTCTCGAGACCCTCGAGGGCTGGCTTGTCGGGGAGGCGGTCGGGGGCGCTCATGAGACTCCGGTTCGGTATGTGCGGCACCGTGTCTGTGGTGAGGTGCCTGAGTATGCGACTCGTCCAGGGTAGCGGAGGGGGAGCCGAGGACCGAAACGGCCGTGGGTTCCTGTCGCAGTCCTCCTGCGGCTAGTATTTCTCTGAACGATGTCGATCCGGCCATCACCGGGGAGTCTTCGGAAGAAAGCGGATGGATCGACGCGAGTCGCGGCATCCGTCACTAGAGCCGAACGGGTCTGGCCCGTCACAGCCAAGGAACAAGTGGTTGCGGAGAGACATTCCGCGGCAAGCGGGGTGGTACCGCGACGGTTCTCGATCGAGCAGCCGGCGTCCTCGTGGAACAGGCCAGCCCGTCCAGGAGAGACACTTGTACCCCAAAGGTCAGAATCTCGATGACGCCGAGAAACACACGCACCATGGTGCGGTATCCGGTGTCGTCCGTTCGCCCAGTTTTCCGGTGATCGAGCGGGACGTGCTCGCGTTCTGGGAGCGGGACGCCACGTTCCAGGCATCCATCGACAACCGCTCCGGCGCCGAGGAGTGGGTCTTCTATGACGGTCCACCCTTCGCGAACGGCCTGCCCCACTACGGGCATCTGCTGACGGGCTATGCCAAGGATCTCTTCCCACGGTTCCAGACCATGCGCGGCAAGCAGGTGCACCGCCGGTTCGGCTGGGACACGCACGGACTGCCGGCCGAGCTCGAGGCCGAACGGCAACTCGGAATCACCGACAAGAGCGAGATCGAGAAGATGGGCATCGCTGCCTTCAACTCGGTCGCGCGTGAGGCGGTCCTCAAATATACGCACGAGTGGCAGGACTACGTCACCCGTCAGGCGCGCTGGGTCGATTTCGACAACGACTATAAGACCCTCGACCTTTCCTTCATGGAGTCGGTGATCTGGGCGTTCAAACGGCTGCACGACAAGGGTCTCGCCTATGAGGGCTACCGGGTGCTGCCGTATTGCTGGCGCGACCAGACTCCGCTGTCCAACCATGAACTGCGCATGGACGACGATGTCTACAAGATGCGACAGGACCAGACCGTCACGGTCACGTTCCCACTCACCGGGGCGAAGGCCGAATCCCTCGGGCTCACCGCTGTGCGGGCGCTCGCCTGGACGACGACGCCCTGGACGCTCCCGACCAATGCTGCGCTGGCCGTGGGTCCAGACATCGAATACGCGGTGGTCCCGGCCGGGCCGAATGGAACGCCAGACGCCACCGTCCTGCGCGAGAAGGCCGGTGCCGTCGACGGCACCGAGGTGCTCGGCGGGGAATACCTGCTCGCGGTCGACCTCGTCGGCGGATATGCGAAGGACCTCGGCTACGATTCCGCCGAAGAGGCGCGTGCCGCCGTCTCACGCACGGTACGCGGAGCCGATCTCGAAGGCGTCAGCTACGACCGCCTCTTCGACTACTACGCCGAGGTCGAGGAGTGGGGCATGCAGAACGCCTGGCGCATCCTCGTCGCCGACTACGTGACCACAGCGGATGGCACAGGCATCGTGCACCAGGCACCCGCCTATGGCGAGGAGGACCAGAGAGCCTGCGAGGCGGCCGGCATCCCGGTCATCATCTCGCTCGACGAGGGCGGCAGGTTTCTGCCGACCGTTGAGGACGTCGTGGGTCAACTGTGGTCCGACGCCAACAAACCGCTCACCCAGCTGCTGAGGGCCGAGGGGCGGCTGCTCCGTCAAGCGAGCTACGAGCACAGCTATCCGCATTGCTGGCGCTGTCGCAACCCCCTCATCTACAAAGCCGTGTCGAGTTGGTTCGTTCGCGTTCCGGATGTCCGCGACCGTATGGAGGAACTCAACCAGGACATCACCTGGGTGCCGGACAACGTCAAAGACGGTCAGTTCGGCAAATGGATCGGCAACGCGCGCGACTGGTCGATCAGCCGCAACCGTTACTGGGGGTCGCCGATCCCGGTGTGGAAGAGCGACAGCGTCGAGTTCCCGCGCGTCGATGTCTACGGCTCTCTCGACGAGCTCGAGCGCGACTTCGGTGTGCGCCCGAACGATCTGCACCGCCCATACATTGACGAGCTGACCCGGCCGAACCCCGACGACCCGAGCGGTCGTTCGACGATGCGCCGCATCCCGGACGTGCTCGACGTGTGGTTCGACTCCGGCTCGATGCCCTTCGCCCAGGTGCATTACCCCTTCGAGAACCAGGAGTGGTTCGACAGCCACAGTCCGGCGGACTTCATCGTCGAGTACATCGGACAGACGCGCGGCTGGTTCTACACACTGCATGTGCTGTCGACGGCGCTCTTCGATCGCCCCGCGTTCAAGAGCGTCGTGAGTCACGGCATCGTGCTCGGCAACGACGGCCAGAAGATGTCGAAGTCGCTGCGCAACTACCCCGATGTGTCTGAGGTCTTCGACCGCGACGGCTCCGACGCCATGCGCTGGTTTCTCATGTCGAGTTCGGTGCTGCGCGGTGGCAATCTCGTGGTGACGGAGGAGGGCATCCGCGAGGGTGTTCGTCAGGTGATGCTCCCGCTCTGGAGCACCTGGTACTTCTTTTCGCTCTACGCGAACGCGTGCTCCTACGATGCCGAGTGGCGTACCGACTCGACGGATGTGCTCGACCGCTATCTGCTCGCCAAGACACGCAAACTGGTCGAGTCCGTGACCGTCGATCTCGAGAATCTCGACAGCACCCTCGCCGCGGCGAAGCTTCGTGACTTCTCGGACGTGCTCACCAATTGGTACGTGCGTCGCTCACGCGACCGCTTCTGGGAAGGCGTCGGCGCGGACGGCGGCGGCCGCGAGGCATTCGACACCCTCTACACCGTGCTCGAGACGTTCACCCGTGTCGCCGCGCCGCTGCTGCCGCTCGTGAGCGAGCATATCTGGCAGGGGCTCACGGGCGGACGCAGCGTCCATCTCGAGGACTGGCCGGATGCGTCCGACTTCCCGGCGGATGGCGCGCTCGTTCTCGCCATGGACCAGTTGCGTTCCATCTGCTCCGTAGCGCAGTCGCTGCGCAAACAGGCCGGACTCCGGGTCCGACTCCCGCTCGCGCTCCTCACCGTCGTCGCGGCGGACATCGCAAGCCTCGCGCGCTTCGAGCCGATCCTGCGCGAGGAACTCAACGTCAAAGCCGTCGCCCTCGTCGAGCTCGGCGAGACGAGCGCCGCCGACTACGGCATCACGAGCAAGCTCACGATCAATGCGCGCGCGGCGGGGCCGCGGCTCGGAAAATCGGTGCAGCTGGCCATCCAGGCCGCACGCACCGGGGACTGGTCCGAGTCGGACGGAGTCGTCACGGCCGGAGGCATCGAGCTGATCGAGGGTGAGTATGAGCTCGTGCTCGAGGCGGAGTCCTCAGAGGGCGCAGATATCGCACTTGCGCTGCTTCCCGACGGAGGCTTCGTGTTGCTCGACACCGTCACGACCGACGAGCTCGAGGCGGAGGGGCTTGCCCGGGACGCGATCCGCGCGGTGCAGGATGCCCGTAAGGAGGCTGGGCTCGACGTGAGTGATCGCATCCGGTTGACCATGACCCTCGACGCAGCCGGCGCCTCCGACGCCCGGAGTTTCGCCGGGTTGATCGCGGCGGAGACCCTCGCGGTCGAGCTGCGGATCGTAGAGCTTGAGCCAGGTACCCTCGTTGAGAACCCCGTCGCGATCGGTCGCGACTCCGCCCTGACCGTCTCGCTCGAGAGGGCCACCACACAGGAGAACGCATGAGCGAGGACAACTGGCGCGAAGCCGGTGACGCCGTCTTCGAGGCCCTGCTGACCCGCATCGGGGAGGCGACGCCCAAGCCGCGCCTGGAGCCGACCAGGCGTGCGGTCGAGCTATTGGGAGACCCGCAACGGGCCTATCCGATCCTGCACATCACGGGCACGAACGGCAAGACGAGCACGAGCCGGATCGCCGAGAGCATCCTCCGCGCCTACGGTCTGCGCACGGGCCTCCTGACGAGTCCCCACATGGTGCGCTTCAACGAGCGCATCATGATCGACGGCGCCCCGATCACCGACGAGGCGCTCGTTCGCAACTGGGAGGACATCGAGCCGTACCTCCAGATCGTCGATGCCGAGCTCGAGGCGACTGGAAAGCCGGAGTTGACGTTCTTCGAAGCGATGACCGTGCTCGCCTTCGCGAGTTTCGCCGACGCCCCGGTCGACGTCGTCGTACTCGAGGTGGGCATGGGCGGCGAATGGGACTCCACCAATGTCGCCGATGGGCAGGTCGCGGTGTTCACACCGATCTCGCTCGACCACGTCGACCGTCTCGGCCGCACGGTGGCCGAGATCGCTCGCACCAAGTCGGGCATCATCAAACCCGCCGCAGCCGTTGTCACGGCGTTGCAGGACCCGGATGTCCAGGCCGAGCTCGAACGCGCGGCAGAGCTCACGGAGTCGAGCCTCGTCGTTCAGGGGCGGGAGTTCGACGTCGTCGAGAGCAAGGTCGCCGTCGGCGGTCAGCTCATCAGCGTGCGCGGACTCGCCGCCGATTACTCGGAGCTCTTCCTGCCTCTCTACGGCCTTCACCAGGCGCAGAACGCCGCCGTGGCCATCGCCGCCGTCGAGTCGTTCCTTGGAGCCGGAACGCAGCCGCTCGTCGGCGACCTGTTGGCAGAAGGTCTGGGCACGGTCACTTCGCCGGGCCGTCTGCAACTCGTCGGGATCGAGCCGACGATCATCGTCGATGCGGCGCACAACCCGCACGGCATGGCATCTCTCGTCGCGGCCCTCGGCAGCTATTTCGACTTCGACGAGGTCGTGGCCGTCGTCGGAGTGCTCGCCGACAAGGACGCCCAAGGCATCATC
This sequence comes from Luethyella okanaganae, assembly GCF_042660285.1. Lineage (NCBI taxonomy): Bacteria > Bacillati > Actinomycetota > Actinomycetes > Micrococcales > Microbacteriaceae > Luethyella > Luethyella okanaganae. The sequence goes on from NZ_JBHSTP010000001.1 coordinate 1,131,212, forward strand.
GAGGCGCTTGCGCCGGCCGTCGAGCGGCTCCACGTGACCCGGTCCCACTCGGAGCGTGCCATTCCGGTCGATGTTCTCGCCGAGCGTGTGCTCGCCTGGACGAATGAGGACATGACCTACCAGTTCGACGATCTCGGGTTCGCGCTCGCTCGGGCGCGCGAGTGGGCGAGCGCCGCGCCGCGCCGCGCCGTCGTGGTCACGGGCTCGATCACCCTCGTCGGTGAGGCGATGGCACTGGCCGAGGCGAGCGGATGGATGAACCCATGAACGACGCGAACGACCGGGAACGACCGGATGGGTCCGAGCTCCCCGCGTCTCCCTCGGCGCCCCGCTCGGTCAAACGCACGCTCGCGACGATCGTGCTCGGCTTCGAGCTCGTCGTCGTGTTCCTTGCGACGCTTGTGATCGCCTTCGGACCCCATCCGCTCGTTCCGGCACCCGTAGCCCTTCTTGGGGGCGCCGTCCTGTGCCTCGTCATGGTCGCGACGATCGGGCTGCTGAGGTTCGAGTGGGCGTATGCCATGGGATGGGCGGTGCAGGCGATCGTCGTGCTGACCGGCCTGTTCAACGCCGTGATGTTCTTTGTTGGCGCACTGTTCGCCGCCATGTGGGTCTACTGCATGATCAGCGGTTCGAGAATCGATCGTCAGAAGGAGACGGCATGAACAATCCGATTGAAGAGACCCTGGTCCTGGTGAAGCCGGACGGTGTCGCGCGCAACCTCACCGGCGAGATCCTGCGTCGCATCGAGGCGAAGGGCTATTCGCTCGTCGACATCAAGCTGGTCCAAGCGGAGCGTGAACTACTCGCGAAGCACTATGCCGAGCATGAGGGCAAGCCGTTCTACGAGCCCCTCGTCGAGTTTATGGAGAGTGGGCCGATCGTCGCCGTCCGCGTCGCAGGCAATCGCGTCATCGAGGGCTTCCGCTCGCTCGCGGGGGCGACCGATCCGACCAGCGCCGCTCCGGGGACGATTCGCGGTGATTTCGCCCGCGACTGGGGCCTGAAGGTGCAGCAGAACCTCGTGCACGGCTCGGACTCGCCGGAGTCCGCCGCCCGGGAGCTCGCACTCTGGTTCGAGTGAACCCGATCATGGTGCTCAGTCCGACTCAGGGATAGCCGACTCAGAGATAGCTGAGCACGTCCAGGCGGAGCTGGGCGATCACGGCGACCACGAGGTAGCTGAACAGGACGATGAGCGGAATCCAGCTGTACGCCTTCTCGGCGAAGCCACGGACGGACTCCGATGCGGGAATGCGACCGTCCTTGAGATTGCCGATGGTCACGATCCAGAAGAGCGGGATGACCATGGACCAGGTGACCATGCACCAGGGGCACAGGGTCGCAAGGACGAAGATGCTCTGCGAGATGAGCCAGACGACGAAGACGAGGGCCGCCGCGACCCCGACGTTGAAGGTCAGCCAGAACCAGCGGGCGAATCGGGCACCGGCCAGCAGAGCGACCCCGACGGTGATGACGACGGGCCAGGCCACCAGGCCGATGATCGGGTTGGAAAAACCGAAGAGCGATCCCTGCCAGGAGTTGAGATTGGCGCCGCACTGTACGAGCAGGCTGAAATCGCAACTCAATTGCGCAGCGGGGTTCTCGAGCAGATGGAACTTCTCGATCGTGAGCGCGAACGCCGCGTAGAGCCCTATCGCACCGAGCACGACGACCGAGATTCCGAGGAGTAGCGGGCGTTTTGCTGGCGAGGATTCGGACATGCTCGGATTATGCCACGCGTGGCGCACGCTGTTCTGAGAATGCGTGTGATAATTGAATCAGTCGCTCGGGCCGCGCCCGAACAGACGCCAAAGAAGGCTTATCGAGTGCGCAGCACTCAGAATGATCGGTCCGTGTGGCCGAGAGAAGTAGCAACCAGAGCCTCGAGCCGGTTGCGTTCGAAGAGGATTTGCGGGGGTTCGCACAGGCGAATACTCGCTCGAGAGAGTACCCGGCGGGGTGGCGCGGTCGCCCGCACCGGTCAAGGAGTTGCACCAGAAATGGTGGAGAACACAGAGAACAACGACAACACATCCGAATCGACGACGCCTGCAAGAAGGCGTACCCGCATCTTCGGTGCGCGGAAGGCGGCGAAGAAGACCGCTCCCGACGCTTCGGTCTTCGAGGTCCCGGCAGAGCACTCGGCCGAGCACTTGGCCGACCGGCAGCCTGAAGCGGAACAGTCGGTCGCACCGGAGACGCCGACCGGCATCGCGGAAGCGGACGCCGATGCCAGGGGTGAGGCGAAACAGGAGGCCGCAGGGGTTTCCGTCGTGCACGAGCCGGTGATCCCGGCGTCGCTCACGACCACGTCGCTCATCTTCCACGCTCCCGACATCCAACCGTTGCCAGCACGTCCCGGCACCCGTCGCGACGACACCGGCGACAATGACGACGGGTCGACCGTTCGCCGTCGAGCCCGCCGTCGTTCCGGCGAGGAAGGCCGTTCCGGGTCGGACGATCCGGCGAACACGGTCGTCAAGGTGCGTACACCGCGAGAGCCGGAGCTCATCACAGAGCCCCAGCGGGTCAAGGGCTCCACCCGTCTCGAAGCGAAGAAGCAGCGCCGCCGCGACGGCCGTGACGCCGGCCGTCGTCGTACGGTGATCACCGAGGCCGAGTTCCTCGCGCGGCGCGAGTCCGTCGATCGCAAGATGGTCGTGCGCTCGAAGAACAACCGGATCCAGATCGGTGTGCTCGAAGATGGTGTGCTCGTCGAGCACTACGTGGCGAAGAATCAAGAGGCGAGCCTCATCGGCAACGTCTACCTCGGGCGTGTGCAGAACGTGCTTCCCAGCATGGAGGCCGCCTTCGTCGACATCGGTCGTGGTCGCAACGCCGTGCTCTACTCCGGCGAGGTCGACTGGGAGGCGGCCGCAGCGGAGAGACCCGGTGGCAATCAGCCCCGTCGTATCGAGCTGGCTCTCAAGCCCGGTGACAAGGTGCTCGTGCAGGTCACGAAGGATCCCATCGGCCACAAGGGCGCGCGACTCACCAGCCAGGTATCGCTGCCAGGACGCTACCTCGTCTATGTCCCGAACGGTTCGATGAACGGCATCAGCCGCAAGCTGCCGGATACCGAGCGTGCGCGCCTGAAGAAGATCCTCAAGGAGGTCCTCCCCGAGAATGTCGGCGTCATCGTGCGTACAGCGGCCGAGGGCGCGACCGAGGAGCAGCTGACGCTCGACGTCAAGCGGCTCACCGCCCAGTGGGCCGAGATCAGCAGGCAGGTCGAGTCGGTGCAGGCTTCCGCGCTGTTGCACTCGGAGCCCGATCTTCTCATCAAGATCGTGCGTGATGTCTTCAACGAGGACTTTCAGAAGATGGTCATCTCGGGAGACGATGCTCAGGGCACGATCGAGAGCTACCTCCGTGCCGTGGCGCCCGACCTGCTCGAACGCGTCGAGCGTTACGAGGGCGAACGTGACGCCTTCGACGAGTTCCGCCTCTCCGAGCAGATCGAGAAAGCGCTCGATCGCAAGGTGTGGCTGCCGTCCGGCGGATCGCTCGTGATCGACCGCACCGAAGCCATGACGGTCGTCGACGTCAACACGGGCAAGTTTGTAGGATCTGGCGGAAACCTCGAGGAGACCGTCACCAAGAACAACCTCGAGGCGGCGGAGGAGATCGTCCGTCAGCTCCGGCTGCGCGACATCGGTGGCATCGTCGTCGTCGACTTCATCGACATGGTGCTCGAATCGAACCGCGACCTGGTACTGCGCCGCCTCATCGAGTGTCTCAGCCGCGACCGTACGAAGCACCAGGTCGCCGAGGTCACTTCCCTCGGCCTTGTGCAGATGACTCGCAAGAAGCTCGGACTCGGACTCCTCGAGTCGTTCAGCGAGAACTGCGAGGCCTGCGCCGGCCGCGGCATCATCGTGCACCACGACCCCGTCGTCAAGCATCGGCAGTCGCAACAGCCCCAGCAGGAGCGTCGTCGCAGCAGAGGAGGCTCACAGACTCCTGCCGATGCAGGCGACAAGGCCGGTTCTGGAACGCACGGCATCACCGAGGACGCCAAGAACGCTCTCGCGCAGATCGCCGCGAGCACTATCGCCCACAGCTCCGAGACCCCGAAAGCTGAAGCACCGGTGCAGGCCAAGGCCTCAGGACGCAACCGCAAAAGCCGCCAGGCGCCGGCCGCGGAACGTGCAGAGCCCGAAGTGCCGGACGAAGCATCCGCACGGCCGGCCGATGACGTCGCACCAGTAGCCATCCTGGACATCCCCGTAGCCAAGGCGTCGCGCAGCCAACGCCCGGTGAGCCAGCAGGACGCCGAGCAGCTGCTCGACTCCGTGCTCGAAGCCCTGCCGCAGCCCAAGCAGCCGGGGCAGGGGCGCTCCCGCAGCCGCCGCGTGACGACGGCGGGGCTCTCGACCACGCCCGTCGAGCCGATCGTGACTCAGGCCGTGAGCGGTCAGCAGGACTAAGGGCGTTTCGCGGGTCGCCGGTGATTCTCTCGGCGACCCGCGAATCCCTTGCTAGTGTCACCGTGGTGAGCGAACAGCAGGTGGCGGCACGGCGATGGCCCATCGGCGTGTTCGCCGGAGTGCTGGTCGTCGGCGCGGTCTTCGCGATCCGGGCGTTCTCGCCCGCTCTCGGCGACTGGAACCTGCCCGACCGCGCCCAGGACACCCTGACGCTCGCCATCAGTGTCATCATCGAGTCCGTCCCGTTCGTGCTGCTCGGCATCCTGCTCTCGATCGTGGTGCAGGTGTGGTTGCCGGATGGCGTCCTCGTGCGGTACCTACCCAAGCAGGCAGCGCTCCGGCGCGCCTGCATCTCGCTGCTCGGAATGCTCTTCCCGGTATGCGAATGCGGTAATGTCCCGCTGGCGCGCGGCTTCATCGTGCGCGGCTTCACCGTCCCGGAGTCCATCACCTTCCTGCTGTCGGCGCCCATCCTCAACCCCGTCACGATCATTACGACCCAGCAGGCGTTCGGCTGGGACAACGGCATCCTCGTCGCCCGTCTCGTCGGCGGATTCGTCATCGCGAACCTCATTGGCTGGGTCTATAGCCGCCACCCCGACCCGCAGAGCCTGCTCACGCCATCGTTCGCCGCGTCCTGCGCCCTCCCGCGCGGCCACGAGCACGCGCATCGCAGGTTCGGCGAGAGCGTCGAGATCTTCGTGCGCGAAACCGCTGTCATCATGCCCGCGCTCTTCATCGGCTCCTTCGTCGCAGCAGTCATCCAGGTCTTCGTGCCACGCGAGGTACTGCTCGCCCTCGGTGGCAATCCGGTATGGTCCGTGCTCGCGATGATGCTGCTGGCCTTCGTCGTCGCCGTCTGCTCGAACGTTGACGCCTTCTTCGTGCTCTCCTTCGGCAGCACCTTCATGCCGGGTGGTGTCACCGCCTTCCTCACCTTCGGCGCGATGGTCGACGTCAAGATGCTTGCGCTCATGCGCACGACGTTCACGACACGCACCCTCGTGCAGATCACCACCGTCGTCGCCCTCATGAGCGCCGCGATCGGACTGCTGGTGAACTATGTGGCCTAGAGACGTCTTCAAACGCTGGCAGGGCATCGCGTTGAGCCTCGTCGCCGTGGTAGCCACGGTCTGGCTCGCGGCGAGCGGACAGCTCGGACTCTACATCCACCCGCGTTATTTCGTGTTCACGGTCGTCATGGCCGCGCTCGGGCTTGTATTCGTCGTTGCGGGGTTCACTCGTGCCGGCACGCCGAAGGCCAAGCACGGAGGGGGATGGCGGATCGGCCTCTCCGCCATTGGAGCGCTCGTGCTTGGCGTGCTCGCCGTCGGCGTCATCGCCGTGCCTCCGGCCACGCTCACCTCGGCGACGGTGGTGCAACGGGACATCAACGCGGGTGGGCTCTCCTCGCCAGGAGACACCGAGCAGGCGGCTGCTCTCGTCGGCACGGGCGACTTCGAACGTCTCGGTGTCAAGGACTGGGTTTCGCTTCTCGCACAATCCTCCGATCCGGCGTTCTATGCCGACAAGACCGCTCGGGTCGTCGGCTTCATCAGTCCCGATGCCCAGGACCCGGACAATGTGTTCTACGTGGCGCGATTCGTGGTCACCTGTTGCGCGGTCGACGCCCAACCGATCGGCGTCCCCGTGTACCTGCCGGATTGGAAGGCACAGTACGAGAAGGACGAGTGGGTTCAGGTGACAGGAACGCTCTCCGTGAACCCGAGTGCAGGCAGCACGGCGCCCCTCGCTCTTCAGCCGAGCGACATCCTGTCCGTCGAGCAGCCGAGCGACCCGTATGTCTACTGATAGCCAGCGCTCGGGACGGACACGTTCCGCGCGGACGCCGGCCGGGGACAGGAGAAGATTCCGGCGTGGCCTGTATGCAGTGATCGGCGTGTTCGCCGTCACGTGCCTCGTGCTCACCGCGGTCAACGTCGTGAACGGCCCACGGATGACGGGGTTCGCGATCGACAGCCGGAACGTGGTGTCTCATGCGAACCAGCGCCTCGTGATCGACACCAATCAGCCGCTCGCCGAGATCGCTCCGGAGCAGCTCACGATCGTGCCGGACACGCCGGTGACCGTGCAGACGCAGGGCGATTCGATCGTCGTCGTCTTTCCCCGGCCACTGGCCTACGGCACCGACTATCACGTGACCTTCACCGATGTGATCGGCATCTCTCGCGACCGGCCGTCGACCTTCGCCGTGGACTTCCACACGGATGAACCGCCGCTGCTCTACCTCGCGCGATCGCCAGCTGAGGGCGGAACGAAACCAGCTGACCGCATAGTGCGCACGCACGTCGGCTCGCCTGAGACGACTCTCGCCTTCCAAGCGCCCTACATCCAGTCGTTCGTGCCGCTCGACGACGGAGAGCTGGCAGTGGTGACCGTCAACGATAACCTGAGCAGCACCCTCAGCCTCGTCGACCCGAACGGCGATGCGGCAGCGCTGACGCTCCCGTCGGCCGGGACCGTGCGCGAACTGCGGTCGGCGCCCGAGCAGAATCTCCTCGGCTTCCGCTTCTCGAGCGCCCCGGGGGTTCCGGGAAGGCAATACGACAACACGCTGTTCCTCTTCGACCTCAAGCGTGGGGTGGCGAACCCTGTCGCGGGGCTTGACGGCTCGCCGTTGCAGGCCGTCAACTGGGGATTCATGCCGGGCCGGGCAGAGCTCGTCGCGCAGCTCTACGACACGACGCTGCTGCTCATCGACCCTCTCGGCTCCGGAAGCCCGATTCCGCTCGGCCAGTTCCCCAATCTCGATGCCTTCGCGCCCGACGGGCTGCGCATCGCCGTATCCGACCAGAACTCCCAGTATGTGCTCGACCTCTCCCAGGGCACGGAAAACGCGATCGAACCGCAGCTCGTCGATGGCACGACTCCGTACACGGGGGAGTTGCACTTCCTTTCCGACGGTACGGGGATCGTGCAACGACTCGCGGAGTTCGACACAGCGACGGGGAAGGTGCGTCAATATCTCAGCCTCGAGCGCGACGGCGAGAGCCGCATCCTGTACGAGCCGGCGTCGTCGAACGAGAACGTGATCGGATTCGCCATCTCGCCGAACGACCAGTATCTCGCGATCAGGATCATTCCGAACTCCGACACCCAGTTGAGCGACGGCTATCCGGTCGATCCGCAGGCGACGACGGTCACGACCCTGTTCATCGACATCGAGGCCGGAGTGCTCAGGCGTAGCGTCGTCGGTTTCGACGTCTCATGGTAGTGGTTGTCCCCGTCGGCTCAGAGGCCGCGTCGTTCGCGTGCGGTGACCCTCAGCCCGCTCGCACGAAGTCGGGTGACGAGCTCACGATACGAGACAGGCTCTGCGCCGGCATCGACGAGTTCTTGCCAGCGGGCCAGCGGGACGTCGTAGTGGTCGAGGTCGAAACCTCGCCGGGAAACCCCGTGAGCCTGGGCGAAGGTGTGCAGTTCGGCGAGGGACGCGTCGCTCACGAGATGACCCCATACGGTGCCATGCGCCGGCCACGCCGGTTGGTCGATGAGCACGGTCATGTCTCGATTCTAGGTACCGTGTTCCGCGCGGTCCGACCGTCGTCGTGCCTCTGAGAAGCGCGACGCACCGCGGCTGGTCGTTTGACCGGGGACATCGCATCAGCTAGAGTTGGGCGTTGGTGTGCGTTGGTCATCATCCGCGCGTTTGCCAAGGTTTTCTGAATGAGACGGGTCGCTCTGGCTCGGTCGAGCCAGTGACTTTCCGAAGAGTAGGAATCGGGGCCATGCGCCCCCCAGAGATAGGTACCTAAAGTGGTTTACGCAGTTGTGCGCGCCGGTGGCCGGCAGGAAAAGGTCGAGGTCGGCACCATCGTGACGATGGACCGCGTCACGGCCGACAAAGACGGCAACGTCGAGCTGGCCGCCGTGCTGCTTGTCGACGGTGACAAGATCACCTCCGATGCCAAGTCGCTCGCCAAGGTGAAGGTCACCGCCGAGGTGCTCGAGAACCTCCGCGGCCCCAAGATCGTCATCCAGAAGTTCAAGAACAAGACCGGTTACAAGAAGCGCCAGGGGCACCGCCAGGAGCTCACGCGCGTCAAGGTCACCGGAATCAAGTAGAGGCCTGAGGAGAGAAGCAAATGGCGCACAAAAAGGGAGCGAGCTCTACTCGCAACGGTCGTGACTCCAACGCTCAGCGCCTTGGTGTGAAGCGCTTCGGCGGTCAGGTCGTCAGCGCGGGCGAGATTCTCGTCCGCCAGCGAGGCACGCACTTCCACCCGGGGGTCAACGTGGGTCGTGGTGGCGACGACACCTTGTTCGCCCTAGAGGCAGGTGCCGTGCAGTTCGGCAATAAGGGTGGCCGCAAGGTCGTCAACATCGTGGCGGCTGCCGAATAGGCATTCGCAGTACTGAGCATCAGGGCGAGCTTCGGCTCGCCCTGATGCATTTCCGGTGAGAGGTAGGGAGACAGCCATGGCCACATTCGTCGACCACGTCACGCTTCACCTGCGTGCAGGTCACGGCGGCAACGGCTGCGTATCCGTTCGTCGTGAGAAGTTCAAGCCGCTTGCCGGTCCAGACGGCGGCAACGGCGGTCATGGCGGCGACATCGTGCTTGTCTCCGACTCGCAGGTGACTACTCTGTTGGGTTATCACCGGCGCCCGCACCGCAGTTCCGACAATGGCGGGCCGGGCATGGGCGACCACCGCTCGGGAGGCAACGGAGAGCAGCTGGAGCTCCCCGTTCCCGTCGGCACGGTCGTGAAGGACGAGGACGGCAACGAACTCGTCGACATGAGCGAACCGGGCATCCGTTATGTGGTCGCCCAGGGCGGCCAGGGCGGCCTGGGTAACGCCGCGCTCGCGACGACCAAGCGCAAGGCTCCAGGATTCGCGCTGCTCGGCACGCCCGGCTGGGAGGGCGACGTTCTGCTCGAACTGAAGACGGTCGCGGATGTCGCGCTGGTCGGCTACCCCTCTGCGGGCAAGTCGAGCCTCATCGCCGCGATCTCTGCGGCCCGGCCGAAGATCGCCGACTACCCTTTCACCACCCTGCACCCGAACCTCGGCGTGGTGCAGGCGGGCGAGACCCGGTACACGGTCGCAGACGTTCCCGGGCTCATTGAAGGGGCGAGTGAGGGCAAGGGACTCGGACTCGAGTTCCTCCGTCACGTGGAACGCTGTACCGCTCTCTTGCACGTTCTCGACTGCGCGACGCTCGACCCCGGCCGCGACCCGGTCAGTGACCTCGAGATCATTCTCGCCGAGTTGGCGGCCTACCCGGTGCCTGAGGGGCAGAAGCCTCTGCTTGAGCGTCCCCAGCTCGTCGCCCTCAACAAGATCGACGTCCAGGAAGGCCGGGAACTCGCAGACTTCGTGCGGCCCGATCTCGAGTCCCGCGGTTACCGCGTCTTCGATATCTCCACGGTCAGTCATGAGGGGCTCCGTCCGCTGAGTTTCGCCCTCGCCGAGCTCGTCGAACAGGGCCGCGCGGACGCGGCGGCCGAGCCGGCGAAACCGCGCATCGTCATCCGTCCCCGGGCCGTCGACGACGTGGGCTTCGTCGTCAAGGTCGAGGGCGGAACCTTCGGCAACGTCTACCGGATCCTCGGTGCGAAGCCGGAACGCTGGGTCGCTCAGACCGACTTCGCCAACGACGAGGCCGTGGGCTTCCTGGCCGATCGCCTGGCCAAGCTCGGCGTCGAGGATCAGCTTTTCAAGTCGGGCGCGGTCGCCGGTTCCACCGTCGTGATCGGCAAGGGGAACGGTGTCGTCTTCGATTGGGAGCCGACTCTCACCTCGACGGCCGAACTGATCACCGCTCCCAGGGGTACGGACGCCCGCCTCGACGAGAACAAGCGCGCGACACGCAACCAGCGTCGCGAGGATTACTTCGACAGGATGGACGCCAAGGCCGAGGCACGTGCCGAGTTGTTGCGCGAGCGCGAAGCCGGTATCTGGCGAGAGGATGCGGAGACGACGGTGTCGCGCGGAACGAAGGGCGGCGCGGGGGAGAGCGAGCGGGAGTGAGAATCCACGGCCGTGCCCAGGTGTCCGAGGCGAGAAGGATCGTCGTCAAAGTAGGTTCCTCCTCGATCAGCGGTGGGAACGCCGGGCAGATCGCTCCGCTCGTCGACGCGTTGGCCGAGGCTCATGGTCGTGGCGTACAGGTCGTGCTCGTGTCATCCGGAGCCATCGCGACAGGGATGCCGTATCTGCAACTCAACGAGCGGCCCACCGATCTGGCCACGCAGCAGGCCGCGGCGTCGGTCGGCCAGAATCTGCTCATCTTCCGTTACCAGGACAGCCTCGATCGCTACGATATCGTGGCCGGCCAGGTTCTGCTCACCGCCGGCGACCTCGAGAATCTCGCCCACCGCAGCAATGCGCAACGGGCCATGCGAAGGCTACTCGATCTGCGCATCCTTCCCATCGTCAACGAGAACGACACGGTCGCGACGCACGAGATCCGTTTCGGCGACAACGACCGCCTTGCGGCGCTCGTCGCGCACCTTGTCGACGCCGAGCTGCTCGTGCTGCTCTCTGACGTCGACGCGCTCTACACAAGGCCTCCGCACGAGCCCGGAGCGCAGCGCATCGCCACGGTGAGGTTCGGTGACGACCTCGCCGGAATGGAATTCGGTTCGACGGGACATGCCGGCGTCGGCACGGGAGGAGCGTCGACGAAGGCCTCCGCGGCGCGTCTTGCTGCTGAGTCCGGCACCGCCGTGCTCGTGACGTCCACGGCCCTCGTGCGTGAGGCGTTGACGGGGGCTGCCGTCGGCACCTGGTTCGAGGCTGCGGAACGTCCCGAGGCGAGAGAGCTCCCCTAAGCTGGCCGTATGGCCGAAACCCGCTCTGACCTCACGCCGTTCCTCGCGAAACTCGATGCGTCGCGAACCGCTTCTCTCGCCCTGGCCGGAGCGACGACGGATCGGAAGAACGAGGCTCTCCTCGCAATCGCTGAGACGTTGCGCAGTCACGTGAGCGAGATCACGAAGGCCAACCAGGCCGATCTCGACGCTGGCGCGGCCTCCGGGATCGGGGAGGCGCTGCTCGACCGGCTCACTCTGACGGATGCCCGTATCGAGGCCCTTGCAGCCGCGGTACTCCAGATCATCGGCCTCGCAGACCCCGTCGGTGAGAACGTGCGCGGCAGCACCCTGCCGAACGGCGTGCGTATCAGCCAGGTGCGTGTTCCCTTCGGTGTCGTCGGAGCGATCTATGAGGCACGGCCGAACGTCACCGTCGACATCGCCGCGCTCGCACTCAAGAGCGGAAACGCCGTGGTGCTGCGCGGCGGCAGCGCTGCCGAGAACACGAACAAGGTTCTGGTCGGCCTCATCCAGGAAGCAGTCGCATCGACCGGTCTTCCCGCGGAATCCGTGCAGACGATCGACGATTTCGGTCGCGAGGGCGCACGCGCGCTCATGCGGGCGAGGGGGTACATCGATGTGCTCATTCCTCGCGGCAGTGCTCAGCTCATCCAGACGGTCGTGACCGAGTCGACGGTTCCCGTCATCGAGACGGGCGCCGGAGTGGTGCACATCGTGCTCGACGAGAGCGCGCCCGTGCAATGGGCCGTCGACATCGTGCACAATGCGAAGACGCAGAGACCGAGCGTGTGCAACGCTGTCGAAACCTTGCTCGTGCATGCCGGCGCCGCCGAACGGGTACTGCCCGCCGTGCTGTCCAAGCTCTCGGAGTCCGGCGTGACGATCCATGCCGATGAACGCGCGGCAGCGCTCTTCGCACCCACTGTGCCAGCCTGTGAAGAGGACTGGGCCACCGAGTACCTCGGCCTCGACATCGCAGTGCGCGTCGTCGACTCCCTCGATGAGGCGATCCGGCACATCCGCCGGTACTCGACCCGACACACCGAGGCCATCGTCACCAGCGACCTCGTCAACGCCGAACGGTTCCTCAACGAGGTCGACTCCGCGACGGTGATGGTCAACGCCTCCACCCGGTTCAGCGACGGCGGGGAGTTCGGTTTCGGAGCAGAGGTAGGCATTTCGACGCAGAAACTGCATGCGCGCGGACCGATGGGCCTGCCGGAGTTGACGAGTACGAAGTGGATTGTGCGTGGCATCGGCCAGGTGCGCGTCTAGCTGGCACTAGAATTCAACAGGCGCTGCCCATGCGCCGACCCGTTGCGAATGGAGAATCAGATGTCGTTCCTGACCACCGTCCTCGCCGAGGGTGAGCTCGCCCGCGAGTTGCCGATCCCCGCATGGGCATATGGGGCGATCGCATTGGCCGTCTTCTTCGTCCTCGCGATCGTGGTGTGGAACTATCGGGATGTCTCCAACCGCCACAAGGTCAAGGCCGATGCCTATGCGGCGGCGCACGGCGCGGACCATGGGCACGGCGGGCACTGACGACCGAGCGATTCATGACCGGGTCAGAGCCTCGTCGACGCGTTGGCGTCATGGGCGGAACCTTCGATCCCATTCACCACGGGCATCTCGTCGCTGCGAGCGAGGTCGCCCAGTCCTTCGGCCTCGATGAGGTCGTGTTCGTGCCGACCGGTCGTCCGTGGCAGAAGTCTGGCGTGTCGTTGGGGGAGCACCGCTACCTCATGACCGTCATCGCGACGGCGTCGAATCCGAGGTTCACGGTGAGCCGGGTGGACATCGATCGCGACGGCCCGACCTATACGATCGACACCCTTCGCGACCTGCACCGCGAACGGCCGAATGCTGAACTGTTCTTCATAACCGGCGCCGACGCGATCACGCAGATCATCACGTGGAAAGATGTTCAGGAACTGTGGGATCTCGCGCACTTCGTAGCTGTGAGTCGACCGGGACATGACCTGAGCATTTCTGGATTGCCCACTCAAGACGTAAGCTTGTTGGAAGTCCCGGCGCTTGCGATATCGTCCACCGACTGCCGGAGCAGGGTGAGCCGGGGCTACCCGGTGTGGTATTTGGTCCCCGACGGGGTCGTCCAATACATCTCCAAGCACCATTTGTATCGGAGTGTGGCATGACTACGTGGCAAGATCGGCAGCCACAGACGCGTCGAGAGGCGCGTCAAAGCGAGCGTTCTCACGAGCCCGATGGCCAGCAGAACCCACAGCAGAACACTTTGTCGCGTCGTGCGGGAACCGCCGAGCCCACCCCGGGCGGCGAGACGCCCCAACTCGTGACGCCTTACACGGGCGTCGTCGATACGGTGGGGCCTGTTGTACCGGAGGCGCAGGCGGCTCCGCGCAGCGATTTCGATAGCCTTCTCGCGCGTCCGCCCGTGCCGAACTATCAGGCGAACACATTCAACGGCGCTCGTATTGCGACTCAGCCGACATTGTCCTCCGGTGGCCCAGGAACGGGAGCCTCAGCGGTTCCTGTCGCGTCGAACCACGTGCCCGCGGCCGCACCGCAGCACGAGCCTCGACCATCGTCCTTCGCTCCTCGCCCGTCGACGCCGGAGCCGCCCTCACAGTCGCAGGAGACCACGACTCGCCCGGAGCCCGCGCTCTCCGATGTCGTGCCGGAGCGCACCCTGACGCGACGTGAGCTGCGAGCAATGCTTGCGGCTCAGGAGGAGGAGGCAGCCGCCGGACGAAAACTCGACGAGCGACCTCTCTCCGATTCGATCGGTGCCGTCGTTCCGGTCGCTCATCCGATAGCTCCTGCGCCCGATCCGGCCTCCGGCCCTCTGCTGTCGGACGCCCCGGCATCCGCAGAGCGAGCACCCGAGGAAGACACTCCTGTTCCCAGCCAACTCCCGGCCGGCCATTGGTCGCTCGACATCGATGTCGAAGACGATGCCGATGATCAGTCCTTCGATCAGCTACTGTCGCGTGGCGTCGGCGCCGGTGGAGTCCCGACGACCACGAACGCACTGATCCTCCCGTCGATACCTCAGCAACCGGGCAACCCGGTCCCGCTGACGACGGGGGAGGTCCTCGTGACCGGCTCGATCGACCTGCCTCGCAGCATGGGGCAAACGGGCGCCCACCCCGGCCGCATCGATTCCTCGATGGTCGACCGACTTCTGGACCAGGTTGACGAGTCAACGCCCGCCACGAACGCGCAGCCGATCCGTGCCAGCCAGGCCGTCAGCACCCACACCTCGACCCGCGGCGTCATGACGCCACCCAGACGGCGTGGCATCAGCGTGCCCACGGTGCTCGCCATCACCGCCGCCGTTCTCGCACTCGGCGTGCTCGGCCTGTTCATCGGCGGTTACATCTTCAAGATCTTCTGATGTTCGACTGTTCGCCCACCATCACACAGGGAATCACCGGATGACCGCTTCTGCCCATGCCATCGAGCTGCTCAAGGTTGCTGCACTCGCAGCCGACTCGAAGGCGGGAGAGGATCTGGTCGCGCTCGACGTCACACAACCCCTGCCGTTGGCCGATATCTTCCTGCTGGTGACGGGGCGTTCCGAGCGAAACGTCGTCGCGATCGCCGGCGAGATCGAGGAAAAGCTCATCGAGGCGGGGCAGAAGACGCTACGCCGTGAGGGCCGGGCCGAGGGCCGTTGGGTGCTGCTCGACTTCGGCGACCTCGTCGTGCACGTCTTCCACGAGGAAGAGCGGATGTACTATCAGCTCGAGCGTCTCTGGAAGGACTGCCCGGTCATCCCGATCGAGCTTCCCGCGCACGACACGCGCGAGTAGCGAACCCGTTTCGCCTGGTACTTCTTGATGTAGTAATCTAGGGAAGTTGCTTCCGAGGAATCGGAGACAGCCTGGGTCTGTGGCGCAGCTGGTAGCGCACCTGCATGGCATGCAGGGGGTCAGGGGTTCGAGTCCCCTCAGATCCACGTTGTGATGAGTCGGCTCATCGGCCGGGCTCCTTGCGAACATGTCGGTGTCGTTCCATTCGAGTGTGCGGTGGCAGTTTCCTCACCGACCAGAAGGACCTTGCGGAGCGCCTGGAGGGTCCAGAACATCTGATGTACTCGGAATGGGTGTGCTTGTACGCATGCGCCTTGCGAAGCCGAACGCTGGGAAGTCGGGGATCTCGATCCCGGCTATGCCACAGCGTGGCGGAACTCACACCTTAAGACGCAAGTGGCATTTGATTGGGGTTGCGGTTCGCATCCCTTTGCATCTAACTTAAACATCGGATGACTTATTGGCGCCGGATTCACTTTCTGGAGATGGGCTATCCGGACGATCGGGTACGACCACGCGTGGCCGGCCCGCCTCAATTGATGCGATATCGAAGGAGATATCATGAAGAACCGATCACGGCGGTCGGTCGTGGGAGCCTTCGCGGCGCTCGCGACTGGCGCTGCCCCGGAGAGCGCCGCAGTAGCCTCAAGGATGCTTCGTATGTAGCTTCCAGAACGAGCTCGGATTGCAGTCATCGCAGTTCGGATGCGTCAGCCGATCGCGGAATGAAAGGCGGGCGGTTGAAGCTTTACAACTCGCAATACCATGTGATCGAAGAGCCTTCTTTCGGGAAGGACATCTCGATTTACAACTGTGGATACTCGCCGATCGAACCCCTTCACCTGGGAAACACCCGCCCCTTCGTGGTGGTGGACCAGCTTCGGCACCTTCTAGAGACAACCCATGGTGCCTCGGTGCGGCTCGTGCAAGACATCAGTGATGTGGATGTGAGAGTCGACAGCCGGGCCGCGGAACTGTCCGTATCGTCCGGCGAACTGCGGGATCGTTTAGTTGCATCGTTCTCCACCGATCTCGCCGGGATAGCCGTCAGTCGTCCCACGGTGGGGCCACGGACGTCCGAGCATGTCGAAGGAGCCATAGAGCTGATCTCCAATCTCTTCAGCCTTGGCTTCGCGCGGGAACAAAACGGGGAGGTCTATTTGGCGGCCTCCGCTCCACGAGAGGGGGTTGATTTCCGACAGCTCGACCCCGAGCAGAAGGTGCGCGAGATGATGTGCTTTTCTGGTCAGCTGTGGGATTACAGTAAGGAAATTCTTCTGTGGCAACCTCGCCCCGAGCGGCACCCTCGATGGTCCAGCCCTTGGGGATGGGGGGCGCCATCGGAGAACGTGCCATGCGTGGTCTTGGCCCACGAGTACATCGGCTCGACGATGGACATTCACGTTGGAGGGATCGACCTCTATCCTCACCACGAGATCGAGATGGTCCTAGGCGAACTGAGTACGGGCGTGACCTACGCCCGTACGTGGATACACAGTGGGGTAGTAGAAACCGACGGCGTTCGAATGGCGAACTCGAAGGGGAACACCATCCCGCTGCGCGCCGCGATCAATACCTACGGCGCCGGGGCGGTGCGACTGCTCTATCTGAGCACGCACTACCGGGATACGTTGAACGCTTCACACGCTGCTCTCATCGCGGCGCACCAACGCTTCGCGCGGCTGGCTAAAATGTGTGGGCCGATCCTGGCGAAATCGAGTCGAACAAGTGAACGCCTCGAACTGACGAGTGAAGTTGCTCACCTTCTTGATCAGGATATGGCTGCGGAGAGTGCGGTGAGCTCCATCGAAAGGACGGTGCAGCAACGCTCTGAGTTGTCGGCGGCCGATCTGCGTGGCGCTCTGTCGCTGGTTAAGCTTGACACTCTCATTGAACGGTTCGGCTAGAAGTCTAGAGATGGCCCGTTTCGTTCTCTTGGGTTGAATCTCAACACATCATCCGTCGGGTGGGCGGAACTCAGCACTCTCTGATCGAGTCGATGACTTCGAGTCGCCCCATCGTCGGGCGCTGGGCCTCGGGGTGCAGTTCTGCGCTAGACAACTCTCTCCGTGGTGCTATGTGGGCGCTCCAAAGTCGGCGGCCTGGGCCCCTTGCCCGGCGACCAGGAAGACGCTGAAGAGCTACTCGACCAGCTTCCCCGACGACCGTCTCCTTCAGATCAAGGGCTGACTCATCCGGAAGCTGCGACCGGTTCCTCCGCTTCTGCCGACCCGCGGGCAGGGGCGTGGCGCTCGAACATTGTCCGAGGAAGGCCGACAATGGGGTGGTGGAGGAAAACGCACTCGTCAACACGGTCGACACCTCCCTTCTTCGCAAGGCGCGCGGCGCGTTCTTCACTCCAGAAGCGATCACCAGATACGTCGCGGACTGGGCGATCCGCGCGGTAGAGGACGAGGTTATGGAGCCGTCGCCCGCGCGCATCAGCATGCGACGAACACCACCCGCCTCACAGGGGGCTGGATCGAATTACACGAATCCGAGGCTCGAGCCGCCTAATCACGGCATCGGCCGCTCCTGCGGCGGCCTGTCGACGCAGATCCAACAGCTCGTCGACGGCAACGGGACCCCGCTGGTGAACTTGATCACTGCGGGCCAGGCGGGTGACTCCCCGATATTCCTCCCGCTGATGGCGCAGCTGCGCCTCGGACGAGACCTCGGCCGGCCCCGCACCTGACCGGACGCAGTCCGCGGTGACAAGGCGTACTCGTCCCGCGCGATCCGCAATCATCTGCGCTCTCGCGCAATCAAGACGGTCATCCCCGAACCTGACGACCAGAAGGGCCACCGCGCGTGGCGCGGCCCAGGCGGCGGCAGACCCGTCACCCTGGACACCGCCGACTACGGGGGCCGCAACGTGATCGAACGCAACTACTACCGCCTCAAGCAATGGCAAGGCCTCGTTACCCCCTACGACAAACACGCCATCGTCTACCGAGCCGCCATCATCCTCAACGCAGTCATCGCCTGGGCGAAGGCATTGTCAGACACGCCCTAGCTGCACTCCCAGGGGACTACTCGGCTATGGCGGGATCCGGGCTCAATCTGGATGGTGAAATCTGTACGGCCGTCTCGGTTGACGCCGCATCCTCACACCGTGACGTTGCATGATCGCACTCACCGTTGTCCGATGGATTCCGAACCGAGCGCCGACCTCGTACACGGTCAGTCCGGATCGGTATGCAGCGATCACCTCGAGTTCTTGGTCGGGATCGAGCCGCACCTGCACCTGCTTTGGTGGCGAGGCGGGGGGAGGGGCAGGTGCCCGTTCTTGCCGGTTCGGGTTAACGAGCCAGGAGTGCGCCTTCTTCATTGGGGTCGAAGGGTTCGGAAGCTCCTCGCTTAGCACCACGTTGTGATGAGTCGGCTCATCGGCCGGGCTCCTTGCGAACATGTCGGTGTCGTTCCATTCGAGTGTGCGGTGGCAGTTTCCTCACCGACCAGAAGGACCTTGCGGAGCGCCTGGAGGGTCCAGAACATCTGATGTACTCGGAATGGGTGTGCTTGTACGCATGCGCCTTGCGAAGCCGAACGCTGGGAAGTCGGGGATCTCGATCCCGGCTATGCCACAGCGTGGCGGAACTCACACCTTAAGACGCAAGTGGCATTTGATTGGGGTTGCGGTTCGCATCCCTTTGCATCTAACTTAAACATCGGATGACTTATTGGCGCCGGATTCACTTTCTGGAGATGGGCTATCCGGACGATCGGGTACGACCACGCGTGGCCGGCCCGCCTCAATTGATGCGATATCGAAGGAGATATCATGAAGAACCGATCACGGCGGTCGGTCGTGGGAGCCTTCGCGGCGCTCGCGACTGGCGCTATTTCCCTGACCGCGTTGCCAGCCAACGCTGTCACGCCGACCGACGACTACCTGCCGAACGAGCAGTCACTGAGCACGCATGACGCGCCGGACTGGTACAACGACGCCAAGCTGGGCTACTTCATCCACTGGGGTCCGTACTCAGTGCCGGCATACTCGGCCGACAAGGATGGCGCAGCGTCCTATGCCGAGCACTACCTGCGGAAGATGAACGAGGTCGGGAGCGATACCTACGAGCATCACAAAGCCACGTATGGCACCGAGTACGCCTACGACGACTTCATCACGGACTGGAAACCCGACAAGTTCGACCCAGAGGCGTGGGTCGACCTCTTCGAGCAGGGCGGCGCGAAGTACTTCGTGTCGGTCACCAAGCATCACGACGGCGTTGCACTGTGGGACACGAAGACCACCGACCGTGACACCGTCGCGCTCGGCCCGAAGCGCGACCTGACCAAGGAACTCATGGACGCGGCTGCAGACTCGCCCCTCAAGAAAGGCCTCTACTACTCGATGATCGAGTGGTTCCACCCTCAAGGTGGTCAGATCAAGAAGGGCATGTCCAACCCGTACACGGGCGCTCCGATCGAGTACCGGGGCTACACCCCGCTGCCAGACACCGGCGATCCGGTCAATGACTATGTCATGGGCCAGCAGTACCCCCAGATGAAGGAACTCGTCGCGAACTTCGACCCCGACCTCATCTGGTGCGACAGCAACGGTCCGAACAACAGCAACCAGTTCATGGCCGAGTACTACAACCAGGCGAAGAACCGCGCGGTGCCCAAGGACGTCGTCGTGAACGACCGCTGCGGCAACTGGGTAGGAGACTTCGCCACCCCTGAGTACGAGGTCAAGGACGTCATCACGCCTGCGAAGTGGGAATCCACCCGCGGTCTGGGCGGCTCGTTCGGTTACAACGCCGAGGAGGACATCGAGGACTACCTTTCGTCCGATGAGCTGATCGACGGCTTCGTCGACGTCGTCAGCAAGAACGGCAACCTGCTGCTGAACATCGGCCCCAAGGCTGACGGCACCATCCCCGCGGTGCAGGCCGAGCGGGTGCGTAGCTTGGGCGACTGGCTTCGCATCAACGGCGAGGCCATCTACGGCACCACCTATTGGGGCACAGCCGAAGACGATGCCAGCAACGTCCCCGTGCGCTATACCGTGAAGGACGGCGCCCTGTACGTGACCGCACTCGAGTGGCCTGGCGAGAAGCTCACGCTCTCCGGCGGTCTCCCCTTGCTGCCGAAGGGCAGCTCAGTCAAGCTTCTCGGCTCCAAGGCGAAGCTGACGTGGAGCCAGAACGCCGACGGCACCGTGTCGATTCCTATGCCAGCGAATGGTGCCGCTTCGACCGCCAGCAAAGACGCCTACACCTTCAAGATCGCCAGCAAGGGCATCGATCAACTCAACCGACTCTCGGTTGATGTGCCCGCGACGACCGCAGGCCCGTTCACGGCCAAGGTCACGCTCAGCAACGCCGGTGCAGCCGCATCCGCAGCCGGACAGGTCGCCCTCTCGGTGCCAGAAGGCTGGACCACGGAACCAGCTACGATCGACGTGCCCGCCCTCGCGCCGGGCGAGGTGCGCAGCTACGACTTCAACGTCAACCTTCCGACCGAGAACCCGCCCGCGGGCGACTTCCGGATCGAGGCATCCGCCACCTTCGGAAAGCTGACGTATCGCGCTCATGATCTCACCCGACTCGGCGTGGAGAACGCAGCACAGGGTAAAGCGGCGACGCAGTCGAGCACGGCGAATGGCGGCGTCGCGAGCCGGGCCGTCGACGGAAACACCAACGGCGCCTTCGGCAACGGCTCGGTGACGCACACCGCGGAACCCTCCAATCAGGCGTGGTGGCAGGCCGATCTCGGCACTGTGCGCGACATCCTCGATATCGATGTGTGGAACCGCACCGATTGCTGCGGTATCCGCCTGAGCGACTACAACGTGTTCGTCTCGGACACGCCGATCACCGGTGGCACGGTGGCCGAGGTGGTCGCCGACCCGGCGGTGCGCAACTATCCGCAGACCGCGACAGCGGGCAGCCCCACGCGGGTGAAAATCGGCGGAACCGGCCGATACGTTCGGATTCAGCTGAACTCGCCGACCCTGCCGCTCTCGCTGGCCGAGGTGCAGGTCAACAGCCCGAAACTGCTGGGTGCCGAGGCCGACCAGAACCTCGCCCTCGGTAAGCCGGCCATTCAGTCGTCCTCTACCTCGACCACCAGCGGCATCGCGAGCCTGGCGGTCGACGGCATCACGGACGGCCGCTGGGGTGAGGGCTCGGTCACGCACACCCAGCCCTCAAACGAACCATGGTGGCAGGTCGATCTCGGCAGCAACGCGGCCGTCACGGCTATCGACTTGTGGAACCGCACCGATTGCTGCGGCAGCCGGCTGAGCAAATACCATGTGTTCGTCTCGGAGACGCCGTTCACCGGAAATTCCGTGGCGGAGTCCCTTGCTCAGCCCGGTGTCCGCGACTTCTACCAGGACGCGACTGCCGGCAGCGCCACCCGGATCGACGTCGGAGGGACCGGCCGCTACGTTCGGGTCCAGCTGACCTCATCCGATCAACCCCTGTCCATCGCCGAGGTTCAGGTGTGGGGTCAGCCCGGAACGAACTGAGCGCGGACCGGAGTCGGCTCATCCCGCCCGGTGTCTCTTCGGACACATCGGGTCGGGATGAGCCGCTGACGGCATTTCCCCGAGATCGTCGCAACACCTGACCGCTCGGTCTGCGAGGGGGCCCTGCACCGCTCTTGAGCCCTGGTCAGGGAGCATACGTGGCGATCTGGTCCGCGATGTGTTCAGCGTCGCGTCCAACGCCGCCGATGAGCCCGGAGGTGAGGGCGTATTGGAAGGGCATCCCGACGAAGTAGAGTCCCGGGAGATCGCGCACAACGCCTCGGCGAGTGATCGGCACGCCGACTTCGTCGACGTCCAGGGGCGGGAGCCAGTCGAGGTTTGGCCGGTATCCGGTGGCCCAGATGACGGTTGCGACGGTACTTATCGTCCCCGCTACGGTCTCGGGGTGTCCGTCGGAGACTCCGATGATGCGGGGGAGCAGTGTGACGCCCGCTGCTTCCACCGTTTGCATGGAGATGCGGATGAGTGGGGCGCCGCGCTGGCCGAAGGAGGCGGCGACCTTCCGTCCTGGTGGCGTGTCGATTGTGAGCAGCCGGTTCACGATCAGCCAATAGGCACCGCCTGCGTAGCGGAAGACCGCGTCGGGGACATGCGGGGTTGGGCGCCCGGTGATGAGGACCTTGTGGGTTGCGGCCAGTTCCAGCGCTATCTCCGCGCCGGAGGTTCCGGCTCCAACGACGAGCACATCCCCGGTGGGGATGCTCGCCGGGTTCCGGTACGCGGAGGAGTGCAGTTGCCGTATGCCCGGATCGAGGTCACGGGCGAAGTTCGGCACATGGGACAGAGCGTTGTGTCCGCCCGCGGCCACGACGTGGTTCGCGGACATCGTCCCGGTCGTCGTGTCCAGCTCGAATCGGTCACCGCGGCGGACGATGGCCCTCACGCGCACTCCCGAGCGGACGGGAAGGTGGAAGTGGCGGGCATAGGAGTCGAGGTAGTCGGCGAACTCGTCCTTGCTCGCAAAGCCACCGGGGCCGACTGGATTGCTGAGCCCGGGAAGGCTGCTGAACCGGCCGGGGGTGAACAGCCGCAGAGAGTCCCATCGCGCGCGCCACACGTCGCCGACGTGTTCGCCGGCGTCGAGAATGGTGAACGGCATCTGTCTGCGCGCCAGGTGATGGCCGACGGCGAGGCCGGCCTGACCCGCGCCGACGACGATGGTCTCGATATGCTCCATGGCAACCTCCTCGACTCTCATTAGAATATCATTCTAATAAATGGAATGCTATACTAATCAATATGTCAGAGGCCTCGGTCGCTCTTCGCACACTGCGGGAGGCGCGGGCCGCGCTGACCCGAGGGCAGGTCGTGGATGCTGCCGGGAGGCTGTTCCTGACCGGTGGTTATGTGGGCACATCTATCGGATCGATCGCGGCCGATGCCGGGGTATCGGTGCAGACGATCTACAACGCTGTTGGGAACAAGGCTGCTCTACTGTCGGCGGTGCTCGAAGCAACAGCGTCCGGGCCGGAGGCGCCGACGCCGGTTCCCGAGTTCATGGCGGAGCGGGTTCGCGCCGCAGCCGAGGCAACCACGGTGATCGCTGTCCTCGCGGACTGGTTCGTCGAAGTGAACGTGCGCACGGCAGGCATCTGGTCAGTGATCCGCCAGGCGGCCGCCGTCGACGAGGATGCCGCCGCGATGCAGCGCGCACGTGACGAGCAGCGGCTGCGCAATTACCGGCTCGCGGCTGTCGAGCTGAGGTCGCGAGGAGCGCTTGTCAGCATGAGCGACGAGGAGGCAGCCGCGACGATCTGGACGATCGGGCATCCCGAGTCCTATCGCACCCTGGTGGGAAACCTCGGCTGGTCGACAGAGGGCTACCGCGAGTGGGTACGCAAGGCGCTCGCCGGTGCGCTCGGAGCGGCATGACGTCTTGAAGGTCGCGTAAGACCGGGTCCACTCGATGACAGACAGTCGGGCAACGACAAGCGCATGCTGGCGTTCCGTAGAGGCCATCGCCAGACGCCTCGCCGACTCCGCCTGAGAGGCGACGGATGCCCTGCCCTGGGGAGTCCTGCCCATTGAGCACGACCGCGGCTTTCGCGACCATGGGAGCTAGATCACACAACGAGAAGTCGCCGACTCACGTCGGTGGCCGAAGGAGAGACACAATGAAGAAGTTCACCAAGCGCGGGGTCGTCGCAGGCGCGGCGACGCTCCTCGCCATCGCGGGATCGCTCGTGGCCGGCGCGGCGCCCGCCCAGGCCTACACTGGAACCGATCCGCTCGCATCCGGTTGTGCGGCCGATGCCTACACGGTCGCCTCCTGGGGCATGTACAACTCCAAATACGGCGAGTACCAGGGCACCGCCGAACTGCGAGCGTCGCCGAGTTGCGGAACGAACTGGGTACGGGTCACCAGTACCGTGCCAGGCAACCGGGTCTACGCCGCCATCCAAGTGGTCGAGGGCGGTTACGGCGGCGACAGCGCGGCTGCCGCGGCCTTCGACGTCAGCACGAGCTGGACCAGAATGGTCTACGCGCCCGGGCACACGTGCGTCAACGTCTACGGTCGCATCGTCGACAACGCGAGTAATGCGATCGAGGGGGAGTTGCCCACTCAGACCGTGTGCTGACAGATGGCCGCCCGCGCGGTGGCCTGTCCTGCCTGAATCGATCCCGAAGCAGGGGCGGCTACAGAATCGGTGTGAGCGACGTGACGCCGGATCATTTGCGTTTCGGGTTATTGCCACACCCGGATGTAGTCCACGTACATGCTGGAGTTCCAGTCGAAGATCTCGTTGTGGACTGATCCGTCCGCCCACATGTCGAGGATCTCGTGGGAAAGGAGTGGGTATTCGGTCACCTGGCTGATCAGGGTGGGGTCGGTGACGGTGCGCACGATGTTTCCGTCGTAGGTGAACTCGAGCTTCGTTGGCGTCCAGTTGAGCCCGAAGGTGTGATACCAGGTGCTGTGTAGCCCTGGCGCGGCGGCCAGGGTCGAGGACTGCTGGTGGTTGGGTGCGTCGAAGGCGTCCCAGTGCAGGGAGATGGTGTAGTCGTCGGCTTGGTAGTTGGTTTCCGCGATGTCCATTTCGGCGCCGTCGCGGGCGGTGCCGTCGATGACGCCGCCTGGGGCGAGACCAGCGGTGGGCAGCAGCCAGACCGCGGCGAGGTGCCCGTTGGTCTGGTAGGGCGTGTGTACCCGCGCCTCGAGCGTCCCGTAGGTGTAGTCGAACTTTCCCCGGCTGTCGATGAGTGCCCCGGTGTACTGGCTGGGGGCGGTGTTCCGCACCTGCATCTCAAGCGCCCCGCGGCCGTCGGTGGTCACGTTGACCGGGTCGTAGCGCCACGTGTCTGGTTCGACGGCACCGCTGCGTGCCCAGTCCCGCTTGCTCCATTTGTTGGCGTCGACCGTGGTGCCGTTGAACTCGTCGCTGAAGACGAGGGTTCGCGCCTTGCTGGCAGCGAGGGGTTTGGCATGGGGCGGAGTTGCGGGGTCTATCAGGGTGGATGCGGTTGTGATGGCCTTTTGGGCACTTTCGGTGGGCGCGGCTGTTGCGGTCGACGCGGCTGTTGCGGTCGGTGCGACAAGGAGGATGCTTGTCGCGATGATCCACATGACGCCTGTTCGTCCGCGAGAGTGTGCGGTGTGCGCAAGTCTCGGTCGCATCTGGGTACCCACGTCTTTTCTCCTTCTGATTGCCGGAGCGGTGGTGCGGTCGCCCTGATGGCCCCGGTCGGTTTGGTCTAGATCACGGACACCTGGTAGAGCTGTACGCCGAACCCTCGTGTTGACGTGTAGAGCGCAGTATATTACACGTCCCCGGTTCGCCGGAGAGTTACTTGTGGTGTTGTCTGTTCGCCATCTCGGTGATCCCAAAGCTCGCGTGCGGCTTGCCAAGGTCCACCCCGTGGTCGTAGCCGTTCCTGGCGTTCACCGCAGATGCACCTCTAGCCGCCGAAGGCCTCCCGCAGTGCGTCGAGCTTGCCGGGGAGATCATACTGGCCCCCACCCTCGTGGCCGTTGAACGGGTAGACGACGAGCTGCTTCGCAGCAGTGTAGTGATTGTGCGCCGCGTAGACCGTCGATGGTGGGCAGACCCGGTCCATGAGGCCCACGGTGAATCGCGCCGGGGCGGTGGCTCTGGCTGCGAAGTTCGTCGCGTCGAAGTAGGAGAGGGTGTCGAGCGTCCGTTCGACGGCGGATCGATCACCGCGAAGGAAGTCGGCGACCTCGGCATACGGTCCGGCGTCGGTGATCGTCACCGCTCTGGGGAAGTCGCAGAGGAATGGGACGTCTGTCAGCACCGCTGCGAGATGCGGTCTGAGTGCCCCGACCGCGAGTGAGAGGCCGCCGCCCTGGCTGGCGCCGACGACGGCGATGCGAGCGGCGTCGATCTCCGGAAGCGACGCCAGGGCGTCCACGGCTCTGCTCGCGTCGACGATGAGTCTGCGGTAGTAGTGGTTGTCGGGATCGTCGATGCCTCGTGTGAGGAAGCCGGGGGCGGACGGGCCGATCGGCGAGTGGGCTGTATCGGGGGTAACGGCTGTGATCGAGCCGCCGCCGCCCTGGCCGCGGTTGTCCATGACGAGGTGGGCATATCCTGCGTTGCTGTAGCTCAGCCATTCGTAGGGGATGCCGCGACCGCCGCCGTAGCCGACGAACTGGATGACGCCGGGAAGGGGAGCGGTCCGGTGCTTCGGAAGGAGTAGCCAGGCGCGGATGCGGTCGCCGCTGAATCCGGAGAACTCCACGTCGAACACGTCGACGAGAGTGAGATGGCCGTGCCACGAGCGAAGGGTCACGTCGAGGTTGTGACCGGCCGCGTCCTTGAGCGAAGTCTGCCAGAACCGGTCGAAATCGCTGGGTTCCCGACGAGGAGGACGGTAGCGCACCAGGCGTTCGAGCGGCCAGTCGAAGAGGGGCACAGTCGGTTCTCCAGACACGATCGGTTCACCAGTTGGTGAACGCACCGTCTTCGGTGGCGAGCGCCGGCCGGTCGTCGTAGCGGGCCGAGCAGGCGCGGGCCGCCGCCCGATCGATGTCGACGCCGAGACCCGGCGAGGTTGGGATCTCGATGCGTCCTGCCGAGATTCGTGGGCGCTCGATGAACAGCGACTTGAGGAGGTCGTCCGGATCGGTCTGGTGCTCCTGGATAGCGATGTTGGATGTGGCAGCGTTCAGGTGGAGTGAGGATGCGGCCGTCACCGGTCCGAGCGGGTTGTGCGTCGCGAGCTTCACCGCGTGCGATTCTGCCATGCCCGCGATCTTCCTGGCCTCGGTGAGACCGCCGGCCACGCCGACGTCGACCCTGGCGTAGTCGATGAGTTCGGGCTCGATGAGTCGGCGGAACTCCCACTTCGACGCGAACTGCTCGCCCGCGGCGAGCGGAACTGCGGTGCGGTCACGCAGCCTCCGGTAGCTCTCCAGGTTCTCGCTCCGCAGTGGGTCCTCGACGAAGTACGGTCTGGCCGACTCGATCTCCCGGCACAGGGTGAGGGCTTCTACGGGATCGAGTCGGGTGTGGACGTCGAGGATGAGCTCGACATCGTCGCCGACCGCCTCCCTCGTGGAGTGGAAGAGCTCGATCGACTCCCGAAGCGCTCGGCGCTGATCGAGGATGCCGTCCACCTGGTGCGGCACGGCGAGCCGCAGATACCTCCAGCCCTCGGCGGCGAGTGATGCGCAGCGAGCGAAGTAGGCGTCGCGGTCGTGGCTGTTGTCGCCGACGTGTGTGTAGGCTGGCACCCAGTCGCGGACCCGGCCTCCAAGCAGCTCGAAGACCGGAACGCCGAGGGACTTTCCCTTGATGTCCCACAACGCGACGTCGAACGCGGCGATCGCCGACGACATAATGCGATCGGCGGGGAAGAACCCCCGGCGGGCCATGAGCTGCCACAGATGCTCGATGCGCGAGGGGTCCTGGCCGATGAGCAGTGAGCCGAGGTGTTCGATGCCGCCGGCCACGGCTTTCTGACGCGACCGGATGCCGACCTCGCCGATGCCGTGAACCCCCTCGTCTGTGTCCACGACGAGGAGCATCATGCTGTCGCCGCCGTCGGGAAGGGTGAGGATCTCCCACGCAGTGATTTTCATGGCCACCTAACCTCGCGAGCGTTTGAAAACGTTACCTTTATTTTCGGTGAGTTGTCCAGTGTGGGGCGTGTGGTGGCCAGTAACTCGCGAATTCACAAGGAAACTTTCCTTGAGAACTTCTTGACAGTGCTGACAACGTTTGCAATTATCAAGCGAGTCGGTCTGCTACAAGGAGGTCAGGATGACTGTCACCATTCGAGAGGTCGCCGCCGAGGCCGGAACCTCGCTGTCGACCGTCTCCCGGGTTTTCTCCAATCCGGATGCTGTGAATGCGACGACTCGGGGAAGGGTTCTAAAGACGGCGTCCCGCCTCGGCTACCAGCCGAATGCGGCGGCTCGCTCGCTCCGCGGCGGCAGGACCGGTTCGCTCGGGCTCATCATCCCCGACATCGCCAACCCCTTCTTCCCGCCGGTCATGAAGGCCATCCAGGGCAAGGCCAGGCGGCTCGGCTACACGGTGCTCGTCGCCGACAGCAACGAGCGGCCCAATGAAGAGTTCGAGGCGATCGAGGCACTACGGCCGAGAGTGGACGGCCTCATCCTGTGGGCGTCGACGCTGCAGGAGGAGAAGATCATCGAACTCGCCGCTCGGATCCCGATCATCCTGGTCAATCGTGAGGTCGCCGGCATCCCGCAGGTGCAGATCTCCTTGTCTGCGGGGGTTCGTCAGGCGGTCGAGCACCTCAAGGCGTACGGGCACGAGAGCTGTGCCTTCATCACCTGTTCGCAGCCGGGTTCGAACCGTGAAGTGTCGATCCGTCGGGAACTGGAGGAGGCCGGCATCAGAGTGGTCGAGTTCGGACCCTACGAGGCCCGCTTCGAAACCGGCCTCCATGCGGCGCCGTTGGTGCTCGCGGACGGCGCGACGGCGGTGATCGCACACAACGACCTGGTCGCCCTCGGGCTGCTGCAGCAGTTTGCGGCGCTCGGCATCCGGGTGCCGGAGGACGTGAGCGTGATCGGGATAGACGACACCATCCTCGCCGCGACATCCTCGCCAGGCCTCGCGACCGTGCGCATCGACCCGAACGACATCGCCGAAGCGGCGAGCGATCTCCTGCTGGGGATCATCGGCAGGACAGCGCAGGTGTCCCCTGCGGAAGTCATCACGGTCGGCACGCGGCTCGTGCCGCGGGCTTCGAGCGGACCGGTTCGCGTCAACGAACCGGCGAAGCAACTCATTTCGAAGGAGAAATAAGTGAAACGCACAACAATCGCGGCGATCGCCGGGGTCGCCCTCACCGGCCTGCTCGCCGGATGCAGCGGCAGTGGTGGCGCGGCGGAGACCGCTGGCACGGTCACGATCCGGGTCCAGGGAATGCCTGCGGCGACGGATGCGGCGGGGCTCACGCAGTTCAAGCAGATGGTGGCGAACTTCGAGAAGGTCAATCCCGGCATCACGGTGGAGGGCTCGACGAACGTCTGGGACCCGCTGACCTTCTCGGCGAAGCTCGCCGGCGGGAACATCGAGGACGTCATCCAGGTGCCCCTCACCGAGCCCCAAGGCTTGATCTCGCGCAAGCAGGTCACGCAGATCACCGGACAGCTGGCCGGGTGGAAGCACTACGACGAGCTGAACCCCCAGGCGCTCGCTCCGCTCAGCGACGCCCGCGGCGGGGTCTACGGAATTCCCCAGACGCTCTACGCGCAAGGACTCGTCTACAACCGCGCCCTCTTCGAAGCGGCGGGGCTCGACCCGGACAACCCCCCGGCGACCTGGGACGAGGTGCGCGCGGCGGCGAAGCAGATCGCCGACAAGACCGGAAAGACCGGCTTCCTCTTCGAGTCGACGGAGAACCAGGGCGGCTGGCAGCTGTCGATGCTGAACTACGCGTTCGGCGGAGAGATGGAGAAGGAGCACGGCGACGGCTATGCGCCGGCGTTCAACGCCGATCCCACTAAGAAGGCTCTTGAGCTGTTGCAGAAGATGCGTTGGGTGGACCGTTCGATGGGCGGCAGCCAGCTCAACACACAGAACGACGTCATCAAGCAGTTCGCGGCGGGAGGGGTCGGGATGTATCTGGGCACCCCCGGCACCTACAAGCTCGCGAAGGTGAACTTCGGCATGCAGAACCCTGGGGACTTCGGTGTCACCTCGATGCCGCAGTCCGGTGGCGAAGCGACCCTCACGGGCGGGCAGGTCTTCATGGTCCCGGCCTCCGTCACGGGGGCGAAGCTCGACGCCGCGGTCAAGTGGCTCGTCCACGCCTATGCCGAACCCACCTACGACCCGGAGGTCGCCGCCGCACAGGCCGAGATGCTGTCGAAGGATCCGGCCTCCGCGGTCGGCGTTCCGTCTCTCCCGTTTTTCGATCAGGCGCATCAAGAGCTCATCGACGAGGCGATCAAGGACTTCGTCAACGTGGATCTAGAGCACTTCGCATCGTACAAGAAGGGCACAGCGAAGCTGGAGCTGAAGGCGGAGCCCGTCGCCGCCGCGCAAGCCGTGTACGGCATCCTCGACACGGTCGTCCAAGCCGTCCTCACGGATGAGCACGCCGACATCGCCGCGCTGCTCGACAAGGCCGAACAGGATGCCGCGGCGAAGATCAAGGCCGCAGGCAAGTGACGCAGCTGCTCGGGAGCCGCTGGCTGCGGAGCTCTGGAGCGGGGCTGCTCTTCCTGCTCCCCGCGATCGTGATCTTCGGCCTCTTCGCCTGGTATCCCATCGTGCGCGGGCTCGTCATCAGCTTCCAGCAGACCAACCTCATCGACGATCCGCGCTGGGTGGGACTGGACAACTTCGCCACCTTGTTCACGGACCCTCTGCTCGCCACCTCCGTCGGCAACACATTCCTCTTCGTGGGGCTTGCCGCGCTCATCGGATTCCCCGCTCCCCTCATCCTCGCGTCGATCATGTCCACCGTCCGCCTGAGGGGAGGCATCTATCGGGTGCTCGCCTATCTGCCGGTTGTGATTCCCCCGGTGGTCTCGGTGCTGCTCTGGAAGTGGTTCTACGAACCCGACTCCGGGCTCTTCAACGCCATGCTCGGGTTGGTCGGACTCGGTCCCCTCCCGTGGCTGCAGTCCACCGACACGGCCATGCTCAGCCTGGTGATCGAGTCCACCTGGGCGGGCATGGGTGGCGCGGTGCTCATCTACCTGGCCTCCATGTCTGGTGTCCCCACTGAACTGTACGAAGCGGCCGAACTCGACGGGGCCGGGATCTTCACCCGCATCTGGCACGTCATGCTGCCGCAGCTGCGGCCGGTGATCGGCCTGCTGCTGCTCATGCAGCTGATCAGCACCATGCAGGTCTTCACCGAGCCATACGTCTTCACCGGCGGCGGGCCCCAGGACGCCACCGTGACGGTGCTGCTCCTGGTCTTCCGCTACGCCTTCGTCTTCGGGAACTACGGACAGGCCGCGGCGCTCTCGCTGCTGCTCGCTGTCGTTCTGGGAATTCTCTCTGCTGTCTACCTGCGAGCCACCCGAAGCTGGGGGAAGTAAGTGTCGAGTTTCGTCTCCGAAACCGAGTACCGCCAGGTGCGGACCCGGATCCCGCTCAGGACCATCCAGCTGGTCACCCTGGCGCTCCTGGTGGTGTTCGGGCTCGGCCCGCTGTACTGGATGCTGAAGGGCGCCCTGAGCTCGCCCGCCGAACTCGCGGCGAATCCGCTCGCGCTCTGGCCCGCCGAGCCGCGTTGGGACAACTTCGCGACCGTGTTCGCGCAACTCGACGTCGGCCGCTACCTGCTCAACACGCTGGTGATGGTCGCGGGTTCGTGGGCCGTGCAGCTCTTCGTCGCTGTGACCGCCGGCTACGCCCTCTCGGTGCTGCGCCCGAGATTCGGCGGGGCCGTCTATGCAGCGATCCTCGCGACCATGTTCGTGCCGTACACGGTGTCGATGGTGAGCCTGTTCCTGACCGTGGTCGATGTGCCGTTCCTGCACCTCAACCTTGCGAACACCTATTGGGCCGTGTGGCTGCCCGCCGGCGCGAACGCGTTCAACGTCCTGCTCGCCAAGAGCTTCTTCGGCGGGCTGCCCAGGGAGCTCTTCGAGGCGGCGAAGGTCGACGGCGCCGGGACGTGGACCATCCTGAGCAGGATCGCGCTCCCGATGAGCCGTCCGATCCTCGCCGTGATCAGCGTTCTCGCGGTGACCCACAGCTGGAAGGACTTCATCTGGCCGCTGATCGTCATCACCGACCCTAGCCTGCAGCCGATCAGCGTCGCGCTGGTCAACCTCGCCCCGCAGGCCCCGCAGGACCTGCTGATCGCGACGATGGTCATGGCGATCATCCCGCCCATCGCGGTGTTTCTCGCTTTCCAAAAGCAGATCGTCGCAGGCCTCGGCTTCACCGGGCTCAAAGGCTAGCTCCACTGCACTGACCCGTTCCACCACCGCACATCGCACTCGTCGAGGAGAAGAACATGGCACAGTCGCCGTCCGAACCGCTTCACCCATCGCGCCGAGCGATCCTGACCGGCGCGACCGCCGGTCTCGCCGGGTTGCTCGTCCCGGTCGTCGTCGACCGCTCGCAGGCCGTCGCCGCGCCCGTCATCCATCTCGCCTCCGACGGCATCCAGCTCGACGTGGACGCCGCAGGCGTCCTCACCTTCAAGGACGGGAACGGTGTCGACCGGATCACCGTTCAGCACTTCATGATCAAGGATGAGGTGCTCGGCCAGCAGCGCACGTACGGTGGCACTCCGGTGCTCGTGACCGCGCAGGGAGGAGGACAGGCCGCGCAGATCACCTATGCCATGGCCGGCTCCGCCTCGGCGATCAGTGTCGTCGGGACGATCGAGCTGACGCCCGGACGGGCCAGGTTGCGCTGGGCGGTCGGCGGGAGCACCACGCTGATCCCGACCGGTTTCATGTTCTCGCGGGCGATGGTCGGGGCGAGTGCCGCCGAGCAGTACACCCCGCTCACGCTGTGGAACCGCGACGGCGGGGGTGGCATCCCGTTCGAGACCAACGATGGCGGGGTATACCAAGAGACCTTCGACACGACCCGTGCCTATTTCAGTCTGGCCAGCACGAACCCCCGCTACACCAACGCGAGCTGGGTGCACGCGCCGGCCACGACCAACGGCGGCGTCTCGACCACGGACGTCTCGCTCGTGCTTGGCGAGATCCGGCCGGCGGCGGCGAAGACGGTGGCGGCGCGACGTGCGCTCGGGATCGACACCTGGACGGAGCAGCCATTCAACATCTGGGAGGACGCTACGACGCCGATGGTGGTGCGGACCCAGCTCAGCAACGGCGCCGCCGCCGCTGTGACGGCCGCCGTGACCTTCTGGGCGAAGGACTTCGGCGGGGCTTTGGTCGCCGACGAGACCGTCCAGCTGACCATTCCGGCGGGCGGGGTCGTCGATCATGCGTTCACCGTGGCCCAGCCGCGCGAGGGAATCACCTTCGTCGAGGTGAAGGCCGTGCACGGTGCCGACGAAGCCCTCGCCAGAACCACGCTCGCCATCCTGACGCCGTACTCGTATCAGGCGGGCGAGGCGAGCATCTTCGGCATCTCGAACTACGCTTGGCTGCACGAGCCGTCGGTCGCTGCCGTCGTCGGGCTCCTGCAGAAGATCGGGGTGCGAAGGGTGCGCATCGCGTACGCGCCGGGAAACCCGATGGGCTACACGGCAGGCCTGTCGCCACAGATCCTCGACGGTGCTGGAATCGATCACAACACTCAGCTCGGCAACATCCCGATCGATGGAACGCCGGCGGAAGGCGAAGCCTGGGCGTTCACCAACACGTCCAGCGCCATCGCATCGGGGGCCAAGTACTTCGAGGTCGGCAATGAGCTCAACAACCCTTGGATGCAGGGGCTGAAGGCCCAGCAATACGTCGACCAGGCACTCGCCCACGTCCGGGCGCAACTCACCAACGCCGGTTCGTCGATGAAGATCCTGAACGCTGGAACAGGGGGGATGGACTTCGTCTGGATCGAGAACCTCAAGAACGCGGGAGGCTGGGACCTCATCGACGGTCTCGCGATCCACCCCGGCCGTGGCAACTTCACTCCCGATTACGCCCCGGATCCTGCGGAGTGGGATCCGGGCGCCAATGGGAAATACTGGAACTTTCTCGGCTCGCTCAAGAAGGCCAATGAGATCATCGCGAGCTACGGCGGGAACAAGGAGCTCTGGCTCACGGAGGCGTATGCGTGCACCCGGCCGAACGCCTGGTGGAACGACACCCTGCGGCACGCGGCTGAGAACGTGATCCTGTCGATCGCGCTGGCGCTTTCGCAGAACGTCCGCGGGGTCAACTGGTACCAGTTGCACGACAGCGTGCTGTTCCACCCCCAGGAGGCCGATCCGGCGAACCCGGAATACCACTACGGGCTGATGAACCGGGACGCCTCGGCGAAGCCGTCCCTCCTCGCCTTCGCCACCGCGGCGCGGGCCTTTGACCAGGCCACGTTCGTGCGCGAGTTCGCCTTCGCCGACCCCGAGATCCACGGACTGCAGTTCGTCAACCCGGACGGGCTGTACCTGGCCGTCCTGTGGAGCCGGAAGGACGGGTACATCCTGAACGCCGACCACGGCAACACGTCGTACTACGCAACACCGGAGGCCTGGGTCGACCCGTGGCCGACGAAGACCACCATGACGCTCCCCGCCGTCGGATCGAGCGTTCGGCAGGTCGACGTGATCGGGAACGAGACCGTCATGCCGGCGGTATCCGGCTCGGTGCAGCTCACACTCGATGGCGCGCCCCGGCTGTTCTGGGGACTCGCGGCGGACTGCGACGCCTGACGAAAGGATCAACGGAAATGGACAGGGAAACGTGAACGAAGAGCAGTTCGTCTCTGACGTGACCGTGATCGGCGGCGGACTCGCCGGGGTCTCGGCCGCGATCGCCGCCGCACGCAACGGGCGGAGCGTCGCCCTCGTGACCAACCGGCCGGTGCTCGGCGGCAACTCGTCGTCCGAGGTGCGGGTGTGGGTCGTCGGCGCGACCGCGCACGGCTACAATCACAACGCCCGCGAGGGCGGCATCATGGGCGAGCTCTTCGTCGAGAACCAGTACCGCAATCCGGACGGCAACCCATACCTTTGGGACGCGCTCATCTACGAGAAGGTGAGGGCGGAGGAGAACCTCACTCTCTTCCTGAACACCGACGTCCGCATCGTCGACGCGTCCGGTCCGGATGACGACCGGACGATCACCTCGGTCACCGGCTGGATGATGGGCTCGGAACGGCTCATCGAGTTCAGCGGCCCGATCTTCGTGGACGCCACCGGCGACGGGCTCGTCGGGTTCCTGGCCGGCGCAGATCATCGCATCGGCCGGGAGGCCCGCTCTGAGTACGGCGAACCGTGGGCCCCGGAAGTCGCGGACGACGTGACGCTCGGCAGCACCCTGCTGTTCTACACCACGGACGCGGGGCACCCGGTGAAGTTCGTACCACCCGCCTTCGCGAAGGATCTCAGCACGACATCGATCCCGCACAACCGGATCATCTCGGCGGGGGACAACGGGTGCGCATACTGGTGGATCGAGTTCGGCGGTGAGCTGGACACCGTGCGGGACAACGAGGCGATCCGCGACGAGTTGTGGTCGGTGATCTACGGGATCTGGGATCACATCAAGAACTCGGGCCAGTTCGACGCCGATCGCATGACGCTCGAGTGGGTCGGTTCGCTACCGGGCAAGCGGGAGTACCGGCGGCTCCTCGGCGACTACGTGCTCACCCAGAACGACATCATCGAGCAGCGGTTTTTTTCGGACCAGGTGGCGTTCGGAGGCTGGTCGATCGATCTGCATCCTCCTGGCGGCATGTACGCTTCCGAAGAGGGGGCGAAGCAGCGCTACGCCGACGGCATCTATCCGATCCCTTACCGCTCGCTCTACTCCCGCAACGTGCGGAACATGCTCATGGCCGGCCGCAACGTCTCCGCGTCGCACGTCGCGTTCGGCTCCACCCGGGTCATGGCGACCTGCGCGACCATCGGGCAGGCTGTCGGGACGGCGGCAGCGCTCGCGGTGGCCTCAGGCCTCCGACCGAGCGAGCTCGACGCGACCGAACTGCAGCAGAATCTGTTGCGGGACGATGGCTCGATCTTCGGCATCGCCGAGGAGCCGGGCACCTCGATCGCGTCGAGGGCCTCTGTGACTGCGTCGAGCAGCCTCGCCCGGCTCGAGGTGCGCGGAACCGGGGAACGGTGGCCGCTGATCAAGGATGCGGCTATTGTCTTCCCCGTGGAGGACGTGCTGAGCGGCTTGGCGCTGCAGCTCAGCGCAGCTGCTCCCACCGAACTGCGTTTCACGCTCTCCACGCCGAGCCACGATCAGAACTATGTGCCGGGCGAGGTGGTCGCCCAGGGGACCGTCACCGTTGGGGCGGGGCATGGGCAGTGGATCGCCATCGACCCGGACTGGCAGCCGGACGGTGCGACGAATGTGTTCCTCCAGCTCCACGCCGAACCGGAGATCAGCCTCGACCTCGGCGCGGAGCGGCCACCCGGCACCTTCTCCCTCACGCGGAAGGAACTCCTTCCCAAGCACGAGCGCCCGCAACCGCTGCGCGAGTGGTCGGATCGTCCGTTCCTGCGGCGAAGCTTCCGTTTTCGTGTCGACAGTGAGGCCCCGTTCCAGCCCGGAAAGGCCGTGAACGGTCTCCTGCGACCCTTCGCAGGACCGAACATGTGGGCCTCGGCCGACTTCGCAGAGGACGCGGAACCGTGGATCGCCCTGCGCTGGGCCGACGAGGAGCGTATCTCCGTCGTCGACCTGGTGTTCGACGACGACGTCAACGAGGACCTCATCAATCTCCATCACCACCGGACCCCGTTCGAGGTGATGCCATCCCTCGTCCGGGACTACCGACTCGAGGCGGAGGCCGCCGGGGTGTGGACGGTTGTGGCGGAGGGACGCGACAACCGGGTGCGCCGCGTTCGACACGTGTTTCGCGAGGCGTTCCGCGCCACGGCGCTCCGCCTGGTGATCGAGTCGAGCAACGGCGAACCGCGCGCCCACCTGCAGGCCTTCCGCGTGTACGCATGAGGGTTCTGGTCACCGGGACCGCGGGCCGGATCGGCCGCGCGGTGATCGACGAGATCCACCGGCGGGGCGACCTCATCACCGCGCTCGTGCTGTCTGATCCCGGGGACCTCGGCGTCGATGCTGTCGTGGTCGGCAGCGCGAGCGACCCCGGTACCGTCCGGATGGCCGTGGACGGGGCGGATGCCGTCGTCCACCTCGCGGCGTTTCCGACCCCGCTCGACCATGAGCCGCTCGAGGTGTTCGCGTCGAACACCCAGTTGACCTTCGCCGTGCTTGACGGCGCCGGCGCAGCCGGGATCCGGCATGCTGTCATCGCGAGCAGCTTCGGCGCGACGGGAATGCCGTGGTCGAGCGCCGTTCACTCGCCGTCGACGCTGCCGCTGACCGTCGACTCTGCCACGGTGGTCGAGGACCCGTACGGACTCTCGAAGCAGGTCGACGAGCTCACCGCGACCATGATGTCCAGGCGGCACGGCATGTCTGTCGTCTCGCTTCGATTGCCGTTCGTCGGCATGCCGCACGATCGCCTGGAGGAGCATGCGAGAGAACTGGCGGCTCACCCCGAACGCGGCATCCGCGATCTGTGGAGCTACTTGGACACGAGGGATGCCGCGAGAGCAGCCGTGCTCGCGCTCACACCGTCGATCACCGGCTCGCACACCCTCTACGTCGCGGCTGAGACCACCGCAGCGCCGTACCCGACCGAGACCCTGCTCGCGGCGTTCCACCCGGCATCACGGTTGTCCAGGCCACTGCCCGGCCGTACCGTGCCGCTCGACCTCGGCGCTTCGCACGAGTTTCTCGGCTTCCAGGCCGTGCACGAGCTTGAGCTGCCGACCATCGCCGATCTTCCGCTCCGCTGATCGCGCGAGCCCGCAGAACCCGAAGGGACACCCGTGCAGCACCCCCCAGGAATCGTCAGCCTCGAGGCCGGAGGTGTGGCGCTGCTGCTCGACTGCCGGGACGGCGCCCTCCCCGCCGTCGTGCACTGGGGCTTCGCTCTCGGCGAACACAGCGACGCCGAACTCGTGGCAATGGCTGACGCCGCGGTGCCACTGGTGGTCTCGAACCTGGTCGACGAACCCATGCGAGTGTCGATCCTCCCGGAGCATGCGAGCGGCTGGGTCGGCCGCCCCGGGCTGGTCGGAAGTCGCTCCGGAACGGCATGGTCGCCTTCGTTCGAGGTGTCGTCGGTCGAGCTCGACGACGGAGCGGTGACGGATGGAACTGTCGTGGTGCGCGGAACCTCCTCGGCTCTCATCACCGCGGTCGACCGCGAAGCCCGGCTGGGGCTCGAGCTGACGATCGAGCTCGCACGGTCCGGCCTCCTCCGGCTGCGGGCCTCGGTGCGCAACGACGCCGACGAACCGTACGCTGTCGACGAGCTCAATCTTGTGCTTCCGACGCCGCTCGGGGCGGACGAGGTTCTGGACTTCGCCGGCCGATGGGGCAACGAGCGTGTGCCGCAGCGGCAGCGGATGGGCATCGGCACGCACCTACGGGAGGGTCGAAAAGGGCGGACGGGGGCCGACGCCGCGACGCTGCTGTGCGTCGGGAGCGAGGGGTTCTCTTTTCGAGAAGGCGATATCTGGTCGATTCATCTGGGGTACTCCGGCAATCACCGGCACTATGCCGAGCGATTGTTCCACGGTGTGCAGGTGCTCGGCGGCGGCGAGATCCTCTTGCCGGGCGAAGTGTCACTTGGTCGCGGCGAACGTTACACGAGCCCGTGGCTCTACGCCTCATACGGGCGGGGGCTCGATGAGGTGGCCGCGCGATTCCACGATCATCTGCGCGGGCGGGAGGGGAGGACGGTGCGCCCTCGTCCTGTCACTCTCAACGTGTGGGAGGCCGTCTACTTCGACCACGACCTCGAGCGGCTCAAGCGGCTGGCCGGGACTGCAGCCGACCTCGGCGTCGAGCGGTTCGTGCTCGACGACGGATGGTTCAGGCGCCGTCGCGACGACTCCGCTGGCCTGGGGGATTGGTATGTGGATGAGGAGGTGTGGCCGAATGGGTTGGCGCCGCTCGTGGACCACGTCCGATCTCTCGGCATGGAGTTCGGCTTGTGGTTCGAACCCGAGATGGTGAGTCCGGATTCGGACCTCGCGCGGGCGCATCCCGAGTGGATCATGGCCACCGGCGGCCGGTGGCCGGTGGCGTCCCGCCGGCAGCAGGTCCTGAACCTGGGATTGCCGGATGCCTACCGCTGGGTGAAGGACCGGATGCTGGCGATCCTCGGCGAATACGACATCGGGCACATCAAATGGGACCACAATCGTGACCTGATCGAGGCGGGCACGCAGCCGGGCGGGGCGCCAGGTGTGCACGCGCAGACGCTCGCCACCTACCGGCTGATGGACGAGCTGAAGCTCGCGCATCCGCTCCTCGAGATCGAGGCGTGCTCCTCCGGCGGGGCGCGGGTGGACCTCGGCGTGCTCGACCGCGCCGATCGGGTGTGGGCATCGGACTGTA
Source organism: Luethyella okanaganae (assembly GCF_042660285.1). Taxonomy (NCBI): domain Bacteria; kingdom Bacillati; phylum Actinomycetota; class Actinomycetes; order Micrococcales; family Microbacteriaceae; genus Luethyella; species Luethyella okanaganae. The sequence goes on from NZ_JBHSTP010000001.1 coordinate 1,170,229, forward strand.
TCGACCCGCTCGAGCGCCAGCGGATCAACCGATGGACGATGCAGCTCATTCCCCCGGAACTGGTCGGCTCGCACGTATCGTCGGAGCGCTCGCACACCACGGGTCGCCGACACGATCTCGCCTTTCGGGCCGGCACCGCACTCTTCGGGCACTTCGGCGTCGAGTGGGATCTCGACACCGCGAGCGACGCCGAGCGCGCGGAACTCGCCCGCTGGATCGCGCTGTACCGACGCGAGCGTGGACTCCTGCACTCGGGCCGGGTGGTACGGATCGACACGGCCGACCCGACCCTGTGGATCCACGGCGTCGTCGCTCGGGACCGCTCGGAGGCGCTGTTCGCCCTGGTATACCGTGGTCGGTCGACGGTGTCGCCCCGCGGGCGCTTCACTCTCGCCGGACTCGATCCCGACCGTCGGTACAGCGTCGAAGCGGTGCCACCGGGCGACCGGCCGCACGGCCTGGTCTCCCCGCACTGGCTGTCCACTCCCGAGCCCTCGGTGTACTCCGGCCGCGCGCTCGAGCAGGTCGGACTGCAGACGCCAGAAGCCGATCCCGAGCAGCTACTCGTTTTGCGGGTGGCGGCCGGACCCTGAACCCTGTAGCGTCCGAGCTCGCCCAGGCCGCCACGCCCCCGTCCTGCACCTCGGTGGGCCCGGCGGCAGACCTGAAGTCCTTTCTCGCCGAACGCAGAGCCACAGTCCTTGACCGGCACAGGGGAGCGGAACACAATAAGGGCAGCCGACCCCGGTGTGATTCACGACTGCAAGGAAGAGGACGATGACCGACTCGAACCAGTTCGCCCCCGATCTCACAGCTCATGCTCCCGGCGCCCCGGCGACGGCGCCCCCCGGTACTCCGGCAAGTCTTCCGCCTCTCCTCTCACCAGGCGTCACCGTCGTGGCCCCGGCATCGGCCGGCCCACGATCCGACCAGAATCTGCGCTTCATGCTCGTGGTCGTCATCGGAGTGCTCGTGCTGTTCGTCGCCTTCGGTCTGCTCGTGCTGTTCAGCCCGAGTGACACGAGCATCGCGGCACTCGCCGTGATCGCGACCCCGATCGCCTCCATGGTCGCGGCTTATTATGGCATCACACTCAGCGTCCAGCAGGTGCGCAATGAGAAGGCCGACAAGGACCGGGCGATCGAACGGATGGTGGAGGCCGAGGTGGCGTCGAAGGAGGCCGATGTCTGGGCTGCGCAGATGGAGTCGGCTCTGCGGGTCGCCAAGGTGAAGCTCGATGCCGCCGGAGTCGACTCGCTCGACGTCATGCGCGCCGCGGGAGTCGGGGACGACTTCTTCTAGACGTTTGCGCGCTCCGACACGGCTATGACATGCTTTACAGAACGAACGTTCAGTTAGTAATGACCGTAGCGAGGTGATGGAGCCATGGTCGAGGCGTTCCTCGTCGGCGGCGTCCGCACGCCCGTCGGCCGGATATGTGTCGGGGTCGGGCAGAGTGCAGCGCTGCCCGCGGAGCGCGTCTGATGCCACCTGGCTCGCGGATGCCCGTTTCACCAGGCCTGTTCGTCGATGAGCGCGCCGACCGGGTTCATGTGCGCCTGCATCGCCCGGAGACGCGCAACGCGATCGACCAGGAGACGGTCACCGCTCTGCACGCCGTCTGCGCGGCCCTCGAGGAACATCCACGCATCCTCGTCGTCTCGGGGAGCGACGGCGTGTTCGCATCCGGAGCCGACATCGCCCGGTTGCTGGAGCGACGGCGGGACGACGCCCTCGCAGGGATCAACTCCGGGCTGTTCGTGCGCGTGGCCCGACTGCCGATGCCCGTCATCGCGGCAATAGACGGCTGGGCGCTTGGAGGAGGTGCCGAGCTGGCGTATGCGGCCGACTTCCGCATAGCATCGACGACCGCGCGCCTCGGGAACCCAGAGACCTCTCTCGGCATCATCCCCGCAGCTGGCGCCCTGTGGCGATTGCGCGACCTCGTCGGTGAGCCGCTCGCCAAGGAGCTCGTGCTCGCGGGGCGGGTGCTGAACGCGCAGGAGGCGCTCACTGCCGGTCTCGTCACCTCGGTTCATGAGCCAGACGAGCTGTCTGCCGCTGCAGACGCCCTCGCAGACCGTATCGCCGCGAACGACCCCCTCGCGACCCGTCTCGCCAAGGAGGTCTTCCACGCGGCGGCGGATGCGCATCCTCGCGCCGATGACGAGGCGCAAGCCCTGCTCTTCGAGTCCCCGGCCAAATTCGAGCGGATGACGGCGTTCCTGGAGCGGAAGGGCAAGCGATGAGCGAGGGGGTGACTCGCGTGCCAGCGGTCGTCGGTGTGCTCGGCGGCGGGCGGATGGGGGCCGGCATCGCGCACGCCTTCCTGCTCGCGGGAGCCGAGGTGACGATCGTCGAGCGCGATGCGAGCGCGGCGAACGCCGCCAGGGACCGGATTCTCGCGAGCGTGGCGAAGAGCGAGGCGGCCGGCGGCCTCGTCGAGAGCGCCGGACAGCTCGTGAGCCGCGTGCGGGTGGCATCCGACCTCGCGGCCCTCACACCCGCCGATCTCGTGATCGAGGCGGTGCCGGAAGACCTTGCACTCAAGCGGGACGCGCTGCGCAGAGTCGAGGAGACCGTCGCCCCGTTGGCCTGGCTCGCGACAAACACCTCCTCGCTGTCGATCGGTGCGCTCTCATCCGTGCTCGACCGGCCGGAACGCTTCCTCGGGATGCACTTCTTCAACCCCGTCCCCGTGTCAGAACTGGTCGAGCTCGTCACCGGTCCCGACACCGATGCGGAACTCGTCAGCCGTGCGCGGGGCTGGGTCCTGGCCCTCGGCAAGACCGCCATCGTCGTGGCGGATGCTCCCGGGTTCGCCTCGTCGCGCCTCGGCGTCGTCGTCGCGCTGGAGGCCATCCGAATGCTCGAAGACGGCGTCGCGACCGCCGAAGACATCGACACAGCCATGGTGCTCGGCTATCGCTTCCCGGTCGGGCCGCTGCGGCTCACAGACATCGTAGGACTCGATGTGCGACTCGGGATCGCGGAATACCTGAACGTCTCGCTCGGCGAACGTTTCGCCCCTCCCCGGTTGCTGCGCGACAAGGTCGCGCGCGGGGAGCTCGGCCGCAAGAGCGGGCGCGGCTTCTTCGATTGGGAAAGGACACCCATCGCATGACTCTCCTCGTACCCAGTTTCGTCAAGGACGCCTGGTGGTCACCGAGCGACGATGAGCAGGCCGTCGGCGTGTTCGACGCGAGCACGGGGGATCCCGTCGCCCGGGTGAGCGCACACGGCATCGACCTCGGCGCCATGGTGGAGTACGCGCGCACAGTTGGACAGCGCGAGCTCGGCCGGTTCACCTTCCACCAGCGTGCGCTCATGCTCAAACGGCTCGCGCAGTACCTGTCCGGCGTCACCGAGGAGCTCTACGAGCTCTCCACCCGCACGGGGGCGACTCGCAACGACTCGATGATCGACATCGACGGCGGAATCGGCGTGCTCTTCACCTTCTCGTCGAAGGGGCGTCGCGAGATGCCGAACTCGCAGGTTTACGTCGACGGTCCAGCCGAACTGCTCTCCCGCGACGGTTCCTTCCTCGGACAGCACATCTACACCCGCATCCCGGGTGTCGCGTGCGAGATCAACGCCTTCAATTTTCCCGTATGGGGGATGCTGGAGAAGTTCGCGCCCGCGTTCATCGCCGGCGTGCCGTCGATCGTGAAGCCGGCGACGCCGACCGGCTACCTCGCCGAGGCCGTCGTGCGTCACATGCTCGAGTCCGGCATCCTGCCGGACGGATGCGTGCAGCTCGTCTCGGGCGGCGCCCGCGAGCTGCTCGACCACCTCGACGCGCGCGACCTCGTCGCGTTCACCGGTTCGGCGACCACGGCGCACGCGCTCAAGGCCCACCCGAACGTGGTGTCGGGCGGTGTGCGCTTCACGAGCGAGACAGACTCGCTCAACGCGGCGATCCTCGGGCCTGACGCGCGTCCGGACACTCCGGAGTTCGAGGCCTTCGTGCGTTCCGCCGTGACCGAGATGACGGCCAAGGCCGGGCAGAAGTGCACGAGCATCCGTCGCCTCATCGTGCCACGAGAGTCGGTGGCGGATGTCGCAGCGGCCGTCGCCGAACGCGTCGGAACCCGGGTGACGATCGGCGACCCTCGCGACGAGGGCGTCACCATGGGACCTCTCGCGAGCGTCGCGCAGCGCGTCGAGGTTCTCGCCGCCGTTCGGCGCCTCGTCGAGGCCGGCGGAGAACTCGTGTTCGGCGACGCGGAGGCAAGCGATGACGCGTTCTTCCGTCCCGTGCTGCTGCGCTTCGACGACCCGGACACTCCCGAGGTGCACGACGTCGAGTGCTTCGGCCCGGTCAGCTCGATCATCGGCTACGAGTCCGTCGAGCAGGCGATAGCCCTGGCCGCGAAGGGAGGCGGCTCGCTCGTCGCGACAGTGTGCACGCACGATCCGGAGGTCGCCCGCACCATCGTGCTCGGCATCGCGGCACACCATGGTCGAGTGCTCGTGCTCGACCGCGACGATGCCCGCTCGAGCACCGGACACGGCTCGCCGGTGCCGCATCTCGTGCACGGTGGCCCAGGGCGGGCCGGTGGCGGCGAGGAGCTCGGCGGCATCCGCTCGGTGCTGCACCACATGCAGCGCACCGCCGTCCAGGGCTCGCCCGAGATGCTCACGTCGATCACGGGACAATGGCACGCCGGTGCGCACACGGACGCCACGGTCCACCCGTTCCGCAAGTCCCTCGCCGAGCTGCGCATCGGAGACACCGTCGCGAGCGGGCTCAGGGAGGTGACGCTCGCCGACATCACGGCCTTCGCCGAGTCGACAGGCGACACCTTCTATGCCCACACCGACGCGGCGGTCGCGGCGGCCAACCCGTTCTTTCCCGGAATCGTCGCACACGGCTACCTGCTCGTGTCGTGGGCGGCCGGCCTCTTCGTCGACCCTGCGCCGGGTCCGGTGCTGGCGAACTCCGGACTCGAGGGGCTGCGCTTCGTCACGCCGGTGTCCCCGGGCGACAGCATCCGGGTCACGTTGACGGCGAAGCAGATCACGCCGCGCGAGACCGAGGACTACGGTGAGGTGCGCTGGGATGCCGTGCTCCACAACCAGCACGACGAGCTCGTCGCGAGCTACGACGTGCTGACTCTCGTCGCCGAGCGGCGCTGAGCGGCGTCGAGCGGCCCCGGTCTCAATGGGACCGCAGCCCGTCGAGCGCGACCGCGAGCACATCCGCCGCGAGCTGGTCAGGCGTGATCGGTCCGCCGGGGCGATACCACTCGACGATCGAGTTGATCATGCCGAAGAGCAGTCGCGTCGTCGTGCGCGAGTCGATGTCGCGGCGCAGGGTTCCCTCCGCGCGCGCGGCGTCGACCAGGTCTGCGACGGTGCGGTCGAAGGCGCGCCGTCGCTCCAGCGCCTGTCGCTCGACATCGGTGTTGCCACGCACGCGCAGCAACAACGTGACGGACGGCAGACGCTCGCACAGCACGACGACGGCCTCGCGCAGCACGAAGGTGAGGCTGGCATCGGGGGCGCCGGTTCGCGCGAGGGGCTTCTCGAGGATGGCCTCGAGACCGCCCAGCGCGTGGTCGAGCGCGAGCGCAAGCACCTCTTCCTTGCTCGTGAAATGATGGTAGATGGCCGACTTGCTCGTGCCCAGACGCTCGGCGAGCTGTCCCATCGAGGTGGCGTCGTAGCCGTGCTCGTTGAACAGTTGCACGGCGATCTCGAGCACGCTGCCCTGGTCGTAGCCCGGTCGGCCGGCGCGCGGTGCGCGTTCAGCGGTTCCCGACTTCGTCGTTCCTGTCATCTCGCGCCTTTCCGCTGTGCGAGGTCGGCCGGGCGTCTTCGGGAGACTCCGGCCGGCTTGACCCCTCGTGTCTGCCAATGTTAGCCTAAACGAACGGTCGGTCAGTATTTCTCGGCGATCGATCTGAAGCTCTTTTCGGCGTGGACGGAGACACCATGACGGTCCCGACAGCGGCCAATGCTCCGGCGTTCGCGTCGTCCGCCGGCCCGGACGACGCGGATGGCCGGACACGGTTCGAGGAGCTCATCGCGGCAGACGACCGCGTCGAGCCGAGCGACTGGATGCCGGAGGCCTATCGCAAGACGCTCGTGCGTCAGATCTCCCAGCATGCCCACTCCGAGGTCATCGGGATGCAACCGGAGGCCAATTGGATCGGCCGTGCCCCGAGCCTCAAACGCAAGGCCATCCTCATGGCCAAGGTGCAGGACGAGGCCGGTCACGGGCTCTACCTGTACTCGGCCGCCCAGACGCTCGGAACCGACCGCGACACGATGTTCGAGCAACTCATCGCAGGCTCGGCGAAGTACTCCTCGATCTTCAACTACCTCACACCGACCTGGGCCGACATGGGTTCGATCGGCTGGCTCGTCGACGGCGCCGCGATCTGCAATCAGGTGCCGCTCTGCCGTGCCTCCTATGGGCCGTACGGCCGCGCCATGGTGCGCATCTGCAAGGAGGAGTCGTTCCATCAACGGCAGGGGTTCGAGATACTGCTGAGCCTCATGGCTGGAACGCCGGAGCAACGGGCGATGGCCCAGGAATCGGTGAACCGCTGGTATTGGCCGGCGCTCATGATGTTCGGTCCGCCCGACGACGAGTCGCCCAACTCGCAGCAGAGCATGGCCTGGAACATCAAGCGTCTCAGCAACGACGGACTCCGCCAACGCTTCATCGACATGCTTGTTCCGCAGGCCGAGGTGCTCGGCGTGACTCTTCCCGACCCCGATCTGCGCTGGAACGAGGAGCGCGGTCATTACGACCATGGACCGCTCGACTGGGACGAGTTCCACGAGGTGCTCGCCGGCCGCGGACAGGCCAACGCCCAGCGCCTCGAGCGTCGTCGCCAGGCGCACGAGGACGGTGCCTGGGTGCGCGAGGCAGCGAGAGCGTACGCCGAACGGATGGCGGCACGCCGGGAGGAACGATTCGAGAAGGTGGCATCGTGACGAGCCCGGGCGACTCCGGCGGACGCGAGCGGTGGCCGCTCTGGGAGGTCTTCATCAGGTCGTCCCGCGGCCTCTCCCACGTGCACGCCGGATCGTTGCACGCTCCCGACGCCGAGATGGCCGTGCGTAACGCTCGCGACGTCTACACCCGGCGCAACGAGGGCGTCTCGGTCTGGGTGGTTCCGTCGAGCGCCGTCACTGCTTCCGACCCAGACGCCCGCGGGGCGTTCTTCGAGAGTCCGCAGGGGAAGGACTACCGGCACGCGAGCTATTACACGCTCGCCGAAGGCGTCAAGCACCTCTGAGTGCGCGACGGAGGAGACGGGGGAGAGGACAGGTGAGTCAGAGGATCGCCATGGGCAACGCGCTCACTCCCGAGGACATCGTGCGCGACGGACGGAAGGCTCCGTCGGACGTCGCAGAGTACGCGCTGCGTCTCGGCGACGACGCCCTCGTGCTCGCGCAGCGGCTCGGCTGGTGGATCGCCCGTGCTCCGGAGATCGAGGAGGACATCGCCCTGGCGAACATCGCCCTGGACGAACTCGGCCACGCCCGCTCCTTCCTCAGCTATGCAGGAAGCGCATGGGGCAAGAACGAGGACGACCTCGCCTACTTCCGCGACGAACCGGAGTGGCGCAGCGCGCACATCTTCGAGTTGCCCAACGGCGACTTCGCCCACACGATCGTGCGCCAGTTCGCCGTCTCCCATTTCCAGTGCGAGTTGTACGCACGTCTTGCCGCATCGGCCGATGAGACCCTCGCGGCGATCGCGGCGAAAGCGGTGAAGGAGGTCGACTACCATCGCGACCACAGCGTTCACTGGCTGCTCCGTCTCGCGCTCGGCACCGAGGAGTCCGAACGTCGCACCCGGATCGCCCTGGACGACGTCTGGCCCTACGTCGATGAGCTGTTCCGCGACGACGCTCTCATCGACGCCCTGCCGCACGTCGCCGTGCGACCGTCGGAGCTTCGCCCATCATTCGACGCGGCGGTCTCATCCGTTCTCGCGGAGGCCGGTCTCGAGTCATCGACGCGTTTCACGGCGCGTGGGGGCGGACGCGACGGCATTCACTCCGAGCATCTAGGCACTCTGCTCGCGGAGATGCAGGTGCTCGCCCGGCAGCACCCAGGGTTGAGCTGGTGACCGCCGTGCAACCGAGCATCGTTCCCCCACGCAGAGCCGAGGTCGTCGCATTGAGGCCACGAGAGGCGACGACCGCCGCCGTCTGGAGGCTCGTCGCGACGGTCGCCGACCCCGAGATTCCCGTTCTGACGATCGAAGACCTCGGCGTCTTGCGTTCCGTCGGCGTCGACGGCGATGCGGTGACGGTCGAGATCACACCCACCTACTCCGCATGTCCCGCGATGGACGCCATCCGTGACGACCTCGTCTCCGTGCTCGAAGCGAACGGCTATCGAAACCCGACGGTGCGCATCGTGCTCGCCCCGGCCTGGACGACCGAGTGGATGAGCGCGACCGGGCGCTCCAAACTAGAGAGCTACGGTATCGCCCCGCCAACGGGATCCGCCCCGGCCGGTGCCGTCCCGCTCGGCTTCGGTGTGCGCTGCCCGCGCTGCGGATCACTGCATACCCGTCAGCTCAGTCGTTTCGGCTCGACCGCGTGCAAGGCGCTCTATCAGTGCCAGCGCTGCCAGGAGCCCTTCGACCACTTCCGGGACCACCGATGAGACCACTGATGAGCGGCGCCCGCGCCACCAAGCCCCGCCGGCGAGCTCGCTTCCACACACTCACCGTGAGCGGCATCCGACAGCTCACCGACGACGCGATCGAGGTGACGTTCGCCATTCCTCCCGAACTCAGCGGTCACTACGACTACGACCCCGGTCAGTTTGTGGCGATCCGTGCCGACGTCGACGGCGTGGAGCTGCGGCGCAGCTACTCGATCTGCGCCGCACCGGCGCCGGGTGAGCTGCGGATCGCGATCAAACACGACCTCGGAGGCGCGTTCTCCACCTGGGCCAACATGTCGCTGCGTGTTGGCGACGAGCTCGACGTCATGAGTCCAGAGGGCGCCTTCACGACCGAGATCGGGCCGGGGGTCGAGAAGCACTATGTCGCGGTCGCCGCAGGCTCTGGGGTCACCCCGGTGGTCTCGCTCGCGCACAGTGTGCTCGAGCGCTCACCGGAGTCCCGGTTCACGCTCGTCTACTCCAACCGCACCGCGCTCGACACCATGTTCCTCGAGGAGCTCGCCGACCTCAAGGACACGTATCCGGCGCGGCTCGCACTGCACCACGTCCTGACCCGCGAGACCCGGAGCTCGCCGCTGCTCTCCGGCCGGATCGACCACGCCAAGCTCCAAGCGATCCTCACGCTGCTCGTGCAGCCGGAGAACGTCGACGAATGGTTCCTCTGCGGCCCTTTCGAGCTCGTGCAGCTGTGTCGCGACACGCTCGCGGAGATGGGCGTCGCCTCCGAGGACATCCACTACGAGCTCTTCACCACGGGGCGTCCTGAGGCGCCGGAGGGGTCGCATGGGCGTCCGGTCCTCGAAGACGCCGGGGGAGCGACGCATGCGATCACCTTCACGCTCGACGGTCGCACCGCGACCGTCACGACACCCGTGCACGGCCGCGAGAGCGTGCTCAATGCTGCCCTGCGGGTGCGGCCCGACGTGCCCTTCGCCTGCGCGGGCGGGGTATGCGGCACCTGCCGCGCCACACTCGTGAGCGGGACGGTCGAGATGGAGGAGAACTACGCGCTGGAGCCGGAAGAGCTCGAAGCCGGCTATGTGCTGACCTGTCAGTCGCTTCCGACGAGCGAAGCGGTGACCGTGAACTACGACGCCTGACGGAGGACCATGAGCATGATCGATTTGAACATCGTCGACGAGGTGGCCGAGGTCGTCCTTCGTGCTCCAGACCGGCTCAACGCGCTCGACGAGGAGGCCTTCGCGGAACTCGGAGCAGCATACTCGCGTGCAGTCGGCGCCGAGGTTCGAGCGCTTGTGCTGCGTGGCGATGGGCGCGCTTTCTGCGCCGGACGCGACATCTCGCACGTCGACCCGGCCGTCGACGACGCATACGGTTTTCTGGCGGATGTCGTGACGCCCGTGCTGCGGCAGATGAGTGCGTTCCCCGCTCCGACCTTTGCCGCGGCACACGGTGCATGCCTCGGCATCGGACTCGGTCTGCTCATCGCGACGGATGTCGTCTACGTCGCGGCGGGTGCCACGTTCGGCTCCCCGTTCGCCCGGCTTGGCGCCACCCTCGACTCCGGCGGGCACGCGCTCTTCTTGGAACGGCTCGGCGCCCACCGCACCCTCGACCTGATCTACACGGCCGACCTCATGTCGGGCTCCGATGCGGTCGCTGCCGGGCTGTTCAGCCGGGTGCTGCCGGACGACGAGGTTCTCGCATTCACGCGGGGCAAGGCTTCGGCCGCGGCAGCCGGGGCCACCGACGCATTCCGGGCGAGCAAGACCATCGTCGCCCGCCTGCGTGACGAACGGATCGGCTTGTGGGAGTCGATGGAGCTGGAGGACCGCGCCCAGGGCGAGCTGTGCGCGGGCGACGACTACGCGGAGGGCTTTCGCGCCTTCCAGCAGAAGCGCCCGCCTGTCTTCCACGGGAGGTCGAACTCCATCAGCTAGCGGGATCGCACTGGAACGCGCGCACCTCCTGTGCGCATCGGCAGGAGATCAGAGGTCGCCGAGCAGTCCGATCGGGCGCTCGACGCATCCCGCGACGTAAGTGAGGAACCCCGCCGCTACCCCGCCGTCGCATACGCGATGGTCGAACACGAACGACAACTCGAGAACCTTGCGCACGGCGAGGGCGCCGTCGACGACCCAGGCCCTGTCGATCATGCGACCGATACCGAGGATCGCGACCTCCGGATGATTGATGATCGCCGCGGAGCCGTCGACGCCAAGGGCTCCGAAATTGTTCAGCGTGAAGGTGCCTCCGGTAAGAGCGCTCGGCGCGAAGCTGCCGTCGGCAGTATGCGCCACGAGGTCGGCGACGGCGTCGCGAAGCTGTCGTGTGCTCATGCGCTCCGCGTCGTGCACGACCGGCACCATGAGCCCGCGTGGGGTCTGAGCGGCGAGGCCGAGGTTGATCGAACCGTGCTGGACGATCTCATGCCTCTCGATGTCGAACGTGGCATTGAGCACGGGGTAGCGCTTGAGACCCGCGACGACGAATCGAGCGAGCAGCGCGGTGAGGCCGAAAGGCTCCCCCGTCGCCTGCTCGAGTTGCGTCTTCGCCTCGACGAGCCCGGTCGCGTCGACGTCCATCCACACGGTGGCCTCCGGAATCTCACGGCGTGATGCCGCGAGCCGCTCGCCGGTCACCCGCCGTAGACCCCTGATCGGAATCCGCATCTCTCCGGGTTCGGCAGTCGGCGGCTCGGAGGTGGACGGGGCGGGAGGTGTCTCCTCTCCGAGCCGTGCTCCGAGGTAGTCCTCGACGTCGCTCCGCAGGACGAGCGCGTCGTGACCGGAACCGAGCAGCTGGCTCGCGTCGAAACCGTTCTCCCGCGCGAGACGACGCACGATGGGGGAGATCACGGGCGAGTGGCGTCCCGGGTCGAGGACGGTGTGCCGATGATCGGCGGCCGCCCGACCCGAACGCATCGTCGTCTCGCCGACGGTACTGCGAGCGAAACGACCCGTCGACGGCGCCCTCCTGGCGCGGGTCGACTGCTGCGTACCGTAGCCGATGAGCACCGCGCCGGAGATCTCGTGCTCGATGGACCGTGGCTCTGCGGCTTCAACGGCATCGGCGACCGTGATGATCGGCTGCCCGGCATGCACGACCGTTCCTGGGGCGCCATGCAGCTTCTCGACGACGCCGCCGAACGGGGATGGGAGCTCGACCACCGACTTGGCCGATTCGACCTCGACGACCGGCTGATCGATGGCGACTGCGTCGCCGGGCTGCACGAGCCAGGTCACGATCTCGGCCTCTGTCAGACCCTCACCGAGATCGGGGAGCAGGAACTCGCGGCTCATAGCGGTCACCACTCCCAGGTCGCGAGCGCGGCGAGCACCCGGTCGGCGGTCGGAAGGTGGAACTCCTCGTACTTCGGTGACGGGTAGGGGATATCGAAGCCCGCGATACGCAGGATCGGCGCAGCCAGGTGGAAGAAGTTGCGTTCCGTCAGCCGGGCGGCGACCTCGGCGCCGTAGCCGCCGAACTGAGCGGCCTCGTGGATGACGGCAGCACGCGACGTCTTGCGCAGCGAGGCGCCGACGGTCTCGTCGTCAAAAGGGGAGAGGCTACGCAGATCGACGACCTCGATCGACAGGCCCTCGGCTGTGCCGAGTTCAGCAGCTTCGAGAGCGGTCTTGACGGAAGGCCCGTAGGCGATGAGCGAGACGTCTGCACCCTCGCGCACCACGACCGCGCGGTTCATCGGCGCAGTTCGCACGGGAAGCTCGATGGACGCCTTCGACCAGTATCTGCTCTTCGGCTCCATGAACACGACCGGATCGTCGCTCTCGATGGCCTCGCGCAGCATCGAGTAGGCGTCGGCTGGGCTGGACGGCGTCACGACCGTGAGTCCGGGCGTGTGCGCCCAATAGGCCTCAGACGAGTCCGAGTGGTGCTCGACGCCGCCGATGTCGCCGGCGCACGGGATGCGGATCACGATCGGCAACACCACCCGGCCGCGGGTGCGATTGCGCATCTTCGCGACATGGGAGACGATCTGCTCGAACGCCGGATAGCTGAACGCGTCGAATTGCATCTCGACGACCGGGCGTTTGCCGTACATCGCCATTCCGACGGCGGTTCCGACGATGCCGGACTCCGCGAGGGGAGAGTCCCAGATGCGCTGGTCGCCGAACTCGGCCTGCAGCCCCTCTGTCACACGGAAGACACCGCCGAGCGGTCCGACGTCCTCGCCGAAGACGACGACGTCGGGATTCTCGGCCATCGCGTCTCGCAGCGCGGTGTTGAGCGCGCCGGCCATCGTGACGAGCATCGTCCCGGGCCGGGACTCCCCGGCGTCGACGGTCGCGGTCCCCATCAGACGGTTCCAGAGGCGTGTTCGGCGAGTTCCGCTGCGAGGAACGCGCGCTGCTCGAGGAGGGCGGTACGCGGCGCAGCATAGACCTGGTCGAAGAGTTCGAGCGGGTCCGGGGCGAACGTCTCGTTCATGCTGTCGCGAGCCGCCGCCGCGAGCTCCTCGGCGGCCGCGGCGATCTCGGAGCGCTCGGCCTCGAGCAGCACGCCCTCGGAGACAAGATATCTCTCGAGCCGCTCGATCGGGTCGCGGCGTTTCCAGTGCTCGACGTCCCGCGTCTCGCGATAGCGGCTGGGGTCGTCGGAGTTCGTGTGAGCCTCGATGCGGTAGGTGAGTCCTTCGACGAGGGTCGGGCCGCCGCCGCTCCGGGCTCGTTCGACCGCCCGTCTGGTGACGGCGTACATTGCCGCGACGTCGTTGCCGTCGACGTGGTACCCCGGCATCCCGTATCCGACGGCCTTGTCGGCGAGGGTCGCGGCGTGTGTCTGCCGCGAGAGCGGCACGCTGATCGCGTACTGGTTGTTCTGCACGACGAACACGGTCGGCGTCTGCCAGACCGCGGCGAAATTGAAGGCTTCGTGGGCGTCGCCTTCGCTCGTCGCGCCGTCGCCGAGAAAGGTGAGCGCGACGAGGGGATCGCCTGAGAGCCGGGCGGCGTGCGCGAGGCCGACGGCGTGCAAGGCCTGGGTCGCGAGCGGAGTGCTCTGGGATGAACAGCGATGCGCATACTGGTCGTAGCCGTTGTGCCAGTCGCCGCGGAACGACTGCAGCAGGTCGCGGGGCGTGATTCCCCGGGTGAGCAGCGCGATCGTGTCGCGGTATGTCGGGAAGAGCCAGTCCTCCCGTTCGAGGGCTGCTACGGCGCCGATCTCGCATGCTTCCTGGCCGAGGGCCGACGGGTAGGTCGCGAGCCGTCCCTGCCGGGTGAGCGCGGTGACCTGCGCGTCGAAGCGACGTGCGATGACCATGCTGCGGTACAGCCCGAGCAACGTCGCATGATCGGGGAGGGAGAGTCCGTCGGCCTCTCCGGAATCGACCGCATGACCGGCGTCGTCAAGCAGCCGAAGGGGTTTCTCGGACGGCAGGGTGCGTGGGGTCGCGTGCTCGACATTGAGGCTCATGACGTAATCGTGCGACAACGGTAACCTCACTCGCGAACACGCCACGGCAAGTGTGAACGAATGGCCGGGATCGCTCCTGGACGAGGCCATTCGGCTCGTTAGAAGGCTAGATCAATGCCAGATGTCCAGTGTCTGTGCCGGTGCCTGACCGTCGATCTCCTCCAGAATGAGATGCGAGCGGGTGGATACGACGCCGGGCAGATTGTGGATGTCACGCAGGATCGCTTGGCTCAGCTGCTCATTGTCCGGGGCGCTCACGGTGAGCATGATATCGATGTCGCCGCTGACCGCCTGAACCTTCTCGACGAATGGCAGCGCCGCGAGCTCGACCGCGATCTCCTCCCAGGCGATGTCGCCGATCTTGACGACGACGAGCGCGGTGACATGCAGTCCGATCGACTTGCGATCGATCTGAGCCCCGAACCCTGTAATGACTCCTGTCTGTACGAGATGCTGGAGTCGGCTGTGCGCGGTGGTCCTGGACACGTGCACCCGCTCGGCGAGTGCACGAATCGAGAGCCGAGCATCCTTGCTCAGCTCTGCGACGATCTGCCGGTCGATGGCGTCGAACATCGCCCGCTGAGGCTCGCCGTTCGTGTGCCCGGAACGCGGAGCCTGATCGGAGTGCTGCGTCATCGCCATCCCTGAATCCGTGGTGAGTCCAGACTAGCCGAGCAGGGCCTCCGCATCTCTGACGAGTTCGCGCATCAGTTCGGCGGCGGGGTGCCGTTGCGCCGGCGGAGCGGTCTGCCCGGCCCAGAGCGACATGAGGTCGCCGTCACCGCGGGCGATGGCCTCCGCCTTGATCCCCCCGGTGAGCCAGTTCTGCGCGGGGAACGGCGCCGGGCCTCGGGCGTCCGCGCTCAGCTCTCGGAGCATGCGGTTCGGCACGCCGCGGGCGAGCCGCCCGCTGAACACCCGGGTGAGCACGGTGCACCGAGCGGCCGGGCTCAGGATGGCTTCACGGTGGACATCGCTGGCGGCAGATTCAGAGCAGACGAGGAAGGCGGTTCCGATCTGCACCGCCGAGGCGCCCAGGGCTTCCGACCACCAGGGTGCCCCGCTCGTGCAGCGCCTCGATCGCCTCGACCGGGGGGACGCCGAACACGAAGCTCGCAACGGCCGGCGCCGCATCGAGCACAGCCTCCAACTGCTCCCCGAAGCTCGGCAGGAAGCGATCGGGTTCTCGATGCCGAGCAGCCGGGTGAGGGCTGTCTCTTTCCAGCGCCGCCTCATGCGACTTTCTCCGTGTTCGTGCCGACGAGCGTTCGCGGCAGAGAGCGACGCAAACGACGGAGCACGTGATTCCTCGGCCACTGCCGCAGCCGTCTCGGCAGTCTCGGGTAGACGACGGCGGTGACCTGCGTGACGCGGTCGAAGGCGCGCTGTCTGCCCGGAGTCCACGAGAAGCCGTAGAGCTCACGCACCGGTGCCGGCAGCAGGCCGATCGTCACGAAACGGATCACGGGCATGATCGAGCGCAGCCAAAAGGGGACGTGTCGTGGATGGAGGAGCATCCGGGCGACCGAACGCGTCGTCGCATCTGTGGAGAGCGCGGCCAGCCCCGTGTTCCAATAGACGACGAAGGCTGATCGATCGACCGGCCAGAGTCCGGGAGGCATCTGCAGGCGGGTGCCGAGTTCCGCGTATTCACGGTACATGGCATCGGCGGATGCCTCGTCGAGTGCGCCGAAGACCCGCTCGTACACCTCTGCGGCGGCGTAATACATCGTCGCCGCCACCCACAGCTGCAGTTCCGGATCGAAGGCACTGTACGACGGGATGCCGTGACCGGTCTCGCCGCGCACAGGAGCGTGCGCGTGATTCACGCGGCGCACGACCTCCTCCTGCTCGAGTTGATCGCCATAGGCAAGGGCATAGAGATAGTCGAGAGTTCCATGCAGCCGGTCGAGCGGCCGTTCGACGAAGTCGCTGTGGGCGGCGACCCCATGTCCGATCGCCGGGTGCGCCAATTGCAGCAGGATCGCGCACCCACCACCGGCCAACATCACGGCGTCGCTTGCAACATCGTGCAGGTGCAACGGCGTCGCCTCGCGCACCGGCCGTATGGTCATGTTCCGACGCTACGCGGATGCGCGTCGCGCCGCCACCTTCGAGGTTCGCCGTGTTCCCTGGATAGACTTTTGCCTATGTCGAGGCGACCGGTTCGTGTGATCGTGGGGACGGCCATCGCTCTCCTGGCGGCGATCGGAGGAACGGCGGCGTGTGCAGCGCCGTCTTCTCCACGTCTCCTCGAAAATGCAACACCGGTCGCCATCGTCGATTCGGGAGAGACGAAGCAGCAGAGAATCCAGACGCCATCGGACGATGCCGTCGCCGAGCGTCTCCGCACCATGAGCCTCGAACAGAAGATCGCGAGCCTCCTCGTGCTGCATACTCCGGGCACCGATGGCGCAGCGCAACGCGCTTTCATCGACGCCTACGGTCTCGGCGGCGTGATCCTGATGGGCGACAACATTCCCGGCACTGTCGCCGAACTCGCCGCCATGACGAGCCAGTTGGTTTCCGACCCCGCGTTCCCGCCACTCATAGGGATCGATCAGGAAGGCGGCGAGGTGACGCGCGTTGAGGACCGGGCGCCCGGGGCCGACGTGCTCAAGAACGAACCGGTGCGGGCGACGAGAGATGCCTTCACGACCCGTTCCTTCCTGTTGTCGCGAGCTGGGGTGAACCTCAACTTCGGGATCGTCGCCGACGTCACGAACGATCCGAGCTCCTTCATCTACGACCGAGCGCTCGGCACAGACGCCTCCGCGGCTGCCGAGCGGGTCGCAGCCGCCGTCTCGGCCGAGGGCACTCGTGTGCTCAGTACCCTCAAGCACTTTCCCGGGCATGGCGCGGCCACAGGCGACTCGCACGTCGGTGTTCCGACCTCGGACATCGGCCTTGAGCAGTGGCGCGCGGAGGTCGCCCCACCGTTCCAGGCGGGAATCGATGCCGGAGCGGAGTTCGTGATGTTCGGGCACCTCTCATACTCGGCCATCGATCCGGCTCCCGCGTCGATCTCATCGCGATGGCATGCGATTCTGCGCGACGAACTCGGCTTCGACGGCATCAGCGTCACCGACGACATGCTCATGCTGCAGAACTCCGGTGATCCGGCCTATTCGAACCCATCGGAGAACGCCGTCGCAGCACTGGCCGCCGGCAACGACGCCCTGCTCTTCGTGCTGCCGCAGGATCCGTCGACCGTCGGGGTCGACGTCGGCGGCATGATCGCCGACATCGCCGCGGCAGTGCGGGCGGGCCGCATCTCCGAGCAGGGCATCGATGGCAGTGCGCGTGCCATGCTCGCGCTGCGTCACCTCGGCGCCGTCGACCGAGGGATATCCGAACCGTAGCGGACGAAATTCGGCGAGCCCGGAATATCCGATGTTCTCATGCGTTTGCATAGAAGACGAGGAGCGTCCTCGTCGCCCCCCATTCAAGGAGACTGTGGATGACCACGACCATCGAGACCTCGATCCCCGGCTACCGTGTCGGAACCTGGACCATCGACCCAGCGCACAGTGAGGTCGGCTTCACCATCCGGCACCTCATGATCAGCAAGGTCAAGGGCGCCTTCGAGCGCTTCAACGCCACCTTCGTCACTGCCGAGAACCCGCTCGAGTCCACCGTGACCGCCTCAGCCGAGGTCGCCTCGATCAACACCAACGAGCCCAACCGCGACGCGCATCTGCGCGCGGGCGACTTCTTCGATGCCGAGACCTACCCGACGATCGACTTCGTGTCGACGGGCGTCCGCGCCGAGGACGGCGACTTCCTCATCGATGGAAACCTCACGATCAAGGGCGTCACCAAGCCGGTGACCTTCGAGTTCGAGTTCGGCGGCTTCGGTGGAGACCCCTATGGCAACTACAAGGGCGGCGCGACCGCGAGGACAGAGATCAACCGTGAGGACTTCGGTCTCACATACAACGCAGCGCTCGAGACCGGCGGAGTGCTGCTCGGCGACAAGGTCACGATCACTCTCGAACTGCAGGCCGCCCTCCAACAGTAGCTCTTCGGCGAACCTCGACGGGGCTCTGGGGGACCGGAGCCCCGCCGCATGTCATGCTCCCATCGAGCATCACTCGTCGAGGATCTCCTCGCGCACCCGTCGCAGATCCTCCATAAGTGATCCGATGAGGATCCAATGCTGCGGATGCGGTGTTGCGATCACGAGCGGTGCGGTGAGCGCTGGCAGCTCAGACGTGGTGGTGGGAGGCTCGGCTCCCGAGGTCGTGTCTTCGTCGCGCACGAGAAGCCTCAGGTCGTGTGCCGCGCGCTCGAGCTCGACCGCTATCGCGCGTACTGTCGGCTCCTCGTGCAAGCCGTCGTCGTAGTGGTCACGGAGGGCACGCGTCATGCCGAGCATCCTGGTGACGAGCGGAGTCAGCCGGGCGAAGAGCGCGGCCTCGCCTTCGAGCGCTGTGCGGTGCCTCGACCGGCGCGGGTTGAAGGCGAGGCTGTCCTCGCCCTGCTGGATGGCATCCGTTGCCTTTACCTGCATCGGGCGCAGTAGGCGAGCGTTGAGCAGCAGTTCTTCGAGTTGAGCCTGCGTCTGCACGCTGCCCAGCGCATGAGCGAGCCGGTCGATTGTCGCGGCGAGTTCGCGGCCCAGGGCGCTGACGGCGTCGTGGGCAGGCATCAGCAGGACGGGCGGCGCGATGGTCACATTGACGATGAGCCCGACGACGGCACCGAGCACGGTCTCGATGATGCGTGCGCCGGCATATTCGGGAGTCGTCGCTCCGATCGAGAGCACGAGCATGGCGCTGATCGGAATCTGGTTGGCTGATGCGGGAGTGAGGCGGAAAGCCCAGCCGATGAAGATCGACAGAACGATTCCGAGGAGCACGATCCAGCTGTTGTGCCCGAAGGTCACGCCGACCGTGAAGGCGATGACGACTCCGACGATGACACCGACGCAACGTTCGAGCGCGCGTCCGAGGGACTGGTTGACGCTCGGCTGCACCACGAGCAGGGCCGCGATCGCGGCGAAGATCGGAAGCTCGGAGGGAAAGATCAGCTGGGCGGCGAACCAGGCGAGCACGGTCGCGACGGCCACTTTGGTCACCTGCAGGAGCGGAATTCTGGCTGTGACCTGAATACGGGATGTCAGTCGCACCTGTTCAGGCTAACCCGATGTCGTAACCCGATGTCGTCGCGACGATCCGGCGACTCACTCGCCGGCCACCGATAACGGATGCTTCGCCGTCGCACCCTCGACGAGCTTCTTGCCGAGGAAGCGGGCGTAGCGTCGCGCCTCGCGCTCGAATCCCGCCGTCTGCACTGCTGACAGTGGCGCGAAGGGAAATGCCTCGACCGAGACAGAACCCCCGTTCATGGCGCGCCGCCACGTACCGACGACCCGTCCACCCGCGACGACGATCGGCTGAAACACTCCGTTCCTGCCGGGAACGATCCGATCGGCCCAGCGCTCGTCGATCACCGCCTCGCGGCGCTGGTAGCCGAGGAAGTACTCGTCGAAGGCGGGAAGAGCGCGTAGGGACGCCGCGAACCTCCTTCTCCCTGCCGTTGACGGTGCCGAGGCATCCGTCTCGGCGGAGATCCAATAGCTCGTGCCGTCGACGAGGTACTCCTGCAGATCGGCGCGTGCGACGGCGAGTCCGATCTTCGCGTCGGCCATGGTGAGCTTCGACCACCAGACGAAGTCCTGCAGCGTCGCAGGTCCGTGCCCGCGCACGTAGCGACGGAGGAACTCTCCGAGGGACTCGTCGCGTTCGAGTCGCCGCTGCTCCGGCGCCCATTCGTCGAGCAGCACGAGCGTCTGCGAGCCGTTCTCCACGCGCCCCCAGCAGAGAGTCCCGGTCTGGGCGAGGACCCAGATGATGTGGTAGCCGCGCTGGTTCTTGGTCGCCATGCCGTGCGACTCGAGCAATTGCATGAAGCCGGCGCGACTCAACTCCCGACCACCCCACAACGCTTCGATCGCGATCTCGCGCGCCTGCTCGAACGCCGCGCCGTCGAGTTCGAGCTGTCGATGGCGGGCGCTCGCCTGGGCAAGCAGCCGTGATGTCGTGAGTTCGAGCATCCAGCCGAGATCCCGGGCGGGAACCAGATGCAGGGTTCCGCGCATGGGCCAGGAGCGGATGATCTCTCCCCGCGCGAGCGCGCCGTCGATGTCCTGTTCCGTCGATCCTCCCGCACGGGTCGCAACGGCCCATTTGGCCGCGGCCAGGTCTTGCGCTTGCAGGGCGAGGAGGCGTTCGACGACCTCGGTCGGGGTACGGCCGCCGCCGCCGAGCCCCTGGGCCTCGGACCGCAGTCGTGCGATCTCGCGTTCCGCCGTTGTCGCAGACATGGGATCAGACATGGGATCAGTATCGCCGACGACGGCGACATCCCGCCTCGTCGTCCGTCTCGAATCGTGCTGGAGGGCCGCTCGGTCGTAGACTGGTTCGCTGCGCCACTCGGCGCGCCCTCCACTCCTCCAGAAACGGACTCAGTCGTGCTCAGCGTTCAAGATCTTGAGATCCGCGTGGGAGCACGCGTGCTCATGGAGAACGTCAGCTTTCGCGTGTCCGACGGAGACAAGATCGGACTCGTCGGACGCAACGGCGCAGGCAAGACCACCTTGACGAAGACGCTGGCCGGTGAGACGCTTCCCACGAACGGCAAGATCGAACGCTCCGGCGAGATCGGCTACCTGCCTCAGGATCCGCGCTCCGGCAACCCTGAGGATCTCGCCCGAACACGTATCCTCGACGCGCGCGGACTCGGCAGCCTCGTGCTCGGCATGCAGCAGGCGAGCATCGAGATGGCGAGCACGGACGAATCCGTCAGCTCGTCGGCGATGAAGAAGTACGGCACTCTCACCGATCGTTTCCAGGCGCTTGGCGGCTACGCGGCCGAGGCAGAGGCCGCGTCGATCGCCGGCAACCTCAATCTGCCCGATCGAATCCTCGACCAGCCGCTCAAGACCCTCTCCGGTGGTCAACGTCGCCGCATCGAGCTCGCCCGCATTCTTTTCTCCGATGCCTCGACGATGATCCTCGACGAACCGACCAACCACCTCGACGCGGACTCCGTGGTGTGGCTGCGCGACTTCCTTAAGAACTACAAAGGCGGATTCATCGTCATCACTCACGATATCGAGCTCGTGGGCGAGACGGTCAACCGGGTGTTCTACCTCGACGCCAACCGCACCGTCATCGACATCTACAACATGAACTGGAAGAACTACCAGCGCCAGCGTGCCGCTGACGAGGAGCGCCGCAAGAAGGAACGCGCCAACGCCGAGAAGAAAGCCGGGGCGCTCCAGCTCCAAGCCGCGAAATTCGGGGCGAAGGCCTCCAAAGCTGCCGCAGCGCATCAGATGGTGGCTCGTGCCGAGAAGCTCCTCTCCGGCCTCGACGAGGTGCGCACCGTCGA
Source organism: Luethyella okanaganae (assembly GCF_042660285.1). Lineage (NCBI taxonomy): Bacteria > Bacillati > Actinomycetota > Actinomycetes > Micrococcales > Microbacteriaceae > Luethyella > Luethyella okanaganae. Next base: position 1,191,688 of record NZ_JBHSTP010000001.1, read on the forward strand.
CCGGGTCGCGAAGTTGCGATTCCCGACCCCTGCACCGTGCGGGCGCACGCCGCTCATGGCGAGCAACCTCAGCAAGAGCTACGGATCTCTGGAGATCTTCGCCGCCGTCGACCTCGCCATCGACCGTGGATCGAAGGTCGTCGTGATCGGGCTCAACGGTGCCGGGAAGACCACGCTGCTGCGCATCCTCGGTGGAGCGGACCAGCCGGACACCGGGCAGATCGAGCCTGGTCACGGACTCCGGATCGGCTACTACGCCCAAGAGCACGAGACGATCGACGTGAACCGGAGCGTCCTCGAGAACATGGCGTCTTCCTCGCCACACATCACGGAGACCGAGGCGCGCAGGGTGCTCGGCTCGTTCCTGTTCACGGGCGACGACTCTCACAAGCTCGCGGGGGTGCTGTCCGGTGGCGAGAAGACTCGCCTGGCGCTCGCGATGATCGTCGTGTCTGGCGCGAACGTCTTGCTGCTCGACGAGCCGACGAACAATCTCGACCCTGCGAGCCGTGAGGAGATCCTCGATGCACTCGCGCACTACGAGGGAGCCGTCGTGCTGGTGAGTCACGATCCCGGAGCGGTCGAGGCACTCAATCCCGAGAGGGTCCTGATCTTGCCGGACGGCGTCGAGGACCACTGGAACAAGGACTACGCCGAGCTCATCGCGCTCGCATAGCCGCTCGCGTTCCCGACGACCGAGCTGCGGTGCAGGCTACCGGGTGTCGAGGATGTCGTCCTCGATGTCGGCGTCGCTGCGCGTGCGCAACTCCTTGCGCCGCTCGCGTGCGGCGGCTCGTTGCTGCTCCGCCGGATCGTCGGCGTTGACGGCGCGGTACTCCTGCCGCAGCGCCCAACCGAGGCCGACGAATCCGAGCAGTGCGAACACGAACCACTGGAAGGCGTAGGACAGGTGCGGTCCCTCGTCCTCGACAGGTCGGGTCACCGCGATCGGGCGCTCCGCCGGCGCGGGATCCTCGGTGTCGAGCAGACCATAGGCACCCGTGTAGGTGCTCCCATCCAGCCGGCCGGCGATGTCGTCGAGCTGGATCGTCGCGATCTGGTTCCCTGATGCGGAGCGCCCGGCGAGGGTCGGTTCGCCTGCTTTGAGACGGGCGACGACCGTGACCTCTCCCGAAGGGGGATCCGGAACGATGTCGGGGGAGTCCTGTCTCGAACCGACCGGGAGCCAGCCGCGGTCGACGACGAAGACGGTGCCGTCGGCGAGCTCGAGCGGGGTGAGCACCTCGAACCCTGGGCTGCCCCCGAGGGGTCGGTTGCGCACGAGGAGCTGATCCACTGTGCGATAGCGGCCCGTCATCGTCACCGGCAGCCACTTCTGGGACTCGTCGAAGGAGTCGAGCCGGGGGAGTGCCTGCTCGACCGGGGCGGGCTCGGCCGACCAGTTCGCCTGCACCCGTTCGATCTCGGACGTCGCTTCGGCACGGCGCGCGAGCTGCCACACGCCCAGGCTCGCGCAGACGATCGCAAAGAGAACCGTCAGCGCGAGGTAGCCAGCCCACCGCCTGCTGAAGGCGAACCGCCACCCGCTCACGGACCATCCCCCCGCGACGGCGCGGATGCCGTCGAATCGAGTGGGGTCACGTCGAGAGGGAACTCCCGGGCCGAGAGGAAGTCACGCAGAAAGCCGATGTGCTCGTCGCACGCGAGCCACGTCTTGCGGCGCTCGGCGGAATGGATGCGCGGATTGCGCCAGTCGATCCGCCAGATCGCCTCGGAGCGGCATTCGGCGCGTGAGCAGGATTCGCGGGGGAGTTCCCCTCCCAGCTCGATCACGATGGCTTTCCGGGAGTGTTCTCGGCGCTGGAAGCCTTCTTGTCGGCGTCCGGACCGGAGGGAACGCTTTCGCCCGGCAGATTGCGCCGCGCCCGGAAGGTGACGAGTCCGCCGGGGCGAAGAACGGTGCCGCGGCGAGGATTCGAGTGCACATTGGCGAGGACGACGGCGAAGTACGGCAGCGTGATCGCGCCGATCGCGCATACGAGCAGCCACCAGCCCTGCACGAAGAGCATCAGCACGATGCAGACGACACGGATCGACATCGCGACCGTGTACTTGATCATGCGATTGCGACGTTCCACCTCCGGCGAAATGGGGAGGGAGGTGATCGACTGCTGTTTCATTTCTTGCTACCGAACCGCGGGAACCAGGGTGGTGCCGCTACTTCAAGCCTACGTCTCCAATGAGTCCGCGGCGACGCCTAAGCTGGGTTTCAGCTTTCCACGGAGCCATTTCCCCCTCGCCAGATTGGACGCAGCATGACCACCCGTACCGTACTCGTCACCGGCGGAAACCGTGGCATCGGATTCGCGATCGCTGAGCAGTTCGTGGCGCAGGGATACCAGGTCGCTGTCACGGCTCGTTCCGGCGAAGGGCCGACCGGTGCCCTCACGGTGCGCGCGGACGTGACGGATGCGGCGTCCGTCGATGCCGCCTTCACCGAGGTCGAGGCGGCGCTGGGACCGGTCGAGGTGCTCGTCGCGAACGCAGGGATCACCAGGGACACTCTGCTCATGCGCATGAGCGACGAGGACTTCACCGATGTCATCGACACGAACCTCACGGGCTCCTTCCGGGTCGTGAAGCGTGCGTCCAAGGGCATGCTCAAAGCGCGTTTCGGACGCGTCGTTCTCATCTCGAGCGTCGTCGGCCTCTATGGATCGGCCGGTCAGGTCAACTACTCTGCGTCGAAGAGCGCGCTGGTCGGTCTTGCGCGGTCGGTCACGCGTGAGCTCGGTGCCCGCGGGATCACGGCGAACGTCGTCGCCCCCGGGTTCATCGAGACGGACATGACCGCAGAACTGCCCGAAGCGCAACAGGCCGAATACAAGCGGAACATTCCGGCCGGACGCTTCGCGACGCCGGAGGAAGTCGCCAAGGTCGTCGTCTGGCTGGCCGGCGACGATGCAGCGTACATCTCCGGGGCTGTCATTCCCGTCGACGGCGGGCTCGGGATGGGGCACTGAGCGGGCGAAGGCGTTGCTTCGTGCGGGCATGAGCGTGACCGATGTGTGCACGGCCGTCGGTTGCACCTCGCTCGGATCGTTCAGCTCACGATTCTCCGAGATCGTGGGAGGCACCGAGCGTGCACCGCGCCCGAACACACCACGCCGTGACCGCGATGCCGGCATACGAGGCGAAGATGCGCACCCGACCGACCAAGAGCGGTTCGAGCGAGAAGCGGTTTGTCTCGCCGCCGCCCAGCACCTGACCGGATAGCGGCCTGCGGGTCAGCCGCGCAACCCTAGCAGGGGGAGGACCTGACTGAGATCGCACACGTCGATCGAGACGTCCGCCTCGGCGCGCACGCGCGGCTTCGCGTTGAAGGCGACCGAGAGCCCGGCGACAGCCATCATGCGCAGATCGTTCGCACCATCGCCGACGGCAATGGTGCGAACGAGCGGCACACGTTCCAGCTGCGCCCACTCGCGCAGTGTGGCCGCTTTGGCATCGGCATCGATGACCGGACCGACGAGGTGTCCTGTCAGGCGTCCGTCGGCGAGCCCGAGCCGGTTCGCTCGCCAATGGTCGAGGTCGAGGGAGTCCGAGAGCGGGTCGAGCAGTTCGTGGAATCCGCCGGAGACGACCCCGATCGCGCCGCCGGCACCGTGCACGGTCGCGATGAGCTCGTGAACGCCCGGCGTCGGGCGGATGAGGGCGCCGACCTCGGCGAACACCGATTGCGGCAGCCCGGCCAGGGTGCCGACCCGGGCGAGCAGGCTCTCCTCGAAGTCGAGCTCGCCTCGCATGGCCCGCTCGGTGATCTCGGTCACGACGGCGCGCGAGCCGGCGGCGTCGGCGAGGAGCTCGATGACCTCGTCTTCTATGAGGGTGGAGTCGGCATCGAGCACGACGAGGAATCGCGCATCGCCGCGCGCAGGTCTCGGCGGGGTCATCGGAGCGCGGGCGTCACGCAGTGACCCGCACGCCCTTGCCGACGACCGTGATGCCGGAATCGGTCACGCTGAAGCCACGGGCGAGGTCGCGCTCCCGGTCGAGACCGACCCTGGCTCCCGCCTCGACGACGACATGCTTGTCGAGTACGGCGCGACCGACGAACGCATCGGATTCGATCCGAACCCGGTCGAAGACGATCGAGTCGACGACGTGAGCGCCGGAGCCGACGTTCGCCCAGGGGCCGAGCACGCTGCGTTCGATGTGCGCGCCCGAGATCACCGACCCGAGCGAGATGATCGAGTCGATCATCGTCCCGAGGGCTCCGCGAGCGTCGCGCACGAACTTCGCCGGCGGCGAGTTGAGCTGCTGAGTGAAGATCGGCCACTCCTCGTTGTACAGATTGAAGATCGGCAGCGCCGAGATGAGATCCTGGTGGGCCTCGAAGAAGGAGTCGATGGTCCCCACGTCGCGCCAGTAGTAGCGATCGCGGTCGGTAGAACCGGGAACATCGTTGCGGCGAAGGTCGTAGACGCCGGCTTGCCCGCTCTCGACGAAGGCCGGGATGATGTCACCGCCCATGTCGTGACTCGAATCTGCGCGTTCGCCGTCTCGGACGACGGCGTCCATGAGCGCATCGGCGTCGAAGACGTAGTTGCCCATCGAAGCGAGCACCTCGTGTGGGGCGTCCGCGAGACCGACCGCGTTCTTCGGCTTCTCGAGGAAGGCCTTGATCCTGATGGGGTCATCGAGGTCGAGGTCGATGACGCCGAACTGGTCGGCCAGCTCGATCGGCTGCCGGATCGCCGCGACGGTGGCCGCGGCGCCGGACGCGATGTGCGCCTCGATCATCTGGCTGAAGTCCATGCGATACACGTGATCGGCGCCAACGACGACGACGACGTCCGGCTGCTCGTCGCGGATCAGGTTGAGGCTCTGCAGGATCGCGTCAGCCGAGCCGCTGAACCACCGCTTGCCGAGCCGCTGCTGAGCGGGAACGGAGGCGATGTAGGAGTTGAGCAGGCCAGAGACGCGCCAGGTCTGCGACACATGGCGGTCCAGGCTGTGCGACTTGTACTGGGTGAGCACGACGATCTGCGTGAGGCCCGAATTGATGAGATTGGAGAGCGCGAAGTCTACGAGGCGGTACTGCCCGCCAAAGGGCACGGCGGGTTTCGCACGATCCTCCGTGAGCGGCATGAGACGCTTGCCCTCGCCGCCAGCCAGGACGATTCCGAAGATCTTCTTGGACTTCATGACTACACATTAGGGCAGGCCGCCGATTGCGACCACTCGAATCGGGGCTGTGTGACGCCGTGTGCTGCGCTACCTTTGCAGCATGCGAGTCGATCTGCTCACGCGTGAGTATCCCCCAGAGGTCTACGGCGGCGCCGGCGTCCACGTCGCCGAGTTGGTGCGTGCCTTGCGCAGCGACGTTGACGTGGTCGTGCGATGCTTCGGCGAGCCGCGCGACGAGCTCGACACGGTCGCCTATCGGCCGCCGAATACGCTGGTCGAGGCGAACCCGGCGATCTCGACGCTCGGCGTCGATCTGCAGATTGCGCAGGATACGGCCGGAGCGGACATCGTGCACTCGCACACCTGGTACGCGAACGGCGCAGGACACATCGCCAAGCTTCTGCACGGCATTCCCCACGTCGTCACCGCCCACAGCCTGGAACCCCTGCGCCCGTGGAAGGCCGAGCAGCTCGGCGGGGGATACCGCGTCTCCAGCTGGGTCGAGAAGACCGCCTTCGAGGGTGCGGATGCGGTGATCGCCGTGAGCGGCGGCATGCGGCGCGACATCTTGCGCTCCTACCCGGATCTGGACGCGTCGCGTGTGCATGTCGTCTACAACGGCATCGACCTCAACCGGTGGAAGCCCGTCGTCGACGAGGAGACCGTGCGGGCGCTCGGCATCGATCCGGATCGGCCCTCCGTGGTGTTCGTCGGCCGCATCACCCGGCAGAAGGGGCTTCCGTACCTGCTGCGCGCGGCACGGATGCTTCCCGCCGACGTCCAGCTCGTGCTGTGCGCCGGGGCTCCTGACACGCCTCAGATCCTCGCAGAGGTGACAGCGGGTGTCGCCTCGCTGCAGGCCGAGCGTTCTGGCGTCGTGTGGATCGATCGCCTGCTCAGCCAGCACGAGCTCTCGGCTGTGCTCACGGCAGGAACGACCTTCGTCTGTCCATCCGTCTATGAACCGCTCGGCATCGTCAATCTCGAGGCGATGGCCTGCGGGATTCCCGTGGTGGGGACCGCCACCGGAGGTATCCCCGAGGTCGTCGCCGACGGTGAAACCGGGCGTCTCGTTCCGATCGACCAGCTCGACGACGGAACGGGGACACCGACGGACCCGGATCGTTTCGTCGCCGATCTGGCCGCGGTGCTCATCGAGGTCGTAGGCGACCCCGACCGGGCGCGGCTCATGGGAGCCGCCGGGCGGACCCGTGCCGAGAAGGAGTTCGGCTGGGAGCAGATCGCGGTGCGAACCCGGGAGATCTACGAGGGTCTACTGCGCCGATAGCATAGGAGCATGGCCAGCGTTCTTCAGCTCACAGACGTGTCCGTCGTTCGAGATGGCAACACCATCCTCGACTCCGTCTCCTGGACTGTCGACGACGACCAGCGCTGGGTGATCCTGGGGCCGAACGGCGCTGGCAAGACCACGATGCTGCAGATCGCCGCGGCCGCCATGCACCCCACGAGCGGGACCGCCGTCGTGCTGCAGGAGAGACTGGGCAAGGTCGACCTCTTCGAGCTACGGCCGATGATCGGCTTCGCGTCGACCGCGATGGCGCGCAAGGTGCCGAAGAACGAGAAGGTGCTCGACGTCGTGCTGACCGCGGCGTACTCGGTGACGGGCCGCTGGACCGAGGAGTACGAGGACATGGACATTCGCCGCGCTCAGCGGGTGCTCGCCGAGTGGAAGCTCGACCACCTCGCCGACCGCAGCTTCGGCAGTCTGAGCGACGGCGAGCAGAAGCGCGTTCAGATCGCACGCTCGGTCATGACCGACCCCGAGATACTGTTGCTCGACGAGCCGGCTTCGAGCCTCGACCTCGGCGCACGCGAAGAGCTTCTGCATCTGCTCAGCGGCTATGCGCGCGAGTCCACGTCTCCCGCGATCGTGATGGTGACCCATCACGTGGAGGAGATCCCCATCGGCTTCACCCACGCCCTCATCCTGGCGGATGGTGCGATCGTCTCGGCCGGGCCGCTTGCCGAATCGCTCAGCGCAGCCAACCTCAGCACGGCGTTCGGCCTCTCGATCGAACTCGATGAGAACGACGGCCGCTTCACGGCTCGCGCGGTATGACCGCTGTGTCCGCGGTGTGACGCGATCACCGGCGGATGCCGCAGCAGGCGGCGATCTGCTAGAATCGATAGCTGGTCAAGAGGCCGCATGCTTTCTCGCCCGATCGGCAAGACAGATCACACCATTCGCAACGCAAAAGCATTGTTCAAACACAAGGAAGTCTTGATGAAGTCTGACATTCACCCCGACTACGCTCCGGTGGTTTTCCGCGATCTCGCTTCGGGTGCGACGTTCCTGACCCGTTCGACGGTTTCGAGCGCCAAGACCATCGAGTGGGAAGACGGCAACACCTACCCGGTCATCGACGTAGAGATCTCGTCGGAGTCCCACCCCTTCTACACGGGCAAGCAGCGCATTCTCGACTCGGCAGGACGCGTCGAGAAGTTCAACCAGCGCTTCAAGAACTTCGGCAAGAACTAGTTACTACGCTCGAGCGTGTAAACGGCCCCCGTCGTAGCGATGGGGGCCGTTTCGTTTCACCAGCCCAGACTCAGGGCGGCGCCAAGCTGCTCGTCGGGCGCCTCATGTTAGAGCGGGGTGCCACACATCGCGTGACGCTCGGCTCTATTGTCTTGGACTTCGGCGGCGTGCTTTGCTCTCGGTGCGGTTCTCGTGCGGATGGCCAGTGCGATCAGAGGCTTCAGCGCGCTTCCGCCTAGAGTCCCGTGCCATGTTTACGATGTATCCACCTAGTATCGCGACGACCGCGAGCACGAGCCCGAGTGAGAAGTACACTCCCGGCGTGGCGGCTGAACCGCCGGTGCTCGGCGGGTTGCTGATCGCCGCGCCGATGCCGACTCCGAGGGCTTGTGCCCAACATATGTAGCCGGCCGCGTAGATTTCAAGTCCAATTGGTTGACACCTTTACACGCAGCCAATGTTGAGATCGCTGCGGTTTTCGACTGCTGCTGGACGACGTTAGGCGCGTTGATCACTGTGCCAACGGCGGAATAGCCTTTTTGATTTAGGAGCACAGCAACTGCAACCGCGGCGATTCCCCATCGTTGTCTGTTGGACATACTTTTTATCTGAACATGACCGTCAGAGTTTCACAACGACAAAATCTCAGTCGTCAGCTACGAGGTCATCTACCGCTAGCCGCGCTCCGGCCAGTCACCCGACGTCGTGAAGGCCGGATCCCGGTTGGCGCGCATGTAGGCCTGGAAGTTCTCCGCCTGCTCACGGCTCCAGTCCACCTGGCGACGGTGCAGTTCTGCCGCGTCGACGTCGAGTGCGACGGCATGCACACGGGCGAGAGCCTGAGCGACTCGTCCGGCGGCGGCGGCGTCCGCACCCGCATCGTGCGCGTCGTCGAGCGAGACACCGTAGAACGCCGCTGTCACCTCGAGCGTGCGCTTTCCCCTACGGTAGCGGTCGACCGCCTTGTCGATGACGAGAGGGTCGATGATGGGGGCGGGGGAGAGCAGCGGGGGGACGCCGTGCCGTACCGCTTCACGGTTGAGGATCGTCAGATCGTACGGTGCGTTGTACGCGACGAGCGGGATGCCTCGGTCGAGGAGCCCGCGAATCGCACGGACGATGTCGGCGATCCCGGTCGCCGCGGGGGAGCCCTCGGCGCGCGCACGTTCGGTCGTCACACCATGGACAGCGGTCGCAGCCGCGGGGATCTCGACGCCGGGGTCGAGCAGCCAGTCGTTGCGTTCGACGAGCCTGCCCGAGGAATCGAGCACACCGACGTGAGCGGTCACGATCCGGCTCGTCTCGACATCGATCCCGGTCGTCTCGAGATCGAAGACGGCGAGAGAGTCCGCCCAGGTCGCTGTAACGGTTTCGGTTTCCACGACAGCACTCTACGGCGTACCACCGTCAGCGCCGGGAGGCGCACCGAGATGCGAATGCGGCGATGTCCGTCAGCCGCAATGCAGCCAGTAGAAGCTCTGCGTGCCCATCGTCAGGGTCAGAGTGCCGCTCTCGTCAAAGCTCGGGAACACCGAGCCGCCGAAGAGATCGTAGAGCCGCGTTCCCGCCATCTCGGGGTCCTCGATGCGGACGGCGACCGGATTGTGCGCAAAGCTGAACACACACAGCACGGTCTCCGCCTGATCACCGAAGTGCGCGCCGGAACCTTCGTAGCTACGCACGAAGGCGAGCACCGATTCGTTGTCGGTCTTCAGCACGCGGATCGAGCCGAGGCCGAAGGCGGGGTGTGCTTTGCGCACGTGAATGACGTTGCGCACCCAGTGCAGCAACGAGCGAGACTGTGCGAGCTGGGACTCGACGTTCACCTGGTTGTAGTGGTAGACCAGCGATTGCACGATCGGTAGGTAGAGCTTGCCTGGATCCGCCGCGGAGAAGCCCCCGTTGCGGTCCGGCGTCCACTGCATCGGTGTGCGCGAGCTGTCGCGGTCCGGCAGCCAGATGTTGTCACCCATGCCGATCTCGTCGCCGTAGTACAGGAAGGGACTGCCAGGCAGGGAGAAGAGCAGGGCGTGGGCCAGCTCCATCTCCGCCCGCGAATTGTCGAGCAAGGGTGCGAGACGGCGGCGGATGCCGACGTTCGCTCGCATGCGCGGATCGTAGGCGTACCAGCCATACATGGCCTGCCGGTACTCCTCGGAGACCATTTCGAGCGTCAGCTCGTCATGGTTGCGCAGGAACACGCCCCATCCCGCCGACGGTGGCACATCCGTGGTCTCCGACAGCACACGCACGAGTTCGTCGGCCTGCTGGGAGCGCAGCGAGTAGAAGATGCGCGGCATGACGGGGAAGTCGAAGGCCATGTGGCATTCGGGCTCCTCCTCGCTGCCGAAGAACGCGGAGACCTCGCGCGGCCACTGGTTGGCCTCGGCGATCATCACACGGCCGGGATAGTCCTTGTCGACCATCGCCCTCAGCTTCTTGATGAACTCGTGGGTGGGCGGCTCGCCCTCGCCGTTTCCCTCGTCGGACTCGTACAGATAAGGGATGGCGTCCAGCCGGAAGCCGTCGACGCCGAGATCCAACCAGAAACGCACGATCTCGAAGACAGCGTCGTGCACGGCGGGGTTCTGATAATTGAGGTCGGGCTGATGCGAGAAGAACCGGTGGAAGAAGAACTCACGACGCACGGGGTCGAACGCCCAGTTCGAATCCTCCGTGTCGGTGAAGATGATGCGGATGTCCGGCCACTTCTCGTCGGTGTCGCTCCACACGTAGAAGTCGCCGTACGGGCCCCCCGGCTCGGCTCGGGACTGCTGGAACCAGTCGTGCTGATCAGAGGTGTGGTTGAGCGGCAGGTCGATGACGATACGCATATTGCGTTCGTGCGCCTTCGTGACGAGATCGCGGAACTCGTCGAGGGTGCCGAACTCCGGAAGGATCGACCGGTAGTCGGAGACGTCATAGCCGCCGTCGCGCAGTGGGGAGGTGAAGATCGGCGGTATCCAGAGCGCGTCGATGCCGAGCCATTGCAGATAGTCGAGTTTGGAGATCAGTCCGCCGAGGTCACCGGTGCCGTCGCCGTTGCTGTCGACGAAGGATCGGACCATGACCTCGTAGAAGACCGCCCTGCGATACCACTGCGGGTCGAGGGTCAGGCCGGGAAGCTGAATGGGCGCGGTGAAGCTCACGAGGAGAGTCTAGGGCGTGCAGCCGACTGCACGGGGCGCCACGACGCCGAGTCGGCTGCTGTGCAGCGATATGGCAGGGGGCGCATGGCCGCCGTAGCTTGCTTTCCCCGAGCGGCGCGTACGACACCGCGTTCTATCCGGTTTCCCGGTCAGCGCGCCTAAGCTTGTAGGGATGATCGTCGAGTCCCCCTATGCCGCCCAGCTGGCGCGCATCCCGGTCCGTGAGCGCACAGCGGACGTCCTCGGCGCTGTGACGCACTATTGGGAATACGGATCGGCTGACGACACCACCATCGTGATGGTGCACGGTTTCCGCGGCGATCACCACGGGCTGGAGCCTGTCGTCGCCCAGCTCAGCGGCCGGCACATCGTGTCGCCCGACCTGCCCGGTTTCGGCGCTTCGGAGCCGCTGACCCAGACCCGGCACGACATCGACGGCTACGCCCTCTGGTTGCGCGGATTCGTCGCGACCCTGCCGAGAACCAGACGACTCGTCATACTGGGTCACTCCTTCGGCTCGATCGTGGTGTCGGCGGCCCTCGCCGCAGGGCTGGAGGCCGAGGACGTCGTGCTGATCAACCCGATCGCAGCGCCGGCGCTGTCCGGTCCTCGCGGCATCATGACCCGCCTGGCCGTGCTCTATTACGAGCTCGCCGCATGGCTTCCCGAGAGACTCGGCTTCGCACTGCTTCGCAATCGGATGATCGTGCGCGTCATGAGCGTCACCATGGCCAAGACGGAGAGCAAGCAGCTCCGGCGCTGGATCCATGACCAGCACGATCGCTTCTTCTCGGCGTTCGTCGATCGCCGGGTCGTGCTCGAGGCGTTTCAGGCATCGGTGAGCCACGACGTCAGCGAGTTCGCCGGGCTGATCCCGCAGCGCACGCTGCTGATCGCGGCGGAGAAGGATGACATCACCCCGGTCGCGGCTCAGCACAGGCTCGCCGCGCTCTTCGCCGATTCGACGCTCCACGTCATCCCCGGCGTCGGCCATCTCATCCACTACGAGGTTCCGCAAGAGGCGGCGGAACGACTCGACCGGTTCCTCACGATCGACGCCGCCGGTCGCGGGGGCGAGGCCTCCGAGACGGCCGGGTCATGAAGATCATCTTCGACTGCCGCTACACGCGTTTCGACAGGCACGACGGCATCAGCCGTTACACATCGCGGCTCGTCGAGGAGCTCGGCAAGCTGCATCCCGTGACGATGCTCATCAACGACCACCGGCAGCTCGAGCTGCTGCCGAATCTGCCCTGGCAGATCGTGAGCGGTCCGACGAGCATCCTCGAGCCGTTCGTGGCACGCACCGTCAACAAGCTCCGACCCGACATCGTCTTCACCCCTATGCAGACGATGGGGTCCTGGGGCAGGCGTTACCGTCTGCTCATTACCGTGCACGATCTCATCTACTACCGCAACCGCACTCCGCCCCGCGACCTGCCCTGGGCCGTGCGAGCGTTGTGGCGGTTGTATCACCTGGCATGGTGGCCGCAGCGCGTGCTGCTCAACCGAGCAGACGGGGTCGTGACCGTCTCGGAGACCACGGCCGGACTCATCGCCGAGCACCATCTGACCAGGCGGCCCGTGACGGTCGTTCCGAACGCGGCGGGAGCGACGGATGCCCTGGCCGCAGACACCGTGGCCAGGGTCCGCCCTGACATCCTCCGCCTCGTCTACATGGGTTCTTTCATGCCGTACAAGAACGTGGACACCCTGGTGCGAGCCGTCGCGGCGATACCCGGCTGCGAGCTTCAGCTCATGAGCCGGGTGAGCGCGGCGGAACGCGCACGACTCACGGCCCTCGCGCCTCAGGCGCGGCTCGTTTTCCACGACGGCGCCAGTGACAAAGAGTATCGGGGCGCTCTCGTGTCGGCGACGGCGCTCGTGACCGCGTCGCTCGACGAAGGCTTCGGCATACCCCTCGTCGAGGCCATGGCAGCGGGAACCCCGGTCGTCGTCAGCGATATCCCGATCTTTCGCGAGATCGGGGCGGATGCCGCCCTCTACTTCGAGGCGGAACGACCTGAGGCGCTCGTCGCGACCCTCCACGAGCTCCTCGCCCCCGGGGAGTGGGAACGTCGTTCTCGGCTGGGTCTTCGGCAATCGGAACGCTTCACCTGGCGCGGCTCGGCGGAGAGGCTCCTCGCGCTGATGGAGGCCACCGTCTCGCATCGTCCGTAGCGACGCTCGACCTAGAGTTCGCCACCCCAGGGCGGCGTTCTCACCTCAGCCTGTGGCCACGGTGTCCTCATCGGCGTCAAGCCGGCACTCGATCAAGTGCAGGCCGCCGGCTCCCCATCGGAAGCGCTGAACGGAGCCGTTCGCGATCATCCGACCGCCGGTCTCCAGATCGCCGTCCGTTGCGTGACGCACGAGCGCACTGATGACGCCGCCGTGGCTGACGATCAGGACCCGCCCGCCCGGGTGGCGTCCGGCGACTCGCTCCAGAACGGGCAGAACCCGGTCGAGCACCTCCTGGCGGGTCTCGAGCCCAGGAACGGATGCGTCGTCGGGAAACCTCAGCGCGCGTTCGGCGTCGCTCAGGCCCTCGATCTCGCCGTGACGGCGTTCGGCGAGGTCGGGGATCAACTCCGGCTCCGGCAGACCGAGTTCGTGCGCGATGATGAGCGCCGTCTCGGAGGCCCGGGAAAGCGGACTCGCCACGATCGCATCCCAGTGGCCGTCGCGGAGCGACGCCCCCGTCTCGATAGCCTGTCGACGTCCGTCGTCGTTGAGCGGGATGTCGGTGCTGCCTTGGATGCGTTTGTGCAGGTTCCAGTCGGTCTGGCCGTGCCGTACGATGCCGAACGTTGTCATCTGGTTTCTCCCCCTGACCGCTCCAGCCCGAAAGGGCCGGGCTCGTCGTCTCAACCGAGCAGTCGCTCGGCGAGAGCCGTCAATGTCTCCGATGTTCCGGCATCCAGCTTATGCGTCGCGCGCGCGTCTCCTCTCGTGACACCACGGTTGACCACGACAATCGGGAGTTTGCGGCGTCTAGCCTGTTCCATGAGCCGGATCCCGGAATTCACGACGAGCGAGGACCCTGCTACGACGAGCAGATCGGAGTTCTGCACGAGCGCTGCCGCTTCGGCGAACTTCTCCGACGGCACGAACTCGCCGAAGAACACGACATCGGGCTTGAGTCGTCCGTAGCAGACGGTGCAGACAGGAACCACGAAGCGGTCGATGTCCTCGACCTCGGCGTCGCCGTCCGGCGCGATACGCACCACCTCAGCTTCGCTCAGCCATGGGTTCGCCGCGCGCAGACGATCGGCGATGTTCGATCGGGCGAATGTCTGCCCGCAGTCGAGGCAGAGAACCCTGTCCATCGAACCGTGCAGTTCGACGACGTGGCGGCTGCCGGCACGGGTGTGCAGCCCATCGACGTTCTGGGTCACGACTCCGGAGACGTGGCCGCCCCGTTCCAGGTCGGCGAGGGCTCGATGCCCGGCATTCGGTTCGGCGCTGCCGAAGCGACGCCAGCCGAGATGGCTGCCGGCCCAGTAGCGTTTGCGGTGCCCGTCGTCGGCGAGGAACTGCTGCAATGTCATCGGTGTTCGCGTCGGGGCGCCCTCGCCACGGTAGTCGGGGATGCCCGAATCGGTGCTCACTCCTGCACCGGTCAGCACCACTGTCCTGCGGCCCTCCATGAGGCCGATGACGTGGTCGAGCTGTTCCCTCGTGGCTGTGCTCGACGGTGCCGTGACGTGCGCTGTCATGACCGCTCCATCCTGAGGATACTGATGGGATTCCTTGAGTCTAAGCAATCGCGGTTTCCGGAATGTTTCCGACACTGGCAGTCTGATGTGATCCCGCAGAAAGGCACACCGTGCACCTGACACGAATCTCCGACTATTCGCAGCTGACGAATGCGCGACCCGGTAGCGAGCACGTTGGCGAATTGCCGATACGCCCTACGAGACCCAGATCGGCCGCTCAGGCACGTAGCTGCACATCGCCGGTCAGGAGGATCCCGGTCGGTCGTGTTTCCTGAGGGGAGCGGCCGTGCGCGCCGGGTCGAAGGCCTGCTCCAGTTGGAGGTTGTTGCTGCCGCGTTGAGTGCCAGACTCGTGATGCGGTCGCCCCGGGCCGCACCGAGAGCCGCGTGTCTCCGGGGTTCGCGGAGCTCGTGGCGTATCGTTGACGGCGGACCGTCGCCCAGGGGGCAGACGTTCTATCCTTCTATCCTTGGTCAAGATTCGAGGAGTTGTAGTGGCTAAGCTCAGTGACGATGCGAAGGCTGAACGTCGTGATGCCATTGTGACCGCGGCAACGGTGAGATTCGCGAGCCAGGGCTTTCATGCTACGTCGATGGCGGAGGTTATCTCTGATTCTGGCCTAGCTGCTGGAACGGTTTATAAGTATTTTGCGAGCAAGGACGATCTGATCGTCGCAACAGCAGAGCGTGCGCTGAATGGGATTGGTGCCGCGGTTGCAAGCCTTGTCGGCCGCGAATCCATCCCTTCCCCGTCGGAATTCTTGGATGCTGTGCGAGCGTCGCTGCCGTCAGACCCGTCAGGAACGCTACGTGCTCACCTTGTCTTGCATAGCTGGGCGGAAACGAGCCGGAATCCTCAACTGGCCGAATTAGTCTGTGACCGTTACGAGAAGCTGATGGCTGCGGTGGGTCCGTTGATCAATGTCTGGCAAGAGCGCGGAGAATTACCACACGACCGTGACAGCGCAGAATCGGGTCGACTGTTGCTGGCCCTCATACAAGGGCAGATCGTTCAGGCCGCGATATTCGGGAGTAGGCAACAGCACTGACAATCATCAGTGCATGGTGGGGTTGCGTCGCCTACTCGATCCCCTTCAATGCGCTGACCATATCGACTCGCTTGATTCTTCTGCCGAGTAGGATTGTCGTCAGCATAGAGAAGAACACGGCAATCAGCGTCGCGATCCCGATGCTGATCAAACTGATCTGGGCTGTGTACTCGAGGCGGGCTGTCGAGAACGTTCCGACATACAACCCGAGGAACCAGTATCCGGCGGGTACACCGACCAACACCCCCAGAACAGTGGCGACGACGTTCTCTCGGGAAGCCAGCACTCGCAGGTTACGGCCGGTGAATCCCAGCACCTTGAGGGTCGCGTAGTCGCGAACTCGTTCAGTGAATGCCAGCGCACCGAGGCTGTAGAGAACGATGATCGCAAGGAGGATTGCGAAGACCCGGATCAGCATAAAGATCCCGCCCAGATCTGTCACCATGTCGGATGCGTTGGTGCGCTGAGTCTCGAGCGTGAGAACGCTCGAGACGTCCGGTCGTTCTCGGAGTTCGCTGAGCGATGTTCCTTCGCCGACGAGGAGCGTCGTAGGAGCGAATTCTTGCCCGAGGTCTTCCCATGTTTCCCGAGACATGGTGAACCCCTGTGGAGCGCTTCCCTTGATGACTTCCCCGATGGGGAGATCTATTGTTCCAGCGCCCGCGGGTAGCGTGACTTGCACGGTACCGCCGACGGAAATTCCAAGCCGGTCAGCGGTCGATTCTGTGACCGCGACTATATTCAGGTCCGCTGGGTTCCCGTCAAGGGTCTCGAGGTGTAC
Organism: Luethyella okanaganae; assembly: GCF_042660285.1. Lineage (NCBI taxonomy): Bacteria > Bacillati > Actinomycetota > Actinomycetes > Micrococcales > Microbacteriaceae > Luethyella > Luethyella okanaganae. The sequence continues at coordinate 1,208,036 of NZ_JBHSTP010000001.1, forward strand.
GTAGTCGCCATCGTCGAGCACGGTCACGACTCGGTCGAAATCGTCTGAGGAGTCGGTTCGTACGACGAGCTGTTGGACCTGCTGCCCGCTGGGTGCAAGAGCATCTAGTTCATCGAGGTCAGCCGAAGGACTAAGCGCAGCACGCGCAGTGTATGTGTTCTCTTCAAAGAAGGAACTCTCGACCTGCCCGTTCATGCTGTCGGCCATCCCAAAGCCGGCGAACAACAGCATGAGGCTTCCCGCCACTGCAATGATCCCCATACCGAAGCGGGCCGGGTTTGTGCCGCTGTCGCGCCAGGCCCAACGGCTGCCAAAGCTTGTGCGCTCCCATAGGCCGCGCACCCGTTCAAGGAAGATATGCCGACCGCGAGCGATGCCAGGCCGGAGCTGTTCAGCGGGGATGCCGCGAAGTGCAGGCCTCGCGGCGAGGTATGCACCTAGGACGCACACCAGTACGACCACGCCGAGCACGACCAGCGGGATGAAGGTATACCCGATAGACCAGTTCGGCATCGACAGCATAGTCTGCTGCGTGCTGAGAACATACGTGGAGATCACAGGGGCGGCCAGAAGGCCGATGAGGGCTCCGAGACCGCCAGCGGCCAGCCCGTACATCGCGAAATGAGTCCCGATCGACCGGGCTGAGAACCCTTGGGACTTCAGTGCTGCGATTTCCCTGGTCTGCATGTCGACGAGGCGTCGAGTGGACGTGTACATGGCGAGGATAGCCAGTAACACGAAGATGAACGAGAACAAGACGGAGAGGTTCCGAATCTGATCGACGCGGTCAAACGCAGTGGAGACAGCATCATTGGATGCTCTGTCTGTGACCCTGATCAGGCTGTCGCCTGCAATCGCGACGATCTGGTCCTGTAGATCATCATTCGGCTGCGTGGCGACTCGTAGCACGGTGGTGCTCGGAGGCGGAGCTGGCAGCTCAGCGAGCTCCCCTTCGGGAAGAAGAGCGTAACTGTACAGCCCGTGTTCGGGGGCCACCAGCGAGGGCGTGCCTGTGTAATACAGTTTCTCAGACGAGTAGTAGATACCACCGACCGTGAACGAATGAGCCTGTGCGCCGAGAACAAGGTCGATCGAATCGCCCACCTCAATGCCTTTGTCCTCGGCGAACGGCGCGGCTAGCCAGATGCCGTCACTTTTCGGGGTCGGGGAAGAGCCCTCAGTGACCACGGGACGCGAGATATCAGACGCGCGGTCACCGAGGACTTCTACCTCAAGAGAGGTGTTGTCGTGGTCCGTTGCCGTGGCTCGCAGGAATGAGACCTCCTCGACGTCACTCACCCCGTCCAGCGACGCGATAGCTTCGGAGAGCGCTTCGTCTGGGCCCGTTGTCGTCACCCAGATATCTGCAAGGTTGGTTTCAACGGCGTAGTCGTTGAGCTGCTTGTTCAGGCCGTTCCATGCACCTTCAAGCCCGGTGTAGATCAGTACTGAGAGAAGTGCCATCAGAAAGACGGCGACAAACTGGGACGCATATCGACGTAGGTCTCGCAGGAGCTTTATGTTGAGATATTTGCTCACCAGTCGATCTCCCCTACGGGCACCGGGACCTGGTATTGGACGTGAGATTGAAGCTGTCCGTCATGAAGTGTGACCGTTGCGTCACCGGCCGCTGCGATGGAGGCGTTGTGGGTGACGACGACGACCGCAGTGTCTGTTGTATCGGCGATGCTGCGAAGCAGCTCGATCACAGTGCGTCCAGTGCCCGAGTCGAGTGCTCCGGTGGGCTCGTCGCAAAGCAACAGGCGGGGTCGCTTTGCGATGGCCCGTGCGATGGCAACCCGCTGCATCTGACCGCCAGAGAGCTCGGACGGGAAGGATCGCTCCCTTCCTGCCAGCCCAACGCTTGCAAGCGCTTCGGCCGGTGACATGGCATCGCGACTGTATTGTGACCCAATGCCGACATTCTCAGCGGCCGTCAGGTTGGGAATGAGGTTGTAGTGCTGGAAGACAAAGCCGACGTGATCGCGACGGTAGAGCGTAAGTTGACCATCGTTGAAGGTGCTGATCTCCTGATCATCGGCCCAGATCGTTCCCGAGGTGGGAGTATCCATACCTCCGAGCATGTTCAGTGCGGTGGACTTGCCCGACCCAGACGGCCCTAATACGACGGTCATTTTAGCGGGCTTGATCTCGAAGCTGATGTGATCGAGAGCGATGACCTCCTGTTTGCCAACGCTGTACTTTTTGACGACGTTGGTGAGCGAGATGAGTGACATGATTCCTTTCCAAGTGGTCGATCAAAGACGGAATATGAGTGCCGCGCGTTCACGCAGCATGAGCGGGGTATCTTGTTCGAGAATCCGTTGGGCGACGGCTTCCCGGCTCTGCGCGATTTCCTCCTTCGCGTCGAAGACCGCTTTGTCGACCGGGCACACGTGAGGCAGTCCTAGGGTGTCGATGATCGTCTGAACCCGCGCCTCGATGGTGCTGCGGACGGTGTGAACCTTGAGCCCTAGCGCAGTGAACTCGCCATGGAGGTCTCTGTCGGAAAGAGTGCGGTAGCGCTCTGAGACAGGGCGGTGACCATCGGAGGCCATGTCGAACTCGACCGGGAGGTGGACAACGTCGGTGTATGTTTCGCGCGCGTGGAGTCGCGCCATCACGCCGTAGGCCCGCACATATCGCTTCAAGAATGGCAGCGACGGAATCGTCCAGGCTGCTTTGACGATTTGTTGAAGCACGGGCGCGCCCGGGTTCAGACCGATGCGTGTCCTAACAGCCGCATAAGCCCACTCGTTGAGAACCGAGCCGTCGGAGATGAAACCTTCGTCGTAGAGCTCTGTCTCAGCTTTCAGCCGCTCTTCGAGGCGGCGCAATCCGAGCGCCAGGAGTTCCTCCGCACTCATGTGATGGAACTTTCGCCCGGGGTACAGTGAGGTTAAAATCTCGCGCGCGGACAACGCGCGTACCAGTGGAATGCCAGTTGCCTTGGAGAGGGCGGTGGCGGTCGTGGTCTTTCCAGTCGAGTATGTGCCGGATACGACCACGCGAGGGGTCTGCTCCGTCATGCGTCGCCATCCTTGCTCGGCAGGATGTGTGCGACATCGGCAACTGCACTGATACCGCTTCCGGAAGCCGTCAAGCGGAGTGTGCGCCATGCTTGACTGCCGATGGCAACCTCATTGGTTTTCGAAACCTTGACATCGATATCGACAAGCTGGCCAACCTTGATCCGTGGTCGTGTGAGGTCGATGTTGAGACGCCGAAGCCAGAAAGTCGCGCTGTCGTCACGAGAGATTTGGTCGTATTCGTAGGCCATCGTCTGAGCGAGCTGGGCGAGGCACACTATCGCCTCCGAAATTGAGAAGAGTTCGGCATGGGCGGATTGGAACCCCGAAAAGCGATAAGAGTGATCATGCCCTACGACGAGCGCGCCGAGCCGAGCTTGCATGGAGCCGGAATCGCAGTCGATGTTGATGTCGCTGATGTGTTGGATTCGACCCTGCAGGTGTTCAGCGTAGAACTTCGGTCGATCCTCTCTGACCAGCTCAGGAGATCGGCCTACGACGGCCTCGACTGTGAGGGCAAGCTTCATCGTTCCGACGACAACAGAGCAGGCGAAGGCTCGGTCCTGCGGCTTCCAATCGATGCGAGCCTCCAGTGGCACCGCGTTCAGATCTTCCGTCGATGCCGTACCGGCCTTGATCGATATCGACGTGACGAACAACTTCTCGACGATGACGGGCTCCATGCGGAAGGTCACTTGGAGTGCAAGCCCCGCCAGTGAGACTGCGTCGATGGTGCTCAGGTGTCGGGAGACGACGCCGGTGTCTTTGGCGGACCAAAGCCCGTCCTGGGTGACGGTGCAGGTTCCGGCGACGCGACCTCTGGGCTGCTCGTCTGGGGTGAATGAGTAGATAGATCTTCGGTGGCCTTGCCCGAAGTATCGCCCCTTCGGACTTCCCAACGCATGGTCGATTGTGGCGTAGTAGTTCACCATGAATGATCCGCCCCCCTGCCTAATCCTATTGTGAATGAATATTCATTCTTAGAGTAGACTTGGCGACTGCTGCTGTCAAAGTCGGGCCAAAAGAACCTGGTCACAAGGCTGCATCCCACCCGGCGTCTCTGGGCTACGGCTATGAAGCGCAGAGCGGGACATCACTACATACGGTTCAGATCACCGACGTGTAGTTTGCGTGTCCCGACGAGTCCATGCAGATGTCATAGACGCACCCCTAGGCTTATTTGGAAGCCGAACGGTGTGGTCGCGGATGGGGTCGCCTGCGCTGCTCGGCGCACCACTGTCCTGCGGCCCTCCATGAGGCCGATCACGTGGTCGAGCTGTTCCCTCGTGGCTGTGCTCGACGGTGCCGTGACGTGCGCTGTCATGACCGCTCCATCCTGAGGATACTGATGGGATTCCTTGAGTCCAAGCAATCGCGGTTTCCGGAATGTTTCCGACACTGGCAGTCTGATGTGATCCCGCAGAAAGGCACACCGTGCACCTGACACGAATCTCCGACCTCGGCGCCGACGGCCTCTCCGACTATTCGCAGCTGACGGATGTCGCGTTGCGGCGCAAGGCCGAGCCGGCCGGCGGGCTCTACATCGCCGAGTCGACCAAGGTCATCGCGCGTGCGCTGGGAGCCGGCCACCGTCCTCGGTCCGTTCTGCTGCAGGAACAGTGGCTGCCGCACGTTGAGAGGCTCCTGGCGCCGTTCCCCGATGTTCCCGTCTTCGTAGGCGAACCAGCACTGCTCGAGGAGCTGACGGGGTATCACCTGCACCGTGGAGCTCTCGCCGCGATGCACCGCCCTCCGCTCGCTCCCGCCGCAGACATCGTCCGTGACGCCAGCCGGGTGGTCGTCATCGAGGACATCGTCGACCACACCAACGTCGGCGCGATCTTCCGCTCGGTCGCGGGCCTCGGTGCCGACGCGGTGCTCGTCACGCCACGGTGTGCGGACCCGCTCTACCGGCGGAGCGTGCGGGTGAGCATGGGCACGGTCCTGCAGGTTCCGTGGACACGCCTGCCGGAGTGGGACGAGGCCGTTCCGATCCTGCACGACGCCGGATTCCATCTCGCGGCCCTCGCACTCGCGCCCGACGCCATGGAGCTGGACGCCTTCGCGCGCAACGCCCCGGAACGTCTCGCGATCGTGCTCGGCGCTGAGGGCGATGGTCTCAGCCGACGCGCGCTGGCCGCAGCAGACACGGTCGTCACGATTCCCATGCTGCACGGCGTCGATTCTCTCAACGTCGCCTCGGCGAGCGCCGTCGCGCTCTATGCGCTCCGGACCTGAGTTTCACCCAGGCCGCCCCGGCTAGGATTGCCGAGTGCCCGCAACTCGACGACGCCAGATCTATCGACGTCGCAGGATCGTCGTCCTCGGCGGTCTCGCACTGATCCTCGCCGGTGTCGTCTATGCGACGGCCACCCTTCTGGCGCCGCTCCCGGCTACGGCCGTGGCCGTGGCAGAACCTGCACTCTCCGCGCAGCCGGCCGCTCAGCTCGCGATGCCGGCGTTCGGCGCCACGGCCGTCGGAGCGGTCGGCTTTACCGGCATCCTCGCGAGCAGCGGAGAGCAGGGATCGATGCCGATCGCGAGTATCGCCAAGGTGATCACCGCCCTCGTCGTCCTCGAGGCGAAGCCCCTCGCAGCCGGAGAGACCGGGCCTACGATCGAGTACACAGACAGTGATGTCGACTATTACTACGAGGTGCTCTCCGAGAACGGCTCGGTCGCTCCCGTCGTCGCCGGTATGACGTTGAGTGAGCGGGACACGCTCACCGCGATGCTGCTGCCGTCCGCCAACAATTACAGCATCTCCCTCGCCAATTGGGCGTATGGTTCGGTCGACGCCTATCTTGCCGCGGCGAACGCCTGGCTCGCCGCCCACGGCCTCACGGCGACGAGTGTCGCCGACACGAGCGGACTCTCGCCGGCGAGCGTGAGCAGCCCGGCCGACCTCGTCGAGATCGGCAAGCTCGCGATCGCGCATCCGGTCATCGCTGAGATCGTGGCCCTGCCGAGTGCAGAGCTTCCGACGATCGGCACCGTGGTCAACACGAACAAGATGCTCGGCTTACACGGTGTCGACGGCGTGAAGACCGGCACCACCGACGAAGCGGGCGCCTGCCTGCTGTACACGGCCGATTACACGATCGGCATGCGCACGGTGACCGTCGTCGGGGTCACGCTGGGCGGCGGAACCCATCCGGAACTCGACGACGCCATCGGCGCGCTGCTCGACAGTGTCGCGGCGGGATTCCACGAGGTGCCGCTGGCCAACGCCGGGCAGGGTTTCGCCGAATTCAGCACGGTATGGGGGCAGACGGCGTCGGCTGTCGCCTCCACAGACGCCAGCGCGCTGCTGTGGTCCGATGCCCCCGCGACGGTCTCTGTCGTGGTGGAGCCGGTGCTACTCGCCGCGATCGGCGACGAGGTCGGCACTGTCACCTTCACGGTGGGGGAGCAGACGATCGCCGTTCCGCTCATCGTCGACGAGGAGCTGAGCGACCCGGGACCGTGGTGGCGTATAGGGCATCCAGGGGAGCTGGCTTCGGCCGGATCCTCCTGAGCGGACTGCGGATCACGACGGGCTGTGTGTCTCCGATGGGGGAGTGTACGGTGCAGCGTCCGGACGTTTCGGGGTGACGAAGTCGCCGGAGGACTGGTGCCTGATCCGTCGCAGCACCCACGGCACGAGATACTCCCGCGCCCATTGCAGATCCTCGACGCGCGCCTGTCTCCAGGTGCTTCCTGGCATGGGTTTGGGTTTGAGTGGTTCGAGGGTGTTGTCGACATTGAGCGCGGCGAGCACCATGCGCGCGACGGTGTGATGCCCGAGGGCGTTGAGATGGAGGCGGTCGGGCGCCCACATGCGCGGGTCCTGGATCTCGGTGAGAGCCCAGAGGTCCGCCACGATGCAGTCGTGTCTCGCGGCGATGCCGCGTAGATTCTCGTTGTAGATCGCGACCTTGCCCCGGATCCCGCGGAACACGGGGGAGAACCCTACATCGGCGCCTGTGAACAGCAGGATCGTCGCATTGTCGCGGCCGAGACGTTCGATGGCGGTCTCGAAGCGCGCAGAGATCTCATCCGGGTCGGTGCCGGGCCTGATGACGTCGTTGCCTCCCGCGGAGATGGTCACGAGGTCTGGATGGAGCCCGAGAGCAGGCTTGATCTGCTCGTCGACGATCTGCTGGATGAGTTTGCCGCGCACGGCGAGGTTCGCGTAGGCGAAGTCGTCGCTGCCCTGGCTGAGGACCTCTGCGACACGGTCGGCCCAACCACGGTGTCCGCCGGGGCTCGTGGGCTCCGGGTCGCCGATGCCTTCGGTGAACGAGTCGCCGATGGCGACGTAGCGGGACCAGGGATGCAGCACTTCGGTCATGAGTCCATTCTGCACTCTCCTCTCCGCACCGATCCGGCCATCCGATGGGTCGTGCGAGATCGCCTCTACGCGGATCACGTTTCCGCGCGTAGCCGGAAACGGGTAGATTCTTGTCGAGTGAGCACACCGATTCCCTCTGGGCACCTAGCGGGCACCTCGGCCGCGGAACACCTCTCACCGGCCTTCCCCGAGCGCGCCGCCTGGGGGACCGCCAGCAAGCTTAGAGCCTGGCAGGCCGAGGCGCTCGAGGCGTACTTCGAGAGACAGCCACGTGACTTTCTCGCCGCGGCGACGCCCGGCGCCGGCAAGACGACGTTCGCCCTCCGCCTCGCCGCTGAACTGCGAGCCCGTCGCGAGATCGACCGGATCACGGTCGTCGCCCCGACCGAGCATCTCAAGAGGCAGTGGGCGGATGCCGCCGCGCGAGCGGGAATCCGGCTCGACCCGAGCTTCAAGAACAGTCACGGCGGCTACGGCCGGCACTTCCACGGAGTCGCCGTGACCTACGCCCAGGTAGCCACCCGGGCTGCGCTGCACCGCGAGCTCACGATGTCCGGTCGTACCCTCGTCATCCTCGACGAGGTGCACCACGGCGGTGACGCTCTCAGCTGGGGCGACGCCATCCGTGAGGCGTTCGAGCCGGCGACGCGCCGGCTGTCGCTCACCGGAACCCCGTTCCGTTCCGACACCGCACCGATCCCCTTCGTGCGGTACGCGCCGGATGAGCAGGGCATCCGCACGTCCCTCACAGACTACAACTACGGCTACGGTCGGGCGCTCGGCGACGGCGTCGTACGCCCCGTCTTGTTCATGGTCTACGCGGGGCACATGAAGTGGCGCACTCGCGCGGGCGACGAGATGGAGGCGAAGCTCGGCGAGGGCAACACCAAGGACATCACCTCTCAGGCCTGGCGCACCGCTCTCGAGCCGACGGGGGAGTGGATCCCCGCGGTGCTGCGGGCTGCCGACAAGCGGTTGAGCGAGGTACGGCACAGCATCCCGGATGCAGGCGGACTCGTCATCGCCACCGACCACTATGCGGCGCGCTCCTACGCGAGGATCCTCGAGGACCTCACGGGCGACGAGGTCACCGTGGTGCTCTCCGACGAGAAAGAGGCCAGCGACCGGATCGAGGCGTTCTCCACGAGCACGAGCCGATGGATGGTCGCCGTGCGCATGGTGTCCGAGGGAGTCGACGTGCCCAGGCTCGCGGTCGGGGTGTACGCGACATCCGCCGCCACACCGCTGTTCTTCGCTCAGGCGATCGGCCGGTTCGTGCGTGCCCGTCGACGCGGAGAGACCGCTTCGGTGTTCCTGCCTAACGTGCCGCAGCTCATGGCGCTCGCCTCGCAGCTCGAACTCGAACGGGATCACGCGCTCGACCGTATCGGCGAAGACGAGGAGGGCGACCTTTACAACCCGGAAGACGCCATGATCGCCGCGGCGAACCGTGACGAGAAGGCGTCGGAGACGTTGACGGGCGAGTTCGCCTTCCAAGCGCTCGACTCTCAGGCGACCTTCGACCGGGTGGTGTACGACGGTCACGAGTTCGGCACCCTCGCCGAGCCCGGAAGCGACGAGGAGTACGACTTCATCGGGATTCCCGGGTTGCTCGAACCTGAGCAGGTTTCCGAGCTCCTGCGCCAACGGCAGGCGAGACAGGCACGCAGGGCCTTCGAACGGCGTAAGAGCAAACCCGAGAACGAGCCCACCGCCGACGAGCCGGTCGCGCTCTATCGCACTCTCAAGGAGCAGAGGACGCTCCTCAACAGCCTCGTCGGAATGTGGGCCAAGCTGTCCGGCGAGCCGCACGGCATCGTGCACGCGGAGTTACGCAGACTGTGCGGGGGTCCCGCTGTGCCTCAGGCGAGCGTCACCCAGCTCCAAGCGCGCATCGAACTGCTGCGCAAGCGCCTCGGCTCGCACTGAGAGAGGGCCTGCGCCGGGGGTCGGTCAGGGTACATACGGAGTCTGCAGAGACTATCAAAGTTGATCGAAGGTGCTAAGGAACCAAATGATATTCTTAGAATATTCTGCACAATGAGGAGCATGGACGCCGATGGAGTCGAAAAAGTCCGACCTTGATCGAGTGGACCGGGCGTTGCTTCGGGCGCTCTCCGTGAACGCGCGCGCATCGGGTGCGGCCCTTGCCGCCGAGGTCGGTGTCGCCGAGTCGACGGTGTCATTGCGGCTGCGCCGCTTGCAGTCCCTCGGCTACATCCGCGGTTTCCATGTCGACATCGATCTCGCCAATCTCGGGGCGTCGTTGCAGGCGCTCATCTCGGTGCGTCTGGCCAAACACGCGCGCAGCGAGATCGACGCCTTCCGGGACGCCGCTCCCCACCTGCCCGGCGTACTCGGATTGTTCCACATGGCAGGTGCCGACGACTACCTGCTGCACGTGGCGGCGCACGACGCGACCGAGCTCCGCGATTTCGTACTCACCCACCTGACCGGGCACCCGGCTGTCGCGCACACCGAGACGAACCTCATCTTCGAGCACGCCGACGGAGACGGCTGGCACGAGTTGCTCAAGGAATAACCGAGGCAAGCGGGTCGCCGGCCGTTCGGCGGCCCGAAATGCTGCCAATAAGGTTGCGAGGGGCTGTTCATCAGGCCTTCCGCGCGGCTAACGTTGGTCGAGGGGATATCTCGAACGGCTCCAACGGCCCGCCATCGACAGAATCGGTCACCCCCTTAGCCCCTCGTCCCGTCCCACAGGAGGCTCCGCCGCACATGGGTACCGACACGCCCGCAACCTCAGACCCCGCCGCGTTCCAGGCCGGCCCCTCGGAACTGCGTCGCTGGAGACAGTACCTCGCGAACGAACGCGCAGAGGCGAGCGTCTACCTGGCACTCGCCGAGCGGCGCAGCGGAGAGGAACGCGAGATACTGCTCGCCCTCGCCGAAGCGGAGAGACGCCACGAGAAGCACTGGCGGGTCATGCTCGGCGACGATGCAGGAACATCGGTCAAGGCCGACATCCGCACCCGTGGCCTCGGCTTTCTGGCCCGCAGCTTCGGGTCGATCTTCGTGCTCGCTCTCGCTCAGCGCGCCGAGAGCCGTTCGCCGTATGCCGACGACCCGCATGCGACGGCCGCCATGGCGGCTGACGAGCGGATTCACGAAGAAGTCGTGCGGGGTCTTGCGGCGCGTGGGCGCAAGCGGTTGTCCGGAACGTTTCGAGCGGCGGTCTTCGGTGCCAACGACGGCCTCGTCAGCAATCTCGCGCTCGTGCTCGGCATCAGCGCGTCGGGTGTCCCGAACAGCGTCGTGCTGTTCACTGGTGTCGCCGGCCTGCTCGCCGGCGCGCTGTCGATGGGTGCGGGCGAGTACGTCTCGGTGCGCTCGCAACGAGAGTTGCTCGAGGCCTCCGCTCCGGACCCGGGGGCTCGAACTGTGCTGCCAGACCTCGACGTCAACGCCAATGAGCTCGCCCTCGTCTACCGGGCGCGTGGAATGGCCGAGAGCCAGGCGACAGCCCGGGCAGCACGCGTGATCGCCGGGATCCACGCGAAGGAGTCCGCTCCCGCAACCGGCCCGATCGACCGGGCCGATGATCACGAGGCGATCGGAACCGGAATCGGGGCCGCTCTCTCCAGCTTCTGCTTCTTCGCGTCCGGTGCGCTCATCCCCGTATTGCCGTATCTCCTCGGACTGCAAGGCCTCATTGCCGTCATCGTGTCGGTCGTCCTGGTGGGAATCGCGTTGTCGATCACGGGCGCGGTCGTCGGACTGCTCTCTGGAGCGCCGCCATTGCGCAGGGCATTGCGTCAGCTTGCGATCGGTTTCGGAGCCGCCGCGGTCACCTATGCGCTGGGTCTCCTCTTCGGCACGACGCTGGGGTAGCCGACCGGCTGATGTGGTCACTCGTGAGCGGAGCGCCGATTCCGCAGGAACGCCGCGTTCAAGTGTGCAGGCCTTGGAATCTGTCGGTGGCTCGGTCGGGGTGGCTCGGGTCATGCGGATGTGCCATCCCGAACCACCGGCTACAGCGGGTCAGGCCGGAACCGTGACGAAGTCGATGAGCTGCTCCACCCGTCCGAGGAGCGTCGGCTCCAGGTCGGCATAGCTGCGGACCCGACCCAGAATGCGCTGCCAAGCCCTGGCGATGTCCGCCTGATCCTCGTGCGGCCAACCCAGCGCCTCGCAGATGCCGTGCTTCCACTCGATCGATCGAGGAACCATCGGCCATTGCTCGAGACCGATCCGTCCGGGTTTCACCGCTTGCCAGATATCGACGTACGGATGCCCGACCACGAGCACATGCGCGCCGAATGGCCCCTCCGCAACCGCTTCGGCGATACGGCTCTCTTTCGATCCGGGAACGAGATGGTCGACGAGCACACCGACCCGTCGCCCCACGCTCGGAGCGAACTCGCGCACGATCGCGTCGAGATCGTCGACACCCTCCAGATACTCCACGACGACGCCCTCGACGCGCAGATCGGCACCCCACACCCGTTCGACGAGCTCCGCGTCGTGGCGGCCCTCGACGAAGATCCGGCTGGGCAGGGCAACGCGCGCCTTGGCGTCCGCCACTGCGAACGAGCCGGATGCGGTGCGCGCACGCCCGGCCGGTGCTTGCGCCTTCGGGGGTGTGAGCACGACGGGGTCCCCATCGATCAGGAAACCGGGCCCGAGCGGAAAAAGACGATGCTTGCCGAAGCGGTCCTCGAGCGTGACGATGTTCTTCTCCACCCGCACGACGGCGCCGCAGAATCCCGTCGCGGCCTCTTCGATCACGAGATCTCGCACAGCCTCGCGCTGCGGAATCGTCGTGCGACCGACGGCACGCCAATCTCCGAAGAGCACGTCGGAACCGTATCTGTCGTTCATCACCGATCGAGGCTAACCGCTTCTCCGTCGATGACTGGGCAGGCGCACGGACGGCGATTCGAAACCGTCATTGGAAGTCCCGCGACCGAATGCGTGCTGCGACGCCGAGGGTCTCGAAACGATCCGCCACGAGGTTGACGACGCCGTCATCCGAGCGTTCGAGTATGCCGCGTACGAGGAGTGCCGGGGATTCACGGGCGATCTTGCGGTAACGGTTCCAGACGCCGACTCCGGCGATCACGTTGAGGATCCCGGTCTCGTCCTCGATGTTGATGAAGGTGATCCCGCTCGCCGTCGCCGGACGCTGCCGGTGGGTGACCACTCCGCCCACTTCGACACGCCGCCCGGACTCCGCGGTGGTCAGCCGATCGATCGGAACGACTCCGCGCTCCCCGAGAGCCTTCCGCACATGGCGGATAGGGTGATCGCCCGGGGAGATCCCCGTCGCCCAGAGGTCGTAGCTCATCTGCTCGGCCTCGCTCAGCATCGGGAGCAACGGCGGCTGCACGAAGACGACAGATCCCTCGAGGTAGCTCGCCCTGTTCTGCGCCGCGTCGCCGGCGACCCAGAGGGACTCACGTCGTTCCAGGCCGAGTGAACCGAACGCGCCGGCGGTGGCGAGCGCCTCGAGCTGCTCCGTGTTCAGGCCGACCCGACGTGCGACATCCGCCATGCTGGCATAGGGGCCTCCAGACTCCCGTTCGTCGACGATGCGCTCGGCGAGTGGAACGCCGATCGAAGTGACGTCTGCGAGTCCGAGCCGCACGACGAAGGCGGCATCCCGTCGATGTGCACCTGTCTCGTCTGGCGTCGAGCGGTCGAAGTCCTTCGGCACCGGCGGCTGGATCCGATCCAGGCACTCCGGCCTTCCGGTCGGCCCCGCCGACACGCCGTCGTGAAGCTCCAGGCTGGCGTGCACGGTCGAACGCAGGATGTCTGGACGCCTCACCTCGACACCGTGCCGTTGCGCATCCGCCGTGAGCGTCTGCGGCGAGTAGAACCCCATCGGCTGGGCGCGCAACAGCGCCGCGAGGAACGCGGCGGGATAGTGGAGCTTGAGCCAGGAGCTCGCATAGACGAGCAGGGCGAAGCTGAGGGAATGACTCTCGGCGAAGCCGAAGTTCGCGAAGGCCTCGATCTTGCCGTAGACATTGTCGGCGACCTCTTCGGTGATGCCGTTCGCTGCCATGCCTGCGTAGAGCTTGTCTTTGAGCCTGCCGATCTTCTCGACGCCACGCTTCGAGCCCATCGCCCGACGGAGCTGGTCTGCGTCCTCCGCGGTACACCCACCGATCACCATCGCCATCTGCATGAGCTGTTCCTGAAAAAGTGGCACGCCGAGGGTGCGCTCGAGCACCGGTTTCACAGAGGGATGAAGGTAGGTGACGGCCTCCTTGCCGGTCTTGCGCCGGATGTAAGGATGCACAGCGCCGCCCTGGATCGGGCCCGGCCGGATGAGAGCGATCTCAACCACCAGCTCGTAGAACTCGCGCGGCTTCAACCGGGGGAGCGTCGCCATCTGGGCACGGCTCTCCACCTGGAAGACGCCGATCGCATCCGCCCGGCACAGCATGTCGTAGACGCCGGCCTCCTCCTTGGGGATGGCGTCGAGGGTCCAGTCCTCGCCGAGAGACTCCCGCGCGAGGTCGAAGCAGTACTGCAGAGCGGCGAGCATGCCGAGGCCGAGCAAGTCGAACTTGACCAGCCCCATCCAGGCGCAGTCGTCCTTATCCCATTGCAGAACGGTGCGATTCTCCTTGCGGGCGTGCTCGATCGGGCAGACCTCGCCCACCGGGCGGTCGGTGAGCACCATGCCGCCGGAGTGGATGCCGAGGTGGCGTGGAAACGTCATCACCTGCGCGGCGAGGTCCAGCACCGGGCCTGGCACGTCGTGGTCGGTGTCGGAGATGCTGCCTCCCCAGCGTTCCATCTGCCTCGACCAGGCATCTTGCTGGCCCGCGCTGTAGCCGAGCGCCTTCGCCATGTCGCGCACCGCGGCTCGAGGCCGGTAGCTGATCACATTCGCCACCTGAGCGGCATTGTGCCTGCCGTACGTTTCGTAGACGTACTGGATCACCTCCTCGCGTCGATCGGAGTCGAAGTCGACGTCGATGTCGGGCTCCTCGTCGCGCATGCTGGACAGAAACCGTTCGAACGGCAGATTGTAGAAGATGGCGTCGACAGCGGTCACATCGAGCAGGTAGCAGACAGCCGAGCTCGCCGCCGAACCGCGCCCCTGGCACAGGATGCCACGGCTTCTGGCCTCGCGCACGATGTCGTAGACGATGAGGAAGTAGCCGGAGAAGTCCTTCGCCTCGATGACCGCGAGCTCGTTCTCGATGCGTTCCCGCACTTGCTCGAGTCGATCGGGGTATTTCTTCGCGGCACCACGCCAGACCAGCTCGCGCAGCCAACTCATCGGCGTATGCCCAGCGGGAACCTCCTGTCGTGGCAGGTGCGGCCGGGCGCTGCGGAGAGTGAAGGCGAGCTCGTCGGCGAAGTCCACCGTGCGGGTCACTGCTCCGGGGAAGCGTGTGAAGCGGGCAGCCATCTCGGCGCCGCTGCGCAGATGGGCGGAGGGAGAGGCGGGCAGCCAGCCGTCCAGCTCGTCGAGGCTGCGTCGGGCACGCACCGCCGCGAGCGCCGCGGCGAGTCGATGCTCACCCGGGGTCGCGTAGTGAACGGCGTTCGTGGCGACGACGGGCAGACCGGCCTCGGCTGCGAGCTCTGCGAGCGCGTCGTTGATGCTGCTGTCGAGCGGATGCCCGTGATCGAACAGCTCCACGGCCACGTTGTCCCGTCCGAAACGCTGCACGAGGCGGTCCAGTTCGCGCACCGCTGCTGTGGCGCCGTCGGCGGCGAGCGCCTGACGCACACCGCCTTTGCGGCATCCGCTCAGCACAAGCCATTCACCGCCCGCCCGCTCGCCGAGTTCGTCGAGATCGTAGACAGGGCGACCCTTCTCCTCACCGTCGAGCTGCCCGGAGGTGATCGCAGCCGCGAGCCGGTGGTAGCCGCCTTCGCCGCGCGCCAGCACCAGCAGATGGCTGCCCAGTGGATCGGCGACACCGTTCTGCGGGTGGTCGAGTCCGAGCGAGAGCTCGGCGCCGAACACGGTCTTGACCCGTGGGTAGCTCTCGGCCGTCTCGGCGAAGCGCACGATTCCGTAGAAGCCGTCGTGGTCGGTGAGTGCGATGCCGTGCAGACCGAGCCTGGTCGCCTCCTCGAACAACTGCTCGGGGGAGCTCGCTCCGTCGAGAAAGCTGTAGTGCGAGTGGACGTGCAACTCGGCATAGGGAACGAGCGACTCCGCCGGCGACCGGTCGATCGGCTTCGGTCGATAGGCGTCCCGCTTGCGCGACCAGCCGGAAGCGTCGCCTCCATCGCCGTACGACCGTCGCCTGTCTGGGCGCGGATCGTCGGAGAGGGTGCGTTCGAACTCCGACCACGGGGTCGCCGGATTGTTCCAGCCCATCAGTCGTACCGCGCTTCTGCCCACCACTGCCGGATCCCCGCGTCGGGAGTCTCCCCGGCACCACCGCCCCTCTCGCACACCAGCAGCCAGGCGATGCCATCGTCGTCGACCACTTGGAACCGGGAGAGCAGGCGTGCGGATGTCGGATCCCACCACCGCTCGACGACGGGCCATGGTCCGGCCCAGGCTCGCAGCCGACGGTGCTCGTCCTGTTCCCCTGTTGGCGAGAGGACGGCGGGTGTGCCGCTGAGGGTGCCACGCTCGTCGACCTCGATCGGCTTGCCTCGGTCATCGAGCAGACCGACCGTGTGCCGCTCCTGGAAGACGGTCGCCGGTGCGAGCGCGGGAAGGCTTCCTGGCCACGGTCGTGACTCCGCGAGCACCATCGCCTCCCGCGGAGGCTCGTCACCCCACGGGACGTGGATCTGCCGTTCGGCCAGCATCCGCCCGCCTCCGACGACCGCGGTGACCACAGCTTCGTGTCCGAGCATGCTCTGCACCCGAGTCAGACCATGGTGGACTCGTTCGTCGGGGCCTGAGCCCCAGAGGCCCGCTTCATGGTTGCCCGTCGAGTCGACACGTTCGGGACTCACACGCACCTGCGTCACACCCGAACCCAGGCTGCGCTCGGTGCTTCCGCTGCCCTGCAGTTGCCAGCGCACGCGATCGATGACGTCTGCGGCCGTGAACCAGTGCGGATGCCGCCAACTGCGTTCCGAGCTCTCGCCGGATTCTGTGCGCACCTCCACCCGCACCGTCGTGCAGACGAGACGCGAGCGGGTCAGCGCCTCGATGAATTCGTCGGCAGAGGTCCGGAACCCGAAGGTCACCTGGTCGATGCGGTCGAGTGCCGGTTCGAACACGGCGACCGCGTCGAAGTCTTTCGGAGGGGTGCGGGCCGTGACAGTCCGACCGTCGTGTCCGCCGGCGATGGCGTGCGCGTGCGCACCCTCCGCTCCGAAACGGCGCTGCACATCGGCGGCGGGGAGTGCGGCGAAGTCCCCGAGCACATGCACGCCGAGGCGATGCAGCAGCGTGGCATGTCGCTCGTCGAGGAGGATGTCCAGGGGCAAGGGAGCGAGGAAAGCAGACGACTCACCGCTTGGCACGATGCGAACGTGAGCGGAACCCGGTCGATGGCCAGCGCTCCGTGCGGCATGCTCGGCGGCGAATGGACCGTCTGCGACACCGGCCCGCGCATCGGGCACCCCGAGTTGCTCGAGGCAGCGCAACAGGGCTTCCGCCGCCTGCTGCTCACCGCCGTAGTAACGGGCAGGGCCGCGCGCCCGGATCGCGCACGTTCCCGGCTGCAAGAGTTGGACTCCGGGAACGAGTTGTTCGATTCGCGCGACGACCGGCTCGAACGCACGGCCGTCGTGCACGGGATCGTAGGGGAGCAGAAGAAGCTCGGCGCAGCGGAACTGCGCCTCGCGGAGCTTCAGTCCGCGCCGCACTCCTTCCCGCCGTGCAGCGGGGGAGCAGGCGAAGACGAGGCCGTTCTCGACGAGAGCGACAGGCAACTCCGCGTCGAGCCCTGTGGCCTGCATCGCCGCGACGACCGGCCAGTCCGGGCACCAGAGCACGATCGTGCGGGTGAGAGGCTCCGAGAGGGACATACGTCAATATTCGAACATAGTTTCTGGGTATCTGTCTAGGTGAAGTAGTCTTGTCTCGTGATCGAATCTGCCCATCCCGTCGGTGGTGTTGACTATCCGCGGACGTTTCAGGAGCTGCGTGAGTGGTTCCCGGATGATGCGGCGTGCCTGGCGTATCTGGCGCGGTTGCGGTGGCCGGATGGGTTCGTCTGCCCCGAGTGCCAGGGTCGGTCGTTCTGGCTCACGGGCGCGGGCTTGTGGATGTGCCGTGCCTGTTCGCGGCGCACGTCGGTGACCGCGGGCACGATCTTCCACCGGACCCGGACACCCTTGTCGACGTGGTTCGCGGCGGTCTGGTTCGTGGCGTCGCAGAAGAACGGGATGTCCGCGCAGAGCCTGCACCGAGTGCTCGGCCTGAAATCGTACGAGACCGCATGGGCGTGGATGCACAAGCTCCGTCGCGCGATGGTGCGCCCGGAACGGGATCTGCTCCATGGCGTCGTCGAGGTGGACGAGACCTTCATCGGCGGTGTCAGTGTTGGGCATAACGGGGCGAGCTCGGGCAAGGCCGTCGTAATGGTCGCGGTCGAGAAGCCTGGCCCGGGCCGCAAGCTCGGACGGATCCGGCTCGGGCTCGCGGCCCGGCCCGACACTCTCGGGCTCGTCGCCTTCGCGCAGAACACCGTCGCCGAAGGATCGACCATCCATACCGACGGCGCCCGCATGATGCGCCGGCTCGGCGAGCTGGGCTACACCCACGAGTACGCCACCGGATACAACGCCCCCGACCCGAGCGCGGTGCTGCCCGGCGTGCATCTGACGGCGTCACTACTGAAACGCTGGCTGACCGGCACACTGCACTACGGCGTCGCCGAGCACCAGCTGCCCTACTACCTCGACGAGTTCACGTTCCGGTTCAACCGCCGCGACGCGACCAGCCGCGGACTGCTCTTCTACCAGCTGCTCCAGCAAGCCGTGCAGACTGACCCGCACCCGCTCCAAGATCTCCTTGATCCCGAATCGAACCCGTATTTCACGACTTCTGCCTGGGGTTGACGGGAAGTCGAGCGGGCTGGGCCCCTCGACCAGGGATTCTTTCCACAGTCTCTAGCGACGGCTCGAAGGGGCGCTGCGCGCGCAATAGGGCCGAGTTGCATCCTCGGCCCCTGCTGCGCGTCGAATCAGATGCTAGACGTCCACTTCGATCCACCTCTGTGGTTCAGTTCCCGTTCGCTGGAGTTGCAAGAGAACGCGGTAGTCCGAGCCGAGGTCGGCTGCCACGCGTCCCGCGATAGCTCGACCAATCTCGTTGTAGCGCACGACGTTCTCGTTGCTGTCCCACTCATCGACCCGCTGCGCGTCGTAATGCTCGCGATAGAAGCGGGTCCAATCCAGCAACTCACCCGCCAGAGCTTCCGAAATGGGCTGTTGTTTGCGGTCGTCTGCGACTTCACTCTGAAACCACAGTGGCCACTTCATCGGCCCATCATTGAAGAGGCGGACGGTCGCGCGCTGAGGCGAACTATTCACCGCAGCTCCTATCGTCTTAGCATCCTGGATTGGTGGAGGGGATGGCGGTGACCAACCGGTCATCGGTGATCGACCAGGAGTACGTCGGGAAGAAGCTGTAAACAAACGACTGGGTGTTGAGGTTGTACATATCGATCTGAGTGGTCATACAGACCTTCCCGTTGGTGGGACCCGAGTTCGAGTAGGGATAGTCGAGCGACATTGTTGCGCCCCACCACATCAGATCGTCCCAAGGGTCGGTGTTTGCGCCCGGTGTTGCCTGGGTAATTCGACCCTTCCACTGGTCCATCTTGCCGTCGCGGATGTGGAACCAACCAGAAGTACCGCTGATGCCGCATTTCAGCTTCATGGTCTTCTTCACCCCGTCCCACCACAATGGATAGTCGATGATGACCCAGCTGGCATTGTTGAAGGTGTGGCATTGAGCCCAGTCGACCGGATCAAGAAGCATCGGTCCGACCGCGCCAGACGGCTCGCCGACCCAAATGTCGGTTTCTCCCGGAACGAAAACGTCTCCCGTCGCGGGATTGACTGCGTACCAGCCGCCACTTCATCCTGGTCACCTGGTCACCTGGTCACCTGGTCACCTAGTCACCCTGGAGCCGTGCAAGTCGGTTCTTTGGCGGGCAAACGCGTCCGCTCGTTACAGCCGCAGCGTTTCGTGCGCACCCGAAAGCCTGTGCATGCGGCTACCGAGGTGCCGCGATCTAAGCTCACTTCACCTAAACAGATACCCAGAATATATATATTCGAATCATTCAACCGTGCCAAGGTTTGCCGATTGCCCCATGCGCACCATGTCGAGAGGATCGCGGCGCGGGTGACGGGGATCAGACCGCCTCCGGCCTCGCGCGCGATTTCGCGGGGTGTTGCACGAGGTCGCCGTCTCCTCGTGAGCCGGCCGAGGACTCTCGTGCCAGGAAGGTGCCGAGTTCGGCGATCGTGCTCATGAGCGGGGCAGGGAAGACCACCACGGTGTTCTTGTCGACGCCGATCTCGACGAGACTCTGCAGATTGCGCAGTTGAAGCGCGATCGGGTGCGCCATCATGGTATCCGACGCGTCACCGAGTGCCGCGGCCGCGAGCGCCTCGCCCTCGGCGTTGATGATCTTCGCGCGCTTCTCGCGCTCGGCCTCGGCCTGCTTGGCCATCGCCCGCTTCATCGAGTCGGGCAGCAGGATGTCCTTCAACTCGACGAGCGTCACTTCGACACCCCAGTCGAGGGTGCGGGCATCCAGGATCTCCCGAATGTTCAGGTTGAGCGCCTCCGTCTCGGCGAGCGTCTCATCGAGAGTGTGCTGGCCGACGACCTTGCGCAGAGTGGTCTGGGCGATTTGGTCGATAGCCGAGTTCACGTTCTCGATGGCGACGACCGACTTGACGGGGTCGACGATGCGGTAATAGGCGACAGCGGAGACCCCGACGCTGACGTTGTCTCGCGTGATGATGCCCTGCGACTGGATGGGCAGGGTCACGATCCGTAGCGACACCCTGTGGAGCACGTCCGCTATCGGGATGATGAACCGCAGCCCGGGCGACTTGGTCGTGTACAGTCGCCCGAATCGCAGAATGACGCCTCGCTCGTACTGCTTGACGACCTTCACCGCCGCGGTCAGGAGGATCACGAGCAGAATGAGAACGACGATGAGAATGGTGATTTGAATGGCCATAAGAGATTCATCTCCAAGACGCCGACCGACATGGTCGTACCGTCTTCGTTAATTGTCCCTCCGTTGCACGGCGTGCGCCAGCGATTACGAACATGCATCGGCGGCTGCGCGAGGCACGCACTGTCAGGCCGTGGCGGCACCCGCCTGGGCATGCGACGCCAGGGCATCCCCGTTGCTCGCTCGAAAGCCCTGAGTGGTGTCCGGCAGCCACAGGCGTGCGCTGCGCGGCCTGTCGAGACCGAGGCGTCCGGTCGCCGTCACGGTGACCTCTCGCCCGGTGAGGTAGCCGTGACCGGAACCGAGACCTGTCCATTCGCTTTCGCTCACACTCAGCTTCGCCTCGCTCTGTGGCCAGTCTCCGAGCACCACGAGCGCCGCGCCGCGCTGGCGCAGGCGGGCGCCGAGGCGTGCGGCCTCCGCGTCGCTCGCGCGTCGCGGTGGCCGCACGACGACGACGGTGAGCACGTCGACGAGGGCAGCCGTGGCGGCCAGCCACTGCTCGCCGGGGTGAGGGACGAGTGCGAGCCGTTCGAGATCGATGCCGAACCGGGCCGCGGCCTCTGCCCCGAAGTCCGGAACGCCGACCACACCGCACCATGCCCCATTCGAGGACGGAGCCACCAGCATCGCCATGGCCAGCGTCACCGAGCCGTCGATCGAGTAGCTGCAACCCTGCCGCAGTGCGCCACCGGGCAGCACACCCGCAATGGCGGGCAGGGTCGGCAGGGCCCTGGCGTCGAGTCTGCTCGTCTGCATGCCCCGGATGCGGGCTTGCAGTTCCCGCACATCCGGCGAGGCCGACGCTCTTCGCCGAGCCGATGCCGGAGCCGTCGTCGCGACCGCGCGCGATGACGGCTCGGTTGAGTCGCCACCGGGGGAGAGCGCGACAACGTGCATGGACATGAATCCATATTCGAATATATCTTCGATAAAATCAATCGGAGCAGGCTCCGCCCGTCCATGACGACGGGCATCACCGTGTCCCGACGCGGATTGCCGAACCCGCCAAGGCCATAAATAATCTAAGGATGTCCGAGTGGTCGCCGTACACAGACGCCTATGCGGTGCTCGGGGTCCCGGCATCCGCATCGCAAGACGAGTTGCGGCGCGCCTACCGGCTGCTCCTGCGCACGACCCACCCGGACATGGGCGGGGAGACGGCGCGGTTCCAGCTCTTGCTGCTGGCATGGGAACGACTCGGTGAACCGGAGCGGCGTACCCGCTACGACCGTGCGGGTCCGGCGAGCCGCGCTCCTCGGCATGCGGCATCGCCCCCGCCTCCCCGCGCCCATGGTTATGGACGTCCCGGCGGATTCGCCAGGGAGCAGTATCTCGCGGGTGTGCGCCGTCGGCTCGGGGTTCCCGCGCTTCCCCCCAACCCGTACAGCAGAGAGATCGCCAGAGCCATGCCCGCTGAGATCCAGGACTGGCTGCTGCGCGCCCGGGCAGAGGAACGTACCGCACTGGTCCTCGGCTCACTCGATCAGGGCTTCACGTTCTGGAACGATGCGGCCGTGGTCGGCACCGGTGACAAGATCGACCATGTCGTGCTCGGTCCGGCCGGCCTCTTCGCGGTTCAGACGACGACATGGAAGCCTCCCGTGCTCGTGCGGCATGGCGACCTCGTCATCGACGACGGCATCACCCGTGTCGAACGGCCGGTGCGTGAGTTCCGCCGCCGAGCAGAGGCGTTCACCGCGGGCGTCGGCATACGATTCACGGCCATCGTGATCGTGCTCGCCGACGATCCATCGATCGCCCAGGAGGTCGAGACCGTTCGCGACCGTGCGACCCCGGTGCTGCTCGTACCCCGCTCCCGTCTCGCTTTCGTGCTCGGCACCGGGCTACCGGGGCTCGCGCCGAGCACCGATGACGCACTGCACGAGGCTCAGCTGATGCTGCGGCAACGGATCGTCTTCGCCCAGAGGCGATGAAAAAGAGCCGGATCTCTCGATCCGGCTCTTTCACCGTGTCATGGACACGGACTGTCTCAACACAGTGTGCGCGAGGGGGGACTTGAACCCCCACGCCCGTTAGGGCACTAGCACCTCAAGCTAGCGCGTCTGCCATTTCCGCCACCCGCGCATGTGTTTTCGGGATGCGATTCCTCGCGGCCCGAAGTAAGACATTAGCACGAAATATGACGGGCATCCGCGTGGCCGGGTTCATGCCGTCGGGTAGCGTGAGTCCATGGTGCCGACCTCAGGAATCTCCGTGACAGCCGCGACGACGGAGCTCGATGCGACAGCGGTGATCGCGCGAGACCTCATCAGATTCGACACCTCGAACTACGGCGAAGGTCGCGCCAACAGTGAGACGGAGGCCGCCGAGTATGTTGCGGCACATCTCACGACGCTCGGACTCACCCCCCGGCTCTTCGACGCCGATCCCGGCCGCACGAGTGTCGTCACCCGTGTGGAGGGGCGCGATCCCGACAAACCCGCCCTCGTGGTGCACGGGCACCTCGACGTCGTGCCTGCCGATCCCGCCAACTGGAGCGTCGACCCGTTCGAGGGCGTCATCAGGGACGGCCTGCTGTGGGGGCGCGGCGCCGTCGACATGAAGAACATGGACGCGATGATGATCGTATCGCTGCAGGACATCTTTGCCGCGGGCAAGCAGCCTGAGCGGGATCTCATCGTCGCGTTCTTCGCCGACGAGGAGGCAGGGGGAGTGCAGGGCTCCCACTATCTCGTGCAGAACCACCCCGAGCTGTTCGAGGGCGCCACCGAGGCGATCAGCGAGGTCGGCGGATACTCGATCGAGCTCGGGGGAAAACGCGCCTACCTGCTTCAGACGGGCGAGAAGGCCCTCATCTGGGTCAAGCTCGTCGCCCACGGCCGTGCCGCCCATGGCTCGCGCCTCATCCATGACAACGCGATCACGAAGCTCGCCGAGGCCGTTGCGAGACTCGGACGCCGGGAATGGCCCATCCGGCTCACCGACACCACGACCCAGCTGCTCGAGGAGATCGCACGTATCCTCGACGTCGACCCGCAGAAGGTCGGTCCAGACGAACTCGCGCTCGCAACGGGATCCGCGTCCGGATTCATCCAGGCGACGCTGCGCACCACCGCGAACCCGACGGTGCTCAACGCCGGCTACAAGCACAATGTCATCCCCGACACGGCGGAGGCGCTCATCGACATCCGCTCTCTTCCCGGCGAGGAGGACGCCGTGCTCGCGGAGGTGCAGGAGATCGTCGGGCCCGATGTCGAGATCACGGTGATGCACCGCGACATCGGGCTGGAGACGCCGTTCAGCGGCCCTCTCGTCGACGCCGTGACTGCGACCATAGAACGGCACGATCCCGGCGCGCCTGTGCTGCCATATCTGCTCTCGGGCGGAACCGACAACAAGGCGTTGAGCCTTCTGGGCATCACAGGCTATGGATTTGCTCCACTTCAGCTGCCAAACAACCTGGATTTTCCGGCGATGTTCCATGGTGTCGACGAACGTGTGCCACTTGACGCACTAGTCTTTGGCAGGCGGGTGCTCACAGACCTGCTGATGAACTACTAGCCGCAGGAGAGCGACCCGCCAATGGACTTCATCAACGCGATCATTCTCGGCCTGGTCCAGGGCCTGACCGAGTTCCTGCCCGTCTCCTCGAGCGCGCACCTGCACATCGTCGGGGAGTTCCTCGGAACGGGCGCCGACCCGGGTGCGCGATTCACCGCGATCACCCAGATCGGCACAGAGCTCGCGGTCGTCATCTTCTTCTGGCGCGACATCGTGCGCATCATCGGACAGTGGGCGAAGGCGCTCGTCGGCAAGGTCCCGCGCAGCGACCCCGATGCGCGCATGGGCTGGCTCATCATCATCGGCTCGCTGCCGATCGTGATCCTCGGCATCCTGTTCAAGCACCAGATCGAGACGACGCTGCGCAACCTCTGGATCACGGCGATCATGCTCATCGTCTTCGGCGTCCTGCTGGGCATCGCCGACTGGGTGGGTGCCAAGAACCGTCGGCTCAAGAGCCTCAGCTACGGTCATGGCGTCGTCTTCGGTTTCGCGCAGGCCCTCGCCCTCATCCCGGGCGTCTCGCGTTCCGGTGGCACGATCACGGCCGGGCTCTTCCTCGGATACGAGCGCCGTGCGGCAGCCCGTTACGCCTTTCTGCTCGCGATCCCCGCCGTTTTCGGCAGTGGTTTTTACCAGGTCTACAACTCCATCGCCGATCCCTGCGGCGCCGGGTCGGAGAGCTGCCCGCCGGAGATCTTCGGCCCTGCGGAGACCCTTGTGGCAACCGTCGTCGCCTTCGCCGTCGCGCTCCTCGTGATCGCGTTCTTCATGAGTTACATCTCGCGGCACAGCTTTCTGCCGTTCGTGCTCTACCGCATCCTGCTCGGCGGGGTTCTCATCGGACTGCTCTCGGCCGGCGCCCTCACTGCCTGACGCAGCTCCGTTGGCGCATGCTGGCTGGCGCGAGCCGTCGGTAGCGTCACGTCGTGTTCGGCGGGCGCCAAGGTTCGTCGGAGCGGCCATCTCCACGGCGTCGTAGGTAACGCTCGAACTCCTGGGCGATCGCCTCGCCGCTCGCCTCGGGGGAGTCGACCGTGTCCCGAGCCTGCTCGAGCTGGGTGATATACGCGGCCATGTCCTCGTCCTCGCTCGCAAGGGCGTCGATTCCCGCCTCCCAGGCGGCGGCCTCGTTCACCAGATCACCGCGGGGAATGACGACGTCGATGATCTCCTCGAGTTTGTCGACGAGTGCGAGCATCGCCTTGGGGGAGGGCGCGTTGTGCACGTAGTGCGGCACGGATGCCCAGATCGACAACGTCGGGATGCCCACCTTCTCGGCGGCATCCGAGATCACGCTGAGAATCCCCACCGGACCCTCGTAACTGCTCCGCTCGACGTCGAGTTCCGCACGCACTTGGGCGTTCTCGCTCGAGACGAAGATCGAGATGGGACGGGTGTGCGGAACATCGGCGAGCATCGCACCGAGGAAGACGATCCCACCGATATCGGCGGCGAGGGCCGCGTCGATGATTTCCGACGCGAATCCCTTCCAGGTGCGCGACGGCTCCGTTCCGAGCAACAGGTAGATGTTGCCGGAGTTCGCGCCGCTCACATTCAACTGGGCATCTGCGGCGAGCGACTCGGCCGGGGCGCCGGGGACGGTGGGAGCGTAGAGCACGGTCCCAGGCCAGCTGAGACGTCGCAGGCCGTCGTCTTCCGCAGCGATCGTCGGACGGTTGAACTGATAGTCGAAGTACAGTTCAGGGTCGACGGCGAAGATCTCGGTCATATCGAGTTCGTCCTTGAGAGAGCGCACCGCTCCGGAAGCGGCCTCGCCGGCGTCGTTCCAGCCCTCGAACGCCACCACGAGGATGCGCCCGTTCAGCATGCCATTGCCCTCTGTCACTGCGGATGTCCCCGATTCGATCACATGTCGGCGGTCGGCCGACCCTCAGTCAAGGATAAGACCTGCCCTCTACACTTGACCTCCGTGACCACAGACTTCCCCGCCGCTGTCCTCTGGGACATGGACGGCACTCTCGTCGACACCGAGCCCTACTGGATGCGCGCGGAGACCGAGCTCGTCGAGTCCTTCGGCGGTGTGTGGACGCACGCGGACTGCATGAAGCTCGTCGGCTCAGGGCTCTGGGCCTCGGCGGAGATCCTCCGGTCCGCAGGGGTCGACATGGAGCCGGATGCGATCGTGCAAACGCTGACGGACCGGGTGCAACAGCAGCTCGAGCGCGCGGGCGTCCCCTGGCGTCCCGGCGCCCGAGAGTTGCTCGCCGAGCTGCGCCGGAACGGGGTACCGACCGCGCTCGTTACGATGTCGGTGCGGCGGATGGCTGACCAGATCTCGGGACTCATCGGTTTTCCCGCCTTCGACGTCGTCGTCGCCGGAGACTCGGTCGAGAACGCCAAACCGCACCCGGAGCCCTATCTGACGGGCGCGATGCTCCTGGGCGTGGATACGAGCCGCTGCGTGGCGATCGAGGACTCGGTTCCCGGGCTGGCGTCCGCGGTGGCCGCCGGTGCTGTCGCGATCGGGGTTCCGCACCACCTTGCCCTGCCCGAGAGCGATGCGTATACGTTGTGGGATTCGCTCGGAGACCGCACGATCGCCGATCTCGCATCCGTGTTCCGGACCCGCCCCGCCGTCGAGGGCGTGGTCGCTCCGTGAGCGTCTCGGAGCTTCCGCAGAGCAGTGGCCCGTTCCGGGCCGGAGACCGTGTTCAGCTCACCGGCCCGAAGGGCAGGCTCAACACGATCACGCTCGAGCCGGGCAAGGTCTTCCACACGCACCGCGGCGTCCTCGCGCACGACGCCATCATCGGTCTGCCGGATGCTTCGGTCGTCACGAACAACGTCGGAGTCGAGCATCTCGCCCTACGGCCTCTGCTCAACGACTTCGTGATGTCGATGCCGCGCGGTGCCGCCATCATCTACCCCAAGGACGCCGCGCAGATTCTCGCCCTCGCCGACATCTTCCCCGGTGCGACAGTCGTCGAGGCCGGGGTCGGATCTGGGGCGCTTTCGCTCTGGCTGTTGCGTGCGATCGGTCCGCAGGGTCGCCTCGTATCGTTCGAACGACGCGACGAGTTCGCCGACGTCGCTCGCGGCAACGTCGCCACCTTTCTCGGCTACGACCCGGACAACTGGTCGATTGCCATCGGTGATCTGTCCGAGATCCTTCCCGCGACGGCAGGCGCCGCATCCGTCGACCGCGTCGTGCTCGATATGCTGGCCCCGTGGGAGTGTCTGCCGGCGGTGTCCGAGGCTCTCAAGCCCGGGGGAGTGCTGCTCTGCTATGTGGCGACCGTCACCCAGCTGTCGCGGGTCTCCGAGACCGTTCGCGCCTCGGGAGCGTACACGAACCCTCAGTCGAGCGAGACGATGGTGCGCGGCTGGCACGTCGAAGGTCTCGCCGTCCGTCCAGACCATCGGATGATCGGGCACACGGGGTTCCTGCTCACGGCGCGTCGTCTCGCTCCCGACACCGTGCTCCCCGAGCTCAAACGGCGGCCGTCCAAGTCGGACTTCAGCGACGAGGATGTCGAGGCCTGGACCCCCGGCGCACTTGGTGAGCGTACAGTGAGCCCGAAGAGTTTGCGCAAGCGGGTTCGGGCAGCCGGCTCGGGTGCAGCACTTTCCAAGGCTCGCGGCCTCGACGCCGACTAGGCTTTTCGAGTACCTCACGCACCATTGACCGAGCATCCCTGAGAAGAAGTGAAACGAGGAGCTGTGCGCACGTTTTCCGCACTGATCGCAACCGCAGGACTGCTGACCCTGTCGCTGACCGCATGCAGCGCGGGTCAGGACACGGCCGGCTCCTGCGAGAGCACCGTGAAATCGGGCGATGCATCCAAGGTGGTGAAGGTCAGCGGAGACTTCGGCTCCAAGCCGGAGGTCGACATGCCGACGCCCATCAAGACGGATGTGACCGAACGCACCGAGGTCAGCGCAGGCAAGGGTCCCGGCCTTGTCGAGGGCCAGCAGGTCTCGATCGACTGGACGATCTACAACGGCACCTCGGGTGAGATCATCGACGCCACAGGTTACGACGGCAAGAAGCCGGTCTCTTTCGCCCTCGCAGACAAGTCGATCCTTCCCGGTGTGAAGAACGGTCTCCTCTGCGCGACCGAGGGCTCGCGCGTGACCGTCGTCGTGCCGCCCGCCGACGCCTTCGGCGATAAGGGCAACGACCAGCTCGGCATCGGCAAGGACGACTCGATCGTCTTCGTCATCGACGTGGACAAGGCTTATCTCACGCGCGCCAACGGCGCGGACCAGCCCGCTCAGGACAGCCTCCCGGCCGTCGTCCTCGCGCCGAACGGTGCCCCGGGGGTGACCGTGCCCTCGGGTGCCGCGCCGACCGATCTCGAGGTCGCCGTGCTCAAGAAGGGCAACGGGGAGGAGGTCAAGGAGGGCGCTCTCGTCACCGTGCATTACACGGGTGTGCTGTGGGGCGATAAGTCCGTGTTCGACTCGAGCTGGGACCGCGGGTCTCCGGCCCAGTTCCCGGCTGCAGAGGGTACGGCGACGACGCAGGGCGTGATCAAAGGCTTCGCCGACGCGCTCATCGGACAGACCGTCGGTTCACAGGTCATCGCCGTGATCCCGCCCGACCAGGGCTACGGCGAGCAGGGTTCCGGATCCGTTCCACCGAACGCGACTCTCATCTTCGTCGTCGACATCCTCGGGGTCGGCTGATCCTTCGGCGTGGAGCCTCGAGCGTGGGGACGCCCGGTACAATCGCAATCGTGCCGTCCACCCCCCAGCCCAGCCGTGTCTCGGTCGAGGAACGTCTCTTCAGCCTCGTCCTCGCCCTCCTCGCGAGCGAGAACGGTCTCAGCAAGGCGGAGATCCTCTCGACCGTGCAGGGCTATCGGCAGCGCTACAAACGCGCGGGGAGCAACCAGAGTCTCGAGCGACAGTTCGAGAGAGACAAGGACGACATCCGCGAGCTCGGCATCCCGCTCGAGACCATCGACGCACCCGACCGTCCCGGAGACAACCAGTCACTGCGCTACCTGATTCCCAAGGGTCTCTACGATCTTCCGCCCGACATCGTCTTCTCGCCCGAGGAGGTCACCCTGCTCGGCCTCGCCGCTGCCGTGTGGCGGGAGGGCTCACTGTCGGCCGAGTCCCGCCGAGCGCTGACGAAGCTTCGCTCCCTCGGCGTCGAGTCGAACGAGCCCATCATCGGCTACGCCCCCCGCCTGCGTGTGCGCGAGAGTGCCTTCGAGCCGCTCAGTCAAGCGCTCGACCGACATCAGATCGTGCGTTTCCACTATCTCAAGCCGGGCGAGAGCGCCCCGCGTCTGAGAACCGTCGCCCCGCACGCGGTGGTGTTGCATGAGGGTCGATGGCACCTCTACGCGATTGACCAGGATGCCCGGGCGAGTCGTACCTTCCTGCTCTCGCGCATCGTCGACGACGTCGTGACGGTCGTCGGCGGCAGTTTCGATCCACCAGAACCCGGGCAGGCCGAACGCGCGCTGAGCGAGCTCGAGGCGGTGTGGCGGTCGAACCTCGCCGAGATCGAGATCCGGGCGGGTAGCGACGCCGCGGTGCGGCTGAACAGGCGCTATGGAACCGGGTCTGCGAGCAACGAGCGGCTGACGTTCAACTACTCGGATGCCAACATCCTGGCCGACGAGCTCACGAGCTACGGACCGGAGGTGCGGGTGCTCTCGCCGGATTCCCTCCGCGCGGCGGTGCGCGCCCGGCTGCAGCAAGTGTTCGCGGCTCACCGCGGAGTCGAAGGGGGAGCAGCATGAGACCGCAACCCCTTCACGCCCAGGACAAGCTCGCCTTCCTGCTGGCTCTCGTGCCCTACCTGATGGACCACGATCGGGTGAGCGTCGGCGAGGCGGCTGAGCACTTCGGTGTGACCGAGGATCAGATCCGCTCGGCCGTCCGCCTCATCGCCGTCTCGGGCATCCCCGGCGAGACCCGGCAATACCAGCACGGAGATCTTTTCGACATCGTATGGGACGAGTTCGAAGAGCACGATCGGATCGTGCTCACGCATCAGGTCGCCATCGACGATTCTCCGCGATTCTCGGCACGCGAGGCGGCCGCCCTCATCGCCGGGTTGCAATATCTATCGTCGCTGCCCGAGAACGCCGACCGAGACACCGTCAGCTCGCTCATGGCCAAGCTCACCCGCGGCGCCTCCGCGACGCCCAGCCAGCTCGCCGTCGCCGGCGCCGCGACCGACGAGGTGCTCGGGACCATCCGCACGGCCGTCGCCGGCGAGAAGCAGATCGAGTTCGACTACCTCAATTCGCGCGGAGAACACGAACGCCGCCGGGTCGACCCCTTGCGCATCGAGTCCGTCGACCAGGACTGGTATCTGCGCGGCTGGTGCCATCTGCGCGAGGCCGTACGCACCTTTCGACTCGACCGGATGAGCGAGCTCGAGGCCACAGATGAAGCCATCAGCTACCGTCCGGCCGATGTCACGCTGCCGGAAACCCTCTTCGAGGGCTCCGCCGACGACCTGACCGTGCTGATCGAGTTGCCGTCTGAGGCCCTGCCGCTGCTCGCCGACTACGTCCCCGACGGTGCGACCGCGACGAGGGCCGGTGGTCGCGTGCGCACGAGCTTGCGTGTCGCGCATTACCACGGGCTGAAACGGCTCGTCGCCGGGCTTCCCGGCATCGTCACGGTGCTCGGGCCAGAAGAAGCGCGTCGGATCGTCGCGGACTGGGCCGCTGCCGGCTCCGCGCGCTACGACGATTCTCCGACGGCAGAGCGGGGCTGACAGTATGCCGTGGTGGTCGTGGATCCTCGTCTGGGGTGGGCTCGTGATCGTGCTCGTCGCGATGCTCGTCTGGTTCGCGTTCGTACTCGGGCGCAAGAGCCTCGCCGCGTTGGCGGAACTCGAGTCGCTCGGAGACCAGCTCGATCGACTCGACGCGAATCTCGACGCCGTTGCCCTGAAGAGGCGCCCGTCCGATGTGTTCGGCGATCGAGAACAGCTCGCCTTCGCTGTCGACAGGCACGGTGCCGAGCGGGCACGTCGTCGGCAAGCCCGTAGGGATGCTGCGATAAAGCGAGGTAAACTGTTGCAACACTCCGCCCAGAATTGGACACCGCCTCATGCTTAACAACCTCACCGGATGGCACTTCCTGATCATCCTCGTGGTGATTCTGCTTCTTTTCGGCGCTCCGAAACTTCCGGCACTCGCTCGTAGCCTCGGTCAGTCGATGAAGATCCTGAGAAACGAGGTCAAGAGCGACGACCCCACGGATCCCGCGGCTGAAGCCGGCGGTTCCGCTCCTGCCGCCGAGGTCCCGAAGACCACAGGCTCCACCGAATCCACGACCAAGTCGTAGTATCCGTGGCTGTGCGCGAGAAACGGCGTACGAACCGCGAAGGAAGAATGTCGCTCGGCCAGCACCTGCTGGAACTCCGCAAGAGGCTCTTTCTCGCTGCCGCCGGAATTGTTGTCGGTGCCGTCATCGGCTGGCTTCTCTCCGGCTATGTGTGGGATGCCCTGCGTGAGCCGGTGCTCGTCATCGCCGAAGCGCAGAATCGCAACGCCGAGATCAACTACCCCAACATCACGGGCGCCTTCGACCTGAAACTCAAGATCGCCTTCTATGTCGGGGTCGTCGTCTCGAGCCCGGTATGGCTGTACCAGGTCTTCGCCTTCCTCACGCCGGGGCTCACTCGCAAAGAGAAACAGTACACCTTCGGGTTCTTCTTCACCGCTGTTCCGCTCTTCCTGCTCGGCTGCGCCGCCGGCTGGTACGTGCTTCCGCACGTGGTCGAGCTCATGACGGGGTTCGCGCCGCCGGAGGACGCCGCCTACATCGATGCGAGCTTCTACCTCGATTTCGTTCTCAAGCTCGTGCTTGCGATCGGCATCGCGTTCGTGCTGCCGGTCTTCGTCGTGCTGCTCAACTTCGCCGGGGTCGTCAGCGCCCAGTCGATCATCAAGTCCTGGCGGGTCGCCATCCTCGTGATCTGCCTCTTCACCGCGATCGCGACGCCGGCGGCCGACGTGATCTCGATGTTCCTCCTCGCCATTCCGATGGTTCTGCTCTATTTCGCCGCGTGGGCGATCGCCTTCCTGCATGACAGGCGCGTGGCGAAAAGGAATAGCGAGCTCGAGGCCGAACTCGCTGTCTAGGCTTGGGGGCGTGAACACACTCTCGCCGGCTGAGCGTTATGCGGCATCCCGGGCCGGTCGAGCTCAGCCGAAGCTCGAGGCGTTCCGTGACGGCCTGCGTTTCGACCTCGACCCCTTTCAGCGTGCCGCCTGCGGTTCCCTCGAGGGGGGCCGTAGCGTTCTCGTGGCAGCACCGACGGGTGCAGGCAAGACGATCGTCGCCGAGTTCGCCGTGTTCTTGGCGATGCAGGAGGTCTCCGCGAAGGTCTTCTACACGGCGCCGATGAAGGCGCTCAGCAACCAAAAGTTCCAGGAGTTCGTCGCCGAGTACGGTCCGGACGATGTCGGCCTGCTCACCGGTGACACCAATATCAACTCGGGCGCGCGCATCGTGGTCATGACGACCGAGGTGCTCAGGAACATGCTCTACGCCGACTCCGAGCTGCTCTCGGATCTGGCCTACGTCGTCATGGACGAAGTGCACTATCTCGCCGATCGGTTCCGTGGCGCCGTGTGGGAGGAGGTCATCATCCACCTCCCGTCAGAGGTGCGGCTCGTCTCGCTCAGCGCGACCGTCTCCAACGCGGAGGAGTTCGGCGATTGGCTGCAGGCGGTGCGAGGCGAGACCGACGTCATCGTCTCCGAGGAGCGCCCCGTGCCGCTCGAACAGCATGTGCTCGTGCGCAGCAAGATGCTTGATCTCTTCGACTCGTCCGGACTCGCCGCGACGACCCGTGTCAACCCGGAGCTCATGCGGCTCGCCCAGGCCGGTGGGCGCTCGATCCAGGTCCGTTCGCTCTCCGGACGGCGCGGCGGCGATCGGGGCCGCTACCACCGCCCGACAGCCAATGCCGGGCGGATGCACCGCTCGGAGATCATCGCCCTGCTCGAAGGCAAGAATCTGCTCCCGGCGATCTTCTTCGTGTTCAGCCGGATCGGCTGCGATCAGGCGGTGCGACAGGTGTTGCGCGATGGGGTGCGATTGACGCAGGCGCATGAACGCGACGAGATCCGGCGGATCGTCGAGGAGCGATGCCGCACGCTGCTCGACGAGGATCTCGCGGTGCTCGGCTACTGGGAATGGCTCGAAGGCCTGGAACGCGGAGTGGCCGCACACCACGCCGGCATGCTCCCCGCCTTCAAGGAGGTCGTCGAGGAGCTCTTCCAGAAGAAGCTCGTAAAGGCGGTCTTCGCCACGGAGACGCTCGCGCTCGGCATCAACATGCCGGCACGCACCGTCGTGCTCGAGAAGCTCGAAAAGTTCAATGGCGAGGCACGCGTGCCGATCACCCCGGGGGAGTACACGCAGCTCACCGGTCGCGCAGGACGTCGCGGCATCGACGTTGAGGGCCATTCGGTCATCCAGTGGCAGGACGGGCTCGACCCGCAGGCCGTGGCATCCCTCGCTTCACGACGCAGCTACCCGCTCAACTCGAGTTTCCGGCCCACCTACAACATGGCGGTCAACCTCATCGAGCAGTTCGGTCGGGAGCGCACGCGTGAGATCCTCGAGTCGTCGTTTGCGCAGTTCCAGGCCGACAGGGCCGTCGTCGACCTTGCGCGCACCGTACGCCAGCAGGTGGAGTCGCTGGCCGGCTACGAGAAGTCCATGCGGTGCCATCTGGGCGACTTCACCGAATACGCCGCCATCCGCCGCTCGTTGAACGCGCTCGAGAAGCAGGGAGCGAAGAACGAGCAGCAGTCACGCGCGGTACGCGAGAAACGGCAGCGCGAGCTCGGCGCGCTTCGTTCACGCCTGCGCTCGCATCCCTGCCACGGCTGCCCGGAACGTGAACAGCATGCGCGCTGGGCGGAACGCTGGTGGCGGCTGAAGAAACAGACGGACGCGCTGAGCCAGCAGATCCAAACCCGCACGGGCGCCATAGCCCGAGTCTTCGACCGAGTCACCGACGTGCTGCTCGGCTTCGGCTATCTCGAACAGGACGCTCATGGCCGGGTCGGGGCGAGCCGCAGTGGAAGGGTGCTGCGCCGTATCTACGGCGAGCGCGACCTCCTCGTCGCCGAATCTCTGCGCCGTGGAATCTGGAAGGAGCTCGAACCGCCGGGGATCGCCGCCATGGCATGCGCCCTCGTCTACGAGCCACGTCGCGACGAAGGAGTCACTTCGGACCGGTATCTGCCCCGCGGGGCATTCCGTCCTGCGCTCGAGCGGACGCAAGAGCTCTGGAGCGTTCTCGACGATCTGGAGCGCGACAACAAGCTGCCGGGGAGCGAGCCACTCGCCACCGGACTCTGCCTCGCGATGTGGAAGTGGGCTCGCGGGGCGGCTCTCGGCGAGGTGCTCTCAGACGCCGACATGGCCGCGGGCGATTTCGTGCGCTGGACGAAGCAGACGATCGATCTGCTCGACCAGCTGTCGCTCGTCGCCGACAACCCGCTGGGACGCACGGCTCGTCAGGCAATGGATGCGATCCGCCGCGGTATCGTCGCCTACTCCTCGGTCGCCTGACGACGGCCGTCCTGACACGGTCGCTGCTCGTTGCGGCGCTCGGACCGCCGCATGCAGAGAACCCCGGTATTACTCGCATAGGCTGATCTGGTGAACCCGGCCAGCCCGCTCCAGCGCAGCGCAGCGACGATGCCGTTCTGGGTGGCGCTGCTCCTCGCCGCCGGTGCGGGAGCCATGCTCGACGGGGCGTTCCCCGACCGCGGCTGGTGGGTGCTGGCCCCGATCGCCGTCGCGCTATTCCTCTCGGCACTCGTCGGGCGCGGACCGTGGACAGGCATGCTCCTGGGCCTGGTCACGGGACTGAGCTTCTGGAGCGTGCACATCTCCTGGCTCACGCTCTATCTCGGACCGGTTCCCTGGCTCGCCCTTGCTTGCCTCCAGGCGATCTTCTTCGCGATCGGCGCATCCCTCATCACGGTTGTGCTCACGTGGGGCCCACGCACCTGGCCGACGCGTCTCGGACGGCTCGGCATGGTGCCGATCGTCGTCGCCGGCCTCTGGACCGCGCGAGAAGCCTTCACCGCGGTGTGGCCGTATGGAGGTTTCGCCTGGGGTCGGCTGGCCATCTCGCAGTCGGAAAGCCCCTTCGGGCCGCTCGTGGCTTGGGTCGGCGTATCCGGCCTGGGCTTCCTTCTGGCCTGGCTGGCCGCGCTCGGGGTGCAGCTCGTGCGCGAGCGGGCCTTCTCCGTCTCCTGGCGCGGCGGCATCGCCATGGCTGCGGTAGCGCTGCTGCTGGCATTTCCCGCCTGGCCGACGATCCAATCGGGAACCACCCGGCTCGCCGCTGTTCAAGGCAATGCGGATGCCGGGCTCTTCGCCGACTATTCACCGGGTGAGATCCTGCAGGATCATGTCTCCGCGACGCTGCCCCTCGTCGGAGAGGACGTCGACATGGTGGTCTGGCCCGAGAACAGCGCGGACATCGATCCGCTGCGGGCTCCGCAGGCCGCAAAAGTTCTCGACTACATCAGTCGACAGATGGGGACGCCCCTCGTGACCGGCACGATCACCCACCGTGACGAGAAGTACTACAACACCTCGCTGCTCTGGAAGGCGGGGGTGGGGGCCGTCGACATCTACGACAAGGTGCATCCGGTTCCGTTCGCGGAGTACATGCCCGACCGGGCGTTCTGGCGCCCGTTCGCGCCGAGCCTCATCGACCTGATCAGCCGCGATTACACGAGTGGGACGCAGAACAACGTCTTCGACATCGATGGCGTCATCGCGGGGGTCGCGATCTGTTTCGACATCGCGGACGACCAATTGATCAAGGAGATGATCTCCAACGATGCCGAGATCATCCTCGCCCAGACCAACAACGCCGACTTCGGCCGCGCGGACAATCAGACCGACGAGAGCGTCCAGCAACTGGCGATAGCGCGTATGCGGGCGATCGAAGCCGGTCGCACCGTCGTCAACATCTCCACAGTCGGCACGAGCGCGATCGTCGCGCCCGACGGCAGCACGATCGACAGTCTCCCAACGTTCACCTCCGGCGCGATGGTGCAGACCGTTCCCCTGAGCAACACGGTCACCCCGGCCATCGCAGTCGGGCGCGGCATCGAATGGCTCGTATCCGGCGTCGGACTCGCCGGACTCCTGCTCGCCTACCTCACCGCCGCACGGAGGAGGTGGTGGCGCGACTAAGCCCGATACGCGTAGACGTGATCTGTCTAGACCCGAAGGCCAAAATCCAGAGGGAGGAGGCCTCTATGCGCCGATCTTGTGCTCGCCGCGGCGAGCACGCAAATGGCTCAACCGCTCCTGCAGCAGATCCTCGAGCTCGGCGCGCGTGCGTCGTTCGAGCAGCATGTCCCAATGGGTACGGGCGACCTTCTCCTCGGAGTGGTCGATCACGACCGGCTTCGAGTCGACGAGCAGGGTAGCCTCATGGCCGCAGTACTTGCACTCCCAGGCGTCAGGCGCCTCCGCGTCCGCGGCGAAGGTCATCACCGTCTCACGGCCGCACGCGGCACACAGATATGTGTGATTGGCGCGCGGAGAAAAGCTGACGCCCTCTTCGCTCTGTAGGCTCTGGGCGCCCAGTCTCATTCCACGCAAACTACGATCTGCCATTGTGTGGTCTCCTCTCGCGATGCATGCTCAGTTATAAACCGTCAAGCTGGACGTTATCTTTCTGTAATCCGAGGATTGCCAGACAACTCCCAGTCTCCCTGTTCGGTCCGTGGATCCGCCGCCGCCGACTCAGCCGCGGCTGCCCACAAGCGATACCGCGACATCGCAGCGATCGGTCACGAGTCCATCCACGCCGAGATCGAGCAGCCTCGTCATATCGGCCGGCTCGTTGACCGTCCAGACGTGCACCTCGAGCCCGGCACGGTGCACGGCGCGAAGGAGTCGAGGCGTGACGATGCGCAGCCCGGCGGCATGCTCGGGAATCTGCACGGCGACGAGGCCGTCCAGGGCGCGGCGCACGCTATCGCTCATGCCGAGCCTCGCCGCGAGGAGAGCCAACGCAAACCTGGGGGCGGACGCCGAACTGGCCACACCGGGAAGCAGCGCGACCGTGCGTTGCCGACGGGATTCGGAGAACGAGGTGACGAGAACACGGGCGACGGCTCCGGCATGCCGCACCGCGAGTGCCGTCGCCTCGATCGCGTCATCGCTTTTCACATCGATATTGAAACGCGTCTCGGGAAAGGCGTCGAGTGCTTCGGCGAGGGAGGCGAACGACTGCCCGTGCCCGAGGTCGATGCGCTTGAGTTCGGCGAGGGTCAATTGATCGACGCGGATGTCGCGGCCCACGAGCCGCGACAGGTCGCGATCGTGGCTGATCACTGCGATCCCGTCGAGCGTGGCATGAACATCCGTCTCGACATGCGTCGCCCCCGTGGAGAGCGCCTTCAAGAAGGCGAGGAGCGTGTTCTCGGGCGCCTCGATCGCGAGTCCCCGATGCGCGAGGACCCGCGGCCACGGGGTGTCCAGATAAGTGCCGCCTCGCCGAGAAGACATCGCGTCGCAGCGTCTCTAGGTCTGGCGGTCCTGCAGATCCCCGGCGGCCGGCGTTCCCGGCTGGCCGGGCGCACTTTGACCGAACGCCCTGCCGATGCCTTTGAGCGCCTCGGTCAACTCGCTCGGGACGATCCAGAGCTTGTTCGCCTGCCCTTCGGCAAGCTTGGGCAGCGTCTGCAGATACTGGTAGGCGAGCAGCTTCGGATCGGGATCCCCTTCGTGGATCGCCTTGAAGACGGTCATGATGGCCTCGGCCTCGCCTTGCGCGCGCAGAACGGCCGCCTTGGCGTCGCCCTCGGCGCTGAGGATCGCGGCCTGACGCGCTCCCTCCGCCGTGAGAATGGCGGATTGCTTCGTTCCCTCGGCAGTGAGGATGAGTGCGCGGCGATCACGCTCGGCACGCATCTGCTTCTCCATCGAGTCCTGGATCGAGTGGGGCGGATCGATGGCTTTGAGCTCGACCCGGGAGACACGGATGCCCCACTTTCCGGTTGCTTCGTCGAGCACGATGCGCAGCTGGCCGTTGATGTTGTCGCGGCTCGTGAGCGCCTCTTCGAGGTTCAGGCCGCCGACGACGTTGCGCAGCGTCGTGGTTGTGAGCTGTTCCACGGCACCGAGGTAGTTCGCGATCTCGTAGGTCGCGGCACGGGCATCTGTCACCTGGAAGTAGACGACCGTGTCGATCGAGACGACGAGATTGTCCTCGGTGATGACCGGCTGCGGCGGGAACGAGACGACGGTCTCACGCATGTCGACGAGCGGTCGGAGCTTGTCGATAAACGGCACCAGGATATTGAGGCCGGGTGTGAGCGTCTTGTGGTACCGACCGAGTCGCTCCACGACGCCCGCGTAAGCCTGCGGAATGATGCGGATGGCTCGAAAAAGCGTGACGAGCACGAAGATCGCGATGACCGCGATGATGACGAAGATGATGATCTGCACCACGATCTGGGTGGGATCCGTCATGTGACGCTCCTTTCAGCAGGAACGACGACGGCCGTCGCCCCGTCGATTGCGGTCACGAGCACGCGTTCGCCGGCGGCGACGACCCGTTGCTCGGTGACGGGGGAGAGGCGGGCGGTCCAGGTCTCGCCGTTCGCGAGGCGCACCTGGCCGCCGGCTGGGCCGATCGAGGTCGCGACTCGACCGTCGATCCCGAGCAGGGCGTCGACGTTGCTCCGGGCGGGATCGCCGCCCTTCTTCAGGGCGCGAAGCAGTGGCGGTCGGATGGTCAGCAGAAGAAGCACGGCGAAGAGCGCCGAGATGACGATCTGCAACCACCATGGAGCGCCCAGCAGACCGGAGATCAGCCCGCCCAGGCTGCCGACGGCGATCATCAGGAAAGTGAACTCGAGGGTGAGCATCTCGATCGTGACGAAGATCAGGATGAGGACGATCCAAGCGATCCACGCGTATGAGGAGATGACGTCCACGACCCGCTCCTTCCGTTCGGTTTGATAAGAAGCTACCAGCTGGCGTCGGCGTCGCGGGGGATCTTGGTAGTCTCGGTGCGACAGACGCAGACGCAGGCCGACATGTCGGCGATTCACACTACACATTGAGGAGCATCCGTGACCAATCCACTCGCACCGGGTTCGCTGAGCGGCAGGACCGCACTCGTCACCGGATCGTCGCGGGGAATCGGCGCAGACACCGTGCGTTACTTCGCCGCGGCCGGGGCGAGCGTCGTCATCAACTTTCGCAACAAGGAGGCGCGCGCCGCGAAGCTCGCCGACGAGATCCGGGCCGACGGTGCGACGGCGATCACGGTCGGCGCCGATCTGACCGATCCGGCATCGGTCCGCAGAATGGTCGATGCGGTGTCCGCGGAGCTCGGAGACATCGACATTCTCGTCTTGAACGCCTCCGGCGGCATGGAGTCCGGCATGGCCGAGGACTACGCCATGGTGCTCAACCGCGACGCCCAGGTGAACGTCGTCGACACCGCGATCGACGCCATGGGCGAAGGGTCGCGAATCGTGTTCGTCACGAGCCACCAGGCTCACTTCATCCGCAACACGCCGACCATGCCCGAATACGAGCCCGTCGCGCTCAGCAAGCGCGCGGGGGAGGACGCGCTACGTGCGAAGCTCCCGCTACTCGATGAGGCCGGCATCGAGTTCGTCGTCGTCTCCGGCGACATGATCGAGGGCACCATCACCGCCACGCTGCTCGAACGCGCCAATCCCGGTGCGATCTCGGCACGCAAGGACTCCGCGGGAAGGCTCTACAACGTGAGCGAATTCGCCGCCGAGATCGCCGCCGCCGCGGTCGAACCGATTCCGGCCGACCACACGCGATACGTGGGGGACATCTCCGACTTCCGCTGAGCGCTTGGCGGTGCCCGCCCGGATTGCGACGCATCCGAGGCGGGCACCGCGGTGCTCAGTCGAGCGAACCGTACAGCGCGGGACTCGTCCGCGCGTGGGTGGCCTGCTCGAAGGCGTAGCTCAGACCGATCAGTGTGCCCTCGTCGTAGTCGCGCCCGAGGAACTCAAGGTTGACGGCAGCGCCCGGGATGGTGGCGTCTTCAGCCACCGATTGTCCCATCGGCACCGTGACCGCGGGCATCCCGGTGTTCGGGCTCAGGCGCAGGTTGGTGCTCTGTGCGAGGTGGTTGGCGATGTAAACGTTCAGGTCGTGTTTGAACTCATTGGTCGAGCCGCTGCTCTCACCGAGGGCCCGAAAGAAGTCGGCCGACGGGTTGACCTCGACGACTGTGGCCCCGTGAGCCACGAGGGTCGCCTTCGCCTGTTCCCAGAACCGGACCGTGGTGGTGTTGGAGCCGATCATCGAGGGCACGTAGCCGATGCGTGCACCCTGAAGGGCGATCGGGTCGAGGTACTCGGTGTACGACTCCGGCACCTTAGCCTTTCTGCTCCGAGGTGACCGGGTCGAGGGGGTCGACGCCGACGATCGCGTCGAGCGCGACCGCGGCATCCGTGACACTGCGGGCGAGCGAGCCACCGGTGTCCTGGCTCAACACGAGAGGGATGATCCCGTGGTGGGCATGTCGACGGTGTCATAGTTGTCCTTCACCGCGATTGGCACACCGAGAAGCATGCTCGTCATGCCCTGCGACGCGCGCACCGCATCCGCATCGGCTGCTGCCTGGATCGCGACGTCGCTCACGCTGATGATCGAGTTGAGCGCGCGGCCACCGACAGCGGGGTCGACGACCTCGTGGTCGTAGGCGTCGATGCAATCGAGGTAGGCGTGGGTGATTGCGACGGACGTCGTGACCCCGGCGTTCATCGCTGCCTGCTTGTCGATGGTCGATGCCTCGATCAGGTCGAACGACCCGTCGTCGTAGATCATCCACTGCGAAACGCCGGTGAGGTCGGTGATGGTGAGCTGCCCGTCGGCGTCGGCGGTGGCTACAATCGCCCAGTCGGCGGATGCCGTGGTCGCACCGAGGTGGTCGGCCACGACCTGAAGGTCGGCTTCGGTGACCTGGCGATCTGAGGCATATGCCACCGCGTGCGCTTCGTGAGGAAGGGGTGTCGGTCACACTGCGGAAGGTCGGTGCGGGTCGGGTAGATGAGGAAACCACTGAATTGTTGTGCAGCGGCAACAAACTACAACCGGCACGATGTTCGGGGCGTTTCAGTCGTGTTTCCAGGGCGCTAAGGATGGCAGGACCACTTCTTTACCTCGTTTTTACCCCGTTTTTCAGGCCCTCCCGAGTGAGCGGGTGTGTCGTAGGGTGTGGCCTCCCAGCGGAGTGGTGGCTCCCGCAGAAACACTTCAGCGGTTCCATTGCCGCGACGGCGCCGGCGAAGGAGAATCAGACGTATCGCCTTTCAAAGCCGGCGAGCCCGAACCGGGCGACACCGACAGAGACCGCGAAGGCGGCCACCCTTCTCAGATGGAGACACGATGAGCATGGTCATGACGACGGACACGTCGCCGGAGCTGCACCTCGCCGACAGCCACGACTTGATTCGCGTGCAAGGTGCGCGCGAGAACAACCTCAAGGACGTCAGCATCGAGATCCCAAAGCGCCGTCTGACAGTGTTCACCGGCGTCTCCGGCTCGGGCAAGAGCTCGCTCGTGTTCGCCACGATCGCCGCCGAGTCGCAGCGGATGATCAATGAGACCTACAGCGCCTTCGTGCAGGGCTTCATGCCGAACCTTGCTCGGCCCGACGTCGACCGGCTCGAAGGAATCACGACGGCGATCATCGTCGACCAGGAGCGGATGGGCGCCAACCCCCGTTCCACGGTCGGCACTGCCACCGACGCGAACGCGATGCTGCGCATTCTCTTCAGCCGGCTCGGCACACCGTACATGGGGCCACCCACGGCGTTCTCCTTCAACGTCCCGACACGGAAGGCGAGCGGGGTGATGAGCACCGAGAAAGACGGCAGGGTCGAGAAGAAGGTGGTGCAGAACGCGGTCTACCTGGGCGGAATGTGTCCACGCTGCGAAGGCATGGGCTCAGTCTCCGATTTCGACCTCACGGCGCTCTACGACGACAGCAAGTCGCTCGGGGAAGGCGCCTTGACCATCCCCGGCTACAGCATGGACGGCTGGTACGGCCGCATCTTCAGCGGTGCCGGCTTCGACATGGACAAGCCGATCGCGAAGTTCACCAAGAGGGAGCTGGACGACCTTCTCTACAAGGAGCCGACCAAGATCAAGGTCGAGGGCATCAACCTCACCTACGAGGGCTTGATCCCGAAGATCCAGAAGTCGATGCTCTCCAAGGACGTCGACGCGATGCAGCCGCATGTGCGGGCTTTCGTCGAGCGCGCCATCACCTTCCAGCCCTGCCCCGAGTGCGACGGCACACGGCTCAGCCCGGAGGCCAGATCATCGAAGATCCAGGGCAGGAACATCGCTGAGCTGTGCCACATGCAGATCAGCGACTTGGCCGAATGGGTCCGGGACCTCGACGAGCCGTCGGTCGCGCCGCTTCTCACAGGCCTGCGGCACCTCCTCGACTCGTTCGCCGAGATCGGGCTGGGCTACCTCTCGCTGGATCGTCCAGCAGGCACGCTGTCGGGCGGCGAGGCACAGCGAACCAAGATGATCCGCCACCTCGGCTCATCCCTCACTGACATCACCTACGTCTTCGACGAGCCGACCATCGGCCTGCACCCCCACGACATCGAAAAGATGAACCAACTGCTGCTACAACTGCGGGACAAAGGCAACACAGTGCTCGTTGTCGAGCACAAACCCGAGACCATCGCCATCGCCGACCACGTGGTCGACCTCGGTCCAGGCGCAGGAACCAAGGGTGGCAGCGTCTGCTTCGAGGGAGGCGTGGAGGGGCTGCGGGGTAGCGACACCATCACAGGCCGGCACCTCGACGACCGTGCCTCCGTCAAGGACTCCGTGCGGACACCGGCCGGCATCCTTAAGGTTCGAGGGGCCTCGACGCACAACCTCCGCGACCTCGACGTCGATGTTCCGCTCGGCGTGCTCTGCGCGATCACGGGCGTGGCG
Source organism: Luethyella okanaganae (assembly GCF_042660285.1). Taxonomy (NCBI): domain Bacteria; kingdom Bacillati; phylum Actinomycetota; class Actinomycetes; order Micrococcales; family Microbacteriaceae; genus Luethyella; species Luethyella okanaganae. Next base: position 1,250,992 of record NZ_JBHSTP010000001.1, read on the forward strand.
GGTTCGGGCAAGAGTTCGCTGATTCACGGTTCCGTGGCCGGCCGAGACGGTGTGGTGGTCATCGACCAGGCCGCGATCAAAGGTTCGCGCCGCAGCAACCCTGCGACGTACACCGGGCTACTGGAGCCGATTCGCAAAGCGTTCGCGAAGGCCAACGGCGTCAAGCCTGCGCTTTTCAGCTCAAATTCGGAAGGCGCCTGTCCCAGCTGCAACGGTGCGGGCGTCATCTTCACCGAACTGGGCGTCATGGCCACTGTCGAGTCCACCTGCGAGGAGTGCGAGGGCAAGCGGTTCCAGGCGTCTGTGCTGGAATACACGTTGGGCGGTCGCAACATTGCCGATGTGCTGGCGATGTCCATGACCGAGGCGGAGATGTTCTTCAGCGAAGGCGAGGCACGTACACCGGCGGCCCACAAGATCCTCGACCGTCTTGTCGACGTCGGGCTCGGATACCTCACCCTCGGCCAGCCGCTCACGACGCTGTCCGGCGGCGAGCGGCAGCGCGTCAAGCTGGCCACTCAGATGGCAGAGAAGGGCGATGTCTACGTTCTCGACGAACCGACCACCGGACTGCACCTCGCCGATGTCGAGAACCTGCTGGGCCTCCTCGACCGGCTCGTCGACTCCGGCAAGTCAGTCATCGTCATCGAACACCACCAAGCGGTCATGGCGCACGCCGACTGGATCATCGACCTCGGTCCGGGTGCCGGCCACGACGGCGGACAACTCGTTTTCGAGGGCACACCTGCCGATCTCGTCGAGGCCCGCTCCACCCTCACGGGCAAGCATCTCGCGGCCTACGTCGGTAGCTGAGCGAAGCCCTCGTCATCGCGCTGAACACGCGCGAGTGCCCGGTCATCTGTCGCTCTCGTGATTCCTCCATACAAGTCGGGATCTCCGACGTTCAAGACGCAACCGAACTACACCGCGCAGGCGAGAAGACTGTCTAGGCAGATGGTCGGCTGATCGGTGCCGATCACTACTCCGTTGTCTGGCTCCCCGGTCGCCGTCGCCGCACCAGCAGCCATGCGGTGATCGCGAGCGCGGCGACGATAGCCAGGACGAGTAGGTCGGGAACGGAGCGGGTATGTTCCATCACCCATCCTTCGACCTTCACCTGTTGAGAAGCTCCAAGCAGGCCTCCGAGGCTGGTCGTGCCGTTGCTCAGCAACATGAACAAGCCGACAAGGCTGGTTAGTACGCCACTGATGATGCCTGTCCAGGTGTTGCGCCACCGGCCGATGCGAACCTCACGGGGGCGCACCAGCTTGCGGACGAACGGCAGCCGCCCCCACAGCAGGCTGAGCAGCAGCAAAGGCAGTGCCATGCCCGCGGCGAACACGAGCAGGATCATCCCGCCATACAGCGCATTCCCCGCCACGGCGGCGAAGGTCAGGACGGCGCCGAGCAGTGGCCCGGCGCACACGCCGGCCAAGCCGTAGACGGTGCCCAGCGCATACACGGAGGCCACCGAGGTCCCGCCAGAGGTCCGATGAGAGGTCAGCAGCGGGATAGGGATGTTGGCGAGCATGATCAGCCCGAGGACGATGACCACGGCGGCGGCGACGGTGACGAACGTCGCGCGGTACTGGTTGACGAACGCTCCCAGAGTTCCGGCCAGTACGCCAAGGGGGACGAGCGTGGTGATCAGCCCCAGGTAGAACACGCCGGTGCGCGTCAGCAGCGCACTCGGTGTGGAGAAGGCGTAGGAGAAGAACGCGGGTAACAGCATCACCGAGCATGGGCTGAGCAAGGTCAGCAACCCGCCCAGGAGTGCACCGAGCAGTCCGAGTTCCATCGACTACTGCGCCTTGCCGATTGCGGCATCCAGGAAGTCGCGGAACACCTCGATGGGCTGTGCGCCAGACAGGGTTGTGCCGCCTGCGACGAAGAACGGGACACTATTGACACCGAGGCGCTGGGCGGTGGTCGTGCTTTCGCGCACCTGGGCCATCAGCTCTGGATCGTCCAGATCGGCGGTGAATCGGTGAATGTCGGGCACGCCGATCTGCTGAGCGAAGCCGATCAGCTCCTCGCGCGACAACTCGGTGTGCCCGCTCTCAGGAGCGGCGCCGTAGACCGCGCTGAGGTACCGGGCGAACATGCCCTGATTGCCGGCGGCACGAGCGGCCACCGCGGCGTTCTCGGATTCCGCTCCGAAGAAGGCCACGTCACGCACCTCGATGCGCACCTTCCCAGTCTTGACGTACTCCTCGACGATGTTCGGCAGCGTCTCACGGCTGAACACCGCGCAATACGGGCAGAGCATGTCGGTCCACTCCACCATCACCACCGGCGCATCGACGTCGCCGATGGCCTTCGGATCATTCGGATCACGTCGCTCGATACTCGTCTGCAGCATCTGATCGCTGGTCTCACTCGGAGCAGGCACAGCACTCGGGCTCGTTCCCGCGGTCATCTGCGCAACCAGCACCACGGCGAGGAACACCACCACGGCGGCAAGTACGACGTTGATGATCTTGGACCTCCGGTACTTCGTCTCCAAGGTACTGACACGAGAGGGAGCCTGGTTCATCACCCAGGTAGCATACAAGATGCATCCGAGTGGCCAGATGTGTGCTGGCTGCGACGGGGGAGGGCTGGCCCAGCACAACGAAGGCGGGACGATGGCAGCGACGAACGGCGGCGAGGGCAGCCACACCGCCCGACACCAAGCTCCGCCGTGCTTGCTACCGAAATGCACGCCCCGAGGAGTCGAGCCGTCATCGAGTTCGGTGTCACGCAGAATCTCGGCGAGCAACGTCGTCACGTGCCTGTTCTCGCTCGTCAAAACCGACACGTTCAGGGACGGGATACCCTGGCTTGCAAGGAACCGCGACACATCGCCACCATGAGCGGCTTCGAGCGCGGCGATCGACGCCGGGTGCGCAATGTCGACGAGCCATCCACCACCGACTACCTGGATCTCATACAGGCGCCGACTCTCTCGCCAGCTCGGCGGAATGGTCCCGACCGCGGAAGTCTTCCTCGCCCCACTCCACAGCGATCGTCTGCAACAACTCGTCGACGGTGAGGTCGACGGCGGCCGCGAGAGGCACGAGCGGGTCAGTCGCCCCATTGGCCCGCTTGAACTGAGAAAGCACTTCGGCGTACGCGCACTCCGCGGTTTCGGCCAGGTAGTACGTGCGACCGAGCGTATCGAACCGGCCCCATTCCTGACGGTGCACATCCGGAGTCCGCCACGGTGCTGACGGTTGCAGGTACCGTGCCTTGGCGACGTGGAACCCGAGCTCATCGTCCGCTGGGACGAGGCGTAGGCCGCTCGCAGCGCAGATGCGGCCGTTGGCCGCCGTCATTCGTCGACGTCGGCACGGACGCCGTCGATTTGCTTCTGGAACGACGGAACCCACCGGGTGAGCGCTGGGAGGTCGTCGCAGGCAACGACGATCGTGAAGCCGGCGGTCCTCCGCTTCCGGAGGATCTTCATCTCGGCCCGGACGACGTACGGAATCTGAAGCGTGTCATAAGCCTCGCTGAGCTCAGGAATACCGCCACCCCATGACTCCGCGACCTGGTCCCGCCAGATGCAGAACTCGCCGTTGGGCTCGAACCACATCGCGTTCTTGATGTTGAGGGTACCGACGAGCTTGCGCTGCGCTGCGCGCTGCTCAGGGGTCAAGTTGGCCATGACGCTCAGATTATCGGCGCGATGCGCCAGTCCAGCGCGACGACGCAGGTCCCGCATCGTTTCGTCATCCCTCGGATTGGCCCACGCAAGCAGAAGGGCCGGAAAACGTCAGCTCTCCGGCCCTTCGTGATCCCGCGTGCTTACTGCAGACGATCCGCGCCTCGATGCGATCTCCGCACTGCCCACCTGACGATGAAGACAACCACAAGGACAGGGACAGCGATGACAGCGACCACGATCGTGACGATGAGAAGCGTGTGCATCAGCAGCATGAGGTCAGTATCACATAATTCACGGCGATGTATCCCACTTGGTCGTGTCCCGAACGTGGAACGTCAGCTGGTACACACCGGATCCGGATCCGACCAGGAACGTCACGTAGAGCGTCGCCCGCACCGCAGCTTCTGATGAACCATTTTGAACTGACCGAATGAGCTGAAACCCAGTGCTGTTCACGGTGGCCGCTGCCGTCCAGTACCCGATGTTGCGGTAGTTGGAGACCTTAGCTGCGCCGATGTTGCTTGTCATCCCGTCCGAGTAGAAGTCGATATCGAACGAGAACTGATTCGTAGCGATGTGACAGTCATAGAACGGGAAGCTCCCCACCCCGGACCCTGCCCTGCAGCCGGAGATAGATCGCGGCTGAATGCCTGTTCCTGACGCGCTGGCGGGTTTCGGGATTGAGTGATCTCATCCTCTATTCCTTCCCCAATGCGAAGTGAATCTGCGGCCTCCAGGGAGAAGGTCGCTACAAGGGGATGTCCGGCAAACCTTCTCCGGTTCCCACGAATCTCCTATCCGTAAAAGCGCTGCACGATGCCGATTTCGTCGCGGCGCTGCTCCGCCTGTCGTCGCGGCGCTGCTCCGCCTGTCGTCGCGACGAAGGTCATCCCGGTAGGCCCTTCGTGTTAGCCTCTGTTCGTTCCAGACGGGGGGTCTCGCGGGTGGTCGACGAACGAGCTGATGCCTCCCTCTGGCTGGAGGCCACAACGGGTACCGAAAGATCATTCGGTATCCTCTTCGACCGTTACCGGACACGCGTCTTCCGCAAGGCCTACTCGCAGCTGAAGAGCGTGCACGACGCCGAAGACGTCGTGGCCGTGGTGTTCCTCGAGGCGTGGCGCAGTCGCGCGAAGGTCCGAATCGTCGAAGGATCGAGCCTCCCCTGGCTCCTCAGCGTCACGAGCTACGTGCTCCTGAACCAGACCCGCAGCACCCGACGGTGGCGACGACTCCTAGCGGCCCTGCCCGAACCGGAACTTCACGCAGACCATGCGGACCAGGTGCTCGAACGTGCCGATCAAAGCGAGCAATTGCGCGCGGTCTACGACGCCATGACCAGCCTGACTTCGCAGGAGCGCTCGATCATCGACCTCTGTGTGATCGAGGAACTCCCGATTGCAACCGGCCCACATACGGACCTCGTCGCCGAAGCGGGAGCGGAACTCGATGCCGTCGACCAGGTCGTTCTGCTCGCCGTCACGGAGGTCGAAGATCCACCGTGCGATCGAGCGGGTCAAGTCGCGCTGGTCGGCGTCTTTCAGCACCGAGGCGTCCAGCAGCACGGGCTTCAGCTTGAATCTGGCGAACGGGAAGCCCGCCTGGATCGCCGAGATGCTCTCCCGGTGCGTGACGAAGCAGTAAGTGCCCGATTGGTCAGCGCTGCCGCCGAACCGTTGCTCGAGCCACCAATAGCCCACCGTCCCGGATGACGCGTCGGGGTGGAGATCCACCTCGCCCTCCGGGTCCTCGATCTCGTCGAGCGCGGCGTCAGCCAGGGGGTCCGGCCTGAAGTGCGCGAGCACCTCAAGCAGGCAAGCCAGCAGGCTCTCACCGGTGTAGAGCGTCCGGAACTCCGAGCTCTGGTCGTCCCAGCGCCCGTTGAATCGGCCGGAAGCCGACCCGCCAGACGTGGCTCGTGCCGTCGATGACCTCCAGGCCCGTCATCCGATGAACGCGAACGCCTTGGCGGCCGCCATCACCTCGGGACCGACCTCGTTCGGGTCGCCCTCGTGCAGCACGCGTGCCGGCGACACGTCGTTCAGCGCCGGATTCATCCCCTTGAACCAGGACTGCACCGTCACGGCCTCGTTCCGCTCACGCAGCAGTGCTGCGATCTGGTAGGCCACGAGCAGCCGGTCTCGGTCGTCTTCCCCGGGCTTGCGGGTACCGACAGCCCACTCCGCCACCGGCTTCGTCGACTTGACGTTGCCGATGTAGGCGACCAGGCGAACACCGACGATGTCTCGCAACTTGGTAACCAGCTCGGGGAACGTCGAGCGCATCGCGTCGTCGTGCGCGCGCATCGTCGGCTTCTGGGTTGCTGTCGGGGCCATGTCTTTGACATTACTCCGACAAACCGTGAAAACGCCATAGGTAGATTACCCAAAATCGCCCTATAAATCACCCCGCTTATCAACGTTGAGAACGGAGCGTTCGAGCAATTCCCGTCGACGCGGGCTTCAGCCCGCACTCAGTGGTCAGACGCTTCGCGGCGATGCCCAGCGGGGACGACCACGACAGTCAACAGTTCGTCTTGGATCCGATAGAGCACGCGGTAGCCCCCGGTCCTCACCCGCCATTCCGGACGGCCTGTGAGTTTCTTGGCCGCCGGTGGCCGCGGCTGGTCGGCCAAGAGCTCGATCGCTGCGCCGATCCGTGCGCGCGCTTCAGGTGGAAGGTTCCTGATCGCACGCGCTGCAGTCGGCAACACGTCGATGCGGTAGGTCACAGAGTGAGGCCGAGATCACGTTTGACCTCGTCCCAGGGCACTGGCACCTCATCCAGCCACTCAGCTTCCTCCCACGCCGCGTCCACTGCGCGAATGTCCGCGAGCTCCTCCGCATCCTCCAACAGGCGCTCCAACTGCGCCGAATCGATCACCGCCGCAACAGGCCGGTTTCGGCGCGTAAGAAAAACCGGCTCGACCCGTGCCTCATCGATGATCGACGCCAACCGTCCGCGCGCATCCGTAATTGCTACCTGAGTCATACGCTAAGCGTATCAAAACGTACACTTCAAAGCAATCGGCGCATTATGTACTAAATAGCCGATAATGCACATTATGTCAATAAGTAAATCCCCTATCTGCGGAAATTGCAGATAGGGGAAGGATGGCTAATGACCGCATAGGTCTCGCTGGGGCCAGTCGTCGCGGTGGTGCCCTTCGTCGCGTTTGGGCTTGTGCTCGGGATATCGCGACGGTGGCCGGGCGTTGCTCTGGGCCTGATGGGTGCGATCCTCGTGCTGCAGTTTCTGGTTGAAAGCACGAGGTTCAGTAATACGAGCTGGGCGGAATACCTCCCTTTGCTCTACGCCGTGTTCAACATCAGCGCGTTCTGTCGCCCTCTGGTGCACCGCGCTTCCCTCCCAGTCGCCGCAATCTACGCGGTCGCGGTCGCATTCTTGCTGACGTTGCCGGCGCTCGGGCAGGACGGCTGGCCCGTGTTCTACTCGGTCGAGTCCGAGCGGGCAGTCCAAACTCCTGAGGGCATCGACCCAGGTTCGACCCTGTTGGCGGCCGGTCTCGCGGTCGGCGCCTGGTGTGCCGGGCTCGCGATGAGGGCCGCCCGCCGGACATATGAAGCCAGACTGCATGCGCAACGGCTCGAACGCGAGCTCACCGCGGCCGAAGAGGAACTCATCGCATTATCCGAGCGCGACCGGCTGGCCCAAGACGTGCACGATGTCATGGCGCACTCGTTGGCGGTGATCGCGCAAGCGGATGGGATCAGGATGACGGGTGAGGGTTTGGCGCCCGCAACACAACCTGACTTCGAGTTCGCCGGCGCCGCACACGACGGCGCCGAGATCGTCGATCTCGCTGCTGAGGCACACCCGGACGTCATCCTCATGGACATCCGCATGCCCCAAACCGACGGAATCACCGCCACCCGCCAAGTGCTGGTCGCATCACCCCGTTCCCGGGTCATCGTGCTCACGACACACCAACGCCAGGAGGCCGTCGCGCACACCATCGACGCCGGCGCCCACGGCTTCCTCATGAAGGACGCCCGACCCGAACTGTTGCTCGCCGCCATCCGCACCGTCCACGAAGGCAACTCCGTGTACGCGCCCTCTACTACCCTCGCGCTCATCCGCGACCTCACCCCCGCACCGCGTGACGAGCCCGACCAGCAGGCGATCGCCGCGCTGACGACACGAGAACGCGAGGTATATCCCCTCGTCGCGCGCGGCCTCAAATGCTGAGATCGTCGAATCCGCGTACATCGGCGAAACGACCGTCAAGTCACATATCTCCAGCATCCTCACGAAACTCGAGCTCGCCTCCCGACCGCAACTCGTCGCCCACGCCTACAACCACCACCTCGTCAAGTGAAGGAGTCGCCATGACCAGATCCGCGATCGACCTACCGCCGACTGAACCGATCGATATCACCGCTTACCTCCCTGACCCAAAGGACGAACCCTCCGCATAGACCGCGGTCCAGAGAGAGCATCGACGTCCGATGGCCGGTTGCCCAGCGACCCGGCTGCGCCTATGGTGATTCCATGGGTGGCCAGTCGAATGATGTCGAGTCGCCAGAGGCTGCGTTCGCTCCGTCCGTCGAGGACCAGCGACTGGCGTCCGGAACCGTATCGGCCGTGCGCGCCCGGTGGTCCGGCATGATCCGTCTCGTAGGCGTGGGATCGCTGCTCGTCGCGGTGCTGATCGGCGCGATCGCATACGGTCATCTGCTCAGATCAGGGCGCGAAGACGAGCATCTGCTCACGCTGATCGTCGGGGAGTGGTTTCCGACACTGTTCGAGATCGCGATCACCGCAATCGCAATCGGCATCACCGCGATCATCTGCGGCGCCATCGTCAGCCCGCCAAATCCCACGCGCCGCGGCAGACGGTCAAGGATCGCCTTTGCTTCAGTACTTGTCGCCCTCGTGGCGATCTCCCTTCCGGCGACCGCGATTGTCAGCGGATTCCAGCTGCTCAACCGAGCCTCGTACACCGTGCTGCCAGGCCAAAGTGATGGAGGCTGCCGCATCGTGGTCAGCGAATGGTCCTTCCTGCTCGCGGGCGGTGGCAGCGCCGGAATCGTGCAACCCGGATCCGTGATGGTGCAGTGGACCCGCGACTACACGGCGGACGACGGCCAGACACCGTTCTCTCGGGGTAGGTACACACTCGAATGGCACGACCGTACGGCAGACCTTGTCTTGCACGGGGACGGCACCGACCCAGTCTGGTGGACCACCGACGGCCCGCTCGTCTGCGAGCAGTAGCCCGATTCCGTATCGCCGCTCGTTCAGCTGAGCGTCAGCTGCCGTATGCGGATCCCCCACCGCGACGCTCGTCGACGCGCTGACCTTTTCGGGACGCCCAGCAGAACGTGATTCCTGTATGAGCCACCCCCGCCCGCAAAGATGCCCGGTGAAGGGGGCCTAAGCTTCGAAACCCGGCGAGCTTTGTGGAAATCCGATTAAGCAACTTCACCATCAGTAACGTAGCTATCAGCAGATTCTGATGTCTACACGCGCGACGACCCATACGACCTACCTAGCGATGTCTACTGCCGGCACGTCGGGACGGAGAATCGCTAGCCACATATGCAACGGCGGACAGGCGAGGTGCTGCTGGGCACCAATCGGCATCCAGCAGCACCTCAATTCGCTATGAGTGCGCGACCTGTCGGAGCCGAACACTCACTCCTGCCGAGACAAGCAGAAGAGCGACTTCGAATCCGGCGATGACGATCATCACCCAGCCCCACTGGTGCGGGTCCAGGGCCGCCGGGAACAGCGCCGCAAGCGGAACGACCACACCCGCCCCAATCACAACGGCCGAGAACTTCCGCCCCCATGCTGGAATGTGCCTGGCTGCTCGTGCCCGACGGTTCAACGCCGGCAGCGAGAACGCATCAACGATCACCACCACCATGAGCAGCGACGTCAGCCAGATCGGCACACCCTGCCCCTGAACCATCCAGATGCCCGCGGCCGCCGTCACCGCCGTCAGCACGACAAGGGACAGCACCAACGGCCAGCCAAGTTCGGGCACGACAGGACGGGTGTCAACAACGTCCCTAGTGGATTCACGCATCACAGCTCCCTTCGAATAGCTGCCAGTCTCAGCAGGGCTCAATCACCATGTGAGCGGTCGGCTGGGGGACGTAAATGAACGCTCGCACGCCGACGCACTTCCCCTGGTTGAGTGCCTGCTGAGCCATGCTGCTAGCGTACGCAGCCGCGAAACCGCAGGAAAGCCCGCCGATAGGTCCGGCGAGAGATGCGCAGCCCGCAGTAATGAGGACGCCGGCAATGCCACCCCATGTCGCAATTGTCTGCGTCTCCCCCTTGTTGTACATCAGGGTGCAGAAAACCCAATCGCACTGAAGCGACGGGTCAGCGACAACCGGATATGCCGCCCCGCGGTGGTCGACATGCTGCGTCAGCACGTTCCCATCGACGGTGTACGACGTCGGCAGCTCCCCACCGTTCGCATCCTTCGCCCACGCCGCACCCGATGAGGTTCACCGGTTGACCGTCAGGTTACCGCTCACCCAATCACTGAGAGTATCCGCGACCACAACCAGCAGAGCGGCCCGATCGGCACGAGTCCGGGCAGTACCAACCAGCTTGTTCAGCTCGGCGACGAGCGTGGCGTACTGAGGCGGCGTTTCAACGTCGGGATGCTGCATGACGACACCCCTGCGTGGCATCCCGCACGCGGACGCGTCGGCGAGCAGCTTCATGAAGTGGATCGCACCCGACCGCGTCCCACCCGTGTGCCTTCGCGCAGTCAAGCCCACTGCAACGTCATCGTTGCGCTCTTGAGGTGCCCGATCTCCGCAGGTCAGCGGGCGGCAAAGAACCAGGGCAGGTTACTGCCTTGCTGCAATTGGTAGGTGCAGTAGTGCGTGATCACGAAGCCCGACCTGGCCATCCGATCCATCGCCCCGAGGCAGGCTCCTTCGTTGGAGAAGAAGTAGTACTCCCCCGGGTCGTAGGCCTGAGCTGCCTGGGCGCCGCTGGCACCCACCAGAACCGTCAATGCGACAAACGCGAGTGCGAGCTTCCGCTTCATCGTTCCTCATCTCCTTTCGGGCTCGAGCCCCTCGTCGGGACTCACGTCCTATCGAACCTACTGGGTACGTGCTGAGCTGTCCACAGATGCATCCTCGACCACCCTTTGGGCCATAGCTCAGGCTGGCCGACAATTGGACACCGAGTTGTCCTGGGACGGCAAAACTCTGACCGCATCGATCTGTCTAGCGAAGACATCGCTTTTCCGGTGGTGACCGATCCCAACTGGGCGTATACGGCACAGAGTACGATCTGACGACCGGAAAGAGCGCTGCATGGAGCAAAGTCCAGGGGTGCTTCATCCGCTACGTCCCTCTACGGCGCGCCTAGAACCGCCGACAGGCGACATTCTTGAGCGAATGAGTCTGGACGCGTGACCATCAAGAAGACATTTCTCTTGTCCTTGTCATGGGCGTTCTCGTGGTCGTTCCTATCGGCAACCTACGAAGGTCTCCTCCACCTGTTGTGGAGGGGACCGGCGGCATGCGACCGCGGGTCGCTATTACGGATGGGTCTAGATCAGCTCACGTCGCGTGAGCGTCGCCGCCCGAGAAAGCGCATGACGGTCCCCGATAGAGCGGCGGCGAGGACCGGAAGGTACCAGTGCGCTGTCGTGTACCCGAACCCGAACAGCAACCCGAATATCAGGTAGGTAAACGCCGCGGCGGCTACAGCGATCGCAGCGGTGCGGGCCCAGGGATTCATGACGCATTCTCCTTCGTTGATCGCGCCTATGAGTTGAGTGCGCCGAACAGGATGCTCAGTGCGACACCCGCGAGGAGGTACAGCCCGTTGCACTGGAAGCTGTGCGCGGAACACCATGCGTCCAGCGCGGCGCCGCTTCGGTTTGTCGGCTGTGACGCCTGGTAGGCGAGGATGTTCACGGACTTCTGCCTGACACCATTCTTGTAGTAGGTGATCGTACCGGCGCAAGCGTCAGCGCGGACCACGTTCCACGTCTCGGTGCCGTAGCCCCGCTCGCAGGTGCGAGTCCAAGGGTCTGCGCGAGGCAGTGACCGTGAGCCGTCGGCCACGTAGTCCATGGCGCCAGCGACCGCCCCGGGTGTCTCCGGGTCGACGACCCAGCCGGTCGACGAGTCTGCTTGAGGGGCTGTTCCGGGATCTCTGCCGAAGCGGCGCTCACGGCCGCCGGTGACAGATCCGAGGTGCTGGCGTTTGCAGCAGCGGGTACCGCGACCGCTGCACCAGAGCGAGTCCCAGCAACATGGAGGACATGCGAACGCTGAACCCTGCAAGTTTCATGACTAGCATCTTGTTGAGTTGTATCGTTTGGCGATTTCCAAACGAACTGTCCCCTATACTGCCAGAACGGCAGTTTCAAGAGGTCGTTCAACGTGCTCGCTTGGCAGGCAGCGCAACCGGGTCGTCAGGGAGTTGATTTGGATAAGTGGTGCGGTGACTATCCGTTCCAGTGCGCCGGCGTCTTCGCGAGCATCGCATTCACCATCCTGTGGAATCCGATTACATCGTGAGGTACGCACTCGCCGCCGCCGTCGCCGGAGCGCTCTCCGCCTTTCTTCTCTGTGGCCTGGTCGTCAGTTTCACCTTCGCCGTCCAGATCTGGTACGTGTTCGTTATCGGTAGCGGTGTCGCTGCGCTAATCCAGTGGTGGCTTCGGTCACGGAGGAGTTCTGCGCACCAACAGCCATAACGGTCCTCCACCCCGGACAGCGCACAGGCTGTGTTGGCGATGTCCCCACAGCTCTGCCGGTCAGCCCCTTGCGGGGAGGGGATCACTTGGCGGAGTCCACTTCTGGCTGGAGTCGTTCACATCGCACGCGCTCACTGTCAATGCGGAGTACCAACCCGCCTGGGTCGTGAGACACAGGCCGTTAGAGACATAGTGCTGAGTGCTCGCGCTGTAGGTCCATTGTTGCGATGAATCTGCGCGACAACCTGTCATGGCAACGGCACCACCGGGAGTCGTCATAGTCAAGCACTGGTCGCTCTCGGGCAGGCGAAGCGTGCTGTCCCAAGCGTAGACCCATGCTTGGTGCTTGGTTTCCCGCGGTTTCCTCAAGGTAACAGGGGATCCGGAGAGACTTCCTTGCATGACGTTTCCGCTGGAGTCGAACACCTGCCCCCGCACGGTGTTTCCCACTGCGTCGTCATGGCGCGATCCATTGAGGACCGGGGTGACAGTGGTCGATGCTGGACACCCGGGGGTCGCCGTGGTCGAGATCTCGGCGATTTCGGGGACCTTGCCGCTCGAGGCGAGAGGCAGGCTGAACGTCGCGCTCGAGTACGGTTGATCAAAACACGATGAGTTCGGGTTGCTCCACTCGAAGTATTCGGTGAAGTCGGTCATCCCGTCACGCAAAATCGCGTCAGCCCCTGCGCGGATTCTTCCCAGATCGAAGGATTCGCTGGTGTCCTCGTCGGTCACAGTGACGCTGAACCAGCGGTCACCCTCATGCTTCACGTCGGAACGATAGGTATGACCCGCGACCCAATCAACCGCCATCCGGCAACTCATCCCCTTCCCCTCTCCGTCGAACGGAACGCAGTAGCTTCCCGGTGAGCCGGCCTTGGCCTCGTCCTTGGTCGCATTCCAGACCGAGAAGAGGAACAAACGCTCGTTGCCAGCACCGGTGACCTGCATTCCGGTATAGGCATCGCCCTGATTTCCGCGGGGGCCCTTGTCGGCGAAACTGAAGAAATGGGACCAGTAGACCCTCGCTGTCGGCCCAGGGTCGGTGTCGACCTTAGTTGTGAATGACACTGAGCTGAACGGAGTAGACGATGGCGGGAACGTGTAGTGCGTTTGCGATTGCGGCGTTCTGAAGACATGTTCTATGTCTGCCGCAGCGCTGCTGCTTGTTGCACTAACGCCGGTCACAAGCCCGGCTCCTACAAGCAAGACCGCGACAGAGCTTGCGCCGACCGTCCGGGGGGATCGAATTCTCGGGTTCATGATTCGAACGTACTGATCAAGAACCCAAGCCTCAATACAACCTGTGGCTCAACATCTTGCGCCGAATTGAGGACCAAAAGGGGCCTGAGTGGCGTCGACTTTCGCGAGGAAGCTCGACCATCACCAACGTCGGGTCGCCGGCTCATCGATGAAAATGAGTGCACAAGACCACGGATGCAGAGCTGGGCGTGGAGCCTGGCTGCTCAGGCGGCGTCAAGGAGGACTCGATGAACATCACCGACACCAAGTACTATGACGACTCCCAGTGGGTCGACTGGCCGGAATGTTCCGCATGAGACGCGCCCCGGCCGACGAGTTCGAGAGGTCCGAGGTCGGCAAGATCCTGCACACCTTCGTCCCCGCAACACGACCTGCTCGCATCGGCTGCGAACGCGACTGACCGGCACCACTGTCGCAGTGCCGGTCAGTCGTCAGCCCTTTATGGGGAGGAGATCACTTGGGCAGAGACCACTTCTGGAGAGGGTCGTTCGCATCGCACGCTCTCACCATCAATGGGGACACCTGCCCCCGCTTGGCGTTTCGCGCTGCGATATCGTGGTTCAATACTCGGAATCCACCAGATTGACAATGGTTGAATCCACCAGACTGACAATGGTCGAATCTAGCAGACTGACAACGGTCGAATCTGGACACCCGAAGGTTTTCGTGGCCGAGATCTCGGCGGGTACGGAAGCGCCTCCGTCCGACGAGCCGAGAGGCCGGTTGAACGTCACGCTCGACTGCGGATGACTATCACACGTTCCCTCGAGGTAGGTAGTGAC